>NZ_CP162599.1:2400000-3694176 GCF_040958695.1 Ornithinibacillus sp. 4-3
ACGGTATTGATCCACATGCGGATTTAGAGTTATCTCAGAACATAGACTTTGCAAATATTCCAAGCGCCTTTGTCTCAGGTGATTATGAATATGTGCAGCTATTTGAACCTACAGCAAGCGTTATGGAAAAAGAAGGAGCTGGTTACACCATTGCTTCTTTTGGAGAAGAATCTGGGCGCTTACCTTATACCGTATTTATGGCCAAACAAAGCTTCTTAGAAAAGGATAGGGATGTTGCTTTGAGTTTTACACGTGCCATTTATAAAGCTCAACAATGGGTACAAGAAAACGATGCTGAAGAAATCGCTACATTACTTCAACCTTATTTTGAAGATACAGATTTAGAAATGCTCACATCATCAATGGAACGTTACAAAAATCAAGATTCATTTGCTACTGATCCTATTTTAGATGAAGAAGAATGGAACAATCTAAAGGACGTTATGGATCAGGCTGGTGAACTTCCAGACGAAGATGTTCCATATGATGATTTGGTCAATACAGAAATTGCAGAAGAAGTAATTAGTGAGTAACAGAGGGGTGAAAACGTTTGTCGTTTCTAACATTAGAAAAAATTTCCCATCATTACTTTTCAGATAAAAACTACACAAAAGCGCTAGATCATATATCATGCTCTATAAAAGAAGGAGAGTTCGTTTCCATACTTGGACCAAGTGGATGTGGGAAATCTACAGTCTTATCTATTATTGCAGGAATTATTCAACCGACAAAAGGTAAAGTCTTACTCAAAAACGAACCAATCAGCGAAACAAAATTAGCTATTGGTTATATGTTGCAGCAAGATTATTTATTTCCTTGGAAAACCATTATTGAGAACGTTATACTAGGGCCAAAAATAGCCAAAACACTCTCAAAGCAAACAGAAGAACAAGGGTTAAAATTATTAGAAGAAGTAGGACTTACAGATGTTGCAGAGGCCTATCCTGATTCTCTCTCAGGAGGCATGCGACAACGTGCTTCATTAGTTCGAACCTTAATCACGAACCCAGAAATATTGCTTTTAGATGAACCGTTCTCTGCTCTTGACTATTTAACAAAATTAAAGCTTGAAAATTTAGTTTCTAAACTATTAAAAACATATAATAAAACAGCGGTTCTCGTCACACATGACATTGGTGAGGCGATTTCAATGAGCGATCGAATCATTTTAATGGATTCAGGTCCAGGGACAATTGCTAATGTTTTTGAAGTACCAATCGAATTACGTGAGGAAACTCCCTTTTTGGTCAGAAGACATCCAAAATACCAAGGACTATTTGATAAAATCTGGACAGAGCTTAACAAAAACGAAGAAATGTCTTCTACGAAGGTGAGGCAAGAGCAGCATGTCACAGAAAACGGATCATGAGTTTTTTAGAGCTTATCAAAAAGAAATAAAACGGGAGAAAAAACTTGTGTTCACCTGGCAAGTTGTTATCCTCATCAGTTTTTTCTTATTATGGGAGATCGCTAGCCGATTGACGTGGGTTGATCCTTTAATCTTTAGTTCACCCTACAAAGTCTTTCAATTACTACAAGAAAAATTTCTAGATGGCTCCATCTTACCTCATATTCAAATTACACTTTTAGAAACCGTTGCAGGTTTTATTATCGGAACACTAGTAGGAATCATTTTTGCATCTTTATTATGGTCTTCTAATCGCTTATCCAAAATATCAGACCCTTATCTCGTTGTATTAAATGCCATGCCTAAAGTTGCCATTGGTCCAATCTTAATCGTAGCTTTAGGTCCTGGATATGTATCCATTATCGCAATGGGTGCAATTATTTCTGTAATCATTACAACGCTTGTTGTCTATTCTGGTTTTAGAGAAGTTGATCCAAACTATATCAAAGTACTCAGAAGCTTTGGGGCATCCAGATGGCAATGTTTCAAGGAAGCTATATTTCCTGCTACATTACCTGTTATGATTTCCACATTAAAAGTGAATGTAGGTCTTTCTTGGGTTGGGGTAATTGTAGGAGAATTTCTTGTTTCTAAAAATGGCCTAGGATATCTCATTATCTACGGATTTCAAGTATTTGACTTTACACTTGTGATGTCAAGTCTTATTCTAATTGCCATTGTAGCTGCTATCATGTATAAGCTTGTTGAAAAAATAGAAGGTTGGCTTATTAAACACACTTCGTCCTAAGCCAAAGATGTTCTTATCAAAAATCCTTATATTTAAGCATTCCAATCATGGAAAAATATAATCGCCTATTCCGAAAATAGGCGATTATTCGTACCGTTTAAGAATATAATCTAAGCTTTTTGTTAAAACATCATCTTTCATAATAAAACTATATTTTTTATTTTTGCGGACATTTTCAGGAATAGAATTTAATAAAACCGGACCATTTGTTTCAAAATATCCATCTTGCACTTTTAATTCATTCACTTTTGCAAAATACACATTTTTAATGACATGATCGTTTTTTCCAGCAACATAATACTGAGCAATGTAAGTTATTTTTTCTACTACTCCACCAGTCTCTTCCATTACTTCACGAATAGCCGCTTCTTCGGCAGATTCGCCAGCTTCTACCTTACCTCCTGGAAACTCTACTCCTCTTTCCTTATGCTCTGTTAATAACCATTGATTTTGATATCGACAAATTACCCATACATGCTTTGGTTCTTTAGAAAATGGTTGATCATCAAAAGACAGCGTTACTTCATTTTGATAATAATCAGTAAATATATGCATATTATTTCAACTACCTTTTTCAATGACTTGTCTTTATGCTTTAGAACACTTTTGTTTGGTCCTTCTACCGTAAACTATCGTCCTTTAATACACCATATCATATTATTTAGCACTTGACTAAACATCTGAAGTCATTGATTATCTTACTACAAAAAAATAAAATATCATTGATATAAATTACTCCGAAAATATACTTCACTTAGCTGATAAGTATATTTTCGGAGCTTATGTTTTTCATTATTCGAGGCGTGCATCTCCTAATACGCCTAAGGAACGTATTTCTTCCTTCGTTGTTTCATCACCTAATTGATATATCATTTGATAAGCTTCCGTAAAACTTTCATCATGAAGGTCATTAGCACTATCTTCATGATAAGGTTTAAATGGAATATGTGCTCGAATGTAAGTTTGCATATCTGCTCCATTCATTTTATCCAGCTTTGCACGAAGTAATGAAATATCACCTTCTGTAGCATAAATCACAAAAGCATGGTCTTCTCCATATTTGGAAGCACTGATTTCATACTTTGTCATATTCACGTAGTATTTTTGTCTATCCATACACATACCTCCTTAGCGATAGTTTTACACGCTTTTCGAAAATACATGTATGATTTCAATTTTTATTTTATTTGCTCATTATCTAATTTAAGTACCGTGTGCAAAAGTACATTTGCCGCATTTTCAATATCACTATCTAAGGATAATTCATGCTCCACATGACTGATTCCACCGATACTTGGCAAAAAGATCATTCCTGTTGGACATATATCACTCATATACTTAGCATCATGACCCGCACCACTATATAGTTCCCTAGTGGATAAATCCAATTCCTCTGCTACTTCTTTTATTTTTTTAATAATTTTCGAATGAAAATGAGTAGTGCTGACCTGCCATAAATCAGTGATACTCAATTGAAATTGCTCCTGCTCACACATATCTTGTAGATCTTGCTTCGTTTCCTTGATGAATTGTTCACGAATTTCATCCTTTACATGACGAATATCTAAAGAGAACACTACTTCCTCCGGGATACAATTTACAACACCTGGAGATAAATGCATTCTTCCTATCGTTACACTTAAATTCTCATCCCATTGTTTAGCTTTTTCCTCTAAATAGACAATCATATTTGCTACCTTCATCAATGCATCTTTACGTAAATTCATTGGTGTCGGCCCAGCATGTCCACCTGATCCAGTGACCTTTAGCTCCATCCATGTCATTCCTTTTACTCCTTGAACAACTCCAATTTCTTTCTTTTCATTTTCTAAAATAGGTCCCTGTTCAATATGCAATTCAATAAAAGCATGAATATTTGATAATGGAGATTGTTTTTCGCCCTTATAGCCAATATGCTCTAATTCACTGTCAAAAGTTTTGCCATCTATATCTGTTCTACTATAAACATAATCTAAAGAGAATATCCCTGTAGCTCCTCCTGAACCTAATAATGCAGGTTCAAAACGTGCTCCTTCTTCATTCGTAAAATTAACTACTTCAATAGGGCGGTTTGTCTCGATTTGCTGATCATTTAATGTACGAATAACCTCTAATGCAGAAAGCACTCCTAAAACTCCATCAAATCTTCCTCCATTTGGTTGTGTATCTAAATGGGAACCGATCATAATTGGAGTTAGATTAGCTTTCCCTGCTCTTCTTCCAAACATATTACCAAATTCATCAATTCGAATTTCTAAACCAGCTTCTTTCATCCAATTTAAAAATATATCTCGCATCTTTTTATCCTCTTCAGATAAGGCTAATCGACGTAAGCCATCTCCTGGGATAGTACCGATACTAGAGCTTTTTTCTAGTGTTGCTTTCAAGCGATTAAAATCAATATTAATTTTTGTATTCTTCAATGCTACCACCACTTCATTATTATTTTATCGATTAATGCGTGTTCAAAAAAGTCAATACAAATGACCGAGAAATTCAAGGCAGCGCAGCTTAGAGTAGCGGAATGTATGGTTTTAATACATGAGCAGACGCTCTTGCACGCAGAAAAAGTGCTTTTCTTTTTCAAGGAACGGAAAAGCAAGCTAACGACTTTCACAGGATGTGATGACTTCGACGTTCGACACAGGACGTGTCGGAACTTAGTCGAAGTTCCACTACTTACCGTGTCATTTTTGTTGGACTTTTTGAACATCCTCTATTATAACGGATTTTCTAGTTCATCTGGTTTTGATAATAAGGAGATGACAATAAGTGTAATAATTGAGATTGGTAGTCCCAAAAATACTGGATGTATGCCAAATGGATGCCCTAAAATTTGCCAACTTGTAGCTACAACAAGACCAATCCACATTGATGTTACTCCTGCCACCTTTGTTGTTCGTTTCCAGAACATACCAAATGCCACTGGCGCCAAAAGTCCGGAAACCAACATGGCTGTGCCAGTAACCCAAAGATTAACAAGTTGTGGGATATATAGTGCAAGTAACAATGCAAAAATTGAAACAAGAGCGACAGAATAGCGACTGTATTGAAGCAATTTTGCATCTGTTGGATTTTTCATTCTTGGTTTAATAATATCATTAATAATAGATGAAGCCCCTGCCATAAAGAAGGAGTCAGCTGTAGATATAACTGTTGCCAGTAAAACAATGACCATCACGACAACAAAAGGAAAGCTGAAAATAGCTTCAATCACTTCATAATAAATTAATGCTGGATTGGCACTTTCCAGCTGTAATCCATATCGACCAAAGATTCCAATCGTCATAACAAATACACCAGTTAGACCGGCAACAATAATTGAAATCCAATACCCTCGCATGGCTGTCTTATGATCCTTTGCTGCCCAGAAGCGTTGCCATAAATCTTGTCTTACAAATTGGTATGCTCCTATCGTAAGCAAGTAAATAAACACTTCTGTAGGAGTAATACCAAATATACTTAAATGATCTCCTTGGTTTAAAGCAATGGCATTTTCAGACATAGCTGACCAGCCACCTGATACGAAGATAACTATGACAAATAGAAGAACAATTCCTAATGTTTGAATCGTACCGTGAATAGCATCTTGCCAAATAACAGATTTTAATCCTCCAAAATAGGTTTTTAAAGTTAACAAAACCCAGCTTATAATAATCCCAAGTGTCATACTCGTCCCAATCGTTAAATTTAAAATCGTAGCAATCGCCACAAATTGCATCCCAGTAATTGCACAATAGGCAACTAAAATACTAATAACAGTTGGCACACGCGCTGGCTCTCCAAATCGCATTGCTGTGAAATCACCAATCGTGACCATATTATATTTTTCTCCAAGCTCACGGATTTTCTTTAAAAACACAAATGCCATGATCGCACCTGCGATAAATCCACCAATATTAAGCCACTGTTGCCCCATACCTAAGGTGAATGCATTTTCCATATATCCAAGTAAACTAGCTCCTCCAATTGCTGTACCAACAAATGTTAAAATAATGGGATAAATGGATACTGATCTCCCAGCCACATTATAATCATCATATGATTTAATTTGTCTTTTATTAATATAAAGAGAGAAAGCAAATAACAATGCAAAATAGACAATAACAATAACTCCTAAAATCATTCGTTCCTGTCCGCTAAACATATATTCATCTCCTTATTATTTTGTTTTAGACCTATTTCTTATATATTGATTTCCCATTCATAAATGTCTCCTCTACTTCAAGATCTTTTAGCTTTTCAGTATCAACCTCTAATGGATTTTCTGATACGATAATAAGGTCTGCTTTTGCTGATGCTTTAATAACACCAATGATATTTTCCTCACAGGAACTATAAGCTGCATCTACGGTATATGCTTTGACCGCCTCATAGGCTGAAATATTTTGTACACTATCTGACACTTGACCTGAAATCGTTTTACGATTTACAGCGCCATATATACCTGTCCATGGATTCCCTCCCGTTACAGGTAAATCAGAATTACCTGGTGCAACGATTCCATAATCAATAAACGTTCGATGTGGATACACACGTTTCATTCTTTCTGTCCCTAAATTTTTAATATAGCTGTCGCCGATGTGATAAATAAATCCAATCGAAGAAGCAGCAATAAGTCCAAGTTCTTTCATTCGTTTTAAATGATCTTCAGTAGGAAGTGCACAGTGTTCAATCCGATTACGCATATTTGATATATTGGCTTCCTTATGTGCCTCTTCAAATGCTTGTATGGAAACTTCAATAGCACGTTCTCCAATAGCATGTATGGCAACTCTTAAATCTCCTAAAATAGCTTGTTTCATATATGGTGCAATTTCATCTGTTGAAAAATATAATATTCCTTTATGATTATCATCCTCATACGGCTGATCCACTGCTGCTGTCCTTCCTCCTACACTACCATCCAGCATGTATTTCATACCTTGAATACGGATCATATCATTACCAAAACCACTTTTAATTCCAAGTGATAATGTTTGATTTAAATGCCCTTTCCACCCGTTCTGGTTTAGTGCCCAAATCCAAGGACGAACTCTTACAGTCAAATTATCATCTGATAATAAATCTTGATATAATTGCATATTTTCTTGAACAGCACTCATATCATGAACTGTGGTAATTCCCCATTTTGCAAAATCCTTTTGTGCTAATTCAAATCCTTTTTTCAGATCGTTATAATCATATTCAGGTAAAGACAGTAAATCTTGAGCAAGCTCCTCTAAAATACCCGTCATTTCACCCGATTGATCATATTCAATATTACCTCCCTTAGGTTGCGAGGTATCTTTTGTAATTCCACTCATTTCAAACGCTTTTGAGTTAGCTACTGCCACATGACCACAGGTTCTTTTAAGAATAACAGGATGGTTTGGTGAAACTTTATCTAAGTCCCAGCGTGTGATTTTTCGTTTTTCTTTTAATTTACTATCATCCCATCCCCAGCCTCTAATCCACTCATTTTCTGGAGTTGACTGTGTTTGTTCTTTAATTTTCTTCAGAACATCTTCAATGGAAGGTGCACTTGTTGCACGACAATCGATTTCTAGTAGTTTAATAGCATAATCAACCGGATGAACATGACTTTCAATAAATCCTGGCATTAATGTTTTTCCTTCTAAATCAACTACTTCTGTGTTCTTACCTTTCCAGTTAAGTGCTGGTTCAGTATCACCTACATATTGGATTACTCCTTCTCTAACAACAACCGCACTTGCATCCAGTAAATCCATATCCATCGTCATAATATGCCCGTTTACAAAAATCGTATCTGCTTTCACTATTTATCCCTCCGTTAAATCATCTTTTTTTAAAACGATATGCCTTTTATATCTTATATTGATATACCCTCATCTCCTTCATAACAATTAAAGAATACAGTGAATTATCCAAAAAAATAGTTAAAATAAAAACCAGAAATATAAACATTCTAAAATGTTATGTCTATATTTCTGGTTGTAGTACTTTTTAAAATAACTATTAAATTTTATAATTAATAACTTAGCAAAAATTAATACTTTGGTCAATAAAATTCCGAATAAATGAAATTATATGAATTTATCTGGAATTTCATTATATATATCTAATAATTTTTTTCTCATTAATTTATTTGATGCATTTCGCGGAAGCTCATCGATGAAAAAGATATGCTTTGGTAATTTATAAGATGCCAATCTTTGTTTCGCATAGGATATAATCAGCTCGCTCGAAATCTCGTCTGTCTTTACAACAAAAGCGACTGGAACTTGTCCCCATTTTTCATCAGGTACACCTATTACACCCACCTCAAGAATTTCACCTAGTCTAGCGATAACATTTTCTACTTCCGTTGGATAAATATTTTCTCCACCTGAAATAATTAAATCCGTTCGGCGTTCAACTACATAAAGAAAGCCCTTCTCATCCACATAGCCTAAATCTCCTGTTGCAAGCCATCCGTCATTAAATACACGATTATTTGCCTGTTCATTTTTATAATAGCCTTCTGTAACCATTGGACCTTTAACAAAAATTTCGCCGATACCTTCTCTGTTTGGTTCATTAATCTTTAATTGTGCTGGGAATAATGGTTTTCCAGATGAACCTAACTGATTCATCGCATCTGCTGGAGAAAGTGTCACAATTTGAGAGGATGTTTCTGTCATCCCATAAGACTGAAAAACAGCTATTTCATGATTATTTGCTTGCTCAAGCAATGTTTTAGGCGCTGGACCACCACCTAGCAACATACAGCGAAATGTTTCAGGATATTTCTCATCCTTTAATGTATTTACTAGTCGCTTCAACATAACAGTAACTACAGAAGCAATTGTTACTCCTTTTTCAAAAATCGCCTGATGAAAAGCTGTCTCATCAAATTTTTCCATTAAATAAACAGGAATCCCATAAATAACACTGCGAATAAAGATGGATAAACCACCTACATGAAACATCGGTAAAACTGCTAACCATTTGTCTGTTGCTTGCAAGCCAAAGTTTAATGCTGACCCGATAGCACTCCACCAATGATTTCCATATGTATGAACCACTCCTTTTGGATATCCAGTTGTTCCTGATGTATAAATAATCGTAAACACATCATCCAATCGGAGCTCGGTTTTCAATTCAATTGCTGCTTCTTGAAAGCTTTCTACCTGAGCAAAAGAAAAGGTTGGTATGTTAAAATTCATTTTTGCTTCTACATCTTTTGAAGTTAGAAGATAACGGATTTCAGCATTTTCGATTTGATATGCTAATTCTTCTTTTGTTAAACGAATATTTAATAATACTGCTACAGCACCAATATAGCTTAATGCATGGATTGCAATCATCATTTCTGGTTGGTTTGTTGAGAAGATTCCAATATGATCTCCTTGTTTTATTCCTAAAGAAGTAAGCCTTCTAGCACACTGCTGACTTTTTTCTTGCAAAAGCTTATATGTGATGACATTTCCATTTTCCATTTCAATTGCTGGTTGATTCGGAGATAACAAGGCTTGCTTCGTCAACCAATGTGGAATTGTATTAGACATCCGTCTCTCTCCTTAAGCATTTATACTTTTTCATTCAAAACCAAACTCACAAGTAGCACCATTATAGATTAATACGATTTCATGAGATTAACACATGTACTAACATGTCCTATGCTTCAAAAAACATAGAGGTTGAGATAAAAACATTTTAAGTTAGTCACTCCCAAATATCAATACTAAAAAATACTCGCTATGAGGGATACAGGATGTATGTTAGTTCGGTGTTGCACTATGTTCATTCATTTTTAACAAATTGTTTCATAAGGATAATGTTCAATTATATTTGACAGTAAAACCAATATCTGCCTGGTACTTTAGTAAAAACAATTTCTTGATAATTTTGACGGTCTCTGTGAAAAGATAAGTTTTAATCCTTCGAGGGAATTATTTTTTACATGAACATAAACACCAACCGTTCTACCGTAGCGATTGATAATCTTAGTAATCTCTTTCATCTTATAGCCGTAATAGCGTTTATAGTGACGAGATTCTCTTACATTCTTCATCGCTTCTTTCAGTTCTTCCATCTACACTTTCTAGTTCTCTACAAAATAAGTACGAGTCTAATAATTATACTAGACTCGTACTCTCAAACAAGAACAAACTAATTTATTTAATACCTTCTGTCCACTCATCCACTTTATCTTGATTCGCTTCTACCCATTCAGCTGCTGCATCAGCTGGATCAGTACCTTCATTAATATTTAACATAACTTCTTCCATGTCATCTGTAGTCCAGTAGAAGTTATCTAATATTTGATATGCCTCTGGAGCATCCTCTTCTAGTCCTTCACGAACCATTGTTTCAATTGTTTCCGCTTCACCAAATACACCTTCTGGATCTTCAAGATATTTCAAATCATATACCTGAAACTTCCAATGTGGTGTCCAACCAGTTACAATAATTTCATCTTTATTATCATAAGCACTTCCCAGTTCTTTTGTCATTGCACCGCTAGAAGAAGTCTGAACAGTCCAGCCATCCAGATTTTCATACGTTTCAACGGTTTCTTCGGATGCACTTACAACACCTGCACCCGGCTCAATACCTGTAATTGTTTGACCAGCTTCATCGGAAAGGTCCGCAATAGAATCAACATCCATATATTCTGGTACGACCAGCCCAATTTTTGCACCTTCTAAGTTAACACCAAGCCGATCTACTTGATCACCATATGCATCGAATTGTTCAGCATGTGTTCCCGGCAACCATGCTGCTACCATACCATCTACTTCGCCATTTGCAACTGCTTCCCACATCACTGCATTATCCAGTGCAGTTAATTTCACATCATACCCTACATCTTCCAGTACTTTTCCGATAACATGTGTAGATGCCACTTCAGAATCCCATTCTACATAAGCTAGCTCAATTTCGCCATTTATTCCACCCTCTGCAGCATTATCATCTCCACTGTTACCATTGCTGTCGTCATTTCCACAACCTGCAACAACTAAACCTATTGCTAACGTTCCAATAAGCCCAGCACGTTTAAGACTCCTTTTAAACATAAATAAAACTCCCCTTTACTTTAATTTGATATATTGACACTCTTCATGGAAGAAGAAATCCCTCCTCCATAAAAAAATGGTCACACAGTTTTATTCTTTCCCTTTATTCATATTTTGTGTAATACGGTCGATAATAATAGCTAGAATTACAATACCAACTCCAGCAACGAATCCAGTACCAACAGAGGCACGCTGTAGTGCAGACAGTACCTGGCTTCCGAGTCCTGGTGCACCAATCATTGACGCGATTACAACCATGGATAGAGCAAGCATCACTGTCTGGTTAATCCCAGCCATAATGGTTGATTTCGCCATTGGCAATTCTACTTTAAACAATTTCTGTGGCCCAGTCGCACCAAATGAATCCGACGCTTCAATTAAATCCTTGGAAACTTGACGAATGCCTAAGTTTGTAAAACGGACAGTTGGAGGTGTCGCAAATATAAGCGATGCAAATACCCCGGGAACCATCCCGATTCCGAAGAATGCTACTGCCGGAATTAAGTATACGAATGCCGGCATAGTCTGCATAAAGTCCAAAATTGGTTGAAAAATGGAATTGGCAATCTTACTTTTTGCCATTAAAATGCCTATTGGAACACCTATAATAACAGATAATAAACTTGCCAGAATAACCAATGTTATGGTAGCCATTAACGCCTCCCATAATCCCTGGTTATAAACAAACCATAGACCAACAATTGAAAATACCGCTAATCCAAACTTCTTTCCCGAAACCAAGAACGCAATCACAGCAACAATTAAAATGAACAGGACTGGAGGGATGCTTGTTAAAGCCTTTTCAGATATAAAATCCATAAACTCGCCAAAATGTTCTTTGATTGGTTCAAAAAGAAATGCAAATTTACCTTGAATCCAGTCTGTGGCCTTTTCTGTCCATTCTGCTAACGGGATTTTATCCACAAAATCAAGCATCTAAGTTCACCTCTCCATCATTTGCAAGCGCAGCTAATACTGCTCCGCGGACAATAATCCCATTTAAACGTCCGCTTTCTTCCACAACTGCAATCGGAACAGGTGTGTTGTAAATCAAAGAGAAGATTTCTTGCATTAGTGCTTCTGGTGCCACCCTTAGAATGTCTGTTTTTAAAATTTCTTTAATACTGGATATTCCTTTTTTACGTGCTTCGGAAGCATCATCTGCTGTGACATAGCCTTGCAGGCGACGCTTTTCATCAACAACAAGGATGCTTGAAATACCTTCCTTGCGCATTCTTTCCAATGCTGTACGAGGACCATGCTTTTCTATATTAATTGTTTCTGGACGTTTCATAATGTGGCTTGCTGTAAGGATTTTTGAGCGATCAACATCTTCCACAAACTTTTCGACATAGTCATTTGCTGGCTTCATCAGAATTTCTTCCGGTGTACCAATTTGCACAATAACCCCATCTTTCATTAATGCAATGCGATCTCCTATACGAAGTGCTTCATCAAGGTCATGCGTAATAAAGATAATAGTCTTTTTCATGGAGGCTTGCAGGTCAATCAACTCATCCTGCATCTCTTTGCGGATTAATGGATCAAGTGCTGAAAAGGCTTCATCCATTAATAACACTTTTGGATCATTTGCTAATGCACGAGCTAATCCTACACGCTGCTGCATCCCACCAGATAATTGACCTGGTTTTTGATGTATATAATCTCCTAATCCTACAAGTTTTAATGACTCTTCAGCTCGTTTCCGCCGTTCCTTTTTATCAATACCTTGTACCTCTAAACCAAATACTGCATTTTCTAAAATAGTGCGATGCGGGAAAAGTGCAAATTGCTGAAATACCATTCCTAATTTTTCACGACGCACTTGCCGCAAAGCTTTTTTATCTAACGTGGCCAATTCCTTACCATCTATAAGAATAGAGCCTTCACTCGGATCAATTAAACGATTGATTAATCGAACCAAAGTAGATTTCCCGCTACCTGAAAGCCCCATGATTACAAAGATTTCTCCTTCTTCTACCATGAAACTAGCACGGTTTACTCCGACAGTATTACCGGTCTTTTTGAGTATTTCTTCTTTGGAAATGCCCTGATCGAGCATTTTAATCGATTGATTAATATTTTTACCAAAGATTTTCGACAAGTTCTTTGCTTCTACTACTGCCATGTTCTCACCTCTTATTCTATTATGATACAATTAGTGTTAGGACATTTGATTCAAGGTACTTTTGAACCATCTGCGTTAAAAACAAAAATAAATGAATCGAACAGATTCATTTATTTTTGTTTATCTTGTCATATAAGTGTAATAAACCCTTCTTTTTAAATGCCACTTTTTTATTATAAATAAATAAAATTTTAAACACAAACGGATAAAACAGGCATTTCACACGATTTATGCGCATTCCGAATCCTATATAGAAATTATATAGCGATATCTAGCAATATCTTCCTTTTCCTGATTTCTCCTTTTATATCCTTTCCCCTATCTATGATTCGAAACAAAATTCGCATAATTTTTTCTCTTTTATTACAATTATATCATTTATTTTGCAGTTATTTTTTTCACTACATAGAGAATTTATGGATGATATTAACCAGGATCAGGATACAATTATCGACCGACTTTGTGTGAGATTGTAAGTTAAAATGATAAATTCAACTTATATAACTTCGTAGAATAATAAGAGATGATTGTACTGAACCTATAAAGTTAGACTAAGTATTTAAGCAGATAATTATAATTGGCTGGTTTGTTTTCGATATTCTACCTGACCTCATCCCAGTCAATTTTACTTTTATTCGCTTATAATTGTAGTAATAAATATACGATTCTACGGCTTGTTCTAGACATAGTTGGGCGCCCCTTTGGTCTGAAGAGCCCTGTCATGCCTTCTTTTCTCCATTTCTCCATCTAACCAACAATGATAGATGCGTCGCTTAGGCCAAAAGCATACATCCACCCTTTGGTTGAATTGAATGCTTCATCATATTTAACCATAAAAACACCCCAGAAGTTAGATTTTTTCGGTCTAACTTCTGGGGTATACATCAGATCTCCATTATCCTATATCTTTTTTAAGGGAAGCGCGGGAATTGATCAAAGTCTGGTTTTCTTTTCTCTTTGAAAGCATCTCTTCCTTCTTTCGCTTCATCCGTTGTGTAATATAATAATGTTGCATCTCCAGCCATTTGCTGTAAACCAGCTAGGCCATCTGTTGCTGCATTAAATGATGCCTTTAAGAAACGCAGTGCTGTTGGAGATTTTTCTAAAATCTCTTCACACCACTTAACTGTTTCTTCTTCAAGCTTTTCAAGAGGTACTACTGTATTAACTAAGCCCATTTCATAAGCTTCTTCTGCATTGTATTGACGGCATAGGTACCAAATTTCTCTTGCACGCTTTTGTCCTACCATTTCAGCTAATAAACCAGCACCATAACCAGCATCAAAGCTACCTACTTTTGGTCCTGTTTGCCCAAAGATAGCATTATCTGCTGCAATCGTTAAATCACATACGACATGCAATACATGACCTCCACCAATTGCATACCCAGCTACCATTGCAATAACCGGTTTAGGAATCGTACGAATTAAACGTTGTAAATCAAGAACATTTAAACGAGGTACATGATCGTCACCTACATATCCACCATGTCCACGTACAGACTGGTCTCCGCCAGAACAGAAAGCTCTACCGCCAGCACCAGTTAAAATAATTACTCCAACTGAGGAGTCGTCACGTGCATCAGCAAATGCATCAATCATCTCACTTACTGTAAGTGGTGTAAATGCATTATGCTTCTCTGGACGATTCATTGTTACTTTAGCAATGCCATTTGCTTTTTCATAAACAATTTCTTTATACTCTCTTACTTTTTCCCATTGAACTGTCAATCTCTTTCTCTCCTTTAAATGCATTGATATAAGCAGATTACTTATTACTGCTTTTTAGTGATAAACATCCTTATTAACCTATCAAATATTTCTGCTTGTTCAATATGTACTGCATGTCCTGCATCTGAGACTACTTCTAAAGTAGCAAAAGCAATACGCTTTTGCATCATCTTATTTATTGTAACAAATTTTGTATCTAATTCACCAACAATTAACAAAACAGGGATGATAAGCTTTGATAAGTTCTCCCACCAAGAAGGCTGGCTTCCTGTTCCCATATGACGTAGTGAACTTGCTAATCCAGCTTCTGTTTGCGCAATACGCTCTTGATAAATTTTCTTTTTCATTTGTTCTGGTAATGTTTTTTGTGTAGCAAATAACGGAATATTTTCCCAAAATTGGACAAAAGCAGAAAGCCCTTCTGTCTCTATTTGTTTTGCTAGCTTTTCATCATTTGCTCTACGCATTTCTCTGTCCACTTCCTGCTTTAACCCAGGTGAAGCACTTTCTAAAATTAATGTTTTCACTTTTTCCGGATAGAGTAGTGCAAAAGATAATGCCGTTCTTCCCCCCATAGAATAGCCAATTAAATGAACTGTTTCTATTTGTAAATAGGTTAATAGCTGATCAATATCGTGGCAGCAAGCTTCCATGGAGCGAACAGTTTGAGTAACTGTCTCCCCATGTCCTGGAAGGTCAATGGTAATAACTTGAAAAGACTTTTGCCATATTTCAACAAAGCTTTGCCAAGTCTGTTTACTACCTGTAAACCCATGCAGAAGCAGAAGGACTTCTCCCTCTCCATAAATTTCATAGGCATATGTAGCATTATTTACTGTAAATCTCATCTTTAGCCCTCACCTAACAATATGTCATTCTCTACGGCTTGCCAAATTTGTCGACGCCAATTTAAATTATCCTGACGATCTGTTTGTACTTCAATGACATGAAGTCCTTTTTGTTGATAACTGTTTATCAACTTTTCTTTTAATGCATCCGCATTTTTCACAAGCTCATATGTCCCTCCATACATCTGAATCGCTGGTTCAAAATCAATCCCTAATGGAGTACCAAACAATTTTTCAAAATGTTTTCCATGCTCCGCTTGTGGTAGAAAAGAAAAGATTCCTCCACCATCATTATTAATTAATAAAATGGTTAAGCTTAACTGATAATGCTTAGCAATCAACAGTGCATTTAAATCATGGTAAAAGGACAGGTCTCCAATTACTAGGGTTACTGATTTATTGGTTACTGCTGCTGCACCAAGAGCACTTGATATTAAGCCATCAATTCCACTTGCACCACGATTTGCTAATACAGCAATGGATTTATCTGTATTCATAAAAAATGTATCTAAATCACGGACTGCCATGCTATTCCCAGCATAAATACAAGCTTCATCAGAAATTACCTCTAGTAAAGAACGAACAGCCTCACCCTCCATTAATACCTCTGCAGTCGTATGTAATGCTTGTTTTTTAGCTAGTTCATTTATAGATAACCATTTTTTCAGCCACTTTTCGGAATGACTAGCTTTCTCATCAGCTACTAAATCCTGACAAAGTTTAACAGCATTTGTATAAATAAATTCGGTAGGATTAGCAACAGGCTCACGAATACCTTCACTTTCATCAACCACAAATTGCGGAATATCTCTGTTCTCCTGTAAGTAAAATAAATAGCTTTTGGATACAGGCATTGCTCCAAAACGAATAATAAAATCAGGCTTTAATTGTGTGCGAATTTCCGATGATTTTAAGAAAGCATCATAGTTTTCAATAATATTCGTTTTTTGATGTGTTCCTCCACGGATTTGAGCTAAAGGATCAGCTAATACAGGATAATGATAAGCCGCAGCCAATGCTGCAATGGCGCTCCCTAAACCTGGATTAATTTGTGGCCCACATACAATTACTCCATTAGGATGGGCTTCAAAAAAAGCTATTAGCTGTTCTTTTTGCTCCTGACTTATTTGGCGTTCACCAACATTCATTTTTTGGTAAGGTGTTTTTCTAGACCCCCAAGCATCTTCTATGGAAAAGTCTGGAATAAGTGGTTCCCTAAATGGAAAATTTAATTGTACAGGTCCAGGATTTCCCTCTGTTGCTTTATAAATAGCTTGAGAGGCCTTACTTCTTACATAGCGTAGCATTGGCTCTGAAGCTTCAGGGAGTGCCATCTCATGAAACCATTTCACCGTATCACCATACATCTTAATTTGTTCAATGGCCTGAGAAGCACCGATATCTCTCAGCTCATGTGAACGATCTGCTGTTAAAACAAGTAACGGTACACGACTATAATTTGCCTCTACAATAGCAGGATAATAATTTGCTGCTGCTGTTCCAGATGTGCAAAGCAATGCAACTGGTTCCTTTAATTGTTTCGCAATTCCTAATGCAAAGAAAGCTGCAGAACGTTCATCAATAATAATCCATTCTTTTATTTCTTTATGTTCACACATTGTTAAAGCAAGTGGTGTAGAACGAGAGCCTGGAGAAATAACTACATGTTTAAGCCCACTTTGTACGAGTTCATCCACAAAGTTCGCCACATATCTCGTCAACTTTTCTGTATGATCCATATTTTATCCTCCTAATACAGATAGCATTGGCAAAAATTTAATACTTGTCTCTTCAAATTCCTTCCACGGATCAGAATCTTTCATTACTCCACAACCAGCAAATAAAGAAGCTTCCTCTCCTTGAATTAAACCAGAACGAATAGCAACCGCAAATTCCCCATTTTGTTTTCCATCTAGCCATCCTACAGGTGCACCATACCAGCCACGATCGAGTAGCTCATAATCTCGTATAAACTGTAGTGATTTATCTGTAGGTACTCCACCAAGTGCTGGTGTTGGATGTAGTGCATAGATAATATCAAAAATCGTAAATTCTTTTTTCAACTGGGCAGATACAGGAGTATATAGATGCTGTAAATTTTTTAATGTTAATACGATAGGCGCATCAGCTATTTTAATATCAGTACAATATGGCGTGATTGCGTCCTGAATCATCTTCACTACATAACCATGCTCTTCTAAATTCTTTTCATCATTTAACAGTTCTGTCATGGCAATTTCTGCATCTTCTTTTTCCCCTTGTCCACGAGCAGCTGTGCCGGCTAAACAAGTTGAAAATAATTGATTCCCTTCCACTTTCACAAGCCGTTCTGGTGTTGCTCCTAGGAAACAGTCCTGTTTCTTTTCAAAAGCAAAAACATAACTATTAGGTTGTGTTGTTAATAATCTGTTTAAGATACTGCCAATTTCTGCCTCTTTATCTAACTTCAATCTAAGCTCCCTGGCTAGTACAACTTTACGGAACTTATCTTTTTTTATTTCATCAACAGCTAATTGTACGGTATCTCTCCATTGCTCAGGTTCAATAACCTGGTGCTGGGCAACAGTAGCAGCTATTCTATTTTCATCTGATCCACCTAATAGTTCTGCTTCAACCTGTGCTAATTCTTCTACTAGCTCTGTAATATTCGCTGATTTATTTACTTGTAAGGAAACAGTGTAGAAAAATGAATCCATATGTCTCGTGATGAAATATTTTGGAACAATAAACTGACTTGGCTTAAAATTCTTCCACAAGGCCGTTCTTTCACTAAGTGGATCAAAATCCATTCCGCCAATAGCAAAAAGACCTGTACCAATAACATTGTATGGATTATAAACAACTGCTTGTTTCGTTAATTCATTCCATACATGATTCATTTGCTGATCATTTGTATGTGTTGTTGTGATTTCTATTTGCTCTCCAACTCCAGCAACACAAAAGCTACCATCAGCACTTGCCCAAAAAACTCGATTCTCTTCTAATTTCTTCGCTCGCTCAAAAAAACGAATCGGATCGATGGCTTGAATTTTCTTCGTCACTACAACAAGCTGTGTTTCTTTTCCACCCATGTTACGAACGACTTCTTCCAAAATACTATCGATTCGTTTTATATCTATATCTATCATGAAATTAACCTCCGTTAAATCTAAAACAAGAACTACCTTTCTATTTTATTCTCTTTCGCTAGGTTTCTCAAGGAAAGGATAACATCTTCTGCTAAAATTATTATTATTTGAACTGAAATTGACACCTTATGCTGAAATCCCTAAACTAATAATAGGTATTACTGCGATGAAGGAGATTATAAAAAATGACACAAAACAACGATATTCGTCAGGCCTTGAATGAACAAGGTGGGTTTCAAGTGTGGTGGCGACTTTTACGTCCTCATACACTAACTGCTTCATTTATTCCTGTTTTCTTCGGGACAATGGCTGCACTCTATTTTCATGGTGAATTTAATGCACTATTATTTCTAGCAATGTTACTTGCTTCTATGTTAATTCAAATTGCTACAAATATGTTTAATGAATACTATGATTATGTTCGTGGTCTAGATACAGAAGAATCTGTAGGAATTGGTGGAACGATTGTTCGAGATGGGATAGCACCAAAAACGGTATTAAATTTAGCATTTACATTTTTTGGTATTGCCATCTTACTTGGTGTTTATATTTGTTTAGAAACAACATGGTGGATTGCTGTAATTGGATTAATTGGTATGCTGTTTGGTTATCTCTACACAGGCGGCCCCGTACCAATTGCCTATACTCCGTTTGGTGAATTATTTGCCGGTTTTTTAATGGGGACTGTTATTATTTGCATAAGCTATTATATTCAAGTATTAGATCTTACTTCTGACATTATTTGGTTAACTATTCCTATTGCTATTTTTATTGCCACTATCTTACTTTCTAATAATATTCGTGATTTAGATGGTGATAAGAAAAATGGTAGAAAAACCATTGCAATATTGCTTGGTAGAAAAAAGGCGATTTACTTTTTAGCTCTATTATTTATTATTGCATACGGATTTACTGCAGCATTTATCATTTTAAAAATGCTTCCATTAGAATCCCTTATTGCTTTCTTTAGTATCAAGCTTGCTTACGATGTTATTCAAAAGTTCAAAGGAAAAACAGAACCTATTGAAATGCTCCCAGCAATGATTGCGACAGGAAAAACAAACACAGCCTATGGCTTATTATTAGGTGTTTCACTATTAGTCAGTTATTTTCTTGCTTAAAATTGGTAAAAGTTCCAATCAAAATCTACAAAGAGGGAGATAATATTAGATGAATTTTAGAACAAAATTATGGGATTCGCTTGGTATTGAAAGTAAAGTGTTAGATAAAAATTCCGTTGTTTTAACGATGCCAGTAGATGAACGTACACATCAACCTGCTGGATATCTACATGGAGGAACAAGTGTATTATTAGCTGAAACTGCTGCTAGCATTGGCTCTGCTTTAAATGTTGATTTAAACACCACCTCTATATTTGGTATGGAAATTAATGCTAACCATATTAAGAGCAAAAAAGAGGGAATTGTAACTGCAACAGCAACACCCGTACATATTGGCAAACGCACAATGGTTTGGGAAATTAAAATCACGGATGAAAAGGAAGCATTAATTTCACTGTCTCGATGTACTGTTGGTGTAGTGGAAAAAAGAAAATAACGAGTAGGTGTAAAAATAATGTGCTTGATCAATTTACATTTAAAAGGACACCCTATCTATAAATTCATACTTGCTGCAAATCGCGATGAAGCATATGACCGCCCAACCAAGGAAGCCCATTTTTGGCAAGACAATCCTAATCTATTAGCAGGTCGAGATTTACGGTTAATGGGAACATGGATGGGTATTACAAAAAATGGTAGATTTGCCGCCCTAACCAACTATCGTGATCCACTCCGTATTCAAGATGATAAAAGGTCACGCGGAGAAATCATTCAAAATTACCTAATTTCGTCTATTGATTCAGAAATGTATATAAAGCTGATTCATCAAGATAGAGAAGAATATAATGGATTTAATCTACTAGTCGGTAACATTGATGAGCTTTTCTATTATAGTAACATCAGCACAGATTCCCACAAGTTAGACCCAGGTACGCATAGTGTAAGCAATCATTTATTAAACACACCTTGGCCCAAAGTAAAAACAGCAAAACAACAATTAGCCGATTATGTGAGAACAAAGGAGAATATTCAAGCGGAAGAATTATTTAAAATTCTAGCTAATAATGAAGAAGCTCCTGTTGATCAACTACCAAATACAGGAGTTGGAAAAGAATTGGAAGCAAAGCTATCTTCAATATTTATTCGTACTCCCCATTACGGTACACGCTCATCAACCGTATTGTTAGTGGATCATCATAATCATGTTACCTTTATGGAACGAACCTTTGTTCAAGGAGAATTTTTAAAAGATGTTTCCTTTCAATTTCATATTACAGAATCCTTGAAGGTATAAAAAAATACCGCATCTCGATTTTTTTATCGAAATGCGGTATTTTACTATTTAAACAAATTCAACTTTCTTTCGCTCTACCCAGTTTTTCATTTTCAGGAAGACTGGTACAAATAATAATCCAATTGCTGCTCCCTTAATTAAGTTAAATGGTAGGATTCCAAATAACACAGTAATTCTTTTCACACTTTCTAGCTTCATTTCTTCCATTCCCATAAACCAAGCATAAATTGGTAAGAGTACCAAGTAATTAAGTATGCTCATACCAATTGCCATCACAAGTGTACCAATGACAAGGCCTGATACAACACTCTTTACTGTTTTATATTTATGATAAAGAATGGAAACAGGTAAGACGAACATTGATGCTGCTAAAAAGTTAGATAAAACCCCTACTGGTTCTCCTCCACCTACAGCTAAATATAAAGCATTCTTAATTCCGATTACGATTACACTTGCCAATGGTGAAAAGATTAGTCCTGCTATTAATGCTGGAATATCTCCAAAATCAATTTTTAAATAACCCGGTAAGAATGGTAGTGGAAAATTTAAGAAAAACAATAATAAAGAGATAGTTCCTAATAAAGAGAGAATAATTAATTTAAATAACTTATTGGATCGCATTTTTATGACACTCCTTCATCTTTTTTATATCGATTCGAATCTCTTGATGAAGGATGAACTGATTTTGCCTTCGTAAATTTTATCTGTGTGTAAGCTTTTATTTGCCTATACATGCGTGTTTAAAAAGGAAAATAAAAAGGACCGTCATCGGTTAAGTTCGCAACGTCACGAGAGCAACACCGATACTAGCACATCGTGTCCGTCGAAAGTTCAAGGCAGCGCAGCTTAGAGTAGCGGACTTCTACAGGATGTAGTGACTTCTGTGTTGTCCACAGGACGTGGACGGTTTTAGCAGAAGTTCCGCTATGGTTTTAATACATGAGCAGACGCTCTTGCACGCAGAAAAAGTGCTTTTCTTTTTCAAGGAACGGAAAAGCAAGCTAACGCAGAAATTCGATGTGTCATTTTGTTGGGCTTTTTGAACATCCTCTATACACAAAAAAATCCTAAGTACCTATGGGGCACTTAGGATAATATCTACGACAACAAAACAGGAATGTACAATAAATAGAACTGTACAGACCATTCAGCTCGTTATCTTCTCCCATCCAGACTATACTGTCGGTCCTGGATTCTCACCAGGTCAACCACTGAACATGAATTCATATTCAGAAGTTCACGGACTTAGAACAAAAGTTCCACACCGTCGGTCGGGAATTACACCCTGCCCCGAAGATTACAAATCGATATGTAGTTATATTTTTACTATAACGGAAGTATATACTAAATGCAAGTTAAAAATCTTAATTGTTTCCAAAGAAACCACTAACTATCTGATATATCGACACCTAAAAAATTAAGCAGTGGTACCGCCTGTAATGGATTAATTTTGACTCCCATCACATGATCTGGAGAGAATCTTAATGAATCAAAAGTACTTTTTGAAAAGTCTACTCCTGCTAGCTTTGTATGTAAGAAATCTGCTCCTGATAAATCAGCTTTATCAAAAATCAACTTTTTATTTACCTTCACCTCTTGAAAGAAAGCCTCCTTCAAAGAAATTTCTTTAAAAATAATCGATTCTAGCGTGGAGCCAGTAAAATTAACATAATCAGCACGTGAATCCACTACTTGACTTGCTTTCCATTTATTTTCGATAAAAGCAACACCAATTAACTGACACTTTTCAAACATGCAACGGTAAAATATACTTTTTGAAAAAATATAATTGGAAAAAGACATATGAATAAAATCACAATCCAACCATTCGCTTCCTTGAAATTCAGTTTGCTCAAATTCGCATTTTTCAAAAGTAGCATCATTTATACGCTTTGAAATTGGCGAAGCTAGGAAAATACAATTCTTATAATGTTCCCCAGGCTCGATTTCATCAAATGATAATTTCCTATTTTCTATCACGGTATAAACACCTCCCCTCCAATATTATTTGAACCATTAATTTGACTGAATATTCTTTTTAATATAAAATAAATACAATTTTATAAGGAGTTGATGACATGGGCTTTCTATATATTAATTGCTTTGTTGTACCTCCCAATTATTTATAATATTCATAGACGTCTCCGGAAGATTGAAGAAACATTAAAAATTAATGAAAATCAATTTTCAAAGAGTAAATGGGTTATTCTTCCTTGAAAAAGTGTACAATCTACCTTCTATTTTCAAGGAAGAGCGATACTCCTTGTTCTTAAAAAGCGGATTGTAATATTTTTAAATAGTCATCCTTCTTAATTGATCGAACATTACTTGGTGTAGAGCCATTTTGCTCTGCAAGCTCAGCCATCTTCTCGAAATCATCTTCTTTCACATACGATAATTCCTTTAATGTTGGAATATCTAAGCTTTGCGTAAATGCATATACCCCATCAATTAATTTCTGAATTGCCACTTCATCAACATCATGCTTATTTGCAAAATGCATAGTTCTTGCTAATTCTGCATGTAAAGGTTGATTTTCGGTTGCATTATACTGAATGACATATGGTAGGAAAACTGCGTTTGCAATGCCATGTGGTGTGTCATAAAGACTTCCTAATGCTTCTGCTAAACAGTGAACAGCTGCTACATCTGCTGAACCAAAGCAAAGTCCTGCTAGTAAGCTTCCTTCCTGCATCTTATATCTAGCCTCTAGATTCGCTCCATTTTCATATACTTTTGGCAAATACTCTACAATAGTTGCCATCGCACTTGCTCCCATAGCCTTTGAAATAGGGTTTGTTACTTTACATGTATAGCCCTCAATAGCATGTACTAATGCATCTACACCTGTTGCAGCTGTAATCGCTTTTGGTACAGTTAATGTGAGTTCAGGATCTAAAATTGCAATAATTGGTCTTAATAATTCATGCTTTAAAGTAATTTTTTTATGTGATGTAGATAAAGTAATAACAGATGAGCGAGTAACCTCTGACCCAGTTCCAGCTGTTGTAGGAATACAGATTAACGGAGCGACAGCCTTGTAAGCTTTCTTTCCTTTTACATAATCTTCAGGTGTTCCTCCATTTGGACCTAGTAAAGAAATCGCTTTAGCTGTATCCATTGGACTTCCTCCACCAATGGCTACTAAGCAGTCTACATTTTCTTTTCTAAATAATTCTGCACCAAGCACACATTCATTATCTCTTGGATTTTGAGATACTTGGTCGAATAAAATTACTGAATAGCCTGCTTCTAGTAATTGCTCTTCTATAGGTGTGATTAAGCCTGCTTGCTTTACACCAGGATCTGTCACTATCATAATCATTTTATTTGGTGCTACTATGTCTGCTAAAATCAGATTAATTTCTTTTGACTTTCCAGCACCCATTAGCATTTTCGTATTACAATAATATTCAAAGTTCATGGCTCCTCTACCCCTTCATTGTTATTTACTAAACTTGAAGATAGCTTACTTGAAAAACATAAGAAAATCCATTTTGAATATTGCTTCAAAATGGATTTTTATCTGGATTATTCAGGAATTAAGCCAATATCTTCAAAGTCTTCTGGATAATTCATTGTTTCAAAAACTTCATCAGAGGCTTCATCTTTAAGGTTAATCGTTAATTCATGCTTATCAGCTTCAATACCTGAAAATATTTGATAATATACACTAGAACTTGCAAGTGCAAGCATTGCAAAGCTTTCCATACCTTCTTCATACATTGCTTGATCTACCGTCACATTAATTTCTGTGTAATCTTTATTCTCTTCAATATTTTTAATAGATGTAAAGAATTCATTATCATTTACAATTCCAGCAAAGCTTTCTTGTAAATCCTCTTTCATTTCTTCCATTACTTTATCATGCTCTGATTTTGACATTACTATGGATAATGATCCATCGTCATTTTTATTAACTTCTTTTACTTCATTATCTTCTTCCATCTGTTCAACCATCTCATCGATAGTGAAAAGCTCATTATCGAACATAGTAGCAGGGAAAGTAATTGTTACATCACCACTTTTTCCACAACCAGCCAAGACGAATAAAGCAATGATAAGAAGCATTAATAATTTTTTCAAAAAATACCAACTCCATTTTTAATTATCCAACTCATTATCCTAGAGTTAAATGTTTTTTTCAATTAAATCTTATTAATTTTATTAAAATTCATATTATAGCAGTAGTTAAACAGCATTTTGATTTACCTTCTCCTACTATTCGGATAAAATTAAAATAAATTTGAAAGAAGGGGCTTGATAATATGGGACTTAATAAATGGTTTGAAAAAGGCTTAACAGCTGAGACATATAAAGCAGATTTAGATGCACATAAAGATAATTTCAATCATGTGTATAACAATTTTGAAATACCAAATGATGAAGCATTTTTCCAAGCAGCAAAAGAAAAGAATCTACGTGTCATTGCATTAGCAGAGGTTTGGTGTGGACATTGCATGTTAAACATACCTATTTTATTACATATATTAGAGAAGACAGAAATTCCAGTGCGCTTCTTACGACGTGATGAAAACTTAGAATTAATGGATCAATATTTAACCAATGGAAAATCTCGTACCATTCCAATTTTTATATTTATTGATGAGGATGGAAATGAAGTTGGCAAATGGGGACCATGGGCTCCAGCTACAAAAGAATTAGTAGATGAACTAAAAGTAGGTTTACCTCCAAAAGAAGCAGAAGATTATCAAGAGCAATTCCAGAAACTTATTAAAGCTTCAACGAAGGAATTTACAGAAAATGAAAAACTCTGGAATGGAGTATACGAAAGCATTAAAACAACTATTTCTAATATTTAACACTAAGTGACTGCCTTCAATTCATTTGTCGGCAGTCTATTCTTACATTTTTGCTTCCTTTTCAAACAAATGATATAATTTTTTTACCAAAAACAGGAGTTGGTTAGCATGGCTAACAAATTTGAGGTTGGACAAGTCGTGACTGGAAAAGTTACTGGGATTCAGCCATATGGATTATTTATTGCCTTGAATAAAGAACTACAAGGTCTCGTTCATATTTCGGAAATAACAAATGGATATGTTAGTAATATTTATGATCATATTTCTATTGGTAAAGAGGTAAAAGTAAAGATTATTTCCATGGATGGCCCACAGAAGATTTCCCTCTCTATAAAAGCAACCGAAAATAATCAAGAAAAAGCATCCAATCCCTTCTCTACTCAATCAGAAGATCAGCAAATAGGATTTGATTCCCTAAAAGAAAAATTACCACAATGGTTAAAGCAAGCTTCGAAAGAATTAAAATAAATTTTTATCTATGAGAAATTAATTAATAATCAAACGAAACTATTACAAAACTCAACGAACTAATCAAAAAATATAATTTACTCGTCAAAATAAGATAAATTATTTTCAAAAACATGTTTATGAAATTTTTTTCTGGGAATACTCTTAGTGTAAGACTTTCTCGTATTCCCCCTGTGAGCAGAGCGTTTATCGCTTTGCTTCTTTTTTTGCGATAATTTTGAAAGCATTTACATTTTAACTTTCTATTTATTCCGTTATAATAAGTTATATGTTAAGGAGGGAATACTATGTCAATCTTTGATGCAGTACATGAACGTAAAAATACAAAATCCGTAAAATGGGATCAACTTGAAGCAATTTTTGGTACAAATGATGTTCTTCCAATGTGGGTAGCTGATATGGACTTTAAAGCTCCTGAAGCTGTCAATGAAGCACTTATCGAGCGTGCAAAACATGGAATTTATGGTTACACAGTGATGGATGCAGGAGTAAAAGATTCTATCTTGAATTGGTTAAAAGATCGTCATCAATGGGAGATTAATGAGGAATGGTTATCCTTTAGTCCAGGGGTAGTTACTAGCTTACATATTGCTGTTCAAGCGTTTACAAACCCTGGTGATAATATTATTATCCAAACTCCAGTATATACACCTTTTTATAATGTAATTGAAACTCATGAGAGAAATGTAGTTAAAAATCCTCTCGTATTTAAAGACAATAGCTATCATATTGATTTTGAAGATTTTGAACAAAAGATTGTTGATAATAAGGTAAAAGCATTTATTTCTTGTTCACCACATAATCCAGCTTGTCGAGTATGGACAAAAGAAGAGTTAGAAAAAATGGCTGAAATTTGTTTGAAGCATGATGTACTGATTATTTCAGATGAAATTCATGCTGATTTGGTATATCCAAATGTACGTCATATTCCAATTGCTTCTCTTTCTGAAGAGATTGCCAACCAAACGATTACTTGTATGTCACCAACAAAAACATTTAATCTAGCAGGTCTACAAGCATCTTATATTGTTACTCCAGATGCTGAGAAGAAGAAAGCAATTGATCAGCATTTACAAAAACAAAGTATAGACCGCTTAAATACAATGGGTAATATTGCTTTAGAAGCAGCATACACACATGGTAAAGAGTGGTTAGATGAATTGATTTCAATATTAGAAGGTCATAAAAACTATATTAAAGAAATGCTAGAAACAAATACAAAAGAATTAAAAGTAGTAGATACAGAGGGAACTTACTTACTCTGGGTAGACTGTAGTGGATTAGAAATGGACGCAGATGAGCTGAAGAAGTTTATGATTGAAAAAGCTAAAGTCGGGCTTAACGCTGGTGCGGGATATGGTGAGGAAGGAAACCAATTTATGCGTATAAATATGGCATGCCCTCGCGCTACTATTGAAGAAGGCGTTAAGCGAATTATTGATGCTGTAAACAGCCGTTAATACCTTGAACTAGATACTAGATTTGTAGAATATAATCATAAAGACTGGTTGGATGTCATTCTTTAAATGACCTCTCAACCAGTCTTTATTAGTCTTCTTTATTTTTATTTTGTTTTTCATCAATTTCATACTGGTGCACGTCGATATCTTTATACTGTTCCTTAAATTTATGCTCATCTTTTTTTGATTTTTTATAAATAAAATACATTGCAGCTACTGCGCCAATCATAAAAATAACTAGCATAATAAATGCAGGAATATATTCCATCTTATCTTTTGGGAAATACAAAAACTCCATCATTGTACATCACTTCCTTCTTGCGTTATATTATAGCAAAGAGCATTGCTTTTAAGTACCAGATTAAATAAATGTTCGTTAATCTGTTACATTTAGAAAAAAATATAGATAAGGGGTATAACATATATGGCAGAGTTAGAAGTAGGTAAATATGTTTTAGCAAGCTATAATTCAGGTGCTTACATTGGAAAATTACTGGAAGATCGTAGAAATTTTCAATTAGTGGAAGTGCTTGCAGTAGTCAAGCATCCTAATCAAGGAGATCTTCATAATCCTGGTCAAGTTGAAAATGTTGCTTTTTTTGAACGTAAAGCTTTAGGATTTAAAGAAAAAATGAATGTTCAAAGAAGAAAGGTCCAAGCCTTTGATGGAGAAATTCCTGATTATCATGACTCATTAAAACAGGCCTTACAGCAACTAAAGGACGAACTATCTCAGGAAGATACAGCATTTAATAAAAAATCTTTAGAAAAACTTGCCGACCTAGAAGCACATTACTACCATAAATAAAAATCAGAACGAAAAGCGCAAGTCGCGCCCTTACAGGCTAAGAACGTGACGTCACGAGCACAACGTCCTGTACTAGCACATCCTGTACGTCAAAAAACGTAGAGATTGGAGCGGCACAACCGAGATAAAGGAAACATGCCCCTTTAAGGGTATCCAACGTTAGGCTTTAGCCTGGTTTTAGTTAGGCTTCCTTATAAAACAAAACCGATGTTAACTTATTATAGGGTGGCTCGCGTTAGCTCTTCGTTTTTGGCGCTCGGAGCTAGACAGCGCTACCTCTGAATAAGAAACAACCTGGAAAAAATTAATACTTTCCTATGCAATTATAAAAGCTAGAGTTTCAAGCACTCTAGCTTTCTACTTTCTCTCCTAAATGTTCAAGTATTACTTTTTCAATACTATTAGATGCATTTTCTTCATCCGGACCATTAGCAATAATATTAATCTCTGCTCCTTTAGGTATTCCTAAAGACATAACTCCCATGATTGATTTTAAATTCACTTTAATTCCATTATATTGAATGTCAATATCAGAGTCGAATTGCCCAGCTTCGTTTACAAGTAACGTAGCTGGTCTTGCATGGACTCCAACATCAGCCGTAATTAAATATGTATGCGTTCTCATCTTAGAACCTCCTGAATAAACTGTAATCAATTTCAGCTATAATTAAATTATAAAAGCTCCCTTATATTATATACAAACTTTCAAAAGGAAACCACTAAAAGAAAAAGATTTCCCCTAAGATATTCTTAATCTTATTTTTGGAAGACACCATTCTGAGATATTTTTAAATAGATTAGCGCTTTAAAAATAATGTATGCTTTCTATTTGCTAAACACAAAATATAGATATACTTTATGTTTATTATTTTACATGATGGGAAAATATTATAAAACTATAGAATGGATGGGATATGCTTGAGTATACTATGGACATTAATTGTTGGTGGTATTATCGGTTGGCTGGCAGGATTAATTACAGGAAAAGATATACCTGGAGGAATTATTGGTAATATCTTAGCCGGGATAATTGGAGGTTATTTAGGATCCCGCCTATTAGGTTCTTGGGGTCCTGAAATTGGTGACTTTTACATTTTCCCTGCATTGATAGGTTCAATTATTCTTATTATATTAGTAAGTATCCTGCTAAATATATTTAAAAGAAACTAATTAATTTAATAAGCTATTTACACAAAGAGAACATTTATCACAGATCCCTGTAATACTATACGGAAGAATTACAAGAAGAATGACGGTACTTATTTTCGAAATTGGAATAAGCATCGTCATTTACTATCTCCATAATTTACAAATGATTATGTGATACTCTTGCATGTTTAATATGATGTTGTTAAGAAGGCTTTGTAACTGACAAAAAACTTATAAATCTCAGATTAATAAATTCCACTAATAATAGTACGGGTAATAATACGGGAAAAATAAACGATGAAGCTGGAAAAACGGGAATCGAACGCGTCTAAAACGCCGAAATCTTCTAGGAAAACCGTACCCACCGTAGCCATAGCCAAATTGTCGTTCCATTCCTTCTCCGTGTTCCATATCACCAGACGGCACGAGCATTGTCACACCTTCATTATCAACATCTTCAATAATTCCATCATGTAATTGTCCCTCTGTTGTTTGAATTTGCACAAAATATAAATGAAATTTTTTACATGTCTCGTACATTTGTTTTGAGTGAGAGGTATGTTCCCTAGATTGCATATTCATTTCCTTATTATTAGACTTCTCATGATGCGGGTTCATTCTCTGATCATAAGGATTTTCGTGGTGTGAGCCTATTTCAGGTTGATGATTCATTGTACCATTCCTTTCTATAACTACTCCTTTCCAAACTATTCAGCATCTAGACAAATGTTACAAATAATTTTTAGACTAGATTGTTTATTACGCTAATATTAAAATAAGCGCTTATTCATTTATAACTAAAGCGAACGATAAATGTAGGGGCAAATATGCTAAAAGTTAGAAATGCATGAACAAGAGAGATAACATACCTATTGAAAAGGCATTATTAAAAACTGAAATAATGAATCAAATCCATCTATTCAAATAAAAAGAAAAGTTGTCATACAATAGCATCCTGTGAACACCTTTCCTGTATATGTTATTATACTATTTTTGAAACAAGCCAAGTGGATAGATACACACAATAATAATTGTCAGCGAACAATCCTTATACCACGTTCTCCTTTACTGACTATCCACAAAAATTTCACATAAAATACCAAATGAGTTAATATTTTTGTTTATTGCTTTTATTTTCCACATTTAATGTATTATATTCTTTATTCAATTGGACATAATATACCTACAATTCAATTGAAAAGGAATGATTGTATGCATGTATTACGTATAATTGTATTAACATTAATAATTATTGGTGCGCTTAACTGGGGATTAATTGGATTTTTTAATTATGATTTAGTTGCAGCCCTTTTCGGTGGTGACCAATCCGCAATTTCAAGAGTTATTTATTCACTAGTTGGATTAAGTGGATTATATGCATTATCTTTTTATTTTACAGATATTGACGATCGTCGCACAGAGACAGATAATTTAAATTACCAAACAGAATCAAGTGAAGAATTTAATATCCGTAATGATCATCGTGACAGAGATCCTCAAGACCGCTATTAGGCGGTCTTGTTTTTTTATTCTTATTTAAAATGATACCTGCTAACCTAGAGAAATTTGTTTTAAGTTATACTTTTCGTTATGATAACGCTACAGAGTATATTTTGGGGAGGAATAATGATGAGTATACATATTGGAGCAAACAAAGGACAAATTGCAGAAACCATTTTACTTCCAGGCGATCCACTACGTGCCAAATATATTGCAGAAAATTTTTTAACTGATGTTATTCAATATAACCATGTACGTGGAATGAATGGATACACAGGCGTTTATAAAGGTGAAAAAATTTCCGTGCAAGGTACAGGCATGGGAGTCCCTTCCATCTCGATTTATGTGAATGAATTAATTCAAAGCTATGATGTTCAAAAGCTTATTCGAGTAGGTTCCTGTGGTGCAATTTCTGAGGATATTCATGTAAGAGATATTATATTAGCTCAAGGTGCTACAACTGATTCGCAAATGAACCGCTTAGTATTTGGCCAAATCGATTATGCTCCTCTTGCCGATTTTGATTTACTCCATAAAGCTTATCAAATTAGCTGCAAGAAACATATTACTCCATTTGTTGGAAATGTTTTTACTACGGATTTATTTTATAAGGATAATGCAAAGGAAATTCATACACTTTTAGCAAAATATAATGTACTAGCAATTGAAATGGAGTCCACTGCTTTGTATACATTAGCTGCTAAATTTAGACGTCAAGCATTATCTATTCTTACCGTTTCTGACCATGTCATTACTGGTGAAGAAACAACCGCAAAAGAGCGTGAAACAACTTTTAAGGATATGATAGAAATCGCATTGGATACAGCATTAGAAAATTAATTATCAACCTTCTACTAAAGAAGGTTCTTTTTTTCGCTAAATGTTAACCGATTAAAATTATAGTTGACAATAAAAAGTTTATTATTTATTATCATGTATATAAGGAGGTGAAATATTATTAAATTACGTCCAATTGATTTAACATTTGGTGCATTATTTGTAGGATTAATGGCAATAGGAGCAAATATTACAGTTTGGTTTCCATTCTTAGCAGTTCCAATTGGAAGTGCTACAGTGCCAGTTACTTTACAAACATTTTTCGCGATTTTAGCAGGTTTAATGCTAGGGAGAAAATTAGGAAGCCTTTCGATGATTACATATATTTTAGTAGGTGTTGCAGGAGTTCCTATCTTTGCAGGACTGAAATCCGGGCCAATGATTTTTTTCTCAGCCACTGGTGGATTTATTTTATCTTTTGTATTTATTGCATTTTTCGTCGGCTGGATTGCAGAAAAGAGTAAACATAAAAAATTACTTCCTTACTCTATTGCTGCAATTATTGGCTTAATACTAAATTATAGTATTGGCGTAACATACATGTTTGCTGCGATGAATTTCTGGCTAGAGATTCCTATCAGCTACTCTCAAGCGTGGATTGTAATGGTTCCTTTTATGATAAAAGATTTCCCACTTTCGCTGCTTGCGGCTCTATTCATGGTTAATCTAGCTCATCGACTTCCGAGGCGCTGGATAAACCGATATGCGACAACGTAAAGGAAAACTTAATCTAATATAAAAAGAAAGGATTTCCAGAAGTATAAATTGCTGAAAATCCTTTCTTTTATTTAAATGTCTACCTATAAAACTTAAAAAATACCTCTTAAAACATTTGATAACCGCTCTTACGCAGCATTCGAATCACAATTCCCGAAACAATTGTTCCCACAAGACCTGACAAAAGTACCGTAATATCCACAACTGTTAAATTAATGATTTTATCATAAGCAGTAGAGAAAGATTCACTCGGTTTGAAAAGATAATCAAATGTTGAAATTCCATCAATAATAATCACAACAATAATTGGATAAATAAATGACATTAACCAAGTTTTTCTTAAGAGCATATTTAAAATAAAGGAAAGTCCGAAAAAGATGACGAAATATAATACGATAGATACAACTAATTGAATCAAGTTTTTTTCTCCTTCCATTACCAATGTACAAAATCCATTTTATACGATAAAGAAAATAAAGCAAAGACAATAGTCTGCCTTTGCTTCATTTATTATGCGAAAAAATTAAATTTGCCTTTTTTTAGTAACAATCCTAATCCACCGAGCTTTAATAAATACCGATTATCAATCATTTTCTTCATTAGAATTGCCTTCCATCCGAAGATTTTCCGGTTATTAAAAATAACTCCTATTGCATCATTATTTCCAAGTGAAGCTACTGTTCCTAAGTTTTGTGGTACGAATAATGCAAGATGTTCATTCCCTTGCACTAAACGATTTACATTTGCTGCAACAGTTACCGCTTCTTGAATTGCCATTTGCGCAGTAGGTGGAAACGGTCTACCAGTAGGTTCATCAATAATCAATGCACAATCACCAACAACAAATACATTATCATATTCAGGTGTGCGCATGTCTTTTCGAACTTCTACCTTCCCACGATTTGTTGTAAATCCAGATTTTTCTACTATGGTGTTTGCACGTACTCCTGCAGCCCAAACTTTAGTCATTGTAGGAATTTCATGTAGTTTCCCATCTTTTTCATAGACTACACTCTCAGTTTTACATTCTTTTAATAATGCATCTGTTATAAAATGCACACCTCTAGCTTCCAAGGAGTTCATCGCATATTCCACAAGCTCTGGGTCAAACCCAGGCATAATAGTTGATGCACCTTCTAACGCAACAATTTCTACTTGAGAACGATCAATATCATATTCTTGACAGAGTTCTGGTACACGGTTTGCTAATTCACCGACAAACTCAATCCCTGTAAATCCTGCTCCACCAACAACAATGGTTAAACGAGATGGGTTTTTTTCTACTTCATTATGATACATTGCAAACTGGTATTCGATGTGATCTCGAATTAATCGTGAACTGTTTACATCACCAATGGCATATGCATTTTCTTCTAATCCCGGGATACCAAATGTTGCTTTTTCAAATCCTAGACCAATGACTAAGTAATCGTATTTCACTTCATCATTCATCAATTTTACATAATTGTCTTCCGGGTGTATCGAAACAACTGTATCTTGAATAAACTTTACTTTATGAGGGTTGATCACATCTTTAATCGGAATTCGTATTCGATCATGATGTAATGTACCTGCTGCACTTTCATGTAACCAAGTTGATTGGTAATGATAGTCATTATTATTTATTAATGTAATTTTTGCTTGATTTCTTCCTAAGAGCTTCTGTAATTTCACAGTTGTCAATAATCCCCCATACCCAGCGCCTAAAACGACTATATTGGGTCTGTCCACACTAAATCACTTCTTTTCTCTTTTGTTTTACAATTATATTTCAATTGCAAACGTAATCAATCTAATTCGTCATAAAAACGTAACACTTTTATAATATTATTCTCTTTGGGAATGATTTTCAATACGAAGTTAAAAATTTGTAAAATTCTAACAACTATCACATGCCAATCTAGCTATTATACAACTTCTCTCAAATTGTGTTAGAATAGGGAATGTTAATATCTTAAAGTGAGCACTGGAGGTATATCCATGACAGATAATTTATATGACATTACGATCATAGGAGGTGGCCCTACTGGGTTATTTACTGCTTTCTATGGTGGAATGCGTTCAGCAAAAGTAAAACTAATTGAAAGTCTCCCACATCTAGGAGGGCAATTAACCGCCCTTTATCCGGAGAAATATATATATGATGTTGCTGGTTTTCCTAACATTCGTGCACAGGAATTAGTCGATAATTTAGAAAAACAATTAGAATTATTCGATCCAACTATCATTCTTGGGCAATCAATAGAAAAGGTAGAGCGCCTTGAAGATGGTACTTTTAAATTAACCTCAGCAGAAAATGAAGTTCATTATTCAAAAACAATCATTATTACTGCTGGGAATGGTGCTTTCCAACCACGTCGCCTGCTAATTGGTGATAGCGAATCCTTTGAAGATATTAATCTTCATTATTATGTGACAGATATGAATATTTATAAAGACCGGCATGTTCTACTACTAGGTGGTGGAGATTCCGCAGTTGACTGGGCATTAATGCTTGAACCAATTGCGAAAAAAGTTACACTTGTACACCGTCGCGATGATTTTAGAGCACATGAGCATAGCATAGACCAATTGAAAAATTCTTCTGTAGAAATTTTAACACCATATGTTCCAATTAAAATTGAAGGAAAAGAAAAAATTGAAAAAGTTATCCTTCAAGAAAATCGTGGTACAGATGAAATTTCTATTGATGTGGATTATGTTCTGTGTAACTATGGATTTATTTCAAATTTAGGGCCAATTAAAGATTGGGGCTTAGAAATTGAACGTAATAGTATTATTGTAAATCAGAAGATGGAAACAAATATCCCAGGCATTTACGCTGCAGGTGATATTAATACCTATGATGGAAAAGTGAAATTAATTGCAACTGGCTTTGGAGATGCACCAACAGCAGTGAATAATGCAATGCGATATATGGATCCAAAAGCGAGAGTACAACCAAAGCATTCAACGAGTATGTTTTAATAACAGATTAAAAAATTAGAGGGCTGATATCAGTCCTCTAATTTTTATTTAAATCGTTCACCAAGCATTTCTGAAAATCGCAAAAGATAACCATTAGGATCCTGCACTAAAAATTGGCAAACTCCAATTTCTCCATTGCCTCTACGATACCATTTCTCCTCTGGCTCCATAAAAAGAGGCCAATTTCTTTCGTTTAAGCGAGCTACAATAGACTCAAAAGAATCAACTGTAATCTCCAGATTCATCCCTCTCCCATATGGAATCTTAAGCTCAGCTGTTATCCAATTTCTTATAATCCCTTTCTCCTCAAGCATGATATGGGCATTTCCTAATGTTAAATAAGCAAAGCCATCTTCCTTACGGTCATATAGTATGGAAAAGCCACATAAATCACACCAAAAATCTAAACTAGCTTCTAAATTCTCAACAAGTAATTCTGGCACAAGTGAAGGTTCATTCATATTTTCAAGTCCCCCTTTTAATTTTAATATACAAAAAAACTGTGTAAGGAACTCCGTTCATACAGGTTCCTCACACAGCTCTTATTAACAATCTCCTGGTACACCAACATTTTCTTTTGTACGGAAGGATGAACCACATCCGCATGAAAATACTGCGTTTGGATTATTTATAATGAAGCCTCCGCCCATCATATTTTGTTTATAATCAATTTCTGTATTTTCTATGATAGGAATATCTGGTTTAGCAATTACCACTGGAATTTCATTGATTTCTTCAACTAGATCTAGATCTTCATTAATCTGTTGTTCAAATCCGATGGAATAGGATAATCCACTACATCCTCCACCTTTTACCCCAAATCGTAATTTCGCACCTGCTGGCTCTTCTTCCATCATTTTCTTTATTTGTCTACTTGCATTGTCGGTAATCGTAATTGTCATTTTACAAACCTCCTTATGGTAGATCAAAAGCAAACATACTTACTCTTTAATCTGTACATCATATTTTTCTAGCTCTTCATAAATTGTTTTTAAGCGCGGGATACCCTCAGCCACCAGCTCATCATTTACAAAAACAATTGGATAGAATAAATCCTCTTCAAAAATACGCTCCACAAAATCCTTATGCTTTTCCTCTTCTTGTGGTGTATCTATATCTATATATTCATATTGAATGTCATCGGCAATATATTTTCTTCCAACTGCTGCTTGTAGCCATTCATACGTGTCCTTAGATCCAGGTGCACCAACACAACTTGCACAAATTTGCTCCGCACCATATACTGTAATGGTAATATGTGTATTACTCAATAGATTAACCTCCTTTTATGATTTTTCTATTTAAATCATGCTCAATTAATTGAAATAATTATTATGAGTTATTTACATTTTACAAAATCCTGAATTAAAGGTAAAATATAATGGATTATTGAGAATGATTCTTAACAAATAATTTACCTTTTCTATAATTATGTTATAATATAAATTGATTAAAGGAGAGATGCAATATGCGTGAACAAGTACAAGATGTTTTAAATAAATTACGCCCTTATTTGCTACGTGACGGTGGAGACGTTGAATTAATTGATGTAGATGATAATGGTGTTGTTCAAATTCGTCTTATGGGTGCATGTGGTAACTGCCCAAGTTCAGCGATCACCTTAAAAGCTGGTATTGAGCGTGCATTAGTTACAGAAGTACCTGGTGTTACTGAAATCGAACAAATCTTTTAAAGAAAAAAAGCAGATATTTTAATATGGTACCTATAGATAGGGCACTTGAAAAAGAGTGTTTAATCTATAGGTATTTTTTTATATACTTAAATTTCAAGATATGTGGATTGGGGACAATTATGAGTAAAATAACATTCTCAACTAAAGAGATAATAACACTACAAAAGAATCCAAATGTACAACGTGTTAGCGAACGGTCCATTACATATACCGACGCTTTTAAAAATAAATTTATGGAGGAGTACCTAGCTGGCAAACTCCCTCGACAAATTTTTGATGAAAATGGCTTCGATGTGGACGTTATTGGGATAAAGCGAATTGAACAATCAGCTCACAGGTGGAAGAAAGCCTATGAAAGGAATGGGTTAATCGGTCTTACAGATTCAAGGAAAACGGGTTCGGGCAGACCATTAAAACGGGAACTTACACCATCCGAAGTGATGGAAAGACAAGAGGCAAGAATTAAGCTTCTGGAGGGACAAGTAGAACTATTAAAAAAGCTAGAAGTGACAGAAAGGAGGCTGCTAAACGCAAGCGAAAGTCTAGAACCGAGTAGAATATATCAGTTGATTTATGAGACCATTGAACAAAATCAATTTAAGCGAATGACAAAGTATTTTTGTGACCTTTTAGAGGTTTCGCGTTCAGGCTATTATAGCTATCTAGAGGCAGCTGAAAGACGAGAAGCAAGAGAAAAATTGGACTTAGAAGCGAAAAAAATCATACTAAAGGCATTTAATCGACGGGGGTATAAGAAAGGGTCACGTTCCATTAAAATGATACTGGAGAATGACTATAACATTATCTTTAGTCGTAAAAAGATTCAAAGAATCATGAATAAATATGGAATTGTCTGTCCTCATAGAAGGGCGAATCCTTATAAAAAAATTGCGAAAGCAACCAAGGAGCATCAGGTCGTTTCAAACAAGTTAAACAGAGAATTTAAGCAAGGAGTACCTGGAAAAGTGTTATTAACGGACATTACTTATTTGCCATATAACGGTAATTGTATGGCTTATTTGTCGACCGTAAAAGATGCGTCCACTAACGAAATCCTAGCTTACCATGTTTCAGATCGCATCACTTTAGACATCGCAACTCAGACGATCCATAAATTAGTTAATAACAAAAAAGTTACTTTACACAAAGATGCCTTTATCCACTCGGACCAAGGAAGCCATTACACGAGTCCAAGATATCAAAAATTATTAAAAAAATATGGTCTAGGCCAATCTATGTCTAGAAGAGGAAACTGTTGGGACAATGCACCTCAAGAGTCTTTCTTTGGTCATCTAAAAGATGAAGTTGACTATCAATCTTGTAAAACATTAAAAGAACTAAAGGCGAAAATAAATCATTACATGGTTTACTATAACAACTATAGGTATCAATGGAACTTAAAAAAGATGACCCCTATTCAATATAGGAATCATCTTCTAACTGCTTAGTCTCTTTTTTTATTGTGTCCTTGACATGGGTGCCAGTTTATTTTTATCTGCTTTTTATTATTTTCATTTATAAACATCAGAAAAGTGGTTCTTCTTCCTTCGATAGCTCTACAAAAAAAGGATAGATTCCTAAAAATAATGGGAGCAGACATAATAGAATAAAGAAAGCAATGTAAGAAGGACCAAAGACTAGATTACTAATCATGACTAAAGTAACCATTGAAAAAGGAATGAAGGTACTTTTTAATCTCGCCCGCTTTGTAAGATATTGTTTTTTCCCACAACAAGAGCAAGTCATACGGTTATCTAATCTAAAAGTTTGTTTAAATGTTTGTTTCCAGCTCCATTTTTGTCCACAATACTGGCAGGTCGGCATCTTGATTCCTCTCCTATACGTTACATTATTCAACAGGCGTCTTGGCTCCATGCCCCTTAAAATAACTAGATAAATTCTCTAAACATAATTTTATCATATTTTCACGAGTAGCTACACTTGCTGAACCAATATGTGGTAAACATACGACATTATCTAACTCCAGTAAGGGATGACTTGCACGAATCGGTTCAGTTGCAAATACATCGAGTCCAGCGGCTTTAATTTCACCAGCTTTAAGTGCTTCATAAAGTGCTTGTTCATCCATCGTCATTCCACGAGAAGCGTTTATAAAAATAGCAGATTGCTTCATCTTTTCAAATGCTTGTTTATTGAAAATTTGATGTGTGTCAGAAGTTAATGGTGTCAAACAGACAACAAAATCCGCTTCTGTTAATAGTTTTTCAAATGATACATAAGTTGCATCTAACTCTTGCTCTGCTTCCATCTTTCGTGAACGATTATAGTACAAAATATTCATACCAAAGCCTTTTGCTCTTCTTGCAACAGCTTCTCCAATTCTTCCCATTCCCACAATACCAATGGTTTGATGATGAATATCAGAACCAGCTAATAGGAATGGAGACCAATCTTTCCATTCATCCTTTTTAATAAATTCATTTGCTTCCACTATTCTTCTAGCTGTCGCCATTAATAAAGCAAAAGTTAAATCTGCTGTTGTTTCAGTTAGTACATCTGGTGTATTCGTCACTACAACCTGACGCGCTTTAGCCGCTTCCACATCAATATTATCATAGCCAACCGCCATATTTGCGACAAGCTGGAGATGTTTAGCCTTATTAAATACTTCTTCATCGATCTGGTCTGTTAAAAGACAAAGTATACCAGCTACATGCTCAACCTTTTCTAATAAAACTTCTCTTGGTACTGGTTCTGATTCTTTTTCCCACATTGAAAAGTGAAACTGCTCCTGATATGGCTGTAATAATTCATTTGGGATTTTTCTTGTTATATAAATATGTTGTTTTTCCAATGTGTAAATTCCCCTCTTTCTTTTATCAGCAAAAACTACTTTAACTAATAAAAATTCATATTATATCCACTTTACCACAGGTAATAATAAGGTTTCATTATTTTGCCCGATTATTTGAAAAAGTCTTTTTAATTTTTGCTCATAATCAGATTGATTTTCTATTCTTTGTTTTAACAGATCAAATAACTCTTCTTGACCATATGATAAACAGTCAGTTACTTGATCCATAATATGAATAGGAAATAATAATCTACCTATTAATAGTCTCCAGCTCAGTTTTGAGAATGGTAAAACGGATTCATAGCCTCTAAGAAAATTCCAAGCCTCTTCAACAGCAGAATCCTCTAAAGACAAAAATAAATTTCGAATATATTCAGTAACATCACGAATAGGATAATCATAAACAAATTCATCCAGCCAAATAATTTCTTGAGTCAGCTGATGTTGATAACGAATAAATGTGATTGCTGCTTTATCTGTAGCAGCATAATATTCTTCTTGTTCTGCTTCACGAATATACTGGATCGCATTTTCACATATTCCTATAATATAGGGCATAATATTCAGCATGTAACGATATTTTTCTTCCGATTGCTTCTGTGTTACTTCGATTATTTGTTTTTCTAAATTTGTTAATCTTTCTATCCAAAGATCCTTCCACTGCTTAAAATTAGAAATAACCATTGGTTGATATGGATAGTGCTGACTCTTTTTATGAAAGTTTGCCAGTTTTACACCATGATGCTCATCTGGCAACAGAGGTTTATCCCATGTAAATAAAACCATATAATATTGATCATTCCATCTGGTTAGCCATTCCCCAAAATTATTTTGAATTGGTAAAGCAATCTGTGGATAACCATTATAATGGAGAAAAACTGCTGCAGATGCCTGCTCCATAAAGATTTCTTCCTTGTTCATACCGGAAATGGTAAAATAAGTATATTCTTTGTTTCTCCAGCCAATTTTATCTGCTATTACTATTGACTCATTTACTTCTATTCCATAGTAAATCGATAGTAATTCTTGCAACTATATCTCCCCTTCCATTGTTAAATTAATATCAATAGAAATCGGGAGTTAGAACTTTAATTTGTAAATATATGCGTAGAAAGTAAAGGTGATTTAAATATGGATGAAGTTACAAAACAACAAGAACTTGAAATAAAGTCTAGGAAATTACTTCATGATCGTGGTGTGCAAGAAGTGGATATTGCAGAGCTCGTTTATTATTTACAAGCTAGTTATCATCCTTCATTAACATTAGACACCTGCCTGCATAACGTAAATCGTGTACTATCTAAACGTGAGGTACAGCATGCTGTTATTACTGGGATTCAGCTTGATATCTTAGCTGAACAAAATAAATTAGAAGAACCATTACAAAAAATTATTAAAACAGACGAAAGCCTATATGGCATTGATGAAATTATCGCCTTCTCTATTGTAAATGTTTATGGTTCTATCGGTTTTACAAACTATGGCTATATTGATAAGCAAAAGCCTGGTATTTTGAAAAGACTTAATGATAAAAACACTGGTGAGGTACACACCTTTTTAGATGATATTGTTGGGGCAATTGCAGCAGCTGCATCTAGCCGACTTGCACATGCATTGGTAGATGATGAATATCAAAATCCGCCTGAATAAATATAGTTGAAAGAGGATGAAACAAATTATCGTTTTAAACTGGCACCCATGTCAAGGACACAATAAAAAAAGAGACTAAGCAGTTAGAAGATGATTCCTATATTGAATAGGGGTCATCTTTTTTAAGTTCCATTGATACCTATAGTTGTTATAGTAAACCATGTAATGATTTATTTTCGCCTTTAGTTCTTTTAATGTTTTACAAGATTGATAGTCAACTTCATCTTTTAGATGACCAAAGAAAGACTCTTGAGGTGCATTGTCCCAACAGTTTCCTCTTCTAGACATAGATTGGCCTAGACCATATTTTTTTAATAATTTTTGATATCTTGGACTCGTGTAATGGCTTCCTTGGTCCGAGTGGATAAAGGCATCTTTGTGTAAAGTAACTTTTTTGTTATTAACTAATTTATGGATCGTCTGAGTTGCGATGTCTAAAGTGATGCGATCTGAAACATGGTAAGCTAGGATTTCGTTAGTGGACGCATCTTTTACGGTCGACAAATAAGCCATACAATTACCGTTATATGGCAAATAAGTAATGTCCGTTAATAACACTTTTCCAGGTACTCCTTGCTTAAATTCTCTGTTTAACTTGTTTGAAACGACCTGATGCTCCTTGGTTGCTTTCGCAATTTTTTTATAAGGATTCGCCCTTCTATGAGGACAGACAATTCCATATTTATTCATGATTCTTTGAATCTTTTTACGACTAAAGATAATGTTATAGTCATTCTCCAGTATCATTTTAATGGAACGTGACCCTTTCTTATACCCCCGTCGATTAAATGCCTTTAGTATGATTTTTTTCGCTTCTAAGTCCAATTTTTCTCTTGCTTCTCGTCTTTCAGCTGCCTCTAGATAGCTATAATAGCCTGAACGCGAAACCTCTAAAAGGTCACAAAAATACTTTGTCATTCGCTTAAATTGATTTTGTTCAATGGTCTCATAAATCAACTGATATATTCTACTCGGTTCTAGACTTTCGCTTGCGTTTAGCAGCCTCCTTTCTGTCACTTCTAGCTTTTTTAATAGTTCTACTTGTCCCTCCAGAAGCTTAATTCTTGCCTCTTGTCTTTCCATCACTTCGGATGGTGTAAGTTCCCGTTTTAATGGTCTGCCCGAACCCGTTTTCCTTGAATCTGTAAGACCGATTAACCCATTCCTTTCATAGGCTTTCTTCCACCTGTGAGCTGATTGTTCAATTCGCTTTATCCCAATAACGTCCACATCGAAGCCATTTTCATCAAAAATTTGTCGAGGGAGTTTGCCAGCTAGGTACTCCTCCATAAATTTATTTTTAAAAGCGTCGGTATATGTAATGGACCGTTCGCTAACACGTTGTACATTTGGATTCTTTTGTAGTGTTATTATCTCTTTAGTTGAGAATGTTATTTTACTCATAATTGTCCCCAATCCACATATCTTGAAATTTAAGTATATAAAAAAATACCTATAGATTAAACACTCTTTTTCAAGTGCCCTATCTATAGGTACCATATTATTTCAGCCTCTTTCTATTTTTTTATAAATGTGGAATCCATTCAGTTAGGCTGTCCACATAATGTGTTGCCTGCCTATCTCTTTGTTCATGATCTTGCTTTGAAGTAATTCCCGTAAATACCAACAGCGTATCTACATTAGCACTTAGTCCTGCTAAAATATCCGTATCGTAATTATCACCAATCATCATTGTGTCTTCTTTAGCTAATCCAAGTACTGCTAAAGCTTCCTCCATAATGATTTTTTCTGGTTTCCCAATAAAAGTTGGCTGAATTCCTGTACTAACTGCGACTACTGAAGTTAGCGCACCATTTCCTGGTAAAAAACCTTTTTCTGTAGGAATTGCAATATCACTATTCGTTGAAATAAATCTTGCCCCATTACGAATCGCAATACATGCTTTGGCTAGTTTTTCATAATTGATTTGTCTATCAATCCCCATAACAACAAAATCACAATTTTCATCTGCAATAGTTAAACCTTCATTTGCCAAACAGCTAATAATTCCTGTTTCTCCAATTACAAAGCATGAGGCTTCCTGTTTAACCTGTTTAATATATTTAGCAGTTGCCAAGCTCGAAGTAAAAATATTTTCTGGAGTAGCTTTAATTCCCATTCGCGTTAATTTGTTAGCTATCTCTTCTTGAGTTGAAGATGCATTATTCGTTAAAAATAAATAAGGAATATTTTTTTCATATAAAGCATCGATAAATTCCTGTGCGCCTTCAATTACTTCATTTCCTCGAAAAATTGTCCCATCTAAATCAATCATGTAACCTTTATATGTTTTCAATGCTCTCCGTCCTTTTATCTTCCTTCTTCATTTGAAAAAGTATTTGCCACACCAAGTTCATTTTCCAAGTAATCAGATACATATGTACTAAATTTTTCAATCGTTTCTTGTGTTTTCGTCAATGTGGACTGTAGTTTTTCATGATTAATTGCTAAATACTCTCTTACGATCATTTGACGCAATTCAATAATTTGTTTATATGCTTGCTCATCTGTTGATGGAATAACTCGTTCATCCACTAAAATGTCAATAATATCTTCATAGCTTCCGGGATCACGCATAATAAATCCATCAATCATCATATTTCCAACATCAATAATGGATTCAATAATCATATGAGTCATGCGTTCTAAGCTTAATTTTTCTTGACGTGTTGTAAATGAAAACTTTTTAATATCTGCTAAAATTTCATCAAAATATTTTAGTGTTTCTTCGATTTTACTGCGATCAACAAAATACATAAATAAAACCTCCTAAAAAATTGTTTTTCCAATACTTGGCTTGTATGTAATTCACCTGATATATAAAGAATATCTCCTAAAAGGTTGTGATTATCTAATGAAAAAAGAAATGAAAAAAATTGCTGCGCCATATTCAAAAAAGAAAATTCTTCATGTACCTCAAGAGTTTCCTGAAGGTCCATTTGGAGCAGCTTCTTTCGAAAAAGAGCCTCACAAAGAAAAGAACGAAAAGAAAGATTAAAGAATCTAATCCACTTTTTCTAATACAAAATATGCACAGCCAAAATTACAGTACTCAAATAAATAATCATCTAATGTACTTATTTTCGTATCATAGCTCGATTTAGAATTTTTATCATGATAAAACCCTTTTAAGCGAAGTTGGTCATAACCCCAGTCACCAACGATATAATCATATTTGCTTAAAATATCAGAATAACGTTCCTTTATTGCATCTTCTTGGAAACCGTCTTTCACATTTTCTATAATTTGATAATTTTTTCCTTGTAGTACAATCATTGATTTCACCCCGCTTATTCTGAGTATAGTTTACCATATTTTCATACAGTTGAGTATGAATGAATACAATGCTATTTCATTAGATGTTCTATGCTATTGTTGGAGTTGATTACCCATGTATTATAAGCAAATTTTCTATTTATGTTCCTTTTTTTATTTGTTTTTTATACCTTTTTTAGTACACGCGGAAGATTCTACAGAAGAAAAATTAGCTCAGGAAAGATTAGCACTATATAAAAAAACAGAAGCTCTTTCTCTTATCCCTTGGTATTATATTGCTGCTATTGATCAGTATGAACGAAATATTCAAACGGATATAGATCCGTCCTCTCTCATATCCATTCATGTTCCAGATGAAAAATGGTATGGGCTTAGCAATATAAGTAAACACTCCTCGGCAAATGTTATTTCGTTATTTGACGGGATTGGGCTAGATGGTAATGCTGATGGACTAGCAGATTCAACAAATCCAGAAGATATTCTATATAGCTTCTCACAATATCTTGCTAGTTATGGGACAACGAAAGAGGATATAAAAATTGCTTTATTTGATTATTATCAGCGGGATTTAACCGTACAAGCAATTACGCAAACAGCAGAAGTTTTTAAGAAATTCCAAGATATTGAATTGACCGACAGAACCTTCCCATTACCGACCACGCACAACTATACTTACCAAAGCACTTGGGGAGCAGGTAGAGGTTTTGGTGGGGTAAGGATTCATGAAGGTACAGATATTTTTGCCAGCTATGGGACACCTGTTCAGTCAACAACATATGGAGTTATTGAGTTAAAAGGTTGGAATTTATTCGGTGGCTGGAGACTAGGTATCAGGGATACACATAATATTTATCATTATTATGCACATTTAAACAGCTATCATGAGGGTATTGAGGTTGGAAGCATTGTAAAACCTGGTGATATTCTTGGGTCAGTTGGCTCGAGCGGCTATGGACCTCCTGGAACTGCAGGGAAATTTCCTGCTCATTTACATTATGGAATGTATAAAGATAACGGCCATAGTGAATGGTCCTTTGATCCGTATCCATATTTAAGAAAATGGGAAAGTACAGGTAAATCAAAATAGCTTATGTTCAGCTTCTTGGCTGAACATAAGCTATTCTTATCTAGAAATATTATCTTTCGGTATAGAAATGGAAGGCCCTCCTCCTTGACTACCACCACTTTGATAAAATTCTGGTACTTTCCCCATTACTACTCGTGAATCAATAAATACATTTGTACTTATTTCTGTAGTAGTCGTTGAAAATGGGATGATGATTTGAACATTAACAGAAACTGGGATATATATTTCAAATAATGCTGCATTCACTCCAAACTCCTTCACCTCATGCACAATATCTGTACGTAAACTACCAACAATTTCGAAATGAACAGGAATTTTTGGACCTAAATTTGCTAAAATAGTGCTTCCTGTTGCCATCCCGATTGGTATTTCTACGATAATCGGGGAATCTTCCTGCTTTTCTTCCTCCTCGGATAATAGTTCTTCTGGCAAGGTTCCTGCTGAATCCCCTTGATATAAAAAATACTCTGCTCGCTCAGTTGCTAACCGAAGGGCTTGATTAACTGCTGCAGAATTCCAACCAAGCACAGAAACATTATCATCATTGTCATAAGCGATATCCACCAAATTATCAAAGGCAATATTTTCGGTAGACTTTACTGCTGCATTAATCGTTCTTGTAGCAAACTCAATTGTTTTTTCTTCTGCAATATGCATTAATGTTGGTTTTATTCCACGATCAATAATTAATATGCTACAGATGATTAGTATGATAAAAATAATGACAGTTAAGATAAAAATAACTCTCGCTGTTGGAGGCACACTAGTCCTTCGCTTGAAATGTATTTTTCGCAAATTGAAAACCCCCTTAAAACAAAATATGCTTGTTTTAAGGAGGTTAGAATATTAGACTTTATCTATACAATATAACAAGAGGTAATCATAATATTTAATGCCTTTGATAAGTCCAAATCATAGTATTCACTATTTCCTGTATCATCTACATCCATAATTCTAATGATAGGTCGATCATAAAGATGTTGGTTCTGCCTTACTACAACTCCTTTTCGCCCATCACTTAATTCAACAGTAATTCCATTTGGATAAATAACAATGCTTTTCTTAAAGGCTTCTACTATCTTAATATCAAATTTATCTGTCGCCTGTGCATAAAGTATTTCTAGCCCTTCATGTGGCAGCATTGCTTTTCTATATACTCTGTTGGTTGTCACCGCATCAAATACATCCGCTACACCAATGACTTTCGCATACGTATGAATCTCATTTCCTACCAGCTTTCGAGGATAACCTGAGCCATCTAATCTTTCATGATGCTGATAAGCACAATGCGCTACTACAGTAGGTAAATCTGTATGCTGACGAATAAAATCAAAGCCTAGCTCTGGATGCTGCTTCATCTCTTCATATTCTTCGGTAGTTAAATGGGCTTCTTTTTTTAAAATCGTATCATCGATAAATATTTTCCCAAAATCATTCAAAATAGATCCTAAGCCTAGCTCAATTAATTCTTTTTCACTAAATCGTAATTGAGAGCCAATTGCTAATGCATACAAAGCTACATTCAAAGAGTGTTGGAATAAATAATCATCTGTAACTAATATATCAGCTAACAGTGATAAACCATCTTTTTGCACTGACATATTTTCTATGAGGTTTCGAATCATTTTAGTAAGCTTTTCTTCTCTCTTATTGAAAATAAAGTTTTGTTCCATTTTCATTTCAGAAAATACTTCTCTAATTGTTTTCGTAGCCTCTATTCGTAAATCACTCGGAATAGATAAGTTTACATAAATATCTTTTGTCGAGTCCTCTTCGATATAAATGCATGTAATTCCACGTTTTAATAGGCTCTCTTTCAGTTGTTCTGTCACCACTACACCCTGGCGAACTAAAACACTTCCTGTCTCATTATATATGGTCTTTGCTATCGTTTTATTTGGTTTCACAGTTCGTGTGGACGCAAGCCTCATAATCCTTCTCCTCCAAAATCAATCTCACCCTAAAACGATTATAGTCAATTTACAATCCATTTCTTTCGCTAAGGTAAGGGCTTTACCTAATCAGTAGAAAATTTGCTTCACATTCTAACCAAATTGCTATGCACAGATGAATGTAAAAAGTTCTACTACTGTAGTTAAAATCATGAATAATCAATATTTTAACTAGTTTTGGAGTGATTCTATTCATTCTCCAAATATACATATCTCGTTAGTTTCATGCTTTGATGTATTTATGAATATTTAAAGTTCGCACGCCTTTTTTCTAAAAATGCATTGACTCCTTCTTTAAAATCATCTGATAAAAAAGAGTTCACAATCATATCGTCTATCTCTTCTGTATTCTCTGTTTCTCCTTGGAGCACGTCAAAAATAATCCTCTTCGAACTTCGCACAGATAATTGAGCATTGTTAGCAATCATTTTTGCATATTCTAGTGTTTCTTTTTCTAACATTTCACTAGAAAAAATATGGTCAATTAATCCAATAGAAAGTGCTTCTTCTGCAGGCAATAACCTTCCTGTAAAGAGAATATCTTTTGCCTTTGATGGTCCTACAAGATCAACTAGATTCTTTGTGCCTGGAGTATTATAAATCAATCCTAATTTAGCAGGGGTAATTCCAAATCTCCCACTACTATCAGCAAATCGAAAATCGCAAGCAATAGCTATTTCACAGCCACCACCTACACAAAATCCTTGAATTTGAGCAATTGTTGGTTTAGAAATATTCATGATAGCCGCCTCTGCAGCAATAATTGCATCATTGTATTTTTTTGCACCTTCAGCAGTTTTACATAAATTTTTAAAATCACTAATATCTGCTCCAGCAGAAAAAGCAGAAGCATCTACACTTCGAAAAATAATTACTTTAACCTCTGAATTCTCCTCACACGCTTTCATGATAGCCGGAACTTTTGTCCACATTTCATAAGAAAGCGCATTTCTCTTGTTAATCCGATTAATAAAAATAGTTGCAATTGCGTTATTAATTTCCAAAAACAAGGAGTCATTATGTGTTTCATTCTTAGTCATTTTTTCACCTCGTCATCTTCATACATCTTTTTTAGCGTTAAAACTAATAAATCTCGAATAAATTCTGGCAAATAATATATTTTTGACTCTGATCTTGAAATTTCTGGTAATAATCTTCCAAATGTGAACATATCTGCTGTTGCAACAGAATAAGTACGTTCTTTTTGCAAGGGTTCTCCATTCCACAATACTCGTTTAATCGATTCATGGTTTCCATAATCAATTGTTTCTATCTCTAATCCTGAAAAGACCATTTTTCCTAGTTTCTTTCCACGAAAACCAAATCCCTTAAGTGCAAATTCTGTAAAAGCACTGGTATAGGACGAACGGATTACTTCCATTAGTTCATCCCCATCAAGCTCTACCACACAGGGATTAATTGGATGTGGACAAATCCGGTGCACATCTTCGTACGATACCGTTCCAGACGGAAATGATTCTAATAATAACCCTGTATTCAGCATCGCACAATCTGCCTTAGTCCATTCCTTTAACGTTTCTGTCAATGACTTAATAATTGGTGTACCCTTTGACCAATCTACTGCCAATGATTCTTCTGTATGAACAACAGGGACAGATAAGATTGTATTTGCTTCTTGCTGTAGAGAAGATAATTTTTCTACCGTTTTTTCATCCTTCGGCAAATGAGCAATATTAATCGCATATGCTTCTTTATTAATTAATTTTTGATTCGTGTGATCCCATGTTAATAAGACATTTCCAACAAATTCACCATTTTTACCCGCTGCGGTTAATAATGTCTCCTCCACCATTTCTCCAGTACGTAATAAATGATGTGTATGTCCCCCAATTATGATATCAATCTCTGAATGATTCATGGCAATTTGTCTATCTTCATTTAATCCTAAATGAGACAGCAAAATGATAATATCAGCATCTTTTTTCACTACAGCTAAATGTCGCTCTAATGTTTCTTGAGGAAAATCCACTTGCCAGCCCAATAACTGATAATAAGCACTATATGGAGCTGTTAAACCTAGAACTGCAATTCGAACTCCATTTTCTGATATTAGCTGTGTAGAAATTTTGAGCCAAGGGGGTTGCTCATCAATCAAATTATGCATATTACTACACACCACTGAAAAATTCGCATCATCATACAAATGGTATAGATCATCATGTGATAAAGTAATTCCCTCATTATTCCCAAGTGTAACTACATCATATTCTGCCGCATTTAATAACTCAACATTTGCCTTTCCCATAAATGCTTCAGCAATCGGGGAAACTCTGTCCATATGATCTCCAATATCAAATAAAAAGCAGGATTCTTTTCGATTAACAATTTTTGTTTTATTTTCCTTGAAAAAATGAACAATACGTGCCCAATGTTCAAAATGGCTATGTAAATCATTTGTATAAAATAAATGGATATTTTCGCGCATACGAATGCTCCTTTAAATCCAGTGTTCTCTACTTCTATCATACGTTAACACAGGAAAAAAATCAGTAATGACAAACATAAAAGAAGAGAAAACATAGGAGCACTCAAAATTTAATCTATTTGATAATGATATATTTCTTTGCAAACTAAAAAGGGCTGGGACAAAAGAGTTTATTACTTAGCTAATTCCGAACATAAATTGCGCAAATATCCATTTCGGAAATATGCTTTGCTTCAGTTAAATATTGTTCGGATTTCAAGCTTAGTTTTTTCTTTTGTCCCAGCCTCAATCTAAATTAGATTTTAAATATTATCGAATGAGAAATTGCCTTTATAAATAGTTGCTTTTCTTTCTGCTCTTCTTGCTACAGTTTCCGCTGTACATGTTGCATCAACTAAAACGATATTTGCAGCATCGCCAACTTTAGGCCATACTTGCTCTCCTAGTTGATTAAGTGGAGTAATTCCTCCAGTAATAAAATAAATAGACTGGCTTAAGGAATACTCATCCTTCCATTGCTTGAGCTGTGCTAACCTTTCCAAACGTTCTAAAATATCACCATTATTAAATGGAGACCATGAATCAAATATATTATCGCAGCAAACTGCCGTGTTGATACCTTGTTCACGTAAATATTCAAGTGGTGGGAATTTACGGTCAATTGGAACACTAGAAATAAAGGTCATTCCCGCCTCTTTTAACAAAGGAATCATCTCATCAAGTGCCGTGCGAGAGATATCACCAATTCCAAACGCATGACTTACCGCAACCTTTCCTTGTAAACCTGCTTCAATCGTTAATTCAGCTAAACGTTTAATCGTGAAAGCTCCTAATTCATTAGGATCATGTATATGTAAATCAATTCCGACATTTCCTTCTACCGCTATGTCAACTAACACTTGTAAAGAAGTTTCAATATCATTATCCACAGTAGCTGGATCGACACTGCCGATATAATCCACACCATGTTTAGTAGATTCTTGAATCAATTCTCTTGTATTTGCTTTTAAAAAACCATGCTGTGCAAAGCCGACAATTTCTGGTTCAATTTTCCCTGAGAATGTTTGGAATGCCTTTTTAATTTCTTCTAAATTCTCTAAACCTACTTCTGGATAGATATCTGCATGTGTACGCACATGTGTAACCCCGTATTTGACAAATCTTCCTAGTAAATTTTCTGCACGTTCCTGTGTAGTCGTTTTTAAAGTAGGCAATGTCGTTTTCTCAATTACTACTCTTTCTAAAATATTTTTAACAGGCTTTACTGCTCTCCATTGGTCCCCAAGCAATGTCTTATCAAGATGACAATGTTTTTCAACAAATGATGGTAGAGCTAAGAGCTGTTTTGCATCCTTCTTCGGTAGCTCATCTGTTAACTGCTCAGAAGCTGGAACAATATCAGTGATTTTTCCGTCCTCAATCAGTAGATGAAAAAATTCCGTATTAGTAGCTGTAATCATATCATTTTCTTTATAATAGCTTGTTTCAAGCCTTGTATTTGTTAACCAATAAGTAGTGTTCATTCATATTCCTCCAATATTTAGTTTTTCTCTAACAACTGCTCCATATGTATATCGCGCTCTTGTCTCGGCAGTGAAAGTTGATGATACACATAATCTTGACTTTCTGTACTGATTTCCGCAAAGTATACTGCATCTATTTTAGTAAAATAAATCGCACTCAAGCACATTGGACATGGCTCTGTGCTTGCATAAATTTCACAGCCTGTAAGATCCGTGGTTTGTAAAGATTGACATGCGTGTATCACAGCTTGTAACTCTGCATGCTGTGATGGATCGTGCGTGCGCTTTACTTGATTAACCCCTCTTCCTACAATAACTCCATCCTTTACTACCACTGCTCCAAAAGGAGATCCATTTTTTGATGTTTCATTATCCTGTGCCAACTTAATTGCTTCCTGCAACCATTTTTCTTTTAACAATAGATTCACTCCTTTAAGCATCGGCAGCTTTCAGTAGCAAAGCAATTTCCGTGTAGCCAAGCTGCTCCGCATGCTGCAATGGAGTTATACCATCTCGATCAGCAATATTAGGATCTGCCCCATGCTTTAATAACACTTCTACTGCTTTTTGATGGCGTACTCCACCATCACCAAGAATTACTGCCTCCATTAATGCAGTCCAATGTAAATTATTAATATGATTGACATCAGAATCTGAATAAGTTAATAATTCTTCAATGACCTCTACATGTGCTCTTTCTGCTGCAGGAATGATAGCAATTCCTCCATATCGATTAGTCAGTTTCGTATTAGCACCAGCCGCTATTGCTAGCTTTACAATTTCTAAATAACCAGCTGCACCTGCATGGAGAAGTACATTATTTCGATATAAGTCTTGAATATTTACATCTGCCCCATGTTGAATTAATATATCTACAATCTTTGGATAATTATAACGTGTAGCTTCTAATACAGCGGTTCTACCTTCTGCATCACGGATGTTCACATCAACATCTTCTTTTAATAAATTTTTCAGATTTTCTATATCACCTGTTCTTGCATACTCAACTAATTGTTGACTCATTGTTCTCTCCTCCCACGCTAGTTCATTTATATTTTAAATACCCTTTTTTCTATGTTAACATGCTAAGCACTTTTAGAAAATAAAATTGTAAGCGTTTTAATTTTGGATAATTACAAAGAGAAAAAATATTTTTTAATCCATATCACCTACAGGCACTAGAGATTAGGAGCTTTCTTTGATTATTTTTTTAAAAAGATAGTTGACAAGTTTCAAAGTCCCATGTAAAGTGAAAACAAATTTAATAATAAAAATTAAATTCTTATCCAGAGAGGTGGAGGGACTGGCCCTTTGAAGCCTCGGCAACAGACTTTTAAAGTACTGTGCCAATTCCAGCAAGCATAATGCCTGAAAGATAAGAAGAGTGATGAAAATAGATAGCAAACCCTCTTCTTATAGTCTAATTAAAGAAGAGGGTTTTTTTATTTGTTTAAGACTCGCAAAAATCTTTTTAAAAGAAAATCATTCACACTCTAGGCATTGCTATATTTCATCTTAATAAAGATGGCAAACTAGATTTTCAAAAATAAAATTTCATATGAAAATCTACGGCGACGACTATTAATAACTGGATCATTAATAGTCAAATAAAACGAAATATTCCAATAAAGATTGAGGTGAATATGAGATGAGTTTGTTAGATAGTTTGAAAGAAAGAATTTTAATTGCTGATGGTGCCATGGGAACAGTCTTATACTCACATGGAGTAAAAACCTGTTTTGAAGAATTAAACTTAACCAGTGCTGAACAAGTTCAACTTGTCCATGAAGCATATATTAACGCTGGAGCAGAAGTAATTCAAACCAATACATATGGTGCAAACTACATTAAGTTAGCTCAGTATGGCTTAGAAGAAAAAGTAAAGAAAATAAATGAAGCAGCTGTAAACCTTGCAAAAAATGCTAGTAAAGGTAAGGCACATATTCTTGGGACGATTGGTGGTATCCACGGTTCACAATTTGAAGAATCCGAAGAAGAGATTAAGCGAAGCTTTAAAGAGCAATTATACAGTTTGTTACTATCTGGAGTAGATGGAATTTTACTAGAAACTTATTATAATTTCGATGAACTGAGCATCGTCTTAGAAATCGCTCGCGAAGAAACAAACCTTCCAATTATCGCAAACGTATCGATGCATGAACCGGGAATTCTTGAAAATGGCTTACATCTAAAAGATGGATTAAAACGTCTAGAAGATATTGGGGCTGACGTGGTTGGTGTCAATTGCCGGCTAGGGCCTGCACAAATGGTAAGCTCTCTTGAATCAGTTCCTTTACTAAAGCATGCGCTATTAGCTGCTTATCCAAATGCAAGCTTGCCTGCTTACCGAGATGGCGTGCTCTATTATGAAAATGAGCCAGACTACTTTGCTACTACTGCAAATGAATTTCGTGAACAAGGAGTAAGACTGATTGGCGGTTGCTGTGGAACTACTCCACAACATATTCAAAAAATGGCGGAAGGGATTAAATCTCGAAAACCAATTACCGAGAAAAAAGTAATTCCAATTGAAGAAATTATCATTAAGCGCCAGAAAAAATCAGATAAAAAAACAATTTCAGAATTGGCAAAAGAAAGAACAACAATCATCGTGGAATTAGATTCACCAAAGCATTTAGATGTTACTGAATATATAGAAGGTGCAAAAGCATTAAAAGAAGCCGGTGCTGATGCAATTACAGTTGCTGATAATTCATTAGCCTCACCTAGAATTAGCAATGTAGCTATCGCTTCTCTCCTGCAAAAAGAAGGAATTAAACCATTAGTACATCTCACTTGTCGTGATCGTAATTTAATCGGATTACAATCCCACGTATTAGGTCTACACACATTAGGAATAGATGAGATGCTTGTTATTACAGGTGACCCGACAAAAATTGGTGACTTCCCTGGAGCAACCTCTGTTTTCGATGTAAATTCCTTCAAATTAATAGAGTTAATCAAAAAAGGAAATGAAGGTATTTCATTCTTAGGAAACTCTTTAAGAGAAGCTACTAACTTCTCCATTGCAGGAGCATTTAACCCAAATGTAGCTAATATTGAAAAAGCAGTACAGCGTATGGAGAGAAAAATAAATAGTGGTGCAGATTACATTCTCACACAGCCTATTTATCATATGGAGAAATTCAAACAATTAAGTGATGCCACGTCCCATATTGATACCCCAATATTTGTTGGTATCATGCCAATCACATCATCTAAGAATGCTGAATTCTTACATCATGAGGTTCCAGGAATTAAGCTTTCTGATGAAATTCGTGAACGGATGAGTAATGTTGCTGGTGATAGAGAAGCTTCTACCAAAAAAAGTATCGCTATTTCCAAAGAATTAATTGATGAAGCATTAAAGTATTTTAATGGAGTTTATTTAATCACCCCTTTCATGCGATATGACATTATCGTTGAATTGATAAATTATATTAATGAAAAAAAATCAAAAACTCAGCAAATTTCTTAAATATTAGGAGGAATTATCATGACAAAAGTAAAAAGTTCTAATCTAGGTTATCCAAGAATCGGTGAATTAAGAGAATGGAAAAGAGCACTTGAAAGCTATTGGAATGGCGATATCGATCAAGCTGAATTATTAAAGCGTACTAAAGATATCCGTATTAACAATTTAAAGAAGCAAAAGGATGCTGGTATTGATCTGATCCCAGTTGGTGAATTCTCACTATATGACCATGTGCTAGATACTTCAGCTACTTTTGGTATTGTACCGAGCCGTTATGATTATGATGGTGGAAAAGTAGACATTGATACATACTATGCGATTGCTCGTGGAGTAGATAATGCGGTTGCTTCAGAAATGACAAAATGGTTTAACACAAATTACCACTATATTCGTCCTGAGCTAAATGATGCCAAACCAGCATTAGTTGAAAACAGAGCTTTAACTGCTTATAAAGAAGCAAAAGAAGAATTAGGAATCGATGGTAAGCCAGTTATCCTTGGGCCAGTTACATATGTAGCTCTATCTAAAGGCTATGACGCAAAAGATTTCCAAGAAATTGTAGATGCATTCACACCTCATTATGTACAAATTCTTAAAGAGTTAGCGGAGGCTGGTGCAAAATGGGTACAAATTGATGAGCCTATTTTCTCTACAAATGCTCCTGTAGAATATGTTGAAGCTGCTGAAAAAGTGTTTGCAGCATTCGCTAAAGAAGTAGCAGGAATTAATATTATCTTCCAAACTTATTTCGAAAAAGTATCTCACTATGAGCGTATTACAAAACTCCCAGTTGCTGGATTCGGACTTGACTTTGTACATGGAGAATCGTTAGATTTATTAAAACAATATGGCTTTCCTCAAGGCAAAGTGCTTGCTGCTGGTGTTATTGATGGACGTAATGTTTGGAGAAATGACTTAAATCAAACTTTAACAGTACTTGATTCTATTAAACAATTTGTGAAAGAAGAAAATTTAATTGTTCAACCATCTAGTTCTTTACTACATGTTCCAGTAACAAAGAACTTAGAGAAAAAATTAGATGCAATTACTTTAGGTGGACTATCCTTTGCTGATCAAAAGCTAAAAGAAATTGCATTATTAACAAAAGGATTAAATGAAGGAAAAGAAACAATCCAAACAGAATTAGATGAAGTTGCTAAAGCACTACAGCTAGTAAAAGAAACACATCGTTCAAATGATAAAGTACATGAAGAAATTAAGAATTTAACAGAAGCTTCTGCTGTTCGTTCTAAACCAGCTAAAGAACGTCTAGCATTACAACAAGAAAAATTCCAATTACCTTTATTACCAACAACAACAATTGGAAGCCTTCCACAAACTCCTGAAGTACGTGGAACAAGAACAAAATGGCGTAAAGGTGAAATTACTGATGCACAATACGAAGCATTTGTTAATTCACAAATTGAACGTTGGATTAAAATCCAAGAAGATATTGATATTGATGTACTTGTTCATGGAGAATTTGAACGTAATGATATGGTTGAGTATTTCGGAGAAAAATTCATTGGATTTACTGTTACAGAATATGGTTGGGTACAATCATACGGTTCTCGTTGCGTGAAGCCACCTCTAATCATTGGAGATGTTGCATGGGAAAAACCAATCACAGTAAAAGAAAGTGTCTATGCACAATCTCTAACTGATCGTTTAGTTAAAGGTATGCTGACAGGACCTGTTACTATCTTAAACTGGTCATTTGTTCATGATGCAACACCTCGATATGAAATTATGAAACAAATCGCTTTAGCACTACAAAAGGAAATTGAAGCACTTGAAGAAAGCGGTATTCAAATTATTCAAGTAGATGAACCAGCTTTACGTGAGGGATTACCATTAGATCAAGCAAAATGGGATGATTATCTAGAGGTTTCCGCTTATTCTTTCCGTTTAGCAACAGCTACTGCGAAGCCTGAAACACAAATTCATACACATATGTGCTACTCTAATTTCGAGGATATTTTCGAATGTATCGATGACTTAGATGCTGACGTTATCTCTATTGAAACATCACGTAGCCATGGAGAGCTTGTTTCTACTTTTGAAGTAAATACGTACAGTAAAGAAATTGGTCTAGGAGTTTATGATATCCATAGCCCACGTGTTCCAGCAGTAGAAGAAATTAAAGGAAATATTGAACGCGCACTTCAAACAATTCCAAGCAACCAATTCTGGGTAAATCCGGATTGTGGTTTAAAAACAAGAAAAGAGCCTGAAACAATTGGCGCACTTAAAGTAATGGTGCAAGCTGCTAAAGATTTAAGAAAAGTAGCTGTTAAATAATACTTATCTAAAAAGCGATGAGCCTTTAGCGATTATGCTAATAAGGCTCATCATTATTTTCATTTCTCTTATTAGAAAAGTAACCCTGAATTTGGTATGCTTCTAATGTATGTTAAATAAGAAAGAAGGGCTTTCATGTTATTAAAAATCATACTTTTCATTTTAATAATATTATGTTTCTTCCTATTTTTTAAAACTATTCGTAAAATTGTTGTATTTTTAGCTTCCATGTATATTGCATTTCTTATAATTCGATTAATTTTCACTCTATTATAGAGCTTTTTTCACTGCAGAAATTAATAAAAACATTGGACGGCGTAGCTCATCCTTCATTTCAGAACTTGCTTGCTGCATTTCTATAGAAGGAATAGATTCAGCTACATTTGTAATCATAAAGCCAGCTTGCATTAACTCATTTAAATAAGTTGAAACTGTTCGATGATACTTGGTCACTTCTTCATTCAAAAACATTGTCTCACGTAAACCTTCTATATGGTAATGGTCTACTGGCCAATGCAAACGTCTTCCCTTATCATCATATATCCAATCCTGTTCTTGTCTTGCTGTAAAAATAGGATGTTCTACTGAAAAGACAAATGTCCCTCCATCTGCTAAATAATGAAATACCTTTTCACAAATCATCTGGAAGGATTTTATATAATGAATAGCTAGCGAACTGATAACTACATCAAAAGCTCCTTCTTCCGCTTGAAAATCCTCCATTGCAGCAACATGATACTTAATTGAATCATCCGTTGTTAGACTTCTTGCTTTTTCTATCATTTTTTCAGAAATATCTACTCCAACAATCTGACTTGCATTTTGCTCTAAGGCATAGAGACAGTGCCAACCGTACCCACAGCCTAAATCAAGCACACGCTTTCCTGATAAATTTGGGATCATTTCTTTTAGTTGATGCCATTCTCCTGCAGCATCAAGACCTTTTATAGAACGTGACATTTTTGCGTATTGATTAAAAAAGTCAATTTGATCATATTTATTCTGTTTCATCTTTTATCCTCACCATTAGTCATTTTTTAGATTTTTAACATAACTTCGTACTTGAATTGCTTCTTCTTCTTGATATGGAATCTGTAAATACTCACTTACCTCTTTAGCCAGTAATTCGAATAAATCCATAGCAGTAAATAACGCACTCCATATCTCCATTATCTCTGCTTTTGGAAATGTATGTAAGAGCTTTTTCCATGTTCTCTGCTCCAAATATTTTTCTATATACTTATAACTCTTTCCTATATTCACAGTAAAATTTGTTTCTATGCCTATCTTCCATGTTAGCATCGTTAATAACATTTCACGAACAAGAGACAAATGATCTAATGCATAAAGTAATTCCTTACGCCATAATCCTTTTGCCACATAGGTAGAGACCCACCAAAATTCATTACAACAATCTGTATAATAATGAATAGATGGCTTCTGTACCCAATAATTTGTATCATGGGCTTCAGGAATTTCAGGCATGATACCATCCTTATCTAACAAAATAATTGTCAATCCATCCTCTATTGCATAGCGTTCCTTTTCCTCCAGTGGAATTAGCATCAAATCAATACGATTACCATCTGCAAACAGCATTAAATAAGAAAAGCGATTCCCTAAAGTTGGCGGAAACATAGACATCGCTTCCGGTGTTTGCATGATAATACGTTCACCAAATACATCCACCCAGCTAAGATCTTTGATAAAGGAAGGTAAATCATTTACTAAGTACACAATATCATAATCCTGTAAATGATCCTTCTCAATATTTTTATTTGTTCGGGAGCCATTCATTGCGACCACTCGCACTCGTTCATCACGAGCAGCTACATCCAATACTAAATTAAGCATTTCTTGTTCTGTTCGCATTTTATCACTCCTAGTCTTATAAATATAACCAATTTAAAATCTGTAACATCTTTTTCTCTGCAAAGGTAATTTGTCTAAAGCGTTTTCTTATGATAAAAGTAGTCTAAGTTTATATTACAAACATACTACTTTGTTAAAGAACACAATTACTTCAAGATGGTCTAAATAAATAGGGTGAGGTGTAGTGTATGGAAAGGAATATTCGTCTATCTGAAAAATTTTTAGCTTTGGGATATATTTTTATATTAATATTTATGATTGTACAGGATTTGGTTCCCTTAGGGCCATTAAATGATCTGGAGGGTATTGCTGCAGTAGAGCCATTTAATGAAATAATCATTGTAACTCTTATTGGTGTAGTCCAAATTTTGCTTATACTGGGAGGCATTTTATTTTTTATAGGAAAGAGATACCCCTTTCTCATAAAGATTTGGTTAATTATTCATCCATCTTGTATTTTATTAGGAGCAATTATATCATGGTGGATTCCTTATTTATTTGGGATTGGAGCCGAAGAAAAGATAGAACGATATAATATTATGTTTGGAGATACTCACGCTTTCTTGCCTGTCATGAACGGAATAGTGCCAAATACGCTTCATACCATTTTTCATTTGATGCTACTAATCTGTATTTGTTTAACCAGATATATATTTTTCACCAATAATAAAGATAAGATCCATAGATAAAACTCATATTCTTCAATATTGATTGTGGAATAACACAGACAAAAAAACAATTCTATTTTATAAAAAATGATTAGATAAGCTGTTTATTACTTATCTAATCATTTCACTTTGAATTTAAATTAAAAAGTAATATTGTCCCTCATTATCTTTTTGTAATTGAATCTGTAGACTCGATATCTGTTTCAAATAACTTTTACAATGTTCTATTTGTTGGTCATTCAATAATTGGGGTTGCCAAAATGTTTTGAGATTATCTGTAAATATCGGATATATTTGATGAACAACTTTTTCAGTTTCCAAATTTAAGCGCAATATGAATCCATAAGCAGGTACAAAACGCTTTTGATATTCCCCATTACTATTAAATACACCATTCCCTATACTATAGAAGATTGTTCCATGTTTATACTTTTCTATTTCTTGAATTGTATGAGCACCATGCCCCACAATTAAATCTACTCCCGCATCGACATAGCGTTGTGCATATTGACGTTGCAAAGGCCGTACTTGTTGAAAATCTACTCCCCAATGCGCAATTAATATAATATGACTTTCGGGATACATTCTTCTTTCTTCCTCAATCGCATCAAGCAATCCCCCACTTAAACAAGAAACTCCCTCGGAATCCCCTACTGCATAAAAATCATAATGGCGGTACATTCTATGACGATACCAATAACCATTAAAAATGGCAATCCGACGTTTCTTTGTTTCAATGATATATTTTTGCTCAGCTTCAGTTTGAGATTTTCCAGCCCCCATCGTATCTATCCCATACTTTTCAAACATAGTTAATGTCATCTGCAAGCCTTGTTTTCCACAGTCCATTGCATGATTATTTGCTAATGTAGCAAGATGAAAGTTTTCTTCTTTTAATGCTTCAACCGTTTCTTTTGGATCTGCATGTAACACAAAAGGTTTAGCCTGCTTTAACTTATCATTTGAATCCATGGATAAGGCACCTTCAAAATTACAAATATTAAGATTTGATTCAGGAAATAAGTTCCTAATTCCATCAAAAGAATAATTTCTACCCTTTGTAGACAATGCATCTTTTTTTCCTTGCCTTTGTCTAATCTTTGTATAGAACTCTCCAAAATAAGTGTCACCTAAAAAATTAATTGTTAATTGTTCTGATTTCACTTCTCTTTTCTTTATGCTTACAGATTTCTTTGGTTTACTTACATGCAATATTGATTTTGCTAATAGGCTGTCTCTTTCAAAAGCATCCATACAACCATAACAAACTGTAATATACTGTTTCCCGTTTATTTTTGAAAAGGCAATTGCCATAGAATCTAAATATCCAAAAAATATTCCATGTGTTATTAATCCTTCTTGAAATAAATTAGTTTTTGTCTCATAAAATTTATCTTTGAATATAAAAGATGTCCTTGCTAACTGATCAAATTGAGATGGATATAAACCGAGTAGCCATTTTCCTGCGTGGAACATATCTCTTAGTGTTGTCTTTTGAGCTAAATTACTAATCCTTCTACCAGTAATGTTTTTTATTGCTTCACTCGATACTTCTGCTTTAAAAGAGTGCTTTTTAATTATGTTCATCGTTTTCTTATTACTTCCAATTACTTGGTTTGCTAGCATAATAAGTGCATTTGGAGAAGAGTTAACAATTCCAGCTTCTAATAAATTTAGCAAAGTAACCTTGTCTTCTTTATAAATAGGAATACTGTTTAAAGACTTTATTTCTTTTAATGCTTGTCGACCTGGAGTATACATATTTGCTAAAGAAAGCTTTTTAGCAAATACTAAATTTAAAACATGCTCTAATAGAAAAATATGGCCTAAACCTTGATTATGATATCCATGTATATCCCCAAATTGATAAGCTACTTCTCCAGTACTAGCTTCAAAAGTAGCTACAGCTTTCCCCGTAGCATATGGGTGCTTCGTCAAATATTTTGGTGGAATTTGTGAATTTTCTAAGCTTGTCATTAAATATTCCGCAGCTTCACTAAAATCACTCATTCGAGGGGAACCTTTTAAAAGTATTACATCATCTTCCTCTATTCGATTTACTACTTGGCTCATCATTTCTTTCGCGTTTTCGAAATATCCTCCGATCTTATCCTCAGGTAGTTCTTTTAAAAAAAATTTAGTTTCTGGTCCATGTGCAAAGACAAGATCAAATTTTGCATCGATAATTTCCTTTGCTAGTACATGATGTTGACGATAAGCCTCTTCCTCAGAAAGGTTCTCTACCCTCCCTAACACAGCAATCTTTTTCCCCTTATAAAATTTGGCTTGATGTTTAAAAGCACGAATTACTTCAATCATAGCAATCCCCGTTGCATTCCAACTATCGTTTAAGAAAGTAAATGATGTACCATCTTTCTTTTGCAATGTTTCAAATTGAAGCACGTTATTTACCGGTTTATATAAAGCAACCGACGGTAGAATAGACTGTAAATCTACATCACATAATTTTAAAATTGTTAATACACCAATAATATTTGAAATCATTCCATTTGTAAGAAGCGATGTTTCGAAGCTTACTTCTTCCCCTAAAATTTTTGCATTTACAGTTACTAGACCATGATGATGTTGAACAGACAATAGGCTGCTATCTGCATTTTCTTCAAGTGAATAAGTAATAATATGATTCGTATATTGCAGAACATTCTTATGAACAGTATCATAATGAAGCATATCTTTATTAAGAACGACTATTCCTTCTTTAGACATCCCCTCACAAATCTTTGTTTTTAGTATGGCTGTATCCATTGCTGACTTTTGTTGTCCTCCATCAATAGAAGTAATAATTGCAATATCTGGTGGAAAATGTTTCATAATCCCATGTGGTTTTGTCCAGAGACCAGAAATAGCACTTTCAATAATTAAATAATCTGGCTTTGTGATGGAACACGCTACCGTCAAAGGTACCCCTGTTCGAGTGTTATGATTTCCACGTGTTGCTACTACTTGATCTTTATGCTTTTCTAATAAATATTTCAGCATGTTTTTCACTGTAGATTTTCCGGCAGTTCCTGTAACTCCTATCGTTTTTCCAAGGAATTGCTGGAAAGCATAACTCCCTAAGATTCCAATTGCTTCATAAGTATTTTCAACTATAAATTGGGGAATACTTAGATCTTCTACTGGGCGCTGTGTAATTACACCACTAAGCTTCTTTTCTATACTAGGCAGAAGTTGATGGGTATCTTTCCATCCAGCATAGTAGTTCTTATTTTTAGAGCCTTTATGCCATGTATCGGAATCCATTGCAATGAAAAGAACCCTCTTATCCTTTTCCATTTTCACTTGTCCATGCGCAATGCATACATTATCAGCTTGCCAATTATTTTGAGGAGCCCTATACCAATAACCTTGGAGAAGTGTTTCAATTGTCTGTTTGTCGTAGTAATTTTTCATATTACACCTCTAAGTTTTAATTATTCTGACCACTAAATCGGTTAAAACTTCATCAGCTATCTTATTGATTAATTTTTTTAAATATTATTATCTAAATGAGGTTGAGACAAGTGTATCGTATAGAAGCCAAACAAAATGCTGATAGAACGTGGTAAATATACATAGCTCCTGCAGAAAAACGAAGTATAAAGACCCGCAGACAAAAGGGCCTTCTTTTTTCGAGGCTGAGGTTAAACCCACGGAAAGCGGAGTATATTTATGAAGTGGCTATCCCACATAAATGATATTTTTAATTTGCGAGATAAAAACCACTTTTGTCTCAGCCTCTGTCATTCCCACTATTTACGCATTATTTAGTCCATCTAATCTCTAATTACAGAGAAGTTATTCGTATGTTTAAAAAACTTTTCTCTTTCTTTAAAGAATCCTTCTCTTGCTATACTTCTAATAAATAAGGAATTTTTTGTTCCTGCTCATCTAAATCAGGAATTCGATATAGTAAATATTGAATATAACCAGATAAATTATGTTCTACATCATCAATTCTTACACGGAAGGAATGGTGCCTAATAAAGAATCCATCTAATACTAGCTCTGGAACTTTGAAATACATTGCCAATTCCGGATACATAAATCCAACTCTTTGATATTCCGCACGTTTATCAATTGTTTTATTTAAAAATGATTCATTAAAGCCATCTAATAAATATCCCTTGTCCATTTGTTTAATTTTCTTAACCATTTTATATGCTGCCATCGTTAACTCTAAAAATGTAGGGAATGTTGTATTTCGATGATAGATAAACTCTAGTCTCTCACTGCAATTTTTTAAACCAAATTGAAAATATTTATCTTCTGGAACATGGTCTGTTAACTCATTCACTGCATAGCTTAGCCAATGATCATGATATTTCCAATAATCCTCTGCAATAAATATCTCAAAATAATCCTTCACTGCTTCTAACCATTTCTCATCACGATCAATCTGGTACAGTCGAAGCAAAGCAAATATAGCTTCGCCTTCATAATAAATGATTCTAAATTTTTCCTTCGTTTCAAACTCTGGATATTTTAGAACATGGTAGAAATGATTATCATTAGGATCTTTCATTGATAGTATTCCGTTAGCAAGATGTTTTGCATATACCATGTAGCTATCATCATTTGATACTGTCGTATATTTTGTAATCGCTAAAATGGCTGTAGCATTTGAACCTAACTTAATTTCATGATCATTTGCCTGATCTACAATATAAGCTGTTTGCCTATCCTTATAAATAAGCGAAAAATCAATTAAATATTTTAGACTTTTACTCGCCGCATCAAGAATCTTCTTATCTTTTATTACTTCATAGCCTTCAAGCATGGAATACAATGAACTAGCATGACGAAGTATATTATAGGTACCAATATTTTTTGCAAATGCAGAGAAGTACCCATAATTAAATTTCCCAGAAAATTGTACTTGTCTTTTTAAATAATAAGTAGATTTCTTAATGATTCTTTCAATTTCGCGTTTCAAATTTGGAATTTTACGGATTCCATTTGTTAATTCTCCGCTGTACAGCTCTATCCATTTACGATCTTCAAGCATATTAAAGAAAAATCCATACGTATTAAATAAATAAAAAGGTCTTCTAGATAACAAACGCAAATTAAAATTAAAAATTTTATAACGATTAATTTTTAAATAATGACGAATATTCGTTTCATCAATAGCAAGTTTACCCTGTTTAGATTCGCGAATAAATGCATTTCCATTTATCTCTTGTTCCAAAAAGGATAAGGAAAAATCTTCATTGAAGGAAATACCATAACGAAAGTAGTTTTTCTTATATTGAAGTATCATTTTTTCCAGATCTTTATATGAGATTTGCTTGATATCATGCACAAAATCTATTTTAATCGAGGATAAATTAGGTTGGTTTTTCCTCACCCATTTTTGAACTTGCTCTAATACTTTTTGAACTGCTTGTTGAAAGGAATGATTAGAAGACTGACGGAATACCTTAGCGCGTTGATTTAGTTGTCCAATAGAAATAAATACAATTGCTTTCTTTCTACCTTTAATTTCTGGCACAGGGATTGTACTCATCCATTCTAATTGCTTTTTCGTCAAAAATCTTTCTATTGCTGTGTTGAATTGTTGTAAGTTGGTTAATTCTGACATGGTCCCAAACTCCTTTCATCATATGTAAAGTAAATTTCTAAGTAGCTTATTTAAATAATTATAATTTGTATGAAACTAGAAAAATATTATACTTTTCTATTGTTTAAAATAAGCCTATATTGAGATCTCAATATAGGCTTATTTTTCAACTCATTATTACTTCTCTTCTGAACGGCGGCGTTTAAAGAGCAATCCACCTAATCCAGCAAACAATGCTACTAATCCTGCTAATGCATTGTTAAACATATTTGTAGATGTTTCTGGTAATTTCTCACCATCACCCTTAGTACCATCTTTATCCTTATCACTACCTGCACCGTTATCACTATCGGAATCCGAGTCATTGTCTGAGTCGGCATCCGCATCGGCGTCAGCATCTGCATCTGCATCGGCGTCAGCATCCGCATCTGCATCGGCGTCAGCATCCGCATCGGCGTCAGCATCCGCATCAGCATCGGCGTCCGCATCAGCATCCGCATCGGCGTCAGCATCAGCATCCGCATCAGCGTCAGCATCTGCATCCGCATCGGCGTCAGCATCTGCATCAGCATCAGCGTCAGCATCAGCGTCGGCATCAGCGTCGGCATCCGCATCTGCGTCGGCATCCGCATCTGCGTCGGCATCCGCATCGGCGTCGGCATCCGCATCAGCGTCGGCATCTGCGTCGGCATCCGCATCGGCGTCGGCATCCGCATCAGCGTCGGCATCCGCATCCGCATCAGCGTCAGCATCGGCGTCAGCATCGGCGTCAGCATCTGCATCAGCGTCAGCATCTGCATCAGCGTCGGCATCCGCATCGGCGTCGGCATCCGCATCGGCATCAGCGTCAGCATCCGCATCCGCATCGGCGTCGGCATCCGCATCGGCGTCAGCGTCGGCATCCGCATCAGCGTCAGCATCGGCATCAGCGTCGGCATCCGCATCAGCGTCGGCATCCGCATCAGCGTCGGCATCCGCATCGGCATCAGCGTCAGCATCCGCATCAGCGTCGGCATCCGCATCGGCGTCGGCATCCGCATCGGCGTCAGCGTCGGCATCCGCATCGGCGTCAGCATCTGCATCAGCATCCGCATCGGCGTCAGCATCTGCATCAGCGTCGGCATCCGCATCGGCATCAGCGTCAGCATCCGCATCAGCGTCGGCATCCGCATCGGCATCAGCGTCGGCATCCGCATCGGCGTCAGCATCCGCATCAGCGTCGGCATCCGCATCGGCGTCAGCGTCGGCATCCGCATCGGCGTCAGCATCTGCATCAGCGTCGGCATCTGCATCCGCATCGGCGTCAGCATCTGCATCAGCGTCGGCATCTGCATCAGCGTCGGCATCCGCATCGGCGTCAGCGTCGGCATCTGCATCAGCGTCGGCATCCGCATCGGCGTCAGCATCCGCATCGGCGTCAGCATCTGCATCCGCATCCGCATCGGCGTCAGCATCTGCATCAGCGTCGGCATCCGCATCGGCATCCGCATCAGCGTCCGCATCAGCGTCGGCATCCGCATCGGCGTCAGCGTCGGCATCCGCATCGGCATCCGCATCAGCGTCGGCATCCGCATCAGCGTCGGCATCCGCATCAGCGTCGGCATCCGCATCGGCATCAGCGTCAGCATCCGCATCAGCGTCGGCATCCGCATCGGCATCCGCATCGGCGTCAGCGTCGGCATCCGCATCGGCGTCAGCATCCGCATCAGCGTCGGCATCCGCATCGGCGTCAGCATCTGCATCAGCGTCGGCATCTGCATCCGCATCGGCGTCAGCATCTGCATCAGCGTCGGCATCTGCATCAGCGTCGGCATCTGCGTCGGCATCCGCATCGGCGTCAGCGTCGGCATCTGCATCAGCGTCGGCATCCGCATCGGCGTCAGCATCAGTATCGTCACAATCTACAACTACTGCGACCGTATCCGAATCCTGAATGCTAGATAGCAATTCTATATCAATCACATTTGTAGCTACAATCGCACCTTTAACATCAACATTAACTGTCTCTTCTCCACCAACTAAACAAATTGGGGCATTTACTCGTACTTGTGGTACTGTCACATTAAATTGACCTAATGCTTGTATTTTTCCAACATAATTTGCTAAATCAAGTGAACCTTGGCCAATTTCCTCAATTAAATCTGTAGCAGCTTGTCCTAAATCAGTAACCGCACCTAATGTGTTATTAATTGCAGTATTTAAGCCACCAATAATTAAACCAACACCTGGAATATTTTCTGCACCAGGTAAAATTTGAATCTCAACTGCGCTTGCCGCGTCAACAACATTTTGTAATGTTTCTATAATGATATTCTCGATTGAAACACGTAGGTTCTCACCTAACCCACTAGAGAAATCTACTGAAAATGCGCCATTACCCTCATCTACAATTGCTACATCTGCATCATATTGTAAAACCCCAGCAATTGCCTCATCTAAATTATTCAAAGCATCTACTGCTTGGCTTAATTCACTTATCCCATTTATTGTTAAGAGACTTTCTGGAATAATAGATGATTGTAAACGATCAACTGTCTCTAATACTTGACTTACAACACCTGTTGCTGTTCCAGTGATTCCTTGTAACAATGCTTGTACAGTCGGTAAATCATCCATTGTGAATGCCGTTAAATCTACCTTTACATTCGCAGTACCACTCGCGTCAATTGTGATTTGATCGCGGAGTTCAGCTGGAATTGAATCTAAATCTACTTGGAAAACTGCTTTTCTCTCAGGCCCTAATACTTCTAAATTCGCAAGTGCTTGACCATTAATATTCAGCGAGAATGTATTGTCTTCAGGTGCTCCAAATGAAGTTGCTGTAACATCTGTGCTTTGTAATAAATTAACCTCGGCTAGTGTCGCTGCATCTACCGTATGTTGACTAAAGCTTATTGTCTCTCCTATATGTACTGAAACTGGAGAAAGCACTAAGGTTGCCGCTACAAACGCTGGTGCTATTGCTTTAAGCTTAATCTTCCTTTTAACATCTAATCTTTTCTTAAAATCAATCTGTGAAGATTTTTTCAAAAGTATTTCCTCCTATCCTATTATTATAAATTTCGAAATATTATTTTACTTTTACAATATTACGTCTATTAACTAAACCCTTTCTAAACTATTACTGAACTATTACTGAACTATTTCTGAAATAATTATAGAAAATCCTATTATTACGCTGTTTCAATAACTACTAACCTTTCATAATTATGTTGATATTTGTTTTTTTTTAACAAATTATGCGATAATAAACATGTAACAATAAATTAAGGATTTTGTAAGGTTGAAACACTCGCAGCTAATCATACTCATAATTCCTATTACATTCCCAATAAAATTCACACAAAGGAGAAGAGTTTAATGAAAATTGTCTTTGTAAGTTATGAAGATTATCGTTCAGAGGATTCTTTTCTCGAAGAATTGACTGAATTGTTAAACCAAAACAAGCAATTGAGGACACCAACAATATTGCACTTTAATGAAGCTTCAAAGGCATATCATTATATTGTTCAAAATGAGGTGTCTCTTATATTCATTGATATTGACTCGCAAACTTCTTCTCATTTTGAGTTTGCAAAACAAATCAAACAGACATGTGCATTGGCTTATGTTGTATTTATTTCTAAAACTCCTGATCATGCAGTGGAAGCTTTTAATATAAATATTATTGATTATTTACTTAAACCTGTGAAAAAAGAGCGTTTATACCAAACCTTAAGTAAATGTGAAATAATTCAACAGAATATAAAACGTATTTCACTTTTTAAAGATATTGTTTTTTATAAAAATGAGCTTCCATTAGAAATTAGTTGGAGAACAGCAAAGGCCAAGGAAATATTCACTTTTCTTTTATTGCGACAAAATGAGGAAATAAAAAAAGATTATCTTATTGATAACTTTTTTAGCGATTTAGATATGAAGAATGCATTTGATTTACTTTATACTACAATTCATCAGATTCGAAAGCTTTTGAAACAAATAGAGTTTGATATCTCTATCATCTCTAAAAATAATGCCTATAAACTGGTTATGAATGAAATAGTTCTTGATATTAATGAATGGGATAGAATAATTAATGAACCCTACACGTATTCAAATTGGTCCAAGTTGCTAGATCTATATAAGGGTCCTTTATTAGAAAATGAAGGTTATCTATGGGCAAAACCGGAACAGATTAATTACCACCTACAGTGGAAAAACGTCTTAGAAACACTGACTGAACACTTGATTAACACCAAGCAGTACCATCGTGCCTTAGCATTGAATTATAAAGCAAAATCAATCTCAAGCTTTGATGAAGAAATCTATTTCTCTATTATAAAATTATTAGATTTACTAAATTATGATAACTTAGTTAAAGAAGAATTTATAAATTTACAAACTATGATGAAAAAAGAATACGATAGCGAACCGAATGCTGAAATTATACAATGGATTCAATCTAGAAATTAGCACTCATACATATTGTTTATGGCAAACTAAATATGTAGGGAATGGCAGTTAATTTGTGTAGGGCCCGGAGGGCCCTACACAAATTAAAAAAGCCACTTGTCAACTTCTCAAAATAACTTTAAACTCCTCGTTGGACCAACAACGTTTAACAGGAGGCTATTAGGAGATGTTAGCAGTGGCACAAATTGATTATATCAGACATGAAGTGAATCAAAAAGGTGGAACTTATTCCAGTGTGGCAAGAAAGATGGAGCTGGATCCTCGTACAGTTTCTAAGTATGCGAATCAAGAAGAGTTTCCAGTAAAAAAACCACAGAAAAGAAGCTCTAGAGTGATGGATCCAGTGAAGCCTATTTTAGATAAGTGGATTCGAGAAGACTTAAAAAAGAAAAAGAAGAATCATAGAACTGCCAAAAGAATGTACGAGCAGTTAGTTAAGTTTCATAGCTTCGAAGGTTCTGCACGTACAGTTCGTGACTATGTTTCAAGAAGGAAGAAAGAGCTAAAAGAATATATAGAAGGAGCTTCATTACCTCTTGAATCCATACCAGGAACAGCACAAGTTGATTTTGGTACAGCACCCTTCTTATATGAATCAGAGATAATAGACCTACCGTATTTAGTGATGTCATTTCCGTACAGTAATTCATTCCTGTTTCAGGTATTTCCTTCGGAAAACACTGAGTGTTTACTAGAGGGTCTACAACGTATGTTTCACTATATGGGTGGTGTGCCGACAACGATACGATTCGATAACTTATCCCCCGCTGTGAAAAAGATAAAAGGTAAGGGTGAACGTGAACTCACTGATACATTTGAACGTTTTGTCTTACACTATGGGTTCAGTTACGAATTTTGTAATCCTGGGAAGGGGAATGAAAAAGGACACGTTGAAGCAATGGTGAAATATGTTCGAAATAACTTCTTATTACCCGAGTGCACCATAGTGGATCTCGACCAATTTAATGAAACACTTTGGCAATGCGCAGAGGAAGACCGAAATCGTCCACACTACTTAAAAGAAACGCTTCAATCAGAGTTATATAAGGAAGACAAAAAGGAATGGCTTATCCTTCCTGAGAAGAAGTTTGAATGTGTGCGTTATCAGGAAGTGAAGGCAGATAAATACGGGATTATAAACATCGATAACAAGGAATATTCAACGTCGCCTAGATTTGCCAAGCAGCGCATAAATATTTGTGTAACCTATAACTCTATTATTGTATTGAACGAAGAACGTCAGGTTATTGTAAAGCATTCTCGTTTATATGGAGTAAAAAGAAGGTCGATGAACTGGCAACCATATTTACACTTACTATCAAAACGTCCAAAGGCAATTAAATATTCTAGTTTATATGACCAATTTCCCCTTGAATGGTCCAACTTTTTAAGAGATTGTACAGAAGAAGAGCAGAAAGAAGTTTTACGTCTTTTAGCTACGCTCTTAAAAAATGATGATTTTACTTTATTGAATGAGGCATTAGAGTTAGCTTCTTCACATGGTCATCCTAGTGCGGATCAAATCAAGCATTGTTTCTATTCTCTACTAAATCAAGGTACATCTTATGAGGCGATTACTCCTCGTCTTAATGTTCCAACAGTACCTAGCGCAACTCGTGGGCTTTCTCATTACGATGCTTTCTTTCAAGGGGGTACGAGTGAATGAACGAGCAAATACAAGCCTACGCAAAGCGACTAAAGTTAAGTTGGATTAGAGAGAATTTTAATCAAATAGAAGCAGAAACAAATGAAGAGTACCTATTAAAGCTTTTTGAAAAGGAAGTCCAAAATCGAGAAGAAAGAAAAGTTAATTTATTACTAAGTCAAGCTCAGCTACCGAAGACAGGTTCTACTCCTTTCCAATGGGAACATATACAAATTCCACAAGGAATTGAACGTACAGCTGTCATTAATGGTGACTTTATTAAGGAGAGGGAAAACCTTATTTTATACGGTGGTGTCGGTACAGGAAAGACTTATTTGGCAACATTACTATCCTTAAATGCCATACATAGATTTGGCAGCCAGGTAAAGTTCTATACAGTGGCAGGCTTGGTTAATAAACTAATTGAAGCAAACCAGAAAAACACTCTACCAAAGCTGATGAAACAAATCGAAAAGCTAGACCTTTTAATACTTGATGAGCTCGGCTATATTCCGTTAAACAAAGAAGGAGCAGAGCTTTTATTTCAAGTGATTTCTATGTGTTATGAAAACCGAAGTATAGTGATTACAACCAATCTTCAATTCGGTCAATGGAATCATGTTTTTGGCGACCCGATTCTAACAGAAGCTGTCATTGACCGCCTGATTCACCATTCTCATTTACTTGTTTTTAAAGGAGATAGTTTTCGTTATAAAGAGTCTTTATTGCATCAATAATTTGAAGTGACAAGTGGCATGCATATTTAAATGCCATTTGGTACATTTTTTAATTGCCAAATACATACATATACCATTGTTTTAAATTCAAAACTCCCTCTAATCCAGAAGCTGATTGCTTCTCTATATTAGAGGGAGTTTATTTTCTTCACAAAAAGCTTAGATAACTATTAACTAATTATTTTGTATGTCTCGTTTTTTCTGCAATAATTGTTGGAATTCATTTTCTAATGCAGCTGAAGGTTCAATACTTAAACGACTTAAAACTTCTGTTATTTGTGTTTCAATAAGCAATAATTGATCCCTATTATCTTCTTTAGGCTTTGTTTTTTTACTTTCTATAAATTGTTGGTAAGTTCCTTCAAAAACCTTGACTTTTTGTTCAACAATTTCAATAATCCGCGTAGCTGTTTTTTCAATAAATCTTCGGTCATGAGATACATAAATGACAGTACCTTCATATTCAACAAGTAATGACTCTAAAGCCTCCATAGCATTCACATCTAAATAATTGGTTGGTTCATCGAGAATTAATATATTTGCTTCACTTAAAAGTACTTTTGCAAGTGCTACCTTCACCCGCTCTCCTCCACTTAAAACGTGAACAGTCTTATATACATCATCTTTTACAAAATTCATTCGTGCTAAAACCGTACGAATGAGTGCTTCAGACTGCACGGAGCTTATTTGTACATTTTCCAGTATCGTTTGTTTTTCATTTAAAGTATTTAAATTTTGACTAAAATAACCAATTTTCACAGCTGGTGATAGAGAAATTCCTTCATCCTGTTGGATAATTTTTCTTAAAAAAGTTGTTTTTCCTACTCCATTATCTCCTATAATAGCTAGCTTATCACCACCATATACTTGAAAATTAGCATGTTTCCACAAGATACGATCTTCAATAGCGGCAGAAACATCCTCTATACGAAGAATAATTCGACGATGAAAATGCTCATGATTGAATACATCCATCTTTAATGAAGGATTTTCTTTTGTTTTCTCAACAACCTCTAATTTTTCTAAACGTGTTTCTAATGCTTTTGCTGTTTTCCTTAATTTCTTTTGCTTATTCGCATAATAAGGTTTTGCACCTATGATACTTGCCTCAGAATTACTTACACGTTTTGGCTTTTTTGTTGCACGATTCGCTTTTATTTCTTTTAACTGTATCGCATTTTCTAATTGTTTCTTCTCACGGACATATTTTTCATAAGCAAGCTCCTGATTTCTTCGTTCATGCTTCTTCTGCTCTACATAATCACTATAATTTCCTTTATAAATCGTTAATTTTCCATCATCAAGCTCCCATATTGTTGTACATAAAGCATCCAAGAACACACGATCATGAGAAACGATGATGAATGCACCATCCCATTCCTGCAGGCTACTTTCTAATTCTTCAATATTTATCGTATCTAAATTCGTTGTTGGTTCATCAGCTAGTAATAAATCAGGATGCTTATTTAGTGCTTCTTGTATATATCTTTGTGTAACCTCTCCACCACTTTCTGAAGTATTATTATCCTTCCACTGTGGTATCCAAGCATAAGACGCGTGATGAATAATAGTTCCTGTTTCAATTTGTTGTTCGTTAGCTAATGCTTTTAATAAAGTCGTTTTCCCACTTCCGTTTATCCCAATTAAACCGATACGATCCTGTCGATAAATCTTTAATTCCTGAATATCCAAAAGCTGTCTTTCAGCAATAGAATATTTTAATTGAAAAGCCTTTAATAATAGCATATTTTTCACTCCTGTCTCAAATTTCAGAGAGAACGAAAAGCGCAGAGCGCCCGCTTAAAAACGTAAGAGATTGGAGTGGCACAACCGAGATAAAGGAAACACGGTGAGGTCACGAACCGATGTTGACTTATTGTAGGGCGTGACGCGAAATCTCTTAGTTTTTGGCGCTCGGAGCTAGACAGCGCTAGATCTGAATAAGCATTAAATTACGCAATTTTCTATACTTTATTACTCTACAAAAAAATGTCTCCTATTTTTTTCAGAATAGGAGACATACGCAGATAGAGATCCCTAAAATTAAACAATTTAGAGACAACTACAGAAATATAATCCTATCCTGAATAAAACATTAAAAGGCAGGTTAAAAAGCTCAAGCAACCATTTCGTAAAAAGTAGCTTGATTATATTTAGCATATATTCATTCGCAAGTTCACGTATGAATCATATACAAAATACAATATGCTTTTGCTGTTTACCTTTTATTGTTTGATTTCATTAATAGGATTAATACTTCATGTAATTGGCTCACCCTTTCGTCAATTTACGTTAATTCAAAGATAGCGAATAGCTATTCAATTGTCAAATCACTAAATGTGAGCAGGAATATTGACTTCTTATCATTTGACTTGTAAAGTGATAGACGAGACATGGATAGAAAGGATGTAGCACAAAATGAAAAAAAACACTTTAGGCTCCTTAATTTGGTTAAGAATTAGCCGTTTTACACATCAAAGTAATTTACTATCCAATGAATTTCTAAAGCAATTTAATCTAACAACTGCACAATTTGATGTACTTATGCAAATTTCCACCTATGGACCATTAACACAGAATGAATTGGCTAAACGGGTAACTGTCAGTCAAGGGGGTATTTCCCGTATGCTTTCCCGTCTAGAGAAAGATCAATTTATAGAGAGAAAGCAAGAATGGAAAACAAAAACAATTTCTTTAACAAATAAAGGTGTAGAAAAATTAAAGCAATCCTTTACGCAGCAATTGGCTTTTCAATCCTCTTTCTTTGATGATTGCTTAACAAAAGAAGAACAAAAAACTTTATACACATTAATATCTAAAGTACAGAAGAACAGTGAAAAGAAAATGGCAGAACGTTATTAAAATAATATTTGGAGGCAATCTTTATGTATACAATCCCTGGACATCATCATATTTCAATGATAACGAAACATGCAAAACAGAATAATTATTTCTATCGTGATATTCTTGGACTTCGTCGTGTGAAAATTACTGTAAACCAAGATGATCCCTCTATGTACCATTTATTTTATGGGGATAGAACTGGAAGTCCTGGCACAGAATTAACCTTTTTTGAAATGCCTTATGCTGGTTCAACGCATCGTGGCACCAATGCGATTACGAGAATTGGTTTAATTGTCCCATCTATCGAGAGCTTACATTATTGGAAAAAACGTTTTATGGAATTTAATATAGATCATTCTGACATCATCACTTATGCAAATCGTCCTGCTATTCATTTTGAAGATAAAGAAGGATTGCGCCTTAGCTTACAAGTAGCAGGTGAAGCAAAGCTCGCTCATTGGGAAACATGGGAGCACTCTCCTGTCCCTGAAGTCCATCAGATCCAAGGCATGGGAACAGTTGAAATCACAGTAAAAAGATTAAAGAAGCTTAATCAAACACTTCAAGAAATCTTTGGTTATATCGAAATATTAAATAATGAAAAAGAAGCCATTCTGCAATCCATAGAGGGCGAGATTTTCGGTGAAATTTTAATTAAGCAAATGGATGGCCCTTCAGAAAAACCTGGCCGTGGTAGCATTCATCATCTCGCCATTCGAGTAAACAATGTCCAAGAACTTCATTATTGGGAAGAACAGATAAAACAACGTGGTTTTCATTCGACTGGAATTATTGATCGTTTTTATTTTCACAGTCTCTACTTTCGTGAATCAAATGGAATTCTATTTGAAATTGCTACAGATGGACCTGGTTTCACGCGAGATAGCGATGTGGAGACACTTGGAAATCAGCTAGATTTACCTGTCTTTTTAGAAAACCGACGTGCGGAAATAGAAGCTAAACTTACACCAATTGAGGAGGACTAATATGGAAAAATATCGTATTCAACAAAATAATGGATTAGAATTTGGTTTATATTCACTTGGAGACCACATGATTAATCCAATTACCGAATCTCGTATCTCTGCTCAACAACGGATCACAGAATTAATTGAAGCAAGTAAATTAGCTGAAGAAGCTGGTATTGATGTATTCGGGGTCGGTGAAAGCCACCAAAACTTTTTTACAACCCAAGCACATACAGTAGTCTTAGGAGCCATTGCACAAGCTACAGAAAAGATAAAAATCACTAGCTCTGCTACAGTATTAAGTGTTGCGGATCCTGTTCGTGTTTATGAGGATTTTGCAACAATCGACCTTATTTCTGACGGACGTGCAGAAATCGTAGCTGGTCGAGGCTCTCGTGTTGGCGCTTATCAACTACTTGGTGTTGACTTGCAAGATTATGAAGAAATTTTCGAGGAAAAATTAGAGCTTTTAATAAAATTAAATGAAGAAAATACTATTAACTGGGAGGGAAAATTTCGTGCTCCCTTAACAAATGCTCAAATTCTACCACAGCCTAAAGATAATTTCTTACCGATTTGGCGTGCTGTTGGTGGTCCACCAGCAAGTGCAATCAAAGCAGGTTATATGGGAATTCCAATGGCATTAACAACCTTAGGTGGCCCAGCAATAAACTTTAAACCCTCTGTTGAAGCTTATCGACAGGCTGCTACAGAAAACGGATTCGATCCAGCTACATTGCCTATTTCTACAACAAGTCTTTTCTTTGTAGCAGATACTACAAAAGAAGCTCTACAAGGAATGTATCCACATTTAAATCGTGGATTTATGGCTATCCGTGGTTCTGGTTATCCTAAACAACAGTTTGCACAAGCACCGGATCCTCGTGATGCTTTAATGGTTGGGGATAAAAACCAAATTATTGAAAAACTGCTATATCAGCATGAATTATATGATATGCAACGATTTATGGCGCAGATTGATTTTGGTGGCGTTCCTTTTGATAAAATTATGAAAAACATTGAAATTATTGGGAATCATATTATTCCTGCAATAAAAAAACATACTGCAAAATAATGGAGGCTTATAAATGAAGATCGTCGTATTATCAGGTTCCAATATTGGCTCAAAAACAAAAACAGCAATGGAAGTCGTAGAACAAATGTTAAAGCAACATTATCCTGAACATCAAGTTGATTTTCTTGATTTAGCAAAATACGTATTACCTTTCAGCGATGGCCGTAATTACTTTGAATATGACGGAGATACAAAATATGTTTTAGAAACCATAATGAATGCTGATGCACTCATTATTGGTACACCTATTTTCCAAGCATCTATACCAGCTGCGCTTAAAAATATTTTTGATCTACTTCCTGTTCATGCCTTCCGTGATAAAGCTGTAAGTATTGTTGTTACTGCAGGATCATCAAAACATTATCTAGTGGCAGAACAACAGTTAAAGCCGATTTTATCTTATATGAAAGCACAAATCGTTCAAACCTTTGTATTTATTGAAGAAAAAGATTTTCTGCGACAAGAAATCATTAATGATGATATATTATTCCGCTTAGAAAGATTAATCGAAGATACAATAACTCAAAGTGAAATTACAGAGAAAGTCAGACTAGAAAAAGAAGCACAATATGACTTTTAAAGAATCACGAAGAAAGGACTATGAAAATGAAGTGTGGTGCTAAATGTTTTATAGTTACATTGGAAAAAGATGGGGTAACAAAACATGATCGAGTTACTGCTCGTACTACAGCTACGGCTAGAAAAATAATTCGACGTACCTATGGAAATGTTATAGAAATTATTTCCGTAAGAGCAGAAACATAATAAGGAGCAAGCTTATGATTAATTGGACATTGCCCGAAACAGATATACTTGAAGAGAATCAGCAATGGAACGATGCTAAAAATCATTTATACCAACAATGGTTAGAACAGAAAAATGACACAAAAATCGCATGTAAATTAGGATTTCTTTGTTGGTATATATTAGTAGAAGATGTCTCTTCAGAACAACAAATAGATGAAGCTGAATTTCAGAAATTATTAATAGAAGTGTACCATTATGGAGAAAGGCACTTCCAAAATGATGCTATTTTCAACTGGTTATTTGGCTATATGATTTCTCAATTCCCCTATCTTTTCGGTGATTTCAAGAAGAAAGAAGAAATTGGAACAGAAATGCTTGCTAAAGCTTATCAAACAGATCCTGACCAATTAATCTTTGAATATACTTTTCTAGGAAATTCAATAGTTGTAAATCAGAGGTACAAAGAAATTGAAAAAGAAATTCAAGCTCATTTATCTCAGTTTTTCCCAGGGAATGGGCTTTTATCTACTTACTTTAAAGATATTTGGCAATATTAATAGAAATTGGGACACAAGGAAAAAACTAAGTTTGAAATCCGAACAATATTCTAATAAAGCGTAGGAAATATACGTAGACTCCTATGGGAGGAAGGCTTAGGCGAGACCCCGGAGTGCGTTTAGCACGAGGCTGACGAGTACGCCACGTCCTGTGGCAACGTCTGCATTAGGACGTCCTGTCCGTCGAGGCTCACCAGCCGCCCATGGAAAGCGAAGTATATTTCCGAAGCGATTATTTGCACAATTTATGTTCGGAATTAATTAAGTAATAAATTCTTTTGTCCCAGTCTCAGTTATCTCCTATTCTACTTCAATAATAACAAATTCACTTTTTGTTCCTAAACGAATTGGTGGTCCCCAAAACCCAGCACCTGAAGTAACAATGGCATAGGTACCATTTTCTTTTTGCATGATACCGTAATCAATTGGAAAAATTGCATTGGTAATATAATTAAATGGGAAGATTTGTCCATGATGTGTATGTCCAGAAACAATTAAATCGACATAATCCTCATATTCATTAACCTCTGATGGTTGATGATCTATAACAAAAACGGGCTTTGTAAGGTCTGCATCTTGTACTACATCATCCATTGGCAAACGTTCTCCTCCTTGTTCACCAATTGGCTGGATATCCCTTCTTCCAATCACAACAAAAGGACCTACATCTATGTATTCATCTTCTAAGAGGACAATATCTGTCTGGTCAATTATTTCTTTCATCTCTTGAAAAGTATTCCCAGCATCATGATTTCCCCATGCTAAATATGTACCATACGTTGATTTGAAATTATTTAATGCTTCCCGTACACCATCTAAATTATATATGGTGTTCACACTGCTATCAAATAAATCTCCTGCAATTAATATAACATCTGGATTTGTTGCATTTACTCTATCTACGATTGTCTCTAGTTTTTTTGCCCCATTCACATAACCTAAATGTGTATCACTAATCAAAGCTATTCGCATATTTTCTGTATCTTTAGCAAGCTTTATTTGATAATCTGTCTGTTTCAGTGACTGGGCGGTGTAAATACCGATACCTAAGAGAAGTACCAAGATTGCTGTGCTTAACCAAAATGTATCCTTTGGAATAAGTGCAAAAATACCGTAAACAACTAGACCTAAAAAACTAACCGCAATCCAATAATGACCAATGGTGCCAATGAAATTCATAATTGATAAATCTCGTAAAACCATGGAAATCACACTAGTTAACGCGAATAAAATAACAATCATGTATATCAATAATTTGTGGTTAGGAAATTGCATCGCTATTGTTCTAGCGATAAGCCAATTCATACTACCAAAGACGCTAAAAACCACAACTAGAAATAATGCAAACATCTCGTGTCCCCCAGTTTTCTATTTTGAATAAAAATACCCCTTTATAAAGTACCACCAATTTATGATAATTAAAAATGATAAGGCTCTTCATTTCTTTAAATACACTTATTGTCATGATAGACTAGAATTAGTTACTTTAAATTTAATTGGAGGGATTGAATTTGTCTATTGCAGTAATATACGGAGGAAATCGACCAAATGGAAATACAGAATCACTTACAAAGTTAGCTACACTTCACCTTGAGGTTGAAGAAATATATTTATCTGAATATCATATTGAGCCTATTATTGATAAAAGGCATGATCCAGAAGGTTTTTCTGACATTGATGATGATTACAATACTGTCATTGATAAAGTTTTAGCACATGACATTCTGATTTTTTCCACTCCCATTTATTGGTATACCATGACTGGAATTATGAAAAATTTCATTGATCGTTGGTCACATATGATGCGCGATGAAAATCGCCCCACCTTTAAAGAAGAGATAGCTAAAAAGCATACCTATGTTATTGCAGTAGGTGGAGACTCTCCGTATATTAAAGGATTGCCCATGATTCAACAATTCAAGCATATCTTTGATTTTATGGGAATGACCTTTGAGGACTATATTATTGGAGAAGCAAATGCACCTGGAGAAATCACCCAGGATGTTCGTGCGCTTGTTGCAGCAGAACAGCTACGGAAAAAACTAGAACAGACTCAAAAAAGTTAAATATACTTCTTCTCTTCTAACAATTTACTAGATAAGAGAAATTTTACATATTATTGGAGGCAATTATGTCTACATCCATCATAATCCTAATCATCTTAATTGTATTTCTCGGTGCCCTTACTCGTGCTACTTTTGGATTTGGCGAAGCAGTAGTTAGCATGCCATTACTCGCATTATTACCAATTGATTTACATCTATCTATTTCCTTAATTGCTCTAGTTGGATTGATTGTTGCCTTATTAGCTGCATTTAAAGACTGGCAACAAGTTGATCGTGTAGAACTAAAAAGACTAGTGATTGGTGCAATTCTTGGTATTCCTGTAGGTATTTTATTTATTCTATTTGTACCGGCATCAATCATCATGACCGCACTTGGAATATTCCTAATTATTTATGGTTCGTATTCTTTGATCATACGTCTCGTGATAAAAAAGGAAATTACCGTAAAGTTTCAAACACGTTACTTATCCATTCCAGTAGGTTTTATCTCTGGAATTTTAGGTAGTGCATATAACTCCCATGGTGTACCAATTGTAGTATTTGGTACACTCAAGGAATGGACCCCAGCAGTATTTCGCGGAACTATGCAGTCCTATTTTTTAATTGTTGGTTTGTTTATTGTAGCTAGTCATGCTATTGGTGGATTATGGTCTATCGATACTTTTATTCTTTTTGGATTATCTTTACCATTTATTTTACTAGCTGCACGACTGGGAAGATGGATATATGAACATATTCCTAGCGAAAAATTTATCCATTTAATATTTATCTTACTTGTTATCCTTGGTGTGTTACTACTGATTAAATAAACTGGAGGGAAATGAATAACTCTTCCCTCTTCCTATTTTTAAATCGATTCTAAAATACGAATTAATTCCTCTTCGGTAAGCGTAGATGAAACTACTTCAAAAATAATATTATCTTCTGTTTTCATTAACACTCGTTTATCTGTTATCTTTTTAGATTCACCAATCAATGCAGACAAACCATCAATTTCAGCATCTTTCCAATCGAACGCTTCAATAACTTCTACAAAATCTTGTAAAGAATCCTCTGTACGAAATGCTGTTAACTCAAAAAAATTATCACCGTCATAGTTATAATGCAGAACGATAGTCATTTGCTCTGCTAATGTATAAACAACTGCCCCTTTTGCTTTTGAACCTTCAGGCATATAGCTTGGTAATTTAAAGTCAAAATTCAAAGTACTGATTGCCTCTTCTACTTCATCTTCTTAATAAACTTTATTTTCTAATGCTATATTTTTTTGACTTGCAATAACATACCAAACAATTCCAAGCAATGCGATAACTAATATAATCATTATTTTTCTCATGTACTTAACTCCATTTCTTTTCTCGACGCCCCATTCATTATTTTACAGCACCGAAATGGAGTTACTAGTCAATTCTTACATTCTTTATATTTTGTTTACTTTTCTCTAGCTGATTAAAAAAGAGATTGATATACTCGGAATAAATAAAACACCCTTTACGACTACTAGGAGGAAATTAATATGACACAAAGCATTCCTTTTCAACAAGTTGATGTATTTACAAAAGTACCTTTTAAAGGAAATCCTGTTGCTGTTGTGCTTGATGGAGACCATCTATCCGCAGAACAAATGCAAGAAATTGCGAATTGGACAAACTTATCTGAAACAACTTTTGTCTGTAGTCCTTCTCATCCAGATGCTGATTATAAACTAAGAATCTTCACACCAAATAATGAATTACCATTTGCTGGACACCCAACTCTAGGTTCTGCTCATGCCTTACTTAAAAATGGACTGCAACCGAAAAATAAAAATAAAATAATTCAGGAATGTGAGCTAGGTCTTGTTGAAATTTTCACAGAAAAGGATAAGCTTTTTTTCGAGCTACCGAAACCAAAAATCACTGAAATTGATGAACACCAATTAGAACAAATTGCTGATGCCCTTCAGATCTCCATTGAAAATGTATTAGCTAGACAAACTATTGATGTTGGTGCAAAATGGATGACCTTACAATTAACAAGTGCTGAACTAGTAAGTACCATTGAACCAAATCAAGAAAAGCTATCGTCCCTCATTCCAGCTGGATGTACAGGTGTTACTATTTTTGGTGCTTATCCTGATCATGCCGAAACGGAATTTGAGGTACGCGGTTTTGCGCCAAATGAAGGGGTTCCAGAGGATCCAGTTTGTGGAAGTGGGAATGGTTGTGTTGCCACAATGGTGAAAAGTTTTAATTTACTTTCAGAAACTAGCTATGTTGCTAGTCAAGGACATTGTGTCGGTCGTGATGGAAGAATCGAAGTACGTTTTCCAAGCGAGGAATCCACATTAATTGGTGGACATGCAGTCACATGTATTGAAGGAAATTTAACAATCTAAAAATGTGGGACGTGACCACTTTAGATAAATATTTACACCTCGAAAATATTATGAATTCCTAATTTAGGAGGAACTATGGATAATAAGGTGCATGCTTATTGGGAAAATTTTTTATTGGAAACAAACAGAGCTAAAGAAACAAAATGCTTTGAAGTTTTCTATTTTGGAAGTACTGAAAAATCCGCAAATTATTTGTTAAAACTGGTCCTGCAGGGAAGAAAAACAGCAACAGCATCTAGCATTTATCAATATAAATTGACGGATAGTAATTATCCAAAAGTAGGAGACTTATCAATTGTTACAGATTATAATGGAAATCCTAAATGTATAATTGAAACAAGAGAAACTTTACAACTTAAGTTTAGTGATATGACCTATGATATTTGTAAACGCGAAGGAGAAGATGACACTCTTGAATCCTGGCAACAGAAGCATATTGAATTTTTCACGAAAATAGGTGAAGAACTTGGCTTTGAATTTTCGTTTGATATGGATATAATTTTTGAGGACTTTGGAGTTGTTTATAAGTAATTTGCTAGACTATGTACTGCTCTAGAATAATTCATCGCAGCCAAACTCATTCATAAATCGGTCATCCTTGAAAAAATTCGATAAGTCCAGTATTTATGCGAACAACTCGATTTCCATGTTTTAAATAAAGCATCCACTCATTACTATAGCTAATGAATGGATGCTTTTAGACTTTTTCAACATAGAAACATCACTTCTTGCCTAACCTTCTGAATAAATAATAAAGAACACTCCACAATATAAAACAACTAAGATTTTAATAAAATGAATTCAAAATCCACTTACTCTGTCTTACAAAAGACGGTTAAATCATAATATTTCCCCAACTGAAGAGCATACTAAGGCTGTATATATAAATCCTGATAAGAATAAGGAGGCTTTTATTTTGGCTGAAAATCAAGATAAAAAAACAACAAATGAGAAAAAAGTGAAGCGTGAGACGTTAACAACGCGTCAAGGACAACCTGTATTCGATAATCAAAATATCCGTACGATTGGGAATCGAGGTCCAGCAACACTTGAGAATTACCATTTCATTGAAAAAATCTCTCATTTTGATCGAGAAGAAGTACCAGAGCGTGTTGTACATGCTCGAGGTAGCGGGGCATTTGGATACTTTGAAACATATGGTAAAGTTGGCGATGAGCCAGTAGAAAAGTACACACGTGCAAAAGTATTTTCAGGTGCTGGGAAGAAAACACCATTGATGGTCCGTTTTTCTACAGTGGCTGGAGCAAAAGATTCACCTGAAACTGCGCGAGATCCGCGTGGCTTTGCAGTAAAAATGTATACTGAGGATGGCAACTGGGATCTAGTTGGAAATAACTTAAAAATTTTCTTCATCCGGGATGCAATGAAATTCCCTGATATGATTCACGCATTTAAAGCAGATCCTGCCTCAAACGTACCTAACCCTCAACGAATGTTTGATTTCGTTTCTCGTTCACCTGAGGCAACCCATATGATAACATTTTTGTTCTCTCCATGGGGGATTCCAGCTACATACCGTCATATGCAAGGATCAGGTGTAAACACTTATAAATGGGTCAATGATAAAGGCGAGGCTGTACTTGTAAAATATCATTGGGAACCGAAACAAGGAATTCGTAACTTAACACAAGATGAGGCAAATGAGATTCAAGCAAAGAATGTCGGACATGCAACTCAAGACTTATATGAAGCAATTGAACGCGGTGATTATCCAGAATGGGAGCTATATGTACAAATCATGGAAGATGATTATCATCCAGAACTCGACTTTGATCCACTTGATGATACGAAATTGTGGCCAGAGGATCAGTTTCCATGGTTACCAGTAGGTAAAATGGTGCTCGATCGTAATCCAATAGATTTTCATGCGGAGATTGAGCAAGCTGCCTTTGGTACAGGAGTACTTGTTGATGGTATGGATTTTTCAGATGATAAAATGCTCCAAGGACGTACCTTTTCCTACTCTGATACACAGCGTCATCGCGTCGGTGCAAACTATTTGTTATTACCTACAAACGCACCAAAAGCACCAGTACGTACAAATCAACAACGGGGTCAGATGGATTTCCGAAACCCTAAAGAATCAACGGATAATCCTCATATCAATTATGAACCGTCCATGCTAGGTGGTCTTGAGGAAGCAAATGCAGAACGACCACCACATCGACCAATATATAACGATGCAGCTATGAGCGCTCCAATTGATCGTCCTAATCACTACGGGCAAGCAGGTAACACATATCGAGAATTTGAAGATTGGGAGCGTGATGAATTAATTAAAAATTTATCTGAAGCGCTTGCGGTCTGTGATAAGAGCATTCAAGATGCTATGGTCGAACATTTTACCAAGGCTGATGAAGAATACGGCAAACGTGTCAAAGAAGGAATCGCTAAGAAAATGGCAGAAATAGAAGAAATGGATAAAGAAAACAATATTCCAGGTCGTGAAGCAGGCAAGTCAAAATTTGAACAAGGTTCTCTAGCAGCAAACGAAGCAGCAAAAGATGCTGTGAAGAAAAGTCATGAAGTTGATCCTTATTAATCATTTGAAAAAGCTGTTCGGAAAAAGATTCCGAACAGCTTTATTTTAGTTACTTGCTTAGCTTGTTCTTAAACAGTCTTACGATTCCAATGTCGATGTTCTGCAATAGCTTTAGTAAAATTCTTCACAAACATTGCCCCTTCTCCTGCTACCACACCTTGACTTCCGATGAAATCATTCTCTTCTAAAAACATCATTCCGTCTTGCGAGGCACCAATTGGTTTGTAATGTTTATATGCCTCCTTTAAATAATAAGTGGTATGCATATAAAAATCACTATTCTGACCTGCCCCTGACGCAACATAGATTGCATCATATAAGACAGGATCTGTTGTTGTAAACGTATGATTAGCCATCAATTCCTGACCAACTGTTCCCTTTAACATTCCCTGTTTCTCACTAATGATCTCATAAATAACACCATTTGTATTCAGGCCATGCAATATTTCAATGACCTCCTTCTCATTAAAAGCATGATTTAAAATAACGCCTACTTTGCGAGTTGCAGCAGTCTTTATCGTATTCAGTTGACTTAATGAAGGAAAGGTTTTAGTTACTGGAGAATCTTGTACACCTGCTGGAGCCACTACACCAAGATTAGCAGCAATTTGAGTAGCTAAATGGATATCCACATTGGCAAACATGTTTACTACTTGCTGGCGTACATTCATATCCTTCACATGCCCAACCTCAAAGCTAAAGGCATCGATAATATACTTTCGCTCTGGATCACTCACACTATTCCAAAAGATTTTTGCTTGTGAAAAATGATCATTGAAGCTTGCACTCCGTTGACGTACTTTTTTACCTTCAACTTTTTCTTGATAATGTGCAAATCCACCTTGCTCTTCACTTATAGGAGCTGGAGTATTATTTGCCATTGAATTCTTATGATAGGCTACTTTCCCCTTATTGATCGTTTGACGATGGTACCCATCACGCTGATTATTATAGAAAGGTACGACTGGTCGATTAATAGGGATCTCATGAAAATTTGGGCCACCTAGTCGAATCAATTGTGTATCCGTATAAGAGAACAATCTCCCTTGTAATAACGGATCATTCGAAAAATCGATTCCGGGAACAATATGTCCTGGATGAAAAGCAACTTGCTCCGTTTCAGCAAAGAAATTATCAACATTTTTATTTAATGTCATCTTTCCAATTATTTTTACTGGAACTTCTTCTTCCGGCCAAAACTTTGTTGCATCTAAAATATCAAAATCAAAGGCAAACTCATCTTTTTCCTCAATCATTTGCACACCTAACTCATACTCAACAAAGTTCCCCATCTCAATGGCATCATATATATCCCTGCGATGAAAGTCTGGATCCTTCCCGCTAATTTTCTGTGCTTCATCCCACACTAAAGAATGCACACCAAGTTTCGGCTTCCAATGAAGTCGTATAAAGCGGGCAACACCCTCTTTATTTACAAAGCGAAACGTATTGATACTAAAGCCCTCTACCATTCGATAACTTCTTGGAACTGCTCTAGGTGACATAAGAAACATAATTTGATTAGCTGTTTCTTGATTGTTTGCTACAAAATCCCATAATGTATCATGAGCGGCAGTTGCTTGCGGTATTTCATTATGTGGCTCAGGCTTAATCGCGTGAACAATATCAGGAAACTTAATACCGTCCTGAATAAAAAATACAGGATGAATGTTATTAACTAAATCATAGGTTCCCTCTTCTGTGTAAAACTTGGTCGCAAACCCTCGAACGTCCCGAACCGTGTCTGCAGATCCTCGAGACCCTACCACTGTTGAAAAACGAACAAAGACAGGCGTCTTTTTACCCGCTTCTGATAAAAATTTTGCTTTTGTGTATTCTTCCATCGATTCGTATGCTTCAAACTCACCATGTGCAGCGAACCCGCGTGCATGCACAACACGTTCAGGAATTCGTTCATGGTCAAAGTGTGTTATCTTTTCCCGAAAATGAAAGTCCTCCATCAAAGTCGGACCCCGTTCACCAGCTGTTAAGCTTAGTTCATCTTCAGAAATTTTTAATCCCTGATTTGTTGTCATATCTTGATTCATATCATCTACTTTAAAATTCTCCAATTGATCCTGTTTACTCTTTTCATTAATATTATCTTTTTCATGCATAAGCATTTCCCTTTCATTTATGTAGTTATTACGTAACCTTTCCAAAAGAGGCAATACTATACTCGCTTAATAAAAAAAGAAGCCTTTCCTAAGTTAAGTAAACTTAAGGAAAAGCCTCTTTTAAATCTCTTTAATTTTTCTAAAATAAACTCTATCATTTGAAACTAATCTGTTATTTTTTTAATGAGGATAAGAAAACATCTTGTGCTGCTTTTACCCCAGCTCCACTCTCGAATGAATAGCCAAAGTCCTGTAACCCTGCTTCCATGAGAGAAACTGCTTGAAGGATATCACTAGGGAAGCAATAGCCCATATGACCAAACCTAAAAACTTCGCCTTGAAGATGACCAAGAGCACCAGCAAGATCCAGATGATATTTTTTCTTTAAGTGTGCTAAATAAGCGGAAAGGTCCAATCCCTTAGGAGTACGGATCGCTGTTACCGTTGGTGATGCATACTCATCACTTGTTAATAATTCAATGGAAAGAGCCTTCATGGATTCTCGAACCATATTTTTCATGACTTCATGGCGTTCTACTGTTTTCGGAAATCCACCTTCCTCTTCGATTAAATCACAGACAGCAGATAATCCCATAATCAACGAAACCGTTGGTGTATTAGGGGTCATACCTTTTGCTGCCCATTCACGATAGCTTAATAAATCTAAATAATAAACTGCTGTACAGTTTGTCTCTATGACCTTCCAAGCTCTTTCACTAACAGCTAGTAAGGAAAGTCCAGGTGGAAGCATCATTGCTTTTTGTGAACCTGTTACTAAAATATCAATACCCCACCCGTCCATTTCAGCAGGAGCTCCTCCAATACAGCTAACCCCATCAACAATAAAAAGAGCATCTGAATGATCTCGTACTGCCTCTGCTAGCTGTGCGACTGGGTTTAAAATACCTGTAGAAGTTTCATTATAAGTGGCAAAAACAGCCTTGATATTGGATAAAGGTTTTAAAAAATCAATCAGATCTTCCTTCGTACAAGCTTCTCCCCACTCTTTTTCAAGCTTATGTACATGCAAGCCATGTTTTTCACATATCGAAACAAAATAATCTCCAAAAGCACCAACTGTAACAACAACTACTTCGTCACCTGCAGAAGCCGTATTAGCTACAGCTGCTTCTAATGCCGCCGTCCCACCTGAAGGAAGAAGCAAAATATCTTGTTTCGTTCCGAATATTGGTTTTACACGTTCTGTAGTCTCTTGGTATAGTTTGACAAATTCCTCTGAACGATGGCTAAATATATTTTGTGCCATTGCTAGTTCCACTCTTTTAGGAATTGGAGTAGGACCAGGATGTCTAAGAATATTTGAATACATAATTTTTTCTCCTCCCCAAAATCATATTAATATTTTATATATTTACAGTAAAATTTTGTGCAAAACTTCTTTTTCAATTACTTTAATAAGTCTTCGTATAAAAAACTAATTTCATTTTTAATGATTTACTAGCCAATATTGTTTAGAATCTAGCAAAATACTTATGCAAACTCTTAATTATACTAATTTTATCATTGTTCCATTGCAAAGTATAGCTTATTTCTAGGGAACAAAAGCACGGATCACCCTTATAACCAATGCTTCTTGCAAGTTAGAGTTGTAGGAAATACTAGCAAATGCTTTCTCATTCTCTGCTTAGTCGTTAAAATAATTTGCGTAAATGTAATATTTTTTAACACTATGCTAAACAACCCCTTCTTCTGGTATACTCTTGTTGTGCCCTAATTTTAGAAAAATTATATAATAAACTTTTTAAATTCTCTTTTATACATTTACAAAAAGCTTTATAAGTTCTATCATATTTTTAGTACAATGCGGATGGTGAAATTATTGAATAACTCATGGAAGCAAATTCGTAGTAATTTAACAAACCAAACCTTCAGTGCTGGTCTAGTAGCTGCTATTTTTGGCTTTACTGGACCGGCTCTAATTGTTATTGATGCAGCAAATAGTGGTGGGCTTAGTCATAATGAATTGATTAGCTGGATATTTTCCATCTATGTTTTCGGAGGCTTATTTAGTCTATTTATGTCCATTAAATATCGGCAACCAATTATCGGCGCCTATTCTATTGCAGGTGCCGTATTAATTGCAGGCACAATCACTGTTTTTCCATTTCAGGATATTATTGGTGCCTATGTAATAGCTCACACATTAGTGTTTATCTTTAGCATTACAGGATTAGTTGATAAAATCATGAAGTACATTCCAACGGAAATTGTGATGGCAATGATTGTTGGTGTATTAATTCACTTTGCTATAGAAATGATTCAAGTAATAGAAGTTTCACCATTCATTACTTTAACAACGATTACAGCATTCCTTTTATCTACAAGACTTTTAAAGAAAGTCTCTCCTGTACTAATCGCTTTGATTGTTGCCATCATTGCAATATCTATTACAGGTGATTTTCAACTTGCTGGAATTGAAAGTTCTTTTGTTCTACCATCATTAATCTTCCCTACTTTTAGTTGGGGAGCAATACTTTCTGTTAGTATTCCACTTGCATTAATCATTATCTGTGTAGAAAATGCTCAAGCAATAAGTATTTTAAAGGGCGCTGGATATCAAGCACCTAATAAAGCGATTTCTAGAAATGGATCTTTATTTAGTCTTGTTGCAGTATTTTTCGGTGCACATTCGATTAATGTAGCTGGACCAATGACAGCCATTTGTACACCTGAAGAAGTGGGGACAAAAGAAGGGCGTTTTACAGCGGGAGTTTTTAATGGAGTATTCATGATTACTTTTGGTTTGCTGTCATCCCTCATCATTCCTTTTATTCTAGCAATGCCTGGATTGATTTTAACATTGATTGCTAGTTTAGCTATGTTAGGTGTAATGATGACTGCATTAAAAAGTGCATTCTCCAGCAATTCTTTTCAAATGAGTGCCTTTTTTGCATTAATCATCGGAATGTCAGGAATTAGCTTTTATAATATTAGCGCACCTCTTTGGGCTATTTTAGGAAGCTTATTTGTCGCATTTATTGTTGAAAAAGAACATTTTGTTAAGAGAGTTTATTTGTAGGATTTCTTTAGTTTTATTGTTATCAGAAATCTATTTGATCTTTTATAAAGAAGAATATAAAAAATCTGGCTCTAATTTATAGAACCAGATTTTTTTCTTTAAAAGGCGCCTGAACCTCCGCCTCCACCACCAGTTCCTCCTCCGCTTGAGGAACTGCCACTACTACTTGAAGACTGACTTGTCACCTGTTCAGCATGAGTGAATGAATGTTGCACTCCACCACTATTCATAATTAAGAGATAAGTTAATGAGGAATCATTAGCTGATGAGGATAATTCGAATTTTGAAATCAGTTCCTTCATCTGCTTATTATTCATCCCCATACTAAATAAATAGGCACGTGCCTTTTCATCTTCTGTCATTCTTGGAACTTCTGTTGCTGAAAGATTTTCAAATCGTTTCGCAAAATCTTGCCAGCTTAATTTGATTAACATTCCCTGTTCCGTTAATGGGTAATAACCAATGATGTATCCAAGAATAGCTAGGTTAGAAACAAATCCAGCAACAATCATAAGTATTGGCAGTTCATAGACAATCGTAAATACACTTAATGCGGTAGAACATAACCATACAGCAAATAGAATCAAACGTAATCCTTTAATGGATTCATATACTGGAACTTTCTTTAATTCGCCATTTATCCCCTTGTGCCAGTTGGTCATCTGTTTATAGTATTCTTTATGATTTTTCTTATCATCTATATATGTCTTCATGTCATCTAGGTTGAAAATACGATTTTCTCCAACTGTGTAAAATAACCATTGGATTAACTCTTTCTCATGTTCTAATAAATCATTCTGATGAATCAGTTTGTACTGCTCTTGATCCTGCTCTACATTACCCCTACGTACAAAATCAAGTAATGCTATACCAACCAATCCAGATGTTGTTTTTCTTAACAACAAGATTGTAGCAGCTAACGATAGATGCTCTCGTGGTACAAACGATGTACGCTCAGAAATCATTCGAAGCACATAATTTTTTCTTTCTTTTTTCTTTCGATAGGCTGTAAAGTATAGAAAAATCATTAAAGCAATCGTACTAATAATAAAAATCATTGCAATATTTTGCACCACATTTTGCTTCTCCGCAAATGCTATCTCTTCGTCATGCAATTGTTTTTGCTCAGATTTTATTATTCTTGCAAGAGAAATATCACTAGTCTTTTCTACACCTGTAAATAATTCAGATGGATAGGCAACTCGAATATCTCCCTTATTTCCACTTGGTACTTTACCTAATTGAAAGCTTACAACACCTTCACCATCTATCGAATCTGTATCATAAGCTGAATCATATCCTAAAGCCAACACGTCATCCGTTGGTTGAGGAGGATGAACAGCAATTTCCATGTTTAAATAATCTGCTTCATTACGATCATCAAAGAATGGCCAATAAAAATCTGTCATATCTCCGTGTTTTACTAATGCATCACGAATCGTATATTGTAATTCTACTTTGATGGTCTCATCTTCACCACTACGAAAAATTTTATATAAATTACCTTCTTTAGTAGTTGATAAAGTCTGACCGTTTTCAGTTGCAGACAAACGGTCAATACTCGTTCCCGTTTTTGGATAAATTGTACGAGTTATCCCATTAAATTCTCCATCAAATTCATATGTAAATTGTTCCACTACATGTACTTCACCATCTGCTTGTAAATAAGCATTAATTTCTGCATCTGTTATCTCAAAATCAACTGCAAAAGCGTGTAGCGGAAACAGAAAACAAAAAATTAATGTAAGTACAATAATAAATTTTTTCATTGATATCTCTCCTGATTAAAGTATCAATTAAGCTTCCCGTATATTTTCATCTGCGGGAAGCTCTAACTGTTTTATCCTTATTCAGCAGAAATCCTGCTAGACAAAGACAAACATTTTACTTTTATAACAGTTCCCTTGCTAATAAACGATAAACATTTAAACGCTTTTCTTGTGCATGTGGGATACTGACAATCATTGTTTCGTCAAATCCATATTTTTCCTGATCGGCTTGGAGTTTTTCTGCAACCTGTTTGACATCTCCAACAATATGTATTTTTCGATTCTCTTCTATCATCATTTTATCTAATTCTGTAAGTGGATAATCTTTCGCTTCCTCAGGCGTTAAAAACGGAATAATATGCCCTCTTGCAAATTCTAATCTCCATAAGTCTTGAGGTTTTGCTTCATATTCGGCTTCTTCCTTTGTCTCTGCAGTTGTCACCATATAAGAAACATTAATCATTGGTTTTTCCATAAAAGCGGAAGGCTTGAAGCTCTGCTTGTAAATGTCTAATGTTTCCTTCGTCAGCTCTCCATTGAAAAATTGCGCAAAGGAATAACCAACCCCTCTTTCTCCTGCTTCCAGTGCACTATTCCCTGTCGATCCTAGTAGCCATGGCTCAGGTAACACAACTTTTTGGGGAGCTGCGATTGTCTTAGCATAAAGCATATTATTTGGAGTTTCATCATTTAATAATTGTAATGTCGTTTCAAATCGCCCATACATATTGGTAATATCCGGCTGGCGACCTTGCGATAATGCATAAACAGCATATTGATCGCCACCAGGAGCACGCCCAACACCAAAATCAATTCTACCCGGTGCAAGTGCACTCAATGTTTTAAATACTTCTGCCATTTTCAAAGGAGAATAATGCATCATCATTACTCCACCAGTACCAACACGAATCTGCTTTGTTTTTCCAGCAATATAAGCTGCAGACACCTCTGGCGCTGAGCTTACAAAGCTGTCTGCTCCATGATGCTCTGCCATCCAAAAACGGTGATAGCCTAATTCATCACCTAATAAAGCTAATTCTTCAGCTTTTTTCAAAGCATCTGCCGGCTGATTTCCACTTGTTACAGGTGCTTGATCTAATATACTTAATTTCATAAACAATAACCCTCTCCAATTAAAATCGTAATTTATCTAAAAGTGAATAAATCACCTACTGTGTTAATTACTCTTCTAATTGTATCAAATATTCTGTACCCGTAAATAAAGAATATCTGCTGGGCTATTTAATTATTCTCTTCTTAAAATCATTTTCTAGAATAACAACAAAATCCTGCTCTCAGATGAGAACAGGATTTTGCTCACTATTTGACACTTACTTCATTTGATTTTTTCAATAGATAAAGTAAATACGGTGCTCCAATTAATGAAACGATAATTCCAGCGGGAATTTCCATTGGAGCAAGTAGGAATCTTCCAAGAAAATCAGCAATTAATAATAAGCTACTTCCAATTATTAATGTTAATGGAATAGAAAAGCGAAAACTAGGTCCAACTAATTGCCGGGCAATATGTGGAGCAAGCAAGCCGATAAATCCTATTGCTCCAACAATAGAAACACTAATGGATGATAAAATCACAGCAATAATAATCATCATTAATCGTGTTTTCTGAACAGAAACCCCTAAGCCAGTAACAATTTCCTCCTGAAAATACATCATTTCAAATATATTAAAATACCGAATAATAAGCGGAAAAACAATTAAGACTGTTCCAAGTGCAATATACATTCCTGTCCAATTTGTTCCATAAGTACTACCGGCTAGCCATGTTAATGCAGCAGTAGCATGGACATTTGCTCGAACTAATAAAATTTGAATAATCGATGCACTAATCGCTGAAATGGCAATTCCGACCAATAATAAAATAAGTGGATCATAACCTTTTTTCCTACTTAATAAAAGTAATAAGAACATCGTTCCTAATCCACCTATTAAAGCACCAATCGGTACGAAGATTGCTGGGCTCCACGGAAAAACAAGTAGGAAAAATACTGCTACAACATTTGCTCCTGATGTAATCCCAAGCACTGAAGCATCTGCTAATGGGTTTCTTAAAACAGTTTGTAAGAGCAATCCACTCACCGCCATCATCATCCCAATTAAAATACAGGTAAGTACTCTCGGCAATCGAAATTCTATGATAAACATATTGCCAATCCATTCAGAGATTGGTGTAAAGCTTGTTCCACCATATCCAATGCTAACGAGAAACATAGCAATAATTGCAATGATCACAACAGGGAAAAACAATTTTTTGTTTTGAATTCGATTCTTTCCACCTACAACCTGACCTGCTTTAGAATTTCTGGCCATTTTCAATGCTAGATATACTAATGCCGGTGCTCCAATAATCGCTGTCATCGCCCCAACTGGTAATTCTGTTTGTGGAGAAAGATAACGAATAATAATATCTGCTGCAATTAATAAAGATGATCCAACAAAGATATTGGCAATAATCATAGAACGATGTGTTTGAAAACCAAGTAATCTTACAAGGTGTGGAGCTAATAAACCAACAAAACCAATAGGACCTACAACTGTAACAGTTGTACTTGCTAAAACAATCGCTCCACCCCATCCTAGCCATTTTACGTATTGCACATTCTGGCCAAGTCCAGTTGCAACCTCTTCTCCAAGCAGTAGTAAATCAAACCGATGACCGAATAAGATTAAAATCAATATAGTTGTAATTAATATCGGTAAAGAGAATTGTACACCGCTCCAATCTAACTGTAACAGTGTTCCAGATCCCCATAAGAATAATCCAGATACTTCCTCCTGAAACAGAAGCTGAAGTGCACTTGTTAGTGATGAAAATAATAAAGTAACAATTAAACCAGTAAGTGCGACTCGAACTGGATCAAAGGACTTTCCAACTAAATAACTCACTAAAAATGCAGCCAGTAATCCTCCTGCTAGAGTTAGGAATAAAGGATTGCTCCCTTTAATAGCAGGAAAGAAAACTGTTCCTAAAACAACGAAGAAAAATGCTCCTGCATGAATACCTAATGTACTTGCGCTTGCTAAAGGGTTCTTCGTCATCGTTTGTAATAATAAACCACATACAGCCAGAGATGCTCCAGCTAAAAGTCCCATGACGAGGCGTGGAAGTCTCGATCCGAGTGCAAATGCTTGTTCTGTAGGATTATTCCATACATTGGTCCAAAAAGATATAAATCCATCTGACGCTTGCCCTTGACTAACATGAATTGCACTAAGTATTAAAAACAGGGCAAGAACAAGAAAGCCTGCCCCGATTTTCTTACTGTGTTGCATGTAAAGCTTCCTCAACATGATCCACTAATGTTTCCATAGATAAAACAGAACCAAATGTCCAAAGACCAGCACCAACATCATATAATTGTTCTTCTTTTACAAAAGTAAAGTTGTTCCATCCAGCATGATTCTCTAATTTACTAAACAGAGGATCATCTTCTTGAACAGTGTAAAATAACATAGACTCTTGATATGGTGTAATTCCTTCTACACTTGTCTCAATCATTCCTGAGCCCTCTCCATTTTCATCCATAATATTTTCAAGTCCCATGCCTTCCATGACCTGACTAACAATGGAGTTGTTCGCAAATAATCTAAATGTTGGTGCTTCATTTACTGTGAATGCTTGAGTAAATAAAAACTTATTACTAGCTAATTCTAATGATTCTACTGTTTCTTTCGCACCCTGCATTTTTTCTTCTAGACTTGTGATTGCCTCTTCTGCTGCATCTGCTTTTCCTACTAATTTTGCTGTTTGTCGTAAAGTTTTTAATGCATGCTCATATAAGTTTTCAACTGCTTCCGGTGTTGAACCATCATATAATACAACAGGAGCAATTTTTTCTAATTGATCTTTTACTGCTTCATGACGCCCCTTTATTCCAATAATTACATCAGGCTCTAGCTTTGCAATTTCTTCAATATTTGGCTCTGTACGTGTTCCTACGTCTACGACATTATCAGCAATTTTGGCATCAATGGTTACCCATTTATTAAATCCTTCAATGTCCGCAACTCCTACAGGTTGAACATCTACAGTTAGTAATTCTTCAACAATACTCCATTCTAGTGCAACCACTTTTTCCTGTACATTATCAAATGTTTGTGTTCCAAAACCATCTTCTATCTCTATCTTTTCCTTACTAGAATTATTATCATTACCGCCTGATTTACTTTCATCTTTCTGGCAAGCCACTAAAACCATTAAACCAATAACAAATAATACCAATAATTTCTTTTTCATTTATTTTTATCTCGCTTTCTCTTCCGTTAATTTGGGATCATTTTTTCCATAAGCTAAACAAATGGGATGTCCACTAAATGGACAACTCGTGAAAATTGGATCAATATTAAAAATATGTTTTAGCCAACTACTGGTCATTACTTCTTCAGGACTTCCTGTTATTACTATATCTCCATCGCGCATTCCGATTAGATGATCAGAAAACCTTGACGCATGATTCAAATCATGTAGGACCATAACAATTGTCTTACCATCTTCCTGATTAAACCTCCGTAATAACTCTAATATGTCTAATTGGTAGGTCATATCTAAGTATGTAGTTGGTTCGTCTAAAATAATTGTTGTGGTATCTTGTGCAAGTGCCATCGCTATCCATGCCCGCTGTCTTTGCCCACCAGATAGAGCTTCTATTGGTCGATCTGCAAATGCTTCTAAATTTGTCCACTCTATCGCTCGTTCCACAGCATCATAATCCTCTTTCTTTAAACGACCAAATGCACCTTGATGTGGAAATCTCCCATATGTGATTAGTTGTTTTACTGTTAATCCAGTCGGTGCTTCAGCAGATTGTGGTAAGATTGCCATTTTTTTAGCTACTTCGATACTAGGTATATTCCAAATATCCTTTCCATCTAAATAAATAGCTCCTGTTGTAACTTGTAAAATTCTAGCAATTGCTTTTAATAATGTTGATTTTCCACAACCATTCGGGCCAATAATGGTAGTAACTTTTCCGGTTGGAATACTAACAGAGAGATTCTCGATAATTGCTTTTGTCTGATATGAAATAGCAACATCTTTAATATTTATCAATTTCGCACCTCCTCTTTAATATCTATTGACTCTTCAAATGATAATGATTTTCATTATCATCATAGCATGGTTATTTTTAAATAACAATCCATTTTTTAATACAATCTTTTTATGAGCACAAAAAACGCTATTCAACCAATAGCTAGGCTGAATAGCATTTTTCTTCAATATATTTAATTAATCAATAGAACGTAGTGCAACGCCTATTTTACTATATTTCACAAAAATTTTATCGTAGATTTCTGCTAAACCATGATTTGGAATATGCTCATTGGATAGATGAACTAATGATTCCACCTCTGCAAATGAGGATATTTCTTTCGTAGCTAATAGACCTAACAGCACAGCACCAAAGCAAGAGCTTTCATAGCTTTCAGGAATTAAAATATTTAACTGAAAAATATCAGCCATCATTTGACGCCAAGTTTCTGATTTGGCAAAACCACCACTAGCATAAACCCTTTCAATAACTCCACCTTGGTCCTCAATTATTTCTAAGACTTCACGCAGATTAAATAAAATCCCTTCCATTACTGCTCGTAATAAATCAGCTTTTTTATGATGCATGCGAAGCCCTGTGAAAGAACCACTTGCCTCTGCATCCCATATTGGTGCACGTTCGCCTAATAAATAAGGATGAAACAGGATACCATTAGCGCCTGGGGAAACAGATTGTGCCATTCTAGTTACATACGCATAAGCATCCTCATTTAATAATTCAGCTTTTCTAGACTCTGACTGTGCAAGTTCATTTTTTGCCCATTTTAAGATAACTCCACCGTTATTTACTGGACCACCTATTGTCCAATGATTTTCTACTAATGGATAGCAAAAAGTCCTACCTTCTTTATCTAGTAATGCCTGATCATGAACAAGGCGAATTGCTCCACTTGTTCCAATCGTAACAGCTACTGTACCTTTTTTGATTGCAAATAAGCCTAAATTAGCTAACACTCCATCACTAGAACCAATAATAAACTTTGTCCCAGCATCGAAGTCTAATTGTTCTTTCCACCGTTCCTGTAACTCAAAATCATCATAAGTCGTTGATACAACGGCTGATAATTGCTCACGCGTTATTTGCATTTCTAAAAGCAATTCATCATCCCAATCTAAAGTATGTAAATTAAGAAAACCAGAGGATGCTGCAATAGATTGATCTACTACAAATTGATTAAATAGCTTAAAGCATACATATTCCTTTATTGAAATAAATTTACTGATTTTCTCAAACTGCTCTGGATCCCGCTCACGTAACCAAATAATTTTAGAAAAAGGCGTCATTGGATGTATTGGGACTCCTGTTTTCTGATAAATAGCATCTGCCTTACCTTCTCCAATTAAACGTTCAACAACCTCGTTGCTTCGTGTATCCGCCCAGGTTATGCTTTGTGTGATTCGTTTTAATTCCTTATTTAAACCAATAATACTATGCATAGCACTGCTAAAGGAAACAAATTTGATTTGCTTCGGATGATCTACTTGTTTGAGTATATGCTGTAAAGTCTCAACTACTGCCTCAAATACTTCATCAGGATCTTGTTCCGCAACAAATTCATTAGGCGTATGTAGATCATATTCTTTAGCTGCTTCATAAATTGCTTTACCTTGTCGATTAAACGCAACCGATTTTGTACTTGTTGTCCCAATATCTGTTCCAATATACAGCTCTTCCAGTTCAGTCATAAATTATTCTACCTCACTTCTTCACAACTGCATGACCACCAAATTGGTTGCGTAATGCTGCTACAACTTTACCACTGAATGTATCATCCTCTAACGAGCGATAACGCATCATTAATGATAGGGCGATTACGGGTGTTGGCACTTGAAAATCTAATGCTGTTTCCACAGTCCATTTCCCTTCTCCTGTTGAATGCATAATTCCACGAATATTTTCTAGCTTTTCGTCTTCTGAAAAAGCATTTTCCATTAACTCCATTAACCATGATTCAATAACTGAACCATTGTTAAATACTCTCGCCACTTCTTTAAAATCATAATCATATGGACTTTTATCTAGTACTTCAAATCCTTCCGCAATTGCTTGCATCATCCCATATTCAATTCCATTATGTACCATTTTTAAAAAATGCCCACTACCTACTTCACCTGTATACAAATATCCATTTGGTAATGCTAATGCCTTTACAATTGGCTCGACTTTTGGAAAAGTTTCTTTATCTCCCCCAATCATGAGACATGCTCCATTACGAGCACCACTTACTCCTCCACTTGTCCCGCAGTCAAAGAAATAAATGCCTGATTCTTTCAGATTTTCTCCAGTTGCGACAGTATTTTTATAATTAGAATTTCCTCCATCAATAATGATATCTCCTGCTTGTAAATAAGGTGTGATATTATCAATTGTTTGCAATGTAATATCACCAGGAGGAACCATTAACCAAATAACTTTTTCATCTGGTAAGGCCTGCATGAATGCTTCCAAATTACTTGTTGTATGTATATGTTGATGATGTTTTTCTTTCGTAATTTCTTCGTTCACATCAAAACCAATAACCTCAAAGTTTTGTTCTGCTAAATTTAAAGCCAAATTTAATCCCATTTTTCCTAATCCTATTAAACCAATCTTCATAAGACAACCTCCAGATCAAAATGTTTTCTCTCTCTTTAAAAATAATTTCTCTAAACCTATTATAACATTTTCATAATAGATGGCAGAACTCTAACAAATAGTAAAGTAAAGACAAAAATCCCCTTATAGGCTCTGAATTTGATAAAACCTATAGGGGGACTTTTATCTTTTATTATTTCTTGTTTACCAAAAACTCATCATTTCACTAACTGTTACAAAGTGGTATCCTTCGTCTGTTAAATACTCTAAAATTGCTTCAAGTCCATTAGCTGTTGAAGCATGGATATCATGCATTAGTACAATTGCATCATCATGAATATTATCTTTGATTTGCTGTAAGGTTTGTTCCTCATTTTTATGCTTCCAATCATTCGTGTCAAGCGTCCAATTCACCATTGGTATTGGAATAAGATCCTCTACACTAGGATTCTTTGCACCATATGGTGGTCGAAATACGGTAGAAGGCTGGCCAATTGCTTCCATAATTGCATCGTCTGTCTGTTCATATTGATTCATAATCTGCTCTGCAGTCAATGTAGTCAAATCTAAATGATTATATGTATGGTTACCAATCTCATGTCCTGCCTCATAAATCCATTGGACAATTTCAGGGTGCTTTTCTACTCGTTCACCAAGCAAAAAGAATGTTGCTTTTGCATTATACTTATCTAATAAAGATAAGACCTGTGGTGTAGTGTCAGGTGAAGGTCCATCATCAAAGGTTAAAGCTATTTTTTTCGTATACTCTGTGATTACCTCTTCTTCCTCTTCTTCCTCTTCTTCTGGTTCTTGAACTTCTTCTTCCTCTGAATCTGGTTCCTGCTCTTCATTCTCCTGACTTACCTGTAAAAAAACAAGCTCAGGCTTGATAATAATAAATGAAATTATTATTACTAATAAAGCAGCGCTTCCTAATAACATCATGTTGTTTCTAAATCTCTTTTGCCGTCTCATGCCACTTCTTCGTTGCATCTGCCTTGCACTCCTTTTATCTAAGGAAAAATGCGCTACTAGCACAATGTTCCTTAATTACCTCTTCAAGCTGGTTCCATAAATCATCTATCGACTAAAGTTTTTTGTCAAAAATTGTATTATTTTCTATTATTATGTATCCTATGAAAATATCAATTTATGGTAAATAAATCAATGCATTTAACAAAATTGATAAAAGAAAAAACAATCTCATTAAAAAAATGAACAACTAAGACTTATTTATCATCAACAATAAGCAAAAAAAATTTCTTGGTTATAAATTTATACTCAACAATCCGTAGAAATAATCCATAAAAAAACTACATCCTAGTCAATAAAACATTTTAACGACTAAAATGTAGTTTTTCTTTCACGATGCTTCAATTCCACATGCTCTAGCAAGTAATTCCACAAGATGCACTACTTCTACTTGATCTGTTAGTTGTTCTCTTTCTACTCCTTGAAGCATTTGCAGATGGCAGCCTGGATTAGACGTTACAATCATCGTTGGTTTGATTTCTTTAATTCTATTAATCTTTAAATCTAATACTTGCATGGAACGTTCATAATGAATAACATTATAGATTCCAGCAGATCCACAACAAAGATTTGCCTCAGGTAATGCGAGAAATTCTATTCCTTTTACTTGCTTCATTAATTGTAATGGTTCATTCACTACCTTTTGTACATTCGTTAAATGACAAGAGGGTTGATATGCCACACGTTGATCAATCGCAATATCCATTGGTAAATCAGCTTTGGCTAGTAAATAACTTATATCTTTATTTTTTGAAGCAAATATTTCTGCACGTCTATGCCATGGATCATCTTTCGTAAAATGTAAAGGATATTCCACCAATGCTGCACCACAGCCTCCAATCGTATTAATGACATAGTCAAACTGATAGGCCTCAAATGCTTCAATATTTTTCATTGCTAATCCCTTAGCGATTTTATGTTCTCCCGCATGATGCTGCAAGGCTCCACAGCATGTCTGCTCTTTAATGGTTATCACTTCATAGCCAGCAAGCTCTAGTAATTTAATCGCTAGATCATTAATCTTCGCAAAGAATGTATCCATCACACAGCCGGAAAAGAAACCAATAACAGGCTTTGTTGGTGCTTTAGGATAGGTTCGTTTACGCTTCTTGGCTGGTGCTACTTTTGGTGTGATTTTCTCCATCTGCCTCACTGCTTTTGGTAGCACATAATTTAACCTTAAGCCACGAACTAATTTATAAGCTCTTGTTTTTTGATAAAGAAACAGACCCTTGCCAGCAGTATTTAATAAAGTTTGATTAGGTAAAACTTTTTCAAACATCCACTTTCTCGCCGTTAAAGTAGATTTCTTTGCTGTTTGCTTTTCCTTATCTGTTAATACATTAATAGCTGAAGTGAATATCTTCCCATATTCCACATTGGTTGGACAAACTGTCTCACAAGCTCGACAGCCTAAACATAATTCAATCGGCCCACGTATCTCATCTAAGCTAATTTTTCCTTCTGCAGCCATCTTCACTAAATTAATTCTTCCGCGAGGGGAATGTGTCTCTGTTTCAAATGCTACATACGTTGGGCAAGTGGGCAAGCAATAACCACATTGCACACAGCTAAAGGTTTCATCATAAGCTAACTTTTCTTTCAGATCCTCAGCCATCAGCTAACACCAACTTTTGACCAGGTGATGGGAAAATTTTTCCGGGATTTAAAATATTTTTCGGATCCCATGCTTGCTTCATTAGTTTCATCATATACACACCATCTTCACCAAGCTCTTGTTCTAAAAATGGTGATTTCATCGTTCCAATTCCGTGCTCACCAGATAATGTACCGCCTAGTTCAATTGCCGCTTCAAATATTTCTCCAACCGCTTTTTCTACACGCTGCATTTCTTCTTTATCCCGCTTATCTGCTATGATATTAGGATGTAAATTACCATCTCCTGCATGCCCAAAAATAACTAGATGAACATTATATTTCTCTCTAATCCGCTTTAATCGTTCGAACATATCAGGAATTTTACTACGTGGTACCGTTGCATCTTCAGAAATTTTTGTAGGCTTTATCGTCACGATTGCTGGTGAAACAAGCTGTCTTGCTCTCCATAATTCTGCTTCCTCAGATTTACTTTGTGCAATGGTCACTTGCCTCGCATTTACCTCTTCACAAGCACGCTCCACAACCTTCATTTCTTCTTCTAATGCATTTGGATGTCCATCTAATTCAATTAATAAAATAGCTTCAGCATCTGTAGGTAATCCAAGTGGTTGATAATTTTCAACAGCAACAATGCTATATTGATCCATAATCTCCATCTTAGAAGGTAACACTCCAGAAGTTAATACTTTTGAGATGGCACGACCTGCATCAGTAATTTCATCAAAAGTAATCAAAGCTGTTTTCGTTGCTATAGGCTTAGGAATAAGTCGTAAAGTTGCCTCTGTTATGATTCCAAGTGTCCCTTCTGATCCAACAAGTAGCTTTGTTAAATCATAGCCTGTAACATTTTTCACTGTACGTCCTCCAGTGCGAATAACCGTACCGTCAGCAGTTACTACTTCAAGCCCTAATACATAATCTTTGGTTACTCCATATTTCAGCCCTCGTGGTCCACCAGCATTCTCTGCTAAGTTTCCACCTATTGTTGCAACATTAGAACTACTAGGATCTGGAGGATACATTAACCCAACTTCATTTGCTTTCTCATTTATCTTAGAAGTAATTACTCCGGGAGAGACAATCGCAATTAAATCATCCTCATATATTTCCAATTTGGTATTCCAAAGAGAAAAATCAAGTACAATCCCACCTTCTACAGGCAAGGGACCACCACTTAAACTCGTTCCTCTTCCCCTAGCAACTACCGGTATATTCTCTTCATTAGCTAATTTCATAATGCTAGAAACTTCCGCTGTCTGCATTGGCTGACATACTACATCTGGCTCAAATGTGCCAAATGAAGCATCATAAGAAAAACTAACAAGATCAGCTCTATCTGTTAAAACTCGTTTATCTTCCATGATTTGTTTTAATTTTTCTATTATTTCTTTGCTCGACATCTCTTTTTCTCCCCAAGCGTAATAGTCATTTTATATTACTTTAAACATATCATAAAACCGATTAGAAATAAAAAAAGACTGGTTGTGAGAATGCTTATAAACATTCTCACAACCAGTCCAAATCATTTAAAAAGTAAAATCAATTTCTTTATTTTCTTGTTTTTCTACACCTTGCATATATTTAATACGACGTTGTGCAGAAGCTTGACTTACCTGCTCATCCGCATGGTAAGAAGAACGTACAAGTGGTCCAGCTTCACAATGTGTAAATCCTTTTGTCATTGCGATTTCTTTTAGCTCATTGAACTCATCTGGATGATAATAACGATCTACCATCATATGTTTTTTCGTTGGCTGTAAATATTGACCAATTGTCATAATATCCACATTATGAGCACGTAAATCATCCATTGCTTCAATAATTTCTTCCTTTGTTTCCCCTAATCCAACCATAATACTGGATTTAGTAGGTGTGTTTGGAGAAATTTCTTTTACACGTCTTAATAATTCTAAAGAACGGTCATATGTAGCTTTCGCACGAACTCGTTTTGTTAGACGACGAACTGTTTCAATATTATGGTTAAAAATATCTGGTTCACTATCCATTAAGTTTTTTAAGCTTTCATAATCACCTTTCATATCAGAAGGCAATATTTCAATAGTACAACCCGGAACCTTACGACGAATCGCACGCACTGTTTCAGCAAATACAGCAGCTCCACCATCATCTAAATCATCACGTGCTACAGCTGTTACAACCACATGCTTTAACTGCATAATTTCTACAGAATCAGCAACACGTTCTGGCTCTCCCCAATCAAGCTCATTAGGACGACCAGTATTTACCGCACAGAAGCGACAAGCACGTGTACAAATACTACCTAAAATCATAAATGTTGCAGTCTTACGTTCACTCCAACACTCATAAATATTTGGGCAACGCGCTTCCTCACAAACTGTATTTAATCTATTTTCACGCATTAATTTTTTTAATCCAGAATAAGATTTATTTGTGTTAATTTTTGTCTTTAACCACTCTGGTTTACGAAGAAATTCTTTTTGTTCTGCCATTAGGACTGTACCTTCTTTCTATTTCTATTCATATTCCATTCTTTACTGCGGTATTTATTTTCAGCTAATGCTTCTACTTCTTTCCATTGTTCAGCCGTTAGCTCTAAATCTTCAAACTTTAAATTTAATGCTTGTTTAAATCCTTCTTCAAATGCTTTTGCAGCTTGTTCATATGTAATATTGTTTTCAGACGCTTCATTCATTGTAATAGCTTTCTCATAAAAGCCTTTTCTTTGTCTATCACGTACTCTGTCCGATGGGTAATTAAACAGATTAAACAATAGCTCTGTATCCATCGTAAACGGTAATGAGCCATGTTGCATTAGTACACCCTGTACTCTTGTCTGTGCATGACCAGATAACTTCTTACCATCCACAAGCATTTCATAGTCAGATGCCCTTTCAAAACATACTTCAGTACGCTCTTTCTTCTTACGTTCTTCATGTAAGAAAGATTCAACAGGGATATTTAGAATTTTAAACCCTGCCATAATACCTTTAGATAAGGTGTAATATGCCTCTAAAACGGACTCAGCAATATAAGGCTTATCTTCTGATACAACGATACTGTAGGTCAATTCATCATCATGGAGTACTGCACTACCACCTGTTAATCTCCGAACAAATTGACAATCATTTTGTTCAATTGTTGCGAAATTAATCGACTTTTCAACTTTTTGAAAGCGTCCCACTGATAAAGTAGGTTTCGACCATCCATAAAAGCGAAGGACTGGTGGAATATCTCCATTACTATGCCATTTAATCAATGCTTCATCCAATGCCATATTAATTGCTGCATCTTGATGACCAGTATGAAGTAATCCCCATATTTCCTCCATTGTCATTCATCTCCTTTTCGCTAAGAAGTATTTTGAGTATGTTAGAAACTAAAGAGATTATGTCTTGCAAATACAATTAAAGTCATACTCTATACCTTAAATTATCATAAAATTTGATTGTTAACTTCTTCTCTAATGGTAACTAATGTAAGAATAAGTGTAAAGGGTGAATATTACTAAATTGTAAACTTTTATCATGGAAACAAGTGCAGTACCAATACTTTCAAAGATTCATCATTGCAAAATATTTCTATACTTGATAAATAATATTTGCATTTTTTGTTGGCTGTTGTTTATCTAAATAATGTTTTTCACCTAGCCAATATCTCGTTTGATATTTTTTAAGCCTTGCTTCATGGTCACCAATATAAGAATCACGATTCAAAACTCTCTTATGTCTTACATCATCTGAACAGGATAAAAAAATAATAAGATCATAAAACTTTCGCCATTCTTTCCTTTGAAGAAATACACCTTCAATCAGAACAATACAATCCGAAGTAATTTCTATTTCTTTTTTAGTAAAAGAGTCAGTATTTTTATCATAGTAATCTAAAGACATTGGACTTTTATTATGATGGAGACATCCAAAAAAATAAGTAGTTAAATGTTTAATATCCCATTGTAAATAATAGTATTCATACCATTCCTCATAGCCTGTATCATATCGTTTATTTCTTTCAACGATATGATCATCAAGATGAAAAGTAACCACCTGATAATTTCTATTGATCAATTCCTGCTCTATCTTTTTACTGATTGTTGTTTTCCCAGCCCCACCTAATCCATCTATTCCAACAATAAAAGGACGTTGCTTATTAGAGCGTGTTGAAAATTGAAATAATATTTTTTCTACTGTTTTTTTCATTATTTTCCAACTCCCCCTATTATGAAGCATAGTTTTGAAATGCTATCTTTATTTGGTTATTGAAAGCTTAACAGAAAGTTGAAATATTAGTAACTTCGGATTGCTGTCATATGAATAGAGCATCTTAGAATATAATTTAGGACAAAATGGATAAATAACTTTATATCCGATACCCTAATACTTTAGCAAGCTTTGCCAATCCTCCAAGAAATATTTTTTGCACGAGCTTAGGAGGGCCAACAAGATAACCATCAATACATTCCCATGCTACTCCCAGCCACAAAGGATTGCGTGGAATTCCCTTTTTGTTCATTTTCCCTTCACATTCTAATTTATGAACTAAAACAAACATCTTCCAATGAAGTCCAGGAGGGCGAATTTCATGGGTCATTATTAGTTGTTGTTCACTTATATTCCCAAATTGATGAACTTGGTTTGGATAGACCGTTATTTGACCCCCAGACTCGACAATTTGTTCCTGCCCGTCAACAAGGAAACGCATCCTTCCTTCCCTTACTTTGAAAGATTCTGTAAGCATTGGATGCCAGTGGGGACCATTTATCATTCCTTCCCTCTTTATTTGATGTTCTAAAATCAAAAAATCTCCCTTTTCGTCTATTCCTTGTTCCAGAAAAGTGACTGTTCTTCCATCGGGATGAACCAATGTTTCTCCTATTCTATTTTTCCATTCCAATCGTTCCTGTTCCTTGTTCACAATCAATGAAGCCACCTCACTTGATTTTTACTTTTCACGAAATTTTGTTGCCGTATTTCAATAAAAAAGAAGCTATTCGTAGTGCTTCTTTCTTTATATGAATTTGAAAAATATTATTGGGTAACAAATTATTAATGAGCATTGACTTCTTTGTTTTAATTTACAGATATTCTTTTATTCCACGATAGCATTCAACAATTATGGTTTTTGTTTCATATAATGATAGACAAGCCCTACTTTTGGCCGACTCCATATAGAATCAATCACAAGCGTGATAGGTATGCTATTCTATTAAATAACTTTTCAAAGACAGATACTGGCTTAAAGAGCGGGTCATTTCTCTTGAAGAGCAAAGAGCACTTCAAGAGATATTCATTTTTTATAAGTACTATATTTGAAATGTGAATATAAAATATGATACTCCAAAATTTTTCTAAACCCTATTGTCCAGGGTTAGGTAACTCAAAATGTGTTTCTTCATCAGACATCATTTCAAACTTTAATAAAAAAGTATCGGCATAATCCACTCTTTCTACATATACTAACGGTCCTGTTACTTCTTCTCCTGGAGCTAATTCTTCATCTGCTTCCGGGAAAAATTCATTATAAGATATTTCCCCGCCACCTTCGTCTATTGCCGATAAATTTGCAGAATACATCTGATGAGGTACATAGGCTTCATCACTTATATTTTTAAATGTAACTTCAGCTACTGCTAATTTAAAATCATCGTCAGATGTAGACATAACATCCTCCATTGGCTTTCCATTTGCTTCATCGGCAAAGTAAAAGTCGTTAACTGTTACCTCGTAATCAAACTCATACAAATCACTTGTAATTATTGCGGTATCGCCAATACTATAAACCTCTTTTTTCTCTTTATCAGTAGAATCTGTTCCATCTTCTGTTGCACTTTCCGGACTTTCATTGTTTTCTGCATCATTACTACTGCATGCTGCTAACAGTAAGCTTGAAAATAATACTATCAGTAATAATTTCTTCAAAATTTTCGTCCTCCAAAAAATATTTTATATAAATAATGTTAACAAAGTTACAGTATCTATGACAATTCATATGGCAGCGATACAAAAATCATATTGCAGCTATGTAATCAAAAAAAGCGTAATCAATAAGCCCATTCTTTTTTTATTTATTTTTAGCAATAGGAAAAACGAGAAGGTGCTCCCTTCTCGTTTATATCATAATCAGTCTTTTGCGTATTTAACAATCGCATCATGTAAAAGTGAAACAACCTCTTTTCCTGCACGGCTGTTATAATGTTTTGCAAATCGTTCATCTGCAATATACATTTGTGCCAAACCTTTGTGCGCTTCTGCGGAATAATTTGGCCAAGAGTACATCAACCATTGCTTATGAAGTTCGTATACTTCTTTTGCTTCAGATGTGTCTAAATCTTTTGTTTCTGTTAATTGCTCCAATTTCGCAAACAATTCATCCTCAATTCTTCCCATTTTTTGAAAATCAGCTTCACTAAGATTCATAAACTTTTCATTTGATTTTTCAATCGTTTCCTCACCATATTTTTCTCTAATTTCTTCCCCATACAGTCTTTCATTTTCTTCCAAACGTTTTTTCTTAAATCCTTCAAATTTTTCTTCTGCTGTCATCGTAATCTCTCCTTTAGTATATTGAATTGTTTTTTTCACAGTGGCTAACAATTGATTTATTTTGTCTTTTTCTGCCTCCAGCTTGCGTTGATGCTCTTCTAAAGCAGTAAGCGTATGAAACGCAGGATCATCCAGTATAGAATGAATCTGTTCTAGTTTTATTCCTAAAGAGCGATAGAGAAGAATTTGCTGTAGACGATTTATTTCTTTTTCTCTATATAGACGATATCCTGAATCCGAAAATTCTGCTGGTTTTAATAAATCAATTTGGTCATAATATCGCAGTGTACGTGTGCTGATACCAGACATATCTGCCACTTGTTTGATGGAGTATTTCATTTTTTTCCTCCTTTCAATTCTTAATATAGAGATTTACGCAGCGTAAAGGTCAAGTCTTTTTTAAATTTTTTTCTAGAGGCTAGCAACTGAGCAACTCTTATAATGATTCATCAACCTAATAATGATAGATAACATATTAAATCTCTCGCATAATCGAAGTTTTTCTAAACCACAAAAATAATCCCGTCGTATAAATATATGGAAGCGATGCTAGAATCAAATACTTTCTTATAATCTTTTGTTCATATGAAGTGTCAGAGTTCTATTCCAACCATTGAACTCTGACATGGCATTTTCCCATTTGTTTTCATTTTAAAAAACCCCGCCATATAAATAAAGTGTACCCTTTGTAAAGGACATTTTTAAAAAGACTCTAGGGAATTAAGTAACTTGAAGAAGATGATGACTGTATTGTGCAGGCGTCATCTTTTTTAAGTTCCATTGACCTCGATAATGATTGTAATAAATCATATAACTCTTAATCTCTCTTTTTACCTCTTCTAATGTTTCACACGATTTAAAGTCTGTTTCATCTTTAAAATGCCCAAAGAATGATTCTTGAGGGGCATTGTCCCAACAGTTTCCACGGCGGGACATTGACTGACCTAGCCCCATTACCTTCACCTTCTTTTGAAAATGGGGGTTCGTATAGTGAACTCCTTGATCTGAGTGAATGAATGCGTCTTCAGCCAACTTTATCTTACTGTTTTTTAACTTCTTGACTGTATTTAATGCAATATCTAGGGTGATTCTATCAGATGTTTCATAGGCTAAAATTTCATTGGTTTCGGCATCTTTGATAGTGGATAAGTAAGCACGTTTTCCTTTTCCATAACTCAAGTAGGTAATGTCTGTCAATAATACTTTTCTAGCGATTCCTTGTTTAAATTCACGGTTTAATAGGTTCGGTAGTGTTCTATGTTCTTTCGTTGCTTTCGCGATTCTTCGATAAGGATTGGCTTTTCGAATGGGACAAATAATTTGAAACTTTTTCATGATACGACGAATGCGTTTCAAGTTATAGGTAATGTGATACTGATGTTCTAATGTCATTTTGATTTGACGTGCACCTTTCTTACGACGGCGGAAATTGAACGCTTTTAAAATGATTGCCTTTACTTCTTCATCTGCTTTATCTCGTGCTTGTCTATTCAGTTGTGCTTCTTCTGAAAAATAACGATAATAACCTGATCTAGAGACGCCAACTAATTCACAAAGATACCTCACCATTCGATTTAAACCGTATTTTTCAATGACGAATTGGACTAACTGAAATTTCTGTTCCGCAGTTAGTTTTTCTTTTCCTTTATCAACAACCTTTCTGCTAGATCGATCTTTTTTAGTAATTCATTTTCTGCGCGTAATAATGCGTTTTGTGCTTCTAATCGAGCATACTTTTCTTCTATACTTAATTCACGCGCAAGAAGACGTCTTGAAGAAGAGTTACGTGAATCCTCAAGCCCTTCCAAACCCTTTTCTTGATAGGCAGTACGCCATCTTTTTAAAGCCGATTTAGCGCGTTCAATCCCAACGATTTCAATATCAAATCCTGCATCTTCAAATATTTGACGAGGAAATTTTCCTTCTCCATATTCTTTAACAGCTATTGCTTTAAATTCATCCGTGTATGTAATTGCCTTTTTACTAACCGCTTTTACATAAGGATGTTTCATCAATAAGTACTGTTCTTGATCTGTAAATAATATTTTCGACATTTTCATCCGCCCCATTCGCAATTTCTTTCATTATAAATAAAAGTACCCCATAAGAGAGACTTTTTAAAGTGTCTATCTTATAGGGTACATTTTAAAATATGACGGGGTTTTAACTTTATTAACCGATGGAACCTTCCATCTCATATGAAATTAGTCTGTTCATTTCAACAGCATATTCCATTGGGAGTTCTTTAGTGAATGGCTCAATGAATCCCATGATAATCATATCTGTTGCTTCTTGTTCTGTAATTCCTCTACTCATTAAGTAGAATAATTGCTCTTCAGAAACTTTAGATACTTTTGCTTCGTGCTCAAGGGATACATTATCATTATAAATTTCATTATACGGAATAGTGTCTGAGAATGACTTATTATCTAAAATCAGTGTGTCACACTCAATGTTAGATTTAGCACCGCTAGCTTTACGTCCAAAGTGTACAATACCACGGTAAGAAACTTTTCCGCCGTCCTTCGAAATAGATTTCGAAACGATAGAAGATGATGTGTTTGGTGCTAGGTGATACATTTTAGCACCTGCATCCTGATGCTGTCCTTTTCCAGCTAAAGCGATAGAAATTGTCATTCCACGTGCACCTTCTCCTCTTAATAGAACAGAAGGGTATTTCATTGTTAACTTAGATCCCATATTACCATCAATCCACTCCATTGTCGCACCAGCTTCACACGTAGCACGCTTCGTAACAAGGTTATATACGTTGTTCGACCAGTTTTGGATTGTTGTATAACGGCAATAAGCATCTTTCTTAACGAAAATTTCAACTACTGCACTATGCAGAGAGCTTGTTGAGTAGATAGGTGCTGTACAACCTTCTACATAATGTACAGAAGCTCCTTCATCAACAATAATTAATGTTCTTTCGAATTGCCCCATATTTTCTGAGTTAATTCGGAAATATGCTTGTAATGGAGATGGAACACTTACACCTTTAGGTACATAAATGAATGATCCACCTGACCATACTGCTGTATTTAGTGCAGAGAATTTGTTATCAGAAGCAGGTATTACTTTTCCAAAATACTCTCTAAATAATTCTTCATGCTCCTGTAACGCAGAATCTGTATCAGAGAAAACAATTCCCTGTTTCTTTAAATCTTCTTCAAGGCTTTGATATACTACTTCGGATTCATACTGTGCAGATACACCTGATAAATATTTTTGCTCTGCTTCAGGAATTCCTAAACGATCAAAAGTTTGCTTGATTTCATCAGGAACCTCATCCCAAGTACGTCCTTGCATTTCAGATGGCTTAACATAGTAAATGATCTCATCGAAATCTAGTTCTGAAAGATCTCCACCCCATTGTGGCATTGGCTTACTATAGAAAATATCTAATGCCTTTAAGCGCTCTTCTAACATCCATTGTGGTTCTTCCTTTATACGTGAGATTTCTTCAACAACTTCTTTTGTTAAACCTCTTTCCGTACGAAAAACCGATACGTCTTTATCCTGAAAACCATACTTATATTCTTCAAATCCAGGCGCTTGTTTCGCCATGCGAAAACCTCCTTTGATTTTCTCTGAAAGATAGTTATTTACTATCTTCCACTTTTTCTGATTGCTCTGACTGCTCGTGCTTTACACCCTTCTCCATTGCTTCCCATGCTAATGTTGCACATTTAATTCGTGCTGGAAACTTTGAAACACCTTGTAAAGCTTCTATATCGGCTAAATCTAAATCTCCTGGATCAATTTCTTCTCCAAGCATCATATTTGAAAAGAGTGCTGACATTTGTAATGCATCTTCGATTTTCTGGCCTTTTATCGCTTGTGTCATCATTGATGCAGAGGACATACTAATCGAACAGCCTTCTCCTTCAAATTTCACATCTTTTACGATACCATCTTCGATTTGTAATTGTAGGGAAATACGGTCACCACAAGTTGGATTATTCATTTCAACCGTAAGTGCTCCATTGTCCAGTTTACCTCGATTACGAGGATATTTATAGTGATCCATAATTACTTGTCTATACAGTGTATCTAGGTTATTAAAAGACATCCCCGAAATACTCCTTCGTTTTGATGAGACCTTCAACTAAACGATCAACATCTTCCTTCGTGTTATATAAATAAAAACTTGCTCTAGCTGTTGCTGTTACTTCTAACCACTTCATTAACGGTTGTGCACAATGATGTCCTGCGCGAACAGCAATTCCTTGTGAGTCAAGCACTGTTGCAACATCGTGTGGATGAACATCACCTAAATTGAAAGTAATTACTCCTGCACGCTGCTTTGGACCATAAATAATAAGATCATCAATTGTCTTTAGCTTCTCCATTGCGTAAGCCACTAATTCTTGTTCATGCTGGTAAATATTATCCATACCAATTTCAGTCAAGAAATCAATTGCTGCTCCTAGTCCAACTGCTCCAGCAATAATTGGAGTTCCACCTTCGAATTTCCAAGGCAGTTCTTTCCAAGTCGAATCATAGAGGTTTACAAAATCAATCATTTCACCACCAAATTCAACTGGCTCCATTATTTCTAAATACTTACGTTTTCCATAAAGTACACCTATACCTGTTGGTGCACACATCTTATGTCCAGAAAACGCATAAAAATCACAATCTAATGCTTTTACATCAACTGTAGTATGTGGTGCTCCTTGAGCTCCATCAACTACAATAACTGCTCCATTTTCATGTGCAATTTCTGCTATTTCTTTTATTGGATTAACAGTACCAAGTACATTAGAGACATGAGCTACTGCAACAATTTTCGTGTTTTTAGTAATTGTGCTGCGTACATCATCTAAAGATAGTGTACCGTCTTCCTGTAATGGTATATACTTCAATGTTGCTCCAGTAATTTTTGCCGCTTGTTGCCAAGGAATTATATTACTATGATGCTCCATTGGTGTAATTACAATCTCGTCATTTTCAGTCAGGTTTTGACATGCATAACTACTTGCAACAATGTTTAAACCAGCTGTTGTTCCTCGATTGAAAATAATTTCTGCTGTACTATCCGCATTGATAAAGCGACGTACTTTCTCACGTGCTCCTTCATATAAATCTGTTGCACGTGTTCCTAATGTATGAACACCACGATGAACGTTAGAATTCACTGTTCGATAATAAGAATCTACCGCTTCTATCACAGAAATTGGCTTCTGTGAAGAAGCAGCAGAATCTAAATATACAAGAGGAGAGCCGTTCACTTCTTGATCTAAAATTGGAAAAGAGTTCTTGATGGATAAAATATCCATTAGCCTATTTTCCTTTCAATTAAATGTCTAAACTGATTTTGAACCGCTTCAACCGATAATTGGTTTACTACTGGCTCTAAAAATCCGTGAATAATTAATTGTTCAGCCTGTGCTTTTGTAATTCCACGGCTCATTAAGTAGTACATTTGGATTTCATCAACACGACCAACAGATGCTGCATGTCCTGCTGTTACATCATCTTCATCTATTAATAAAATTGGGTTTGCATCTCCACGTGCTTTCTCACTAAGCATTAGAATACGTGATTCTTGCACACCATTTGAGCGTGTAGCGCCTTTTTCAATTTTACCAATTGCATTAAAGATTGACGCTGTACGGTCTTTCATAACTCCGCGTTGCAGAATTTGTCCATCTGTATCTTTGCCAAAATGATGTGTTTTGGTTGTAAAGTTTTGTAATTGCTCCCCACTACCAATAGTCACCGTATTTGCATGACATACAGAATGGTCACCGACTAAATGTGTAATGTTCTCAGAAACTGTGTTTCCATCATTCATTTGACCTAATGCCCAATCAATCGTTGCATGGTCTTTTGCAATTCCACGACGGTTAATATATGTTGTTGTACCAGCTGCAAAGTTATCTACGGCACCAAATAAAATTTTAGCGTTATCCTCAGCAATAACCTCTGCTACTACATTGGAAACAGTTTTTGTCTCTTTATTATTAGAGAAGTAGTTCTCAATGTATGTAACAGAACTGTTTTCATCTGCAACTACTAATACATGATTAAATAAAGCAACTTCCTCATCTTCTTGCCAGAAAATTGTTTGAATTGGTTGTTCTACTTGTACATTTTTCGGAATATATACAAATACGCCACCATTCATTAAAGCACTATGAAGAGCTGTTAGTTTATGTTCATTTACAGATACAGCATCTGTCATATAATATTTTTTTACAAGGTCTGCATGATCACGAATAGCTGTGAAAATATCTGTGAAAATAACCCCTTGATTTTTTAACTCTTCACTTAAAGATGCGTATGCAACTGATTGGTTACGTTGAATAATTAAATTCTCTGGGAATTTTTCTGCATCTACATAATCTTGTAATTCTGTTGGAATTTCATGCAAGCATGAAATAGTTTCCCCTTCAGCTGTATGCTTAAAAGAAGTAAAATCCCATCTGCTGATATTTGTTTTATCAGGTTTTGGTAATTCTAATTTACTTGCTTGTTCTAACGCATCTAGGCGGAAGGATTTCATCCAATCTGGTTCGTTTTTATCTTTTGAAAACTGTTCAATATATTCTTTATCATATGGAAAAGCTGTACTAACAGTCATCTACTGATCCCTCCTACCTTATTATGCTTTATTACCAACTGTTTCGTCTTCAATACCTAGTTCTTCTTTAATCCACTCATAGCCTTCAGCCTCTAAGCGCTGTGCTAATTCTGGTCCACCAGACTTAACAATACGACCTTGCATCATTACGTGAACATGATCAGGCTCAATATAATTTAATAATCTTTGGTAGTGAGTGATCATCAAGCAACCAAAGTTTTCAGAACGCTGTTGGTTAATTGCTTTAGATACAACTTTTAATGCATCAATATCTAGACCGGAGTCAATCTCATCTAGAATAGCGATTGCTGGATTCATTAATGTTAATTGAAGAATCTCATTACGTTTTTTCTCTCCACCTGAGAATCCTTCATTTAAATAGCGTTGTGCCATATTTTGATCAATTTCTAATAAATCAAGTGCATTATCCATCTCTTTGATGAATTTCATTAATGGAATTTCATCGCCTTCTTCACGACGAGCGTTGATAGAAGAACGTAAGAAATCTGATGTTGTTACCCCACTAATTTCACTTGGGTACTGCATTGCTAAAAATAAACCAGCACGAGCGCGCTCATCTACTTCCATTTCTAAAACATCTTCTCCATCTAAATGAATGCTTCCTTCAGTAATTTCATAATTTGGGTGTCCCATAATAGCTGAAGCAAGTGTAGACTTACCTGTACCATTTGGTCCCATTACTGCATGAAATTCTCCACCTGTTATTGTAAGGTTTACACCTTTTAATATCTCATTATCTTCAACTGAAACATGAAGATTTTTAATTTCTAGTGTTGATCCTGCCATATTAATACCTCCAATTTGCTGGTGATGATATAGATTTTTAAAAAATCTATTCTCAATTTATTCTCATTATAATCTTAATGCATTACACACGATTTATCAACTGTTATGAATAATTATTATAAATAAGAAATGAACATAAAATATTTTAAGTGATTAAATTCCTAATCTTACTAGTGTAAATGTCTATTTCAAGGGTATAGATGTATGTCATGTCAGCATTTCTTGAAATTAACCGAATTACCCACCACGACGGACAAAACACCCTAACATCTGAGTCAATTCCAGAGCATAACCAGCTTTAGTCTACATTTTAAAACTAATAAATTTCATTTGTTCTATCTCTTATTTTATATTCTCTTAACACATGTTCATAAATCTTCTACCCTATTTTATTCAACAAAAGTATTTACTTTTCTTCCTACTATTATTCCTCGTCTTTAATGAATCGCTCTGGCTCATGATAAATTAAATGTTTGAAAATATTCGATACCGATCGAAATGCGTAGATTTTTTCTTTTGTTTCATTATCCTTACGAATTAATAAGCAAGGAACGCTTTCTATCTTATGTTCCTGCATAAATTCTGGAAAGAATGAGGCATTCATTTCATAGAAAAATTCCTCATGATAAATAGATTCAATTTGATCTAACATCGAACGCGCAACATGGCATGTTCCGCAGAACGGAGAGTTAATAAATAAAAAATAACTATCCTGCTTTAATATATCATTTGTAACTTTCTTCAAAAAAATCACCCAAATTCCAGTCTCTACAAATATGCTATATTTACTTCTATGTTTTTAGCTACTAATGCAATGGCTAAATCCTTTTCTGGAGTTGTTGCCACTTCTTTATATACCTTATTCACATGGATATGCTTTGCATGTGGTAGCTCTCTACTTAACTGTTTTCGCAGTTTTAATCCTGTCTTATCTTCATCCACTAATATATATACATCTTGATCATCTAATTCGTACTTATACAAAAGCTCATCAAATTGTTCTACACCTAATGTACCATTCGTGCATATAACCGTTACATCAGGATCAATAATTACTTTTTCAATTTTCTTCTTATCTGAACGACCTTCAACAATAATTATTTTCTCTAATCTATCTTCCCACATATTTATACACCCTTTATTTTGAGTTAAGAAACATAGATTGAAGCAATAGATCTAGCAAGATATATATAATATTAACGAAGAAAGGCTGATTGCAACCTATAGGTGCTAATCAGCCTTTTATACCAATAAAATATTAGCATAAGCATAACTAGCCTGTTAAATAGACCAGTCTTCCTTTATTTAATTAGTCTTCTTGAACGAATGATGCATATTCATCTGCTGTTAATAACTCATCAAGCTCAGCTGGATCAGATACTTCTACAACAATCATCCATGCACTCTCATAAGGAGATTCATTTACATATTCTGGACTATCGTCAAGGTCTTCGTTTATTTCAACAACTTTTCCGCTTACTGGAGCATATAATTCTGAAACTGTTTTAACAGATTCTACACTACCAAACGGCTCGTCAGCTTCTACTTCGTCACCAACTTCAGGAAGTTCAACGAAAACGATGTCTCCAAGCTCAGACTGAGCAAAGTCTGTAATTCCGATTCGTACTTTATCTCCTTCTTTTTTAACCCACTCATGTTCTTCTGAATACAATAAATCCTCTGGTAAATTCATTAAAAATCCCTCCGTTAATAAAATCTAATTTATTATACAAGCTATCTATAATTATTGCTAGCTTATAAACTTATAGTATGTGTTCAATTAAAAACAAGCCAACATAGAAAGTCACCTTATTATGTTTGTTGGACTGTTTGAACTTCCTATTATAACCAATTTTCTTCAAACATTGCTTCATTAAAACCAACAGTTACTTTCTCACCATCTGTTGTAATAGGACGCTTTACAAGCATTCCATTAGAAGCTAAATATGTAGCCATTTCCTCTACGCTTGCATCCTTTAACTTATCTTTCATTCCTTGCTCACGATAGACTTTCCCACTAGTGTTAAAAAACTTTCTTTCTGGTACATCTGCTTTTTCGAAGTAATCTAGAAACATTTCTTTTGAAGGTGTTTCTTCCACAATATGCTTTATTTCAAAATCTTTATTGTTTTCCTCTAACCACTTCTTTGCTTTTTTACATGTACCACAATTTGGATACCAATAAAAAGTTAAAGCCATTCTATTCTCTCCCTACTGTTGTCTACTCAATGACATATTACCACATATTTTCATCCTATACCTTCTTTTTTCTTAGTTTATATAAGAAAATTAAAAAGCATTTTTAAAATTATCCTCCGGAAAATTTAGAAGACTTGATTTTAACACATTATGTATTAAATTTAGTTGATGAAAATGTGTCAATCCCTTGTCTCATAACTATCAATAAAAATAATAAAGAGAATAATTTTATGACTTTAATGCGAAAATTCTTCTAGAAATTTCTTCACCAATTTGTAGTGATGCTGTCGCTGCTGGAGAAGGCGCATTACAAATATGAATACTTCTTTTTCCATCAATAATTTGAAAATCATCTACTAAGCTTCCATCAGAAAGCAATGCTTGAGCACGCACACCTGCTGGAGCACTAATCAGATCATCTTCTGTTATCTCTGGAATTAACTCTTGTAGACTTTTAACAAATAATCCTTTGCTAAAGGAGCGCTTCATTTCCTCAAGTCCTTCTTTCATGTACTTACCAGCTAATTTCCAAAACCCTTTATACATTAATGTTTCTCCAAGATCTTTTACGTGAAAATCAGTTTTTCGATATCCTTCACGTTTAAAGCTCAGTACAGCATTAGGTCCTGCTTCTACTTCTCCATCAATCATCCGAGTAAAATGAACGCCTAAAAAAGGAAAATCTGGGTTCGGAACAGGATAAATTAAATTTTTTACTAAATAACGCTTTTCTGGCTTTAATTTATAATACTCCCCACGAAATGGAACGATCTTCAAATCAGCATGATATCCAGCCATTTTTGCTATTCGATCACTATGCAACCCAGCACAATTGACAAGCAGCTTTCCTTTATAGTTTCCACGTTTTGTTTCTACAACAACTTCATCTGGATTCTCAGTAATTGCTTGAACTGGCGATTCTAAAAGGATTTCCCCTCCAGCTTCACGAATTAATTCTCCAAGTTTTTCGCTTACCTGTTTATAATTAACAATTCCTGCAGCAGGGACAGAAATACCTTCTATGCCATTCACATGTGGTTCTAATTCTCGCAATTCATCTTGATTTATTTTTTTAATAACAAGCTCGTTTTGCTGCCCGCGTTCATATAAATTTTGCAGTAATGGTAACTCCTCTTCTTTTGTTGCTACAATAATTTTCCCACACGGATCAAAATCAATACCATGTGCTTCACAGAACGCCTTCATAGATTCATTTCCTGCTTTAGCAAACCTTGCTTTATAACTACCTGGTTGATAATAAATACCTGAATGGATGACTCCACTATTATGCCCTGTTTGATGCTTTGCTAATTCATCTTCCTTTTCAAGTAAAAGAAGTTTAGCGTCTGGCTTCTGTTTTAATAACTCATAACTTACGGAAAGTCCGACAATCCCTCCACCGACTACGATATAATCAAACATACGAGTCCTCCTTATATATAATTAACGTATACTATGTTTAAAATTATCATTAAAAAATCAACAGATTTCAAGAAAATTTGGAACAAAATTTCATCTGCTTCTTAAGCCATCTTTTCTCTTCTATAGGTATCTGTTTATTTAATTCGTATCGTTAATTTTAATATTATCATAATTTAAATAAGGGAGTAGCATTCAAAATATTACAAACTTTTGAGATGCACTCCCTTTTTCATTCAACCTCTATTGCCAATTTAAGGTCTAAGTTAATACCTATTCTTTACTGACATTCCAGAATACATGAGATAAAGAATAGTCATACCCTTTTATATTGCTTCTAGTGGCATGAATATTTTTGGTATCTCCATACTTAACTAAAGGTAAATAATTATAAAACTCATCCTGAAGTTCACCAAAATAATCACTTGCTTCCTCTGGTGAAGCGGCTGTTCTTATTTGTTCAATAAAACTATCTATTTCAGGGCTATTTGTCCAACCAGGATATTGTGTTGCTGAATCAAGCCATATATTATTCAATGGATGTGGTTCATAACTAAATCCTGTTGCAAACATATCCCATGCTGTTTCATCTTCACGATGTGTTAATAAAGTCGCCCAATCATACACATCTAATTTAACATTTATCCCGACTTCTTTTAGTTGTTGTTGAACAGAAACTGCTGCATTATAATGATCTTCGTATGCTCTACTTACCAAAAACACTATTTCTTCACCATCATAACCTATCTCATCAAGTAATTCTTTCGCCTTTTCAATATCCTTCTGATTATATCTATCAATACCTTCTTCCCTGTAAAAACTTGTTTGTATCTCTGGAACTAATGCATGGGATGGTGCAGCAAATTTTTCACTTGAATAAGCCGCAAGCAACACCTCTTCTAAGTCTAAAGCATAGTTAATTGCTTGACGTGCTTTAACATCACTAAAGAATCCATGCTTTTTATTAAATACCATCATTGCAAATCCATTATCAGGGGTATAAACCGTAATATTTGGATCATTTTCTAACCTATCATAATCATCATAAGGTAATAATGTTGCCATATCATACTGGCCACTGATAAGACCAGCGACACGTGTTGAAGCATCATCAACAATTTCGAGATGTAATTCATCTACTAAAACTTCTTTTTTTCCTGCAAAACCATCTGCTGGTGTTGATAAAGGTTGATAATCCTCAAATTTTTTCAGATGTAAATATTGATCTGCCCTCCATTCTTTCACTTCATAAGGGCCTGTACCAACATATTCTGTAACCCCATCAGCTCCAGCATTATCAACAATTTCTTTCGGCATAATTGCCAAATATTGAATAGTATTGGAAAGCGCAATTAGTGTAACTGTATTTCTCTCAGGAAGTTGCATCACAACCGTATAATCATCTTCCGCTTCAAAAGTTGCATCTGCAAAATTACTTTTTCCAAGAGAAGATACTTCTACCCATTTATCATAAGAAGCAATTACATCCTCTGATGTCATTTCTTTTCCATTATGAAATTTAACTCCTTCTCTTAATTTAAATGTGTATGTTTTCCCATCCTCACTAATTTCCCACTCTTCAGCTAGCATAGGTTGTGGCTCTAACTCGCTATCTAGAGCTACAAGTGTTTCAAAAATTGGGGATGTGAAATCTTTGGTTATTGTTGCAGTGGTAATATGTGGATCCAAGCCAGGTGGCTTATTATCGTAAGCTACTGTTAATATATTTTTTCCATTTTGATCCTCTTGATTGTTATCATTTGTAGCATCTTCTTCTGAATTACAAGCAAGTAAACTTAAAATCACACCTAGATAGATTACTAACAAGATTGTTCGTTTATATTTCATATGCTCACCTTTCCTGAACGTGGAGTTAAGTGCTTCGTATATATAACAAATATAAACAGGTTCAATATAGATGAAATAAGCTTATAACTGATAATATTCTGGTTTACGATGTTCAAAACATGGGATTGTATTTCGAAACTCATCAACTTTTGTAATATCAATATCGGCTGTAATGATACCTTCGCCTTCTGGAGCTCTTGCAATAACAGTTCCCCAAGGGTCAACAATCATACTACTACCGTATTTTGCATCCTCCACCCCTTCTCCAGTATCATAAAAACCATACTGTCCTGTCGCAATCACATAACATTGATTCTCTACAGCTCTTGCTCTAATAAGCAATTCCCAATGTAGATATCCGGTATAGATAGGAAAAGCAGCTGGAATAAACATAATTTGAGCTCCTTGAAGTGCTAATGAACGATATAATTCTGGAAATCTTACATCATAACATATGCTTAATCCCATTTTTCCAACTGGAGTATCTACTACTGATAATTCCGTTCCTGGCTTAATTGCGTCAGATTCTTTGATTGAAATTCTATCTTCCATTTCAACATCATATAAATGCATTTTTCGATAAGTCGCAATGATTTCACCTTGGTCATTAAAAAGAACACTAGTATTATAGGAGCGGCCATCATCAGCCTTTTCCATAAAACTTCCACAGTTTATATAAATTCCTAATTCCTTAGCTTTTTCACTAAAAAGATTAGTAGTTGGGCCAGGAATTGTCTCACTAATCTTTTGCTTCAATTCCTTATCATCTGGCCCCATATAGTCAATATACTCTGGTAAACATACTAATTTTGCTCCTTCTTTAGCTGCTTGATCAACAAATTTAAGGGCTTTTTGAATATTTTTCTCTTTATCCTCTCGCACATTCATTTGAATGGAAGCTACCTTCATCAAATATCCTCTCCTTAATTTTCAAGTGTAATCGTTTACATTTTCCAACTTAAAGATACTATCATTTTCATTTGTGCTGTAATAACCTATTTAAGAATATCGAAGTTATCACCTCCATTAATGGTAACTTTTAAAGATTATCTCCAATTTTCTTCCTTACTGTATGAAGATGTTTTCTCATTTTTAATGCTGCTAATTTTGAATTTCTCGCTTTAATAGCATCAAAAATAGCCTTGTGTTCTTCGTATATATGTTCTCTTTTTAATTTCAAACCAATATTTTGTTTTAAGGAAAATTGTAATGCTTTATGATATAGCTCAGAAGTATTTTCAATGGTTTGGACTAAAAATGAGTTGTATGAAGAACGAATAATAATTTTATGGAAATTATAATCTGCTTCATCACCAAGGATTGTATCATCATTTACGAAGGTCTCTTTAAGTGTATATAATGCCTGTTCCAGTTCAATAATATCCTCTTGTTTATGCCTAATTGCCGCAAGAGCAGTTGCTTCTGTTTCAATAATCGTTCGTAATTCTAGCAATTCATAAACCTTTTCAATATCTAGCATTTCTAATCTTGCTTTTTCTAACATATCTGTAACTCTTACTTCTCTTACCCAGTTCCCTCCACCTTGCCTCTGTTCAACTATTCCAATTGCAGAAAGTATGCTTAGTGCCTCTCTCACTGGTGAACGACTAATTTTAAACATTTTCGCTAATTCAGTTTCTGAAGGAAGCTTAGTGTTTACTGGAAAAGTGCCATCCTGTATTAATATTTTTAAATTATCAAATACTTGTTCAGAAATTTTACGACGATCTATAGTGAAGGACACAGTATTCACCCCTACCTAATTTCATTATTATAACTTGAATGATTGTATGTTGTATGACAAGCATACATCTATATTCAGAAAATTACAATACTGTTTTTTCTAAAAATATTAACTATTTAGATTTCGCGCATAAAAAAGCGCAAAGATTACTTTGCGCTTTTTAAGGTAATTATTTAATTCAAACCGCTACCTATTTCTGATAAAATTCTGCTAATGCTTCAATTACATGACATGTACAACGAATTCCATTAAAGAAATTATCTACTCCAATATTTTCATTTGGAGAATGATTAGCTTCATCAAAATTCGCATATGGAACAATTACAGAGGGAACTTCTAAAACTTGTGTCCAGACATAGTCAGGTAATCCTCCGCCAAGGCTTGGTTGCATCACAGGCGGTTGCTTATAAGATTTTTCTACAGCATCTCGAATAACTTGAACAATTTCTTGATCTGGTGATGTGCGAGAAGGATGACGCATACTATGGACTTTAATTTCCATATCTGGTGCATGCTTTGCTACATGTTTTTTGAATTTCTCTAAAATATCATATGGATCTTGGTCTACAACGAGACGCATATCCATTTTTAGCACTGCTTTTCCTGGAATAATTGTCTTTCTACTTCCACAATTAAATCCAGCAATATTCATTGTCGGTTCTAAAGTCAGCTTACGGTAGTATTCTTCTCCAGTCATCTGAAGGTCCTTATAACCAATTTTTTCTCCTAATTCTTCTTGGTTATATGGTAAGGTTTTTAGTAATTCTAATTCGGTTTCTGTTGGTGTACGGACATCATCATAGAAACCTTCAATCAATACATTACCTTCTTTGTCTCGCATTGTATTTAATAACTCTACTAACTTCCATGCAGGGTTTGGTACGATATTTCCTTTGTTTCCTGAATGATTATCCCAATCAGCACCATGAGCTTCAAGTTCAACATAAACAATCCCTCTTGCTCCGAGTAAAACAAATGGTGCTCCACTATCATGCATAGGTCCATCAGAAGTATATGCTAAATCTGCTTTTAGTAATTCTTTATGCGCTTCTACAAATGGGATAAGGTTAGGACTCCCCTTTTCCTCTTCTCCTTCAAAAACAAACTTAATATTAATTGGCAGTTCTCCTGCTACCTCTTGATATGTCTTCACTGCTAGAAGCTGTGCCATAAGTTGTCCCTTATTATCTCCTGCTCCACGACCATAAATTCTTCCATCACGAATGGTTGGCTCAAATGGTGGGCTATCCCATTCTTCAATAGGATCTGGTGGCTGTACATCATAATGACCATAGATAAGCAATGTAAAATACTCAGGGTCATTGATAATTTCTCCATAAATCACAGGATGACCAGCAGTTGGAATAATTTGCGTTTTAATTCCAATCTCTTCCATCATTTTTGTTAATAATTCTCCTGTTTCAGCAATACCAATATTCTGAGCACTGATACTTTTTTGTCTTAAAAGGGTAAAAAGTGTTTCTAAGTATTCCTCTTGTTTTTCTTTGATTCGATTCTCTATTGCTGCAATTACCATCATTCATCCACTCCTCGTAAATATCTAAGATTGTCTTCTATGTATGTAAAAAGTGATAGGTGAAAAGCGTTACACACCTTTCACCTACCTATCCACTATTTCTTTTCAGAATGATATTTAGCTAATTCTTCGATCACATGACATGTACAAATAATTCCATTGAAGAAATTATCTACGCCAATGTTCTCATTTGGTGAATGGTTTGCTTCATCAAAGTTTGCATATGGCACTACAACAGATGGCGCACGTAAAATTTGTGTCCATACATAATCAGGTAAGCTTCCGCCCATACTTGGCTGCATAACTGGCTTTTGGCGATATGCTTTTTCTACTGCATTTTTCACTGCCTCAACCACTGGTGAGTCTGCAGGTGTACGAGAAGGTTTCATCGCACCTTGATCAACTACTTCGACATGTGGTGCATGCTTAGCTACATGCTTTTTAATTTTTTCTAAAATATCAGCAGGATCTTGATCAATAATCAGACGAGTATCCATCTTCACTGTTGCTGTTGCTGGAATAATTGTTTTCGAACCTTCACCAGCATATCCACTTGTGAAACCATTAATTGTAAAGGTTGGCTCTAAAGATAATTTTTGATAATATTCTTCACGTGTCATGTCAAAGCCTTTATAACCAATTTGTTCAGCTAATTCTTCTTTATTAAATGGTAATGTTTTAAGAATTTCTAACTCTGTTTCTGTCGGTGCAATAATATCATCGTAGAAACCTTCAATTAAAACTTTTCCGTTTTCATCACGCATTGTATTTAATAATTCTACTAAGTCCCAAGCTGGGTTTGGTACGATATTTCCTTTGTTTCCTGAATGATTATCCCATTCTGCCCCCTTAGCAGTTAGGTCAAAAGATAAAATACCACGAACACCTAATAATACAAACGGCGCACCACTATCATGCATAGGTCCATCTGAAGTATAGACTAAATCAGCCTTTAAAAGCTCTTTGTTTTCCTCAACAAATTTAGCTAAATTTGGGCTTCCACTTTCTTCTTCACCTTCAAAAACAAATTTAATATTAATCGGAAAATCTCCAACTACTTCCTGATATGTTTTAATTGCTAAAACTTGTGCCATTAATTGGCCTTTATTATCTCCTGCACCACGACAATAAATTTTCCCATCACGAATCGTAGGCTCGAATGGTGGACTTAACCATTCATCGATAGGATCTTCAGGCTGCACATCATAATGACCATAAATAAGTAATGTAAAATTGCTAGGGTCATTAATAATTTCTCCATAAACAACTGGGTAACCATCTGTTGGGATTGCTTTCGTTTTAATACCAACGTCCTCCATCATACCCTTTAACATCTCACATGTTTCTTCCATTCCGATATTTTGTGCACTAATACTTCTTTGTCTTAGAATGGTAAATAATGTATCTAAGTACTCGTCCTTTTTTGCAGTTACAAGCTCTCTTACTTTTTCCATGCTCATTACTTTCACTCTCCATTGTATAAAATCAGTTTTATGTTCACTGGTCTATTCCAGATTCTCTTCAACTGATTTCTTTATTTCAATAGAATGCTTTTTTATGTATTTTCAAATAATTCTACTTTTAAAAATTCAGAAGCAATTCTATCGTTTATCACACACTAACTAAAATTATAAATTGATTAGCATAAAATCGCAAGCGGTCAATAAAGTATCCGTTTACATAAGAATTTTGCAGAGAAAAAGAGTTCTAAGTCATGCTATAATAGGACTAACGCAAATTTCACACTAGGAGGAATGGAAAATGAAGGTATACGCATTAAGCGGTTCAAGTGGTACAGGAAAAAGCACAAGTGCACTGCTTTTTGCACATAATCATGACATTCCTGTAATCATCGATGATGGCCTACTTATTTATAATGGAACAAAGATTGCTGGAAGCTCTGCAAAATACGAGCAAAATACGATTACAGCAATTAAACGTGCTGTTTTTTTCTATGAGGATCATCGCTATGAAATTATTAATAAATTAAAAGATATTAATCCGCATAAAATTTTGCTTATAGGAACATCTAAACGAATGGTTAAGCAAATTGCTGAAAGATTAGAGCTTGGAGAAATTGATCAGCATATCGATGTAACAGATATTCGTACTTCAAGTGAAATCAAAATGGCAGAATTTATTCGAAGAACACAAGGGGAACATGTTATACCTATCCCTTCTATACAAATTGAGCACGGTCTTTTTAAAAAATTAATTTTAAAAGGGACACAGGTCTTTTCTAAACAGCGCAAAATAATTGGGGAGACAACTGTTGTTCGACCAAATTTCCAATTAGGGTCTATTTCCATCTCTCCTGATGTATTAAAACAAATTGTTGCCTATCGTTGTCGACAAACAAACGAAATCGAAAGCTATCAACACATTAAAATTACATTAGATAATTTCTTACCTATTATAAAACTACAGATTGAAATCAAAGCTGAAAAAGATGCAAACATTTCAGCAATCATCAAGAATCTTCAAGATGCCCTACGCCAAGATTTCTTACAGCATCTAAATGTTGAAGTTTATACCATTGATACCCAAGTAACAAAAATGAATTTTGTATAAGAAAAACATACTAAGGTTTAATAGTGACTCTAAGCTACACTACTAAACATTAGTATGTTTTTAATTTGCCTCTTCTATTATCTCTCCCAATCTATCAAAAAAAGGGTATCCAAATGAAAAATAAGTAAAATCATCATATAAAACTACATAATCATCATTCATTGTAAACCAGCCACCATTGGTCTTTACTTTTGCAATCGCCTTTTCTGTTTTGGGTGTTAGGATTTTGTATTTAGCAAGCACTTTATCTTCTTTTAGAAAAGCAATTCCATATTTCGTTTTCATACGAAATCGATTTAAACCCAGTTGTCCAGTATCATAAAGCCCAGTCCCAAACCCTTCTTTGAACAGCAAACTAGGATCATCTATTTCCCAAAATACTTCTCCATCTTTCTCAATTAAAATTTTATCGCTTGGGAGAACTCTTCAAAAGCAGGAGTAGAAATATCTAAAATAGTATCGATACAAACAAATAAAAGGATCACAATGATACCTAATTTAATTTTTTTCTTCATAAGCTGTACTTCCATTGGTCTTCATCCATCTTAAATAACTAACAAAAAATCCTATAGAGTAAGCCATTTAAAATGTCTACTCTATAGGATGCTATTCATGCTATGTTAAGTCTAAAATTATTTAGTAACTCCTGCTTCTTTTAATGCGGTAATTTCTTCATCACTATATCCTAAATCTTTTAATACCGAATCTGAATGTTCTCCTAGCCCTGGTGGTACAGTATTGATTTCTCCAGGTGTACGAGAAAGTTTCACTGGAATCCCTAACATGCGTAGATTTCCAACTGTTGGATGTTCCTTCTCCACAACCATTTCTCTATATTTAATATGCTCATCTTCAAGGATATCTGAGAATTTATTCACAGGCCCAACTGGAATTTTAGCATTTTCAAAGATTTCAACCCATTCTTTAACTGTGCGATTAGCGAAAAGCTCCTCTAACAATGCAAGTAATGTCTCACGTTGTTCTACACGCTGTGGGTTCGTTGCGTATTTTTCATCACGCAGAATATCCTCATCCATCGCTTCTACAAATGACTTCCAAAGGTTATCATTACCTACAGCTAGGATGAAATGTCCATCAGATGCACCAAACACTTGATATGGAACGATATTTGGATGTGCTCCTCCTAGAGGCTTTGGATCTTCTCCTGTTGCAAAATAGTTTCCTGCTAGATAAGTTTGCCATGATACCATTGTATCAAGTAAAGAAGCATCCACCCATTGTCCTTCACCAGAAATATCTCTTTCTCTTAATGCAGACAGAATACCAATAATCGCCCACATTCCTGTACCAATATCTGCAAGTGAATAACCACCCTTCACTGGTGGTCCATCAGGTTCACCTGTCACCGACATTAATCCACCCATACCTTGGGCTAATACATCATAGCCTGGTTTTAATGCGTACGGTCCTGTTTGCCCAAAGCCAGAAATAGAGGCTAATACTATACCAGGATTTAACTCTTTTAATGTGTCATAGTCTGCACCTAGACGCTTTAGTGTTCCTGGACGGAAGTTTTCTACTACGACATCTGCGTCTTTCACTAATTTATAAAATACTTCTTTACCTTTTTCTTCTTTTAAGTTCAACACGATACTTTTCTTATTACGGTTTACACTTAAATAATACGCACTTTCTTCATTAATAAATGGAGGACCCCATTGTCTTGTATCGTCTCCATTTGGTGTTTCAATTTTAATTACTTCCGCACCTAAGTCTGCAAGTGTCATTGTACAGAATGGGCCGCTTAGAATTCTTGTTAAATCAATTACTTTTATACCTTGAAGTGGTAACATATTTTTTCCTCCCCTTACTTCTATATATCTATCATAATTTATTGTAAGATTTCAGCCAAGCATTAGCTTGTTGAATAGCATATAGAGGATGTTCAAAAGACCAACAAAAATGACCTTTTTGAACACGTACATATATTTTATTTAAAATTAGGTTTTCTCTTTTCTTTAAATGCTAGCACACCTTCTGGGAAGTCATGTGGATCAACATTTGACTCAAAATGACTTGGATATGGAATGTCAATAGAATGTGTTGCATAAGCTACGCCTTCCTTCACTGCACGTAAGGAAGCTGGTGATTGTTCTTTAATTTTATGAGCCATATTAATAATGAAGTTACTTGGATTCTCATCTTCTGTTACTAAATAATTAAGCAGTCCCCATTGATATGATTCTTCTGCATCTAAAAGCCTTCCTGTAAACACGAAGTCTTTCGCTCTACTTGGTCCCACCATTTCAACAATTCTTTTGACAAACTTTTTACTTAATGTAATTCCAAGACCACCTACAGGAATACCCATTTTAGTCTCATGTGTACCAATTCTTAAATCACATGCTAATGCTAATTGAAATCCTGCACCAATTCCGTATCCATTAATTAGTCCAATGGTAGGGATCGGTAGTCTTTCAAAAGTAGAAATTGCATCTTCCATAATACGAAACGCTTCATCTGCTTCCTCTAATGTCATACGTGAAAATTCTTTAATATCTGATCCTGCGGTAAATGAACCTTTAGAACCTTTTAGGACAACAACTCGAGTGCGCGGATTTTTCGGTATTTCCCGACCTATGGATGCCAATTCATTCCACATTTTCTTTGTCATCGCATTTTTGAAGTTTGGGCGATGAATCGTTACAATTGCAATTCCAGCACTTTCCTGTAATGTAATTTTCCCATCTTCTTCAATTCTTGTGATTTTTACACGCATATGTGTTTTCCCCTTCCTTAGCCACTCGTGACTAAATTATCTTTTAAATGAACCTCAATGCGCTTCATGGATTCTTCATTGTGACGAACTAATATTTCTGTTGCAGCAGCTATCTCGTTTTCTTCTAATTTCTTAACAATTTCTTGATGCTCTTGTACAGACTTATCTATATTTCTTTCACCAAGAAAAGATATACGTTGTAGTGAAAGCAGTGGTCTTCCTAGCCTTGCATACATATTTTTTATAATTTCACTTTCACCCATACTAATGATGCAATTATGAAATTTTTGATTTAGCAAAGCATAAGCCTCTATATCTTCCTTATTTCTTTTCATCTCTTGCAATAAATCAATCATTACTTGTAATAGCTCTGTTTCAACACCGTTCTCTGCAATTCTTTTCATTGCTAGAGATTCTAAAAGCATGCGAATTTCTAGCAAATTACGAATCTCTGCTTCTGAATATCCTTTTACTACCGCACCCTTTCTCGGTATTCTCTCAACTAATCCTTCTATGGTTAAAAGATATAATGCTTCCCTAACAGGTGCTCTACTTGTGCCAAATTCTTCTGCATAGACAGTTTCAACGATTTTCTCTCCTGGCTGTAATGTACCAGTGATAATTTGTTCTGTGATTTTTTCGGCAATGATATGAGATAGCGAATTATTATCTATAATTTGATTTTTACTCACTTTAGCAACTCCTATCTCTTTCTTTTTAAAATTGTCGACAGTCAACTTTATACTGATTATACGAGTAAAAACGTTCTTTTTCAAGATTTTTTTACTAATTTTGTCACAATTATTTCTTCTTTATCTGAATTTCAATTTTTCAGACAATATTGCAAAATATTATATTTTATCATATACTCAAATTGATTATGAAGAGAAAACGTTTACACAATACGCACAACTAGAGGAGGTAAAAAATGAATTTAGATATTTGTTTTCTTTCAGCAAAAGAGTTAGCACATAAAATTAAAAATCGTGAATTAACAGCACGTGAAGTGATGGAAGCCTTTTTAGCACAAATCAAAAAAGTAAATCCAGAAGTAAATGCCATTGTAAATTTAAATGAAGAGCAAGCATTAAAGGATGCAGATTTAGCAGATAAAAAATTACAGGCTGGTGAAGAGATAGGACCTTTCCATGGACTTCCTATCGCAATTAAAGATACATATAATGTGAAGGGTTTACCTACAACTAGTGGATTTAAACCCTTTAAGGACAACATTGCCCAACAGGATGATATAGTGACAGAACGTTTACGAAACGCCGGCGCTATTATTATTGGTAAAACAAATGTACCAGAATTTGCAGCTGGATCTCATACGATTAATAAATTATTTGGTCCAACAAGAAATCCATATAACTTAGCAAGATCTGCAGGTGGAAGTAGTGGAGGAGCTGCTGCTGCACTAGCTAGTGGGATGTTACCATTTGCTGATGGAAGTGATATGGGTGGGTCTTTAAGAAATCCTGGATCATTTAATAATGTTATTGGTTTTCGCCCTTCACCTGGGCGTGTTCCATCTATACCAAGATCAGGACTATATGCAACAATGGGTGTACAAGGACCGCTTGCTCGTAGTGTAGAAGATGTTGCTTTTATGCTTACTGTATTAGCTGGCCCAGATAATCGAGTGCCATTAGCAATTGACGAGCCAGGCTCTATCTTCGAGCAATCATTAGATATTGATTTATCAGAAATAAAAGTTGCTTGGTCACCAGATTTAGACGGACAAATTCCTGTTCTTCCAGAGGTGCAAAAAGCAGTGGAAGAATCTGCAAAAGTATTTGAAAAATTAGGTTGTCAGGTAGTAAAAGCCTCACCAGATTTAACCGGAGCGGAAGAAGTATTCCAAACCATTCGTGCACATGAATTTGCTATAAATCATGAAGCAACTTATAAAAACTTTAAAGATGATTTGAAAGAAACGATGATTTGGAATATCGAAAAAGGAATGAATTCTACTCGTGAGGATGTGGCTCGAGCTGGGCAATTACAGGTAGAGGTTTATAATAATATGCGTAATTTTTTCGGAGAATACGATATTTTTATTATGCCAGTAAGTCAGCTTCCACCATTTGATGTAGATCTTGAATATCCTACAGAGCTAAACGGGGTAAAAATGGATAACTATATCTCTTGGATGCAATCTGCATATTTTGTAACCGTAACTGGTAGCCCTTCCATTTCTGTTCCAGCTGGATTTACAGAAGATGGCTTACCTATTGGATTACAAATTGTTGGCCCTCATCATGCTGATCTAAAAGTTTTACAGGTTGCCCATGCATTCGAACAAGCAACACAATTTGGGAAAATAAAACCTAAAATCGCTGAATAACTATATATGGAAGATGGTTTTCCCTCTATTAGTTCGTGTTCAAAAAGGGCGATAAAAAGGACTGTCATCGGTTAAGTACGCAACGTCCTGTTGCAACACCGATACTAGTACGTCCTGTACGTCGAAAGTTCAAGGCGACGTTATTTTTACGAACGGACTTGCGCGTGTGGTGGTGACTTCTGTGTTGCCCACAGGACGTGGGCGATTTTAACAGAAGTTCCTCTCTGCTTTTAAATACGTGAGTATCGGAAAAATGACGTCAACAACTTGCGCGTGATGTGATGACTTCGACGTTCGATACAGGACGTGTCGGAACTTAGTCGAAGTTCCTCTATTCATCGTGTCATTTTTATTGGACTTTTTGAACATCCTCTATTAGATTATTTTAATTTCACTTATTGAAGGGAGTATGTATAAACATGCTAGATTCTTTATTTAACAGATTAGAAGAAGTTTTTCCAGAGATAGTAGAATTCCGAAGAGATTTGCATATGTATCCTGAGCTTTCGCACACAGAGGTGAACACACCAAAGAAAGTTGCTGAGTACTTAACTTCATTAGGTATTGATGTAAAAACAGAAGTTGGTGGTCGTGGTGTTGTTGGGACACTTAAAGGCGGAAAACCTGGAAAGACAGTCGCTTTACGTGCCGATTTCGATGCACTTCCTATCCAGGAAGAAACTGATTTAGAATTCAAGTCACGCGTACCTGGTGTCATGCATGCTTGTGGTCATGATATTCATACAGCTGGATTACTAGGCGTTGCAAAGGTGCTAAGTGAAGTTCGAGATGAAATCCCTGGTAATATCGTATTTATTCACCAATTCGCTGAAGAAGTAATTCCAGGTGGAGCAAAATTCATGGTTGAAGATGGTTGCTTAGATGGTGTAGATGTTGTCTATGGTGCTCATGTTAGTTCTGCAAATCCATTAGGACAAATCAATTTAAAAGAAGGGGAAGCTATGGCATGTGGAGATACATTTGAAATAAAAATCTCTGGAAAAGGCGGACATGCTGCATCTCCTCATTTAGGTGTTGATCCACTCGTTGTAGGTAGCCAAATTCTATTAAACCTCCAACCAATTGTAAGTAGACAAGTTAATCCTGTTAAGCCAGCAGTAGTTACTGTTGCTACATTCCAAGGTGGAGATAGCTTCAATGTTATTCCAGATACAGCGAGACTAGCAGGAACTGTACGAACATTTGATGCAGATGTACGCGATCTGATTGAAGCTTCCATCGAACAAATTGCTACTTCAACGGCAAATGCACTTGGAGCAAAAATTGAATATAATTATGTTCGTGGTTATCCAGCAGTAGTGAATGATCCTGCGGAGACAAAACGCGTGGAACGTATCGCTACCAAATTATTTGGGGAAGAGAAAATTAAACATATTTCTAAACAAATGGGAATGGAAGACTTTGCCTATTATCTATTAGAAAAACCTGGAACATTCTTCTGGGTTGGTGGAAAAGTAGAAGATGAGTCCAAAGTATTTCCACATCACCATCCACGCTTTGATGTAGATGAAAAATCGATGCTTTATATTGGACGTCTATTTCTAGCAACTGTATTTGATTATTTAAACGAGTAAAAATAGAAGCATGCAAGAATAAGTGTTTATTTCACTTATTCTTGCATTTTTTCATACCTCTATCCCCCTTCACCCTTCTCAGCACATTATTTTCCTTCTTTTTTTAAAAAATCGTAATCATTCTTATGTACAAATCGTAATGCTTACTATAAAATAGTTCAGTACTGTATAATAGTAGGAGGAACTGTTTTTGAGAAAATATTTAATCATTACGATCATTGTCATCAGCTTATTACTTACAGCTTGTAGTTCATCTGAAAAAGAATTCTCTGATGATGATTTCGTTATATTTACTTCTATCTACCCTATTCAATACATTGTGGAAAATATTGCAGGAGACGTGGCAATGGTTGAATCAATTTATCCACCAGGTGTAGATGCGCATACGTATGAACCAACTTCAAAGGAAATTACAAAAATGGCGAATGCTGATGCATTTATCTATCTAGGTGCAGGCATGGAGTCATTTGTAGAAACAGCAGCTGATGCACTCACATCACAAGATATAACATTTGTGGAAATTGGCAAGCATGAAGAATTATTTATGGAGGCTGACCATGATCACACTCATGACCATGGCAATCATCACGAGCACGATGAGCATCATCATTTTGATCCACATGTTTGGTTTGATCCATTGCGAATGATTGAAATGGGGAAAATCATTACAGAAGATCTAAGTGAATTAAATCCTGAACTACAGGAAACTTTCACACAGAACTTTGCAACATTTGAAGCAAATATGAAAGAAATTGATCAAAAATATGTTGATACACTAGCAGATAAGCATCACCCTTCTATTATCGTGTCTCATGCAGCTTATGGTTATTGGGAGGAACGATATGGAATTGAACAAATTCCTGTGAGCGGGCTAACTTCTAGTGAAGAGCCATCACAAAAGGATTTAGTTGCAGTTACTAAAATGGCAAAGGAACAACAACTAAAATATGTTATATTCGAGCAAAATAGTTCTAATAAAACTGCTAAGATTATTCAAGAACATATTCATGCAGATGCTTTAGAAATTCATAATTTAGAAATGTTAACAGCATCAGATATAGAAAATAAAGAGGATTATTTATCCCTAATGGAAAAAAATTTAGAAGTACTCCGCAAAGCTACGGAGTAATAAAAGGTGGATATTCATGAGTGATTCTGTCATTACTTTAAAAGATATCAATTATGCTTATGAAGATAAAATAGCACTTCGCAATATAAATTTAACCATCAAGCGTGGTACATTTATGGGACTCGTTGGTCCTAATGGTGGTGGGAAAACTACGTTAATTAAACTAATTTTAGGGGAATTAAAAGTACAAAAAGGTTCTATTACTTTATTAGATAAACCTATTGATGCCTTTAAAGACTGGAATCGAATTGGATTTGTTTCCCAAAAGGCAAATTCCTTTAATAAAGGTTTTCCAGCAACCGTATTTGAAGTAGTTGCTATGGGATTAACTGCTAAAATTGGTTATTTAAAGTTTTTTAATAAAAAGCATAAAGAAAAAGTTATTCAAGCCATTCATCAGGTTGGCATGCAAGATTATATTCACAAAAATATAGGGCAACTTTCTGGTGGTCAGCAACAACGAGTTTTTATAGCTCGAGCATTAGTTAATGATCCTAAATTATTAATTTTAGATGAACCTACAGTTGGAATTGATATTAAAAATGTAGAACGATTTTACTCACTTTTACATGAGCTAAATGTTAAGGAAAAACTTACACTCTTACTCGTTACACATGATACTGGAGTAATGACACAATATGCTACTGAGGTCGCATGTATAAATCAAACCTTGCATTTTCATGGTAAACCACAAGAATACTCTTCTTTATCAGAGAAAGAATTGTCGAAAATATACGGACATCCTGTACATGTCGTTGTTCACGATCATTAATTTGGAGGAAATATCATGCTAGCGGATTTTTTACAATTTGATTTTTTACGTAATACCTTCTTTACTGGCTTATTAACAGGGTTCATTGCACCATTATTAGGCTCCTTCCTTGTTGTGCGTCGGCTATCATTACTTGCTGATGCATTATCACATGTTACTTTAGCTGGTATTGCCTTTGGTTTATTTTTAGAAAAAACGGTGATGTTTACTTTTATTACACCTTTATATAGTGGAATGACTTTTTCCGTCTTTGGGGCAATTTTAATTGAGCGATTACGAAGTATTTACCAAAGCTATCAGGAGATTGGTATACCAATTATTTTATCGGCAGGGGTAGGATTAAGTGTTGTATTTATTTCTTTAGCAAATGGGTTTAATACGGATTTATTCGGATATTTATTCGGCTCAGTTTCTGCAGTAAGCCGTAATGATTTATACACTATTTTATTTATCACGATTTTTGTTGTTATTATTCTCTTTATTTTTTACAAAGAACTTGTTACCCTGTCCTTTGATGAAGAACATGCAAGAGTATCAGGTCTTCATTCAAAATTGATTCATTTTATTTTTATCGTATTAACAGCATTAGTGATTGCCGCTTCTATTCGAATTGTTGGTGTATTGCTTGTATCAGCCTTAATGACATTACCTGTTGCTGCAGCAATGCGTCTTGCCAATAGCTTTAAACAATTGATTTTTCTTTCCATTGTTTTTGGAGAAACGGCTGTTATTACTGGATTAATTAGTGGTTATCATTTTAGTATTCCACCAGGAGGAACCATTGTTATCATTGCGTTAGTCATTTTGATCATCTCGATAGTATTGAAACGAATTTCACTTTCAAGACAAAGAAAATTTGTATAAGAAAGAGGCGATGAATAGATGGATGTCAAACAAGCGATGGATATTTTAGTTAGGAAAGGTTATAAAGTAACCAAGCGTAGAGAGGATATTGTCCATTATTTTTATGAAGCAGATGGTTATCGCACAGCTAAAGACTTAAATGAGTATATGGAAGCTAGATATAAAGGAATTAGTTTTGATACCGTTTATCGTAATCTCAGACTGTATCATGATTTAGGAATTTTAGAATCTACTGAGTTGAATGCTGAGCGACATTATCGAATCAGATGTGATCATGCACATCATCACCATCATTTTATTTGCAATGAATGTGGAAAAACGAAAGCAATTAGTGTTTGTCCTATGGATAAAGTGGAAAGTATGTTAACAGATTATGAAATAGAAGGCCATAAATTTGAAATTTATGGATTATGTCCTACATGTCAAAAAACATACGCCAAGTAAATACTTATCTTTTGATCGGCTGTGGAGGAATGATAGGCGCAACATTACGGTATACCCTATCTTTCCTCCTTCCTGTTACATATGGCTTTCCAGTAGCTACATTCACTGCTAATATAATTGGTTGCTTTCTACTTGGTTTCATTTTTCATTTAGAAACTTTGAGAAAAAGAATTTCTCCACAAGTATTTACAGCAATTACAGTTGGAATCATTGGTTCATTTACTACTTTTTCTGCATTTTCAATGGAAGCCGTTCAATTGTGGAAAACAGATTCCTTATTAGCACTTATCTATGTCTTATCCAGTGTATTTCTCGGTATTTTCGTTTGCTGGCTCGGATATAAATGTGCATTAAGGAGGAAAATCAGGATATGAATTTCATTATGGTTGCTGTTGGAGGATTCTTCGGCAGTATAACGCGTTTTGGATTAGCCAATTTGGTAAAGGGACATTTTATTGGCACGTGGCTTGCTAATATTTCTGGTTCAGGTTTGCTTGCCTTTCTTTTCTATCTTTACACTACAAATACTATCCACATGCCTATTTGGCTCTTAACAGGAGTAGGATTTTGTGGAGCTTATACGACCTTTTCTACATTTAGTAATGAAACCATTCAAATGCTAATAGAGAAAAAGTATATCCAAGCTATTATCTATGTGTGTAGCTCCATAGTAATAAACATTGGTATGTTTGCATTTATTTTTTATCTACTCTCATGAACGAAAAGCGCAGAGCTCCCTTACAGGCTAAAAACGTGACTTCACGAGCACAACGTCCTGCACTAGCACGTCCTATGCGTCGAAAAACGTAGAGATTGGAGCGGCACAACCGAGATAAAGGAAACATGCCCCTTCAGGGGTATCCAACGTTAGGCTTGAGCCTGGTTTTAGTTGGGCCTCCTTATAAAACAGAACCGATGTTGACTTATTGTAGGGTGTGACGTGAAATCTCTTAGTTTTTGGCGCTCGGAGCTAGACAGCGCTATCTCTGCCTAAGAATTAATTTGTGCAAATCCTTTATACTTTCTTATCTCTAAGAAAACGAGACTAAGTCTCATTTTGCTTCAGTCTCGTTTCCATTTCTGTTAATTCATCTTTTAATTGTTGGAGCTCTTCCTCGCTAATTTCCATATCTCCATAACGAACCCTTTGATAAATACCTATATCCGTATTTATCTCTATTCTCTTAAGCCATTCTTCAATCGTCTCAGAAGATTGACGACCTAATCCCTGCTTCTTAGCAAATCGTTCAAAGTGTAATACAGCTTTTCTTGCTGGATGCATAGAGCCTCTAAACATCTTACGCATACGCTCCGAAAAACTTTTTCGTTCTTCCTTTGTTTTTCCTGTTAACTGCTCATAAGTGACAGACTCAGAAGAGATTTCTTCTGTTTCTTCTGGTGTAAATTTTCTTTTCAGTAAACGCATCACAATAAATATTGCAATAACCGCTAAAATAATAAGAACTCCCCAAATTATGTATGGAAGGAAATTTGGTAATTGAGAAGGTTCTAGATCTCCAATTAAATCATTATAATCTCCATCCACTTCTCCTTCTAACTCTGGTTGTTCACCTGGACTTATTTCAAAATCAAGAAAAGGAAGAATAAGTCGAGATACCTCTCTGATAACAAATAAAAATATGCTTTGAAGAATAAACCATACTTGTGCCACTAATCCTCTTAAAATATCAAATAGAAAATAGATAATAATCCCAACAGCAGACGAGATTCCTAGTAAGTAAAGCCAAGTTCGTGTCTGAAATTGTTTTTGATCTTCTTTTTCAATAACAAGAAGATGACTCAATAAATATCCAATGATAATTATAAGAAATAAAAAAACAGCGTATAAAACGATTTCTATATCTTTGATCCAAAATACCAATACGACTGTTAACATAACTGTGGAAACAATATAATTGACCTCTGTATATTCTACTTTTCCTTCACGAAGTAAAATATATCGCCATGTTAATAAAATAGGAATTACGGTACAAAAGAAGATTGGGAGTCCAATCCACCAAGCTATAACCATAAATATTGGGGCTGTAAGTATATAAATCGCTTGATGATTAGTTCGGGTATACAGCGTAAATAAGGCACACATAAACCCGACCATTACTAAGTAGCTCCAGTAGGGTTTAAAATCATAGATGGCATGTAAAAACGGAAGACAAAGTAGAAAGAGAATGATTGCTTCAGACATAAAGCAATAAGCATTCGTTAATTGTGAATGTTTATTTCGCATTTATTCTCCCTCTTTTCCTTGGTGTCAAAACCGCTTGATTATTCTGTATTTCTAATTGCAGAACTCGGTGATGCTTCTCCCAATTGTCTACTATCTCTTTAGCCTCTGATGTGAGCTCTCCAATCAAAATAATCGTCTTTGATGTATGTAATTGTTGCCCAATTCGATAAAGCATATGTTCAAAAGGTACTACCATTGCTTCGTGAGGAATACGTGCAAGCATTTCTAAAGCATGTGCATAGTGGTTCTTTCCCTCTCCTTCTGGCAAATGCATATAAGGAGTCTTTCCTGGTCTTCGTGAATTGATATAAAGCTCATATGGAAATTCTTTCTCTGCAGCATATTTTGTTAAAAATGCTGCGTAGGATAAATAATCTTCGTAATCTGTTGCAGATTCATGACGCATCCCATAAAAGGCTCCGATATTCACAATAAATAGGAAAGACATATCGATTACCCGTTCATAGACATTTGTCTGCATCTTTTGTGTCTTAGCTGTTGCCTTCCAATTGATCCGATGAAATGGATCACTATAGCTATACTCTCTTGTTCCAAGAGGGACTAACAAATCCTCCATTGGTGAAAAAGGAACTCTTTGGGATCCACCCTGATTTTGAAAAGCAATTTCTAATCGTTGTACAGGTAATAATTTAGGGAAAACAACAATTTCCAATAAATAAGGTGCATTGTAATCTATCCGCATGTTTTGAAATTGTAATAAGTGTGGAAAGGAATAATTTATATTACTTATCTTAGCAATTCCTCGATCCTCAGCTATAAATGGCAAAGCTAGTTTAATTTTCTTCCTACCAGTTATGGATAAAGGAACATCAATAATACGCCAATATTTGTCTGCTGGGCTCGGATGTTTGGTAAAACGAATATTACGATTGCTTCGAAATCGAAATTCGCCATTAATCATCGGAATAAAGGATTTATTTTGAAATTCAAAAACAATATGCCCTTCTTCCTCTGGAAACAGCTTTATTGTCATTCGCTCATTTCTTAATTCTAGCCGATTCCCCACATATCGATCATATAAAATTGTAATAAGAAAATATGCTCCAATTAAACCTGTTAACAAATAGATAAAAGGCTGTTTCATAATCAAGCCCAAAATGGCTAGTGCTAAAATGATCAGAAGTAAAAAATCCATACTTCGCTGATTATGAAAATGAACATCTTTTCGCCACATCATTATCTTCCTTCTCCTGCTTCTACTGGGACAGGAATAGCATGCATAATCTCTTCAATGACTTGACGTGATGTTTTCTTCATCATGCCATCCATTGTTAAAATCAAACGATGTTCAAACACATACGGAGCAAGCTGCTTAAGATCTTCAGGCGTAACAAACTTTCTGTCATTTATATATGCTCTTGCCTGGGCTGCTCTCATTAGAGCAAGCATACCACGTGGACTAATTCCGATTTCTACATCAACATGATTTCGTGTAGCATGAACTAAATCAAGTAAGTAATTTGTCACTACATCTGATAATGTTAATGCTTTTAATTCATTTTGTAATTGCGTTAAATAGTCTAAGGTTAATATAGATTCAATTGCATCATATGGATCATTCATTCGATAAGTTTGGAGAATTTGTAAATCTTCCTCTAAGGAAGGATACCCAAGATCTACTTTGAAAAGAAAACGATCAAGCTGTGCTTCTGGTAGTGGAAAAGTACCATAATTACTTTCTACTGGGTTTTGTGTAGCTATTACGATAAATGGCTGTGGAATAGTAATTGTTTCCCCGTCTACTGTTGTTTGCTGTTCTTCCATAACCTCTAATAAACTAGACTGTGTTTTTGGTGTTGCACGGTTAATTTCATCTGCTAATAACACATTTGTTACTACAGGACCTACACGTAGCTCGAATTCTTGATTTTTTGGATTGAAAAACCGAATTCCAGTAACATCACTAGGTAATACATCTGGTGTAAATTGTACACGTTTATATGCCCCATCAATTACACGTGCAAAAGTTTTGGCTAATTTGGTTTTGCCTGTTCCAGGAACACTTTCCAGCAGCACATGTCCCTTAGCTAATATTGCGATAAATAATAAATCAATGACTTCTTCATTTCCAAAAATAACCCGGTTGACGGCTTCTTTCGCTTCATTTAGTTTTTCCATTTTATTAAAATCCCCTTTGGTTCTGTCTTTAAAGAGAGCTTGCATTATAGAAAAATAGAGGGAAAGATGCTCCCTCTATTTTATAAAATAAATCTCTTATCTTCATTCATCAAGTTCCACCAACTAGAATAGAATCGAAACATCTGGACTCTATTAATGAATAACTAGTGGAATGTATTTCTTTCCAACTGCAATAGAATTAATCTAATACAATTGTTCCTACACCGTCTTTAATATCAATTTTTGTGCCAAAAGGTTCAGACAGCTCTTGTAAATCTTTTAAGATTCTATCTGTTTTCACTAATGTTGGCCAACCAATTTTATAACGTGGTTGCTTATATCCTAATTCGATTGGATATAGCTTCACTTCTGTTAATTTATCTCCTTGCATTTTCCATACTGGTACAATGGAATCCCAAATTTTTTCGTTCACACCAAAGCCTTTAGTATTATTTTCAGTTCTTGTATCCAGCCCATCTGCAACAGTATGATCATTACCTAAACCATACTTTTCATAAAAGTCTGCTGGTAAATGAGTTACTGTTTCATTTTGGAAAATAAAGTTTCCTAAACTATAGAAAATTGGACGTCCATTATAAATCTCAATTCCCCTTAATACATGGGGTCCATGTCCTACAATGGAATCAGCTCCACCATCGATACATTCTCTTGCAAAAGTTTTAAGGAATTCAGCTGGTACTGATTTATCCTCTCCTTGCATTTCATGAGCATGAATACTTACTACTACATAATCTGCTTGTCTTTTTGCTTCAGAAATAGATTTTAAAATACGTTTCATATCACGTGGATCTGGTGAAGTTTCTTTCCCTTCTGGAGATCCTTCAGCAAACACATACTGTCCAAACTCAAATTTCCCGTCTTTTTTCTCGACTACAAAGCCTTCTTTAATGGACATTTTCGTCACTGCATTAATATCCACTGTATCAGCGATTTCTTTCAAGGTTTCTAATTTCTCCTTTGAAATCTTATGCACTGATTTATGGCGTAGTGGGTTAATACCAGGACGCCCAGACATATCATTTCGTTGATCACCAGCAATCCATGTTTCATGGAAGCTAGAAGTAGCAGCAATTAATGCAACTCGACCAGCTGGTGTTTCTAAATATCTTGGTGCACTAGCATCTGCTAAATTTTTCCCAACACCTGCATGAACAAATTCATATTCATTTATATATCTTTCTGTCGCTTCAAGTCCACCATATAAATAATCTAGTGTATGATTATTTGCCCAAGGTAGTAAATTAAAACCGTAAGCTTTAATATCTCTTAGTGCAAGTGGAGAAGTAATAGCCCAAGTACCACCACTTGCTTGTCCTGGATAGCCTTCAAAGTTATGTGTTGTAATTTCTAAGTTCGTTAAACGAGCATCTGCACTTTTAATTAAGTTTGTTAACTCGACAAAAGACTCAGAAGTTGTTGATGGTAATCGTCTAGTAATAAAGCTATCTCCTGTTGCTACAAATGAAATTGTCTGTTCCATGAAAAAACCTCCATCATTTTTCTTTATTATTTTTGTAATCGTTTTGGAAAATCTTCCATAATAGCAGCTATATGTTTAATGCCATTAATAAAATCTTCCAGGAAAATATTCTCATTTGGTGCATGATTTCGAGCATCAGGATGCCCTACACCAATAGACACTGATGGGATACCTAGCTTCTGACATAAATCATACATTGGTCCAGTTGCTGGAGACATCGGTACAGGATTTGGCTCTGTTCCATATACCTCGCGTGCTGTATCTGTAGCAGATTGTACCAATCTATCTGTCGGATCTGTTTTCGCTGCAGCTACTCCTGAATGACTTATTATTTCAATATCAGAAAACCCATTTTTGTCTAAATGTGCCCTTAACAATTGTACCACTTCTTCAGGATCTTGGTGTGGAACAAGTCGAAAATCTATTTTAGCTCTTGCTTCATTCGGTAAAACTGTTTTTGCTCCTTCTTGAGTATAGCCTGAATAAAATCCACAAATCGTACATGTCGGTTGATATACAAGCTTCTTCTTCAACTCTAAACCAGATAAATCAAGCAAGAAGCTATTTAGTTCTAATCGTTCTAATGTTTCCTTTTCCTGATAAGACATTTGCTCAAGCTGCTTTATCTCTTCCTCTGTTGGGATAGCCACCTTGTCATAAAACCCTTGAATATTTACATGCTCATCAGGAGTTTTTAATGTAGAAAGTGCCCAAGTTAATCTCCAAGCCGGATTTTCAATGACTGCTGCATTTGAGGAATGAAGATCTGTATTTGCACCTCGACATACTAATTCAACATAACACATTCCTTTTACTCCACATGTTATGTTCATTCGTCCATCATTATCACGATAGCCAAATTCCCAAATGTTCCCGTCTGCTTCTATGAGTGACGGGTGATTCTCAATAAACTCATTTAAATGTACACTACCAATTTCCTCTTCTCCTTCAATGAGAAATTTAATATTGATAGGTAATTCTCCTTTTACTTTCTGATAGGCATCAATAGCAGCTAATCTAGCAACTAAGTTTCCTTTATTATCTGCTACACCACGACCATAGATTTTCCCATCATGAATTTCAGCACCAAAAGGCGGATAATCCCATAATTCAACAGGATCCTCCGGTTGTACATCATAATGATTATAAAAGGACAGAATATGATTTTTTTCTGCATTAAATTCTCCGTAAACTACAGGATAGCCAGATGTAGGTACTTTTTGTGTTTTTCCACCGATGCTTTGAATCAATTGCTCTACCAGATCTGCTGTTTCCTTCATCCCTCGATTCTGTGCTGCTACACTTGGTTGTTTACATAAATCTTGTAACCACTTAATATATGTATCTTTATTTTGCTCAATGTACTCAAATACTTCTTTCAATGGATAATCCTCCTAATTCAGGGATATTTAAGACCGTGTGACAACATTAATTGTAAGAATAATTTCCTAGGCAATAATTTAGACTAGATTAGTAATTATCATTAAGAAAATACCGCTTACAAAGCTACAATCAAGATGGGAGGAGACAAAAGTATCTTTGATTAGTAGTTCCGAATATAAATGCTAAAATATCCGCTCCGGAAATATACTTCGCTTTCCATGGGCGATTGGAGAACCTCGACGGACAGGACGTCCTAGTGTTGGCGTTGGTCCTCGTGACGTGACCGACTTTAGCCGACGGGGAGTCTACGTATATTTCCAACACTTTTTTGTATTTTGTTCGGTTCTTTAAACTCAAAATTCCTTTTGCCCCAACCTCACTACTCTATATAAATCTGAAGTTCAATACTTTCTTAATGGACTAAAAAGTTAACATGAAATCACAAATTAAGTATAAACGAGCGAAAATCTAGTGTCAATATTGGTCATATTCTTACAATTCTCAAATTATTTCAATCAATAATTCACAATTTGTTCAATTTTTATTGTATAATGAAATGGTGATTAAGAAAAATGATTCAATTTCATAAAGATGAAAACACAAGGGAGAGAATCTAGAATGAGCGAGATTACAAAATTAGTGAAAGATTTATATCCTAGCCTAGTTGAGTGGAGACGTGATCTTCATAAACACGCTGAATCTGGCTGGGTAGAATTTCGTACAGCATCTATTGTAGCTACAAAGTTAACTGAGTGGGGATATGAGGTTAAAGCTGGTAGTGAGGTAGTAAATGAAAGCGCTCGTATGGGAGTACCTGCTGCCGATGTATTAGCATACCATGAAAAACGTGCTTTAGAGCAAGGTGCTGATCCAAAATGGCTAGAGAAATTCTCAGGAGGATTTACTGGAGTTGTTGGTATAATAGATACAGGTAAGCCTGGACCAACAATCGGTTTCCGTTTTGATATGGACGCGCTTGATATTCAAGAATCTTTAGAAGCAGATCATAAACCTGTAGCTGAAGATTTTGTATCTATTAATGATAAAATGATGCATGCTTGTGGACATGATTCACATACTACAATTGGTCTTGGTGCTGCTAAAGTGCTTTCTGAAATCAAAGATCAATTATCTGGTAAGATTAAAGTTATTTTCCAGCCTGCTGAGGAAGGCGTACGTGGTGCTAAGTCAATGGTTGAAGCTGGTGTAGTTGATGATGTAGATATTTTCATTGCTGGACATATTGGTACAGGTGCTGCAACTGGAGTATTCTCCTGTGCAAGTAATGGCTATTTAGCAACTACAAAACTAGATGTAACCTTTACAGGAGTTGCTTCACATGCTGGTGGTAAACCAGAGGAAGGTAGAAACGCATTACTTGCTGCTTCTTCTGCTGCATTAAACTTGTATGCAATTACAAGACATAGTGATGGTGCTTCTCGTATAAACGTAGGTGTTCTTGAAGCTGGAAGCGGGCGTAATATTATTGCTAATAAAGCTTTTATGAAGATTGAGACTCGTGGAGAAACTACTGAAATTAATGAATTTATTTATGATCGTGCGGTTAAAGTATTAAAAGGTGCTGCAACGATGTATGATGCTGAGCTAGATATTGATATTGTAGGTGGAGCACAGACAAGTAATGCTAGCCCTGAATTACTTCCATTCGTTCGTGCACAAGCTGAAAAAGTAGCTGGATACCATACAATTCATGAGGGTACTAGTGCAGGTGGTTCTGAAGATGCAACATATATGATGACAAGAGTTCAAGAAAAAGGCGGACTTGCTACATACTGTACTTTTGGATCTGATATTGCCGCAGGACATCATAATGAGCGCTTCGATATTGATGAGGATGCTATGCCTTTAGCAGTAGAATTTGTTGTAAACTGTGCATTGAATGCTAAAGAAGCTAAATAATTTTATAATGTAAAAAATGAGGTGTGGATAAATTTCCACCCTCATTTTTTTGATGATTATTTTGCAAGCTCTGGACGTGTTTTTCCATATTGCGTTGCTTGCTCAAAAGCATGTCCAATACGTAGTACATCTAAATCTCGACGATGACCACCAACAATTTGTAAACCGAATGGTAATCCATCCGCTGTAAACCCACCTGGAACAGATATCGCTGGTGATCCAGATACAGTGATATAGTAACATGTTTTCATCCACTCTAAATACGTATTCATTTTTACCCCATCAATAGATAATGGATATTCTAAATTCGCATCAAATGGAGATACTGGACTTACTGGTAATAAAAATGCATCATACTTCGCAAAAAATGCTCGGAAACGATGGAATAATTCTGTACGCATACGATCTGCTTGACCAATTTGAGGTCCACGTAAATTACGTCCCATCTCAATATTCCAGATTAAGCTTGGCTTAAACAACTCACGGTGTTTATCCATTAAGCCTCCCATAGCAGTTTCAAATTCATGCGCACGGAAAACTTGGAAAATTTCTTCAGCATTCGTCATATCCGGATGAATTTCTTCTAACTTACAGCCCATTGCCTCAAAGACTTCTAATTGTTTCATAAACTGCTCTCGAACTTGTGGTTCAATTGGAATTTCACCGCCAAAATCAGCTGAATACGCAATACGAGCACCTTTCATGTCTCTCTCTAATGACTCCAAGAAAATAGAACCTGGCTCCTCAATTGCGATTGGCGAACGGTTATCTGGTCCCGCAATAACTGATAGCATATAAGCCGCATCACTAGTGGTTCTTGCAATAGAACCTTGTACTGCCTGTGGAGAAAATGGGAAATCCTTTGGAAATCTAGGTACACGACCTGGTGATGTTCTTATGCCAACAACATTATTAAATGCTGCAGGGAAACGTAAAGAACCACCTGTATCACTTCCATCTGCAATTGGTAGCATTCCAGTTGATACTGCTACTGCTGCTCCACCACTGCTTCCTCCTGCAGTTCTTCCTAGATTATATGGGTTTAGTGTTTTCCCAAAAACTTCATTAAAGGTATGAGCACCTGCACCAAATTCTGGCACATTTGTTTTTCCGATAATGATAGCTCCTGCCGCACGAAGCCTTTCTGTAGCTATATTATCCTCAGTTGCAATTCTATCTTTAAATAATAATGACCCGCTTGTCGCAGGGAATCCTTTTGCTTGTTCCGTATCTTTAATTGCCATAGGTATTCCGTGTAACGGTCCTAGCTTTTCACCAGACTGAATTTTTTTATCTGCTAATTCAGCTTCCTTCATCGCTATTTCTTCATTTAATGAAACAATCGCATTTACTTGTGGATTCACTTTATTAATTTGGGCTAAATGTGCTTGCATCACTTCTTTGACAGAAACATTGCGATTTTGGATAGCCTTAACAATTTCTCTTACCGAATTAAAATAAATATCATTTACCATCTCGTATATACTCCCCTTTTACTATTACTTACTCATTCAAGTATATCAAAAATTAGGAAGAAGCCTAAGAGAAATAATGATATCTCTACATACTTTTATAAGTTTTTGCTTTTGTGAATAATATTGCTGTAATAATTAAACCAACCGACGCGAAGGTTAATAAAATCGCTTGAATAGGTATATTTACAGCAGATAGTCCTGAAACAAGCGCATAAGAAATTGGATCAAATCCATTCATCGCTAGAAAAATAATACTCATAACTCTTCCCATAATATAGGCTTCAGTCTGTTCTTGTGCAGCCGTAAAAAATGGAATAAATACAAATGACATGGAAAATCCAATAAAGAAAACAATGATTGTCAGCATCGCTAAATTAGAAACCAGTGCAAAAACAACATATGCAATTAATGCTCCCAGCAATCCAAATAATGACGTTTTTCCTTTTTTCTTTACTAATACAGAAGTTAGTATAGCTGTACCAGCTACTAAACCAATTCCAAGACTAGCTTCCATGTAGCTTAAATTAAGTGGTGTGCCTCCATAACTTTCTACTAAAAAAGGAATAGCAATATGCAATGTTCCAAATACAAAAAAGTTCAATGTAATTAAAACAACAATACCTGTCATCAGGAAGCTTGAGCTTCGAATATAGCTCATTCCTTCTTTAATCTCCTTAATTGGCTTCTGTTTTTCCTCAAGTGCAACGGGTCCTTCATTAATTAAACGTGGATAAATAATTACCGCAGAAAATAAGGCTAAAATCATTGCGACAAAATAGCTTCCACTAATCCCAATCGATTCCATCAATAAACCTGCTATAATTGGACCTGCTACAAATGAAATTTGATCTACACCTTGAAATAAAGCATTTGCTTTTTGAAGCTGATTTTTCTCGACAATTTTAGGAATCATTGATGAACTTGCTGGTCCAAAGAAAGCATCCAACATACCAAATCCAACTGCAATCAATAAAAGATAAGTAAGTGTTAATCCATCATTTTTCAGCAAAAGATATAAAATAAGCAATAAAACAGCCTGAGCAAAATTCGCCCAGAACATTATCGTTGTCTTTTTATAACGATCTGCCACAATCCCGCCAAAAATCATCATTGCAATTCTCGGAACTGTAGCAGCAATTAATACAATTCCTAAGGAACCTGCTGACCCACTCCCACTAATGACAAACCATGCTGTTGTAGTCAAAAACATACTAAAACTAACAACGCCAAAAATACCAGCTACAAACAACAGCACAAATGTACGATTTTTAAATAAAGATTGTGTTCCCATACTACCTTTCCTCCAATAAGTTTTAAAAGCATGTTTTCTCCATTTCATTAAATTCTTTGAATTGATTTTCAGATGACATGTAGATAAACTTACTTTATAATTAAGAAACAAACGGAACACGACCGACCGTTCGTTCTTTGAAAGATTTTACCTGATAATAATCACTTTGTCAAAGGAGAATTTTCATGCATACAAAAGAAAAAATACTACTTGAAGGAATGAAATTATTTGCAACACTTGGTTACAACGGGACTTCTATGACCAAGATTGCTAGTCAAGTTGGTTTAAAAAAGTCTTCTCTTTATACACATTACAATAGTAAAGAAGCATTATTTTTAGATGTAACAGCAGCTATAGCTGAAGATTATATTCGTTTTGTGAAATCTACTTTTGAAAATGAAGGAAAATCGACAGAAGAAAAATTATATCTTTCATTTCAAGCACATGTGGAAGATATGGCCAATCATGAGGATAGCCTTGAATTCTATAATCGTTTTTCATCTTACCCACCACAGGGTCTTGAGGACAAAGTATTAGAATTACTTCGTGAAAGTGAGAAACAAGCAAGAGAAGCTTTTAAGGATGTGGTTGAAAAAGCTCAAGAACAAGGGGATATTACAAGTGAGATTTCCGCAACAGAAATTGCTCATGCATTTTATGGTTTACTAGACGGCTTATCTTACGAAACCAATTATTTCAATTTTGATATTATTAAAAGTCATGGGGAATCTATGTGGAAAGTATTTTGGCGTGGAGTGATGGCTTAGCAGTTTTCCAGGAATTATTAAAAAACAAAACGAACTAGTACAAAGCTATCCAATAGCTCCATACTAGTTCGTTATTATATATCACGTTCTAATGATACGATTTTAACTTTTTTCACTTGGTAATTCTCAATTTCTTCAACAATGAATTGGAACCCATTATGTTCGATCATTGTACCTTGTTCGGATTCTAAATCATTCATAATCAGCCATCCACCAATGGTATCTACTTCATCATCAGTAATGTCTGTATTTAATAATTCATCAAGCTCTTTTAAACGAAGTTTTCCATCAGCCAATACCGTTCTATTATCAATTCTTTCGATCATCGGCTGTTCATTCACATCAAATTCGTCACGGATTTCTCCAACAATTTCTTCAAGAATGTCCTCAACTGTTACTAGTCCAGCAGTTCCACCATATTCATCGATAACAATCGCCATGTGGATTCTTTCTTTTTGCATTTTACGCAAGGCTTGCTTAATTGGCGTTACCTCTGAAATATGCAAGATTGGACGAATATATGATTCAATCGAATGTTCTTTATCACTGTAATAACCAGTAAAAACATGTTTTACATTCACCAAACCAATAATATCATCTTTATCTTCATCTGCTACTGGAAATCTAGTGTATTGACCCTCACTCATGATTTTTAAGTTTTCTTCATAGGTGTCTTCTTTGTACAAGCAAACCATTTCTGTACGAGGAACCATAATCTCTTTCGCTAAACGATCATCAAACTCAAAAATGTTGTTCATGTATGTCATTTCAAGTTTATTGATTTCACCGCTCTTATAGCTCTCAGAAAGTAATGAACGCAACTCTTCTTCACTATGTGCTACTTCATGACCATCAACTGGATTAATACCAAATACACGGACAAGTAATCTAGCAGATCCGTTTAATACCCAAATAAATGGATACAAGATTACATAAAATGCAATCAATGGTTTTGCAAGTAATAACACTGTAGCCTCTGCCTTTTGGATAGCAATTGTTTTTGGAGCTAATTCTCCAACAACAACATGTAAAAATGTCATTAACAGGAATGCTAATCCTACTGTAATAACAGGAGAAACAGCTGGATTCACACCAATTGCATCTAATATAGGACGAATAATTTGGCCTAATGTATGTTCTCCTAACCACCCTAAGCCGAGTGCAGTTACTGTAATTCCTAATTGACAGGCAGACAAGTACCCATCAAGATTATCTATTATTTTCTTTACTGAGACTGCTCGTTGATTTCCTTCTTCGATTAACTGGTTTATTCTTGTTGTTCTCACTTTAACAATCGCAAATTCAGTGGAAACGAAAAATGCGGTTAGCAAGATCAAAATTACAACTAAAGTAAAGTTAACAAATATCAATTAGTATCTCCTTATTAATATGAATAAGAAGATTTCACCTCCTGGTGTATTTAAAAGTACTTTCGTTACTTAGCTAAGTACGTCTTTGTTAACCATTGATGATCCAATGAGTCCATATAGTAACTAAAGAATCGTTGACTTAGCATTTTAGCAAATTGGCTTTGGATTTGTAAAAAATGAAACATCAACTTCCCATCGAATCACCCACTTCCTTTCTTTTTATTATATTATTTTTTAATGATTTTTTCCATTATAAAACAAAGGAATTGCCTAAAAAATTCTTAAGCATTTCCTTTATTTTTTATATTCATAGTATAGTCGCTTAAACTTGATTTGATTCGGCTTTCCTATTTATTTACGAAAGACACCTTCAAAGACAAATTCTTCAATTGGCTTTCGATTTGAAGGAATCTCACGTTGCTGTAATGATTCATCAAGCATTTCCTTTTCACCTTTATATCCTATAGCAATAATTGCATGGACATCATAATTATCTGGAATTTCTAATACTTCTTTAGCTTTTTCACGATTAAATCCACCCATTGCATGTGTATGTAATCCTTGACGTATTGCTTCTAAAGATAAGAAACCCCAAGCTGCACCTGTATCAAATCCGTGTGTTGGATTAATATCGTCACTATCCACTTTCCAGTTTTTCAAAGAAGTCACAGCGACTAGAACTGGAGCTTTATCACACCATTTTTTATTGCCATCATTAATAAATGTTAAAAACTTGGCACGATCTGTATCTGAACGGGCAATAATAAATCTCCAAGGCTGTACATTCGCTGCTGAAGGTGCCCATCTCGCTGCTTCAAATAAACAATTTAATGTTTCATCTGATATCTCTTTATTTAAATATGCACGTGGTGACCAGCGCTCTATATAAATTGGATTAATTTTGTAATTTGCTTTTCTTTGATTATTAGTTTCTGTCATTATGAATTGCCTCCAACTTCTTATTTTGTTCTTCCAGTAATACCCAACCATTTCTAATATACCATTCTTTATCTAGACTTGCCCACATAGCTAATCGGTTTTTAGACATCAAAAAACCAGCCTTATTTCAGTCTAAGGCTGGTTTATCATTTAATATTAGTTAACTCTTCTTACGTGACCGTTAAACTTGCTCTTCCAGTAAGAATTGTCCATACTAGCTATTGCTAATCCAGTAGAGTTTTGTGCTCCAATCCAGTTACCATTACCAACATAAATTCCTACATGACCATTCGTTTTGTATGTATCGAAAAATACAAGATCACCAGGACGAATATCACTATAAGAAACTTTGGTACCTACAGATTGTAAACCTGCTGTACTAGATGGGATACTATAACCTGCTTGCTTAAATGCCCATGATACAAATCCTGAACAGTCAAATCCACCTGGTCCTTTACCGCCCCATACATATGGTGTACCTAAATGTGCATTCCCAGCGGTAATCGCTTTACTAATGTTCTTACCAGTTGGTGGTGCTGGTGTACTAGATGCTGGCTCCGACTGCTTTTGAGTTTGTGGTTTTGCTTTAGTAGCATTGCTTGAAGCTGGTGCTTCATTATTTCCACTATTATTACTATTTCCACTTCCTGCGTTCTCTGCTGCTGTCGCACTAGCAACTTCTGGAGTAGGTTCTGGAACAGGAGTACGAGCAATTTCAATATCTGCTCTAACTTGAGCTTCTAGAGAAGCTAGATTACTATCTTTTGTTTCTAAATCAGCCTTTAAGCTTGTTAATTTTGATTCTTTTTCTTCTAATTCTGATTTCTTAGCTTCTTCTTCTTCTTTTTGATCTTTGATTAATTGAGCCATTCCTTCCAACTCAACTTTTTCTTCATTTAAAACAATTAGTTTTTCTTCTACTTCTTGTTTCTTAGCTTCGACAATTTCTTTATCTGCTTCAATGCCTGCTAAAATATCAGCATCTGCATTTGTTAATTGAACTACAGCATTAGCATTACTAATAAAGTCAACAAATGACTTAGCACCAAATAATACTTCTAAATATTGAATATCTCCACCATTTTGCTGATAAGCTACTACTCTTTCTTTTAACTTATCAAAACGTAATTCAATACTTTCTTCTAAATCTGCAATTTCTGCTTCTAAATCTGCAATTTCTTTTTCTGTTTTATCGATATTTTTCTCTGTTTTCTCAACTACTTTTTGGTTTTCAATTAAAGCTTGTTCCACGCGTGCAATTTCTTGATTAATTTCTTTTAAATCAATTAAAACATCCGCAATTTCTGCTTCTGCTTTTGACAAATTAGCCTTTACTTCTTGTCTTTCATTTTGAATTTCTGTTTGTTTATTTTCTAATTCTTTAACTGACTCAGCGTTTGCAGTATTCGTAAAAAAGACACTTCCTAGTCCAACTACAGTAACTGTAGTTGCTGTTATGATAAACTTTTTCAACCCGTATTCCCCGCTTCCGAAATTTCTATTTTTTAACTCTCTATGTATGTTTTTATCAAATTTTATTTTCTTCTAAAGACAACTAAATGCATTATAGCATGCGATAATTACATTCATATATTAATAATGTTACAGTTATATTTCAAAATATGTTTTTCTTCTACTTTCTATGAAATAAAACAAATAAAAGCACGTTTTCTATCATAAACCTAATCCACTATAAATTTCAATAGAAAATAAGTTTCGACATAAAAAGATATCTTGTCTGTATACGATAGAATAATAGACAAAAAAAGATGACATCCTTTTGATACAGTGCTTTCACAAGCATTTATATCAACTAAGATACCATCTTTTTATTTTGACAAATTTATTTTTTATGTTCAACAAGCCCATTTTGAAAAGCATAAACAACTGCTTGTGTACGATCTTGCACTTCTAATTTCCCTAATATATTGCTGACATGAACTTTAACTGTCTTTAATGCGATAAATAATTCATCTGCTATTTCCTGATTTGTTTTTCCTTCTGCTATGAGCATTAAGATTTCTAGTTCGCGCTTTGTTAAATCATCATGTAATACTCTTTCTTGTCCACTGCGCATCCGGTTCATTATTTTCCCAGTCACCTCTGGCTCCAGGATGGATTCCCCTTGATAAGTAGAGCGAATAGCATCAGCAATTTTATTTGCTGGCGATGTTTTTAATAAATAACTTGTAGCACCAGCTTCTAAAGCAGGATAAACTTTTTCATCATCTAGAAAGCTTGTAACAATAATGATTTTGGCTTCTGGCCATGCTTGCATAATTCGCTTTGTTGCCTCTATTCCATCCATTTCCTTCATCACTAAATCCATTAAAATAATATCTGGCTTTAGTTGTAGGGCCTTCTCAACTGCCACTGTTCCGTCATCTGCCTCCGCGATTACTTCCATATCTGACTGTGCTGATAGATAGGCTGAAACACCAATACGAACCATCTCATGATCATCTACAAATAATATTTTAATCATTTGCTTTATCCTCCTTTCCTACTTTAGGAATTTTCACTTCAAGCCTTGTCCCTTGATCCGGTATGCTAATTATTTTACATGTGCCACCTATTTCTACCGTTCTTTCCTTCATATTCTGTAAGCCATAGGAACTTGTTGGTGCTTCCTCCATATTAAAACCAATTCCATCATCTACTACGCGTAAAATAATTAATTCATCTCTTTCAATTAATAACACGTCTAGGCTTTCTGCTTTCGCATGGCGAAGTGTATTAGAAACGGATTCCTGCAGGATTCGAAATAAATGATCTTCTATTCCCTTTTCTACAGAGAATTCTTCGATTTTCCATGTAATGTGTAAAGGAACTTTTTGCTGTAGCTCTAAGAGTAATTCCTTTGCACCTTCTTGTAGTGATTTTCCTTTAAGAGCTACTGGTCGTAAATGGAGCAATAATGCTCTCATTTCTAGCTGAGATTGATGAATCATATTTTCTACCATTACTAATTGTTTCTTTATTCTTTCGTCCTGCTCAGGTGCTGCTTCATTAATTGCCGACATCATCATAGAAGCTGCAAATAATTGTTGACTGACAGAATCATGCAATTCTCGTGCTAACCTGTTTCTTTCCTGTACTACTACTTCCTGTAGCCCTTGTTCACGTTCTTTTGTTCGCTCCGTTGCTAAACGCTGGGACAATTCTGTTTGCTTCACTAGCTTGTCCTGTACTTGTATAACCATCTTCTCTACTTTAAGGACTTCTTTTCTTGTAGTTGAAGAAGTTATTTTTTGGCCTTGTGTAAGCTCATTTAATTGTTTTTCAATATGACGATAATCTTGTCTCGTATTTAGACCTATAATTAAACCAAAGACAACCCCAAAAATAATCGGCACAATCGATGCAAGCATGATGAAAGGAATATCAAATAAAGTTCTATTAAATAATTCTTCCCAGCTATCTAATGGATAGACAAAGAATATGATTCCTAATAAGAATATGGTAGTAAATATACTAAGTAATACAGTAACTATCACATGTCGAAGTATCATCATATGCGTCTCACCTCGATATCACCAGATATTAAGGAGCAGATGATTTTCACCCGTTGACGCTCTGCATCATAATCCTTCGTTTGATAAATTACTGTTTCATTCACCAAATTCTTTTGTGGATTGCCAAAAATAAATGCCTTTCCAAAAAACGTACTATGATGAATACTAACTTCTACTTCATATGGAATATAAATCGTTATATTTCCAAATATTTGTCGAATGGAGATAATTGCTGTATCTTCAGGAAGGACTGTATTACTTAAATCGATGATTTTATCTCCATACAATCCTTGGATATTTACATCGCGCCATGCATAGACCGTTTCATTCGTTCTTTGTTCTTTCCATAATTTTTGTGAGAAAAACGGCTGAACCTCCATAACTTCTTCGCGCTCATGTTCATCCACAATAAGTAATTCTGCTCTTATTTTCTTGGATTCTTCTTTTGACTTAATATAATGAAATACAAAAATAGCGATTGCTGCCAAGATCAAAAAACGAACCGCAAGCATGTTTAATATGCAGAAAATCACCAGAATAACCCCTACCCAGAAGCATACTTTTCCCCATAGTTGTAGGAAGTTTTTCCAGCCAAAATAAATAAGTCCTAAGCCTAATAATGCACCAACAATTAAACCACCATTGAAAAATACCAATTCTATAACAAAGAGAATCACCCCAATAACGATAATCCAATTAATAATATCTGTAGGTATACGTTGTAACATGAGGTGACCCTCCTTTCTTTTTTCTATGTAAGTAAGCAGACATTATAGCTAATGCCTGCTTTAGTATATCATTTTTCGAAACGAAAAGCGCAGAGCGCCCGCTTAAAAACGTAGAGATTGGAGCGGCACAACCGAGATAAAGGAAACACGGTGAGGTCACGAACCGATGTTGACTTATTGTAGGGAGTGACGCGAAATCTCTTAGTTTTTGGCGCTCGGAGCTAGACATCGCTATCTCTGAATAAACATTACTTTGCGCAATTTTTATACTTTCTTATTTCGCTAGAAAAATTTAATTTATTTCTTCTTTTGACTTTAGCTTTTTCTCAAGCTGCTCCATTTTATGATCAAAGGTATTACGGTAGTGATCACTATTTACTTTGTACTCTAGATTTTCAATATATCTTTCTAATTCTTCAAAACGAGAGAATGGCTTATCTGAAACCTCATTAATAACACGATTGATTTGATTACTTGCACGAACAATATTTTCTCTTCCCATTAATTCCATTCTTCTTAAGTGCATGTCCTTTAATTTATTCTGCATTTCTGAATACTTTTGTTCTAACATTTCTAGCTGTTCTAGTGCTTCATCACGTAGTTTCTTCATTCTATCTGCACGAGCTTGATATTCCGTATGCTCCTTCATCGCAAATTCGTATAATTGCACTTCTCCTGCTTGTTCAGCAATATCTGCTTGCTTTCTACGTCTATTTGCATGATCTTCTGCTTGTAAGTATTCTTTTGTAAACTCGTCCTTCAAACGATATTGGCGTTCAATTAACTTTCTTACTTTTTCTTTCTCTCTTTCACTCTCACGTAAATAATGATTTAAAGCTGTAATTGGATTTTTTTGTTCCTTATTGTCTAATAATTGATGTAAATCTGCTGAGATCGAATCTTTCATACGTGTAAAAATATTTGTCATGTAAATCTCTCCTTCTATTTTTTATTGATTAACGATTATATTCCGCCCACTGCTTTTCAAAGTTTGTAAATGGATCATCTGTTTTCGAGTCAATGATGTTATCATCATTTTTCCAATTCTTAATAATTAGATATAGACCGTAAACTGCTACGAGTCCAATCACTGCATAAATATTGGAAATACCTATCATTAAGACAACTAGTCCAACAATTGTCCAACCAATCTTTCCTGCTGTCGTCTCACTTTTCATAAATTGCTTGAAGACAACATAAAGTAACCAAATGCTAACCCCTAATAAAATCATTGGTCCAAGACTACCTACTATAATTAATAGTAAAACTAGTCCTCCGATAAATAATAGAAACTGTTTCATGTTCCTCCTCCTTTCGTTTACCTTGATTTAATCTTATCGTGATTCTCTTTTTGTAATAATGAGCTAGAGCTATATTTTCAAATAAGACTTGAGGCTTAGTTAAGCTAAGTCTTGCTATTTCAGAGCATAAAAAAGCTGTTCCACAATTAGCTAGCTAATTGTGGAACAGCTCTACTATATTTTAATTACCAAAACTTATACCAAGGGTCAGCACCATGACTATTAGTCACTCTAGTTTTCATTTCATATGCCATTAATGTTCGACTTGATCCTTGATCTACTACTTCAGTAAGATAATAGTTTTCGTCAGTCTGTACTTCGTATAAATGATTTCCTTTATATGTTATTTTCTTCACCGCTGATTTATCTGCTATTTCTCCTGCTTCTTGTAGAGCTTCGAATAAGGGCAATACTTTATCTTCTGCATTGAAATGATCTAAAACTCGGTATGGACCGAGGAATACTATTCCAACCACAATTCCTAAGAGAACAATATAAAGTATTAGTTTTTTGATGATATTCACTCCCTTATCCTTTTATTAAATTTCACTTATTATAACAAACTAGAGAAGAGAAGTATATGTATTAAAAAGATTCTGCCATTTTAGGTTCTACAAATTATATGTCTTTCTATTCCATTTCCCTCATCATTCGCTAAAATCTGAAAGCCTAATTTTTCAGCAATTCTAATGGAACCTTTATTCGCAGATTCAATATCAGCCACTATTTCTTTAATTATGAGATCATCAAGCGCGTAATCCAAAACTACTTTGGCAGCTTCTGTCGCATAACCCTTCCCCCAATATTGTCGTTTTAATCTCCAGCCAATCTCTATTTCGGGTCCTACCATATCCAGAGGTATCAACATAATCCACCCAATAAAATCTTTTTGCTTATCTTTTGTTTCTATTGTCCAATATCCCATTCCACTTGGATATTCTGCAGTAATTCTATCTTTTACAAATTTTTTATGTACTTCTTTATTCGCTAAAGAACCTGCTACTAGTTTTGCTAGCTCTGGAATGTATTTTATTACCTCTGGATCACTGTCCATCTCTACACATGCATCTAAATCCTCTAATGTTCTTTCTCGTAAGGTTAATCTATCTGTTTCAAAACTTTTTAACATTTATTATCCTCTCTCTATTTAATATTTTTACAATCTTCCCTGTTTTATTTAGATAAAATACCTAACAAGAGTCTGAATGCCAGCAACAGATACGCTGCTTGAATAAGAATAAACATACTTATTTCAATGAATGTTAATTTTCTCTCTTTCTTAATCTTGCTTAAAGTAATAAAGTAAAAAATGTTAGTAATTAATAGTAGAATCAATACTACACTATTTATGTTTTCTAAAAGATCCATAATTCACCCTGCCCCTTAATCGAACAATTTGCCTTTCATAAAAAGGATAACATATCTGAAATTAAACTTGAAAAACATCAAATTAAAATGGTGATTGGAATACAATTCTATTCATTGCCCTGACAGTCTCTGTTACACCTTAAAGGCAGGATTTGAAATCTCAAACTATCCACGAACCTTGAAAAAAAACTAAATTTGTGTATAATTCTATGTAACAAATGGCATAAATTAAATGTTTTCTAGGGTTCCGCAATTTTTTTGGTCTGGTCCAAGAGAAAACTCACAGCTATAGCTGTGCCACGGAGGGACAAAAGCCTGGGAGAAACTGTTAAACAGTTATCTCTCAGGCTTTTTTATTTTCTGGGAAGAATAAAATTGGAGGTTTTTACATGAATAAAAATTGGCTAAAAGTAATTATTGCCGCATTTTTTGAAGTTTTTTGGGTGATTGGATTAAAACATGCTGATAATTTTTGGGCATGGGGTGGTACCGTTATCGCAATTATTATCAGTTTCTATTTAATGATTATGGCTGGAAGAAACCTTCCTGTTGGAACTGTTTATGCTGTTTTTGTTGGACTAGGTACTGCAGGAACTGTTTTTGCAGACATTGTTTTCTTTGGAGAAGCATTTAAGCTAGAAAAAATCATATTGATTCTATTTTTACTAGCAGGTGTCATTGGATTGAAATTAGTTACCAAGGAAAAAGAAATAGAAGGAGCTGAATCCTAATGGCATGGGTTTCTTTAGTAGTTGCTGGTTTATTTGAGATGTTTGGTGTGGCGATGATTAATAAATTGCACAGAGATCGAAATTGGCAATCCCTCGCTTTGCTAATTTTTGGCTTTGGAGCGAGTTTCGTCTTTCTCGCATATGCAATGACTTCCTTGCCAATGGGAACTGCATATGCAATTTGGACAGGAATTGGTGCATCTGGTGGAGCTATTATGGGAATGGTTTTATACGGTGAGCCAAAAGACTGGAAAAGAATTATTTTCATTATGATGGTATTAGGTGCAGCAGTTGGTTTGAAGCTAGTGTCATAAGTAATCTCCCCTTTGAGATCAAATATTTCAAAGGGGAGTATTTTCTATCTATCATAACTTAGCTGTGATCAATCGAAGAGCACAGGTAAAATTAGCTTTCGCTCTGTATTCTCCATATTTTCTATCCCATTCACCTGATTGTAGATCATCCGAAAGTCTTTTCACAAGCATATTCTCCGTTTCATCAGATAAAAATCCCCATGCTGACTGTGAGAGCCGTACTTCTTTTTCTAAAAAGGCTTCAGGACGTCCATAAAATGCTTCCTGAAATCCATCTATGCAATCAAATGGAACTGGAATTGTTTGTATATCGCATTTCCCACCAAGTGCTTGTTTTATAAAATCTATCGTTGGATATCTTGCTTTCTCCACTTCAATAAGCTCAGGGAAATAGTGAGCATTCCAAAAGTTACCCAAAGCATCCGGGTCAAAGGTCATTATTATGATTCGATCTTTTGTTACTCTTTTTAATTCATCTAATCCTTTACGAATATCTGGCCAGTGGTGGACAGTCACCATCGCCATAGAAGCATCAAAGGAATTATCATCAAATGGCAAAGCATCTGCTGTCGCTTGAATAGCTGGAACTTTTCCTAATTTCTGACGCTGGGAACGCATCACGAGTGAAGGTTCAACTGCCACGACATATCGATCCTCTGGTTCATAGGAGCCTGCCCCAGCACCTATATTCAATACTGTTTTTGCTGAATCTAAAGCTTGATGAACGTATGCAGCAATTCTCGGATCTGTTTGTCTATATCCTGAATATTTCTGTCCATGTTTATCATAGTTGAAAGAAGGATCATTCATTTCCATCATATTTCCAGCCTCCAATTTTAGATTTCTTTAAATCATTATTGAATATTTACATTTTCTAATCAGATGCATAAAAAGATGAGAGTTACTATCAATTTATTTTTTTCTGCTGCTGCGCATAGCGGGAAGTATTTTCAGTTCTCCAGTTCTATTCTCCGAAAATTGGGTATACTCAGGAGTCTCGATTCCATAAAGAGCGATTTTCCCTTCCTCATTAAAATGCATGCCCCATCCTAGCTTTTTAGGCAAAGTAGAAGCTCGTAAACAAGCATGGGATTTCGCAAAAAATGCCTTTTCTTCTGCTTCCATATTCTCCTTTGAAATCCCCTTATGCCTTATATGTACTTCAAAAAGCAACTCGCTTTGGCTATAGACATAGGGGTTAGTCGATAATAGTTCATATTCAATTTGAACTTTGGTTGGCTTTGTACCACGAGCTTTAGGAGTCTCTCCTGCTGTTGCTGTACTATCTGGTGCTACCGTAATAAATGTTTGATAATAATTTAAATCATCTTTTGCCATCTACTTCTCTCCCTTTAGCTTCTAAGTATTAGTAACATGAAATTAAAGATACTGGCCATTTCCAAAAAACATGCTCTTTATTGACTGATCATGCTTTATATCCCATATGCATAGCTGCACCTCCGCCAGCATAACTTTTCACATCTACCTGTTCGAACCCAGCATCTAAGAACATTTGCTTTAATTGCTGTTTTCCTGGAAAATCTTTTGCTGATTCCTGTAACCAAGAATATTCCTTATATTTTTTCACAATCATTTTAGCTAATAATGGCATGATAAATCGGAAATAAAAATAATACAATTGCCTCCAGCCTATTAAAGTTGGTTGCGATGTTTCTAAGCAAACTACTTTACCACCTGGTTTTACAACACGATGCATTTCCTTTAATACGGCCATATAATCTGGTACATTTCTTAAGCCAAATCCAATCGTCACATAGTCAAAATGATTATCTTCAAATGGGAGTTCCATAGCATTCCCATGAATCCACTCCATTTGATTTAATTCTTCATTTCGTGATTTTTCTTTAGCAACAGAAAGCATGTTTTCACTAAAATCAAGACCAATTACTTTACCGTCTTCTCCAACAGCTTCTGCTAAAGATATCGACCAGTCACCGGTACCACAGCATACATCTAATGCTGTATCTCCAAGCTGTACATTCATGCGTTTCATCGTGTCTTTCCTCCAGTGTTTATGCATCTGAAAGGAAATTACTGAGTTCATTGAATCATAGTTTTCATATACATTCTCAAATATATCATGTACTCGTTCTTCTTTTGATGAGTATTCCACCATAACACTTCCTCACTTGTTAAATCTGTTAGACCTATTATACCTGAAAGAAGAGACATATTTCTTGTCAACTTTAGCAAACTTGCTTCAAATAGAGTAATAGATCACCCTAAGAACAAACACCGCGTTTTTATCAGCTAAACGAAAAAGCATTCATTTCCCTATAATATAGAAAAGAATGCTTTTATAAGTTCTACAAACGATTATATTGCTTCAATATATCAATTAATTGTTCATGATTAATAGCCTCTATCACTTTTCCGCTTGGTTTTAATGTCGTCATACTTTCTGCTGCAATCATAGCATTTACTACAGATTCATCAATCGCATGAACAGTCTGCTCATAAATCATATCGAAATGTTCATCATTGATAAAATCCATATTCAAGGTTACATCATTCGTATGTAAAATTCCCATTTCATTTGCGGTTGAGAATGCTAAGAAAATATCACCAGAGCTATTTCCTCCTGGACTACCTGTTCTGCTAATTCCGATCGCTGCACGTTTTGCTAAACGTTTTAATTGATGTGGCAACATGGGTAAATCAGTCCCAATAACAACAATAATAGAGCCCATTTCCTTATCATCTGGATTATGCAATTTCTCCTCTTTCAAATGCTTACCCACCGGCACTCCCATAATTTGTAACCAATCGCGTTTTCCATAATTCGCTTGAACAAGTGTTCCAATATGATATTCTTTACCATCCATCGTTATTTTTCGTGAAGAAGTTCCGGTTCCGCCTTTAAATTCATAGCAAATCATGCCAGTTCCGCCACCGACATTCCCTTCAGCAATCTCTCCACTTTTTGCTGAATTAAGCGCATTTAATACATGTTCTTCTTTAATATGTAGACCATTAATATCATTTAGGATTCCATCATATGTTTCAGCAATGACAGGCATAGACCATAAATGCTGATTGTGATACTGCTCTTTATATTGTTCAATCATCCAACGAACAGTTGCTTGATGAGCTGTTCCAATAGCATGTGTATTCGTAATACAAATGGGGCTTAAGAAATATCCACCATCATTAATCCAGTGTGTTCCGGTCATTTCTCCATTGCCATTTAAAGCATAAGTACCTGCCCAAATTGGCTTTAATTCATTTTGTTTACCACGAGGAAGAACGGCAGTTACTCCGGTACGAATTGGTCCTTTGCCGACTTCTAGTTCCCCTTCTCCTTCAATAATCGTGGTATAACCTACCTCAACACCTGGTACATCTGTAATTGCATTATATTTGCCTGGATTTCCTGTAAATTTTAATCCAATTGAGCGTCCAGCCATGAATCATCCACCTCTCTAGTTATTTCCTTGCTTATAACTATACGTCAAAGTTATCCTAAGGTCACGCACGATAATATGGAATAGAACTTATAAGAAAATAGGGGTACAGGACAAGACAAGTACAAATATTAATGGGAGCAATATAAGACCTGTAATGGAATTTCCTTTGATACCTAATAGATTCATTGGATTTTTTGCAGGAGCATAAACCCAATTCGCTAGTCGTTCCAACCTACTCTTTGCTGGAATTTCTGGTACTTCCACGTGAAATTCATCTAATCTATTTTGTAGTTCAGTTGGAATATCCTTTTTATTCATTCTCTTACCTCCAATAATCCTTTTAATTTTCTTAGTGATGTATGCAGTCTTGATTTCACCGTACCTATTGGAATATCAAGAACTTCTGAAATATCCTTTTGCGTCATATCATGGTAATAAGTTAATAAGATAACAGCTCTTTGTTCATCGGGAAGCTGGAGAATTGCTGACTGAACAGTGATTTTATCTTCATGTGCTAAGGTGTGCTGCTGAGCTTGCACATATAAAAAGGGCAGGATTTTCTCCAATCGACTGCGCCTTTTTAGCCGATTAATCATAAGTTGATAAGCCATACGAAATAAATATGTTTTGATACTAGATTTTTCTTCATTAAAGTGCTTTTGATATTTTTGAAATCGTATAAATGTATCCTGTACAAGATCTAAACATAACTGTTCATCCTGACAATATCGGTAGACAAACTGATAAATTGGCTTTTTATAAGTAATAAATAATTCTTCGATATCTATAGATACATCCTTATTATTTAAACTCATCAGACCACCGCTCTTTTATACCTTTAAATACAAATGCAATTCTAGTTATGAACCAAATAAAAGTGATTAATGAAAATACAAAGGTTTGATGAATGAAAAATTGTATCCAAGGGCTATCAATGTTATCACCACGAAGCAAAAATAATAAAAGACCATTTATACACAAAAATGTATAAACTGCTGTTATAATGATGACATAATCCCATCTTGTCCAATGAAAATAAATGTCCGATTTACTAAAGTCAATATCTCCCTTTTTATCATGAACAACTTTTTTATTCATTGTTATAATAATTATGAAAAATGTAGTTCCAAGAATTCCTGCTACAATCATACTGATTATCCAACCTAAACCCATATGTGATCAGCTCCTTTTCATCTTTTCACTAACTTATACATTCGGACATAAGAAAAGGTTCATTTTACTTTTATAGCCAAACTAATTTAATGAAAGAAGGAAAATCAAAATGGCAAAAACAATTGTGAAATATATACTCTACATCATTTTCACCTTAATTTATCTTTGGTTAATTCAAACATTTATATGGAATCATTTACCTATTCATTCATCTGCTGGCGTAACCATTGGTAGTATCATCGTCTTTATAATTTCTGCAGTGCTTGCGATATTGACGTCGGATAAAATTATTAAAATGCTGAAAGGTTAGCTTGATATTAAATAAGGATTAGCAACCATTATTCTGGTCACTAATCCTTATTTTTATAGCTTTTATTCAAGAATTCTCCCACTTTAAGCGTAACTAGTTCACTCCACATGAACTACTCGAGTATTTCCAACCATATCATGTAATCCTTGCTTTTCTTTTGTAAAAGCAACAACGAAATATAAAAATTGTAAAACAAAGAATGTCGTGTAGATGAATCTTACAATAACCTCGCGAAATAATAAATCACTCCAACGTAAGGATGTTTTATCCACACGTACAACTTTAATACCTAAAATCATTTTCCCTAATGTTTGCCCAAGCTTTTTAGTCATTAACACAAAATAAAGATAAAAGACTACAGAGCTAATGATGCCTTGCAATGTCCAATAACCTAGATGTATTATTGTACCTTCATTATATAAATGAATAGTTCCAGTGATAAATCCACTCAAACTAGAAACTACTGCAAAATCAATCGCATAAGCCCAAAAACGCATCCAAAATCCTGCATAGCGTTGATTTTCTAATTGATTTTCATTTGAGACACTAGTTGTTGACTGGGTTTGCATATTTTCTTCTTCCATCGTCATCTTAGCACCCCCTAATGCGAATATAAGTACATTGCTCGAGGTCCACCAGCATTGCGTATTTCTTGTAATAAACCGCCCCATTCTTCCTTAGAACCTGAAAAATATTGTGCAGTTAATCCAAAGACACTTTGCAAGTTAAATCCAACCTCGTATTCAACTACTGTCGTATTTCCAAACTCAAAATCTTCTTCCATCGCAGTAATCACATCATCTAGTGTTCCGATTTCATCAATTAATCCTAACTCTTGAGCCTGTTTTCCAGTATAAACACGCCCATCGCCAATTCTTCGTACTTCCTCTTCTGACATGCCTCGTCCTGCAACAATGACATCTACAAAGTCTGCATACAAATCATCAATCATTGTTTGCAGAATTTCTCTTTCTTCATCGGTCATAGGGCGAGATGATGAGAGAATATCTTTAAACTCACCGCTTTTTATTGTATTAAAATCAATTCCCACATTTTCAGCTAGTTCAGCGTAATTAATACTTTCCATAATCACACCAATGGAACCAGTTAATGTTGCTCGATTCGCAAATATTTTATCAGCGGGAGCTGCAATGTAATAACCACCAGATGCAGCAGTATTACCCATAGAAATATATACTGGTTTGTCATAAGCTTCCTGTGCTTCCACAATTTTTTCGTGAATCTCTGCACTTTCTACTACACCGCCACCAGGGGAATTAACGTTAATAATTAGCCCGTCTATCCCTGGATCAATTGCTGCTTTTTCTATCTTTTTCAAGAAATCCTTATGATTATAGGCTGAAAAAAATGAACTTCCAGTATCCATAATCACGCCATCTAAATGAATTACAGCAATTTTCCCAGCACCTAGGTTTCCTGTTTTCGTTACTTTTTCTACAAAATCTTCTGTTGAGAAAAAGCTATCTTGATTAGCTGTTTTATTCGTTGCTAATTGATAAAATGTTGAAATGAAAAACAAGGCGATTGCAATAATAAGTGCTGCCCATCGTTTACTACTCACTAAAATGTCCTCCTAATCTGTGCGTAAATTCTCTATGAGTGCATGTTCAAAAAGATAAATAGTGGGCTTTTTGAACACTCTCTATTAAGTTAATATTTTCATCATACGATTCAGTCTTACAACCACTTCTTCAATATTTTGTCGGCTCACATCAAAATGAGTGACAAAACGGACCGTATTTGGTCCAAAAGGGACAGCTAATATACCTTCTTGCTTTAACTGTGCTAAAAATTCAGCAGCAGTAAGCTTTGCCGCTTCCGTATTTACTAAAACAATATTTGTTTCTACCTCATTCTCAATAGAAAGTCCTTTTATTTCATTGATAGATTGTGCAAGAAGCTTCGCATGATTATGATCCTCAACTAAACGATCTACCTTTTCGCGTAAAGAAATAAGCCCTGGTGCAGCAAGGATACCTGCTTGTCTTAGTCCTCCACCTAGACGTTTTCTCCATTTTCTCGCTCGTTGGATAAAATCATTGGTTCCCGCAATAATAGAACCAACAGGTGCTCCTAGACCTTTGGATAAGCAAAATTGAACACTATCTACTTGAGCAGCATATTTTTTAACATCTACTCCTGATGCTACAGCTGCATTAAATATTCGTGCGCCATCTAAATGAATAGGTATATGATATTCTTTCCCAATTTCTGCAATAGCTTGCATATTCTCTAAAGGAATTATAGCTCCCCCTGCACGATTATGTGTATTCTCAATACAGATAAGACCTGTCTCGGGTGCATGAACATCTTCCCCGCGAATTGCAGCCTTCACTTCTGCTGGGTTTAATGCACCTCGATTCCCCTTCAATGTTCTCGGCTGTACACCTGCAAACACAGACATTGCCGCCCCTTCATAAAAAAACAGATGAGACTCTTCTTCCACAATAATTTCCTGGCCACCTACACATTGGGTCAACACTGCAATTTGATTCCCTTGTGTACCGCTTGTAACAAACATAGCTGCTTCTTTTCCTAACATATTTGCCGAGAGTTCTTCAAGTTCTAAAAGCGTAGGATCTTCTCCATAAACATCGTCCCCTACTACTGCATCAAAAGCTGCCTGTCTCATTTCTGGTGTTGGCTTCGTAACCGTATCACTGCGCAAATCAATCATAAAATCCCCTCCGATTGTATAATTTCAAGAAAATCATTATGAATATTTTATCATGATGAAATATTCAGAAACAAAATAACTTCTTTGTTAGAAAGAAAAAGCTTCTGCAATTAATTGATAAGAACGTAAACGTGCTTGAGGATCGTGAGTAATAGTTACAATCATCAGCTCATCTACCTTATAACTTGCCTGCAAACTTTTTAATTGTTCTCTCACCTGCAGTGGATTACCAAGTATCATTTTCTGTTTCGTTTTTTCTATAATCTCTCTATCTTCATCTGTAAATGTATATTGCTTCACTTCTTCTAAAGACGGAACACCATCTCTACGTATACCTTTTGTTTCTTGTATTCGTCTAAATATCGTACTCATTGCTAATTCCTCAGCTGCTTCCTTTGTTTCTGCACAAATTACGGAGATAGCCACAATTGACTCAGCTTGCTTATTCGGATGTAATTGCTGCATCTGATCTCGATATTCCTTCATAATTGTTGGACCATCTTTTTCTGTCATAAAATGTCCAAATGCATAATTCATTCCTTTTTCTGCTGCTGTTTTACTACTTTTCTCACTTGTTCCTAGTAACCAAACTGCTGGGGCGACGCTCGGAACAGGGGTTGGAATCACAGAATGAAATAGATGGTCTTCTGGGAAGCTTTGTTCTATAAAGCGCATGACTTCATCTAGCTTCTCTGGCATCATGCGGACTTGCTCCAGAAAATTTCCTGAAAGTGCTATCGAAGTTTCGGCAGATCCACCTGGAGCACGACCGATTCCTAAATCAACTCTTCCTGGATATAAGGTTGCTAGCAAATGATAGGTTTCCACAACTTTATAAGGTTTATAATGTGGTAATAGAACTGCTCCTGCACCAATCCGAATCGTATTTGTTTTAGAACCAATGATCCCTAGCATCACATCAGGATTTGGACAAGCCAAACCTGTTAAATTATGATGCTCTGCTACCCAGTAACGATGGTAGCCTAGTTTCTCAGCTTCTATAGCAAGCTGAATAGAAGAATCTAATGCACTTTTAGCTGATGCTCCACTTGGAATTGGAACTTGGTCTAATATGCTAAGTTTCATGCCACCCCTCCTCATAAAACTCCTTTTTCCATCAATTCCGCTAATTGCTCTTCATTAAACCCAAGCAGCCTTGCGTAAACTTCCTCGTTATCAGCTCCTAGTTTTATTGCACCAACATGTTTGACTTGCCCTGGTGTTCTACTTAGTTTCGGTACAATCCCTGGCATTGGAAACTCTCCTAAGACAGGATGCTCTGCATGAATTATCATTTCTCTAGCTTGATAATGCGGATCTTCAACAATTTCTTTCGCAGAATAAATTGGTCCTGAAGGCACACCATTTTCTTCTAAGACTGCCAAACAGTCTTGAGCTGGCATAGTTCTCGTCCATTGCTCAATTAGCTGATCTAATTCTTCCATATTCTCTCCACGAGCAATATGTGTTGCATACTTTTCATTTACTGCAAGCTCTGGTTGTTCCATTGCTTGACACAATCGCTTGAAGATACCATCTGCATTTGCCCCAATGACAATATAAATATCATCCTTTGTCTGATAAATATTTGATGGTGCAATCCCCTTTAAGACATTTCCCATTCGCTCACGAACATAGTCAGCAAGTAAATATTCAGGAATTACACTCTCCATCACAGAAAACACGGATTCATATATTGCCGTATCGACAATCTGTCCTTCTCCAGATCTACTTCTTTCATGTACTGCAGTTAAACAACCTATTGTTGCAAACAAAGCAGCCAAAGTATCTCCTATCGAAATACCAATTCTTGTAGGTGGACGATCAGGAAATCCTGTCACATAGCGTAATCCACCCATTGCTTCGCCAACACTACCAAAGCCTGCTCGACTCTTATATGGTCCGTCTTGCCCAAATCCAGATGTACGAACCATAATAATACCAGGATTAATCTCTTTTAATGTGTCATAAGATAAATTCCATTTTTCCATTGTTCCAGGACGGAAATTTTCAATAATGATATCTGCTTCCTTCACAAGCTTCTTAAAAATCTGCTGCCCTTCCTCAAGTCTTAGATTCAAAGTAATTGATTTTTTATTCCGAGATTGGACTGGCCACCATAATCCTTGCTCATCTTTTTGTTTTCCCCATTGTCTCATAGGATCTGCTTTATCAGGAGCTTCGATTTTAATAACATCTGCTCCAAAATCAGCTAGAAGTCTTCCAGTAAAAGGACCAGCGATTAACGTACCTAATTCTAATACTTTTATATCATCTAAAGGTAAACCCATCTCTTACTCCCTCCATTTACATCCAGTACTCTGTCTTACAAACTAATTAAACGCATGCTTGTAACTTGTTTTCCATCATGCCAAAATTGTATCTGTATTTTTGCATCACGATCTACATAATTTAAAGCTTCTCCATATTCCTTCTCTTTCAATCTATAATGATCCTCTCCATATGTAGATTTCACCTGCTCAATAGAATCACCGATTTTAATTCCTCTTGCTGTTGTTTGATTTGTATCGTCTGTATGGATATAGATAATTTCTTTCTGCTGATTCACACCAATTATTAGATGTTCAAAAGCTAACCATTCTTCATACTGGAGTGATTCTAACTCTTCAAATTCTCCAAAAGCTTTTTTACGTTCTTCATCTAAAATTTCCAATAAAGCCACATCACTGAAACGTTCACCTTGTAAATCTGTATCCCCAACAAATTGATGATTTACTTGATAAAGCCATATCCCTACTGTAATAAGCATTCCTATAAACGGTAGACTAATTAAAATATGCGCTATCTTTCTTGAACGTTTTAGTAAAAAAATTCCTGCGATAATAGGAATTATAAACAAAAACATAATTATATTTGCAATCATGTTTTACACTCCTCTAGTCATTTGCCAATTATATGTATGTTCATCGTACCGAGTTTCGCTTCGCTTTGTCAATTCAGAGTCCTATCTATATATAAGTGATTTTATTTATAACAATTGGAGCTAAATAGTCTTAACCATAAAAAAAGCGACTGCCAGATAACGACAGTCGCGAATAATATTTATTTTACATCATAGCCTTGATCTTCAATAGCTTCATGGATATTCTCTAATGATACCTTAGCATCATCATAGCTTACATCCACTTCACCTTTATCTAAATGAACAAGTACGCTAGAAACACCATTTAATTCATTTAATGCTCCTTCTATCGCTTTTTGACAATGTCCACAAGACATTCCTTCTACTTTTACTGTTGCTTCCATCATTTAGCCTCCTAATATAATCTATTTTTTAGCCTCTCCTCCAGCGAATTTTGTCTGCCGGAAGCAATGCTTATTATATCTTCACTCTTTTTAAACGAAGTGAGTTTGAAACTACACTTACAGAGCTTAATGCCATTGCTGCCCCTGCAATCCATGGTGCTAGTAATCCAAGAGCTGCAATCGGAATTCCTGCACTATTATAGGCGAATGCCCAGAATAAATTTTGTTTAATATTACGGATAGTTGCATGACTTAATTTAATCGCTTTAGGGATAAGTAGTAATTCTCCACCTAAAATGGTTAAATCTGCTGCTTCAATAGCTACTTCTGTTCCTGTACCAATTGCAATTCCAATATCTGCTATTGCTAAAGCTGGAGCATCGTTGATTCCATCTCCAACCATGGCTACTTTCTTACCTTCATCTTGTAGAGCTTTTATTTTAGCTGATTTTTCTTCCGGTAATACCTGTGCGATAACCCGAGTAATACCTACCTGTCTTGCAATAGCTTGGGCAGTTCTTTCATTATCTCCTGTAAGCATAATAACTTCCATGCCTTGATTTTGTAGCTGTTGAATAGCTGTTACTGCTGTTTCTTTTATCGTATCAGCAACTGCAATGATTCCTCTAAATTCTCCATCGATTGCAATTAGCATTGCTGTTTTTCCATCTTGTTCTAATTGCGTCATCGTATCTTCATTGTCCATCACAATTTGATGATCCTGCATTAATTTACGGTTTCCTACTAAAATCGTTTTCCCAGCAATCTCTGCTGAAATACCATGACCAGGTATTGCTTCAAAATCATCTACTTCTAATAAGGAAATATCATTTGCTTGAGCATAAGTAACAATTGCTTCTGCTAGAGGATGTTCAGAACCTTTTTCAGCACTAGCAAGTAATTGTAATGCTTCTTCATCACCAGTAAAATCTGTTACCTCAGGCTTTCCTTTTGTAATCGTTCCTGTCTTATCAAATACAATTGTATCCAATAGATGTGTACGCTCTAAATGTTCTCCACCTTTAAATAAAATACCCTGTTCAGCTGCTTTACCAGTTCCTACCATAATAGATGTTGGAGTTGCTAACCCTAGAGCACATGGACAAGCGATTACAAGAACTGCAATAGAAGCCACTAATGCAGACTCCAAATTACCTGGAGAAACAAGTGTAATCCAAATAATAAAAGTCAAGATGGCAATTCCTACAACAATCGGCACGAAATATCCGGAAATAATATCTGCCATTCGCTGGATCGGCGCTTTCGAGCCTTGTGCATCTTCTACAGCACGAATAATGGAGGCAAGTACTGTATCCTTCCCAACCTTTTGGGCTTCCATTTCAATTGTTCCGTTTTTATTCATTGTTGAACCAATGACATTCATATCCAAACTCTTTTCAATTGGTATGGATTCACCTGTAACCATCGATTCATCTACATAAGTTTTTCCTTTAACTACAATACCATCTACTGGTATTTTTTCACCTGGTTTTACAATGATGCGATCTCCTAATACAACATCTTCTGTAGGAATCATTACTTCATTTCCATCGCGAATAACTCTCGCTTGTTTTGCTTGAAGCTGTAATAATTCAGAAATTGCTGCTGTCGTTCTGTTTTTAGCACTTGTTTCTAAATATTTTCCAAATAAAATGAGTGTAATTAACATTGCGCTTGTTTCAAAGTATAGATGCGGCATATAATTTGGATTTCCTATTGTTAAGAAAGCTTCGTATAAACTATAGAAATAAGCGGCGCTTGTACCTAATGCGACTAATACATCCATATTAGCTGATTTATTTCGTAAATTCTTATAAGCACCTACATAGAATTGCCAGCCGATAATGAACTGTACTGGAGTTGCTAATGCGAATTGAAACCATGGATTCATAAAGATTCCTGGTAAATGAATACCTAATAAATGATCAAGCATTGTTACTAATAGCGGCGCTGTAAGCAATGCAGAAATAATTAACTTTGTTTTCATCCGTTTTAATTGCTTTTCTTTACTTGATTGCTTATTTTCTTCTGATTCTTTTACTTTCGCTCCATAACCGAGCTTATCAACAACACTAATCAAGTTTGATACATCAACCATACTCGGATAAAATGTAACAGTTGCTCGTTCATTAGCTAAATTGACACTTGCTTGAACAACTCCATTTTGCTTGTTCAACGCTTTTTCTATTCGATTAGAACAAGCAGAACAAGTCATTCCAGTAATATCTAAATCTACTCTTTCAGTAGCTACATCGTATCCTAATTTTTGAATTTTTTCTGTAACAGTCTCTATGGAATTTTCATCTGATTCAAAATCAATAGTTGCTTTCTCTGTTGCCAAATTTACCTTTGCTTTGACACCATCCATCTTATTCAATGTCTTTTCTATACGGGTTGAGCAGCTTGCACAAGTCATCCCCGTAATATCTATTGTCTTTTGTGGCATCAGCTATCCTCCATTCTTTTTTCTAATACCTTTTCTAGCATGCACTTAAGCTGTGGAGACTAATGATTTGTTATAAAAATTCTTTCTAGTTAGCTCCCTTAAATACACTATACCCCTATAAGGTATTTTTGTAAACCCTAAAAACTTATTTTTTTATTTTTTTACGGAATACAGCATTCTAAAAAAATGGTTGAAGTCAAACTCACAAAAAAAGACACTGTTCGCTGATAACGGAACAATGTCTTCTCTTATTTAGCCAATAATTAATAACACAATAAAGTAAATAATCATAACGATTAAACCAATAGGTGCTGCAACACGTGCATACTCTAAGCTAGTAATCTTAAGCTTACCTGCTGCAATAATATTAGGAATATTCCCTGGAATTAACATTCCTCCACTGATGATTAAACCAAGTAAAATATCGCGAATAACCGGATTACTCATTGCAGGGCTAATTTCTGCTGCTGCTAATGTTGCATTATCTAGAATAGCAGACACAATATTAATCCAATATAAAACAAGTGGGCTTAAATCTAATAAATATCTTTCAATAAATGGCTGGAAACCAGCTCCTAAGAATGTTAATGCCATTACAAATAAATAAATTTTCAAGCTTCGAATGATAATTTCACTATATGGTTCTACTTTTGTCTGGTTTGATAGCTTATTTTGTTTATTTTTATCTGGTGTTTTTACTACTAGAGCAGCTAAAATACCAAATCCAATCACGCCTGGAATAATATAAGCACCGATTAACTTTAATAAATAAAAGAATTCTTCATTTAACTTTCCAATTACAATTGTTGAAAGTGGTTCCCCAATTGGAGTTAATGCTGCTCCCATCCCAATTGCGAAACAAGCTAAAACTACCGTCCAAATTTGCGATTTGCGATCCATCTTCAGAACACTTAACACAGTTACTAGGATAATAGCAGCAATAATCGCTGTAATAATACTTGAGATAAAACCAAGAATAATAACAAATAACCCAATAAATAATCGATAAGGGATGGCTTGGCTCATTGTTAAAATTGCTTTTTCCAACGGAGCCTGGAACCATCTAAAAAGTAAGCCAGCAATTAAAACTGCTAAAGTAATATTAATAGGATGAATTAATGCTTCTTTCAATATATCCATAGTAAATGCTTGGCTTACAATAACAGCAGCAACTCCCATTATAAACAGGAAAACTTCTAAATTTCGTTCTACTAATTTTGTAAACGGTAAAAATAATACGAGAATTAATATAATTATTAATCCAATAATCATGAATGAAATCACTCCTTCTTCATTTTTTAATACAATACCTTTGCATACCCTATTTCATTAAAATCATATTCAAAAAAAGCTTGTACCATAGGATGTACTTTCCCTTAATAACAGGCTCTTCCCTTTCCGAACAATAATTGAAATATAATAATTTTTAACACATAAGGAAAAATTTGAGCTATTTATATCTTAATTTATTTCATCATTTAAGTGCAACATAATGTCTTTAATAATTATATTTTTAAGCAAAATAATCTGTAGATAATTATCATTATTGATTTAATAAGCAAGTTTTTTCTATATTTTTGTAAAATTTCTTTGCGAAAATTGTATATATCAAGTCGTATTTATGAAAAAAATGTAAATATAATGTAAATTTTATCGTAAATACCTTATATGTGCTATACAAAAAGTTATAGAATGGAATTACATATTTTTTAAATCACACGGTAATATGACTCTCTTTTTGTCTATCTAGTGTGGGACTACATAATTTTTAATAAAAAAATACTTATATCACAGATGAAAGGGTTGAACTACTGGAATATGAATGTACAAGAGATGATTTTCCAGTTCCTTGGGGGCTTAGGATTATTTTTATTCGCGATTAAATACATGGGAGATGGTTTACAAAAAGCGGCAGGTGACCGTCTTCGTGACACGTTAGACCGATTTACTACAAACCCATTAATGGGAGTTCTTGTCGGGATTATCGTAACCTGTCTTATCCAATCAAGCTCTGGAACAACAGTAATTACAGTTGGTTTAGTTAGTGCTGGATTAATGACATTACGTCAAGCTATTGGTGTAATTATGGGTGCTAACATTGGTACAACTATTACTGCTTTTATTATTGGGATCGATGTAGGTGCATATGCATATCCTATTTTAGCTTTAGGAGCTATCTGTTTATTCTTCTTTAAGAAAAACAAAGTGCAGAACGTTGGGCAAATCTTATTTGGTTTTGGTGGTTTATTTATTGGTTTAGAATTAATGAGTGGTGGAATGAAGCCACTTCGCGATTGGCAACCATTTATTGATTTAACTGTTCAAATGTCAGATTTACCAATTCTAGGTGTTATTGTTGGAACTGTCTTTACATTAATTGTCCAATCATCTAGTGCAACTGTAGGTATTTTACAAGGACTATATGCAGAAGGTCTTATTCCATTGCATGGAGCATTGCCAGTATTATTTGGAGATAATATTGGTACAACCATTACTGCAATTCTAGCTGCCTTAGGTGCTTCTATTGCTGCAAGACGTGCGGCAGCTGTACATGTCTTATTTAATGTTCTTGGTACAATTATATTTATGATTTTCCTAAGTCTATTTACTAATTATGTAGAGTGGATTGCTGGAGTTTTAAATTTAGATGCTAAAATGCAAATCGCGTTTGCACACGGGAGCTTCAATGTTGTAAATACCCTGATTCAATTACCACTAGTCGGTGTCTGGGCTTATATTGTAACGAAATTAATTCCAGGTGAGGATTCAAGAATTGAGTATAAACCGATGTATTTAGATAGAAACTTGATCGCAAAATCCCCTTCTGTGGCACTAGGACAAGCCAAAATGGAAATTCTCCGAATGGGTGAATATAGTGTTCAAGGACTTGAAAATACATTGACCATTTTGAAGACAAAAGACTCTAAATTGATGGAAAAAGTTTATCAAATAGAAGAAGCAATTAATAATTTAGACCGAAAATCAACGGAATACCTGGTAGAACTTTCGAAACAACCTCTATCAGGACATGACTCTCATATTCATCATGCTTTATTTGAAAACATTCGTGATATCGAGCGGATTGGTGACCATGTAGAGAATATTATTGAATTACTACAATTCAGAGAAAGCAACCGTGTTCGTTTAAGTGATGATGCGAAACAAGAATTAGAAGAAATGTTTATTTTAACATTAGATACAGTGAAAAAATCTCTTGAATGCTTAGACACGCTTGATCCAGAATTAGCAAAAGAAGTAATTGCAAAAGAGGATAAAATCGATAGTATGGAAAGAACCTTACGTAAAAGACATATTATTCGTTTAAACGAAGGTACTTGTACTGGTGATGCTGGTGTTGTCTTTGCAGATATTGTGAGTAATCTAGAAAGAATCGGAGATCATGCTTCTAACATTGCTGAATCCATTGAAGACGTATAAAAAAACTCTAAAAAAGCGGCATGGATTATAATCCATGCCGCTTTTTTTATACTTTACTTCCTCTGTCCCATACAACTAACGAGTCCTTAGATGAAATGTGGGCTAAAGAAATATAAGTATTCGTTTAGAGTGAGTATTTACAAATGAACCTATCTTACATCTAAGCTTAACTTATAAGGTAAAATTCTTGGAACTATACAACATTATGTACTATAGTGTACGTATTTTGATACATTTGAAATGCAGGGAAAATTATGAGAACGCTGAATCAAACTTTGATAGAAGTATTGCTTTTTATGTATTATATCCGTGGTGAATTTCGTTGAAAGTCTATTGAAGTTTAAATATTTATAATTTCAAAATTTCTGCCATAGCTACTACTGTAGCAGAATGGCCTTTTTCTATCTCTTTTTCAAGATGTTTCAATACAATGCTTTGAGCTTTAGAAATATTTCCTATTTTCTCAAGGCGCAATTCTAACAATTTCTTATCGACTTCATATGCATTTAAGTTTTCCATTTGTCCCTCCTGTTGTTTACGATATGTAAACTGTTAATCAAAAAAAATAGACTCACTCGCACCTGACGCATCCGCAAAAGCAACAATATCCTCCCAGTAGAGCTTTGTTTCTCCCTTTAACTTTCTTAAAACTGTCATGTATTTATAATCATATCCTTTATTATTAAGCATCATTGTTAATACTTTAACATCCATGCCTTTCTCTGCTAAATAGGCCATAAACTTCGGGAATTTAGGTTGTTCTATATCTCCTTTCATTTATTATCACCCTTTCGTTTATTTGTTACCTATTAATCTATCATAATGTTTACATTTTGTAAACCATAATACAAGAAATTATAATGAATATATATGTGTGTTATGTTCAGTTTACATTTATAGTAACTACATATATAATTAAAATAGAAGAAGAGGTGACAAAATGACAACTTTCGGTGATAGAATTAGAAGCCTTGCTAATGTGGTAGGAAAAGAAGAGCAGCTGATTGCCAAAGAGTTAGGTTTAACAAAATCACAATTAAGTCATTACATTAACGGCAGAAGGAAAGTTCCAAGCGAATTACTTCAAAAAATTGTAGAAGTATATAAAATAAATCCACAATATTTATTTGATGAAAATGCCCCACTCTATGTGGAAAAGGAAGTAGAAACATTTCAATATAATTTCTTCCCAACCGCAATATCAGCTGGGCTACCATTTGACGTGGAAGCACTAACTAAAACAGAAAAAATAAATATACCAAATAATCTGATGGGAAAATGGGCAGGAAATCAAGATATCTTTTTTACTAAAATCTATGGGGATAGCATGAATAATGTTATTCCAGATGGCTCGTTAATCGCTATTAAGCCAACACCACTTGAAAGATTAAAAGATGGTGAAATTGTCGTATTTAATAATAGTCATGATTATAGTGTCAAACAAATCTATCGACAAGAAGATAAGCTTATTTTTAAACCAAATAGTAAAAACAATGTACATCATGATCAAATCTTCAATATCAACGATAATATTACAATCAATGGCAAAGTTGTGTTATATATTGTTGAGATGGATTGATTAGTCGAGAGGGTATAACTCCTCTCTTTTTTTATTTATTGCTTATTTAAGTATGTGAAAGCTCTTAAATATTACATATTTTCATTTAAATTTGTCCAGGCACTTGAATTAATGAGGAAACAAGGAAGGCATTCTAACTTAAAACACTCCTTCTATCTTTTTTCTTTTTCCTATTTTTATAAGCCAACAACGCTGTTTTTAATGAAGAGTAAGTCCCTACAGCAGCTGCTCCATAAAATGCTCCCATAAAGATACCAGCCCATAAATCATTTCTATGACTAATAAAAATGGAAATTATAAAACCTATAACACTTGCGATAGTTGGGAAATATTGACGTGGGATAGGGAATAATTTAAAACCCTGTGTTAGTAACACTACGACAGGTACAGCAATAACACCATCCCAGAAGTTTGTATGAATAGTTGGGAAGTCCATGTGCATTGATTCCTTTCACTAAATATTAGAACTAATGTTTCACAATAATCATTGTCTCTTGATCCACTTCATGAGCGGATGCATCTAAAGTTTTTTCAAGTGTTGAACTAATTATTTGTAAGTTTTCCTTTTGTTTGGCTACAAAAATTGGTACTCCTCCGCCTGCAAAATTCTCACGATTGGTCGTAATAATAGCAAGAATTTGGGTCGTTTGTCCTTCTTCCATGTTCAATTCTCCTTCTTATTTTTGCCCTTATCTGCTTCACTTGGTAAACGCATAGCGCTATCCAAAATAGGTACATGTTCTAGTACCTTTTGTATTTGTTGAAAGTCTTTTTCCTTCGGTAGAAAAAATAAGGCAACTCTTCCGTCTGCCATATCCCGTTTGGAAAGTGGAACTAGGTCCGGTTCCCCAGAGTCTAAGTATGCACCTAATACGTTAGCTATATGATGTAGCATAGCCTGCCGCTGACCTAGATTAGACAAGGTAATAACACTATCTTCATCTTTAGGTGTAACAATAGCTCCCATTGCTTTTTCCATAATAATCTTCTTACTTTCCACTAATCCTACATTCTTTATATGTATGTCATTAACATAAAGATTAGGACCTTCAAAGCGAATATCTCCTTCTGATATGTTGGCAATTTGAGTTAACAATAATCCTTTCATTTTGGCTTTAATAAGGAAAGTTATTCCGATTCCAATAACAACTCCTAGCCAAATATTATAAATACATATTAATGTCGTTAGTAGTGCAACAAACATAACAATATAACTTCGTCCTTCGAATGCCTGGGCCATTCCTTCTATAAAGGCTTCTCCACGCTTTACTAGTTCCTTTCTATCTACTTTTTCAAGTGTCTCGCGTTCCATTTTCCGTATTTCTCGAAATTGTGTAGCTGCTAGACCTAAAAATGTAACAGCAGTCCAATCCGATTCTAGAACAGAAGGAACTGCAACCGAACCAATAAATGCAGCAATGAATCCTGATGAAATATGAATGATTCTTCCAGTAGGATATGTAGGATATTGCCTAAAATCCGTTCGCAATAAAATGAGTCTTGCCACTAAGCCCACCAGTGTACCGACTACTACTGGTATTAAATATTGATCCATCATTATCTCTCCTCAATCATGCTGACTGTTTTTTATCTATCAGATGCTTCATCTGCAAAATGTTAGTCCTAAAATAATTATGGACAATTAACTTTGATTTCATTCGTTTGATGATGCTTTTTCACACACATAGATCTGTAATTTGAAATATTGAATAACGGAAGGGCTTGGTTTATTTTGATTTACACCATTTCTATAGGTCTGAGTAGTAATGAAAATTCCTTAATTTCCTTTTTCATGCGTTTAAGTTCTAGTCCTATTTATAACCTATCCAATATCAATTTTGATGCCCACAAAAAAACAGGAAGGTGCACCTTCCTGTTTTTTTCATAACTTATTCAGCATAATTTCTCTTTCCTTTTTATCGATAAAAGAATAATATCCAATATTATATTCTTAGATTTTTGCTATTAATCTACTTCCGATTTAAAATATAAATAGCTCCCCCAAATCCTAACACACACCATATCATTAAGTTAATATAGTTTCCTATCGTTGCATCAAAGGTAGACGTAGCAAGTGATGCACGCATCACTTCCGCCATAGAATAGATTGGCAATACCCCGTGAAGTGTCTGGAGCCATTCTGGTAGCCGCTCCATTGGGAAATTTACTGGTGAAAACATGAGTGCGCCAAATACAATAATTTGCGAAATGCTCAGTGAGGCAGTTGGGGACAACAGATAGGAAAATCCGTATCCAACACCGATGGAAGTTAATGCAATCATAAGCAAAGCTGGAACTATTGTCCAGGAAATATCATATCCGGGACTGAACATAAGGTGAGCAACAATAGAGGAAATGATAATACCCGGCACAGTAATGATTAACCATATGGTTGTATCGGCACCAAGAATGACGGAACGATTCACTGGCCAGGTACGCATATACTCCATATATCCATCTGTCTTTGCAGTTCCAATCTGCTGCGGTAGAATCACCAGCCCTGTAAATATTAAAATAATTGTCGGGGCTCCTGTTGCTAAAAATAGAATCGTTTCCGTGTCCGGATTTGGTATGAGATAGGTAAAGCCAATAACGATTCCTATAGATATTAATATTTGTATCAAAGCCATAAAAATGAAAAAACCAGCGTTTCTAAGAAACTGTATCTGAAAAACATACTTATAATGACTGACTATATTCATTATGAAACCGCCCCCTTTTTTGAAGTTAATTCAATATAAGCATCCTCAATGGTAGTTGGGGACAAAGAATAGTCTATAACAAGCCCTTTATCCGTCCCATGCTTTGCCCAATCGACTGCAGACGGTACGTTCGCTGGATCCATAGAGAAAATCAGACGGGAGCCGTTTTGATGGGAAGAAAGTACCCAGCTGGGAACATCAATATGTTTAAATTCCTTTTCCAGGCTAATTTCCATTCGCATACGGTCACCTACTAAACTTTTTACTTCCTTTGGATCTCCTTGTGTCAGGATTTTCCCTTTATCCATAATCGCCACTCGGTCCACTGCTTTTTCTGCTTCTAGAACATTGTGGGTCACTAAAATAACAGCATTCCCATTCTTTGCCAGGTCACGTATCACTTGCCATAGATAACGTCTGCGAACTGGATCAACATCATTGGTAGGTTCATCAAGAATGACCAGTTCACCTGGGGCAATAACTGCCATACAAAAGGTTGTTAGCCTTCTTGCGCCACCTGAAAGCTTTTCACCTTCTGTATTTGCCCAATCACCCATATCCAATGCCTCAAAAAGTTCCTCAACCCGCCTCGGATTGAATTTTTTCCCTGCCCGCATTTTCCCCATCAGTGTTACTGCCTGTTTCGGTGTTAGCATGCCCAATGGTACCTGGGATTGCGGCTGCATGGAACAAATGGATCTGGCACGCTCGGCTGAAGCAGTTACTGATTCACCCAACAGGTGAATGTCACCACTGTCTGGTGTTAATAGCCCTAATATTTGATTAACCAACGTCGTTTTACCTGCCCCATTTTGTCCGAGAAGACCAAATATCTCTCCTTCTTTGATCGTAAATGTGAGATTATCATTAGCAATTTTTTTAGATTTTCCCTTACCACGAAAAGCCTTAGTTACACCCTTAACATCAAGAATCATTTCTCCAGTCCCCCTTTGCCATATAAACACTTTCAATGAAATGGATAACTTCTTTATTTATTGGGTAAAAGGCAATTCCTTCTTTAAAATTTCGCAGTGCCTCTCCCATATTTTCCAGCAATTCTTCATCATTTCCAAACATTTTATTTGCTTGATTTTCAAAGTTTTCTACCAATTTCTGTGCCTTTTTTGAAGCTGGATCAATGTCCAGGTTATTTTTGATCTCGCTGATGACCTTCATCCAATCCCTAATGTCTTCCTCACTCATATTTTTTACATTCATATCCATTATTTTTTTCATTTCATCATTATTAAGATAATCTTTATATTGCTTCAGGGCATCTTCAGGATCTTGCTGATACAATTGAATGATGCTAAAAATAATCTGCCAATTAATACCTCCCTCCATTTCAATGGAATACGAGACACCAAGCAGTGCTTGTTCCAGTGTTTGTAAACGCTCCTGTTCCCGTTTCACCAATTCTAGCTGCTGCTTGATTGATTCCTGCCAAGTCAACATTGAATTTTCTAGAATAGATTTAATCTGCTCCAGTGAAAATCCCATATATTTTAAAGCCAAAACACGTTCCAGCCGCAAGATGTCATCCTCACTATATAAGCGATGTCCTCCCTCTGTTTTTGATGAAGGCTTAATCAAACCAATTTCATCATAATAATCTAAGGTCCTCACGGTAACTCCCGTATTCTTTGACAGCTTTCCAATCGTGTACATTGCATCACCCTACCTTTGTTAACAATAGTATAAAACAACACGTAACGTGCGGTTCAAGAGGAAAATGAAAAAAGTTTTAAAAAGCGGTATTCGTGTAGAGGCGATTCCAGAATTACTTGTGAAACCAAAAGCAATTGGCAGTTAATGTATACGCAAAAAAGGCTCCCCCTAAGGCAAAACAGATTTTTATTTTTTAATCTGCCTACCTTAAGTGGAGCATGTCAATTTATCAGATTGCCTATTGTAGTTTAAACATTAATTTGTTTGTCGTTTTTTTCTTTCAATTTACAAAATTATTGTTGCTAAACCAATAAACAGTACTCCTACCAATAACATATTGTAATGATTAGTTGATGTACTTAATAAAACTTCAGCCTCTTTTATATCTTGATTTTTTTCATCTTCAATAATGGTTCCATTATCATCATCATTTCCATCTTCAATAATGACATGACTATCGTCACCATTTTCATCCTCATCCGCTGGGGTCTCCGGTGCTGGCGGATCCTCTTTATCTTTTGGTTTTTCCTGCTGGTCAATTTCGGAAAACACACCATAATTAGAAAAGTGTGATACAGTTAAACTGATTTCATTCGTTTCTGAATTCATTTCACCTTTTTTACTTTTCCATTTATTTGTAGCTTCATTAAAATAATAGATGTCTGCTTTTTCAGTGGAATCGTTATCATACCCCATTAGCCTCTTTAACAACATAGACAGAAAGGTTGAACACGGATTATCGTTAAATTAAAATAGAGGTGTTGAGAAAATAGAGCTATTGTTAATACTTGTTGTCTAGGATGGAAACAGGAAAAGAATGTTTAGTGAAACATATTAGATTTAGATGAAAAATATAGAGGATTGATAAAAAATAGCTTTCAAAGAGTTCGCAAAAACTAATTAAAACAGAAAAACAACAGATATCATCACGATGCTCGAGAACACTAAAAATCTTTTTGAGCAAGCCGGTGCATTTCCGTTAGAAAAGTAAAGCATTAAAAAGAAGGGGAATTCCTAATGAAATACATTTTATTAAGTGCATCAAGCGTAATCATACTTGTCTTAATGGTTGCTTCCATATTCTATTATCAAAATCAATTTCCAGCTTCGCAATGGCCACAGTCGGATGAAATGCGTGATAATCAAAAATCACCCCATATAGATGAACAGACCCAGCCCCAAGAACTTCAAGCTACCAATCCAGATGAGCAAATCTCCTATACATTACAAAATGATGAGTTGAATATTACTTTTAATCAAGGGAAGGACTGGACGACAGTTCCAGTTGGGATAGAGCAATTGTTTAGTGGGGAATACAATGGGAACAAGCAGAATCTGATTGAAAATAGCTATATCCTTACAGAAAATCGTGCTGCTTTCTTATATTCTGAGGGAAATAACTGGGATAATCAAAGGATTTTGTTACTTCACTCAACAGATCAAGGAGAAACATGGGAGGAACAATTAGTTACGGAACCCTTCGTTGCCATGCGTTTTAGAAAAGTAGAATTTCTCAATGAAAATTTTGGATACATCATTATTTCTGGTGGTCGTACAATGTCACAGGAATCTTCACACGTCTTTCTAACACATAATGGTGGAATGAGTTGGGAGGAAACCACCAATTCTGGAGTAACAAGATTAATCTCTAATGGTGGCTTTGTAGATGAAGCAATAGGATTTTTATCCTTTGGCACGATAAATCCAGAGGAACCAGATCTTTATGTGACACTAGATGGTGGTAATACTTGGAATAAAGCAACCATGCATATTCCAACTGAATATAATCTAATTTTTGTACAGGCTGAAACTCCTGTAAAAGAGCAAGACCATTTGTCCGTATTGGTGAATCAAGGTCCTAATGGAGATTATAAAGGCGGAAAAGTAAAAGGAAAGTTTATTTCAACTGATCATGGGGAAACGTGGGAATTTCAAATGGAGGTAAAGCCGAATGATTAAACATAGGAATAATTTACTGAATGTAGTTGGCTGGATTCTATTTGTTATTTCTGTTGTCATATTCTCTTTTCAGATGGGATATTTATTCATCTCTGCAAAGTATCAAGTGGAGTACATTGATAATCGGTTATTTTACATCATCAATATCTTATGTATTTTATTTCTAACCCCAGTAATTCTGCTTCTAGTCACGAAAAAGATAAAAGTGCTTAGTATCAGTATAGTGGTTATGTTTATTACGGCTAATGTATTCATGCTTGTTTCCAGTAATCAAATAGTCAAAAACATTACAAGTATATCGCCTAATTGGAAGCATGTTTTATCTATTAAAGAAAATGTAGAGAACGGTGAGGCCATGTATTATCGGAACTACTACAGCATTCTAGCTCGTGCAAAGGAAAGATTACCTTTTGAAACAACAGGGGAATTCCATGTGAAATGGTTAGCGAATGATATTGCTGCCGTTACATACAAAACAAAAGAAAATACCATTCAACAATTTATTGGTACTTATGGTGAACGTGGTAGCGGCGGATCTTATTATTATGTAGCAGCTGAGATACATGGTCACTGGCAAGGTGAAAATATTGATGTAATCAGCGATACAGAAGGTATTACTGTGATTAAAGATGGTAAAACGGAGTTGTTTGAATGGAATGATATTCAACAATTTGGCACACTTGCAGTCGTCTTAAAGAAAAATAACGAAGCTGTTTGGACGGTATCCCTAAATGAAAACTTTGAAATTCATTCTGACGCATCTAAAGCAACTGTAGGAAATATCAGCATTTATGAAGCAACATTGGAAAAAAACGAGCCAATTATACTGCACTATAGTAGTTCTAACTAGCACCTACCGTATTAGCTATTTAACACGAATTGTATTTAATTGAATAAACTCCATGAGAAAAAGAACTATTTTTATACGGGCAATGACAATGCTATTGGATTGGAGAATAATAGAACGAATAATTGAGAAAAGGGTGCGCTTAAGAAGCCATCCTTTTTAATTTTTAAAAAAAATTATTCTAAAACTATCATTGCACCTTATTCCCACTAATTTTCATGGTAACAAAACCTCCCACTTCTCACAGCATCTTTGCGCACACATTCCTTCGTTCCATCTATCCATGAAGTGGGGGTCGACGGTGCTTTCTAATATAACCGAAGCGTTCATATTCGTCTAAAAACTGCTTATGTGTGAGGTTATCCAATTGTCTAAGATCCGAAAAACCTCTCATCCTAGGTATTCGCACACACATTATTCGCTCCAGCATAAAATATAAAACCTGGCACCCGTTAAAGTTTTTATGAAAGCGTTCATAAATTTACTCATGCTCTGAAATACCCGTCTTTAATGGGAGTCTTAACTTATATATATGCAGTTGAAACATGTTTGGAGGAGGTGAATCATGGCATTGAATCAAAAGAAACCAAAAAATCGAAAGACATGGCATATTTATGAAATCACTGGCTTCTCTCTCGTCATCATATCTCTTTTACTGCTTTTCATAGCCCCAAATCAACTTTCAGAGCTATTAGATACTGTTATCAGCGAAGTCAAACCTATTGTGATTGATACGTTTTTAACAAGTGAGGTTGGTGTTGCGATCATTGTCAGTGTCATCATTGGGCGAATGCTTGAGAGATTAGGATTTACAGATGGATTAATCCGAATACTTGTTCCAATTATGGGATGGTTTAAAATCAATCCAGCCGTCATTATTCCCAGCGTTTATAATATCCTTGGTGATATTAATGCAGCCGGAAAAATTGCTGCACCAATCCTTGTAAAAGCAAAAGCAACAAAATCAGAGCAAAAAATCGCTATCGCAACAATGATCCAATCCCCTCAATCTTTCGCAACGTTTGTGCTAGGACTTATCGCACTGGCTGTATTTGAGATCAATTCTTTCCCACTTGTTATCTTATCTATTTTCGCTCCGCTTATTATCGTGCCATTTATCCTATCTCGTACCATTTACCAAGATACGAAAAAAGTAGAATTAACGGAATTACCACGTTTCACACCAAAGACAAGATTTCTAAATACGTTATTCGGTTCCGCCAAAGAAGGGGTTAGCCTTCTCCTATTAACAATTATTCCTGCGGTTGCTGTTGTGTTTGCATTTATCGGTATTTTAAATTTCTTAGATGTATGGACCGCTATTGAATCCAGTTTAAGTTCATTTCTTACATTGCTTAGCATTGAACCTGGCACAGGAATTGTATCTATTCTAGCTGCCCCGACACTCGCAGTCGCACAGTTAGCTGACTTAGCAACAACTATTGACCCACGATTTGTAGTCGGTTCATTCGTAATAGCCAATTCTGGATTACCACTATCCGTTATTCTAGGGCAAATTCCTGTGACATGGGCAGAATCATCAAGCTTAAATGAACGCCAAGTATTAGAAGCAGCAATCCTTGGAATGATCATCCGACTTGCAACTGCATGTCTACTTGGCTATTTCTTGACACCATTTTTGCTAGGATAAATCTCTTATAAATAATGATTCAATCATTCTATAGTGAATTTATCATTACTATAAAAACGCATATGCACAAATATCCTTTGTGCACATGCGAAACGAAAGGCATGGAATTTATAATGAATAATCATTATGTCATTCGAGGAAAAAAACTTGTCACGGTTAGTCAAACTGGAACAATTGAAAACGGAGCGCTTGTTGTTCAAAATGGAAAGATTTCTGATGTTGGTAAATGGCAAGATATGAAGAGAAATTACGCACATCTCCCCATCCTTGATTATCGTGATTTTGTTATTACGCCAAGCCTTGTCGATTGCCATACTCATTTGCTGGAATTTGCACCTACATCTCTTTATCCCGTTACTAGGGAGACTCATTTTATGGCTGCAAAGGGAATATTATTTCAGGCACTTGTTTCAGGAATCACTGCTCTTGGAGAGCAAATTTGCGGTCATCCAAATTTAGATTTCTCTATTGATGATTACCGAGAAATGGTTCGTGACCTTCCGATTGATATTTCTTTTGCAGGAACAAATATTTCAATCGGCTTTGAAGAATTAACACACTTTACTTCGATTACAAAATCACGTCCTGTTGCACGCGAGGAATTATTAGATCCTCGCATTATCATAAATATGGCCAAACAAAGTGATTATCCAGGAGAGCATATTTTCATTAACGCAACCCCAGCAAATTTCACTCCTAATCAAGTACCGCGTGCGGGAGAATTGGTTTATTCACTAGATGAAATAAAACAATTTGTTACAGTTTTTCATCATTATCACAAACAAATTGGAGCTCATGTTGGTGGAGAAATGGAAATTAAGCTAGCAATAGATGCTGGAATTGATGTCTTACATCATGCACATGGAATTTCAGATGAATTGATTTCGGAAGCATTCAAAAAAGGAGTAAAAATAATTGCCACTCCACTAGGCGGAACACATCTTAAACCAAATTCGCCAGAGGATATTTTAAAATTAGTAAAGCATAATGTTCATGTTTCCATTGGAACTGATTCTTATTTACCTCCACATGAAGAAGCCAAGTGGTTACCATTCGAGAATCAAACATTAAGAGGGCCAGAAGCTTTCATGCTTTTAGCCCAGCCAGCGATGCAATTTTTAAAAAAACATGGCTACAATGAAAATGAAATCCTTGCACTTATAACACGAAATCCAGCTGAAATTTTACAAAAGGGCAACCGCTTTGGGTCACTTGCTCCTGGTATGGAGGCTCATTTCTTAGTTGCAGAAGGAATTCCAGGTCTTGAGATAACTGATATAAATGCAATCAAACAGGTTTACTTTAATGGCAATAAGGTAATTGATCGACTTATGTCATGAAAAGTAAAAAAAGCGAACAGCTTAATCCGCTGTTCATTTTTTATTCGTCTGGATATGATCTCCCTTACGCTTGTCCCTTATCTTCTTAACAATTATAAATATAATCGGCCCATATTTAATCAGTCTACGAATTAATTTTCCCATTGTAATCCTCCAATTGGTTTAAGTAATCCTGGTTTCTATATATCAACCTTATAGCTATCTTATCCCCAAAATCATGCGTTTGTATTCTGCAGTTTTAACGCTAAACAAGTAAGGCGGACAGTCTTGACTGTCCGCCTTACTTGTTTAATTATTTATCTAATGTGTCCTTATCAAATAGTCCATGATTCTCCTACCAATTCTCGAAATAGATTGCTGTCCGGCACTTAAAGCTATGTCTAGCAACTTCTCATTTCCCCCTAATTTTTGTATTATCAAGTTTTAATATAGATGACAAGCAACATAGTGGTTAGCCTTTATTTTTTGTAATTCTGGTATTGCTTGCTTACATATATCCATAGCCGCTGGACATCTCGTATGAAATACACAACCCGGCGGAGGATTTGCTGGACTCGGCAGATCCCCTTTTAAAATAATTCTTTCTTTTTTTACCTCACCTTTCTTTCTTACAGTTGGGACTGCTGAAAGTAAAGATTGTGTATAAGGATGTAGAGGTTCCAGGAAAAGTGTTTTCTTTTCAGCAACCTCCATAAATTTTCCAAGGTACATTACACCAACTCGGTCAGATATATGGCGTACGACACTTAAATCATGAGAAATAAATATATAAGAAAGGTTAAATTCATCTTGGATATCTTCTAACAAATTAATAATTTGCGACTGGATAGAAACATCTAAAGCAGAAACAGCCTCATCAGCTATCATTAATTCAGGGTCAAGTGCTAATGCTCGTGCAATTCCAATCCTTTGTCGTTGTCCTCCTGAAAACTCATGTGGATAGCGATTAGTAAATGCTGAATTTAAACCTACAACCTCAAGTAATTCTTTTACTCTTGTTAGTCGTTGTTTATTGTTCTTATAAATTCGATGCTCTTTTAATGGCTCCATTAAAGTTCCCCCAAGGGTTTTCCTCGGATTTAGCGAGGCATATGGATCCTGAAAGATCATTTGCATATCCTTACGAATGGAGTTTCTTAGTTCTCTTTCATTTAGGCTAGTAATATCTTTTCCATTGAAAATGATTTCTCCATCTGTGGGCTTATATAGACGAATAATGGAGCGACCTGCAGTAGATTTACCACAACCTGATTCACCAACAATTCCAAATGTTTCTCCTTTTTTAATTTCAAAATTTAAGCCATCTACTGCTTTGATGTGACCAACTGTTCTTTGTAGTACACCAGCTTTAATAGGAAAATGCATTTTTAAATTACTTACTTTTAAAATAACGTCTTGATCTACTGCTTGTGTTTCAGCACCATGATCCTCTTTCATAGTAATATCCATTCTTAACTTTCTCCTTTCTGGTTCTCATACAAAAAACAACGCACTAAACGATGTTCTGTAGGCGCTTTTAATTCTGGCTTTTCTTCAAAACAACGATCAAAAGCCTTGCTACAACGTGGTGCAAAACGACACCCTTTAGGTAAAGCACCTGGTAAAGGTACTGTTCCTTCAATAGCATGTAATCGAGTGATTTCGCCAGTTAATGTTGGAACAGAATTAATAAGCCCTTCTGTATATGGATGATATGGAGCATCAAACAGATCATCTACTAGAGCTTCCTCAACGACTTCCCCTGCATACATTACGATTACTCTCTCTGCCATTTCCGACACAACACCGAGGTCATGAGTAATTAGCAAAATGGAAGTCTCATATTTTTTAGTTAAATCTTTTAATAACTCCATAATTTGGGCTTGAATCGTAACATCTAAGGCTGTTGTTGGTTCATCTGCGATAAGAAGCTTTGGATTACAACTCATGGCAATTGCGATCATCACCCTTTGTCTCATCCCTCCAGATAATCTATGAGGATAATCAGAAAGAACCTCTTTTGCCCGTGGAAATCCTACCATTTCTAGTAATTGCACCGCTTTTTTTGCAGCTTCTTTACGTGTAAGCATTTGGTGATATGTAATAACTTCAATAATTTGCTCTCCTATTGTTAGAACTGGATTTAGAGAAGTCATCGGTTCTTGAAAGATCATCGATATTTCTTTTCCACGAATTTTACACATTTCATTTTCGGTCAACTGCGTTAAATCTATGTCTCCCATTTTTATTGAGCCATCTACAATTCTCCCACCTGGTTGAGGAACTAATCGCATAATCGATAATGCGGACAAGCTTTTTCCACATCCTGATTCCCCAACAACCGCAACCGTTTCCCCCTTGTTTATATGAAAATCGACACCATTTACTGCTGGTATGACCCTTTTGTTTTGAAAAAAATGGGTTTTTAGATTTTCTACTTTTAATAACGGTTCCATAGGTATACACCCCTTTTTTATCATCATAAGTATATTTATTAATCAGCTTTTAACACGCTCATAAACTACCTGTCCACCACTAATTATCTTATAAATACATGACTTAATGTCACTCCAACTTACTTAGGTGATGTGGAAGTATCTTATCTTAATTGAAATAGGTGAGGTGTCTTTTTCCTGGAAGAAGTATGTCATTATCTCCAATCAGACTTTTTATGCAGACTTTCTAGAAGACCATCCATCGCTTTATGCTATGAGAATTTAAAATTCATTTGCAAGTAAGCTACTAATTTCTTATACATCAAGGAGAAGAAGAGCGTCTTTTAGATCTATATGTCCTTTACATTTAAGATATTCATTTGTCACATGGAGGACTTATTGTTTATGAACACCAAGATAAGTTAGATTTTCGCTTTTGGTACGTGGTCCGTGCCACTTTTAAATTTGAAATGCTTCACAAAAAAAATGTTGAGCATTTTTATCTTACAAATATGTAAGGTAACTGTAAGAGAAATCAATTTCTACAGGAGAACTTCTTTCTTAAAATAAAGATAATAAAGAAGGAAAAAGGAGTGTCGTGCTATGAAGAAATTAGTGAAATTATTAATTGGATTACTAATTATTTTAGCTATCATGTTTATATTCATTCAAAAGGCTACAGCCGGAATCATTCCATTATCAGACTGGGTATTGCAGCATCCAGTAGAAACCTACTATGTAGAAACAACAGAAGATAATTATGAAAAACTATGGACTGGAAAATATCGCTATGCTTTTTTAGGATATAACGGAGAAGGAGAAGAACAAGAAATTATTAAAGTAATGGATAGAAAGCTACGTCCAAATGCCTTTCTGAGAATTGACGCATCGGGCAGCTATGGAAAAGGCTGGGTAGAAATTACAGAAGAAGATATTCCAGAAAAAGCTTTAATGCATTTAAAGTGAAATAAAAAGTTTGTCATTTAGAATGTAATGATAAAATTCTATTTCGTATTGTATTTTTTACAATAACTCCTAAATATGATCTTTATTTTCGATGCTCTGTCACTATGTTTTATTGAGCGGTTTCTTTAATAATTGAAAGGTTAAGATCATAAATATATTTAGCGAGAAAATACTTTTTTGGAGTTGCTTATGAAAAAAATATATATTTTATCTTTTCTTATATTCTCTTTACTGCTTACTGGTTGTCTTGAAAATAATAATCCAGCAAAATCATTAACCTTAAAACAAGCAATAAACCTAGCTAATTCAGAAGCTTTAATTTGGCATCAAGAAGCGAGATTACTAGACGCAACTAGTGTTGATAATGATAAAAAAATCGCTGGAAGTAATGGGAAACGCAGGTATTGGAACATCACTTTTGGTGTACCGAATACGAGAGACATATTTTAGTAAACATTCATGACGGTAAAATCAATGAACGATTGGAAATACCCAATGAAGGAGATGAGGATCGTCCATACAGCTATTTTATTAATGATTTGTCAAAAATTAAATATGACTCTCCTGAACTACTGAAGAAAGCAAAAAAAAATAACAAATTTATACCCAGGAGATATATTTGCAAAGGGATACAACTTAGGAATCACAAAACATCCTGAAGAAGGCCTTATCTTAATTAAAATTATTGGTTGGGATAAAGAAAGAAAAAATATCATATATGTATTTTTTGACGGAGAAACGGGGGAATTCTATCTTGAATTTTTAGATGAGCAATATCAATAAAAAAACGTTGGTAAATTTCCATCTTAGGACCTGCCAGCAGGATGCCAAAATTTCATTCACCAACGTCAAGTTAAGTTGTTTGTACCATGTATTTAAAGAACAAAATCATTTCTTTGCTAAAGGAAAGCTAATAACAACTTTAAACATATCGCCATCTATATCTACTTTAAATCTGCCTCCACTAACATGTGTAAAACTTTCTGCAATGGATAGGCCGAGACCACTTCCGTCTGCTGTTCTCGCTTTATCCCCCCTGTTAAATCTCTGAAGTATTTCCTCTGCAGTAAAATCTATTTCATATGACGAAGTATTTTTTATTGTTACTATTCCTCTACCGTTCTTTTCTTCTACTTCAATAAATATCCTAGTTCCTTTTAATGCATATTTAAATGCATTATCAAGCACATTTTGAATGACTCTATAAAGCTTATTCCCATCTGAAACTATTTCTATAGGACCATCTGGAAGTTGCATTTTTATTTGATGTCCGAGGTCTTCTATATTATCTACCATATCCCCTAATGTTTGTTCAACCAATGTTCTCATATCGATGGTTTCTAAATTTAGGTTAATATCCCCACTATTACTCTTCGCTAAATCAAATAAATCCGAAACGATATTCTTTAATCTATCCGATTTTTCATCTAGGACTTTAACATAATCTCTTGCAGCCTCTGAAAGATCCGTTTCCTTAGATAATAAATCTACATAGCTTATGATTGAAGTTAAAGGAGTCTTCAAATCATGGGAAACATTGGTTATTAATTCGATTTTCATTCTTTCTGATTTCATCTGTTCCTCTAAACTTTCATTAAAGCCTTTGTTGATTTCATCATATGTCTTATTGTTATATTTCACATACCAATAGATAAGCACTAGCTCAAGCATTGGTGGGAATATAACTAAAGGGGTATAGATTAACATAGCAGTTAGTAATACTAAAATAAAGCTAGCTATAATGAAAGCTAATTGCCTTTGATGCAAATTCTTAGTTAGTGGAGTTTTTGCATATCTTCTACCATCAAAGAAACTTTTTGCAAAATCTATGATCTTATTACATATTCTAAAGAACAGAAAGTCCTTTATAAACCTTCTATCCTTGATTTTCCTTACCAGTGCTAATAATCCTACCCCAGACAATAAAGTGCTTATTACAGTTACTGTTCCAATTAAATATAAATAAGACGTTTGAAGTGAGGGTGTTCGAAGCACATTAGCATAATAGTAATAGTTCTCTATCACATATATAAAACTAACTATAATTGGTAAAATAAATAGTGCTAATAAAATTTCACTGTATAAATGATCTAACCAATTCGTTTGTAACGCTTCTTTATTTGGTTTTCTACCTGCAACAGCGATTAAATAAATAATGAGTATTAATGCTATGATAATATATATTGCAAACTCTTTTGCCTGAACATCTAGTGTATGATGAAGATCATTCCACTCTTCTTGCTTTGCGTTCATATATGCATCTGCAAAAGCAATATATATGGTTACATCTTCACTAAACCAATATTCATTAAACCAATATGGGAAATTTTCATAAGCATTCCCATTATATTTAACTGTACCCTGATCATATTCATAGAAATAATTACTGTAGTTTTCAAAATCCTCTGGACTAGAATTCTCTCTGTTCGTTAAGGTTTCCTTACCATCCGTTAGATAATAAATATAATTCACATCATCTATTGATGTCTCTTCGTTATTTTTAAAATTTGAATATACCTCAGTAAAAGCATTATCCAACTCATTCATAAATGTATTGCTTTCTCCATATGTTTCGATTATTAATGGCTCTATATTATACCTATCCCAATCTACATTGTGTAGTTGTATGATAGCCATCGAAATCATTATAGCCGTTATAAAAAATGCTACAGATTTTGTTATTGTATTTCGGCTAAAATTTTTCAATTTTATACCCAATCCCCCACACCACCTTTAAATATTTAGGTTCTTTAGGATTTATTTCGATTTTTTCGCGGATACGTCTTATATGGACCATTACCGTATTTTCAACGGAATAAGCAGGTTCTTCCCATACCTTTTCATAGATTTGTTCAGCTGAAAAAACCACCCCAGCATTAGTCAACAAAAGATCCAATATCTTATATTCAGTAGGAGTTAATCGAGTAGGAACACCATCTACTAATAATTGTTTAGACTCTTTATTCAGACTCAATCCTCCAACTGTAAGCTGGGCATTATGAGTGACATTACCAACATCTCCTAATGTGATGTATCTTCGCAAATGACTTTTCACTCTAGCAATTAGTTCATCTGGGTTAAATGGCTTCGTTACATAATCATCTGCTCCCATGGATAACCCTAATATTTTATCACTGTCTTCTGACTTTGCAGATAAAATAATAATGGGTATATTCTTTTGCTCTCTAATTTTTAAGGTAGTAGAAAGTCCATCAAGTTTCGGCATCATAACGTCTAAAAGTATGAGTTGAATATTATTTTGTACTAATGCATCTAGCGCTTCTAAGCCATTATAAGCCTTAATCACCTCATATCCTTCCATGGATAGTAACTTGTCTAACGCATTTGCTATCTCCTTATCATCGTCTACCACCAATATTTTCGTATCCACTGCAACGTACCTCCTATAACCTATATCTAGATTAACGATTGAATCTTTCAATCATATGTATATAAATCTTACAAATTTCTTAATGTATTCCATTCATTATACCTGAAAAACCCATGTATCAGATGTGTACTAATATTCCAATCAAAAAAGATCGAAATGAAAATCAAGAAAAAAAAGCCTGCACTAGCAAGCTTTTAACAAGTTATTTTTCTTTTTCAATTCCGTCAGATGTTTCTATACCAGAAAGCCTATGCAGTTCATGTATAAGCTTATCTTGAAAATCCTTTTTATCAATTCTAAATAAAAAAGTGCCAAAAACCTTATTTACAAGGATTTTGACACTGTTTAATTCCATCATATGGAGACGGCGGGAATCGAACCCGCGTCCAAAAGTATCGCCACTCAGGCTTCTACACGTGTAGTTGGTATATTATGGTTCGCTTACTTCCTGAGCCTACCAACAGGCTTGAAAGTAGCTAGTCTGATTGGTTTCAACGATTACTCCTCAGACGGTGGAGAACCGTATAGTCCGCTATAAGTTGAGACCCTTCTATCTATTACACGGACGATAATAGGAAGGATCCTTTAGCTAAGCTTATGCAGCTGCTAAAGAGTAATTGTTTTCTTTGCCAATTATAGGCTTGTAACGTTTTACGAGCCGTAACCTCGACGCGCCACCTGAGCTCAAACTACCCCTGTCGAATCCGTAACGTCCCCGTAAAGAGAAACGCTCGAGTAATAGAGCATTATCTAACTAGACAACTGCCTAGCGAAGTTCATTATAGCATAAATAGCTATAAAAATAAAGATACCTAAATCGTTTCTTTCTAACGATTTCTATCCTTTAACTCACGATCAATATCTCTTTTCATTTGCTTTTGTTTAAGATCTTGTCGCTTATCATGTAATTTTTTACCTTTTCCAATACCTAATAGGATTTTAGCAAATCCATCTTTTATATACAGTTTTATTGGAACAAGTGTGTAGCCCTGTCGTTGGATAAGACCTATTAACTTATCAATTTGCTGACGATGTAATAATAATTTACGAGTTCTTGTTGGATCATGATTGAAGCGATTGCCTTGCTCATATGGAGCAATATGCATGTTTATAATTACTACCTCGCCATTTGAAATACGTGCATGGGCATCCTTTAAGTTTACTCGTCCATTACGAATCGATTTAATTTCAGTGCCTTGGAGTACGATACCAGCTTCATACGTCTCTTCAATAAAATAATCATGTCTTGCCTGCTTATTTTGAGCGATGGTTTTCCCCATACCTTTAGCCATATTTCTCCCCCTTTGGCTATGTTAGTAAAATTGCTGATACAAAAACATCAGCAATTTTACATATTATTTTTTCTTTTTCTTATTTCGCTTTGCTTTCGTCTTATTTTCGTTTGGCTTTCTTTTTGTCTTCGATTTTTTATCATTTGACTTTCCGTTTGTTTTTGCCTTTTTCGTTGTTTGTCCCTGTACAATCGCAAAATCAATCGCATGTTCATCTAGATTAACTCGTGCTACCTGGACCTTTATTTCATCACCGATACGGTAAATATTTTTAGTGCGTTCACCAATTAATGCCATATTTTTCTCATTAAAATGATAGTAATCATCGAGCATATAACTGATATGGACTAACCCTTCTACCGTGTTTGGTAATTCAACAAATATCCCAAAGTTCGTAACAGAGCTTATGATTCCAGTAAATACCTCGCCAACCTTATCAGCCATAAATTCAGCTTTCTTCAAATCATCTACTTCACGCTCTGCCTCTACTGCATTACGTTCCATTTCTGAAGTATGACGAGCGATTTCTGGAAGTTTTTCCTTCCAAGAAGCAATTGTTTCTTCATCTAGCTTCTGTTGCAAAATATAATTACGAATTAAACGATGCACAATTAAATCTGGATATCTTCTAATTGGTGATGTGAAATGCGTGTAAAACTCTGTAGCTAATCCGAAATGCCCGACATTTTCCTCCGCATATTTTGCTTGCTTCATGGAGCGAAGCATTAGCTTAGAAACAACCATTTCTTCGGGTTTACCTTCCACGCGCTCAAGCACCTTTTGAAGCTCCTGTGGATGAATTTCATTTGCAGTTCCTTTTATTCGATAACCTAATGTATTTAGAAATTCAAAAAAGCTTTGTAATTTCCCTTGATCAGGATCTTCGTGAATACGATGAATAAATGGAACGTCTAACCAATGCATATGCTCAGAAACCGTTTCATTAGCAGCTAACATAAACTCTTCAATAAGTCGTTCAGCTACAGAACGTTCCCTTAAAACAATATCGGTAGGCTTTCCTTCTGGATCCACAAGTACTTTTGCTTCTTTAAAGTCAAAATCAATAGCTCCACGATCCATTCGTTTATTTCGTAGTACTGCTGCTAGCTGTTCCATCTGTTCAAACATCGGAACAAAGTCAGCGTATTTCTCACATAAAGCAGGATCTTGTTCAACTAAAATTTGATTGACATCATGATAGGTCATTCGTTGTTTTGAGTTAATTACACATTCGAATAATTCATGCTTTACTACTTTTCCACGAGAATCTATTTCCATTTCACAGCCCATTGCTAGACGATCTTCATGTGGATTTAAGGAGCATATTCCATTAGAAAGTCGATGAGGAATCATCGGAATTACTCGATCAACTAAATAAACGCTTGTCCCACGTTCATATGCCTCCTTATCCATTGGCGAACCTTTTGTTACATAGTGACTAACATCAGCTATGTACACGCCTAATCGATAATTTCCATTTTCCAATACTTTAACGGAAACCGCATCATCTAAGTCTTTCGCATCTGCACCATCAATGGTTACAACCGTCTGATCACGTAAATCACGACGACCAGCTAAATCCTCAGCAGTAATTTTCTCACCTGTTTCTGCCGCTTGCTCCAATACTTCTTCTGGAAACTGATTACTCATCCCATAACGATGAATAATAGAAAGAATATCAATACCAGGATCATTTTTATGTCCTAGAATACTAATAACTTCTCCTTCAGCACTTTTACGACCTTCTGGATATTTTGTGATTTTCACAATTACTTTATGACCACTAGCAGCTCCGAGTGATTTTCCATTAGGCACAAATATATCATTCGCAATTCGTTGATTATCTGCGATAACAAATCCAAATGAGCTACCTTCATCATAAGTACCTACCACTTCATCTATACTACGCTCTAGAATTCGGACAACCGTTCCCTCTGGTCGATTATCACCAATATCTGGTTTCTCTAAGCGAACTAATACCTTATCACCATGCATTGCATTTCCAAGATCCGTATGATGAAGATAAACATCTTTTCTCCCCTCTTCATCAGGAATTAAAAAAGCAAATCCCTTTTTATGCATTTGGATCTTACCACGAATAAGGTTCATTCTTTCTGGATAGCCGAAGCGATTTTTTCTTGTTCGAACAAGTTCTCCTGCTTCCTCTAATTCATTTAACAGAACAACTAACTCTTTAAATTGTTCAGAACCTTCTACTTCAAAAACTTCCTCTATTTCTTCTACAGATAATGGTTTAGAGCTAGTTTCTTTAAAATAGGTTAAAATTCTTTCTCTTAATTCCATACTCATTTGCTTTCACCTTCTTTCTCTATATTTTCTTACACTATTATTATTCTTCCCAATCTAGCGTTTCTAAAAACTGATAAATGTCTTCATAAAGTACTTCTTTTTCTTGTCCCAATGTAATAACATGTCCCGAATTTTTGTACCATTTTATTTCTTTATAATCTGACTCTACTTGCTCATAAATATAATTGGCACTTTCAGGATTAATCATTTCATCTTTTTCTGCTTGTACCACCATAATTGGTGTATAAATACTGTCCACTTCTTTACTAACAGATGTGATAAAGCTTCCCATTTCCTTAAGCACTTCTAATGCAGGTGCTTCCATTTCCTTCAACTCTGCTTCAATGGTCGCTTCATCCTTACGTTCCAATTGCTTATATTCTTTTGCAAATGTTTTGAATCCAGCAGTTAATTGTGCCTCATTATCAAAGAACATTGGTGTACACATTGGAATGATTGCTTTTATTTTTTCCGAATATGCTAATTTTAAACCTAGAGCTCCTCCAAGTGAAAGACCAGCAACTGCTATTTCTTGATAGCCTAATTCCTTTAAGTGATTAAAAGCTGCTAATATATCCTCCCAAAAATCTTCAGGGTGTACATCTAATAAAGCTTCAGGAGCTAGTCCATGCCCACGATATATTGGTGCGTGTGAACTATATCCTTTTTTTTCTAAAAATCTTCCAAGCATTCGCACATCTGCTGAATGTCCAGTAAATCCATGTAATAATAAAACTGCGCGAGGACCCGCTTGGAAAGTAAATGGTCTTGGTTGTACAATTTTCAATGCTTATGACACTCCTTCATTCATCTTACATTAAAGAATCTATTTAAACTATCTCGGTTAAAATCCAAGAACGAAAAGCGCAGAGCGCCCTTACAGGCTAAGAGCGCGACGTCCTGTCGCAACGCCTGCACTAGCACATCCTATGCGTCGAAAAACGTAGAGATTGGAGGGGCACAACCGAGATAAAGGAAACATGCCCCTTTAGGGGTATCCAACGTTAGGCTTTAGCCTGGTTTTAGTTGGGCTTCCTTATAAAACAAAATCGATGTTGACTTATTGTAGGGTGTGACGTGAAATCTCTTAGTTTTTGGCGCTCGGAGCTAGACAGCGCTAGCTTCAAATAAGAACTAACCTTGGAAAAATTTTGTACTTTCCTATCCATTTAAAAAACCCTTATCACACTGTCGTAATAAGGGTTTGTTTTTCATTAAATAATATAAGCACCAGCAAATGCAAGTACAAAAAATATAATACCTGCTACCACAGTAGAACGATGTAAAACTAAGTCCATTCCACGTGCCTTTTGTTTACCAAATAATTGTTCCGCTCCACCTGAAATCGCGCCAGATAATCCCGCTGCTTTTCCAGACTGCAATAAAATTAAAATAATGATAACCACTGCATCTATTACGAGTAATGTATTAACTAAAATTCCCATGATTTAAAGCACCCCCTGTAAAAAACGACAAATACATATTGACTATTTTACCACAAATTTCTTCTTTTAATCAAGCCTTTTTTGACTGAGCCTTTTATATGGTTGAATAGGAAATAGTCCAAAAACTGATATAATAGATTAAACCTTAATAAGAAAGGAAAGATTCCCATTGAAAAAATCACTTAATCCAGAATCCATACACCCACCGGTTGCACCATATGTCCATCAAATAGAAACAACAGGAGCCCAGCGATGGCTCACCTTATCTGGTCAACTCGGAATGGAAGTAGACGGTAAAGTCCCAGAAGATCCAATGAAGCAATTACAAATCGCGTTAAATAATATAAAAAGAAATCTCGAAGCAGCTCTGATGAATATAGAAGATTTAACAAAAATGGTATTCTATCTAGTTGGAGATTTTGATGCCGATCATCGAAGAAAAATAATTGGAGATTTTCTAGGTGAACATCTTCCTTGCACAACAATGCTTTATGTTGTAGCGTTAGCAGCACCAATATTTAAAGTTGAAATAGACGCTTGGGCATGTAAAGAAATTGATGATTCATTTTAATGGAGGGGTTTTATCTTGGGATGCATATTGGCTTACCATGAATGATCAAGTAGAAATATATGTAAAGAGATGGAAAAACACAGAACCACCAAAAGCCATTATCCAAATTGCTCATGGTATGGCAGAACATATTGAACGCTATGATGATTTTGCTAATTACTTCGTTTCACATGGTTTTCATGTCTATGGAAATGACCATCGTGGACATGGGCGTACGGGAGAGAAACAAGGATTACTAGGGTATTTTTCTCAGTCGGATGGTTTCCATAAAGTTTCTGAGGATTTACACTCTCTTACTAAGCATATAAAAGAGGCTTATCCACAAACTCCTATTTTTCTTTTTGGACATAGTATGGGGTCATTTCTTGCTCGAAAATATATGCAAGCATATAGCCATGATATTGCTGGAGTTATCTTATGTGGAACTGGTTATTTCCCTAGAATAACATCCTCATCAGCCAAACTCCTAGCAAGTATACTACCTGCCAAAAAAGAATCACATTTAATGAATAAACTCGCTTTTGGTTCCTATAACAAAAAAATCCCTGATCATGGAAATGGCTTCGAATGGCTTTCTCAGGACAAACAGGAAGTTCAAAAATATACAGATGATCCTTTTTGTGGATTTGTGCCTACAGCAAGGTTTTTCTATGATTTAATGGATGGGTTAGGACATATTCATCGCAAACGCTATAATCAAATGATTCGTAAAGATTTACCTCTATTAATTATTAGTGGAGATGCTGATCCTGTAGGTGGTTATGGAAAAGGAATATGGAAAACAGCAAAACTCTATCACCAGTTAGGTCTCGAAGAAATAACGACAATGCTTATCACAAGTGGACGACATGAGATATTAAATGAAATAAATAAACAAGAAACTTACCAGGCAATTAAAAGTTGGCTTAATGGTTATGATGCAAAATCTTAATTTTTTTAAGCACCATAAATTTGGGGCTACTTAGAAAATCAGTTTTCTAAGTAGCCCCATTACATATTCTTTTAAACTTCCACAGAAGCTTCTTTTTCAAGCTTTTCGACAAATGCTTTTAGTTTTTCCATTCCTTTTTCTAATTCAGGCATTGCATAGGAATAAGATATCCGGATGAATCCTTCACCATATTCTGTGAAATTATTTCCTGGGAGTACAGCTACGCCACCTTCTTCTAATAAGCGCATTGTAAATTCCTGTGAGCTCATGCCAAATTTCTTAATGGATGGGAAAATATAAAAAGCTCCATTTGGCAATACAGATTCAATTCCCATTTCTGTTAATGCCTTATATAAATAATCTCGACGCTTGATATATTCCTTGTTCATTTCTTCAGAAGCTTCGCGGCAATTCGTTAATGCTTCAACAGCTGCATATTGTCCTGGTATATTTGCACATACACAGTTATATGCATGAATACGTGATACATAAGCTAATAATTCAGCTGGTGCTAATACATAACCAATTCTCCAGCCTGTCATGGAATGTGACTTCGATAATCCATGAATTAAAAATAGACGATCGCGAATTTCTGGATAAGCAGCAAATGTATGATGCTCCATACCAAATACATTTTCACTATAAATTTCATCAGAAACGATATACACATCATGCTTAACAAGTACTTCCACTAATTCATCCATCACTTCTTTTGGAATCGTTACACCTGTTGGATTTGTTGGATAGTTAAAGAGCACTGCCTTTGTATTTTCGTTAATCATTTCTTCTAATTTTTCTGCTGTTGGGAGAAATCCAGTATCCGATGTATCGAAGAAGACAGCTTTTGCTCCATTTAATTCAATTGGTGCTTGGTAATTCATATAAGCTGGAGCTGGAATAACCACTTCATCCCCCTCATCTAAAATTGTACGGAATACAGAATCTAATCCCTCACTAGAGCCACTAGTGATTAGAATTTCTGTTTCTGGATCATATTCTACATTGTATTTATCTTGGAAGAAGGAAGCTATAGCCCTTCTTGCTTCGATAATTCCAAAATTATGTGAATAAGATGTTTTATTTTCCTGGATGGCACGAATTCCTGCCTGTTGTACACGCTCAGGTGTAGGGAAATCAGGCTGACCAATGGTTAAATTTGTTGCATCAATATCATTTGCAAGTAAATTGGCTAATTGTCTTGTTCCAGGAACTTTAACATTTGCTGCTCTACGATTTAATTCTAATGACATTATTTCTCACCTTTTCATTTATAGTTTATTTTTATTTTTTTGTGACATTCCATAATGCCATACCAATAACATCTTGAAATCCTTCAATATTATTATTTACAGCATATAGAAAGTTCTTATCTCCTAATTTTAAAACCGGCAGGTAATTCCAAGCTTCGATTTGTAACTGCTCATAAATTTCCAATGCTTCCTCATCAGAGCCTGATGCACGAATATCTTCAATCAACTGATCGATTTCATCACTTTGAGTCCAGCCAGCCCATTCATTTTTCGAATTTAAAAATAGAAACTGCGTTGGATCTGTGTTGATTCCAAACCCAGTAATAAATGCATCATATGCACTTGGGTCTCCTTGTTTTTCAACAACACTTGCCCAGTCAAATACTTCTAAATTTACCTTCATTCCAATTGCTTCTAATTGTTCCTTAATCACAACAGAGGCATTATAGAAGTCTTCATACTCTCTGCTTGTAATAAAAGTAACTTCTTCTCCATTGTATCCCGCTTCTTCTAATAATGCTTTTCCTTTTTCAGGATCATTTTGATTATAATTTTCTTTACCTGCATCTGTATACCAATCTGCTTGCTGCTCTAACATCAACCCTGGATTCAAACGATAGAATTGCTCATCATTAAAGGATGCTTGTAAAATAGCTTCCATATCTAAGGTTGCAGCAACAGCTTGGCGTATTTTTTGATCGGCAAATGGACCTTCTTTTTTATTAAACACAACTATGTTAAAACCACTTGGCTCCATGTATGCACTAACCTGGTTATCATTTTCTATCTGATCGAAATTATTAAATGGAATCGTTGTTGCAATATCATATTCACCTGATTTGACGCCTGCTATTCGAGTCGAAGAATCTGTTGCAATCATAAACATAATTTCATCTACTAATGCTTCTCTTTTACCTGCAGGTCCATCACTTGGTTCATCTCTAGGTACATAATCTGCAAACTTTTCTAACTTAATATACTGATCTTGCTTCCATTCATTGAACTTAAATGGTCCTGTACCTATATAATCTGTTACTGGTTCATCACCAGATGCTTCAACTACTTCTTTGGGCATAATTGCTGGAAATTGAGTAGAACTCGATAAAACAGCTAGTGCCGTTCGATTTGGTTTATCCATTTCTAAAACAACTGTATAATCACCATCAGCCTTAAATGTGGACTGACTAAATGCCGCTTTTGCACGTGAAGATATATTTTGCCAACGCTCCATGGAAGCAACTACATCTTCAGCGGTCATTTCCTGATCATTATGGAATTTTACTCCTTCTCGTAGCTGAAATGTGATTGTTTTCCCATCTTCACTTATTTCATAGGATTCAGCTAACATTGGTGCAGGTTGAAGACCAGCATTAATTGTAATTAACGGCTCAAAAATTTGTAATGCAATATCCCTTGATACTGTAGCTGTACTTATAAGTGGATCAATTGTTGGTGGCTGTGCATTTAATGCAATATGCAGCACCTGACCTTCTTCTGATGTGCCTTCATTCTGTCCTTCATCTGCACTTTCCTCTGGCTCATTTTCATCCTGATTAGATTGACATGCAGCCAGCATTAAAACCATCATAATCATTAAAAGGCATAAAACGTGATTCCTTCTCACTTTAGTTTCCCCCTATTTGAAAAGCTCTAGATTAATGTAGCTACCCTAGGTGTTATGAACTTGTTTATCTAACTAGCTTTAGGTACTCATAAACTTCTTTGCCTATTTTAGAGATGATATTCAAGGATACTTTAGCTCCAGCATTTTTTGAAAGAGCTGTAATGATCGCACTACGATCCTGCACATATAAAATACCAACATCATGTTGATAATTGCTATCCCAACCTGTTTTATTTGCTAATTCCCATTCTGGTATTGATCCAATAATTTCTCTATCATTCTCTGGTAAATCATAAGGAATAGCATTGCGAAATTGTTGTTTCTTTAAAATTTCAATCATTTGTAGACAACTATAGCCAGAAACGACTTTTCCATTGGCTATATTTTTATAAAAAATATAAATGTCTTCAGCTGATATGTAATTTTCCACATCTTCCTTTGTATGTGGTAATATCATTAATTTCTTTTTTAATCGACTTTCCTTCATTCCACCAGCTTGCATCACTTGATTAATTCGATCAAATCCAACTAATTCAATTAATATATTTGTAGCAGTATTATCACTTTGAATAATCATTAGCATCACTAAATCATATATAGAAAGCTCGGTTCCTGGAGAAAAATGCTGCAATACTCCAGCTCCTCCAACAAGCTGTTCACGTAATAATGGAAGAGGATCACTTAATTTAAATTCTCCTTGCTCATATGCCTCATAAACTGCGGCCATAATTGGTACTTTAATAATACTTTGTGCAGCAAAGAGCTGTTTCTCATTTATAGAAAATTTCTTTTTCAAATTTAAATCTTCTATAACAATCCCCCATTCTCCATCTGCTGCATGAATGATTTTTTTAATTTTTTTGTGTAATTGATCCAAGCTATTTCCTCCAATCCTCTACATGATAGTGCAAAACGAAAAGCGCAGAGCGCCCGTTTAAAAACTTAGAGATTGGAGCGGCACAACCGAGATAAAGGAAACACGGTGAGGTAACGAGCCGATGTTGACTTATTGTAGGGCGTGACGGGAAATCTCTTAGTTTTTGGCGCTCGGAGCCTAGACAGCGCTATCTCTGAATAAGCATTAATTTGCGCAATTTTTATACTTTTTTATCTCATAAACACATCTGCTTGAATCATCAAGTTGCACTTAAATAAACGGGTTTCAATTTTCAGAAATTTGAATAGAATTAAACAATTGATTTATTCTTTCATCATACGAAATTTTCAAGAGAAAAACAAGAGAGGCATTGAATAATCACTCAAAAAATGATCGCTCAATGCCTCGCCTAACTATTACTTAAAGTTTATTTATTTAAATTGTAGAATGCTGTTTCGCCAGCATATTGACCTACACCAGCTAGCTCATCTTCAATTCTCATTAATTGATTGTACTTCGCAACACGATCCGTACGTGAAGGAGCACCTGTTTTAATTTGACCAGCATTTGTAGCTACTGCAATATCTGCAATTGTTGCATCTTCAGATTCACCAGAACGGTGTGAAATAACGGCTGTATATCCAGCTCTTTTTGCCATTTCAATTGCTTCAAATGTTTCAGTTAATGTTCCAATTTGGTTAACCTTGATTAGAATAGAGTTACCTACACCTTGCTTAATTCCTTCAGATAATTTCTCTGTATTTGTTACAAATAAGTCATCTCCAACTAATTGTACACGATTACCAATACGTTCTGTTAATAACTTATGACCTTCCCAATCATTCTCATCTAGTCCATCTTCAATAGAAATAATTGGATATTTATCTACTAGCTCTTCATACCAAGCTACCATTTCCTCTGAAGTGCGGACAATACCTTCTCCTGCTAAATGATACTTACCGTCTTTATAAAATTCAGATGAAGCAACATCCATTGCTAATTTAACTTCTTCACCAAGCTTATATCCTGCAGCTTCAATTGCCTCACTAATCGTTTGTAATGCTTCTTCGTTAGATGATAAATTTGGAGCAAATCCGCCTTCATCACCTACTGCAGTATTTAGACCTTTATCTTGAAGTACATTTTTTAAGGAATGGAAAATCTCTGCGCCAATACGTACAGCTTCACGCATTGATGTAGCTGCAACTGGCATAATCATAAATTCTTGAATATCTACATTATTATCTGCATGCTCTCCACCATTTAAAATATTCATCATTGGAACTGGTAATGTTTTTGCATTAAATCCACCTAGATAATTATATAGTGGCATACCTAGATGTACAGATGCTGCATGTGCTACTGCCATAGATACTCCTAAAATAGCATTTGCACCAAGCTTACTCTTGTTTTTTGTACCATCTAATTCAATCATTAACTGATCGATAATATTTTGACGAGTAACATCAAATCCCACAATTTCTGGAGCGATTACTTCATTTACGTTATCTATTGCCTTCAAGACACCTTTACCTAGAAAACGGTCTTTATCTCCATCGCGTAATTCTACAGCTTCATATTCTCCTGTAGATGCACCACTTGGTACAATAGCAGAGCCAAAAGCTCCAGATTCTGTTACTACTTCTACTTCAATTGTTGGATTTCCACGTGAATCCAATACTTCACGAGCATAAACATCTGTAATGTAAGGCATAATTATCTCTCCTCAATGATTAATTAACGTTTTTCCTGTCATTTCTTCTGGTTTTTCAATTTCTAATAAATCTAAAAAGGTTGGTGCTAAATCTGCTAAAATACCATCATCACGTAAATCAATGCCTTGCTTTGTTACTATAACTGGTACTGGATTCGTTGTATGTGCAGTCATTGGTGATCCATCTAAGCAAATTACTTCATCAGAATTCCCATGATCTGCAGTAATAATAGCAACTCCTCCTAATTGTAGCACTTTATCAACAATTTTACCTAAACATTCATCCACAGTTTCAATTGCTTGAATTGTTGGTGCTAGTTTCCCAGAATGACCAACCATATCTGGATTAGCAAAGTTTAGTAAAATAGCTTGCTGTGTTCCTTGATCTAATTCTTCCAATAGTGCATCTGTAACCTCATATGCACTCATTTCCGGCTTCAAATCATATGTAGCGACTTTAGGTGAATCAATTAAAATTCGTTTTTCACCTACAAATTCAGCCTCTCTTCCTCCACTCATAAAATAGGTTACATGTGGATATTTCTCTGTTTCTGCAATACGCAGTTGATTGATTTTATGCGCGGCTAATACTTCACCTAATGTATTCGATAAATCAATTGGTTCAAATGCTACATTTGCTGTAATTTGATCACTATAATTTGTAAACATGACAAAATTAATAGATTTAGGTGGATTTTCTCCACGATCAAATGCTGTAAACTCATGATTAGCAAAAGCCTTAGAAATTTGAATTGCTCGATCTGGTCGGAAATTAAAGAAAATAATAGAATCATTATCCTCTATTCTTGCAATTGTTTTTTCATTTTCATCTGTAATTACTGCCGGAATAATAAATTCATCACAAATATCTTGTTGATATCCATCCTTTACAACATCCATAGCTGACTGAAATTTTGGTGCATCCTGATAAACCATTGCATCATACACTTTTTTCACTCGATCCCAACGACAATCACGGTCCATTGCATAATATCTACCTGATACGGTTGCAAATTTTCCTACTCCATATTCTTTCATTTTATCTTCAGCTTCTATAATATATTGTTCTGCCGTTTGAGGACCAACGTCTCTTCCATCTAAAAACGCATGAACATATACATCATGAAAATCTTGTTCTTTTGCTAACTTCAATAATGCATATAAATGGTCGATATGACTATGGACACCACCATCTGATAATAATCCGAATAAGTGAACACTTGTTTGATTTTTCTTCGCATGCTCAATAGATTGTAAAAATGCAGCCTTTTGGAAAAAGTCTCCCTCACGAATGGATAAGTTAATTCTAGTTAAACTTTGATATACAATGCGTCCTGCTCCGATATTTAAATGGCCAACCTCAGAATTTCCCATTTGCCCTTCTGGTAGTCCAACCGCTTCCCCACTTGCTTTTAATGTCTGATGTGGGTATGTATTCCAATAACGATCAAAATTTGGTTTGTTAGCTTGGTTTACAGCATTTCCATTATTTTCTGCGCGTAATGCGAAACCATCTAAAATAATCATTGCTACTACATTTGGTTGATTCATTATTTACTTTCCTCCAACAATTGTAGGAATGATGCAGCCTTTAAGCTAGCACCTCCAACAAGTGCTCCATCAATATCTGTTTGTGAGAGTAGTTCACGAATATTATCTGGATTAACACTACCACCATATTGAATAATTACTCGCTCCGCAATGTTCTTTGTAAACAACTGACGAACTACCTGACGAATATGGACACATACTTCATTTGCTTCTGCACTTGAAGCTGTTCTACCTGTACCAATAGCCCAAATTGGTTCATATGCAATAATCGTTTGTGCTACTTGTTCTCCAGTTAATCCATTTAAAGCAGCAGTAACCTGTTTCTCGATATGACTTAACATTTCCCCTGCTTCACGTTGCTCTAACGTCTCTCCTACACAAACAATTGGAGTAAGGTTATTTGCAAAAGCAGCTTGTACTTTTTTATTTACAGTCTCATCTGTTTCTGCAAAATATTCTCTACGCTCAGAATGCCCAATAATCACATGACTGATGTTTAAATCATTTAACATTAGTGGACTTACTTCACCAGTAAAAGCTCCATTTTCCTCAAAATGCATATTTTGAGCACCAATTTTTAATGCCGTATGATTAGCTTTATCCACTAGTAAGGATAAGTATGGAAATGGACCGCAAATAATAGCCTCTACATCTTCATTTCCAACTTTTGCTTCAGTTAATTCTTCCATAAATTTATTTATTTCTACTGTCGTATGATTCATCTTCCAGTTTCCAGCGATGATTTTTTTTCGCATACACTCACCTTTTCCAAAGAAGTCATTTCAATGATAGCTTTTTGAACACTCATTTTTATTTAAGATTATTTTGCTACATCTATATAATTATTTATCATTTAATACTTTTACTCCTGGTAGTTCTTTGCCCTCCATAAACTCTAAGGAAGCTCCACCACCAGTAGAAATATGATCCATCTCATCTACAAATCCGAATTTTTCAATGGCAGCTGCAGAATCTCCACCACCAATAATTGTATAACCACTTGTATCAACTAATGCGATAGCAACTTCTCTTGTACCACCTGCAAATGCGTCCATTTCAAAAACACCCATTGGGCCATTCCAGATAATTAAATTTGATTCTACAATCACATTACTATATGTATCCCTTGTTTTAGGCCCAATATCTAAAATTTGCCAATCTGCTGGAATCTGATCTACATCAACAATTTTTGTGTCAGCAGTTGGTGAAAATTCATTTGCGATTACTACATCTTCAGGAATTAAAAATTGAACTCCTTTTTCCTCTGCCTTCTCCATAAAGCTTTTGGCCAAATCAATTTTATCCTCTTCTACTAAAGACTTACCAATTTCAAACCCTTTTGCTTTAATAAAAGTATTCGCAAGTCCACCACCAATTAATAAATGATCTACTTTATCTAATAGGTTATCAATTACTTCAATTTTATCCTTTACTTTCGCCCCACCAATAATTGATGTGAAGGGACGTTCTGGGTTCAATAATGCTTTACTTAATACATTAATTTCTTTTTCTAGTAGGAAACCAGCAGCAGCAGGTAATTTTTCTGCTACACCAGAAGTAGATGCATGCGCACGATGAGATACTCCAAAAGCATCATTGACATAAATATCAGCCATACGTGCAAAAGCCTCTGCTAATTCAGGGCAGTTTTTCTCTTCTCCTGCTTCAAAACGAACGTTTTCAAGTAATAGAATTTCTCCTTCGTTCATTTCATCAATTTTCGTGTATACTTCTTCTCCGTATACTTCATCAGATTTATATACTTCTTTAGCCATTAAATCACTTAGGCGCTTAGCAACTGCATCAAGACGTAATTCTTCTTTCACTTCGCCTTTTGGACGGCCAAGATGACTCGCTAAAATAACGATAGCCCCATTTTCAACAAGATGCTTGATTGTTGGCATAGACGCTTTAATTCTTGTATCATCTGTTACCTCACCATTATTCATTGGTACATTAAAATCAACTCGACAAAATACTTTCTTTCCTTTAACGTCGAGATCCACAACTGACTGTTTATTCATCTATGAGTAACTCTCCTTTAAATAAAATAATTCCATGTGCTATTATATAAGATTTCCACTAAAGAATCAGTTAATTATGCAAAAAAATATAACATTCGCTAGTTAGTATCTTCGCGTAACTAAAATATAATTCTTTATGAATAGAAAATTATAATCATTTGCAGAGTATAATACAGTGAAAGTCCTTCTAAAATTTTATACTTTCTTATTGTAGAACTCAACAACTTATATGCTTATCCAAAATGTTTCCTGAAGAAACAATCTAACGAAGTATAATCTATTTGTTCACAATTTAATTGTTCTCCAGCAATTTCTACTACTGGTATTTGAATAAGATATGCTAATAACCATTCATCATTCGTATCAATATCTCTTTTTTCTACGGAAAATTCATATTCCATTTGAAACACTTCTAATAAAGCACTTGCCTCATCACATAATGTACAATTGTTTTTTTGATAAAAAATAACTTGCCGCAAAATATGCTACTCCTTTTCATAAAAAAAACATAAAATCATATAACTCGATAAAACTATTGTGCCATATTAATTCAATTTATTCACTTATTATTTATATTATTTTTGAAAAAAGAACTGGAAAAAGTTATTTTCCAAATAAAACTTCATCATACAAAAATAAAGCTGCTAGATAGGTCATAAAAGATGACCATTCTAGCAGCTTTTATAGTTTTGATTACTCGTGTAAATGACAAGCTACAAAATGACCTGGTTTAACTTCTTTCTTCTCAGGTACAGCTTGCTTACAAATATCCATCGCAAAAGGACATCTTGTATGGAATACACATCCAGAAGGTGGATTTAATGGAGAAGGTAATTCCCCTTTTAAGATTACACGTTCACGCTTCAATTCTGGATTTGGTAAAGGTACCGCAGATAATAAAGCTTGTGTGTATGGGTGTAATGGTTCTGAAATCAAATCTTCTGATAGAGCTTCTTCCACCATACGACCTAAATACATAACCCCAATACGATCAGAAATATGACGTACAACACTGATATCATGTGCAATGAATAGATATGTCAATTTCAACTCTTGTTGTAGATTATCTAATAAGTTAATTACCTGTGACTGAATTGATACGTCCAGTGCAGATACAGGCTCATCCAAAATAATAACTTTTGGTTGAACAACTAAAGCTCTTGCTAATCCAATACGCTGTCTTTGTCCACCTGATAATTCATGTGGATAACGATAGTAGTGATCTGTACGCATTCCTACTTTATCTAGAATATCCATTACAACATCAGGACGTTTACTCTTTTCACCGATGTTATGAATATTTAAAGGCTCTTGAATAATTTGTCCAATTCGCTTACGCGGGTTTAAAGATGAATACGGATCCTGGAATACAATTTGCATATCCTGGCGCATTTTACGATATTCTTTCCCAGTAAGCTCAAATAAATTTTTACCATTTAATAATGCTTGACCAGAAGTTGGTTCGATTAAACGTAGAATAGCTCTACCTGTAGTACTCTTACCACAACCAGACTCACCAACAATACCAAATGTCTCACCTTCAAAAACATCGAAGGATACATCATTAACTGCTTTTACAAATCCAGCTGGCTTACCAAAACTCCCAAATGTCCCTTTAACAGGGAAATATTTCTTTAAGTTTTGAATTTGAAGAAGAGGAGTTCTAGTTTCGTCGCTAGCTAGGGCTGTAACTTCTACTTCAGGAGTAGCGTTATTAGACATGTGCTCCTTCCTCCTTTAACTTCTCTTGAATTTCGTCTGCAAAAAAGCATCTAACTTTTCTGCCGTCTGCTTTTGTTTCAAGCTCAGGCATATTTTCACGACATGTATCTTGAGCATATTGACAACGTGATGCAAAGCGACATCCTGGTGGAACGTTCTCAAGTGCTGGAACTGATCCATGGATTACGTGTAATGCCTGGTTACGATCACTATCGATTTGTGGGATAGATGCCATTAAACCTTGAGTGTATGGATGTAACGGATTACCAAATAAGCTTTTAACATCCGCTTCTTCCACGATTTGACCAAGGTACATAACTACAACTCGCTGACATAATTCAGCAACTACACCAAGGTCATGGGTAATGAACATAACACCCATTCCAAGTTCTTTGTTTAATTCTTTAATTAAATCAAGAATTTGTGCTTGGATTGTAACATCAAGAGCTGTTGTAGGCTCATCCGCAATTAATAGTTTTGGTTGACAAGATAATGCAATCGCGATCATTACACGCTGCTGCATACCACCTGATAACTCATGCGGATACTCCTTAACGCGTTTTTCTGGCGCTGGAATACCTACAAGTCTTAACATATCAATAGCTAATTTTTCTGCTTCCTTTTTAGAAACCTTTTGGTGTAATAAGATAGATTCCATAATTTGAGAACCTACTGAAAACACCGGATTTAATGAACTCAATGGATCCTGGAAAATCATCGCAATATCATTTCCGCGGATTTTGTCCATTCTAGATTTATTTAATGAAAAAAGGTTTGTTCCTTTAAAATTAATTTCACCATCATACTGAGTAGTAACCTTTTCGTCTAATAAGCGTAAAATAGACTGGGAGGTTACACTCTTTCCGCAACCTGATTCACCAACTACTCCTAAAATCTCCCCTTCATCAATATGAAAGGAAACTCCATCGACGGCAGTAACTCGGCCACGTTCGGTATTAAAATGAGTTTTAAGCTCTTTAACATCTAATAGATGTTCTTTCGTCATGGGTAATCCCCCTTATCTCTATAGTATGGTACATTATTTTCTTAATTATTTTTTCCCAGCTGTATGAGGGTCAATTAAGTCACGTAAACCATCACCTAATAAGTTTAATCCTAATACAGCAAGAACGATCATGATTCCTGGGAATACAGTCATCCACCATGCATTAAAGATTACTAGTTTACCATCATATAAAATATTACCCCAACTTGGATCTGGAGCTGGAACCCCTGCACCTAAGAATGAAAGGGCAGCCTCTGTAATAATAGCATCTGCAAATACAAATGTTGCTTGTACTACTAGAGGAGAAATTGTGTTTGGCATCATATGACCCCAAATAATTCTAAATGTACTTGATCCTTGTGCTTTCATTGCTTCGATGTATGTTTGTTCACGTACAACAATTGCTGCTGAACGAATAACACGAGCAATATTTGGAACAAATACAATTGTTAAGGCAATAACAACGTTTCTAGTATTTGGCCCTAAAGCAGCCATTAATGCGATCGCAAGTAAAATACCAGGGATAGCCATTAAACCATCACAGATACGCATTAAAATATGATCTAGTGTTTTATAGTAACTTGCATATAATCCTATAATCATACCAATTAAAGATGCAAAGAATGCAACAGAGAAGCCTACACCCATTGTTACTTTCGCACCATAAGCAATACGCGTTAATAAGTCACGTCCAAATTCATCCGTACCTAATAAATGAGCAGAACTCATCCCTTGTAGTCGGTTACTAACTTCCATTTCATATGGATTAAATTTTACTAACATTGGTCCAAATATAGCTACTAATGTTAAGAAAATAACAATAGCACTACCTGTGACCATCATCTTATTTGCAAATAATCGTCTCCAAAATAACTTTCTTTGTTCCCTCTTCAAAGTTTGCTTTATGTTTGTTAAATCTGTACTGTTTGCTACTTGACTCATGAATGACTCCCCCTTTCTATTTATCTTGTAATCGAACTCGCGGATCGATAACTCCGTATAGTAAGTCGATAACTAAGTTAACAAATACATAAATTACTGTTACAAATAATACTACACCCTGGATTACTGAGTAGTCACGACGTTCAACTGAGTTAATAATTAACTGTCCAATTCCTGGAATGTTGAAAATTGTTTCCGTAACTGCCGCACCAGCCATTAGTGAACCTAATGTAGTACCTACAACTGTTAAAATAGGTAGAAATGCGTTACGTAATGCGTGTACATATACGATTTTTCTATCTTTAACACCTTTAGCACGTGCTGTTTTAATATAGTTTGTATTTAATACTTCTAGCATAGATGTTCTAGTCATACGAGCAATTAATGCAGCTTGGATTGAACCTAGTGCAATTGCTGGCATAATTAAATATTTCAAATGATTCCATAATCCATTACTTAATGGTTGATAACCAGCTACCGGTAACCAGCCTAGTTTTACTCCAAAGAATAAAATTAAGAATAGTCCAAGTAAGAAACTTGGTACAGACATTCCTAGTAAAGCGAATCCCATGATGGATTGGTCTGTAATTGTACCACGACGGTTAGCTGCTGCAATACCAATAGGAATCGCAATAATTAATGAAATTGCCATGGCGAGCGCGGCCACCGACAAGGTTGGTTTGAGATGATCAAAAATTGCTTGTGTAACAGGTTCTTTCATAAAGTAAGATGTTCCTAAATCCCCTTGTAAAACTCCAAGTACCCAATGATAATATTGCAAATGAATTGGTTCATTTAATCCTAATTGTTCACGAAGCTGTTCAATTTGTTCTGGTGTTGCTTCTTGTCCTAAAATAACTGCTGCTGGATCCCCAGGAGTTATATGAATGATTCCAAAGATTACAATGGAAACTACAAATAAAACGGGTATAACAGATAAAAGCCGTTTTATGATGTACTTTAACAAAGTTAACGCCCCCTCTAGTTCAAATTTTGTTGTTTACTTACTTTGTGTTTCGTCTTGGATGGGTTAAGACCTTCTCATTTTACGCTGTTCTCTTCCTAGCAATCTCTACTCTCTGAACATCTGAAAATTAAAATGTAAGCGGATTCCCGCAAATACAATATATAGAGAATAACACTACAACAGAGCTAGGTCAAGTGGAAAATTAAGTATACGCTTTCATACACGCAAAACGTTGACATATCAAGGGTTACACAAAAGAGAATCCTATGATTTTTCCCTTGTATTTCCATTGTTTTTTACTATTTTTTTCACCTGAAATAAATAGTAAAATTTAGAAAATTCTTTAGAAAATACAAATCTATTATCAACGCATATATTATATGAATTTGGTATAATAATTTCACTTTGAGAAGCTTATCCTGCCGTACTAGATATTCATCATATAATATGAAGCTTTTATCTAGTAGAAAATGTGCTCTCATTCGAACAAAAATTACGAAGTGTTTATTCATGCTCGTTTTAATGAAGCGAAGAGTTTCAACTGGCTGTTAAGAAAAGTAGAAAACTTCTGATTTACTATTGAAATTTCATTTGTGTCAATATCATTTTACTAATAACTGAGATAATATAAACATTGCTACCATTCAAATAGTATTTCAGCTACTTTTTGCTACACCTCCTAACAAATAATTCGCATCTGCTTAACCTTTTGTCAAAAAAACAATACATTTGTCTATTAATGCAAACAAAGAGAGAAACTCGTCAGTTCGCACTTCATAACTTTGATTAAGTTGCGCTATATTTTTGTAATTATACCGAATGGAAAATAATAAGTCAATAAACTCTATAACAAGGAAAGTGATTAAAATGAAACTCCTAGCAATCTATAAAATCTAATTAATAACTAGCAAATATATGAAATAATTTACTCTGTTTAAAAGACAAATTCCAACATTTTTCAGCAAATTTTTAATCTAGTTTAAATTTTTCCTTCATATATAAGTATTTATCTCAATTCTTTTCTAGCAACTTTTTCTAACAACTTAACAGTAGGCTCCATTACCGCTTCATCTATATCAAATTTTTGATGATGATGTGCAGCAGGGATTGGCGTTCCAACAATCATATAAGTACCTTTTCCGCCACACTTTTGTACACGCTTGATTAATAAACTCGCGTCTTCTCCACCATTTGCTTGACCATATCTATTTAAGGAGTCAAATTCTTTTATTTCCTTCGCTTCTTCTAGCACTAGGTCAATGAGTTCTTCATCACAAGTAATCGTTGTTCCTTTTCCAATAATAAAGGTTTCTTCTTTTAATTCATGCATTTCTGCACTATTTGATAAGATTGTTCTTACGCGTTTTTCAAGATCCTCATTAATTTCTTCAGAATCTGCTCTCGTTTCTGATACCATTTTGGCAAAGTAAGGTGTTATATTAGATGCTGTTCCACCTTCTAATATTCCTACTCCTACCCGAGTTGATCCGCCACTGTATCTTGGTAATGAATGGATATTAATCAGAGCTGTCGCTGCACCTAATAAAGCATTTCTGCCTGTTTCAGGCGACATTCCAGTGTGTGATGGGATACCATGAAAATGTGTTAACATTTTTGTGGTTGCTAACCAATCTGTAGAGCCTGCATAGATTGCTCCTAATGGATATCCAAAACCTAGATGTAAACAATAAATGCTTTGCACATCATCTACATGACCTTTTTCTGCAACAGCATGTGCTCCACGCGCGCCTTCTTCAGCAGGCTGAAAAATAAGCTTTACTGTACCAGAAAATTGTCGATCAGCTAACTTTTCCGCCAAGCCTATGCCTATCGCAGTATGTGCATCATGGGCACAAGCATGCATGTTTCCTTCAAACTTAGAAATAAAGCCTTCTTTAGAAGGGAGATGGTCTGCATCTTTGCTTTCCTGTACTGGTAAAGCATCCATATCAAAACGAAAGGCAATTGTAGGTCCAGGTTCTTTTCCTTCTAATACTCCAATAACAGCAGTAAGCCCCCCCTTCATTCTTTCAACAATTTCTCTGTTAGCTCCATGCTCTAAAGCTCTTTCATATGCTTCTGTTAGTTCATCATCATCAGGGAGTCCACGTCTAGCTGCTTTATCCAATGCATCCTCACCATAAATCACTTGATACCCTAAAGAGTCCAATATTTCTACCACTTTACTTGCTGTACGAAATTCTGTAAATCCTACTTCTGGGTACTGATGTAAATCACGTCTTAGTGCAATAATATCCATTTTCTTCACCCTTTTATAAAAATTTTTAATTACTCAAATTCACTAGCGTCGCATTAAAAAACAAAAGTATAAAGTAAAATACTGAATTTTCTTTAACTATATTTTTCCATAAAAAAATCCTTTATAATGGGGTTTGGTAGTAAACTATCCAAATCCAATATAAAGGACATACACATGGATAAGTTTACACGAAAAACATCATTTGAACAATGGTTTTCACCGATTTCGACTGAACTTTTTAATGAAATGGTTGGAAACTTTCAATTAGATTACTATACAAAGAAGCTTTATATGGCGCCATTCATGAAGTTACTGCTGTTTGCGCAACTTCATGGTACCGAAAGTTTACGGGCGTTAGCTGACGCTGTTTTTTCAGATGATCTTCAAAAAGCAGTTGGGTTTGAATCCATTAGCTTTTCACAATTAGGCAGAAGACTAAATGAAGTGCCTACTTCTTTTTTTGAAGCCATCTTCTTAAATCTAGTAGCGAAAATTCATGAAAAAACAGACTTTCAGCACAGAAGAAAAACGTCTACACCTTGGATGTTGATTGATTCTACCACATTACCTTTAAATTTAACGAATCACAGATGGGCTGAATTCCGAAAAACAAAGTCTGGCGTAAAGCTTCATCTGCGCCTTGTATTTATGGAAAAAGGCCTTTCTTATCCGGACAAAGCAGTCATGACGAACGCAATAGAACACGACCGTGGACAGTTAGAAGTATTTGTTGACGATAAAGAATGCATGTACGTTTTTGACCGTGGCTACTTGGATTACGAGCGTTTCGATCGCATGACAGATGACGGCTATTTCTTTGTATCACGTTTAAGGAAAAACGCTGTCGTTCGGGTAATTAAAACACTTGAAGTTCCATCAAACTCATCTATTTTATCAGATGAAATGGTCGTTCTCGGATCAACTCAAAACCGAACAGAACACGTTTTTCGTAAAATAAAAGTACTGGATGATAAAGGGAAAGAACTCACGTTAATTTCAAATCGGTTTGACATTAGCGCAGTTGAAATCGCCGATGTTTACAAGTCCAGATGGGCAATCGAACTCTTTTTCAAATGGATGAAACAACATCTCTCAATCAAAAAGTTCTACGGGCATAGCGAACAAGCAGTCCATAATCAAGTGTACGTAGCGATGATTGTCTATTGTTTAAACGTACTCGCGCAGCTAAGCACAAACAGCTCGCGGACTTATCTCCAAATCAGTCGTTATTTAAAAGCCGCAATTTGGAAATCTGCCCATATTTGGATTCGTAAAATCAAAGGAAAAGGTGTCCCGTAAAACTTTTTAATTTTTGTCGCACTCGTCTTTGGCTATAGTCAAAAAAATGGATGTTTACTACCTTTGTTTAGGTGCTTTCAATTTTTTCTTTAAAACCAGAAATGTAGTTCAGAACATTCTGCATTTATTTATGCGACGCTAGTGACTCAAATTACATAAAGCTTACTTTGCATGAGTATAATGTACAAAAACCTTTCAGAATTAACAAGTCCATTTAGCGTAAAAAAAGAGACGTGCAGCCGGTTTTTTAGCTTAACACGTCTCTCCTTATTCTTACACTAAGATTATTCAGAAACAGTTACGTTCCAGAAAATTGGTCCTGTGTTGTTAGTAATACCTTTAACATTTTTTGTATGTCCATATAGAGAGTGGTATCCACCGAAATGTACAATTGGTACTAGCTCTTCCCAAGCATACAACTGTAATTCATCCCATAATTCTTTAGCTTCTTCAATTGTAGGTGCACCTTCAATTGCCGCCATAGTTTCCTCTACATATGAATCATCCATTCCACCTGCCCAAGTTGTACTCATACCGATTAATTGAGGTGGTGTACTTACTGTAGAAGATGATGTCATGAATGCATCCCAAGCACCTAAATCATTTTCACGCTTGTCTAATAAAGATGGCCAATCATATACCTCTAATACAGCATTAATTCCTGCTTGCTTTAATTGCTCTTGAATTACAACTCCAGAGTTATAATGGTGATCATAATCACGAGTAGTCATAATTCTAAATTCTTCATTATTATAACCAATTTCATCAAGAAGTTCTTTAGCTCTCTCAGGATTTGCTTGGTTGTAATATTCATTACCAGCATCTGTTAACCATGGCTCAATGTACATATCCATGTATCCAGAATCTAACCAGAAGAAATCTTCATCTGGAAATGCTGCAAACATCACTTGCTCTGCATCTAATGCTGCATTAACCGCTTGACGGAACTTAGGATCTGTAGCAATTCCTTGTACTTTATTAAGACCCATCATTTGGTTCGCAGATGGAGTTAAAATTGTTTCTAAGTTATCATCTGCTAATAACGCATCATAATTATCGTATGGAATACCGTAAGCAAAGTCATATTCACCAGTTTGTAAACCTGCTAAACGAGTAGAAGAATCATTTACAATGTAGATATAAATTTCATCTACTAAAGCTTCTTTTTTACCAGATAATCCATCTGCTGGTAAATCAACTGGCTGATATTCATCATATTTTACATAATGAATATATTGATCTTGTTTCCACTCTTCAAATTTGAATGGTCCTGTTCCAATAAATTCAGTAATTACTCCATCAGAAGCATTATCGATAACCTCTTTAGGCATAATAGCAGCAGCTTGTTTTGCAGATGCCATTGTATCTAAAGTTAATGATGAAGGAGATTGTAATTCTAAAATAACTGTGTAGTCTCCATCAGCTGTCCAAGTTGCATCATTAAAGATATTACCAGTTACAGAAGATTTCTCTAACCATCTTTCCATAGAAGCAATAACATCTTCTGAAGTCATTTCTTCTCCATTATGGAATTTAACGCCTTCTCTTAAATTAATCGTGAATGTTTGGTTATCTTCTGTTTCAATGCTTTCTGCTAGCATCATCTCTGGCTCGAAATTCTCTTTAGTCGTTACTAGTGTTTCGAAAATAAGTCTTGACGCATCACGTGCAGCAGTTGCTGTACTTGTTGGTTGGTCAAGTGTTGGTGGAGCAGCATCTATTGCAATTCTTAATGTTCCGCCAGCTTCACCTTGTGCTTCTTCGTCATCACCATCATTGTTATCTGTTTCGTCAGATGATGTATTATCACCAGAATCTGAATCATCATTTCCTCCAGAATCTGAACTACATGCAGCTATAACTAGCATTAAAGCTGCTAATAACATAAGAAATAAACCATTTTTAAATAATTTCTTCATAATTGTCCCCCTAAATTCTGTTTTTAACATCTTTAATCGGTGTCTACCATACGCATTTCGATACGAATATTCTCTTGAAGGAGTTCTAATATCGAAAAAGATGCCTTACTTCGATGCAACACCTCACCTCCTTAAAATAATTCTCTACTCTATTCTCTACTCAACTATCATTACTAAACTATCATAATAAAACGCTTTCATAAGCATTCTTAATGAATCAATCCCCAACTATAAATTGGGTTTGCCATAACTGAATCATTATTATAGTAAGTTATGTAATAATTGTCAATATCTTCTGTGAAAGATGATTATTTTAATGAGTGCTACTTATTTTAATAGTTTGTATTTTTATTATTACATATAAAAGCGCTTTCATAAAGATGTTTAAAAAGAGTATAAAGCTTTATGTTTTCTATGTCAATTTAATTTTTCTTTAAGAGGATGTTCAAAAAGTCCAACAAAAATAATACATCGAACAGGGGAACTTCGACTAAGTTCCGACACGTCCTGTGGAAGTCCGCTACTCGAAGTACGTTGCCTTGAACTTTCGACGCACACGACGTGCTACGACATACAGGATGTACTAGTGCAGATGTCGCTCGCGTGACGTTGCGTACTTAATCTGTATTCCTCTAGTATTGCTCTCGTGACATTGCAAACTTAACCGATGACGGCTCTTTTTATTGACCTTTTTAAAAACGCACTTTAACTAATATTTATACTATTTATTAATCTATTATTATACAAAAAAATAGAGGAAGCATTCGCCTCCTCTTTATCTTTCTTATTCAGATACAGTTACATTCCAGAAAATTGGTCCTGTAGACGTTTCAAGTCCCTTAACTTTCGTATTATGACCATATAAGGCATTGTAACCACCAATATGAACAATTGGTAAATATTCTTCCCATAGTTTACCTTGCAGCTCTTCCCAATATTCAAATGCTTCTTCTTGTGTCGGAGCTGTTTCAATGCTTGAAATCAATTCTGATACTTCAGGATATACTCCACCAAATCTTGGGCTTAATCCAATTAATTGTGGTGGTGTACTTACTGTTGAAGCTGAAGTCATGTACATATCCCACTCTGATGGTCTGTTTCCTTGGATATCAAGAACAGTTGGCCAATCATAAATTTCTAATGTTACATTTAGACCAGCCTGCTTTAATTGTTCTGTCACAATAACAGATGTATTGTAATGGTGATCATAATCACGAGTAGCTAAGAATTTGATTTCTTCTCCATCATAACCAAACTCATCTAAAATTTTCTTCGCTTCTTCTACATTTGCTTGATTATAATGCTCTTTCCCAGCTTCTGTATACCATGGTGTAATATTCATATCCATGTATCCAGAATCTAACCAGAAGAATTCAGGGTTTGGAAATGCACCTAACATTACTTCATTACTATCAATAATCATATTAATTGCTTTACGAATTTCAGGATTCGTAGAAATTCCTTCTAGATTGTTAAAACCGATCATTTGGTTAGAAGATGGTGTTAAAATTGTTTCAAGATTTTCATCTGCATTAATTTGATCATAGTAATCATATGGAACTCCATATGCAAAATCATATTCTCCAGTTTGCAAACCAGCGATACGAGTTGATGTATCAGGTACAATGTATAAGTAAACTTCATCAACTAGAGCTTCTCTTTTCCCTGATAATCCAGATGCTGGAGTATCTAAAGGTTGATAATCTTCAAACTTTGTATAGTGAATATATTGATCCTGTTTCCATTCTTCAAATTTGAATGGACCTGTACCAATATACTCATCCACACCTTCAACAGGTGCATTTTCTACTATTTCTTTTGGCATAATTCCAGCCGCTTGTTTAGCAGATGCTAATGTATCTAGTGTTAGAGAAGATGGATTAGCTAATTCTAAAACTACTGTGTAATCATCTTCCGCTGTCCATGTAGCATCCTTGAATACGTTACCAGTTACTGTTGAAATCTCCATCCAACGATACATCGAAGCAACAACATCTTCTGCTGTCATTTCTTCTCCATTGTGGAATTTGATTCCTTCTCTTAATTTAAATGTATATGTCTGGTTATCCTCTGTATCTACACTTTCTGCAAGCATTGGTACAGCATTAAAATCTGCATCTGTTGTCATAAGGCCTTCAAAAACAAAGCGTGCTGCATCACGTGCTGCAGTCGCCGTACTTACTGGCTGATCTAAAGTTGGTGGTGGACCATCAATCGCAATTTTTAAAGTCCCTCCACTTGTCCCTTCCTCTGATCCTTCATCATTATCTGTTTCTTCACTACTTGAATCATTATTTGATTCATTTTCACTTTCATTGTCAGAATCTGTTGAAGAATTACAACCTACTAGTACAAAAGCGAGTAATAATACAAATAAAATTAACTTAAAATTTTTCACAAATTTCTCCCCCATACTTATATCTATACTATAATTCTATTAAAAAAATATGTACTCCTTTCTTATTTCGACATATAAAAGCGCTTTCATTTTCGATAATAAATTACAGTTTGTAATTTATAGCTAATTATATTTACCATTGTTAAAATTGTCAATTTTTATTTTTCACGCAAAAAAAAGAGCTAGAAAAGCATATCCAATTCTCTATCTACAAAGCTACTAGCTCTTTAGACAGAAAATCTATCATGCATAATCTAACTCTTCTCTCATCATTCAATTATTCATTAATAGATACGTTCCAGAAAATAGGACCTGTTAATGTTTCAATACCTTCTACTTTTTTGTTATGACCATAAAGTGTGTTATAACCACCAAGGTTCACAATTGGTAAATATTCTTCCCATAGTTTACCTTGTAGCTCATCCCAATATTCAAATGCTTCTTCTTGTGTCGGAGCTGTTTCAATTTCTGAAATTAAATCTGACACTTCAGGATATACTCCACCAAATCTTGGGCTTAATCCGATTAATTGTGGTGGTGTACTAACTGTAGAAGCAGATGTCATATACATTTCCCACTCTGATGGTTGATTCCCTTGAATATCAAGAACTGTTGGCCAGTCGTAAATTTCTAACTTAACATTTAAACCAATTTCCTTTAATTGTTCTGTAACTACTAAAGAAGTATTATAGTGATGATCATAATCACGAGTAGCCAAGAAACGTACCTCTTCCCCATTATAATCACTTTCTTCTAATAACTTCTTAGCACCTTCAATATCTGCCTGATTATAATGTTCTGAACCAGCCTCTGTATACCAATTCACAATGTCTCTATCCATATAACCAGAATCTAACCAGAAAAACTCTGGGTTCGGGAATGCTGCCATCATAACTTCTTCATTATTGATCGCCATGTTAATTGCTTGGCGTACTTTAGCATCTGTAGCAATACCTTCCAAATTGTTAAAACCAATCATTTGGTTAGCAGCCGGAGTCAGAATTGTTTCAAGATTTTCATCTCCATTAATTTGACCATAATAATCATATGGAATTCCGTATGCAAAATCATATTCGCCTGTTTGTAATCCAGCAATACGAGTAGATGTATCTGTTACAATATATAAATAAATATCATCAATTAACGCTTCTTTTTTCCCTGATAATCCATCAGCTGGAGTATCTAGTGGTTGATAATCTTCAAATTTTGTATAATGAATATATTGGTCTTGTTTCCATTCTACAAATTTATATGGTCCTGTACCGATATATTCTTCAACTCCTGAAGCTGGTGCATTCTCTACTATTTCTTTTGGCATAATTCCAGCTGCTTGCTTAGCAGATGCCAATGTATCTAGTGTTAGAGAAGATGGGTTAGCTAATTCTAAAATTACTGTATAATCCCCATCTGCAGTCCATGTAGCATCATTAAATACATTACCAGTAACAGTTGATTGTTCCATCCAACGGTACATTGATGCAACAACATCTTCTGCTGTCATTTCTTCCCCATTATGGAATTTAATACCTTCTCTTAATTTAAAAGTGTATGTTTTGTTATCTTCTGTGTCCACGCTTTCTGCAAGCATTGGTACAGCTTGGAACTCTGAATCTGTTGTAAGAAGTCCTTCAAAGATAAAACGTGAAGCATCACGTGCTGATGTAGCAGTACTTACTGGCTGATCCAAAGTTGGTGGTGGTGCATCAATAGCAATTTTTAAAACTGAATTACCACTGCTGTTATTATCTCCTCCAGAACTCCCTTCATCATCTGAAGAACCACATCCGACTAATACAAGAGTAATTAGTAAAATAAGTAATCCAAATTTGTAGCTTTTCATAATTATCCCCCATTTCTATTTTTTCACTATCAGAAAGTATAAAATTTCAGCATGGATATATTATCCAAGCATTTAAATTTTCAAATTGATAGTATTAAATACATCTAAAGTAATCCTATAAGGTTTACTCCAGATCTTTCTATATCAAACCTTATAGGTTGATATCATAAATAACTTTCTTTAACATGGTAAAAAACGGTAATAAAGTAGAGCGCTTTCATATATTTCGACAAATTTCGACAAACCCATCCAAACATGTAACATGTTACATTCTCATAAAACGATTGTCAATACAAACAAAAGAAATCTAATAATAGAGAAATATTCATCATTTCACGAGAAAAAAATCATAATGTTAGAGAATCCTATAATAGCTTCATTTAACAAAAAAAAGCGTCTACTCCGTATCGAGTAAACGCGTTCAAATTAAATTCTCTTTTTTCCTTTTACCGCTAGATTCTCTGAAGAATTTAACTCCAGATTTAATTTCAAAAAGTTTAATCACCGAAAAATTTATAAGATACATAGGTTGATAGAATCACAAGTAAAAGACCAGCAACGATAATCACCTTTGCCCAATCACTTACTTTTCTTTTCCAAGTTAATTCTTCTTCATTCTTTTCTTCTACTTCATTTATTGTTTGCTCTTCATCTTTATTAAGCTTTTGTTTAATCCATCGCACTAATAAATGGAAAAATCCACTTTGAATAACAATCCATAAGAAACCTATGATTATACATATGATAGAAATATTATATACCGCTTCTATCCAAGTAGCGAAGGTAAATGGAGAAGCGTAGAGATACGTAAAAATAAATGAAACTGTAATAACGATATAAATAAATGCTGTAGCCATTTTAATTGTAAACATCATTTTTTTATTCTCCTAAAGACATTAAATAGTGATAAAGTAAGTCAATTGCATGAACAATATCATCGATAGAAGCCATTTCATGCGCATGTACATATCTTGTTGGTACTAAAATGCCTCCGGAAGGCACTCCTCCTTTTGCCAATTGAATGGTAGCCGCATCTGTTGTCCCTGCTGAAATCACTTCTAATTGAAATGGAATATGATTATCATAAGCTACTTTCTTCATTGCTTCCACTATTTTAGGTGGAGTGATTGAACCTTGACCGTTAGCTACTTTATCCATTAATTTAATGCTAGGACCTCCACCTAATTCTGAAATTCGTTCATGTACTGGGATTTGTGGTGTATCATTAGCAATTGTAATATCTAAAGCCACTGCTTCATCTGGTTCAATGGTATAGGCTGCAGTTAATGCACCACGACAGCCAACTTCCTCTTGTACTGTAAATACTGGATAAATATCAGGTACTTCAGGATTATTTTCATTAATATATTTCATTGTTTGAATAAGAACGAACATTAATAAGCGATTATCTAAAGCACGACCCAAAATTTTATTTTTGCCTAGCTGTTTAAATTCATAATCAATTGCTACTGTATTTCCAATTTCGATTCCTAGATCACTAATATCTCCTAGATCACTTGCGCCTACATCTATAAAGAATTCATTTACTTCAGGAATTGTTGTCATCTGCTTAGGGCGTCCAGGATTAATACTATTAATAACACCTGGAATAATGCCCTTCTTCGTTTTAACTACACAGGTACGAGAAAATAAATTTTGTGGTCGCACTCCACCAATTTTTTCAGCATATAAGAAACCATTATCATCAATATGGCGAATCATTAAGCCAATTTCATCTAAGTGAGCAGCAACCATTACCTTCTTTTTCCCGTTACCTGATTTTTTAGCAATCAAATTCCCTAATGCATCTACCTTCATCTCATCTACATAAGTACCTATTTCTAATTTAACAAGCTCTGTTACATCTTCTTCATAGCCAGAAACACCATGTGCATCACAAAGCTGCGGTAGTTTTTCTAATAAATCCTGTCTAATTTTTTCTTTATTCATACCTACACATACCCCTCTGAGCGAATTTTAAATAAATTTATAAAATTAATTATATACGATTCTCAGAGGTATGTATAAAAATTTCACATGATGAAGCGAGGATTTCCTATTATGATACTATTTAGCGATCGTATTATGACTGGGTAGACATCCCATTTCAATTATAATACTTATTCTTCTCGCTTTATATGTGGTTCAATTTCCTCCGCTAGTTCAACTTGCAATTGTCTAATGATTGGCTCATCTTTATCCATCACATTTTCTCCTAAATAAATATGGTAAAGCGCCTCACAAATAGCTATTAAATAAGCTGCAGCAAAGGATATTACTATACTAGAAACTCCCGTTTGGACAAATATAGAGCTTAAAAAAATTAGCAACGCAAATGTACTTACAAACTCAATAATTGGTGTAATTAAATAGCCGAAACGAGCAAAAAGAAACAGATCAACGATAAAAGTGAGGCCTGAGACTAGAAATACAATAAATAGTAACTCCGTCATTGATAAATGGTAGAAGATACTAAACAAAGAGAAAATCACAACTGTAGTAAAAATTAGTTTAATCGCAAATGCCGGAATATATTTTATCAATTAAAAACACCCTTTCTTTTTTATAGTATGTGCATGACAGAACCAAACTATTAGAAAATTTTCCAGGCACTTACCAATTACGAAAGGTTATTTTTAAAAGAGGCTGATTAATCCTATAATAAATTACTTCATACAATAGAAAGAATCCACTTGACTGTAACCTAACGTTACAGTTTAAACTATAGCTATTCAACAGATTGAGGTGTGTAAAAATGGATATAAAAACTGTAAGATCAGACAAAATTTATAGAGATTTAATTAGTAGAGAAGACAAAAGAGCATATTTTCGTGAAAATGTATTGAAGCCCTTCAAACCTAAATTTGATATTCAACAAGTCCCTTTGGAATCAAATAGTTTTGATGTTTTCAATGTTCTTGAAATGCTTCATTATTTACCAGAAGAAGTTAATTCATCGCATGTTTCTGAAATAGATTTAATTAGTTCTGATGAATTATGGGAAAATTGCCGTGCTTCCCTTGCTCAGTCCTTAAAAATATTTAAGGATAATGGGATTAAACTAAATGTTTCTGAGTATTTATTTACAATACTTTTAGGTAGACGGGATAATCATCTCTTTCGTTTAAATCATGGATGTATTGGGGAAGGAGGAATACCTGGCTATATTACTATTTCTATTACACCAAATAAAGAATCAATTCAGCGAATTCCAGGTGTTATAGCACATGAAATTAACCATAATGTTCGCTATCAATATATTCAATGGACAGAAAATGTATCCTTGGCAGAGTGGGTCATTGCGGAAGGTTTAGCAGAAAATTATGTAGAATCTATATTAGGGAGTTCTTATCTTGGTCCCTGGGTCACAAAAACAGATCTAGATATGCTCAATAATCTAATCAAGCCTAGCTTCAAAGATAAAATGGCACTTTCAGGTATGGAAGCTATTATGCCTTATATTTATGGAGATGATGTTATCATTGCACAAGGTGGTGCTCCTATAGGTTTACCTTATGCGGCTGGTTATACGCTGGGCTATTATTTGATGAAACATTATTTGGCTGAAACTGGAAAAAATGTAGTTGAAGCAACTATTCTTGAACCAAATAAAATTTTAAAAGAGGTAGATAGCTTTTGGAATTAAAATATTCAGTTAAAGATATTTGTTATATCACAGGAGTTTCTCGTAGAACACTACATTTTTATGATAAAGAAGGTATTTTAGTACCTGATAAGGAAGCCAATGGTTACAGAAAATATAGTCAATCTGACTTGGAAAGATTACAATTTATTTTCTTTCTAAAAAATCTTGGCCTATCTTTAAAAGAAATAAAGCACGTCATCAGCATCACAAAAACGGAGCAAAAAGAGTATCTAAAGAAATACCAAAAACAATTATATGAACAGCAATATCAACTTCATACTACAATAGATAATTTACATCGTTTCCTAAATGGGGACAGCTTATTGGAATTTAATAGTTTCAGTCAAAAGTTAACTTCTCTGAATGATCAATACAATAAAGAAGCGAGAATAAAATATGGTCATACAGAACAATACAAAGAATATGAAGCAAACCTAGCTTCAATGAATGAGGAAGAACTACAAAACTTTAATAAAAATATTACTCATCGAGTAGAATCAATCTACCAAAATCTAGCCAATTGGTCAGATGACTCTCCAGACTCTGATAGAATTCAAAGAGAGATTGTTAAACTTCACAATTGCTTCAATAAGACGATGAGTTGTTCATTAGATTTATTTCTCTATATTGCAGAACAGTTTGTAGCAGATAATCGTTTTCAAAATTACTTTATAAAATTTGGATATAACGAATTGCCAACTTTTATTTATAAAGCAGTACAATATTATTGTCAGGAAAAATCTACTGATTAATTAACTTTAAACATGTTTTTCCCACGATATAAGAGTTTTTATGCTAAAAATACCTCTATTCATATCAGTTATAATAACTAAAATAGACACCTCCATTTTAAGAGGTGTCTATTCAATAAAAGCATCTTGCTATTCTAAGCTGCTTCATTAAATCAAAAACGGGTATTTGATTTTCACTCTGTTTTTACAGATAATTCTTTAACACTCTCAATTTCTATCCCATTTAATGCTTGACTGGCAAGTTGATCAGCTTCTTTATTCTCATTTCTAGAAACTAATTCAAATATAGGATCGATTCCTAGCTCTTTAATTTTTCCTTCTATTCGGTCTAACCAACGAGCAAGCTCCTCTTCGTAGCATGGCCAACTCTCATTTAATTGATTAATAGCAACCATCGAATCACCAATTATATGTACATCCAGATGATGTACTCCCATCACTTCTAATTCCTTCAACGCTAAATGTAACGCTGCATATTCCGCATCATTATTAGAAACTAACCCTTTAACCAAGGCGTTTTTACGAAGCCGATACTTTTTATTATTTTGCTCATAATAAATAACAATACCAAGACCAGATTCCATTGTTTTTCGATGATAACCTCCATCAAAATAAATTTTAATATGATGGGGTTCTGTTTGCACATCTTCCATAAATCGTTTGAGTTCTTTTAAATTCCAAGAACGATCATGCTTGTCTACAAAAGAAAGATGCTTTAATCGACCTGTCTGCATCAAATCCTCTGCTATTACAATAGCTTGTTCTGCTTCAAGGAAATCAGAAGAAAATAATGCTTCTAATCCTCTTTTGGTTTTATATGTTGCATGAATAATTACTTGCAAGGAATCCACCTCCTGTATATGTTTGGGTTATTTGTGCCTGCAGATTCCTGTTGTTATTAGGTTGAGCTTATTTAATCGTTTCATGCACATCTCTGATTAATTGTGGTAACCAATCTTGTAATGCCGTGAAAGAAAAACCCATCCCTGCTGCTTTATCTGTGTTTAAATATCTAGTCATATACACACCATAAGGAGATTCCTTCTCCTCTTCTGTAGTAATAATTACTTCCTTGTTCAAAAGATCACCAATTTGATGCATTAAGGTTTCCATTGAAATGACACCTGTTGCACAAGCATTAATTGGCCCTTCATAATCAGAATCACCAATCCATGCAAGGAAATCACCTGCTTCTTTTTGATGAATAAAACGCATTTCTACAGATGGATCTACAAAATAAACAGATTCTCCATGATGAATCGCCTTGATATAGTGCAATAATCGTTCTGTGTAATCATCCATCCCTAATACAATTGGGATACGTAATGCAACTACTGGAAATACTCCTTTTTGAAAATAATAGGCTTCTGCCTGACGCTTTCCTTCCCCATAAGAAACTTCGTCAGCTTTTACCATTTTTAATGCATAAGTATAAGGATCAAACGCTGTTTCATTCAGATCTGGACCTCGATCATATACTGCACCTGAAGATGTAAAAACATAACGTTTAATTTTTCCTTCTAAGGCTTGAGACATTATTTCTGCATCTATAGAAGTATAACAAAGCTGATCAAAGGCAATATCCCAGCTTTTTCCTGCTAATGCTTCTTTTAATGCTTCTCCATCAAAGCGATCTACTTTTATTCTTTTCACACGATCACCAAATGGATCTGGACTACTTTGTCTAGTCGCAACAGTAACTTCTACCCCTTTACTTAATAAAGCTTCCACTAAATTCCTTCCGAAAAAACGAGTTCCTCCAAATACTAATGCCGTTTTCATCTCATATCTCCTCTACCTCTTAAATGATTTCACTATATTTATATTAACAAAAATTTCCGACATTTTAAATTAAATAATAGAAGCTTCGCAAAAAGTTGTTATCTGCAAAGCTTCTATTTTTAATCTATTTGTTTCGGAAGACCTGCTTGATATCTGCCTTTTCTAAATGGCATCCACCAATTCCATTTACCAAATAATTTCATTAAGCTTGGCACAAGCATAAGACGAATAATTGTTGCATCAATTGCTATTGCAATCGCTATCCCAACTCCAATTTGTTTTACTGGCATTACATCTGTAAAAGCAAATGCCCCTGTTAACACAATCATAATTAAAGCAGCTGATGTAATAATCTTACTGGTTATCGCCAAACCTTCGACCGTAGCATGATCATTATTTAATGTTTTTGCATATTCCTCTTGTATTCGAGAAATTAAAAATACCTCATAATCCATACTTAAACCAAAGACAAGGCTAAATACAATCACAGGAATAATCAATGCAATCGTACCTGCCTCCATTCCAAAATGGCCATACTGGAATATATACACTAAAATCCCAAACGTTGCTCCTAATCCAATAATATTCATCATAATTGCTTTTAACGGTATTAGAACAGAACGAAATGCAATCATTAGTACAATAAATGTTGTAATAATAATCGAAGAAAGAACAATCCATATTTTATCAAAAATCTCATCAAAAATTTCTTGATTGAATCGAGCTACTCCTCCAGCCAGTATTTCCTTATCGATTGGATTATCTTTTATCTCTCTGACCCAGTCTTGTGCTTCATCTGATTGTCCAGGCACCCGCAAGGTTACTGGAATAAATAAATGATCGTCTTGCACAAATGTTTCCCAAATCGGTAGGAGCTGTTCCTGCATTGGCGATTCCCAAGTTTGTTCCCATGCCTCCACAGAATCTATTTCACTAACAGAATAAATGGTTCCTACTTCCCCAACCAATTCATCCTCTTGCAAATACGATTCCCATTCTAAAATCTCTTCATAGCCTTCTTTGTTATCCCAGCCCCCATCACGATCAGCAATCAGATAAACCATTGTTTCTTCATCTAAACCAAACTCCTCATCCACCGCTTCAAAAGCCTGTCGAGAATCATAGCTTGCTGGTAGAGAATCCATTTGCGGAATGGAGACATCCATATTTTTTATTGGAATAATTGCAATTCCTAATAAAACGAGTGCAGAAATCGTAATGATTACCGGACGTTTAATTACTCCATTAGCAAAAGTGCGCCAACGACTTGCTCCATTTTTCTTCAACTTAAGCACTTGCCATTTGTCAATTTTATCGCCTAGCAATAATAGAACAGCTGGTAGTAAAGTTAATGAATTCAATACCGCCATAGAAACAACAACCATTCCACCTATAGCAATACTTTGAAAGATATCTACTTGAATAAAAAGCAATGCTCCTAAACCAATAAATACACAAAAAGCAGAAAATAAAATAGAACGCCCAGCTGTTTGAATCGTCGTTGCAACTGCTGATTCAATGGAATGATTTTTCTTTTCTTCTCGATAGCGACTGATAAATAATAATGCGAAATCAATGCTTAATGCGAGCACTAACATTGGAATAATATTCAATACAAAAATAGATAAATTAACTTCTGCACCAATCCATGTCATAATCCCAAATGTAGAAACAACTGCTGATACACCAATAATGATTGGAACTAATGATGCAACAATTGTTCCGAATGCTACTAATAAAACAATGATCGCAATCGGTAAACCAATCGCTTCTGCAACAATTAAATCACGTTGACTGGCTGTATTAATATCTTGAGTAATTGCAGAGGAACCTGTTAAAGTTATTCCATTTTCATCTGCTATTGCTTCACGAATTTCTGTTACAATTGCTGACATATCTGCATCTTGATCATCAAAATGTAATAAAGCATAGGATAAATGTTCTTTATATAAATCAGAATTTTCTAAGGGAGATTCAATGCTTGAAGTCAAATCTAAGTCATCTACTTCCTTTAATACATCTTCAATTAACCCATCTTCAACATCTTCAAAAACAAGAAACATAGATTCAACTGGCATCGAAAATTGTTCTGAAGTCATTTCCGTTACTTCCGCATACTCTCCATCCATTTCAAAGCCATCCCCTTGAAGCATGGAAGGCAAACGAATTGCTAATATGCCCATCAGTATTATAAAAACAAGCCAAACTAAAATAATCCATTTATAACGATTAATCACTATTTGTGTGAATTTTGACATCTCATAGTTCCTTCCTTTTCATTTAATATCTTTAGTTTAGCGCTTTTTGGGAATAACAGGTACTGATTTTTATGTAAATTTAAGCACATTCTGAAATTTATGACCGAAAAGCGCAAGTCGCGCCCTTACAGGCTAAGAACGCGACGTCACGAGCACAACGTCCTGCACTAGCACATCCTATGCGTCGTAAAAACGTAGAGATTGGAGTGGCACAACCGAGATAAAGGAAACATACCCATTTAGGGGTATCCAACGTTAGGCTTTAGCCTGGTTTTAGTCGGGCTTCCTTATAAAACAGAACCGATGTTGACTTATTGTAGGGCGTGATGCGAAATCTCTTAGTTTTTGGCGCTCGGAGCTAGACAGCGCTACCCCTGAATAAGAAACAACCTGGAGAAAAATTTATACTTTCCTATGCATATAAAAAGCCTCATCTACTATTCTCATACAGATGAGGCGATATAACTTTAAATTACTAACATTCTATGATTTATTTAGTCAAATGATGAATCATAAACTTAACAAGCTCACTATATTCACGTACTTTATTTTCTACCTTATGTGTAACATGTCCTTCATTTGGGAAGACAATATATTCTACTTCTTTTCCTAATTCTTTTAGTTTGTTTACCATTTGCTCTGATTCATTAATTGGCACTCTAGAATCATTTTGTCCATGGAAAACAAGTAATGGTGTTTGTACATTTTCTGCCAGGTTCAATGGAGCGATTTCATCAAAATACGTAGTATCTTCCTCTAATGTTCCATATTCACTTGAACGTAGCTTTCTACGCCATGGTCCTGTTTTTTCTAAAAACGTACGCAAATTAGACATTCCTACTAAATCCACAGCCACTTTCCATAGCTCTGGGAAATGAGTAATAGAAGAAAGCGTCATATAGCCTCCATAGCTAATTCCATAAATACCAATACGTTTTGGATCTACCTGATGAGCTTCAGCTAAATGTTTATTTAATGCAGCTAAATCACGAACAGCGTCCATTCGTTTACGACGATCATCTAATTTAATATATGTTCGACCATAACCATTACTTCCTCGAATGTTTGGAGTAACTACAGCAAATCCTTGGGATACTAAATATTGAATACCACCATAATATTCTCCCTTTGTTTGATTTTCTGGTCCACCATGCACATAAATAACAGCAGGTTTATTGGAGCCTTCTACCTTCCCATAATATAAATAAGGAATTCCTCTACCATCAAACGATGTGAAAATACGTGTTTCCGGATCTACCCATAAATGTTCAATCTCTGGATTTTCGCTAAAGAAAGTAATTCGCTTTAATTGTTCACTATTTAAATTGTACTTCCAAATATCTCCTGGACACTTTGGAGATTTCATCGCAAACACAAATTCATCATCTGAAACCCAAGCAAGTGAACTCACTACACCGCGAAGTAATCCTGGAATTTCTTTCACCTCGCTTGAGACTGTATCACATAAAATTAATCGAGAAAATCCTGCTTCATTTAAAGTGTATAAAAATTTTTCACCATTCGGTGAGAGTTTCAATTCTTCCATATCCCATTTTACATCATGAGTAACCTTGATTAGTTCATTTGGTTTATCCATGCTAAAATACGCAACATACATTGTCTCTGCATCTATATCTGTTAACACAAAGCCTTCCTCATGGCCTGGTTTTAATGCTAATGATTTATAACGAGCATCTTTATTTTCCACACCTATACGAACTAAATCACCTGAAGCAATGTTTAATTTATAAATTTCACTATCAATATTGGTTGTTGGAAATTCTAATAAGATATGTTCACCATCAGATAACCAAGATAATGGTGTACAATTGCCATCATTTTCAAAAACCGTATTTATTTCACCTGTTGCTAAATCCATAATAAAAACATCAAAAAAACCTGGATGTCGACGATTGCTTGAAAAGCTAATTTTCTGCCCATCTGGTGACCAGCCACCAAACTCATGGAAATATTTGGGTTCAACAACTAGCGGAGTTATTTTATTTCCATTTTCTTCTATTAAATACAGCTGATTTTTTTCATTACCATCTGTATCGACCTCTGCTATTGTACAATCACCGTTAGGAGAATGATAATAATTTCTTACAACATCATGTAGCTCTCCATAACGAACTGCTTCTCCTTCTTCATTTAATCTCCAAATTTGCGACATTCCTGTTTCATTAGATAAAAATGTAATCGTATTACTCTTTGGCATAACTTTCGTCTGATAAGCTGATTTTACCGATAAAAAAGCTTCAAGCTGTTGTTCGTTTACCATTTTATTACCTCACACTTCTTTCCATATTTAAAATTTACTTACTAAATACGCACCCAATATACAGAAATAATTATAACAATCTTCCACTAAAATAAACAGAATATTTCACCAGAGGTAGAAAAATAAAGAAAGATATTTAAAAGAAATAATGATTGATAAAGCAAACAGTAATTGAGCAAATGCCCAATTACTGTTTTATTCATTTTTACTATTTTCTTCACGCTGTTTAGCACGTCTACGAACATGACGACGCTCTCCAAAGTAATTTACGATTACCACAATCGCAAAATATAGGATGAAAAAAGGACCTGTTAAATACAATCCAGCTGCAAGTACAAGTACTAATAAGATAGAACTGATGACTAATAATAATCTCCCACGTTTTAATACTGCTGCTTGCTGTTCTTCTTCCCACAGATTTTTTTCACGAATTAAAGTCATTGCTCCATACCAAATCATACTAAATAAGTACGTGAAAAATAAAAAAGCAAATAATAATAACAATTATATCCCCCCAATTAATCTGAAAAATACTAGCTTGTTTCAAAATAAAGATGATAATGTCGTTCGCATTTAGGATTAAATGAAGCATAACAAGCTGGACATGAGCTATCAGCCTGTAAATAAGCTGTAATTGTTAACTCTTCACCACAAGCCCCGCATAAAATTGCTTTTTCTTGAAACTTTGATTTTGGCCAAACTTCCGGCTCTCCGCAACCCGCTTGTTCATGGCACTCATAGCAAGGAAAATATTCCTGACAGCAGAAAAACTTAATAGCGATACGATCCTCATCTAAATGATAATGTTCACATCTCGTTTCCTGATCAATTACTAATCCTTTAACGATTGGTTTATAATTACCCATTATTTATCTCTCCTAAATGGAAATTCCACTTTATGCATACATCTCATTATACGTGATATCATCTTTCTACCAAAATATTATTAGATTTTCTTTTAAAAAAGGAGTAAAGTTGTTATCAGAATATTATATTTTATCGAAATTAAATTTCATTATTATGGAGGTTATCATGGAGAAACTTGCGGAAAAAATTTCAGAAATAACTAAACAAGCTGGTGGAGAATGGGGAATACAACTAGAAGATTTAACAACAAATAAAGTATTTTCGCAGCAAGAAACAAAAATGTTCTATGCTGCTAGTGTGATTAAAGTACCCATTATGATTGCAGTTTTTGCTGCAGCAGAGGAAAAGAAATTTAATTTAAGCGACACTATCACCCTAAGAAAAGAAGATATAACTGGCGGATCTGGAGTATTACAAAAAATGACTCCTGGTACAGCTTTGACCATTTACGATATTATCATGTTAATGATTATTCAAAGTGATAATACAGCTACAAATATGCTTATTGATCTTGTTGGAAAAGAATATATCCAACAACAAATGAAGAAAATTGGATTAGAGAACAGCACCTATCATCATAAACTAATGATTCAGCCATTAGAGAAAGATGGAAGCAATGAAATCAATGCACTAGAAATGGCAGAAATGATGAAAAAATTAGCAACAGGAAAAATCATTTCTGTTTGGGCTTCTCAGCAAATGATTGATATTATGAAAAGCCAGCAACTTCAAAATAATATCCCTGGAAAATTACCAGACCCTTCTTCAGAAATATTAGGCGGAGCTAAACGATGGGAAGCTGCACATAAAACTGGATCTATCTCTAAAGTTAGACATGATGTAGGTATCCTTTATGTCGGAGAGCAAAAAATGATTTTTTCAGTCTTATCCTCAGGTGTCGATGACTATGAAGCTGGACAAACCTTACAAGATATTGGATTGGAAATTTATAAATATTTACTTGCGGAATAATAATTAGAAAATAATCTCTTCATCTTATTACAGACGAAGAGATTATTTTTGTTTATCTAAAAACTGGGGATATTAATGTTTCTAACAGCATTTTTTATCAGCTTGTACTTAATTTTATTACTTTATATCTCCAAGTTCTCTGGAAAGCTCAAAAACTTCTTCAATCAATGAACCTATATAATTAATCGTCTCTAGCAATGTTTCATCTTTTCTAACATCTACTCCAGCAGTTAATGCTAATTCATAGGGTGATTTTGTTCCACCTGCTTTTAATACATCTAACCATCTATCTACGGCAACTTGTCCATCTTCTAAAATTTTTCTAGATACTGAAGTAGCGATTGTTAATCCTGTACTGTAGGTGTATGGATACAGACCTAAATAGTAATGAGGCTGCCTCATCCAGGTTAGTTCTGCCCCCTCGTTTATTTCTATTTCTTCACCCCAGAACTCTTCTAATAAATTTCTTTTAATATTACATAGAATGTCAGCTGTAATACTTTTTCCTTCGTCAACCATTTTATATACTTCTCTTTGAAATGCCGCTTCTAACAAATGGGTTACAAAGTTATGGAAATATGTTCTTGAAATAACGTTAGATAGCACCCATCTTTTAAAACGGGCATCTTTAGATTTTTTAATTAAATAATTTGCAAGTAACATTTCATTCATTGTTGATGGCGCCTCAAAGAAATATTCTGAAGGAATCGTGTTCAATATATTTTGATATCGATTAGACAAATGAAAGTGACCACCATGTCCTAACTCATGAGCAAGTACAAAAACATCACGCATGCTTTCCATAAAAGTCATTAAAATATAAGGATGGCTTCCATATGGAGTATAGCAGAAAGCTCCTGTGGACTTTCCAACATTTAATCCATGATCAATCCAACGATTTCCAAACGCTTCATTTATTATTTCTACATATTCAGGCCCTAGTATATCTAAAGCTTCTAATACATAATCTTTCGCTTTTTCAAATGATATTTTTGGTTCATAATCCGGGTCTATTGCTATCTTCAAATCGGCGAATGTAAGTTTATCTAGATTATTAACTTCTTTAATTAGCTGTACATACCTTCTCATATGCGGTGCTAAATATTTAAAGGTGAAATCAATTTGTCTATCAAATATCTCTCTTTCAATCGCTTGATCGTATAATAAATATTCAAATATATTATCAAATCCTCTTAAATCTGAATTCGCTTTTTCTATTTTTAACTTCATTTCATATGCCTTAGCGGTTATATTTTTATATTCATTTAACTTTTGAGAGAATTTATTAAACGCTTCTCTTCTTAATTGATGATTTGGTTCAATTTCATATTCATTTTCAAAAAGGTTATAGCTTAATGAATATTTCTTATCATCAACCAAAAAATCATCAAATCTCATATCAATTAATTTGATTGTATTATAGATCGCCCTTGGAGATAAAAAAACTGAATTAAAATTAGCTAAAACCTCTTCTACTTTTTCATCTAATAGATGTGATTTTCTCTTGTAGTTTTTATTAATAAACACTGCCAATTCTGGTTTTTCTTGTATAGCTGACTTTATTTCACTTTCTGGTAACTTCACTAATTCAATATAGAAAAAAGATGTATTCCCACTAACTATTGCCAAACTTGTATTAATTTTGTCTGTTCTAATTAACGAATCCGTATTTGTTTGATCAACACTTAATGCTAAATCAACATAGTTTCTAATAAGAGCTATATCCTTTTCCATATCTTCAAAAAAATCTATTGCCTCTAATAATCGTTTACTATCTTTAATGACTCCAAAAAAATTCGCTTTAAATTCTACTGATTTTGTTTCTAATTTATCTACTTTCTTATATAGTTCGTAATCTGTTTTAAAGATATGTGTTAAATCCCAAGTATTATGAATAGGAACTTCCTGCCTCGAAGGTATATTTACACTCATATCATCATCTCCTATTTTTACCTGATTACACTGGTTTAGAAGTAAGTTCTTCAGCAAACAAATGACATGCCACTTCATGATTATTACCTAAAGTATCAAGTACTGGTTCAAGAGTTTTGCAAGTTTCCATTGCAAAGGGGCATCGCGTATGAAAAGCACACCCTTTGGGTGGATTAGCTGGACTTGGCATATCTCCAGTTAGTAATTGCAGTTTTTCTTCCTGCATATCCTCTATTTTAGGAATTGCATTTAATAAAGCTTTGGTATATGGATGTTTTGGATTTTCAAATATATCTTCCTTATTCCCCATCTCAACGATTTTTCCTAAGTACATTACCGCAATTCGATCACAAAGATGATGAACAACACTTAAGTCATGGGAAATGAAAATATAAGTTAACTCTCTTTCCTTCTGTAAATCCTTCATTAAATTCACAATTTGTGCTTGGATGGAAACATCTAAAGCAGATACTGGTTCATCACATATGATTAATTTTGGATCTACAGCAAGAGCTCTGGCTATACCTATTCTCTGTCTTTGACCACCTGAAAATTCATGAGGATATCTATCCATATGTTGCTCTCCCAAACCAACTGCTTCTAGTAGTTCAATAACTTTCTTATTCAAATTCGATTTAGCCTCAATTTTATGAAGTACTAAAACTTCTTTAATAATTTCAGAAACTTTAAGTCTTGGATTAAGTGATGAATAAGGATCTTGGAAAATCATTTGAATTTCTTTACGAAGTTTTTTCATTTCTTTCTTCGATAAATCAAGTACATTCCTATTTTCGTAAATAATTTCTCCTTCTGTTGGTTCTAGTAAACGAAGAATCATTCTTCCGGTCGTCGATTTACCACAACCACTCTCTCCAACTATCCCAAAAGTTTCTCCTTTTTTTACAGTTATATTTACACCATTTACCGCTTTAATATAACTTGCTTCCTTAGATAGAATTTTTTTCTTTACTAAGAAGTATTTTTTTAGATTGTTTATTTTTAAAATATTCTCTGACAAATCACTCACCTCGCTCATGCTTCCAACAACTTACTTGAACTCCATTACTTAGCTCAGTTAATGTTGGTTCTTTTTGTCGGCAAATATCCATCGCATATTTACATCGAGGATGGAAAGCACAACCTTTAGGAAATGCTTGTGGATGAGGTACTGTTCCTGGGATCGTTGTCAATCGGTCAACAGGTGTCTTAATGTTTGGTATGGAGCTTAATAACCCTTCTGTATATGGATGTTTTGGATTACTAAACACTTCTTCCTTTGTTGCAAATTCAACAACTTTCCCTGCATACATAATCAAAATTTTATCAGCTACTTTTGAAACAACTCCAAAGTCATGACTAATCAAAATTAATGCTGTATTAAACTCTGTTTTCAATTCCCTCATCAACTCTAAAATCTGTGCCTGGATTGTTACGTCTAATGCAGTAGTTGGTTCGTCAGCAATTAATAATTCAGGACTACATGCCAAAGCAATAGCAATCATTACACGTTGTCTCATTCCACCACTGAGCAAATGTGGATAGTCATTAAAACGATCCTCTGGTTTAGGAATACCCACCAGACGCAACATTTCAATTGCTCTTTGTTTTGCTTCTTTTGGAGAAATTTTCTGGTGATATTTATACACTTCCATGATTTGTTTTCCAACTGTCAATACTGGATTTAAGGAGGTCATAGGTTCTTGGAAAATCATTGCCATATCATTACCACGAATTTGTCGATATTCTGATTCACTGATTTCCAAAAGATTTCTTCCTTTAAATTCAATTCTTCCATTAATTACTCCAGGAGGTGTTGGTATTAATCCCATAATAGACATAGAAAGAATGCTCTTCCCAGATCCTGATTCACCAACTACACCTAATGTTTCACCTTTATTTAGTGTAAAACTTACTCCATTAACTGCTTTTACTACTCCTTCATCAGTATGGAAAAAGGTTTGTAAGTTATCTACTCTAAGTAATTGCTCAGACATAATTTCACCTCACTCTTTATCTGTTTTTTAATTGAGGGTCTAAAACATCACGTAACCCATCACCGACTAAACTAAAGCTTAATACTACTAATGTAATTGCTGTTCCTGGTGCAATTGCAAGCAATGGAAATGTATTTAAATATTCACGTGCATCACTTAACATTGCTCCCCATTCTGGATTCGGCGGTTGAACTCCTAACCCAATAAAGGAAAGTCCAGATGCAATTAAAATAGAAGTACCCATTAATTGTGTTCCTTGAACGATTAATGGTGATAATGAATTTGGTAAAATGTGCTTTAATATAATAGTTCTATCTGGAAATCCCATTGCTTTTGATGCATCGATATATTCCATTTCCTTAATACTTATTACAGAACCTCTAAAGATTCGAGCGAAATCTGGTATGGTAAATATCGCTACTGCTAACATTGTATTGAATATCCCATTTCCTAAAATTGCAACAATAGCAATAGCTAATAAGATTCCTGGAAATGCTAATAAAATATCAATAAAACGCATGATTAGAGCATCAATTCTACCACCATAATAACCAGCGACTCCTCCTAAAATTAACCCTCCTAATAAACCTAAGCCCACGCTCACTATACTAATTTGGAAGGAAATTTTAGCACCAAAAATCAATCTAGATAATACATCTCTTCCTAAATTATCTGTGCCTAACCAGTGGTCTGAACTAGATTTTTCAAAATTATTGATTAAGTTTTGTTCTAACGGATCATGAGAAGTTAAAAACGGACCAAACAGAGACATAATAATAAAAATCAAAATTATTACTAAGCCAAAAACCGATACTTTTCTTTTTGAAAATCGTTTCCAAAACAGAAGTGTGCGGCTAAAAAAACTTTTTTTACGGGTTAAACTATTTGCTACTATATCTCCTTGCATTTTCTTATCTCTCCTTTCGTCCTATTCATATCGAATTCTGGGATCAACAATTTTGTATGCGATATCTACAAAGATATTGATGATTACAAAAGTTGTCGCTACGACTAAAATGGTTCCTTGAACAATTGGATAATCTCGAGCGAGAATTGCATCTACCATATAACGGCCTACCCCTGGTATGGAGAATACAACTTCTGTTAAAATCGTCCCTGCTAATAAACCGCCAAACCTCAATCCAATTACTGTAACTACTGGAATCAATGCATTTTTTAATGCATGTATATATGTAATTACTCTCTCAGGCAGCCCCTTTGCTTTTGCAGTTCTAATGTAGTCTTGTCTAACAACATCTAGCATACTAGAGCGAGTCATACGAGCTATTAATCCCATTGACTGCGCCCCTAAAGTTACGATTGGTAAGATATAATGTTTTGGTGAATCAACTCCAAAAACAGGAAACCAACCCAATTTCAATGAAAATATCATTAATAAAATTAAACCTAAAAAATAGGAGGGAATTGAAACAGCAATCAAAGAAATAAACATGATGAAGTTATCAGTAAATTTATTTTGTTTAATCGCAGCTAATACTCCCCCTAGCATTCCAAACACTGTAGCAAAAATAGTCGCTCCTAACGCAATTGTTATTGTTATTGGAAACCTTGTAGCTAGTTCTTCTGTAACTGGTATACCAGTCTGAATGGAGGTTCCTAAATCACCTTGTAAAGCATTCCCTATAAATGTTAGAAATTGAATGTATATAGGGTTATTTAAACCTAAATTCTCTCGAGCTGCTTCTACCGTTTCTTTAGAGGCCTCTATTCCAACTACTAGCCGGGCAGGATCTCCTGGAATAAAATGCAACATACCGAAAACTAATATTGCAATAGCAAATAACACAGGTATTACTTGTAAAGTTCTTCTGATAATGAAGCTAGTCATAGTCATACCACCTCACCATTCTATTGTTATTTCAAATATTCAGTTTTATAATTATTTTCATTTCATCATAGATAAGGCTGTGAAATTCACAGCCTTATCTAGTTGTCTATTATTTTTCTACATATGCTTCTTTAAAGGTAATTAAAGAAAATTTACTAATATCAACATTCTTTACATTATCCCTTTGTGCAACCATAGAATATTGATCATGTAGCCAGAAGGCTGCAGGATCTTCCTTGTAAACGATCTCTTGTGCACGCTGATATAATTTTCTTCTCTTTTCTGCATCTAACTCTGTTAAGGCCTCCATAATAATCTTGTCAAATTCTGCATTTGAATAGAACCCATAGTTTCTCTCATTCGTTTCCGCAGTATAATAGATTGGTCTTAATTGTCTATCTGAGTTAGTTCCACCGGTACCCATAATGAATATTCCTTGATCGAACTCATCTGCAGTTAAACCACTCCATTCATCAACAATGTCTCCCCATTCCATTACATTGATTTCAGCTTCAATACCTACTTGTCTTAATTGATCACTAATAACTTCAGCCAATTCTACTCCCTGCAAATATCTACTAGTTGTAGTAATCTTTGTTTTAAATCCATCTGGATAGCCGGCTTCTGTTAATAATTGCTTAGATTTTTCAGGATCATATGGAATTTCTCCAAGATCGATATAATCTGGCATAACTGGCGGCATTGCGCTCGTTGGTAAATATCCGATACCTGGTACAACTTTTTCAATAATGGTTGCACGATCAATCGCATAACTTATTGCCTGCCTTACCTTAACATCGCTTAAAGGTTTCTTAGAAACATCAAATCTAAATTGTCTTTGACCAATGGAAGGTTCTTTGACTACCTCAATACCATCAACATTTTCTAATCTTGCTAAATCTTGCGCAGGAATTTGCTGAATGACATCTACTTCTCCAGCCTCAAGTGCCATAACTCTTGTTGCATCTTCTGGAATTGTTCTATATTCGATTATTTTAGTGACCCCTTTTGTACCAAAATAATCATCATTTCTCTCGAGTGTTAAAATTTGATCCTTTTTCCACTCAGTGATTTTATACGGACCTGTACCTATAGAAGATTCGAGTGTTTTACCTACATCATTTCCATATTCTTCAATAGCCTTGGGACTAATAATTGCAGTTGCAAGTACAGTCATTAATTCTTCGAATAATCCATACGGTTCTTTTGTAATGAAAGCTACTGTAAAATCATCAATTACTTCCACATCTGTAATAAATTGATAATCCGCAGAGTGTACTAAACCGTTATCCAAATTCAGAAGACGGTCAAAGCTTGTCTTTACAGCTCGGGCATTAAAATCTTCCCCATCATGAAATTTAATTCCCTCTTTTAATTTAAATGTCCATGTAGTCCCTGCTTCGTCTACTTCCCATTCCTCTGCCAATTCACCAACAATGTTATTATCTTTATCATAATTAATTAATCTGTTGTATATCATATCTACTATTTGATGAGATGTATGATCATTTGCAAAGTGCGGATCTAGGGATTGTGCATCTGTATTCGGTGCAAACACTAATTTTTCTTTAATTTCGCTTGAGTCTGAGTTTCCATTTTCTCCATTTGATTCTGTCTTTCCATTAGCTTTTTCACCAGAACTGCATCCAATAACTGTCAGCATGATCGCAATTAATAAAATTAGAAATGAGAATTTACTTTTCATGTTTTATCTCCTTCCATTCTTTCCTATACAATGTCAAGTTCAATTTCAGACGCTAAATATCCGAATGCAGACCACATTGTAGATTTTGTAATTACATCATTGAACATTTGCTTTGCTTTTTCTTCATCACCTTGAGTTAAATAATAAAATCCTAATCCATATCCTTGAGTCGCTAATTCTAAATCTGGTAATAATGCTCCTTCAAAGTTAATAAGCTCATCTGGATTTAATAAACCTTTATACATTAACAAACGTCGGTAATATGACGTATTAGGACCAGGTTTCATATCTTCCGTTACTAACGCTAATAAATCATCTGCTTCTTTTTTCTTATTATTTTTTACTAAAGTCATCCAGTACCAATCCGCAATTGCAACAAATAGTTCATCACTATCTGTCATGTCATAACAAATCTTATAAACTCGCTCTGCCCTCTCATATTCTTGTAATAAATAATAAGACAATCCTAAGTGATACCATGTGTCCCAATTACTTGGATCGATTCTTGAAGATAATTCAAAATCTGCTGCGGCTTCACGATACATTCTGATTGATAAGTGACGATGGCCACGATGGCGGTATGCTAAAGCATGAAATGGATTTAAATAAATTGCTTCTGAGTATGCGTCTATTGCCTGTTTAAATGATTGAGATTTACAAAGTTCTAATCCTTTTTCTATTCTTAGTTCTGGATTATTTGGATCTTTACTAATTTTCTCTTCGATTGTAATCAAATCTTCTGACTTAGATAGTGATGATGTCAGCCAAGTTAATTGGTTTTCTCTTGAATCTAAGGTATCTGTTAGCTCAATATTCATGAATTGCTCTCTACTCATTCCGCATTTCTCCTCTACTTTTTATTTCCAAACTTGTTTTAACACTCTCTCAAAGTTTCCACCTAAGAATTTATTAATATCTTCTTCACTATAGCCGCGCTTCTGTAGACCTTCGATAACATTAGCAATATCTTTTGCACCTTTAAATCCACTAGCAGATGAAAATTCTCTGCCAATTCCAATCGTCTTATAATATGATCCTGCAACTTCTGGATATAAAGTAAGCTGATCCATTGCTCCTTTAGTATCAGGAGAATCATTTAATGTTGCATCACTTCCAAATCCAACATGATTGATTCCTACTAAATTAACAACATGATCAACATGATCTAAATAATCATCTAAAGATGGTTGACTCTTGGTCTCTTCTTTCCATGTTAATGGTCCCCATGGCGTCAGACCCATAACGCCACCATTTTCAGCTAATAACTTTATTAAATCATCACTCTTATTTCTCGGATTATTTGTAATCGCTTTCACATTTGCGTGTGAAAACACAATAGGTTTCTCGCTAGCTAAAATGGCATCTCTACCAGTCTGTTCATTGCTATGTGATACGTCTACTAGCATGCCTAGCTTGTTCATTTCTTTAATAAGCTGTTTACCGAAGTTTGTTAATCCTCCACCATTCGCTTCGGTACATCCGCTGCCAATATAATTTCCTTTGTTGTATGTAAGCTGAACTACTCTCGCACCTAATTCATAAAAGACACGTAGGTTTTCTAATGAATTTCCAATTGGATATGGTTCTTGAAAAGTTAATACTAGAGATTTAACACCATTTTTTGAATTATTTTCGATATCCTCATATGTCCTAATGACTTTAACGTTAGGATCCTCATCCGTATATTGGTAGATTCTGGCAATAGATTTTACTGTTTCCGCAAAACCGTCAAAGGAATTTAATGTTAAGAAAAACGTATCCGCTTTCGACTTCAAAATCCCTTCAGAGCATCCATCAAATTCCCCATCCATAAACATACATCCATCAATTACAGGGTTTAAAACTTTCATTTAACCACTCCTATTTGTTGTAATATTAAAACTAAGCAAATAATATCATGTAATTCTGAATATTTATAATACAAAAATAAAATCGTCGTGATACAATAAAGGTATAGTGAAGGGAGTTGTTATACTTGTTTAATCATTTGGAGTACTTTATTGCGGTTGCTGAGGAATTAAATTTTACAAAAGCTGCAGTGAGGTTAAATATAAGTCAACCACCATTAAGTAGACAAATAAAAAATTTAGAAGAAGAGTTAGGAGTTATTTTGTTTCATCGCTCTAACCAAGGTGTAGAATTAACTGATGCTGGTAAATTATTTCTGGAAAGATCATATAAAATTATGAACCTTATAGAAAAATCTGTGGAAGATACGAAGATTGCTCATCTAGGTGAGTATGGTGTTTTAAGTATTGGATTTACAGGTTCTATTACTTTTTTTCTTATTCCATTGCTTAAAGAGTTTAATATTAAGTATCCGAAAATACGTTTAAGATTATTTGAATTAAATACACCTCGTCAACTCAAGACTTTTGAGGATGATATTATCAGCATCGGATTTATGTGCCCTCCAATTTTAAATGATCAACTCAAAATTTCAGTAGTCAACAAACAAAAATTTGTATTAGTTTTACCGGCTAATCATGCCTTAGCTCAGCAAGTGGAGCCCATAGCATTAAAACATTTAAAAGAAGATATGTTTATCGTTGTGCCAAAGGATTCTGGTAATACATACCATAATTTAGTTATGACTATCTTTAGAAAAAATAATTTCTTTCCAAAAAACTTTTTATATGCAAATGTGTCTTCTTCTGTAATTTCTCTAGTTAGCGAAGGCCTTGGTGTCACTATTGTTCCAATCTCTCTTTCTAATATTAATATTCCAGGAGTCGTTTATAAGCAAATTGCCCATTCAGAAGAAGTTCAATTAGAGATAGCCTTAGTACATAAAATCACTGAGAATTCGAGTTTAACTGAGAATTTCATCACTTTCTTTAGTAATAGTCATGTTTTTAACAATGAATCTAATAATCCATTTGAGAATTAAAAATATCGTTCAAAACAAGGATTCATACTCGTTTTGAACGATATTTTTAATTCTATCAGCTTTTCTATTCCATTAACTACTTAAAAATTAATTCAATTGAAATATACTCTCACTCTTGGAAGGAACATAAATAATATCATAATCCTCACCAAGTTCTACAATCAGTTTCTTTGTTAGCTCTTCTCCTCGTTCATTGAACATTTGTTCTAGAATAAGCTTATGGGTATATAAAGTATCATGTTCCCAATCTATCCAAGTTCCATATGTTTCAGACCAGCTAATGAGTTCATCAGCTAATGTTGGAGAGATTGGTAATTCAGCTACAGATAAATTTGCTCCACAAATCTGACAGTACAATGGGTCGGCAGACATATCTCCTTCAACCTTCCACATCTTTGATACACCTTTGTTGCATAAACAGTTCATTGTTGTTCTCCTCTAGTTGTATTTTTCCTTATGTGTTATTCAAACAGCTGGATATTAAATATTGATGTTACATATCCGCTGTTCAATATTTTGGCTCATTTTCTTATCATAACATATTTTCTTTCATAAAAACTATAATTTTTTTGTTAGAACTATTGTATTCTACTCATCAAGTTTGCTATAATCCGTTTAAATTGTGTAAAATCATCTAATTACAATACAACAAAGGGAGAGCTTACGATGAAAAGGCGTCTTTTTTATGTTATTTTTACAACAATCGTTCTACTCGTTGGTTGTAACGACTCCGTCACTTACAATGATAATGAAATAGCCCTCATTGTTCGAGGTGAGGAAATTACAATTGGTGATTTACGCTTTTTATATCCAGATGATCAAATGGAAGAAAATTTAGATAGTGTGATTAAAGAACGCCTCGTTAAACAAGAAGTTCAAGATATGGAACTTGATATATCTGAAGAGGTTCAAGCTACAATAGAAGAGTTAGATAGTTATTCACTTTCGGAACTAGATCAATTAACAGGAAATCAAATGGAGGACTTTATCAGTAATCAAGCTAAAAAATTAGACATGGATAAAGAAGAATACTTACGAAGTTATTTAAAAAAATCTGTGGAAACGGCTGCTTATATGCAGGCATATGCTTTTGAAATATTAGGTGAGCCTACAGAAGATAATATAGAAGAGTTTAATCAAAAAGCAAATGAACATTTAGACAAACTTGTAGAAGAACATAAGGATGAGATTGAAATTCTATTCCACACAACAAATAAATAAAACACGAACAACAATAAGAGGTACTGAATAAGTGACAGCTTTTCGGTGCTTTTTCTTTGGTGAAAATCGCATAAAATCAACCTTATTTAATAAAATATCAATGATAATTTTAAGGTTCACATATTTTTTACAACTCTTTAAAAAAACTTATTTCTTTTTGAGATAGCTTCATAGTATAATTTTTCAGGTTATTGTATTTTACTTTTTTTATGGCAATAAGCATCGCCAAGGCGAGAGGAGGAACATGATGATTAAACGGAATATAGCATTAGTTTTATTATTATTAAATTTATTTATTGCATTTTTAGGGATTGGGCTTGTTATTCCTGTACTTCCAACAATTATGAATGAGCTTGAATTATCTGGAAAAATGGTTGGATACTTAGTTTCAGCATTTGCTTTTGCTCAATTACTACTCTCTCCTATTGCAGGGCGTTGGGTTGATAAATACGGAAGAAAGCCAATGATTGTACTTGGTTTACTCTTATTTAGTTTTTCTGAATTGCTATTTGGTTTAGGGAAAAATGTTGAGGTTCTATTTATCTCACGTATTCTTGGTGGTATAAGTGCTGCATTTATTATGCCCGCTGTTACGGCATTTATTGCTGATATTACAACGAATGATAATCGAGCTAAAGCAATGGGTTATATGTCTGCTGCTATCTCTACAGGTTTTATCGTCGGACCAGGAATTGGTGGCTTTCTAGCCTCTGTTGGTACACGTGTTCCTTTTTTCGCAGCAGCTGCTTTAGGGCTTGTTGCAGCTATTCTTTCTTTTGTCGCATTAAAAGAACCAAAACGTCATACACAAGCACTGGTTAAAGAAAAAACAAAAGGATTTAAAAAGATTTTCCAACCGTTATTTTTTATTCCTTTTATTATTATTTTCATTTCAACCTTTGGCCTTGCAGCATTTGACTCTTTCTTTAGTTTATATGTTGATCATAAATTTGGCTTCACACCAAAAGATATTGCAATCATTATCACAGGTGCAGGTCTTGTTGGGGCAATTGCGCAAATTATCTTATTCGACTTCTTAACTAGAAAATGGGGAGAAATTAAATTAATTCGTTATTCATTTATTGTCTCTGCCGTTCTAGTTTATCTAATTACAACAGTTAGTACCTATTTCTTTATTTTATTGGCAACTATTTTTGTTTTCATTGGCTTTGACCTAATGCGGCCAGCTGTTACTACTTATTTAACTAAAGTGGCTGGTAACCAACAAGGCTTTGTCAGTGGAATGAATTCTATGTTTACAAGTGTTGGTAATGTGATTGGCCCAATGATTGGTGGATTTTTATTCGATATTGATGTTGATTATCCATACTTTTTTGCGGCGATCATGTTGATTATTGGAATGTTTATTACCTTCCCATGGAAAGCACCAACAGCTGAGGAATATCAAGAAATTCAAAAGGAAACGACTTAAAATATATAAAAAAGTAGAGGAAGAGGCTGTTATATTAAGCCTCTTCCTCTACTTTTAGTTGTATATACAATACAATTCACTCATTAATATATATGAAATACATCTTGTATTCTATCCTGTTCATTGTATTTTGCTAACGCCACCATCAGTAAAATTCTTGCCTTATGTGGTGGTAGGTTATCTGCTGTGATGACATTTAAGTAATCATATTTCTCAAGTGGAACGACCCTTCCATTACCATAACGACTAGACATAACAATTTTTATGCCTTGTTTAGCAGCTTCCTCTAATGCTTTTTCTTCTTCATATGAACATCTTCCTGCTCCTGTTCCTGCAACAACAATTCCTTTCACACCACTCTCTATTAGAGATCTTATCACCTTCCCATTTGCACCTGCATAAGAATAGACAATATCAACTTCTGGTAATTTTTTGAACTTCATGATTGAAAACTCTGATAAGTACGTATGTTTACGAACAGGTGACTGATAAAATACAATCTTATCATCTGGATCGATAAAACCAAGATAGCCTTGTTCAATGGATTGAAATGTTTCTAGGCGATATGTATTTGTTTTGGTCACCGCCCGTGCTCCACTAATTTGATCATTTAAAACAACTAAGACACCTTTTCCATATGATGTATCTGAAGCGGCTACTTTGACAGCATTTAGTAAATTGATAGGAGCGTCAGAGCTAAGTGCTGATAATGGTCGTTGGGCTCCAGTAATTACAATAGGTTTATTTGTATTAACTGTTAAATTCAGGAAGTATGCAGTCTCTTCAATTGTATTCGTCCCATGTGTGATAACAACTCCATCATAATGGTCTTTATTTAAATAGGTGTTAATCTTTTCTCTTAGTATGAGCCAATGCTCGGTATTAATAAGCGTACTACTTAAATTTGCTATTTGTTCTACATCTACATCCACGTATTGATGGACTTCTGGAATTTGTTCAAGAATATAATCTCCAGAATAATAACCTGATTGATAGTTTCTGAAGTCTAATCGATTTTCATGGTAGGCGGAAATTGTTCCACCTGTTGATAAAATCATAATTTTTTTCATTTGAACCTCCGAATATGTTTCATTCTGCTTTTCTAGTTGATTTATAAAGTAAAAAAATGACATGATATAATATCGATATAACAATTTGTAAAAGGAGCTTTTAAATGGAAGAAAAAGATTGCCTTATTTTACTTAGTGTATATAAGGAGCAAAACTTGGGACGAGCAGCAAAGCAGCTATATCTTACTCCCCCAGCCATTACATATCGTATCCATCAGCTAGAATCGCGTTTTTCTATCACAATTATCAAAAGAAATGGAAATCAAATATACTTTACACCTGAAGGAGAACAATTAGTCGACTACGCTAAAAAGACAATACGAGATCTAGAACATTTAAAAAACTCTCTACAAGGTTTTCAAGGAACACTTAGAATGGGTGTTGCTTCTATTTTCGCCTTATCTAAGCTTCCAAATATATTAGATACGTTTCTTCATACATATCCTGATATCAAAACACATTTAAATACTAATTTCAGTGAGCAAATTTTCAATCTACTTGTCAGCGGCAACATTCATCTTGCTATTGTGAGAGGTAATTATGAATGGCCTGATTATAAATATTTAATTCGCCAGGAAAATCTGTGTATTATATCAATGAAGCCGATTCATATTGAGGAACTTCCTCAGCTACCTTGCATACAAGTAAATTACCCTGCCTCCAAAAATTTTAGTAAGCAGTTAGATGATTGGTGGTTTGAACGTTTCAATAAACCGAAAAGTTACAATATGGAAGTCAATGACTTTCATACAGCGATTGCACTTGTAAAAAAGGGTCTCGGTTATGCTGTTGTACCAGAAATTTTTCTGTCAAAAGCTCAGCATTTATATCAACAACCCATTATATCAAAAGATGGTAATCCTATTCTTCTGAATACATGGCTCTTTTGTACAAATAAGTCTGAAAAGCTTCCAATCGTTGAGAAATTTATTCGTTTGATTAAAGAAACACCAAAAGAGTATCTATAAATAGATCCAATAGGTCGGGTGTACTTTAAAAGATGAAACAATTCTTCCCTCATAAAACACCCGACACACACTCGTCTACTTATTCTGTTTTGGATACATTCCAGAAAATTGCCCCGTCTACATCTTCAATTGGTGAAATAGATTTGCGAGAAGCATACAACAGATTTCCATCCCCAATTTTAATTACTGGCCTATAATCTAAAAACCAAGATTGGAGTTCATCATACACTTGACGTGCTTCATCCATTGAAGGCGCACGGCGAAGTTTCTCTGCTAGCTCATCTAATTCTGGATCCTCTGTCCATCCTGCAAAATCTGAACGCATGAATACAAGGGATGTCGGCTCAACCTTTGATGTATTTGCAATGATCGTCAAATCCCACTTACTTGGATCATTTCGGATATCGGTAAATGTCGGCCAATCATACACTTCTATGTGAGAGGCAATACCTAATTTATTAAGTTGCTCTTGTAATACAATAGCTGCGTTATACATATGGTCATAGTCTTTAGATGTAATAATTTTAAGTTCTTCACCATCATAACCGGCTTCAGCAAATAATTCTTTTGCTAATTCTTCATCTTGAAAATCATATTGATCTTTTCCAATATCACTGTACCATTGTGATTCTTGGTTAGCCAACATCATATGATGAGTCATATTATAGTAATCAGGATTAATGAAGGCTGCTTTTAACATATCTTCTTTATTTATTCCAACAGCTAGCGCTTCTCTTGCTATTTTATTAGCGAAAAGTCCCTCTTTTTTATTAAAGTACAAATTAAATACATCACGAGGTGTACTTTCCAATACAACATCACTATTCGCATTAATTTGTTCTGTACTATCAATTGGTACATCAATAACAGCATCATATTCTCCCGACAGAATTCCAGCTACTCGTGTAGAGGAATCAGGTACAATCAAAGCATAAAGATTTTCTACAAATACTTCTCTTTTCCCTGCTAATCCATCAGCAGGCTCTTCTCGAGTTGCATACTCTTCATATTTCTTTAGAAGTATATAGTTATTTTGTTTCCACTCCTCAAACTCGTATGGGCCAGTCCCAATGTACTCATCTACCATTCCACCATCACTTGCTTCGATAATGGAGGCTGGCATAATGCTAGGAAATTCACCGCCAGAATATGCAAGAACAATTAACGCAGTTGATGTCGGATGAATCATTTGTAATTCAACGGTATAATCATCTATCTCTACAAATTCAGCTCCTTCAAAGGTTGACTTTCCGGTACCTGAAGACTCAATCCAGCGGTTCATTGAAGCAACTACATCAAAAGCTTTCATTTCTTCCCCATTATGAAATTTGACTCCTTGACGCAATTTAAATTCAATCGTTTTTCCATCGTCTAGTAACTCAAATGATTCAGCAAGCATTGGCTGAACATCATAATTTGAATCTGGTGCTACTAATGATTCAAATATATTTCGAGCAACTAAAGTCGAAATAGTCGTTGTATTTAAATGCGTATCAAGTGTAGGGGGTTCTGAAGGAAGTGCAATCTTTAAGTCCCCTTTTACTTCTCCTCTAATGTCGTTGTCAGATGACTTCTCAGATTGACAGCCCCATAGCATAAATAACATAACTATTAAAAAGCCAAATTTAATCCATCTCATGTAAATATTCCCTCCCATAAAAATTACTATTATTCTGAATAATGTTAGATACAAACATATCATGCGATTCTTAGCTATTCCATTCAAGATTTTTTAAGGAGTCTTAAGAAAATTTAAAGTACGTTTCTGGAAAATACGAAAAAGCCTATAATCAGAGCTTTCCTGATTATAGGCTTAGTGAAATACTATTTACTTATTTAGCCCAAAATATATCACTTGTAAAAAAGGAATCAGCTCCCAATGAACTGATTCCTTTTTTCAATTATACAGTTGCTAGCTCAAGTTCTGCTTTTGGTCCGAAGAATTCAAAATGAACTTTATCTACTGGATGTCCTAAATCATATAACTCATTAATCACTAACTGCATGAAAGGTACTGGTCCACACACATAAATATCACTTCCTGCTAAAACCTTTCTGTGTAAGAACTCACGTGTAATAAAGCCATCTCCTTCTTCTGAATATAATACGTCCACAGAAGTACTCGTTAGTTTTTTACTTATATCCTCTATATTTTTATGAAATGCTTGATGTGCACGAGTTCTAGCAGAATGAATAAATGCTACTTTACGATTTGGTGTTTCCTTTGTAATAGATTCGTACATGCTCATCATTGGCGTAATTCCAACGCCTCCACTAATTAATGTAACTGGTGTAGTGTTTGCTGCATCTAAATAAAAATCTCCTGCTGGTGCGCTCACTTCTAATTGATCTCCAACTTGTAAATCATGATGTAGATAAGTGGATACTACTCCATTTGGTTGAACTTCATCTTCACGCTTAACAGAAATACGAAATACCTCTTCGTTAGATGCTTGTGATAAGCTATACTGGCGATTTAACATATATTCTTGTCCAGGAATTCTTAAACGAATTGTAATATACTGTCCTGGTAAATATGCTGGTAATTTTTGACCATCCACTGGTTTTAAGTAAAATGAAGTAATTACATCACTCTCTTTTACTTTATCGATCACTTTAAATGCTTTAAACATTCTCCATCCACCAGTTTGTTTTTCAGCTTCATCATACATATCTTTTTCAACACCGATAAAAGCGTCTGCAATAGCCCCGTATGCTTTCTCCCATGCCTCCAAGATTTCTGGTGTTGCGGCATCTCCTAACACTTCTTTGATTGCACCAAGCAAATGATAACCCACAATCGGATATTGATCTGCTGTAATTCCAAGTGAACGGTGTTTGTGTGCAATCTGAATTACTGCTGGTATAATTGCTTCTAAATTATCAATATTCGCTGCCGCTGCGTAGACTGTATTTGCTAAAGCTGTTTGTTGACGTCCTTGTTTTTGGTTTGCATGGTTAAACACATTTAAAAGTTCTGGGTTTTCCGCAAACATATTTTTATAAAATACGGTAGTAATTGTCTTTCCATGTTCCTCTAATACAGGTACTGTTGATTTAATAATATTAATTGTTTCTTGTGTTAGCATACTAGCACAACCTCTCTTTTTTTAAATATGCATTTAATATATAACTTTATTCCTAAACAAATCATATACCATTTCTCATTTTAAACATATATTAAAAATGCATCTTTTAGCACTGTTACATTTTTAGTCATATTTCATTCATTTTTTTGACACAAAAAACGGTATAATTGAATTAGGATCTTTTAATATTTGAGATTCTTTATATCTTAAAAACCAGAAAGTGCGGTGATAGAATGCGTTTAACCATGTATACAGACTATTCCTTACGTGTATTGTTGTATCTTGGGGTAAAAGGTCAAGAGCAATTATCAACTGTGCAGGAGATATCAGATAAATATCAAATTTCAAAAAATCATTTAACAAAAGTAACGCATGAGCTTGGTAAATTGGGGATCATTGAAACAGTAAGAGGACGTGGTGGCGGAATTCGATTAAAGTTAAAACCAGAAGAAATCAATATTGGTGAGGTTGTTCGAAAAACAGAAGATGACTTTTACATCGTAGAATGCTTTCATTGTGAATTGAATAAATGTATTATCACGCCTGTATGTAAATTAAAAGGAGTACTTGGCAAAGCATTACAAGCTTTTATACATGTACTCGATCAATATACACTTGCAGATTTTGTAATAGATAATGATGGATTACGTTCGATATTACTGGATGAAAAAAAATAAGAAATATAATCAGCTGTCTTAGGACAACTTTTTATATTTCTTATTTACAAGCTTAATGTCTAATTTCTATTCCACCAAACATTGCAAAATAATTAATTTGTAGTACTGGGCCAGTTGCAGCTTCCTTACTTATTGGTCTCAATTTATTTTCAATTCCGCCCAAGATAGGAGTACCTTTTACTTGTACCCGAATATTCTCTGGCAATTTTAATTCTATACCACCAAAAATAGCAGAAAGTTCTAAAGTGGCACCTGCCTCATGAAGCTCGATATCTCGTAAATCGACAGTAGCTCCACCAAAGACCGTACTCAAGTTTCCTCCTTTAAACTCCTTAGATTCACTACGTATATCCGCTCCGGAGAAAAAATGAAAAGAATTAATATCTTGTTCCTTATGAATCTGTTTCGTTCGATTACCACGTGCAAAAATAATGACAAGTCCAATGAAAATTAAAATAATTGGGCCAATAAAAACACCTAGATTAACATCAGCAACACGTTCTAATAAGAAGACTACACCAATGATAATAAGTATGACAGAAAAGACCCAAGATGTACGATCAATAATCAGTAGACCTATTCCTATTAAAATAACTGGCCACCAATCCCCTAATATTTGTGGGAAATTCCAAACATCCATTTGATGCAATAAGAAGCCTACACCAAAAAATAAAAAGACTGCTCCTAGCATAATTCGTTGACGCATACATTTTCCCCTTTCTTTTACTTCGATTAATTTCATTATACCTGTTCCAAATAATTCCTACTATGTAAATTTTTTGATAAATGTGATTTTATAGGACATTCATGGAAAATTCCTTTTACATTTCTTGTTAACTTCTCCATGTTCTATACTAAAGTCTGTAAAATTGCTTTGTGTTTTTATATATATTTGTATAAGCAGTTTCTAATGTTATTTCCTTTATTTTACTTATTTTTTCTACAATGGCATGCATCATCCTTGGTTTTGTCCACTCTTTTTCAAAAGGTCCAGTAAATGGCCATGGTCCATCTGTTTCTACCATTATTAATTCTAGTGGATATGTCTTAACCAACTCTTTAATAGCAGATTCATATAAAACATCTGGAGTAATAGAAATCATGTATTTATTACTAATCATTCGGGCAACAACTTTTTTATCACCTTTAAACCAGTGAAAATGTGCATAAGGATGTGAATATTTTTCTAGGATATCACACGCAATAGAAGCATCTTCATACACAGCATGTAGTACAATTGGCTTCTTTAATTGAGCCGCTTGTTGAACAAAGTTATCTAATAGTTCTATATGGCCTTCTACTTCGGTAATTTGCTTCTTCATTTGTGAATAATAAGGCAGTCCCACTTCTCCTACAGCAATCATCTCATCTTGATGCTTCTGAATAAATTCTAAGAGTTTTATTATTTCTAATTCATCTGGCAAAGCTTGCTCTGGATGATAGCCAAACGCTGGTTTAATTCTATTATCCTTTCTTGCAAGCTGTAAAGTTTCCTCAGAAGAAGATAGGGTTGTGGATACTGCAATCAATGCTTCCACCTGATCTTTTTCTAATTGCGATAAAATATATTGCTGCTGTGCTTCAGAATATTGGTCAAAATGAATATGAGAATCAATTAGTTTGTACTGCAAAAAAAATCCTCCTTTAATTTTTTAGGTGAATTATTTATGAAAGCGAATAATTCTATAGAGACAGGCTCGCTTTTCTTATCATTACATACATATATAAATAGTTAAACCTAAAACATTATTAGGAAGGTGAATAAATTGAATCAAGAAGAAACTCGTAATCAAGAAAGGGTTGTGCATCATCACCATCATCACCATTACTATGGTATGAATCATAATCATATGCAGCCAATGCCGCACCACCCGCATGGTGGACACCACCACCACTCAAATCATCAGCATCATCCAAATCATAATCATTCCAACCATCAGCATGGCGGGCATCAGCACGGTAACCACCATCATCCAGGCATGCATCATCATATGCAGCAAAATCAACAAATGCATATGCAAATGCCTCAACAACACCGAGGAAGTTAATTTATTTCAAAACGAAAAGCGCAGAGCGCCCTTACAGGCTAAAAACGTGACTTCCTGTCACAACGCCTGCACTAGCACGTCCTATGCGTCGAAAAACGTAGAGATTGGAGCGGCACAACCGAGATAAAGGAAACATGCCCCTTTAGGGGTATCCAACGTTGGGCTTTAGCCTGGTTTTAGTTGGGCTTCCTTATAAAACAAAACCGATGTTGACTTATTGTAGGGTGGCTCGCGTTAGCTCTTAGTTTTTGGCGCTCGGAGCTAGACAACGATGACTCTGAATAAGCATTAATTTACGCAAATTTTATACTCTATTATTTCATTAAAAAATCTAGAGCATTTTATGATAGCTCTAGATTTTTTATATCATTGCTTTAATCATCCTCTATTTCAACCACTTCACTATTTCTATCTTCCTCAGAATTAATAGAAGTCACTTCTACTTGCCAAATTTCTTTTTCTGCTTGATATTCGATAGATTTTATAACAACTGTACGGTCCTCTTTTAATTGAATTACCTTCTCTAATACTTCCTGTGTATTTAGTTTTGCACTATCTATTTCTTTAGGGGAGATCACTTCTACTTTAGCTAATTCAGCCTGACCTGGGTAGGATTCTGCTACTTCTCCAGTATGCCAGGCTTTCACATGATCACCGAGCTTAACCTCTCCTATATCGCCACGGAAGCTAATTGCCTCATAGAATTCATCTACTCCACCAGCCGATGAAAAATCTTGTTTCTCATCTGCTACCACTAGTATGCTGTTATCTGATTTGCCTACAACATAACCAGTTAGGTCTGGTGTACCTAATTTTTGACATCCTATGATGAGTAATATGGATAAGCTCCCTAGGAATAGCTTAAGTATCGACTTCATTTTCCCATCCCCCTTGATTTATTGGGCATTTTCTATCTGTTTACTTAATATAAAATAACCATAATGGGTTGAAATTGAAATTACTTTCATACCTTTTTCAAAAATCCGCAATGTTCCTTGTTCTTCCCCTCTTCTCTCTTCCCATCCATAAGCAGTTATTGCTTGAATATAGCTATTATGTATACTATCTACTTCACTAGCATGTTTCCAATTATACCTTACGCATTCCTCCATCTCTTCATTATCAATTTCATTTTTATCTGCTACTTTTGCTTTTGTTGGAACAGGAAATTCTTCGTCAATAACCGAGCCTTCGAAGGTAATTTCTGAATTACATGCTGTTAATAAAAATATAATTGCAATTAATATTCCAACTCTTTGCAAACTCATTCTCCCCTTTTTCGCCAAAATAGATCTATGCTGATCTTGCTATTAACGGAAATTAATCTACTTAAAAAAATGCGCCGTGCGCTACAGGTCTCTATATTTAGACGCATATAAAGAAAGGAAAGTTTCAATTTTCTTAAAAGTTTCTCTAATATAAGCATAAAAAAAGCATTAGTTCAGCTGTAACTACTAAACTAATGCTAATACTATTGCTGCATTATTATATTAAGATACATGCTCTTCACTCACTTTAGCAGGCTGAACTCTTTTAGAAATAAGTCCATGCTTTGGCGAGATAAGAAAGCTAATGAAGAAGATACATCCTGTTGCAAAAGCCATTGATCCAGAAATTGACGTATCCAAGGCTGTTGCAATCCAGTATCCAATAATTGCTGATAACACACCGAAAAGACCACTGAGCACTAACATAACAATTAATCTATCTGTCCATAAATATGCTGCAGCTGCTGGTGTTATTAACATCGCAACAACAAGAATTGCTCCAACCGCATCAAAGGATGCAACTGTTGTTACAGATACTAATGTCATAAATAAATAATGAAGGAAAAGCACTGGTATTCCTAAACTTGCTGCTAACGCCGGATCAAAGGAAGTAATTTTCCATTCTTTATAAAATGCAATAATAAAGAAAATAACAACCAACAAAACTACAGCAAGTAATGCTGTTGCTTTCGGTACAGCTCCAATTAAAGGTAAGTCTATCGTCGTAAAAGGTATAAATGTGATTTCACCCATTAAGGCATGTTGAACATCTAAATGTACATTACCAACTGATGTAGAAATCAAGATAACCCCTATTGCGAATAAAGTTGTAAAAACAATCCCTAATGATGCATCATGCTGAACTTTCAAACTGGATAATGTTTGCACAAGAAAAGCGGTAAGAATTCCTGCCAGAACACCACCAATAAGCATTGCCACACCTGTTATTTGCTGAGTAGCCATATAGGCTATTACAATTCCTAATAATACAGTATGACTAATTGCATCTGCCATCATTGCTTGCTTCCTTAAAATAAGAAAGACACCAATGATTCCACAGGATAAGCCAACAAGTGATGCTGTGATAATAATCCATAAACTATATGTCATTGTGCTCCCCCTTTATCCGCGGTTAATGATTTTTTCACGTAAGAGGATCGTTGCTGTATTTTAAATTGGATAAAACGAATGACAATCCCTTTCTCTTTTCCAAATAATAAAGAAACAACGAAAATAGTAGATGAAACAAGAACAATGAAAGGACCTGTTGGTAGTCCACTACCCGCTGCACTTATCAATGTACCTAATCCGCCTGCAATTCCTCCAGTAAAAGAAGCAAGTAGAATCATATTTCTAAAGGAATGTGTCCAGTACCTAGCACTTACTGCTGGAATAATTAACATAGCCGCCATTAAAATAACTCCAACAGCCTGAAGACCAATCACAATCGTAGTTACAAGAATTATCGTATAAAGAATATTCATTCCTCGAACAGACATACCTATCCCTTTTGCAAAAGAAGCATCAAATAAAAAAAGCTTCCACTCTTTAAATGCAATAAGAATAATAAATAAAACGATAGCTGCTAGCACCATCATTGTAATCACATCTGATCGTACCATTGCTGCTGCTTGCCCGTAAATAAAACTATTTAAACCGCTTTGATTTCCTCCAGCAGAACGATTAGCGATAGATAATAGCATGACTCCGACGCCATAAAAAACAGACAGCGTCATTCCCATCGCAGCATCTTCTGTAATTCTTGATGCATTTGTTATCCATTGAATGAGAAATGCTCCAAGTAATGCACTTACTGCTGCCCCAATAACTAATAATAATAAGTTTTTTTCCTGTATGATTAAGAAAGCTACAACAACACCTGGAAGGGCTGCATGGGAAAGTGCATCACTCATCAAATTCTGCCTTTTCCAATATGCCAAGCAACCAATTGCCCCAGCAACAATACCAAGAAGCATTGTACTTGATAACACCCACAAGGTATTACTTTGAAGTAGTGTGGACCACATATTGATCTCCCTTTCCAATCCATTGCATTTCGCCACCATATGTTGCTGCTATGTTTTCTTTTGTAAATACCTCATTTGTTTCTCCATGTGCATATACTGTTTTATTCAAAAATAACACATGGTCAAAATACTCTGGGACTGTTTGTAAATCATGGTGAACGACCAACACTGTTTTCCCTTTGCTCTTAAGCTCTTTCAAAATAGCCATGATTGCTTTTTCTGTGGATGCATCTACACCTGCTAATGGTTCATCCATAAAATATAAATCCGCTTCTTGCGCTAGTGCACGCGCTAAAAATACACGCTGTTGTTGTCCACCTGATAATTGACTGATTTGACGATGAGCATAATCTTCCATGCCCATCGTCTTTAGTGCATTCATTGCTTTTTCTTTATCTTTTTTAGAAGGAAGACGGAACCAGCCAATCTTCCCATATAATCCCATCGTAACAACATCTAATGCATTTGTTGGAAAATCCCAATCTACGGATCCTCGTTGTGGAACATAGCCTATTTTCTTTTTAGCTGTTTTAAATGGGCTATTCCAAAAACGTACACTTCCTGTCAATTTCGGATGTAGTTCTAACATTGTTTTTATTAAAGTTGACTTTCCGGCGCCGTTCGGTCCAACAATTGCTGTTATTGTTCCTTCTTCGACATTGAAATTCACATTATTTAATACTTTATTTTTTTGATAGGAAGCCGATAAAGTCTCTACTTGAATAACAGATGATGTCAAATTACTCATCTCCTCCGCTTAACGCCTCATTTTAATGCTTCATAAATAGTATTTATATTGTACTTATACATTCCAATATATGTTCCTTCATCTGTACCTGCTTCACCCATAGCATCTGAATATAGTTCTCCACCAATTTCTACTTCAACACCGTTATTAGATGCTCCTTCAACAACCGCATTGATGGAATCTTGATTCACACTACTTTCAACAAAGATAGCAGGTACTTGATGTTCTTCAATTAAAGCAATTGTTTCATTAATATCAGAAACACCAATCTCACTTTCCGTACTTAATCCTTGTAAACCAACTACTTCAATATCATGTAGTTTACCAAAGTAACCAAATGCATCATGAGCTGTTACAAGCACACGTTTTTCTTTCGGTATACTTTGCAATTTTTCCGCTTCTTCCTTTAATTCCTCTAATTGTGCAAAATAAGCCTGCTTATTTTCTTCAAAATCATCTGCATGATCTGGTGCAAATTCTTTCAATTCTTCTACTGCAGCATCTAATGCATCTTGCCATAAATTATAATCAAACCAAACATGTGGGTCAATAGCGCCTGCCTCTTCTTCGTCATCTAAGAGAGCACTTTCTGGTAATGTTTCTGCAATTGCTAATACTGGTTTCTCTCCTGCAATTGCTTCAAATGAATCAACCATATTCGCTTCTAAATTTAATCCACTATAAAAAATAACATCTGCATCACTAAGCTTTGCTATATCACTTTGTGTTGGATTATATAAATGTGGATCAACAGATGGCCCCATCAAACTTTCTACATTAACATGTTCTCCACCAATTACCGATAATGGCTCTCCGATTTGCGCAATGGTTGTAACTACTTGGATTTTATCATCATCTCCAGATCCATTTCCGTTATCTGAGCTGCATGCTACTAAGAATAGCATTCCCATGATTACTCCTAAGATGATAAATTTTTTCCAACTTTTCTGCATTATGCTTTCCCCCTTAAATCTTTCCTTCGGTAAACTTTATTTTATATCACCACTTTATGTGTCTCGTTTCATTTTGTCAAGTATATTTTAGGGGGAGAATTATTTTTCCTTAAGGAAACATTTGTTTTTTCCCTTCACAGAGCCATTTTAAAAAATAAAAAAATTCATAAAAATAGGTTGCCCAAAATTTCTCAGGCAACCTAAACATTTTTAATTTCAATAGCTAACTATATTTTTTTGGTGCAGCTTGCAAATATGGAAAAAGCTGATCTTCCCAAATTTCATAAATCCGTTTTAATTCTGTAACAGGATCCTGGTGCTCATCAGCACGTATATCACATAATGGATAAGCTTCTTTATCTACTACGTATAATGCTGCAGATTGCTTTCCACGTTTATCTCCTCCCGCTAATTGTCCTGCAATTAGAGCATCCAATAATCGTTTAGGCAAAAATCCCCCTTCTGATGCTGAAAAGCTCTCTGCCATTGCTTGAATCGTATCTTCACCAACAAGCATATTTCCTGCTATGGCAAACTGATCACCAACATAATGTCCAGCCCATGGCACCGTATTATCTCCTGTAAATGCTACGGCATTTCCTTGTGCATCCACAATAGCTACTTGACGAAGATGATAATCCTCATCGTCATTTTGTAATGCTTCTAATACTTCTTGTGCTGTTTTTCCTTCTTGTAAATAACGAATTCCGTCGATACCAAAATAAGGATTGACCTGTGCTTGAGTCGCTACAGCGCCTATATTTGGAAGAATATGTGGTACAAGAGAGCCAACACAAGGGCGTGCGGTACTCACTGCGATACCAAGTTGGCCGGTTTCTTTACAGCGTGCTGTAATGGAGAAGGTATTAAACATTAACTCTTTCATCTATATTTCCCCCTATTTAATAGCTTTTAATACTTCTTTAAATTTAGGATGCTCTGCTGTTCGAAGCATTTCAAATAAAGCCATTTCAACAGAGGTTAATGAAATGTTCTCTTTTTGCAAACGGCTTAATGCAAGTTCATGATTGTCTTTAGTTCTTGAGCTCACCGCGTCTGCAACTACTTGTACATTATAGGATAAAGAAGTTAATGCTTTTGCTGTTTGGTAAATACAAATATGGGATTCAATTCCTGCAAGCAATACTTGTTTTCTTTCTGTTTGTTGGAGTTCCTTTATAACTGCTTCCGTTTCGAGCGCATTAAATGTCATTTTTGAAATAGGTGCTTCTGTTGTTAGTAATTCTGAAATTTCTGGAGATGTTGGTCCTAAACCTTGAGGATTTTGTTCCATCCAAATAATTGGGATATTTAATGTTTGTAGTCCTTTTATTAATTGAACTGTTTTCTTATGAAGTTGTTCACTATCGTGGATAATTTGTGCAAGTTTTCCTTGTACATCTACTAGCATGAGTACAACATCAGTTTCCTTTAACATAATAATCCTCCTGTCATTTATGTGCTTACTCTTATCATATAATAACCCTATACCTTGCTCAAATTATTACTTTAAACAAAGTATAGGGTCTATTTTTTTATCCTAAAAATACTGCTCCATAAATAAGTGCTCCCGCTACAACAAACACAGGGCTTATTTTCAGTCTTTCTAAAGCTAGATATCCAGCAACGACTAAAATAATCGTATGGGTAATTCCCGAGCTTTCATAGGAGTTAAAAAAGAAATTATATGTCATCACACCAAGCAATACCGCAATCGCCGGACGTACATATTGAGTTAACTTTTTTACTTTAGGAGAATTTTTATATTTTAATAAAATACGTAATAGGACTAATAATAAAATGATCGAAGGCGCTACGGAAGCAAATAAACCAATAGCTGCACCCAGAATACCTCCTTGATCATATCCGATAAATCCAGCAAGCTTTGTTGCAATAGGGCCTGGCAAACCATTTCCAAGTGCCACCATTTCACTATATTCATTGACAGTATACCATCCATAACGATGGACTACTTCATGCTCTAAAAGTGGAATTGTTGCTGGTCCCCCGCCATATCCCAAAATATTTGCTATGAAATTGGCTAGAAATATTTTTAAATAAATCATTCTTTTTCCACCTGCCTACTTCGTTCACGATAAAGTAAAGCAGCAACAATTAAGACTGCAACAACAATAGCTGGGTGAATATGGAATACCTGCATTGCCACAACACTCAGCACTGCAATTCCAAGCGTAGATACCCACCCCATTGCATTTTTAGAAACTCTAATAAAATCCCAAGCCATTACTCCAATCATAACTGCAGCAATTGGAATAGCTCCCTTCGCCATTCCTTGTACCCATGGTGTATCTTTATAAGCATTCAAGGCTGTTAATAATATAATCATCAAAATAATAGTAGGCACTGTTGTAGCAATTAACGCCGTAAGCATACCTTTAAATCCAGCTACTCGATAACCAATATAACCTGATAGCTTCGTATTTATTGGACCAGGTAATGTATTAGCTAATGCCAGTAAATCAGAGAATTCGTCATCATCCATCCACTTGAATGTACCTACAACTTCTCGTTGCATTAACGGAATCGCTGACATTCCACCGCCAAACCCTAGCATTCCTGATCGAAAAAAAGCGATAAAAAGATCAATTTGCGTTTTCAAAAAAACACTTCCTTCATTTCTGTAAATTACTTTAGATGTACACAGTTACAAATGAAAGAAGGAAACCAGTTAAACTTAACCTGATTCCCTCTCTCTTTCTTATATCCGTATGACCTTGAAAAGATTACATCCGAATTCCCATTAAAAAAATTGTAAATTCGTGACATCCTTCTAAGGCTTTATAAAAACTTATTCATGTATAGATTACCAAGCAACTACTGCTCCATCTGTACGTGACTCTGTTCCACCAACTAATACACCTGTTTCTGGATCACGCCAAATGATTTGCCCACGACCAAAGCCATTAGGATCAAGCGCAATCTGTATATCATGTCCTTTTTGATGTAATCCATCAGCAAGATGATGGTGAAATCTTTCTTCTACTTCTACATGCTTTCCATAATCCCAACGCCAGCGTGGTGCATCAATTGCTTGCTGTGGGTTAAGTTTGAAATCAATTGTATTTACGACTAATTGTAAATGACCCTGTGGTTGCATATATCCACCCATTAATCCGAATGGACCTACCGGCTGATCTCCTTTTGTTAAGAAACCAGGAATAATTGTATGGTAAGTTCGCTTACCACCTTTTAATACATTCACATGCTCCTCATCAAATTTGAAATCTTTCCCACGGTTTTGCATTGCAATTCCAGTACCTGGAACAACAATACCTGATCCAAACCCTTTATAGTTACTTTGAATGAAGGAAACCATATTTCCTTCATTATCAGCAGTACATAAATAAACCGTTCCACTACCAAATGGTTTACCAGCTACTGGTAGTAAAGCTTCTTCAGAAATTAAGCTTCTACGATGCTCTGCGTAGGCATCACTTAAAATTTCTTCTACTGTATGCTTCATATGCTTCGAATCTGTTACATGTTGTAATGCATCTGTAAATGCTAGTTTTGTAGATTCAATTTGCTTATGCATAGAGTCTACTGTATCTCTCTCCGTTAAATCAAAGCCTTCTAAAATCTTTAATGCCTGTAATGCAATGATTCCTTGGCCGTTTGGAGGAATTTCCCATACATCATAACCACGATAGTTCACGCTAATCGGGTCTACCCACTCTGCATAGCACTCTGCTAAATCTTCTTTTACAAAATAACCACCATTTGCTTCTGAAGCAGCTACAATTTTATCTGCTAGCTCTCCACGATAAAAAGATTCTGCATTTGTTTCTGCAATGGAGCGTAATGTGTTTGCATGATCTTGAGATGACCAAATTTCTCCTGCTTTTGGAGCATGCCCATCTGGAGCGAATACACGGAACCATTCATCAAATGCTTCTCCTTTTAATTCTTTCTTAAAGGTATCATAAGCGCTCTTCCATAATCTGCTTAAATTAGCTGGAATTGCATAGCCTTCTTCTGCATAACGAATTGCTGGTTCTAATACTTCCGTTAACGGTAATTTACCGAATCTTTCTGATAAAGCCTTCCAAGCACTTGGAGCACCCGGAACTGTAACTGGTGTCCAACCATAGTCTGGCATTTCTTCATAACCTGCCGCTTTTACTTTTTCAGTAGAAATATTCCTAGGTGCACATCCACTAGCATTAAGTCCATGTAGCTTTCCTTCTGTCCATACTAATGCAAATGCATCTCCACCAATACCATTAGATGTCGGTTCAACAACAGTTAAACATGCTGCTGTTGCAATTGCAGCATCAATCGCATTTCCACCTTTTTTAAGTATTTCTAGTCCTGCTTGTGCTGCTGTTGCTTGAGATGTAGCAACCATACCATTGCGCCCATAAGTAGCCTGCCTTTTAATTGGATATGGGTGGGATAATTTATCAAAAGATACCATAAATAACGCTCTCCTAACATTTTGTTTTATAAATTAATGAGTAAAAAAACATCGTATAAATCCTTTATTTATCATAATAAAGTTGTATATCTTTGTCAATCCTTTACTTTATTTTAAATCAAAATTGACTATCATTGCTTTCTTTTTATACTATAATGGTTTTATATGCTTTCATTTTGTTAAGTATGATAAGATGAAGGAGAATAATTCTTCATTTATTCAACATATATGCATATTTTACGATTTATATAAAAGTTGTTAAGCTAAAAATAAAAAAGCTCCTTAAACATAAAAAAATGAGGTGTCCTGTCATGCGTAAATATGATGATATCGATCGAAAATTATTAGAGGAATTGATTAAAGATGGCCGTAAATCTTACGTAGAGCTTGCTGAAGTTGTTGGTTTATCAAGAGTTGCAGTAAAAGATAGAATCCAGCATTTGGTGGATTCTGGAGTTATTGAAAAATTTACTGTGGTAATTAATTCAGAAAAAATAGGTCAGAAAGTATCTGCTTTCTTTGAAGTTGATGTAGAGCCTAAACAATTATTAGAAGTAGCAGAAAATTTAGCTGCAAATCTAAATGTCGCAAGTATTTATCAAATGACTGGGCCAAGCACATTACATATGCATGTGCTTGTTGAAGATTTCCAGAAATTAGAGGAATTTATTAACCGCGAGCTTTATTCTGTTCAAGGAATTACGCGAGTGGAAAGCCATGTTATTTTAAAAAGATTTAAAAGCCGGACTGGTTATAAATTATAAGATTATCCTTCTAATAAAAACTGACCTGCTTTTATCGCAGATCAGTTTTTATTAGTTTTTCTGATTTTGTTCTTTTAGTAAATCACGAATTTCTGTTAATAAAGCTTCTTGTGCTTCTACTTCTTCCTCTTCTACCTCTTCTTGTTTGCGTTTGAATTTCATTAATAAACGAATAAATAGGAAAATACAGAGTGCTATAATAAGAAAATCAAAAACAGATTGAATAAATGCGCCATACATAATCTCTGCATCCCCTACTTTATATGAGAGGCCTTCAAAATTTACCCCGCTTAAAACCACACCAATAATTGGCATAAAAATATTTTCTACTAAAGAAGTTATGATTTTACCGAATGCTGCACCAATGATTACTGCAACTGCTAGGTCTAAAACATTTCCTTCAAATGCAAATTCTTTAAACTCTTTCCACATTTTTTCTCCTCCTTCCTCTTATATCAAATTTTACTTTATTTTGTCTTTATTTGTAAACATAAATAATCTTAAAATTTAGTATAGTTTGTTTTAATTTGTTAAAGTATTACTATTTCTATCATATCCTCATTTTTCTTGTCGGTTATGATATAATGTTAAAGCTTTTTGAAAATCATTTCAATTACTAGCTGTTTATTATAAATTAAGGAGCGATCAGGTATAGTGTTTAAAGATAATCGCTTTACTGGGTTGACGGTAAGTGATTTACGTCGAGATTTAATTGCCGGAATTACTGTAGGAGTTGTTGCCATCCCACTAGGAATGGCTTTTGCTATTGCTTCAGGAGTTAAGCCTGAGTATGGGCTTTATACAACTGTTATTGCCGGACTAATTGTTGCTTTGATGGGTGGTTCTCGTTTTCAAATTGCTGGTCCTACGGGAGCTTTTATCCCAATACTTCTTGCTATTGTCTTACAGTATGGTTATGAAGACTTACTTATTGCAGGATTCTTAGCAGGGATTATGCTAGTCATTATGGGATTTTTTAAGATTGGTAATCTAATAAAGTTTATCCCACGATCCGTCACCATTGGTTTCACCTCTGGAATTGCTGTTATTATTTTTTCCGGGCAAATCGAGGGGTTTTTAGGTTTACAGAACATGGAGAAGAAAGAATATTTTCATGAAAATATGCTACAAATCATTCAAAATATTGGGACTTTTAATTTCTATAGTGTGTTGCTTGCCATTATTGGAATTTTACTGATTATATTTGTGCCTAAGTTCTTTCCAAGGATTCCTATTTTACTCGTTGCACTAATTATTCCTACATTTATCAGTATTCTTTTATTTCCAGATAAAGTAGCTACTATTGGAACTGAATTCGGCGGTATATCTCAAAAAATTCCAAGTCTTACATTACCAGACTTAAGCTGGGAAAAAATCCTGTATTTATGGCAGCCTGCATTTGTTATCGCTATGCTAGGCGGTATTGAGTCCTTACTTTCTGCAGTTGTTGCAGATGGAATGACAGGAAAACAACATAATTCCAACCGCGAGCTAGTAGGTCAAGGAGTTGCGAATATGGTTACGCCATTGTTTGGAGGAATTCCTGCAACAGGTGCAATTGCACGTACGGCAACAAATATTCGAGCAGGTGCAGTCAGCCCTATATCTGGAGTTGTTCAAGCATTATTTGTTCTATTAACTGTGCTTCTTTTTGCGCCATATGCAGCACATATTCCACTGGCAAGTATGGCACCTATTCTTATGATTGTTGCCTTTAATATGAGTGAACGCAAAGCTTTCTGGCATATTTTAAAACTACGCACTGCTGATTCACTCGTACTCCTTGCAACATTTTTATTAACAGTATTTGTTAATTTAACGATTGCCGTTCCAGTTGGACTAGTTCTTGCTATGATTTTATTTATCAAACAGATGAGTGGTGTCCTAGCAGTAGAAAATATCAAAGCAGAAAATCATAATGTGATTAAAACACCTGAGAAGGTTTGTCCACAAATTGCTAGCTTTACAGTACATGGTCCATTATTTTTTGGAGCATCTGATCGTTTTGAAACATTAATTACCCGAAGTCTCAACAAACGACCGGCTGTACTCATTTTGAAAATGCGGCATGTTTCCACCATTGATGTAACAGGTGAAGCTAACTTAGCCACATTGGTACGCGATTTTCAAAAAACAAACGGCGTGGTATTAATAGCAGAATTAAAGGAACATCCACTTAAAATGCTAGAGAAAAGTGGATTATATGATATTATCGGGCCAGAACATTTCTTTAAAACAACAACAGAAGCTATTAATTATGCACTCGGAAAAATACAAGTAAACGAATGTATTTATTGTGCTCAAAACGGTCACAAGACCTGTCAAACATATGTAGAAATGGAACCACGTTCATAAGTTGAGGCTGCTAGAAATATTATTTTCTAGCAGTCTTTTAATAGAGTAAGAAAGTATATAAAATTTACGCAAATTAATGCATATTCAGAGATAGCGCTGTCTAGCTCCGAGCGCCAAAAACTAAGAGATTTCGCGTCACACCCTACAATAAGTCAACATCGGTTCGTTACCTCACCGTGTTTCCTTTATCTCGGTTGTGCCGCTCCAATCTCTACGTTTTTAAGCGGGCGCTCTGCGCTTTTCGTTCTATACAAGCCTACTTCTGGCATACACTCATATTGCGAAAGTATCCTCATGTGATAAAATGTAGATATTTACATTATTTATAAAATTTCTTTAATTAGGAGAGGATTTTGGGATATGACAACACAAGCTTTCAGTGATAGGCTACAAGACATCTTTACCCATCTTCACAAACACCCAGAGCTTAGTTGGGAAGAATATGAAACAACAGCTTATATAAAAAAATTAGTTGAGCCTTACTCATGCAAAGTAACAACATTTGAAGATATTCCTGGACTTGTTGTAGAAATTGGTACAGGCAAACCAGTTATTGGAATTCGTGCAGATATGGATGCACTATGGCAAGAAGTAGATGGTGAATTCAAAGCAAATCATTCTTGCGGACATGATGCACATATGACAATTGTAATTGGTGCACTTCTACATATGCTGGAAAATGGTGCACCTGAAAAAGGAACTTTCCGCTTTATTTTCCAACCTGCTGAAGAAAAAGGTGGCGGTGCTCTTGCACTGGTAGAACGCGGCGTAGCAGATGATCTTGATTATTTCTACGGGATGCATCTAAGACCTATTGAAGAATTACGTCATGGACAATTCGCGCCTGCCTTACAGCACGGTTCAGCTCGCACCGTTAGAGGTACAATTAAAGGAGAAGATGCACATGGGGCACGCCCTCATCTAAATGCAAATGCTATTTTAGTTGGTACAGAGTTTTTCCAAATGCTTAATAATATGTATCTTAACCCGTTAGTACCTCACTCTGCAAAAATGACATCCTTTCAAGCAGGTGGAAAAAGTACTAATATTATTCCTGGGAATGCAACATTTGCCTTGGATATGCGTGCGCAAACAAACGAAGCAATGGATCAACTCGTTGAAAAAGTGGAAGGAATTGCAAAAACACTTGCAGTACATCATGGGATTGAAATTGACTTAGACTTTTCAGCTCATTTACCTGCAGCAGTAATTAATGATGATGCAACTAGCCTTTTACGTGACGCTATTGTTGAAACGGTTGGAGAAGAGCAATTGGCACCAATGGTAGTAACAACTGGTGGAGATGATTTCCACTTCTTTACAATTAAACGTCCACATATTAAAGCAACAATGCTTGCTGTAGGATGTGACCTTTCGCCTGGCTTACATCATGCTCAAATGACATTTAACCATGAAATCCTCCCACAAGCGGTAGAGGTAATGATAAATGCATTAATTCGTACTGCAAAGCTAGACGCTTAAAGATTAGGAGGAATATGCTTGTTATGAAAGATATAGAAATTCGTTTATTAACTTCCATTGATGACATGAATATCATGCAACAGGTAGAAGAGACTGTTTGGAGCATGCCGCCAATCCCTGTTCATCAAACATATACCGCTAATCATAATGGCGGTATTTATTTAGGAGCTTTTATAGACAAGGAGCTTATTGGTTTTTTAAATAGCTTTCCTGGCTATGACCCTAAAACAAAAAAAGCATATCTATGTTCACATATGATGGGCATCCTACCAGAACATCGTCACCGTGGTTTAGGTAGAATACTAAAATTAAAACAAGCGAAAATTGCTAAAGAGATGGGTTATGAGATGATCACATGGACATTCGACCCACTTGAAAGCCGAAATGCTTATTTAAATATCCATAAACTCGGTGCAACTGGAGCAATCTATTTACAAGATCATTATGGTTCATTAAATGACAGCTTGAATCAAGGTCTTCCTACTGATCGTATTATTATTAAATGGGATATTACAAAAGAGCATCAAGTGCACAAGCCTGAGCTGGATGAAAATAAAGTTTTACTACGTCAAGCCGCTAATCAAGAGCCAGTATTAACAGAAGCATACCAAGATGACTTAGCTCCAGGAGTTTGGTTTGTAGAGATTCCAGAAGATTTTCAGACAATGAAAAAAGATAATTTTGAGTTAGCCAAAAATTGGCGTTATCAAGTTCGAGAAGTTTTTGAAAAGCTGTTTGCACTTGGTTACCAAGCTACTAATATTTTACGCATTCCAGAAAAGAATCAAAGCTATTATGTATTTTCTTTAAATAATGAGGAGGAATAACAACATGACAATTCCAATTAAACAGATTAAATTAAGAAAAGTAGAAATGAAATTACTCGATCCATTTACAACAAGCTTCGGTACCTTCCAGGAACGTGACTTTTTCATCGTAGAAGCTATCGACGGAGAAGGAAATATTGGTTATGGTGAATCTGTAGCATTTCATAGCCCATGGTATGCTGAAGAAACAGTAAAAACAAATGAGCATGTAATTGAAGATTTCTTAATTCCACTTTTACGTGATAATACAATAAATCATCCTGATGACGTATATGAAATTTTCAAGCCAATCCGCCGTCATAACATGGCAAAAGCAGCAGTAGAAGGTGCCATTTGGGATCTATATGCAAAACGCAAAAACATCTCACTTGCAGAAGCACTTGGTGGAGAAAGAAAACAGATTGATGTTGGAATTAGCTTAGGAATTGAACCAACAGTAGAAGCTCTCCTTGCTAATGTGAAAAAATATGTAGAAAAAGGCTATAAACGTATTAAAATTAAAATTAAGCCTGGCTTTGATGTAGATGTGTTACGTGAAGTTCGTAAGCATTTCCCTGACACACAAATTATGGCAGACGCAAACTCTGCATATACATTAGACGATATCGAACATTTACAGCAATTAGATGATCTTAACCTAACAATGGTTGAACAACCTCTTGCACATGATGATATTGTTGACCATGCGGATCTTCAAGCGGCAATGAAAACTCCTATCTGTTTAGATGAAAGTATTCATTCCTTAGAGGATACTAAAAAAGCAATAAAGCTTGGCAGCTGTAAGATTATTAATATTAAAATCGGACGTGTTGGTGGTCTTTCCGAATCCAAACGTATTCATGATTACTGTAAGGAACATGGTATCGATGTTTGGTGTGGAGGTATGTTAGAAGCTGGTGTTGGACGTGCACATAATATCGCAATTACAACATTAAGTAATTTCACACTTCCTGGAGATACAGCTGAATCTTCTCGTTACTGGGAAAAAGATATTATCGACCCTGCTGTTGAAGTTGAAAACGGGGTAATTACAGTTCCAGATAAACCAGGTATTGGCTATGATATCGATCATGAAGCATTAGAGAAATTTACAGTGAATGTGAAAACATTTGATTTATAATTCTACAGAAAAAAACGTCCTGGCGAAATTTCCGTCAGGACGCTTTTATTAATTATGCAAATGCATTCGTTAAACTCGGTACAACTTGCTTCTTACGTGAAACAACACCTTCAAGTAATGCACGATTATTTTCCAATGCTACTCCAAATGCCGCTTCTACTTTAGCTTGACCAGTACCTAAAGCTAACACTTCAGAGTTACTATTAATAATATCTGTTACAACGAAAACAAATAAATCTAATCCATTTTCAGCAATTTTCTTTTCAATTTCTGCTTCAAATTCAGCTTGCTGTGAATAAACTTCTGCAGTATTTACAGTGTTTACCTGTGCAATTTCTACTTTTGCATCATGCATTGCAAACTCCTTAGCATCCATTGTCAATACTTCTGCAATTGTTTTATCGCTTAAATCTACACCTGCTTGAAGCATATCTAAGCCATATGTATTCACATCAACATCAGCTAGCTTTTCTAATTCTTTTGCAGCTGCAATATCTTCTTCTGTGCAAGTAGGAGATTTAAATAATAAAGAATCTGAAACTATAGCAGAAAGTAATAAACCTGCTACCTGTTTTGAAATTTCTACATCGTTTTCTTTATACATTTTATAAAGAATTGTTGCTGTACAACCTACAGGCTCCGCACGGAAGTATAAAGGTTCATCAGTTTCGAAATTAGAGACTCGATGATGATCAATAACTTCAGCAATACGAACATCTTTAATATTATCCACACTTTGTTGAAACTCGTTGTGGTCTACTAAAATAACTTGTTCAGCATCTTCTACTTGCTCAATTAAACGAGGTAGCTCAGCACCAAAATAATCAAGTGCAAATTGTGTTTCTTTTCCAACTGCACCTAGACGAACTGCTTCCACATTGCCACCTAGTTTGTTCTTTAAATCTGCACAAGCAATAGCTGAGCAAATTGTATCTGTATCTGGATTCTTATGTCCAAAAACAAGTGTCTTGTTCATAATCATTCTCCTTATCTATCTTTTCAAATATCGTTATATTATTTTATCCCCCACTAGATTACCATAATTTCTAAGGAGATGGTTAATATTTTACTTACTTTCCTATATTTTTGAACTGCTCCACTTATTAACCCTGCAGTAACGGCCCTTACCCCTCCTCAGTTATTATCCTCTCGCTTCCAATAGGGGAGAAGCAACTAGATTAGATTGTTTTCAAAATCAGGATTCCAATTAATTATTTATACTTTTTAGCAACTAAATATTGAACAAATGGGAATATTATCAACGCAAAAATGAATACAGCTAACAAAAATACATTACTAGTTCCATTTACTAGTTTGTCAGCAAGTATAGCCGCCAGTATAACGAAATATAATATGGTGTAACTTATGTTCGAAGCTGTCTCTGTAATTTTCCGGCCAAGTTCTTCATCTTGTAATATACCATTCTTTTCAGCTTTATTTCCCCATGTGATTGCATATAACAAAAACATTGAAAACACACCCATTGCTATAATTTCATAAAACTCAATTTCTTTTCCCATAGTAAGCTTATAAATAATGTTTGCTAATAAAATTAGGGTAACAATACTAAATAAACTTATTTCAACTTTTTTACTCATTTTCCATCTCTCCCTCATTTAAAAATAGATTATCAACCCTAACTGCTAAAGTTTTAGCAATATTAAAGGCTAATTGTAAACTTGGATCATATTTATTATTCTCAATTGCATTGATTGTTTGTCTACTGACATTGCATAAATCCGCTAACTTCCCTTGAGAGATATTTTTCTTTTCGCGATACTCTTTTATTCTGTTCCGCATATATGCACCACCTCGGTAATTGTAAAACATCTTTTACACCTTTATTGTAAAATAAGATAAATTAGATGTCAAATACATTTTACACCTCTTCATATTTTTAGCATATTTTATCATTAGGATCTGCCCCATACTCGATGGGGAAATGGGTTTTCTATCGGAATAAATAAAATGATAATGAAGTTTACTATAAATTATGAGATAATTTGAACGTGTGAGTAATTTTAGAGAGGAAAAGCAGCTTTGGACAATCAAATACGTGAACAGTATATACCAAATAGCTTTAATAAAGATATTCTTCCTACAGAATCGTCTGCGCGAACATGGAAAACAAGAGATTATCTAACGATTTGGATGGGTTCTGTACATAATATCCCAAATTACCTTGTTGTAGGTGGATTATTTGCTTTAGGTTTCTCCGTAATGCAAGTGTTTTCTGCTATTATGCTGGCAGCTATTTTACTTGCTCTTATGATGGTATTAAATGGTCATGCAGGTTCCACTTATGGAATTCCCTTTTCTATTTATTTGCGTTCCTCATTTGGAGAAAAAGGCAGTATCATTATTGGAACATTACGTGGTGTAATTGCAGCTACATTTTGGTTTGGCTTTCAAACCTTTGCAGGAAGTCAGGCCATGCTTATTCTTATCGGGAAAATTTCCCCTAGCTTTCTAACACTTGGTGGAGATTTTAATTTTTTCGGTTTGACATTAGCGCAACTTATTGCATTTGTTATCTTCTGGTTATTTAATATTGTTTTTATTATTTTTGGGGTTGATTTATTAAACCGATTCACCAATATTCTTTCTATTTTTGTATATGTTATTTTTGGTGGTATGGCAATTTGGGCAGTTCAATTAGCTGGAGGAATTGCTCCTATTCTAAACCATATCCCACAAATAGCAGCAGGAAATGAAATTATTTTATTCATCGCTGGGATTACTGCAATTATCGCATCCTGGGCAGCACCGATTGTAAATGTTTCTGACTTCACCCGTTTTGCTACTTCTACAAAAGCTCAGGTAGTAGGACAATCTATTGGCTTAGTCATTACTTATCTTTTATTTGCTTTTGCTAGTATTGCAATTATCGTTGGATCAGAAATAGCATACGGAACACCGATATGGAATGTCCTTGATGTAGTTGCCTATTTTGATAATTATTTTGCGATATTACTTGCTGTTTTCACACTTTGTTTAACCACATTATCTGTTAATATTACCGGAAATATTGTACCTGCAGGCTATCAAATGGCAGCATTATTTCCTAAGAAACTAAACTTCAAATCAGGTGCATTTATCATCTCTATCTTGGGACTTATCATTATGCCTTGGAAATGGATGGAGGAAGCAACAAGCATCTTTACCTTATTAAATATGATTGGTGCTATGCTTGGTCCTGTAGCAGGGGTTATGCTTGCACATTATTTTATTATTTCAAAGAAAAAGTTGGATATACTTTCTCTATATACTGGTGAAGGGATTTATCGCTATTACTTTGGATTTAATATCCAAGCATTCTTTACTATCATTCTGACAAGCTTGCCATGCTTACTTGGTCAATTTATTCCTATGTTAGAGGCTTTCTTTCAAATGTCATGGGTAGTTGGAACAGGAAGTGCATTTATCTTATACATCCTTTTAGCTAGACTTTTTCCTCAAAAAGCAAGTAATCGAATTCATAACTAACTTATGCTAACATGAAGACAGTGGGAAAACTTAAACATAAAGGACGTTAAAATATGAAAAAAGTAGTTGTTATTGGTGCAGGTATTTTAGGTGCAAGTACCGCCTATCATCTTGCAAAAGAAGGAGCTGAAGTTACCATTGTCGACCGCAATGACATTGGTCGGGCAACAGATGCTGCAGCTGGAATAATCGGCCCATGGTTAGCCCAGCGACGTAATATGGCATGGTACAATTTAGCAAGATCGGGTGCTCGTTTTTACCCGGAAATTATTAAAGAACTTGCTCATCAAGGTGAAGAAAATACAGGCTATTCACGAGTTGGATTAATTGCCTTACATAGAAGTGAAGAGAGATTACTTGCTGCTGAAGAAAGAGCGTATACCAGAAAAGTAGATGCTCCCGAGATCGGAGAAATAAAAAAGCTCTCTCCAGAAGAAACGGTAGCAATGGTACCATTGCTCAGAGAAGATTGTCATTCTATTTACGTTAGCGGAGCAGCACGTGTGGATGGAAATGCTGTTCGTAACGCATTACTTAGAGCTTCAGAAAAATTAGGTGCCAAATTAGTTCAAGGAAATGCTTCTTTAATCGTTGAACAGCAGAAAAATATCGGGGTTCAAGTAGATGGTGAAAAAATTCATGCAGACGCTGTTGTAGCTGCTACAGGTGCATGGCTCGATGATTTATTAAAGCCACTTGATATGAAGCTAGGTGCCTATCCACAGAAAGCACAAATCATTCATCTAGAAGCAAGTCACATTAATATGGATAATTGGCCAGTCATCATGCCACCAAATAATCAATATATTTTACCATTCGATGACCGCATCATCATTGGTGCAACACATGAATCAGCTGCAGGCTTTAATCCTAATATAACTGCTGGTGGAGTTCACGAGGTTTTATCTAAAGCAATTGAAGTCGCGCCTGAATTAGCTGATCTAGAATTAAAGGAAATAAAAGTTGGCTATCGACCATTTATTCCTGGCTCTTTACCAATTATCGGTGAACTTCCAAATTATAAAGGACTATTCCTTGCTAATGGACTTGGTGCCTCTGGCTTAACTATTGGACCTTATGTCGGCCGTGAATTAGCTCTGATTGCACTTGGGAAATACAGTGAACTGAATCTAGCTGATTATCAAATGAATATTTTATAAATCTATTTTTTACGGACATAAAACAAGAGGTTGTACACCATTATAAGTATACAACCTCTTGTTTTAATTATTCTAATGAAGTGAAAACACGTGTTGCTTCCACTGCATTTTTCCAGCCTTTATATAATTTATCTCGCTGTTCATCCGTCATATTACGATGAAAAGTATAATCCTTTTGCCATTGCTCAGCTATTTCTTTTTTATCCTGCCAAAATCCTACAGCAAGTCCAGCCAAATATGCCACTCCTAAAGCAGTTGTTTCTTGAATAGATGCACGTTCTACATGTACATCTAATACGTCACTTTGAAACTGCATTAAAAAGTTATTCGATATCGCACCACCATCAACACGTAAAGCCTTCAATGGAAGCTCTGCATCTGCCATCATCGCTTCAAGTACATCACGAGTTTGATAAGCTAACGCTTCTAATGTAGCACGAACAATATGAGCACGTGATGTTGCTCTTGTAATACCAAACATAGCCCCACGTACATTACTATCCCAATAAGGTGTTCCCAAACCAACAAATGCCGGAACAACATACACTCCCTCATTAGAAGTAATAGATGTCGCATATTCCTCTGACTCTGCAGCATGATCTAGAATTTTCAATCCATCACGTAACCATTGAATAGCTGAACCTGCTACAAAAATACTACCTTCTAACGCATACTCTACCTCTCCATCAAGTCCCCATGCAATCGTAGTTAATAAACCATGATCAGAGGTTACAGCTTTTTTGCCCGTATTCATCAGCATGAAGCAACCAGTTCCATATGTATTTTTTGCCATACCTTCTTCAAAACAAGCCTGCCCAAATAAAGCTGCCTGTTGATCACCTGCAATACCAGCAATTGGGATTTCTACCCCCTGAAAATAATCTACATTTGAATATGCATAAATTTCTGAAGAGGAACAGACTGTTGGAAGCATGTTTTCTGGAACTGTTAAAATCTCCAATAATTCTTCATCCCATTGTAAATCGTGAATGTTAAACATTAGTGTACGAGAAGCATTAGAGTAATCTGTCACATGAGTTGTTCCACCAGAAAGCTTGTAAATAAGCCAAGTATCAATAGTCCCAAATAGCAAGTCTCCATTTACAGCCTTTTCTCGTGCACCATCTACATGATCTAAAATCCATTTCACCTTAGTACCTGAAAAATATGGATCTAGTAATAGCCCTGTTTTCGTTGTAAAAAGCTCATTATAGCCCTTTTCTCTCAATTCCTGACAAATATACTCAGACTGCCTTGATTGCCACACAATCGCCTTATAAATTGGTTTATCTGTGTGTTTATCCCAGACAACAGTCGTCTCTCGTTGATTGGATATTCCAATCCCTGCAATTTGTTGCGGATGGATGGATCGCTTTTCAAAAAGTTCTTCAATACAATCATACATCGTTTGCCAAATTTCCTCAGCATCATGCTCCACCCAACCTGATTCTGGAAAAAACTGTGTAAACTCTCTCTGAGTAGTAGAGACAATTTCTCCTCTTTGATTAAATAAAATAGCACGTGAGCTTGTTGTACCTTGATCTAATGATAAAATATATTTTTCTTTCATCTATTCCCACTTCTTTCCGATTCACCTAAAATTTGTTTAATATTTACAGGGTGCACTACGTTTGATATCCTTGTTTTAGGAACTAAAGGAGGGCACTCTATGAAAGGTAAATTAGCCGTATTAACAATTATACTCGTTGTCATCATCGTTATGATAATCACCTGGTTTGTACTTCAAGATGTTATCCGTGAATATGATATAGATACTACGTTAAATATATTATACGATACTAAGGAGTATACACTAAATAAAATAATCTAGCATACATAGGATTTTTAAGACCAAAAAGCGAAAGTCGCGCCCTTACAGGCTAAAGGCATGACGTCACCAGTACAACGTCCTGCACTAGTACGTCCTGTGCGTCGTAAAAACGTAGAGATTGCGCCCCCGTTCTTTGGGGGCTTCGATGTTAGTCGAACTTCCTTTACCCTCGAGATAAAGGAAACATGCCCCTTTAGGGGTATCCAACGTTAGGCTTTAGCCTGGTTTTAGTTGGGCTTCCTTATAAAACAAAGCCGATAACAAAGCCGATGTTGACTTTCACCTATAGGGCACGACGGACACGACGAGCTAGTATCGACGTTGGTCACAGGACCGTGACCGAACTTAGTCGATGAAAGTGCGACTATGACTCTGTCTGCGCCTGACGGTTTGCCAATCGTCAAGTCTTCTTTATTGTAGGGCGGCTCGCGTTAGCTCATAGTTTTTGGCGCTTAGAGCTAGACTTAGCGATCTCTGAATAAGAATAAATTTGTGCAGAATTTTTTACTTGCTTATTTCATAAAAAGAGACCAAAGTGGTGCAATATCTAATCATGAGATACTGCATCACTTTGGTCTCTTTACTTATTTTACTTTTGCTACTCTACGTTGTAGATTTTTATTATGATTCTCATCCAGCCTTCGAATAACTTCTCTAAATTTCAAATAAAAATATTGGAAAATCGGACTTTGAATAAAGGTTAAAAGAAAAGTAAAAATGAACACTGGTCCTCCTAGAGCAAATCCGATTAAGACAACCGTAATTTCAATCACGATACGCACTTTACTAATCGATCTGTTTAGTTTTTCAGCGATAGATAGTACAAAGCCATCCCTCGGTCCTGAACCAAGCCCTGCTGCATTATATAAGCCTCCAGCAAAACCAACAATTGATGTCCCAACTATAATAACAATTGAATCTATGAAAATATTTGTCTCTTTCGGTAAAAAATCCAACCATAGAAATAAATCAACGAAAAGTCCAATAACAATGATATTTAAAAACGTTCCTATTTTTACATAGCTTCTATCTAATATCCATGCTACACATACTAAAATAATTCCAATAATAATAGACCACGTACCGAAGGACAAGCCAAATCTATTCGTTAATGCCACACTCAATACATCCCATGGCTGAAGTCCGAGATGCTGCATATTTACTGTTATGGCAATTCCAAGACTAAATAAAATAAGACCAAATATAAAAAAAGCAAAACGAACGGCAAATACCATATATATCCTACTCTCATTGATTATTAAACATGATTCATGATGTTAAAAGAGAATTACATCAAGTTTCTTTAAGTTTATCAGACTAAATTTAACCTGTTTATACAATCATTATAATACATTATGTTAATGGTTATTGATGTACTTTCATAGATCCATATCCGTAGTTTACTCTCTAAACTAAAGCATCTGTAAAACTGAGGATCTTATAAATGAAAATAAATATTATTAAAAATGCCCTTTACAACTTTGCAATCGTAACGGACATTTTCCTAAACTCTAAGTACCTGAGGTGGGACTTGAACCCACACGCCCGCAAAGGCATCGGATTTTGAGTCCGACGTGTCTGCCATTCCACCACTCAGGCATATTCAATTAGAACGCACTACCTATTATACACCTTCATACTTTTAATAATCAAGATGAAATTAGGAACAAGATTTACCTATTTTTGAATCGAAAAACGCTCCTCATATTTGGGAGCGTTCTTCCAGGAAGGCGGCAACCGGATTTGAACCGGTGATAAAGGTTTTGCAGACCTCTGCCTTACCACTTGGCTATGCCGCCATATATACAGAAAAAGCGGAAGACGGGATTCGAACCCGCGACCCCCACCTTGGCAAGGTGATATTCTACCACTGAACTACTTCCGCAAGTGGCTGGGCTACAAGGATTCGAACCTTGGATGACGGGACCAAAACCCGTTGCCTTACCGCTTGGCTATAGCCCAATATAAGAAAACAAAAAAAGGGCGACCGGTGGGATTCGAACCCACGAGTGCCGGAGCCACAATCCGGTGCGTTAACCGACTTCGCCACGACCGCCATAGTATAAAGCAGGGGTAGCAGGATTCGAACCCACATTGACGGTTTTGGAGACCGTAGTTCTACCATTGAACTATACCCCTAAAAAAATGGTGGAGGGGGGCAGATTCGAACTGCCGAACCCGTTGGGAGCGGATTTACAGTCCGCCGCGTTTAGCCACTTCGCTACCCCTCCAACTTTGTATATAAAGGAAATGGTGGCTCGGGACGGAATCGAACCGCCGACACAAGGATTTTCAGTCCTTTGCTCTACCGACTGAGCTACCGAGCCAATTATGTATGATGTTTTGAAATAAAATGGCGGTCTGGACGGGACTCGAACCCGCGACCTCCTGCGTGACAGGCAGGCATTCTAACCAACTGAACTACCAGACCATTTTATTTTAATTTGGTTGCGGGGGCAGGATTTGAACCTGCGACCTTTGGGTTATGAGCCCAACGAGCTGCCGGACTGCTCCACCCCGCGATATGCTTTTATTTCATTTAACATGCTATTATGTTAAATGGTGGAGGATGCAGGGCTCGAACCTGCGACCCCTTGCTTGTAAGGCAAGTGCTCTCCCAGCTGAGCTAATCCTCCGAATGTTGGTGACCCGTACGGGATTCGAACCCGTGTTACCGCCGTGAAAGGGCGGTGTCTTAACCGCTTGACCAACGGGCCAGGTATAATAATAATGGCGGAGAGCAAGGGATTTGAACCCTTGAGACGGGTTTATCCGCCTACACGATTTCCAATCGTGCTCCTTCGGCCAGCTCGGACAGCTCTCCAGATAGATGGCTCCACAGGTAGGATTCGAACCTACGACCGATCGGTTAACAGCCGATTGCTCTACCACTGAGCTACTGTGGAATATACTTAAAATAAAGAATAACTATTACTTTTTATATTAAGAGCTCGACCATTGCCAAAGGACTTTATTTCTTCCGCAAAAAAATTAGCGACAACTATTATTATAATTGTTATTTTCAAAAAATCAAGTGTATTTTGAAAAAAATGGAAAGTTGTACCCTAAAAACTAAATAAGAGTGCATCATAACGTGTGACAACCGAAATGTGTTAGTTAAGTCCTCGATCTATTAGTATCCGTCAGCTCCATGTGTCACCACACTTCCACCTCGGACCTATCAACCTTATCGTCTCTAAGGGATCTTACTCATTTAAAATGATGGGAAGTCTCATCTTGAGGGAGGCTTCATGCTTAGATGCTTTCAGCACTTATCCTTGCCACACGTAGCTACCCAGCTATGCTCCTGGCGGAACAACTGGTACACCAGAGGTGTGTCCATCCCGGTCCTCTCGTACTAAGGACAGCTCCTCTCAAACTTCCTGCGCCCACGACGGATAGGGACCGAACTGTCTCACGACGTTCTGAACCCAGCTCGCGTACCGCTTTAATGGGCGAACAGCCCAACCCTTGGGACCGACTACAGCCCCAGGATGCGATGAGCCGACATCGAGGTGCCAAACCTCCCCGTCGATGTGAACTCTTGGGGGAGATAAGCCTGTTATCCCCGGGGTAGCTTTTATCCGTTGAGCGATGGCCCTTCCATGCGGAACCACCGGATCACTAAGCCCGACTTTCGTCCCTGCTCGACTTGTAGGTCTCGCAGTCAAGCTCCCTTCTGCCTTTACACTCTTCGAATGATTTCCAACCATTCTGAGGGAACCTTTGGGCGCCTCCGTTACTCTTTAGGAGGCGACCGCCCCAGTCAAACTGCCCACCTGACACTGTCTCCGAACCGGATCACGGTCCTGGGTTAGAAGGTGTGTGCAGCCAGGGTGGTATCCCACGGTTGCCTCCACCGAAGCTAGCGCTCCGGTTTCAATGGCTCCCACCTATCCTGTACAAGCTGCACAAACATTCAATATCAAGTTGCAGTAAAGCTCCACGGGGTCTTTCCGTCCTGTCGCGGGTAATGCGCATCTTCACGCATAGTATAATTTCACCGGGTCTCTCGTTGAGACAGTGCCCAAGTCGTTGCACCATTCGTGCGGGTCGGAACTTACCCGACAAGGAATTTCGCTACCTTAGGACCGTTATAGTTACGGCCGCCGTTTACTGGGGCTTCAGTTCTACGCTTCGTACGAAGTACTAACGTTTCCCCTTAACCTTCCAGCACCGGGCAGGTGTCAGCCCCTATACTTCGCCTTACGGCTTCGCAGAGACCTGTGTTTTTGATAAACAGTCGCTTGGGCCTATTCACTGCGGCTTCTCATGCAAGAAGCACCCCTTCTCCCGAAGTTACGGGGTCATTTTGCCGAGTTCCTTAACGAGAGTTCTCCCGCTCACCTTAGAATACTCTTCTTGCCTACCTGTGTCGGTTTAGGGTACGGGCACCTATATCCTGGCTAGAGGCTTTTCTTGGCAGTGTGGAATCAAGAACTTCGGTACTTATATTTCCCTCCCCATCACAGCTCAAGATACTTGTCAGACGGATTTGCCTATCTGACTCTCTTACTGCTTGGACGCACTCTTCCATCCGTGCGATTCTTTATCCTCCTGCGTCCCCCCTTTGCTCATAACGGATATGAGGTGGTACAGGAATATCAACCTGTTGGCCATCGCCTACGCCTTTCGGCCTCGGCTTAGGTCCCGACTAACCCTGAGTGGACGAGCCTTCCTCAGGAAACCTTAGGCTTTCGGTGAAAGAGATTCTCACTCTTTTTTCGCTACTCATACCGGCATTCTCACTTCTAAGCGCTCCAGCTGTCCTCTCGGTCAACCTTCTCTGCCCTTAGAACGCTCTCCTACCATTGTTCCTACGGAACAATCCACAGCTTCGGTGATACGTTTAGCCCCGGTACATTTTCGGCGCAGAGTCACTCGACCAGTGAGCTATTACGCACTCTTTAAATGGTGGCTGCTTCTAAGCCAACATCCTGGTTGTCTGTGCAACTCCACATCCTTTTCCACTTAACGTATACTTGGGGACCTTAGCTGGTGGTCTGGGTTGTTTCCCTCTCGACAATGGACTTATTACCCATCGTCTGACTCCCAAAGATAAGTATCTGACATTCGGAGTTTAACTAGGTTTGGTAACCCGGTGGGGGCCCCTAGCCCAATTAGTGCTCTACCTCCAGTACTCTTCCTTTGAGGCTAGCCCTAAAGCTATTTCGGAGAGAACCAGCTATCTCCGTGTTCGATTGGCTTTTCACCCCTACCCACACCTCATCCCCGCACTTTTCAACGTACGTGGGTTCGGGCCTCCAGTCAGTGTTACCTGACCTTCACCCTGGACATGGGTAGATCACACGGTTTCGGGTCTACGACCGCATACTCATTCGCCCTATTAAGACTCGCTTTCGCTACGGCTCCGTGTCTTCCACTTAACCTTGCATACAATCGTAACTCGCCGGTCCATTCTACAAAAGGTACGCCGTCACACAATAACGTGCTCCGACTACTTGTAAGCACACGGTTTCAGGTTCTATTTCACTCCCCTTCCGGGGTGCTTTTCACCTTTCCCTCACGGTACTGGTTCACTATCGGTCACTAGGGAGTATTTAGCCTTGGGAGATGGTCCTCCCGGATTCCGACGGAATTTCACGTGTTCCGCCGTACTCAGGATACATTCCGGAGGAAATGTCTTTTCAACTACAGGGCTGTTACCTTCTTTGGCTGATCTTTCCAGATCGATTCGTTTAAAACACTTCTTGATAACTCCTATTGGAATGTCCTACAACCCCAGAAAGCAAGCTTTCTGGTTTGGGCTGTTTCCGTTTCGCTCGCCGCTACTTGGGAAATCGCTTTTGCTTTCTCTTCCTCTGGGTACTTAGATGTTTCAGTTCCCCAGGTCTGCCTCATCTAACCTATCTATTCAGTTAGATGTACTACTCCATTACGAGTAGTGGGTTTCCCCATTCGGAAATCCCCGGATCAATGTTTACTTACAACTCCCCGAGGCATATCGGTGTTAGTCCCGTCCTTCTTCGGCTCCTAGTACCAAGGCATCCACCGTGCGCTCTTGTTCACTTAACTAGCTACTTATGAATAAGCTTTGTTTCTTTTTCATCTGCATGTACGAACGTACATGACTTTTTCGGTTTGATGTCGTTGTTACTTTACTCTTATTTAGTTTTCAAGGTACAAATGTAAAAATTCTGCCCTGTCAGCTATCATAACACGCTGAAGCAGAAATTTTATCGGTTTTGAGAGATTTGCTCCCTCAAAACTGAACCGAACAACTCAGTAATGTTTTCATCTAAACCTTGTTAGATGTTCCGTTATAGTCTAGCTCCGGCGACCAAAAACTTTCAAACTTCACCCTTTTCCAATCGATAAGTCAACATCAGCGCCTTACAGTCACTGTGTTTCCTTTATCTCTTTGCAAAGTGCTCCAGTTTGTACGTTTCTAAACGGTCGCCTACGCTTTCTTATTATCCTTAGAAAGGAGGTGATCCAGCCGCACCTTCCGATACGGCTACCTTGTTACGACTTCACCCCAATCATTGGCCCCACCTTCGGCGGCTGGCTCCTAAAAGGTTACCTCACCGACTTCGGGTGTTGTCAACTCTCGTGGTGTGACGGGCGGTGTGTACAAGACCCGGGAACGTATTCACCGCGGCATGCTGATCCGCGATTACTAGCGATTCCGGCTTCATGTAGGCGAGTTGCAGCCTACAATCCGAACTGAGAATGGTTTTATGGGATTTGCTTCACCTCGCGGCTTCGCTGCCCTCTGTTCCATCCATTGTAGCACGTGTGTAGCCCAGGTCATAAGGGGCATGATGATTTGACGTCGTCCCCACCTTCCTCCGGTTTGTCACCGGCAGTCACCTTAGAGTGCCCAACTTAATGCTGGCAACTAAGGTTAGGGGTTCCGCTCGTTGCGGGACTTAACCCAACATCTCACGACACGAGCTGACGACAACCATGCACCACCTGTCACCGCTGTCCCCGAAGGGAAAGCTATGTCTCCATAACGATCAGCGGGATGTCAAGACCTGGTAAGGTTCTTCGCGTTGCTTCGAATTAAACCACATGCTCCACCGCTTGTGCGGGTCCCCGTCAATTCTTTTGAGTTTCAGCCTTGCGGCCGTACTCCCCAGGCGGAGTGCTTAATGCGTTAACTGCAGCACCAAGGGGCGGAAACCCCCTGACACCTAGCACTCATCGTTTACGGCGTGGACTACCAGGGTATCTAATCCTGTTCGCTCCCCACGCTTTCGCGCCTCAGCGTCAGTTACAGACCAGAGAGTCGCCTTCGCCACTGGTGTTCCTCCATATCTCTACGCATTTCACCGCTCCACATGGAATTCCACTCTCCTCTTCTGCACTCAAGTCCTCCAGTTTCCAATGACCCTCCACGGTTAAGCCGTGGGCTTTCACATCAGACTTAAAGGACCGCCTGCGCGCGCTTTACGCCCAATAATTCCGGACAACGCTCGCCCCCTACGTATTACCGCGGCTGCTGGCACGTAGTTAGCCGGGGCTTTCTGGTTAGGTACCGTCAAGGTACGAGCAGTTACTCTCGTACTTGTTCTTCCCTAACAACAGAGTTTTACGATCCGAAAACCTTCATCACTCACGCGGCGTTGCTCCGTCAGACTTTCGTCCATTGCGGAAGATTCCCTACTGCTGCCTCCCGTAGGAGTCTGGGCCGTGTCTCAGTCCCAGTGTGGCCGATCACCCTCTCAGGTCGGCTACGCATCGTTGCCTTGGTAGGCCTTTACCCCACCAACTAGCTAATGCGCCGCGGGCCCATCTGTAAGTGATAGCCGAAACCATCTTTCACTTTTCCTTCATGCGATGGAAAAGATTATTCGGTATTAGCACCGGTTTCCCGAAGTTATCCCAATCTTACAGGTAGGTTGCCCACGTGTTACTCACCCGTCCGCCGCTCATTCCACAAACGTCACCCCGAAGGGGTCAGTCTACTTCCTGCGCTCGACTTGCATGTATTAGGCACGCCGCCAGCGTTCGTCCTGAGCCAAGATCAAACTCTCCAAAAAAGTTTGTGTTTCTTAGCTTTGTTACGTTGTAAAAGAAAAACTTTACGCTTTTCTTGACATTACTGGTTGTTCTGTTCAGTTTTCAAAGAGCAAATGTTTTGTCGCTTTCGTTTTTAGCGACTTTATAAATTTAACACGTTAATGAAATGAAGTCAACATGTTTTTTAAACTTTTATTGCGTCTGTTTTTCTCCTCGTAGAGTTTCACTAGAGCAACGATATTCAGAATAGCATGCTTCAAATTAAATGTCAAAGTTTTTAAAAGTATTATTTAGATCATATTCACAATCGCTTATCACACACACAACACCGCTACCATTAACTATAATAAAAAATACCTGCCTGTTTCAAAACTTTCTTAACATATACAAACATGATTAAGAAGAAACTATCTCTATAAATTAATTTCTACACAATTGTCATTATCATACGATAAAAATACCTTGCTAATTATGCTATAATAACAAATGGAAACTTTCAGAGGAGGACAAGCATGGCACAACAATTAGTTTATTCAAGTAAAATAAATAAAATTCGTTCATTTGCTTTAATTTTGATTTTCGTCGGAATTGCTGTAATGTACGGTGGAATATTAGCAAAGAAAATAGAATGGCTTATGTTTACATTATTCATTTTAGGTATGTTGTTTATAGTAGCAAGTACTTTAATCTATTTCTGGATCGGCCTATTATCCACCAGAGCCGTCCCAGTAGTATGTCCAAATTGTAATAAGCCTACCAAAATGCTTGGTCGTGTAGACGCATGTATGCATTGTAAACAACCATTGACAATGGATAAAGCATTAGAAGGTAAAGATTTTGATGAAAAATACAATTCACGTCATTATCGCAAAGAAGAAAAAAAATAACTTAAAACAACTAACTGCGCCCCAATAATTAGCTTATGTCTAACCATTGGGGCGCAGAACTATTTTATTTATTCATTAGCTTTACTGCACTATTAGCTTAAAATCGTCTTTCTATCGGCGCTATCTCACTAGTAGAAGAAGTCTATCCTGATAATTTCAATCCATACTTCTTATAAATTATAAAACCATTCCGACCTTCTTATCTATTTCATTCAACAAAAGCTAATCCCTCATGATATAGACATAACATAAATAAAAAAATCAAATAGTACATAGGATTTGTACTATTTGATCTTCCACTTTATTGTATTTGTTTTTTACTACAGTCTTCACATTTACCATACAATTCTAAGCGATGATGGCTAATTTTAAATCCTGTTTCTTCGCCAGCTAACTTCTCTAAATCATAGAGAGCTGGATAATCAAAATCAACCACTTTCCCACAATCTTCACAAATAATATGATAGTGTTCCTTCATATTACAATCAAATCTACTAGAGTCATCTCCATAAGTTAATTCGCGTACTAAACCAACTTTACGAAGGACTCGTAAATTATTATATACTGTTGCAACACTCATGTTAGGAAATTCTTTTTCTAACGCTCGATATATTTCATCTGCTGTCGGATGAGACATAGAAGTAAGTAAATATTCCAAAACCGCATGACGTTGAGGGGTAATTCGAACTCCTGATTCTTTTAACGTGTCAAGTACAGATTGAAGTTTAGTTTCAGGCATCGTCATGGACCTCGCTTTCAATAATTATTACTAACTAACACAGTTATTACTTTATAATTTTTATAATTAGTGTACTCTTTTCTTTATTCCCTGTCAATTGTTAATATATGCAAAAAGCAGTGTGGCATTCACACTGCTTTAAATTTCTGGATTTAATATCGCTTCTTTTCTACCTAATTGATTATTAACATAACGTGCGGCTACAAATAAATAATCCGATAATCTGTTTAAATAGCTCAAAACTAACGGATTCACTTGATCTATACCAACCGCTATTCTTTCAGCCCTTCGCACGATTGTCCGCGCTACCTGCAACGCACTAGATGTAGTATGACCTGAAGGCAGAATAAATTGTGTTAATGATGGTAACGTTTCATCCCATTTATCAATTTGTTCTTCTAGCTCCTTCACATGCGCTTCTGATAATTTCCATGCGACTTCACGATCTGGTGGTGTTGCTAATTCCGAACCCACATGAAATAAAATAGTCTGTATACGATGCATCTGTTGTAAAAATGCAGCTTTCTCATTCCAGTCTAATGAATCTAAATAGCTCACCGCTAAACCAATCATTGAATTTGCTTCATCACAAGTTCCATATGCTTCTACACGACTATCATCTTTATCAACTCGCTTTCCATAAACGAGTGAGGTTGTTCCTTTATCTCCTGATCTGGTATATATCCGCATTCTTAATACCCTTTCTTTGTATCAACAATATTAATGAAGTCAGTATCTCCTTCAATAAATTTCTTTAAATTCTCTGTTAAAATCGCATATGTTCTTGCTGCATTTCGTGGTGATTTAGCAGATAAATGCGGTGTTATTGTAATATTTTCTTCTGTCCAAAATGGATGATCACTAGGAAGTGGCTCCTGTTCAAAAACATCTAAAACAGCATGAGTAATTTCTTTTTCTTGGATTGCTTTTAATAAAGCTTCACTATTTACAGAATTTCCTCTTCCTATATTTACAAATACAGCTTCCTCTTTCATTAATTTAAATTGTTCATATTGAAAAATACCTGTTGTTTCTTTTGTACCAGGAAGAACCGAAACAACAAAGTCTGCTTTAGGTAAGTATTCATCTATTTGACCAATTTCAGCCATTTCATCAAAATATTCTAATGCTCTGCCACTTCTAGACACTCCATACGTTGTCATATTAAATGCTTTTGCTAGACGAGCAACCTCCTGCCCAATAGCTCCTGCACCAACAACAACCATTGTTCGTCCAGAAATTTCACGTATTGCTGGTGGGTCTGCCCAAACCTTTCCGTTTTCATATTCAATAAGTTTCTTCTCTTGTTTATACACTTGTAATAACACGGAAATAACATATTCAGCCATTGGAACCTTATAAACTCCTCTAGCATTTGTCACAATGATTCCTTTTTCAGTAATATACTCTAATGGTAATTGATCTACACCTGCAGATAACATCATAATCCATTTTAATTTTGGCATTTTTTCAAGAAGATCTGCTTTAATAGTACTCCCATAACCGACAAGCACACTCACTTCAGCTAAGCTTTCTCCTACACTGTACATATCTTCATTAAAAATAAATTCTGTTGTCGGGAATTCATTTATAAATTGCTCTTTTATTTCATCTGCTGAGTTATTTGCAAATAATACGGTCATATTCATTCCTCCACTCTATCTATATGTATAAATTTCTCTTCTTTTCATCATAAACGTTTTTATTTAAATGAACAATCGAGAGGAATCGAAATTTTTGCACTTTTTCTAAATTATTCTTCTGTAAAAACTACTCCTCTACAAAAAATGAAGTAACCCTACTATTAGGATTACTTCATCTTTTACATGCTTTATTTATTTGTTAAATTTTCTCTGATATATTGTAATGCTTCTTCTACATGGCCCTTAACACGAACATTACGATATTCCTTTTGCAAGATCCCATCTTTATCGATTACAAAGGTCGAACGTACAATTCCGTAATATTCTTTTCCAAATGTTTTCTTCAATTGCCATACTCCAAATTGTTCAGCCAATTGATGATCCTCATCTGCTAATAAATGAAAAGGAAGATCGTGTTTTTCAATGAATTTCTGATGACGCTGTACTGGATCTGGACTGACTCCAATAATCACGGCATCTAATTCTTTAAAGCTTTCATGATGATCACGGAAATCACATGCTTGTGTTGTACAGCCTGGAGTCATGTCTTTAGGATAAAAGTATAAAACGACATGTCTCCCTTTGAAATCGGATAGTTTTATCTCTTCTCCATTTTGGTTTACCGATGTAAAATCTGCTACTTGTTTTCCTATTCCTACTGTCATTTTTCATTCCTCCGATCCTATTCTTCCTTATAACTATAACATATTCTTCATCATTCAGTTATCTTTGTCCTTCCCTCTTTCACTCGCAATCACAAGACGTAAGACAAAAGCAGTTGGCAATAAATAACCAATTAATCCTTGCAACACTGCTATCCATCTACCTAAACCAATTGGTACAATATCACCATACCCTACTGTAAGCAATGTTACTCCACTAAAATAAAAAGAATGATTTAATAACCCTAAAATCGTTGTATTTTTTATTTCATCATGTTCCATAAATATAGTTGCTTGGATGGAGAGTAAAAAATAAATAAGTCCGAAACCAATAATCATTGTAATATAGACAATTAATAATGTAATGAAAATTTCTGTTGAAAATCGACTTTCTTTTAGTACGACCCGTTTTGTCATATCCCCCATAAAAAAATCAATGATACTCTTCCCAATAACAATGCAAATTAAAATTACCATGATCCATATCAAAATATTCACAGCGATCGCTCCATACCTATTTTCTTCTTATTAATATTTATGCTTGTCTTCTCTCAATAGTCATTTGTTTTTGAAGATAAATACGTTAATATATAAAATAGACTTGATGCAGTGGGAGCTTTTCCGCTTACCAGACTTGAGTCATATTTTTTAAAAGCTTGCAGACATTTACCTCTTATCTATAAAAGTAAGAGTTTAATAATGTCGCGAAGATAAGTTTGGAGGAATGAATAAATGATGAGATATACAAAGTCTGAACAATTACATGAAGAAGCACTGAAACATATCGTTGGTGGAGTAAATTCTCCTTCTCGTGCGTATAAAGGAGTAGGTGGAGGAACACCTGTCTATATGAAGCGTGGGCAAGGTGCTTATTTCTATGATGTTGATGATAATAAATATATTGATTACCTAGCAGCTTATGGACCAATCATCACAGGACATGCACACCCACATATTGCAAAAGCAATTTCAGAAGCAGCTACAAATGGAGTATTATTTGGTACACCTACAATACTCGAAGCACAGTTAGCCAAAATGCTAAAAGCTGCTATTCCCTCTATGGAAAAAGTGAGATTTACAAACTCTGGTACTGAAGCTGTAATGACAACTATCCGTGTAGCACGTGCATATACTAATCGAAATAAAATCATCAAATTCTCTGGATGCTATCACGGTCATTTTGATTCCGTATTAGTAGAAGCTGGCTCTGGACCTGCAACATTAGGCACACCTGATTCAGCGGGAATTCCGCAATCCGTAGCAGAAGATGTTATTACTGTTCCATTTAATGATGTGGAGGCATTTAAACAAGCATTAGCAGTTTGGGGAGACCATATTGCTGCAGTATTAGTAGAGCCTATTGTTGGAAACTTTGGGATTGTGGAACCGAAAGAAGGATTTCTACAATCTGTAAATCAATTAACACATGAAATAGGTGCCCTTGTTATTTATGATGAGGTCATTAGTGCTTTTCGCTTCACTTATGGATCTGCACAACAGGTGTATGGAATTGAACCAGACATGACAGCAATGGGTAAAATTATTGGCGGTGGATTACCTATCGGCGCATATGGTGGTAAAAAAGATATAATGGAAACTGTCGCTCCTTTAGGACCAGCATATCAAGCTGGTACGATGGCTGGAAATCCTGCATCAATGGCGGCAGGTATTGCATGCTTAGAAATTCTCCAAGCAGAGGGTGTATATGAAAAGCTAGATACACTGGGAGCAAGATTGGAAACAGGTCTACTTGAAACAGCAAAAGAAGCCAATGTTGCAATTACGATTAATCGTCTTCGCGGGGCATTAACAGTATTCTTTGGTGAACATACCGTAACAAATTATGAGGATGCCAAAGCTTCAGATGAAAAGTTATTTGGTAAGTTCTTTAAGCTTATGTTAGACCAAGGGATTAATTTAGCCCCTTCTAAATTTGAAGCATGGTTCTTAACAACAGCACATACTGACGCAGATATTGATGAAACAATTGCCGCAGCTAGAAAAGCTTTTAAACAATTATAATAAACTAATCAAAAAAGGCTAACTATGGAGTGAACTGCCCCCTGTCAAGTAGACAGTGGAAATAATAAAAAGGATCTAAGCGGCTTTAGCTCTATATTCCATAGGGCTAAGGCCGTTTAGTCGTTCTTGATATCTTTCATGATTATAAAAATGTATATATGCTTCTATCGCACTCGATAGCTCTTCAAATGTCTCAAACTTATGTAAATAATACTTTTCACATTTAAGTGTTCCCCAAAAGGATTCCATAGGACCATTATCAATGCATCTACCAACACGAGACATACTCTGTGTCATTTCTGCTTCCTCTACCCTTTGTTTAAAACCTTTAGAGGTATACTGAAATCCCCGATCACTATGGATCAGCGGATGTTCTCCATCCAAAAGGGCTACAGCTTGATCAAAAGTCTGAAACACAAGCGGATTATTATTGGAATGCCCTAACACATAACTCACAATCGATCCATCATATAGATCACGAATCGCGCTTAAGTAGGCTTTTTTTGATTGGCCATACTTCAATTCCGTGACATCTGTCACCCATTTCTCATTTGGCTTTTCAGCTGTAAATTCACGGTTGAGCACATTTTCTGCGACATGTTGAGGAGTAGAGTGTTTATACTGTTTCTTCTTTCTTCGAATAACAGATTGGATCCCAGCGACTTTCATCAATCGATATATTCTTTTGTGGTTAAAGTGCTGACCAAATTTCCGATTCATGTTCAACATCATTCGTCGGTAACCATAGATGCCCTCCACCTGATGATGGAGGGCTTTCATTTCTTTGATAATTTTTTCATTCTCAAGCTCTCGAAAGGAAGGTGTACGATTGACCCATTTATAGTAAGCAGCTCTTGAAACACCAGCAATATCACATAATAAGACGATGCTTAGTTGATCCGTTTCATGCAGTTCTTTTATAGCGATATATGTATTTTCCCATCTGACTTGATTTATTTTCTCCTCCTTTCGATCTCCTCTAACTTTTTTAAGAAAGCATTCTCTGCACGTAAACGTTCATTTTCTTTTTCGATTTGGCGCATCTTTAATTTCATTTTTTCTTCTGGAGTTAATTCTTCCACACGTTTGGAACGTCCTCGTCGATCCTTTAACGCATCCCATCCACCTTCTTCATATTTATGTACCCATTGATATACTTGTTGGTAGGATACTTGGTGATTTTCAGCCGTTTCTTGATAATCTTTCTCGTCGGCTAAAGCATCTTGTACAATCTGGATTCGTTCTTTCCAAGTGGTTTTTCTCCCTTTCGTCATAGAGTATCTTCCCTTCCTTTTCGTCCCTTTTAATTCTCTATGACCATTATACTTTTTAATCCATTTTTGAAGTACCCCTCTACTAGAAATTCCATACTTTTTAATGATTTCATTTTGTGAGTACTTCCCTGATAAATAATCGTTGACTGCAGCTGTTTTCAATTCCTTAGCATATCGTTTCCAAGTCCTTGAATCTGCTAAACCCTCTATTCCAGATTCTTCAAACTTCTCTATCCAGTTATATAAGGTAACCTTAGGGATTTGATACGTTGAATAGATTTCTGTAAGAGAATATTTTCCTTTTTTATAAGCCATGACTACTTCATGTTTAAATTCTGTAGAATAAAATTTATTGGACACAAAAACCCCCCCTAAATAAACAGATTTTTATTTTTTTATCTGTCTACCTTAAGGGGAGCATACCAGAGAAAACTCCTAGTTAGCCTTTTTTCTAGTAATTAGCAATTTCTATTAAATTTTCATCTGGATCACGAATATAAATCGATAAAATTGGTCCAACCGCTCCAGTTTTTCGGATTGGTCCTTCAATAATCGGCACATTACATTCGTTCAAATGTGCAATAACCTCTGTTAAATCTTTTGTGGTAATAAAGCATAGATCAGCAGATCCTTGAGTAGGTTGCATTGCTTTAGGTTCAAATTCTTTGCCAGCTTCATGTAAATTAATCTTTTGATTACCAAATACTAATGCTTTCCTATCTTCACCAAATGTAATAACTTTCATTTGAAGTACTTTTTCATAAAATTCACATGTCACTTCTATATTGCTTACTGTCAATACAAAATGGTCCAAATGACTAATCATCATCTCAACTCCTTATTACCCTTAGAAAATATCAATCTCACGAAATCTAAAATGTTTACTGGAAGTTTATCTTGATAAACAGGGTTTTTAACTTTTTCTCTGACTTAAACAGTAATTGCAACATGCTTTCTTACTATTTATTAAAGTGAAATACTTCAGCTATTCTAATAGAATACTAACCTAAATGCTGAACTTCATATAAATCATAATAACTTCCTTTTTTCGCCATTAGCTCTTCATGTGATCCTGATTCTTGAATTTCTCCATGTTCAATAACAACAATTCGATCAGCATGTGTAATCGTTGCTAAGCGGTGTGCCACAATAAATGTTGTACGCCTAGAGGCAAGCTTTTCCATAGCAAGTTGAATACTATGCTCACTTTCTAAATCAAGTGCTGATGTTGCTTCATCGAAAATTAATATTGGTGGATTCTTCAAAAACACTCTTGCAATAGCTATTCTTTGTTTTTGACCTCCAGAAAGCTTCACTCCACGCTCTCCTACTAATGTATCATATCCATTTGGTAGATCGCTAATGAATTCTGCTGCATTAGCTGCTCTTGCTGCTGCTTTTACCTCTTCATCTGTTGCGTCTGGTTTCCCCATACGAATATTCATTGCTACAGACTCACTAAATAAAATATTGTCTTGTAAAACCATTCCAATATTATTTCTTAAAGAGCGAGCCTCTACATCACGAATATCTATACCATCCACTTTAATGGAACCAGAGGTAACATCATAGAACCTTGGAATTAAACTAACTAAAGAAGATTTTCCACCACCACTCATTCCAACTAGAGCAATCGTTTCTCCTTTTTTAACTTTTAAATTAATATTCCTTAATACTTCATTTTCTTCATCATTATATTTAAAAGAGACATTTTCAAATTCAATTTCACCATCAACACGATTTAATGATATCGCATCTTCCTTATCCTTAATATCGTATGGTTCATTGTAAAATTCAAATACACGATCAATGGAAGCTATAGATTGTGTTAATGTTGTTGAAGCATTAATCAATCTTCGTAATGGGCTATATACTCTCTCCATATAAGCAACAAATGCCATCATCGTTCCCATTGTGAGGTCTCCATTAATCACCTGATAAGATGCAAAAGCAATTACTAATAATGGTGCTAAATCTGTAATCGTATTTGTTACTGCAAAAGTTTTTGCATTCCATGCGGTATGTGTAATAGCTTTATTTAAAAATGTTTTATTACGTTCATCAAATTGGTCTTGTTCATGCTCTTCTAAAGCAAAACTACGAGTCACTGGAATCCCTTGTACACGTTCATGTAAATGTCCTTGTACTTCAGCCAGTGCTTGAGAACGTTCACGCGTTAAATGTCGTAATCTGCCGTAGAAGTATTTAATCGAAAATCCGTAAAAAGGAAACAAAATAATTGCAACAATAGTCAACCACACATCCATCGTTAGCATAATCGTTATAGCGATAGCAATCGTTACAACATCTAGCCAAACATTCATTAATCCTGTGATAACAAAGGTTTTCGTCTGCTCCACATCATGTATTACCCGGGAAATAATTTCTCCTGTTTTTGTATTCGAATAGAAACGCAAACTCATTTTTTGAATATGATCGAATAATTTATCTCGGATATCATATAATATTTTACTACCAACCCATTGCGCCAAATATTGTCGAAGATATTCGACTGGTGGACGTAAAAAGAGAAATATGACAAGGGAAGTTCCCATGAGCCAGAATAGTTTGCTTGTTTTTTCCCCTGCAGTTAACCCTTCTGCATCAATGATATTATCAATCACAAATTTTAAGATGAGTGGTATTAGTAATGGAATAGCAAATTTTACTACACCTATTACGATTGTCCAAAGTATTTTCCATTTGTATGGTTTTACAAATGTCATATATTGTTTAATTGTATTCATACTTATAATCTTCCTTTATCTGCAGAACGAAAAGCACAGAGCACCCGCTTAAAAACGTAGAGATTGGAGTGGCGCAACCGAGATAAAGGAAACACGGTGAGGTCACGAACCGATGTTAGCTTATTGTAGGGTGTAACGCGAAATCTCTTATTTTTTGGCGCTCAGAGCTAGACAACGCTATCTCTGCCTAAGAATTAATTTGTGCAAAACCTTTATACTTTCTTACTGTATTAAAAAATTGAAAAGCCTTGCTACATACGTAACAAGGTTCTATTTGATTCTTGTTCTTACTTAACGATAAGTTAAATATCGCTCATACCAGCTATCGATAAAGTCCGGAGAAAATGGCCCTTTTCGCTGGCGGATCCAATTATGTAATTGGATTAATTGATTCTCCAGAATGCCATGGAGTTCTTTTGGATATTGCATTTTCACTCTGTTTACTTCATATTCTTCTTCATCTAATAAATCATACGTCATATCTGGAAAAACTTTAACATCTAAATCATAATCAATATACTTTAATGCTTCACGATCATATACGAACGGAGAACTAATATTACAATAATAATGTATTCCATCCTCTTTCATCATGCCAATAATATTAAACCAATGATCTGTATGAAAATAAAAAATTGCTGGCTCCCTTGTCATCCAAATACGACCATCAGCTTCTATTACTCTCGTCCGATCATTTGCACCAATTATTACCGATTGTGTTGCTTGTAAAACAAAATTCGTTTCCCAGATACGATGTATTTTTCCATTATGCTTGTAGCTTTGAATCTGCATTTTAGATGCTACTTTCGGAGATAACATCGTATCTTCCTCTCCTTAACTCTCATCTTTTGTTCTTTTAGTATAAGCCATGTTACTTATAAATAGAAAGCATTTTGACTATAAGACGAATATACTTATTCTATTTTCCCTAAGCTTTCAGACAAAAGATGATAATAATTCCAAAAATACGACTAACACTTATTGCCTGGAAATAATTCAACCACCTGATATCCATAAGAATCAGGTGGTTGGTAATTTGTTTTATGATAACTTGATGTATGTGGCTTTTTAAAGCCAAACTGTAGCTTTTGCTTTTTGCTCTGTCTTATTGCTGGTTTTTCTTTTGTGCTGATTGCTGGTTTCTCTGTTTCACTTCTTGAACATCAGTATCAGAAGCGAATTCTGTACCATACTGATTTTGTTGTTGCTGTTGTTGTTGATTTTGTTGCTGTTTCTTTTGCTCTGATTGCTGATTGTTCTTTTTCACTTCTTGAACATCAGTTTCAGATGCAAACTCTGTACCAAACTGATTTTGTTGCTGCTGTTGTTGCTTTTTCATTTTCTTACCATTTGCACCAGATTGTTGTTTTTGGTTATTAGGCAAATTTATCACCTCCACAACTATAACTTCTCCAATTCTACAAATGTTATGCAAAATTTTTGGATGATTATAGTCAGGAAACATGTGATTAATCTTCCATTTTTTTCATAATATTAATATGTGAGGTTGGGAAAGGATATGTATCAAGCTCTTCTTTTAAAACAAATTGAAAAGCATGGTCTTCCTCATCTTCTATAACTTGTGCATGATATATTTCAATTTCCCAAATAATATGTGAAAAGACATGTCTTAATTCTCCACATTTTTTTCCTAATTGAATGGTGAGACCATACTCTGCTTGTACCCAATTTTCGATATGATCAAATCCAATTTCAGCAATTGGTATCATTGGAAATTGCCATAAATTAGCAAGCAGACCTTCACTTGGACGTTGCTGAATCGCATAAGATCCATTCGCTTTCTCAAGCAGCAATACGACATATGGAATTACTCTTTGTTTCTTCGCCTTGCTTTTAATTGGTAATTCTGATTCAATCCCTTCTTGAAATGCACGGCAATATTGTTGGACAGGGCATAATAAACAAGATGGTGATTTAGGTGTACATACTAAGGCACCTAATTCCATAACTGCTTGATTGAATGAAGAAGGATCTTGAACCGCAATTGTTTCACGAACGACTGATTCAAACAGCTTTCTTACTTTTTGATCAGCAATATTCTCTTCTATTTTTAATAAGCGAGAATATACACGCATTACATTTCCATCTACTGCTGGTTCAGGCTGATTAAAGGCAATTGATAAAATGGCTCCTTTTGTATATGGGCCAATTCCTTTTAAAGCACCTAATTCTTTTGGATTGGAAGGCATGACTCCATCATATTGCTCAACAATTTGCTTTGCAGCATGATGCAAATTTCTTGCTCGGGAATAATAACCTAATCCCTCCCAAGCTTTCAGCACAGCTTGTTCATCAGCCTTTGCTAAATCGAAGACTGTAGGAAATAATTGCTTAAAACGATTAAAATAGGGAATAACAGTATCAACCTTCGTTTGTTGGAGCATAATTTCAGAGATCCAAATGGAGTATGGATCTTTATTCTCTCTCCAAGGTAGTTTACGCTGATGATGTTCATACCATGCTAATAAATCATTTTGAAAGCTTATAATGTCAAATTTATGTAAATAATTCATACTCAATTCTTTCACACCTTATGATATAATAATATTATGTATCCATTTGTGATACGATGAAGCGTATATAACACATACAAGGAGGCAACTACTGAATGGATACAGGTACCCATATTGCTATGGGTGTTGCACTGGGCGGTATAGCAACATTAGACCCAGTTGTTGCTAATGACCCTGTCTTATTTCAAGCTGTGCTTGTCGGCACTGTTGTCGGCTCACATGCTCCTGACTTTGACACGGTTTTAAAGCTTAAAAACAACGCAACATACATTCGACACCACCGCGGCTTGACTCATTCTGTACCAGCAATTATTATATGGGGTATTTTAATTGCTAGTATCATTTACATGTTTGTACCAAGCGTTAACTTTTTCCATTTATGGGCTTGGACGTTTTTAGCCGTCGTCATTCATGTAATTGTTGACATCTTTAACGCATACGGGACACAGGCAATTCGGCCATTTTCCAATAAGTGGATAGCACATGGGTTTATAAACACTTTTGATCCGTACATTTTCGGACTTCACATTGTCGGTATATGTATTTGGTTAATTGGTGCACACCCTGGCTACACATGGTTGATTATTTATAGCATCATTTTAATATACTATTTTAAACGATATTTAGATAAAAGAGAAATTGTTGAAAGTCTTAAGAGCTATTTCCCAGATGTAGAAAAGGTGGCTACTTCACCAACTATGAAACAGAATTATTGGCGTATAGCAGTTACGACAACAAATCATTTCTATGTTGGCACAGTAGAGGATGGACATATTCAAATCCATGATGAATTTGAAAAGGTGGATTTACCAGACTCACCTATGATGAACATTGCTTTAACGGATGAAAATATCTCCGCATTCCTATCCTTTTCACCAGTGTATCGTTGGGAAATTACAGAACGACATGAATATGTAGAAGTCCGTTTTATTGATTTACGTTACCGATCGAAAGGACATTACCCTTTTGTTGCTGTTGTTCAAATTAACCCGGAAAACCATCAAATTATTAGCTCTTATACAGGCTGGATTTTCTCTGAGAAAAAATTACAGCATAAATTACAGTACGATAATCATCCAATTTAAGAAAGGTATTGTTGGGAGAATTCATATCCCCAGCAATACCTTTTTTATTTATAATTATTTTGTTTCAATTTTATCTCCTAGCAAAGAAATTGGTAATGCCTCTTCATCAATATATTGTTCTCCAAGCAAATTAACACGATGGCCCCATGCCATAATTCCATTAATATAATTAATTTTAAACGTATGTCCTGGATCTCCTTGTATTTGATGTGTATCACCTGCAGAAAAATCTGCCGGATTCAACATATAAGAACGGACGAAATGCATTTTTCGCTCCTGAATTGCAACTTCACTAATATTTCCTTGCTGCTCTGCTTTCAAAGCTAATTCCTTTAACTTACCTAATTCTTCACGCAGTTGTTCCATTGTATAATCACTATATAGAAATTTCATTTTTGTCCTCCTGCTGTTCCTTGAATAAATTAACTTTACTCTGCCTTTAGCTCCTCGTCAATAAATTGCTGAATGATGTCTGTTTGAAAGCCTTGACGATATAAGCCTTCTTTTATTTTCATTTCTAACTCATAACCCGAAAATTTTCGTTCATGCTTGCGCATTAACTTATGCCCTTGCTCTATCATCGCATCCCATTCACTAGCTTCATTCTTATTTTCTTCCAACTGTTTAATTACCTCTGAAATAATATCTGAAGAAAATCCTGAACGAAGCAAATAAATTTGAATACTTTGGATTTGTTTGCGGAAAGATTGTTTACCTGTTTGTTTCAGACGTTTTTTTACAATTTTCCTTACTTTATCTAGTTGTTCTTCCTGTTCAAATAATTGAATTGCTTCCGTAATAATTGAATCTTTTATTCCCTTCTGTCGCAATTCATTCTTTATAAATACAGGTCCTTTGGTCGATGTATTCATTCTTGTTTGTACAAACATTTTCGCAAATGCAAAATCATCAATTAAATTTTGTTCAGTAAGCTTGCTCATAATAGAAGCAATTTGTTCTTCCTCTACTTCATGCCTCTTTAAATAATCTAGAATCTCTTTCTCTGAACGCATACGAAAGCTCAGAAAATAAATTACCTTTAAATAAAACTTCTGTGTTTCATCTTGCTTTGTAATTTCCTCAAGAAGTGCTTCATCTAATTCCTGCCCTTTATGTAATTGATACTGTAAGAGCACATCTTCATCTACGCTAAATGCATACGCATCAGCTTGACCTCTATCGACATAAATATTATAGCGATGCTTATTTTTCTTTTGAGTAGTGATACGGGCAATTTTCAACAAAATCTTCACCCCTTCTTTTTTTTATCTTATCATACTTAGCTTTTTTATCTCAGTTGAAGTTGTTATACTTATAATAAATCATTACGAGGAGGCATACCTTATGAATTTTCTAATTACTGGTGGAACAGGATTTGTAGGAAAACAATTTATACAGACATTTACAAGCCAGGATCATCATTTTTATGTCTTCACTCGAACTCCAGAAAAATACGAAGCAACCTCTGAAATAACTTACTTATCTTTCACTCATCCTAGTCAAGAATTACCACAAATTGACGCTGTGATTAATCTAGCAGGGGAGTCTATTTTCGGTTATTGGACAGCTAAAAAGAAGGAAAGAATTCTCTCTAGCCGCTTAGAAACAACAAAAAAGTTACTCACCTATGTTAAACAATTACCTAAAGCTCCTTCTGTTTGGATTAATGCTTCAGCAATTGGTTTTTATGGAACATCAGATGAAAAGCAATTTACAGAAAAGACAACAGAACCAGGAGATGATTTTCTAGCAGAGGTAGTTTATCAATGGGAGGAAACAGCTAGAGAAGCAGAAAAATCAGGCATTCGTACAGTGTTCTTACGTTTTGGAATTATTTTAGGGCATGAAGGCTCCTTACCAATTATGAGACTTCCTGTAAAATTACTTGCAGGTGGAAAAATTGCTACCGGAGAGCAATGGATGAGCTGGGTACATATTCATGATACCGTCCAGCTGATTATGTTTGCTATTAACACATCAGAGATCGCTGGAGCACTCAATGTTACTGCCCCAGAGCCTGTTCAAAATAAAGATTTTATGAAGCTATTAGCAAAATCCTTAAAACGACCATATTGGTTCCCAACTCCAGGCTTTGCAATGAAAACTGTTTTAGGCGAAATGAGTGAGCTTGTCACAAAAGGACAATTTGTTATTCCACAAAAAGCATTAGATCATCAATATACCTTTGCATTTCCACAGCTAAAGGAAGCTTTAGATGATTTGGCGAGTAAATAGGAAAATGGAGTATTGATGTACAATTTTCTACTACACCTACCCTTGTAGAAGAAACACTGGAAAAAAGATAATAAGTATAAATAATGAAGGTGATAAGATGGCATTCATAGGAACAGCAAATGTCAGTAAAAAAGCAGGGACACAAGAAGAACCAAAAATAGAAATTGTATTTGATGATATAGATAAGATATGGATACCACATCTTGTAAAGTAACTTTTTACTATAAATTCACTAGTGACAAAGATGTTATTTCAAACAGACAGAGAAAAGATGTCCCTGCTATTCTCGATGTCACTACAAATTTTAAGATTTATATAAATTCCGATCTTTATTTTGATCAAGAGGAATTTCCTATATTAGAATTTTATAAACATCTATATAAATGGATTAATAAGAACGGAAAAAATAATAAAATACAAGAATTTCATTATTTTTCAATAGAATATGATGATTATGATGATGGAGCACTTATTTCTTTGCTGCCTTTTGGAGGAAACAAAGCCAGACTAAAGTCAATATGGGCAGAACAAGAGCTTTATAATATTTTTGTATTAAATGATATCGTAAAAGAATTTATAGTTTTAGAACAACGTTTAAAAGTAGACATAGAGAACTATTATGGAATAAAGCTAGCAAAGTTTATAAAACATATACCTTAATAAAATTCATTAAGCTATGATATTTAAGAGAGTATTGACTAGTTATACAGCTTAATCAATACTCTCTTTTCCATCCTAATCCCTCTTTTCAAAAGTAAAGAAAGAAGCCATGATCAAAATCGCAGATAAAACAACTGTAATAATAGCAGTCATTATCAAGTCTGTGGAAACTTCCTGGGTAATAAGATATTCATGAATGTACGTAGATATATTATTCGGACTCCAAGTGATAAAACGACCAAATATTTGTGTAAGTACACTCATAGATAGCACAATGATAATTGATAAAAATGCAATGATTCCAGCATTTTTAAATAAGGTATTTAGAAAAACGACAATCGAAACTACAAACATTAACCAAAGACCATAGAAGAAAATAACATAAAGCAATGAAATAAATGAGATTTCCCCAAATAATAAATTTGTATAGTACCAGCTTCCGACCATTGCTAAGAAGAAGGATATCCATACCATTGTCATTATTGCGACGAATTTTGCTGTAATATAATGAGAATGTGCAACAGGCTTAACCAAAATTAATTCAGCAACTCCACTTTTCCTTTCCCCAGCAATAGTACCCATTGAAATTAATACAATAACTAATATCCCAATACTCCCAATTTGCCCAAGGCTCATCATTAATACTTCACGAGGTAATGGAGTAGGTATTTCCATCACCGCACCATCCGGTAATCCACCAACAGATTCAATGATTAACGGCATGTAATAGGAGGATATTGGATCCATAATCGCTAGAACGATCAGTACAAGCGGGAACCATATCCATTTATAATTTCTCCAGCTTTCTAATAGTTCCTTTTGAAACAATGTTAACCATTGCATGTGTCGTTCACCGCCTTCATAAATAAATCTTCTAATGAAGTTTGATTAATAGAAAAGCCTTGAATTGGCCAATTTTCCGATAATGCTTTTTCTAGAATTTTCTTCCGTGTCTCTTCTTCATCCACTAAAGGAACATGTAGAACATTTTTCTCTGTATAACAATTCGTTTGAAGAAGCTGATCGATAGCTTCTTTATAAATCTCTGCATCAGCAGGAAAATTAATAACCATTTTCTTCGTTTGGTATTTTGCACGTAATGTTTCAATAAGTCCTGATTCAATCAAATTCCCTTGATGAAGTAAAATTAATTCATCACATACTTCGTCAGCATCAGATAAAATATGTGTAGAGAAAAGAATTGTCATCTGCTCTTTCAGCTCATCCATTAACTCAAGTACTTCTCTACGTCCAATTGGATCTAGAGAGGATACAGGTTCATCCAATAAAAGAATTTTAGGCTCATGAATAATAGCCTGAGCAATTCCTAGGCGTTGCTTCATTCCGCCAGAATATTTTCCAATTCTCCTATTCTTCACATCTCCTAATCCTACTTTATCTAGGAGTTTATCGGCTCTATCTGCTGCCTCTTTTTTCGTTAATTTTGCAAGCCTACCACTATATACTAAAAATTCCTTTCCGCTCATCCATGAATAGAAAACTGGATACTGTGGTAAATAACCAATCCATTGTCTGAAATCATCTTTAATTGTTTGTTCTTTAAAATCAATTTTTCCTGTGGTTGGCTTTAAAGAACCTGCCAACATTCGAAGCACCGTCGTTTTTCCAGCCCCATTTGGGCCAATTAAAGCGATACATCGTCCAGCAGTAAATAGATAATCCATTGGCTTAACAGCTTCTATTCCGCGATAAGATTTAGATAGATTTTTCACTGAAAGTAAATTCATCTTAATATTGTCTCCTTCCAATTACAAAATAAAGTACTGGTCCGATAAGAGATAGAAATAGAATAATCGGAAGCCATAACAATTTTGGACCATTTGTTTCTTCTGCTTTTATCCAATCAACTAGTGCAAAAATCATTATAATAAAATTAATAATAATTAGTGGTGCAACCAGTCCCCAATTTATCTCTGCAAAAACATCCATTTTCTCCACTCCTATCTACTTAGTAATATTGGTATGCCAGCAGCTAATGCAATAATTCCGATTAGAATTAACCATGCAAGCGGATTAGCGAGATTTATCGTCCATCCAACTCCAAAACGTTTTTCTAAAAATAATGAAGGATCTTTTCGATTAAAATAAAATTGACCAAGTTTCCAATAATGATCATCATCACGATTTATCACTGTACCATCTGACGTTCTTACATTTTTTACACGACTCCCACCTTGACCAGTTGTAATAGTGAGTATAATCGCACCAATAATCATGATTCCTGTAATCATTAGCGAAATCACAGTCATATAACTCGCTAAAACCGTATAAATAAATGATAGCTGGATGACACTTAAAAGAACGGTAAGCATAATTCCACTAGCAATTAGAAAAATTGACCATCTTCTTCTAAAAATAATATTTTGTTCTATCGATTCGTCTGGATTTTGGGCATTCAATTGCTGTTTAGACCTTCCGATCATCCAATTAATAAACATGAATAAAATAATCATATAAATTTGTGTAACTGGCATGATTAAAACAGATCGATATGACTTTTCCGTCCAATTGGTCACCTCGCCAGAGAAGTTATATTGCATCGGAATCTGTTCTGGAATCCTCGCATATTGTGTAAAGGTAATAAATAACGTGACAGCAACTAAAGCAAAAGCAATTAAAAACCAGTAATTAGAATGAATTAATTTTTGTTGATAAAAATTTGTTTGTAGTACAACCTTTTGTTGTCTTTGCTCATTCCATTTCTCCTGCTCTTTAAGTTGTTTCATTTGCTTATGAAACAACAAATAGATTAAAAATGAAATAATTAGAAAACCAATTATGGTTGTTGATAATACAATCCCCATTACTTCTTCATCATTTGGAGGATAATTTCCTACGATAAAATAAAAAGTAAGTAGTATAACAATGCTAAAAACTGTCATAACTGAAGCATATTTTTTTCGCATTCTTTTTAGCTTTTCATCCATATAGACATCAGACGGAATAGAGACTCCAAAGCTCTCAGTGTGTCGTGTCCAATATGGCATACCAATCAAAAGAATAAAAACAGGTATGAATAAAAGAATTGAAATCCAAATGATTTGATCCATCGTTTAACTTTCCTCCTTAACATATGAAGTAAAAATCTCTTCACAAAGCTTCATAAAATCTTTTTTATTTACATCTCGACAAATGGCCTCTGCAATAAGAGGATGCAATATTTCTTGCATTTCTTCTTGAAAAGATACATCTGCCTTTGGAACTCCATCTGGGTTAATCACAACCCCTTTTTGACGATGATTTAAAATAAATCCTTTTTGTTCCAGCTCTTTATATGCTTTATTCACGGTGTGTAAATTGATTCCGATATCTGCTGCTAATGAACGAACAGATGGCAATCGTTCACCTGCAACAAGCTCCTGCTTGGCAATACCTGCAATAATACGATGAATAAGCTGTACATAAATTGGCGTTTTAGACTCAAACTCTAAATGAATAATCAAAGGAATCCATACTCCTTTCTAAAGAATTCATGTTATACTTGTAATATAACATACATTCCGAATATATCAAAGAGGTTTCATAAAAAACTGCCTTAATTGTTTTTATAAAAACAATTAAGGCAGTTTTTCATTGGATTGGGAATTATCATTATTAAGTTGATTTAGAAATTAGGATATGTAAGTATTATTATTTGAATGAAAAATGCAGTATTTAACAGGACGATTACCAAAAAAACCATCTTGTAGTATTAATAAAGAAGGCAAGGAAAAATAAAGAGTAATAAAAGCGAGGGAATTATGGACAATATATTGTATAAGATAGCTAAATTAATCAGAAGTAATGAAAGAAAAGTCATAATCGGTGTTTCGGGTCATGGTGCTGCTGGAAAAACAACGTTCACTAATCAACTTATAAAATTATTAGGACAAGATGATGTAAATTATATTAATACAGACCCTTACATCATTAGTACTTCTAATATGAGAAAGTATGCTGTTATTAATTACGAATATAAGAATGAAAACCACCGTTATAAGATGACAGCTTGTCACCCAGCTGCTCATAATATATCAATTTTAGAGCGTGATATACATATGATTAGAGATGGTTTAGATATTTATACATTAAGCATAGATAATACGAAGAGTAAATTGAGCTCTTCCGAAAAAAAGATACATATTATAGAAGGTATGAGTGTTGCATTTACCAATCCAGATTTATTTGATTTAAAAATTTACTTGTATACGGATGGAGAAACGGAATTAATGAGAAGGTCTTTTCGTGATGTTACTGAAAGAAGAGTAAACTTAGATTTTTTAAGGCAATCTCACGAAGAGCGTAGAATTCAATATGAGCTTTTTATGCATCCTTACCATCAGGATTTTGATATTGTTATAAGAAATTCCAATGAAGGTTTCTTTCTAGAAAAAGACAATCTAAATTAAATGTGATGTGTTGTAATTCAATGAGGTCAAAAGACCTTCAATATAGGTATTATATTGAAGGTCTTTTGATACAAGAAAATATTCTTTTAATAAATTTTTACCCATTTGTTAATTCGTATATCCTTGATATAAATCAGGCTATAATGATCTGTTTAAACTTAAAATTTCTCAATACAGTTCTCGCAAAAAAACCGTTCACTCTTCATCTTCCTGCTGGTGTTTCTTCGGCAGACGACCAGCCCGCTTGACTGCATCGCGTAAGATAAATTCTAGATGGCTGTTAACACTTCGAAATTCATCCTTTGCCCATGCTTGCAAGACATCGTATAATTTCGGGTCTATGCGCAAAGGAAAGCTCTTCTTTTTATTCGACATAGAACCCCTTCTTTCTTATCAATATTTTCATCTTCAACTTATCTAAGTATCGCCTAATGAGTAACATTTTGACAAGTGGTTTAGATGGAAAAATCATTTATTGATATAGAGATCCCGTGTTAAGGACTGGCTGTGTACCATTTTCCGACACAATTGCTACTAATAAATTATTAATCATTGTCACTCGACGTTCATCATCCAATTCAATAATTCCTTCTTGTTCAATTTTTTCAATTGCATGCTGAACCATACCTACAGCACCTTCCACAATTAATTTACGCGCTTCGATAATAGCACTTGCTTGTTGACGTTGTAACATAGCTTGAGCAATTTCAGTAGAATATGCTAAATGTGTTAATCGTGTTTCAATCACTTCTACACCTGCTACCTTTAAACGCTCTTGCAATTCTACTGCTAACTCGTCTGAAATCCCTTCCGTATTGCTCCGTAAAGTGAGTACTGAATCATCAAATGAATCATAAGGATATTTTGTTGCTACTGCCCGAATTGCAGTTTCACTTTGAATAGATACAAATTGCTCATATTTATCAACATCAAAAATAGCCTTTGCTGAATCTACCACTTTAAAAACAATAACCGCTGCAATTTCAATGGGATTACCATTTATATCGTTTACTTTTAATGTTTTACTATTAAAGTTACGGACACGTAAGGAGACTATTTTACGTACTGAAAATGGAACAGTAATTAAAATACCTTCTTGGCGTATACTCCCCATATATTTCCCAAGAAAAATGACAACTGCTGCTTGATTCGGTTGAACTAATGTAACTCCACTTCCCAGTGCTGCAGCAATAAGTAATGCAATTACTCCAATAATAAATTGTTGTTGAATAAAACTAAAAACCGTTGCACCAATAAGCAGAATAATAATGAAAATACCTACATAACCATTGATCGTCCAAGCTTTTTTCTCCTGCATTTTATTCACTCCTCTATAATCAAATCATTTATATATTAAAATGATATCACTTTAATATAACTTTATGCAAGAATTATCTTTTAAGAAGTCGGAATTTCAAGTATCAATTTTTGAAAGATTAAATATCTAAACAAAAAAACCCTGAGAAAATTTTCTCAGGGGGCATTTATACATTATTTACTTTGTACAACGATCTCTTCATCTACTACATCTACTTGTACATGGTCAATTTCATCATTTTCTAATAAGAGATCTGTTAATTGATCTTCAATTTTATCTTGAATAACTCGGCGTAAAGGTCTAGCACCAAATCGCTTATCGTAGCCAAGTCTCACTAATTCTTGCTTCGCTTCATCTGAAATAGCGATTTGAATATTACGTTCTTCCACTGTTTCTTCTAGCTCGACAAGCATTAAGTCTACAATTTGTAGTAAATCTTCTTCTGTTAATTCATTAAATGGAATAATCGCATCAAATCGATTTAGAAACTCTGGTTTAAAGTAATTATTTAAGTTTTCTAGGATAGATACTGACTCGTGGTTCGGTGAATTAAATCCAACGTTTGTGATTTTATCGCCAGTTCCAGCATTACTTGTCATAATAATTACCGTATCCTTAAAGCTAACTGTACGACCATGAGAATCTGTCAAATGACCATCTTCCATAATTTGTAGGAACATATTCTGTACATCTGGATGTGCTTTTTCAATTTCGTCTAATAAAAGAATTGAGTATGGGTTGCGACGAATTCTTTCCGTTAACTGTCCTGCCTCCTCATGTCCTACATATCCTGGAGGTGAACCAATAATTTTTGATACAGAATGCCTTTCCATGTATTCACTCATATCTAAGCGAACATATGCGTCACGACTTCCAAATAATTCTTCAGCTAGAACCTTCGTTAGCTCTGTCTTACCTACTCCAGTAGGCCCAACAAATAAGAAAGATCCAATTGGTCGATGTTTTGCCTTTAATCCTGCTCTACTACGACGGATAGCCTTAGCAATCTTATCGACTGCTTCTTTTTGACCAATTACTTTTGCACCTAATTGTACGGCTAAATTTTGCATTTTTTTCTGTTCATCAGCTTGTAGTTTCGTAACAGGAATACCTGTTTTTTCTTCTACAATCAATTGTACATCTTCTAAAGTAACTTCAGCATGTGCTTCTTTAGCATTTTCTTTTGCTTTCTCTAATTGCTTTTGTAATTGTATTTCTTGGAATCGTAAGTTAGCAGCTCTTTCATAATCTTCTACTTCTGCTGCTGCTTCCTTCTCCTTAACGATTTCCTGCAAACGGAGTTCAATCGAATCAGAATCTTTCTCTCCATTTAATAAATTAATTCGTGAACCAACTTCATCCATTAAATCAATTGCTTTATCTGGTAAGAATCGATCTTGAATATAACGTGCAGAAAGTGCAACAAATGCTTCAATAATCTCATCTGAGTACTTCACTTCATGAAATGCCTCGTAACGATCTTTAATTCCATGTAAAATTTGAATAGCATCCTCTTTAGATGGCTCTTTCACAATAATTGGTTGGAAACGACGTTCTAATGCAGCATCTTTTTCAATTTGACGATATTCTTTTAATGTTGTTGCCCCAATGATCTGCATATCCCCACGAGCTAGAGCAGGTTTTAAAATATTTCCGGCATCCATTTGTGAATTCTCCGCAGAGCCAGCTCCAACAAGTAAATGAATCTCATCAATAAATACAATTACTTCCTCACGGTTGCGAATTTCTTCAATTAATTGCTTCATACGCTCTTCAAATTGTCCTCGAATACCTGTATTAGCAACTAATGACGCTACATCGAGAATATATACTTCCTTGTCCATCAATTTAGCAGGTACATCGCCTTCGACAATTTTTACAGCTAAGCCTTCCGCAATTGCTGTTTTACCTACGCCTGGTTCCCCAATAAGCACTGGATTATTTTTATTTCGACGATTTAATGTCTCAATAACTCGCTTAATTTCATTTGTTCTACCAATTACTGGATCAATTTCATTTGCTCTTGCCTCATCTGTTACATTTTTACCTAATTGATCAAGGAGACCTTGTTGTTTATTCTTTTGTTTCTGCTTTGTTTGTACATTTCCTTGAGGAAAGCCACCTTGGAAAAATCGTTTAGCAAAATCATCATTTGCTCCACCAAAAGATGAGAAGCCTGTTGAACCAAACATTTGACCTTGTAGCTCTTTATAACATTCCTGGCAAACCTGTAATTGCATTTTTTGACCATTTATTTGTACGGCTAATTTAATATTTGCTTCATTTGTTTGACAATGTTGGCATTTCATCATTAACTTCCTCCTTTTATTTATCTTAATTTATACAGTCATCTGTTATACGAGTTGTTTAGTTAAATACATAGGTCTTAACAGCTGTCATCCTTTCTGTTATAAAAGGGTTTTGACTTTGACTAACTTTGACCTTAATCATATTATACTCTGACCTTTTTTGACTTTCAAGTACTTTTTACCATTTTTTTTACTTTTTTCTTTAATATGTAGGATTAAATATTGTTCAAACGTAAACTAACGTCCCCTACGCCTTCTAAAATCACCAGAAAAAATGCCCAATTAAAATTTGATTTAACTGGGCGTCTGATATATTAAGTTATGGATGGTATATTGTTTTTGACCAATAGATCATTTAAGCTTTTAAATTGATAGCCTTGTCGTTTTAATTCTACAATCACGCGTTCCAATGCTTTGGCATTGTCTTCAGATACCGTATGCAATAAAATGATTGCACCAGGATGAATTTGTTCTATGATTTGATCATATGCATATTGCCAGCCTTTTTGTTTATTCGTATCCCAATCATGGAATGCAACCGACCAGAAAACATGAACATATCCTAATTCCTCTGCATGAGCTAATGTTTGTTCGGAAAAAGTTCCCCGCGGTGGTCTGAGAAAATTCATTTCCTTTTGATCAGATATTTTTGCTACTGCATCTTTCACTAAATCCAATTCTTTTTTTATCTCTTCCTTAGATAATGTTGTAAAATCTGGATGGCTATGGGAGTGATTTCCGATAATATGTCCATCCTCAACCATCCTCTTAATTAATGCAGGCTGGTCCTTCACATAATGACCAGTTACAAAAAAGGTTGCAGGTACATTTAATTTCTTCAAGGTATCTAAAATTTCCTCTGTATATCCTTGTTCATAACCATTATCAAAGGTTAAATAAATGTTCTTTTCCTCTGAAAAATCGGCATAGTATGCTTGATGCCCTTCAATAATTTCTTTATATTTACCTACGTCTGGAATTTCTTGATTATTATTCTTCTGATAGCCCCAGCCATAGCCCGCTGCTTCTACAATATTTGTTCCCAACATGAAACTAAGTGCGCAAAAAATTACAAATAATATTCTCATTCTGCTTCAGTCCCTTGCTTCAATTGAAAAGAGAAAGTTAAATAATCCTGAAGTGGCATCCAAGCTGCAATCCCTTGCTTCGTTACATTTTTTAGAATAATTTCTGTTTCTTTTCCTTTTAATTGCACATATACTTCACCAAATACAATCTGTCCTTTTTCATATACTGCTGGTACAAATGTCGTTAATGTCCCAGCTTTATTTGGTGGAATAGTGTATGCATTTTCCTTTTTTGTTCCTTGACCAATAGTTGTTTGAAAAGTCAATGGAAGATCCGTTTTCTTTCTTGCAGCAAATAACATCATTTGTTTTACAGCATCTGCATGTTCTATTTTACTTGTTAGTACTCCACTTATTTGTTTGGTTACATTTTGGTCGTAATGGAGCTTCTGATTCACTGTTGATTCAATATTATTCCATTCATTTTCATGGACTTTTTGATACTCCCAATTGACCTTTGTTTCCTTTGTTTCATATTGAATTGGCCAACGTCCAAGATAAATCATTCCACGATATCCAATAGCTATTGGTGAAGGTTTGATTGTTGTTTCATTTAATAATTCAATTAATGCCTGATTATCAATATTGTACTTTAATCCATCTATCCATCCTTTTGTTGTTTCACTTGCTTCGACCTCTTCATCAGCCTCGTTATTATTTGTGTATGTGTTTTCTTTATCTATTGGTAACACATGATTAGGAATGGTAAAAGGAGTGGAATCTGACTTCTTATCAGCGGCAAATGTTAAAGCAGGATAAAATAAATTAAAAATAAGAAAGAGCAAAAATGTCTTTTTCCAGATCTTTTTTTGCATCCATACATCTCCCTTCTTTTCCTTTTAGCTTTTTCGTAACGAGTCAAATATATACATTTGATAAATGGTAACATTTTCAGCAAGCTAATATTTTTTGTTTTTTTAGAAAATATGTTAAATTTAATTTAATTTTATAAAGAAGGTGTTGAAAAAAATGAGTTCCTCGAAACCAAAATGGTACTATGGCTGGTACATTGTCATAGCCGCTTCAGTCATTACATTATTTACATCAGGATTACGGATGAGTTTTGGTCCATTTTTCAATCCTATTTTAAACGACTTTCAATTGTCTCGTACAGATTTATCTATTATTGTTGCAATTGGAATGATCGTTTATGGAGTAGCAATGCCACTTGCTGGTTATCTAGAAAGCCTTTGGAGCGCGAAGAAGGTTTTATTAATTGGTTCTTTTTTCGTTCTCGGTTCTTCGCTTTGGATGACAGTGGCAAATAGTGCTACAGAGTTATTGTTATCATTCGGTATCGCTTTATCCATTGGATTAGCTTTCACCAGTCAGACACCATTAACTCCTGTTATTGCACGTTGGTTTATTAAACGTCGAGGACAAGCGCTTTTTTATCTATCGACAGGCTCTATGACAGGAATTGCAATTATGAATCCTGTCTCTAATATTCTGATCCAAAACTTCACTTGGCAAAATACAATGTTAATTTTTGGAATTACTTTTTTTATTTTAATTATTCTTGTTGCTTTATTTGTTCTTCGTGAAAATGTACCTGAGGGAGCAGATGAATCAATTGCCAAGACGAAGGTCATCAAGACAACAAAAATACCTATCGAAGAGCCAGCAGTTCAATTACGACTTATTGATTCCATCAAAACATTACCTTTTTGGCAAATTTCTATTGGTTTATTCGCATGTGGATACAGCATGAACCTACTTGGAAGTCACGGGGTACCAATGTTAATCGACCATGGGTTCTCATCTTCCATTGCGTCGGGTGCCATTGGCTTCATTGGACTTGTCGCCATTCCTGGCACACTAATTTTAGGAAGTTTAGCAGATAAAGTACCGAAGAAAAATATGCTTGCATTAATTTATATTGCACGGGGTATTGGATTTATTTTTATCGTTCTCGTTATTAGCACCTTCCAATTATATATGGTCGCATTAATTGCAGGATTAGCCTGGGCTGGAAATGCTGCTTTAGGTTCTGCAATTCTTTCGGATATATATGGTGTACGTCAAGTAGGGATGCTATATGGCCTTGCTTTATTTATACACCAGATTGGAGCTTCTATTAGTACGATACTAGGTGGATGGGCATATGAAACTTTTCATACTCACCTTATTTCATTTGGAAGTGCAGCAATCCTCTTATTAATTGTTGGAGTGATTTCACTAAGAATCCCGCAACGTTTAAAATTAAGAGTTCCAGTTGCTAGTGAAGCTGTACCTGTTACAAAATAAATCTAAAAAGCCATCACCTATTTTTATGTAAAAATGAGATGATGGCTTTATTTTTATTCTTTTATCGTAATATATTCTTTAATTTCAATACTATCTTCAACAGAGCGAACCATTGGACAATTCTTTCTTGCTAGCTTTAAATTTCGTTCTAATTTTTCTAAGCTTATATCTGTTTTTCCTACTTCAAAATGTAAAGTAATCTTAGTAATTTTATTTGCCTCATCTGGATTTCTTTCTACATCAGCAGTAATTTCCAACTCGTTAAGTTCCAAACGCTGTTTTACTAGAATTTTACGAAATACAGAACCACTACAGCCAGCAATAGAAGCAACTAGTAATTCTCCCGGGCGGAAACCATGCTCCTTTTCACCAGACATCTTTAATGTACCATGAGGTAATTCTGTTTCTATTCCAGTTTCAGTTAAAATATATTTCATTTTCTGTCCTCCCAAATATTCTTATCATAAAAGTACTTATATCTATTATAGATGGACCTATTATGAAAAAACAAAAATTTGAGTCTATAAAAATATCTTCTTTCTTCTTATTTAAGAATAATAGATATTAAAGTCATTAATAAAAGCGATATCTCGCTATTAAAGAAGTTATTTGACTAAAAAATAAGGCTGTTTGAAAAATCAATCTTAATGATTTCAAAAACAGCCTTACTTATATGTTTATATATATTTACTATTCCTAGCTTCTAAACGATCTTGGAAGAATCCGATAATGATACAAATTGGCCAATAAATAAAGGCAACTAATATATATAAGGTTAGTGAATCAAATTCTCGCCCTGCTACAATTTGTGCCTTTTGAAATAACTCTGGCACTGTTATCACCGCAGCAAGTGATGTTGCTTTCACAATATCCATAAACACATTGGTTAATGGTGGAATTGCAATTCTTGCAGCTTGAGGAATGATAATATGAAATAAGGTTTGCCAGTAAGTTAAATTTAATGCTCTCGCTGATTCCCATTGCCCTCGATCAATACTGTTCAAAGCGGATCTATTAATTTCTGCAATATAAGCAGCACTATTTAAACCAAATCCTAATGAAGCTGCTGTCAGTGCTGTAAATTGAATTCCAACAACAGGCAATCCAAAATACAGAATAAATAAGAATACAAGCATTGGCGTACCACGCATAAAGGATATATAAATACGAGCAGGCCAGCGTAAAATTATCTGATTAGATCCACGCATTAAAGCTAATGGCATACCAAGTGCTAGTCCCATTGCCATTCCAATAATAGATACAAGCAAGGTTATTGGTAGTCCTTCTAAAACAAATGGGAGACTTTCTATTGCTAATTCAATATTAAATAATCCACCGAAATCAAACCCATTGAAGTCCATTTTTATCTACTCCTATAAATCTAACCCTTCAATTTCCTGAATATCACCTTCTGGTTTCTCTGATGCATCTTCAATATAGAACTTCTTAGCTAATTCGGATAATGTACCATCTTCACGCATTTCAGCTAATACTTCATTAATTTTTTCTGTTAATTCGTCTTCATCTTTTGGTATAACAACAGCTTGCTCTGTTGGATGAATTTTTAAATCTGGGTGTAAATGGATATCAAATTCTGGAAATGCTTCTACACCAAATTTTGATAAATAATAATCATTAATAATTACATCTGTTCTTCCATTATGCACATCACGTAAATATGCTTCATTTGGCGCATTTCCGTATGTAATAATTTCCGCTCCAAAATGCTCAGCAATTTGTCCGAAAATAGTTGTTGCTCCACCACCATACTTCTTACCTTCTAAGTCCTCTAATGAGTTAATTCCTGAATTATCTTCCTTACGCACGACCATTGTTGTATAGGAATATTTATAAGGCTCACTAAAATTAAATTCTTCTCTTCTTTTATCTGTTGCTTCGATATCATTTGCTGCTACATCAATTCTGCCACTATTAATTGCTGGTAACATACTATCAATACCCATGATTTCAAACTTCACATCAAGATCTAAACGTTTAGCAATTTCTCGCATTACTTCTACATCATAACCTGTTAATTGGTCTTCTGTTTCTTCTTCCCCATCAAAGTAAGATGCTGCAATCAATGTTCCAGAAGTACCAACTACTATTTCACCCGCTTCTTCAATTTCTTCCCAGCGGTTTTTGTCTCCATCACTACTATTACTACAAGCCGTTATCAGTAAAACGGACATAAATATAAATAAACAAAGCCATTTTTTCATTATGAAACTACGCTCCTTTTTTATTGTTATATTTTTTTTACAAGACTTATTGTAACAACAATCCACTCTACATTCAATGTTTTTAACTCTGTTACATTATTATCAACCTATCTGTATTAATAAAAAGACAACAAAAAACAGGCTCTATATTTTTATAGAAACCCGTTTTAAATAATGCTTAATCTTCGTCATTTTTATCAATTTTTTCTTTTATTAATTTATCTTTTTTATTCACTGCGTTAATTACGCCACCTGTAATAATAATAATGCCAGAAATGTAGAACCAAATCATTAAAATAATTACTGTACCTAAGCTTCCATAGGTTGCTGAATAATTTCCAAGTGTATTTACATAATAGGAGAAAGCGAGGGAAATTAACTGCCAACCAATTGTTGCAAATAAAGCTCCCCAAAGAACTTCTCTCAATCTAACCTTTACATTTGGAATGAAGATGTACAATGCTAGTAAAACAAGAAAGATAGCTGCCGAAGAAACGACCCAGCGTAAGGAGTTCCAAATGGGTACAAATTCATCTGATAAACCAACGAAAGAAAATAGATATATCCCAATCATTTCACCAAATATCGGTAATAAAAGAGAAATAATAATAACAAGTACCATTGCGATTGTCATTGCCACAGCAATTAATCTTGAAATAAGAAAAAACCTTGTATCTTCTACTCTATATGCTTTATTCAATGCTTTTGTTATCGCATTTAAACCATTAGAGGCAGACCATAGAGTACCAACGATACTAATGGAAAGCAATCCTCCATTTTGCTGACTGAGTAGCTGTGATACATTTGTATTAATAAAGCTCGCAATTTCTGTTGGCATATAGTCACTGATAAAATCAACAACAGAAATCTCATTTAATGGTAAATAACCAACTAAAGTAACTACAAAGAGAAGGAAAGGAAACAGAGATAGTAAAAAGAAATAGGATAACTGAGCAGCTAAACCGAGTACATCAGCATCTCCAATTCCTTTTACTAACCGTTTAGAATATTCAATGATTTTTTGCATTTAACTCCCCCTCTTTATTTCTATTATTTTTTATCCACTACTTTTCCAATCGTTTTTTCTACTTGTTCTAAAGCATTGATTGCTCCTTCTGTTGTAGAAGCAATTCTTTGATTAAAAGAATCTACTGCCTTTCGAACTCCTCCTATTGCTTCTGTTGGATTTTGAATACATTGCTTCGCACAGTTTGATGTACTTTTCATTTTCTCTACAACATATCCTCGAGCATCTTTATTAAACAAAGCTACTATTCCACCAATCACAGCACCTGCAATAATTCCTTGACATAAAATTCGTTTACCCATAATTACCGCTCCTTTAAACATTTATATTAGAGTTGTCTTGATTTCTTTCAATAAATTTCTGCATCCGAGTGTGACAAGTTCATATGTATAATTAAAATCTCCTGTATAATATGGATCTGGAACATATGTCACATCATCATCTTCTATGAAATCCGTTAATTTCGCAAGTACCACATCATCATTTTCTTTTTTCAATTGTAAATCAGCAATATTTTGATCATCCATCGCAATCATATAATGAAAAAGATGCCAATCTCTAGTATGTATTTGTCTTGAAGTAATGCCATGATGACTAATTTGATGCTTTTCTAATATTTCCTGTGTACCTTGATGAGGTGGCTCACCTGCATGCCAACCGGCTGTCCCTGCAGAGTCTACCATGATTTGATCAGCTAATCCTTCCTCTTCAACCAATTTTCGAAAAACAGCCTCAGCCATCGTCGAACGACAAATATTTCCTAGACAAACAAATAGAACACGTACCATTATCATGTCCCCTTTTTTCTCTATTATAAAAATATAAAATAAAAGCTTCAAGTTGATAAAACGAAACTGTATAAATCCTACTGTTTAAAAACTTCTATACATGTTGGATCATTATTTTTAGCTTTGTTAATATAATCAGAGACTGGATATGCTGTGAGAGGCTCCATTTCTATACATTGTAAAAAGTGATAAGCATTCATCGCTCGATTCATCTCAGGCCTAATCCACTCCTCTTCATTATCTTTTGGTAAAATAATCGGCATCCGATGATGAATATTTTGCATAAAGGCATTAGATTCCCTTGTTAAAACAGTACAAGTAAAAATAACCTTATCTCCTTGTTGCCAGCGGTCCCATAATCCGGCAAAAGCAAATAGTTCTCGATCTTCTACTTGAATACGGTAAGGTTGGTTTGTTTCCTCTGTTTTATGCCATTCATAGAAGCTATCCGCTATAATTAAACATCTCTTGCGTGCCATCAAATTTTGAAAACTTAGTTTTTCATGAGCTGTTTCACTTCTTGCATTAAATATTTTATAAGCCATTTTTTCGTCCTTTGCCCAGGATGGTACAAGACCCCAACGTAAATATCCAGCACGTCTTTCTTTCCCATCATGAATAACAACCAATATTTTACGCCCTGGAGCAACATTATAACTAGGTTCAAAGTCATTTATCTTATTTTGAATTTGAAATGCTTCTATTAATTTTTCTTCATCCACTAGTATGGTATAACGTCCACACATTTACGCACCCCCTATTCTCTTATCTATTTTATCATTCTCAAGAGGAAAACGACCACTCATACATCACCTCAAAAAAGAAAAGAGTGATTGAAAAGCGCTTATATCATGCACTTTCAATCACTCCTTATTGAATCAAATCTTTATTTACCAATAAACTGTTGTGTCCAATGATTTCCTTGCTCTACAAAACCAACACCAATATGAGTGTAATTAGCATTTAAAATGTTTGCACGGTGACCTGAACTATTCATCCAAGCTTGTACAACCTCTTGTGGTGTTCTCTGTCCTTTGGCAATATTCTCACCTGCTGTTTGGTATGTAATGCCGAAAGAACGCATCATATCAAATGGTGATCCATATGTTGGACTTTGGTGATCAAAATAATTTTTTGCAGCCATATCACGAGATTTTTCACGAGCAACTTTACTTAATTCTTGATCTACTTTTAATGCAGACAAACCATTTTTAGCTCGCTCTTGGTTTGTTAATTCAACAACTTGCTGTTCAAACTCACTAAGCTCTGTTCCAGCATTGTCTGTCTCATTTTGTTTTGGCGGATTATTTTGTTCAGTCTCTTGCTTCGGTGGAGTTGTTTGTTCCACTTCTTGTTTTGGTGGATTTACTGGCTCCGCTTCTTGCTTCTCTTGCTCTTGTTTATCTTGATCTTGTACTTCTTGTTCTTGCTTATCTTGCTTATTTGGCTTCCATTGCTTCTTAGGAGTTTCTCCATTTATTCCAAAACAGTTTGAAAAATAATTTTGGAATATCTTTATCGCCTGTGCATCATCTGCAACAAAGCGTACATTCTCCTTCACCATATCTGGTTTAGCAGCTGCCTCTGCTGCTGGTATTGCTCCTCCGAAAATAAGAATGGAGCCTGTTGCTATAACGGCAATAACTTTCTTAAACATCTTTGCATCTCTCCCTTTGTTTTTTCTTACGCATTTATCTTAACACCAGTTTTTTTGTCATAATTACGGGAGAATTTGCCAAATGTCTATTCTAGGCCTTCCTTTCTAACAAATGCTTTTATATCTATATTTTTTCATTAGTAAAAAATCCCTTCGCTAACATAATTTAGATGTAATGGCGAAAGATACATAAATATGACTATTGACAACTTTTTTCAAGCCGACTTTTGTTACAAACGTCCCTTTTTTTGTAATCATTTTGTTACTTTTATCATCTAAATAAAACATTGATATAGAGCGCTTTATTAGCATTTCAATACCATTTTTTTACAACTGAATAACTACCCCCAAAAAACCTCTTCTGCATGAGAAGTTTATAGGTAGTAATATTTTTAGTATTTATGCTTTGAAATAACGATGTCCAGATTTTTTTAAACTCGCCTCACTATTAATGAGGGGTTAGCCCCCTTCCTTAAATCTGAGACATTTATCAAAGCTGTTATTTTAGTTTCAATTGAGGTTTAACATTTGCTAAGTAGGCTAAATTTAAAAGAAGCAGAAACCTTATATTGAGCAAAGATAAATGAATAATGAAAAGGATCCAAACGAGATCTTTCATTGGAGTAACCTTATAAAAGATCTAATTTGAGCAATAGGAAGTCAACTACTGGCTGCCCTTGACGCACTTAATTGAATGTTATTGGAGGATTATTAATATGTTAGCAAAAGCAGAAATCGGGATAGACTTAGGTACAGCAAATGTACTCATTCATGCGAAATCAAAAGGAATTATTTTAAATGAACCAGCAATTGTTGCTATTGATACACAAACAAATCAAGTAGTTGCAGCAGGATCAAAAGCAAAGAACATGGTAGGTAAGACACCACGTCATATTCGATTAGTCCAACCTTTGCGTGGTGGAGTTATTGCAGATTTCGAAATAGCAGCCCAAATGCTAAAGGAATTTATGCAAGTAGCAAGTAAGAAGGTAGGTAGTTCTTTAAGAAAGCCGACAGTTGTTGTTTGCGTTCCTTCTGGAAGTACAGCAATTGAACGACGAGCAATTCATGATGCGGTAGTAAGCTTTAGCTCAAAGAAAGTATTTCTAATTGATGAACCTGTTGCCGCAGCAATTGGTGCTGATTTACCGATTGACGAACCTGTTGCAAGCGTTGTAGTAGATATAGGTGGGGGAACTTCAGAAGTTGGCATTATTTCCTTCGGTGGAATTGTATCTGGAAATGCCATTCGAGTTGGCGGAGATGATATTGACCAAGAAATCGCACTTCATATTCGTAAGCAACATAATGTTTTAATTGGAGAGCGCACTGCAGAACAAATAAAAATAACGATTGGAAATGCACAAAAAAATCATGAAAAGGAAACAATGGAAATTCGCGGACGTGATCTTGTAACAGGATTACCGAAGACAATCACTATTACCTCTGATGAAATTCATGAAACAATTGAGAGTGTACTATCACAAATCTTAGAAAATATTCGGGCTGCACTAGAAAATTGCCCACCGGAATTAAGTGGAGATATTGTCGATCAAGGTATTGTTGTTACTGGTGGAGGTGCTTTATTAAAAGGAATGAAAGAATGGCTAACTGAGGAACTAGATGTACCTGTACATCTTGCTCCAAGCCCTCTTGAATCTGTAGCTATTGGTACAGGCCGCTCCGTTTCAATGATTCATAAACTGCAATGGAATATGAAAATATAGGATATTCCGCTTATGACTTGGAGAAAATCCATTTTACATTGATTTATTTTAAAGAAGATTATAGAATGAGAGTTAGATTTTACATTTAGGAGGATTATTAAAAATGACGCATATGAGACTTCGATTCCTAACTTTGAACCAGTAATTAAATACGTTCAAAGGCTCTGTTTTGTGTTTGCAGAGTAAACGGGATAAGTCTGTCCTTTTTTAATAACCTTTATGTCATATAAAAATATATGTAATATAGAGAAAGGCGGATTTTTCTGCCTTTCTTTATTTTTTATATTAAATTTAGCCATTCTTTGTTTTTACCAAAGACAGGTTTATTTGCTGATGGGCTCTAATGGCCTCTCATTAAATAAAGATGGGTATTTCCCTTTACTCTCCAGTCGCAAGCAGGTGCTTGTGATTTTTTTATGGAAAGGAAGAGGAAATATGCAGACAAAGAGAAATAAACGAATGAAAAAAATAAATCATGGGAAACCACCAAATTTTTCTGGACAGCATTTAATGCATAATAAGAGGCTGGTCCATGAGATTATAGATCAAGCAAAAATCAACACAGATGATTTAGTATTAGATTTAGGTGCTGGAAAAGGAGCTTTAACAGCTGTTTTAAATAAAAAAGCGAAGCATGTACTCGCTGTGGAATATGATAATAAGTTCGTTGAAATTTTAAAACAAAAATTAGGCGATGATCCGAATACTAAAATTATTCATCAAGACATTTTGAAGATTCATCTACCAAAGCAACCATTTATCGTTGTTTCTAATATCCCATATTCTATTACTACACCAATTATGAAAATGCTGCTAAATAAACCTTCAAATAGTTTTCAAAGAGGTGTTATTGTCATGGAAAAAGGCGCTGCTAAAAGGTTCACATCGCATTTTGTGAAAGATTCATATGTGCTCGCTTGGAGAATGTGGTTTGATATTAGATATGTTAAAGGAATTTCAAGAAATAATTTTTCACCACCTCCAAAAGTAGATTCAGCGATAATTACAATAAATAGAAAGTCTAAACCACTTGTACCTATTAACGATTATTTAACTTTTTGGGGATTGATTGATTTTGCTCTTAAAAATCCCCAATCACCTATTGATTTTGCACTAAGAGGTGTATTTACCCCAACTCAAATTAAGCATTTAAAAAGAAATCTTCGAATAAATCATGAGTCTCCAGTTGCGACTTTATCAGAACAGCAATGGGAAGGCATTTTTGAAACAATGATAAAGCATGTTCCAAAATTTAGATGGCCGAAGATAAATCAAGCTAAAATAAAACATTTTTGAATTGTTATGGTTGATTAAAAGGCGAGCTTTTAAATTCAATACGCAAATTTTTCTTCTATTGAAGAAGTTTTTAGACGATAATTTATTCTTTTTTATATAAAATTTAACTTTTTCGTGATATTACCTAGCATTTGCTTATTATTCAGAATATAATAGAAGATAAGAGTCATGTATAAACATCTCACCATGTGATAAACACATGACCATTCCAAATTATCTATATAAAATAACTGCAATAATCTGTTCGCAGTTCCATTCCAGAACTATCCCAACAGATAAAGGCCAGTTCAAGTCGACTTGTTGCTTTTTTCCGTAGAAAGTGGGAGTTGATTTGAAGTGGCCACTTTTTGATATATCATGTTTTTAGAAGGGAGTGAGAATGTGGCTGGCGCATTAAATAATATTCGTATTCTCGACCTATCTCGAGTTCTTGCTGGCCCCTACTGTACAATGGTTTTAGGCGACTTAGGTGCAGAAGTGATTAAAGTGGAAGCACCTGGTGGCAGTGATGAAACTAGAAAATGGGGACCGCCTTTCCAAGAGGGTGTAAGCGCATACTACTTATGTGCAAACCGAAATAAGAAAAGTATCACAGCAAACTTGAAGTCTGAAGAAGGAATAAAGATAATTAAAGAGCTTGTTAAAAATAGCGATGTCATTATTAATAACTTTAAAACAGGCACGATGGAAAAATTTGGTCTCGACTATGAGACGTTATCGGAAATCAATCCAAGTATCGTGTATGCATCCATTACAGGGTTTGGCGAAAATGGACCATATAAAGATATTCCAGGTTATGATTTTATTATCCAAGCAATGAGCGGATTGATGAGCATTACGGGTGATGAAGAATCTGGGCCTCAAAAGCTTGGTGTTGCGATTGTTGATGTACTTACAGGACTTTATACAACCATTGGTATTCAAGCAGCTTTACTCGAAAGAACAGTATCTGGTAAAGGGCAGAAAATTGATATTTCCCTTTATGATACAGCAGTAAGCTCCCTTGTTAATATTGGTAGTAACTACTTAATGTCTGGTAAAATCCCTCAAGCACTTGGGAATTCCCATGCTAATATTGTTCCATATCAAACGTTTAAAACACTTGATGGAGAAATGGTGATTGCTGTTGGGAATGATCATCAATACCGTGCACTATGTAATGTATTAGGAAAACCAGAGCTTGGAAATGATGAGAGATTTTTAACAAATCCTGATCGTGTAAAACATCGCGATATCATTGTACCGCTACTACAAGAAGTATTTTTAACAGAAACATCTAATTATTGGCAAGAAAAATGTCATGAGAATAATATTCCTTGTGGGGCTATTCAAAACATTGAACAAGTTACACAAGATCCGCAGCTCCAAGCTCGAAACATGTTTATTGAGCATGAACATCCAGTTGCGGGAACCATTAAAATGATTAATAGTCCATTGAAATTATCTCGTACACCAGTAAATGTGAGACAACATCCTCCAGAGCCTGGTGAGCATAATGATGAAATTATTAATCCATTGAATTTATCAAAAGAATAATAAAACCATTTAGGAGATGAAAATATGAATTTTGATTTCACAGAAGAACAGGATATGTTACGTAGTACAGTAAGAAGCTTTGTTGATAAAGAGATTATTCCAAATATTTCTGAATGGGATCGTCAAGGAAAATTTGATCCAGCGATCTTTAACAAATTATCTGAATTAGGTTTAATGGGTGTTTGTATTCCTGAAGAATATGGCGGAAGTGGAATGGATTATAATTCTTTAGCTATTGTTTGTGAAGAGCTAGAGCGTGGAGATACAACTTTCCGTACAGCTGTTTCTGTACATATCGGTTTAAACAGTATGACTCTATTACAATGGGCAAATGACGAGCAAAAGAAAAAATATCTAGCACCACAAGCTGTAGGTGAGCAAATTGGTGCATTTGGATTAACAGAACCTGGCGCTGGTTCCGATGTTGCTGCAATGCAATCAACTGCAACCAAAGATGGCGATCATTACATCTTAAATGGTTCAAAAACATGGATCTCTTTATGTGATGTTGCAGATAACTTCATCGTATTCGCTTATACAGATAAGTCGAAGAAACACCATGGAATTTCTGCATTTATCGTAGAAAGAACAATGGAAGGATTCTCTTCACAAGCAATCAAAGGAAAAATGGGTATTCGTGCTGGTAACACAGGAGAAATTTTCTTCGATAATATCCGTGTGCCAAAAGAAAACCTTCTTGGTGAAGAAGGTGAAGGATTTAAAATTGCAATGGCTGCATTAGATAATGGACGTTTCACTGTTGCCGCTGGAGCAGTTGGACAAATTATGGCTTGTCTAGAAGCTAGTGTGAGCTACTGCCATGAGCGTGAAACATTCGGACAGCCGATTGGTAAGCATCAATTAGTTCAACAAATGATTGCTAACATGGAAGCAGGACTTCAAATGAGCCGCTTACTTGTTTATCGTGCGGGTGAATTAAAGAACCAAGGAAAGCGTAATACTCGCGAAACTTCATTAGCTAAATGGCAAGCATGTGATTTTGCTAATAAGGCTGCAGACGATGCAGTACAAGTTCATGGTGCATACGGATTCTCTGATGAGTACCCAGTAGAAAGATTCCTACGTAACTCTAAAGCACCAGTTATTTATGAAGGAACAAGAGAAATTCATACCATTTTACAAGCAGAATATGCTTTAGGTTATCGTGAAGATAAACCTTTAAACAAAATGCTACCTGCTTGGAATAATTAATTAAAAAACTTGATCAGATATCGTACCTCAACAATAGAGCGTACGATATCTTTTCTATCACTAATATCATAGTTGGAGGGATAATAAATGTTCGAAAAACAAACAAAAAGTATTTTTATTAATGGAGAATGGCAAGAACTAGGCCGTACAGAAACTGTTTATAATCCTGCTACAATGGAAGCTATTACAGAGATTGCTTATGGTGGAGCTGAAGAAGCAGAAGCTGCAATTGCTGCTGCAGATGAAGCTTTTAAATCATGGAGTAGTCTAACTGGACGTGAGCGTTCAAAAGTTTTATATAAAGCATATGAACTTATGGTAGAAGATGCAGATCGTCTTGCTACTATTTTAACTTCAGAACAAGGAAAGCCTTTCGCAGAAGCAAAAGGAGAAATTCTAAGTGGCGCAAGTTTCCTACTCTGGTATGCAGAGGAAGCTAGCCGTGCATACGGAGAAATTATCCCTGCCCCAGCAAAAGGAAAGCGTCTTCTAGTTATCCCACAAGCAATTGGGGTAGTTGGGGCGATTACACCTTGGAATTTCCCTAGCTCAATGATTACTCGTAAGCTTGGTCCAGCATTAGCTGCTGGTTGTACAGTTGTACTAAAACCTGCTGGTGTAACACCACTTTCTGCAATTGAATTAGTGAAAGTTTTTGAACGTGCTGGTTTACCAAAAGGTGTTATTAATTTAGTAACTGGAAATTCACAAGAAATTGGGAATGCAATGTTAACGAATAAGAAGGTTCGTTTAATCACATTTACTGGCTCTACTGAAGTTGGAAAGCACTTAATGCGTGAAGGTGCTAACCATGTGAAGAAGCTTGCATTAGAACTTGGTGGACATGCACCAATCCTAGTATTTGAAGATGCTGATATTGAAAAATCAACTACATTAGCATTAGGTAGTAAATTCCGTAATGCTGGTCAAACTTGTATTTGTGCAAACCGTTTATACGTTCATGAATCCATTGCTGAGAAATTCACTACTCGTTTGAAAGAAAAAGCAGAAGCAATGAAAATTGGTAATGGTTTAGAAGAAGGTACTGAAATTGGTCCACTAATTAATGAACAAGCAATTGAAAAAGTAGAAGAACATCTAAATGACGCATTAACAAAAGGAGCTGCCGTTATTACTGGTGGTTCGAAATGGGATGGAGATTTAGAGGGTAATTTCTATAAACCTACTATTATTTCTAATGTTAAAGATGACATGATTATCATGAGTGAAGAAACATTTGGACCAATTATTCCAATCCAAACATTCAATGATGAAGATGTTGCGATTGCTAAAGCAAATGACTCCGATTATGGTTTAGCTGCTTATGTATTCACTGAAAATACAAGCCGTGCTGTTCGTGTATCTGAAAAATTAGATTATGGTATTGTTGGTGTAAACGATGTATTCCCTGCTACACCAGAAGCTCCATTTGGAGGAATTAAACAATCAGGTATCGGTAAAGAAGGCGGTCATTACGGACTTGAAGAATTCATGGAGCAGAAGTTTATTTCTTTAGGTATTGATGAATAAGAATTACAATAAAAATAGGTGTAAGGGCTTTTAATACCCCTTCACCTATTTTTCCTTTTTTGTATACAATACATATTGCTTATATAAGTCCTTTAATGCTGATTCTAGCGCACTTCCAGCTTTCCCTAGATAATGTCCCTTTACTTGCTCGACAGGAAATTCGATACCGTCTTGCAGACTATATCCTCGTAATAAATGTTGAACAAATTCGCGACCATGCAATGTTGCTAATGTACAGCTTGCTGTTACAATAACCCCATATTTCTTATCAATTTCAGCTGTAATTGTTAATGTTTCATAGATGCTTTTTGCAGCCATTCCAGATGGAAGACGTGCATGCCCTGCAATAAAAACTGTGTTCATACTAATTCCTACCTTATCATTTATTTCACATGGATGATTATACAAGCTTATAGAACGATAGTCTATCAAGAAAATTAAGATCAGGCTAACCAAGATACTTTAAATAAGCATCCTCGTTATAAAAAGTTGATTAAAAAAGTTTCTTTAATAATAAGCTTTTTTATTCTTGATCTTATGCGTTTTCACGATATCCTAATTCTTTAGAAATGCGTTGTGCTGTCTCTTCTGTTTTTAATTTTATCATCTGAAGACGTTCTCCTTCAAAATTACTGGAAAGCCCGCTTACCGCTAATGCAGCAACCACTTCTTCTTGATAATTAAAAATAGGATAAGATACACCTGTTGTATCTTCATCTTGCTCAGCAACACTAAAACCAAAACCATTTACTCGAATTTCATCAAGCTCACGTCTAAGTTTTTCCTTATCTATTAGTTTATTACCATCAATAGAATACATTGCTGCATCCTCTAGAATTTCTTCTTGCTTTTCTTTTGGTAAATGAGCTAATAAAAGTTTTGGTCCAGAGCCTAAATGCAATGGTAAACTCTTTCCGATTCTAGTAAATAGACGAAGCGCACGTTTGCTTTCTACTTTCTCAATATATGTAGCTTTTTTCTGATTCACAATAACAAGGTGAACAACTTCATTTATTTCATTTCCTAGTTCTTCCATATACGGAAGAGCAATACTTCTTAATTCCATTTGTTCGGAAGCAAGCTGGCCAAGTATTAATAATTTTAAGCCTAATCGATAACGGCTGTCATGTATTGAATGCTTGGTTTTGGATAAAAGCTCACCTTCCTCTAATGTTGTTAAAATACGGTAGGCGGTAGATTTAGGTATGCCTGTTTTTTCAGAAACCTCATGTAAAGTAAGTTCTCCCGCTTCTGCAATAAAAAGGTCTAATATTTGTAATGCCTTGCTTACACTTTGATTCATATAAATAGCTCCTATCATGATTTGGTTCCACGGGAAAATTTAACTTCTATCGCAGAAAGCTCAACTAGTTTGTCTATTAGCAGGAAATTAATCCCACTAATAGACTTTTTATAATTCTTATACTTCTTCGATATTTACTCCACGCTTAGCAATTTCCTCAATGTACTCTTTACCAGGTACTACTTGTTCTGGAGGATATACTCCACGTTTTGTAATTGTTCCATTTCCAATCATTTGTGCAGCAATAGAAATTGTGTTTGCTGTTGCTCTAGCCATTGCTGTCACATTGTTTTCACGGTCTTTATATGTAGACATTTCGTATTCATAAGTTGTTTCTACACCGTCTTTATCACCAGAAACAAGCACTTTTAATAGTACTACATCATCTTTATCACCAAGCTCTACAATTGGCTCAAGTACTTTTAATAGTACTTCACGTGGATTGATTTTTTCTCCTTTTACTTCTACTTCATAGTCAGAACGAGTTAAGTTTAAGTCAACAAGTAACTGAAACTTCTCTGCATGTCCTTTATAGCGAATTGTCTTATATTCTAATGTTTCTAATTCTGGGTAAGAAATAGATAATGTTGAAGTTCCACCAGATGTGTGGAATGCTTCTAAAGGTCCAAATTTGGCGAAATGAATTTCTTCAATTTCTGATAAAGAAGGAATTTCTTGCCCAACTCCATTACGCACAATAAAAGAAGGATCTGTATAGTGATCGAATACACCTTCCATAGAGAATACATGATTATATTCAATTGGTGGATCTGGACGAAGTGGAATACCACCTACATAAAGTTTAATGGATTTAACTTCATCTAATTTACTAGCACCGTATCCAGATAAGATGTTAATCATCCCTGGAGCTACTCCTAAATCAGGAATTAAAGTAACATTTGCTGCTTCAGCTTGTTCTTTAAGTGCTAATACTTTATCTGTCATATGACCAATATGACCACCTAAATCAACGGAATGAACGCCTACTTCAATTGCTGTTTTAGCAACAATTTCGTTAAATGAATAGAATAAAGCATTCACAATAACATCAAATTGCTTCATATAATTAGCTAATTCTTCTGTATTACTTGCATCTACTTGATAAGCTGTTAATTTAGAAGAATTTAATTGATCGACAACACTTTGTGCTCTAGATAATTCAATATCAGCTAAACCAACTGCTGTTACACCTTCACTTGATACTAAATCACGTGCTGTTTCTTTACCCATTAAACCTGAACCAAGTACTCCTACTTTCATTACATTCACTCCCCAAATTATTATCTTTGTTTATTAGTATATTTATTTATGAATCGTGCTCCCCCTTAGCTAAGAAAAGAGAGCACGATTTACAAAACAATAGCATTAAAAATTAGTTATTATCAATTTGTGCACGCTGTAATTTACCACTGTAGTCTACATAAATTGCTTTCCACTCTGTAAATACATCTAGTGCTTGAACTCCGGAATCACGGTGTCCATTACCAGTACCTTTTGTACCACCAAATGGTAAATGAATCTCAGCTCCTGTAGTTCCCGCATTCACATAAACAATACCTGTATCTAAATCACGCTGTGCAGCAAATACACGGTTTACATCTTTTGTAAAGATGGAGCTAGATAAACCATAAGTTACACTATTATTTACTTCAATTGCTTCTTCAAAGCTCTTCACTGGAATTAGTGATAAAACTGGTCCAAATACTTCTTCTAAAGCAATACGCATATCTGGTTTAACGTCTGTAAACAGAGTTGGCTCGAAGTAGTTTCCGTTTGCATATTCGCCTTCATTCATAATACTTCCTCCAGCAACAAGCTTCGCGCCTTCGTTTTTAGCGATATCGATGTAGCTATTGATTTTCTCTAAGCTACCTTTATTAATAACTGGTCCAACCTTAACAGATGAATCTAAACCATTACCAATTGTTAAAGACTTCATTTCTTCAAGTAGGCGTTTTTCTAATTCTTCCTTCACATCTTCATGTACGATTACTCGGCTACAAGCTGTACATCTTTGACCACTTGTACCAAATGCACTCCATAAAATACCTTCAACAGCTAGGTTTAAATCTGCATCATCCATAACGATTACAGCATTCTTACCGCCCATTTCTAGGGATACTTTCTTCAATTGCTGACCACATTTTCCTGCAATATCACGTCCTACATCATTAGAACCTGTGAAAGAAATAACACGGATTCCATCATGGTGTACCATTGCGTCTCCTACTTCAGAACCAGAACCATACACAACGTTAATAACACCTTTTGGTAGTCCAGCACTTTCGAAAATTTTCACAAGCTCATGTGCCATAATTGGAGTTTCTGTTGCCGGCTTCCACACTACTGCATTTCCTGAAACAATTGCTGGGAAAGATTTCCATGTTGCAATTGCAATCGGGAAGTTCCATGGTGTGATAATTCCCACTACACCAAGTGGAGAGCGTACACTCATCGCAAACTTATTTCTTAGCTCACTAGGTGTTGTTTGTCCAAATAGGCGACGCCCTTCTCCAGCCATATAGTACGCCATATCAATTCCCTCTTGAACTTCTCCACGAGCTTCCTCGATTACCTTACCGTTTTCTAAAGTAAGTAGTTGTGCAATTTCTTCCTTACGCTCTTTCATTAGGTCTCCAACACGATAAAGTACTTCTGCACGCTCAGGAGCCGGTACTAATGCCCATTCTTTTTGTGCAGCTTTTGCAGCTTTTACAGCGTCATCTACACTTTTAGCACTTGATAATGGTACTTCAACAACTGCTTCGCCTGTTGCTGGGTTGATAACATCTGTGTGCTTATCTCCTTCAACCCATTCACCATTAATATAATTTTTTAGTTTTGAAACATCTACTTTTACTTCTGCCATGCAAATTACCTCCATTTTTTTATAAAAATATATAACATTATCTGCCTTCATTCTTATTTAGAAGTCGTTAGGCTATCTTACTTACTTTTTATTAGCTCGTAGTTGCGCAATAGTTGCACCTACAGAGATTTGTTCTTTATCTATAATAATTTCTATTACAGATGTTTTTTTACTTGCCAAAGCATCCTCTAATGCTTTTTCAAATGCTTCAGCAGTATCTACAGAATATCCGTTTGCTCCAACGCTTTTCGCAAAATCAGCAAACTTCACTTTGCCAAGATCAGTTGCAATAACCTTTTCTGGGTAATGCATTTCTTGGTGCATTCGAATGGTACCATAGCTGTTGTTATTAAACACTAGGCTAATAATCGGAATATCATAACGAACTGCTGTTTCAATCTCTTGAGCTGTCATCATGAATCCACCATCTCCGGATAAAGATACAACTACTTTGTCTGGAAAGGCAAGCTTTGCCCCAACTGCTGCTGGCATACCATAGCCCATTGCACCAGAGGTTGGGCCAACATACGTATGCTTTTCACGGAAAGAATAGAAGCTGTGTAACCAGCCTGCAAAATTTCCTGCATCATTAGTAATTAAAGCATCATTAGGTAATTTCTTATCTAATACCGCAATAATCTTCTTATTAATATAATCAGTATCTGTAACGCTTAATTCACTAACTGCTTCGTATACAGCACGTTTTTCCTTAGCCCATTCTTCCCAGCTTGATGTTAATTCCATACTTTCTAATGCTTTTAGAGCTTCTTTCACATCAGCTACAATTCCTATCTCAGGAACATAAATCTTACCAATCGTATCAAAATCAATATCGATATGAATAAGCTTCTTATCATTTGTAATGATACTATAATCCTGAGTCGTATTCTCAGAAAACCTTGTACCAAGTCCTATAATCAAATCTGCTTCATCCACTGTTTTACGAATATCCTTCGCCAAACCTAAACCAAGATGCCCTACATATAAAGGATGTTGATGTGGAAAGCTATCATGTCTTCTAAATGCTGCTACTACAGGAATGGAATATTTTTCAGCAAACTGTATTAGCTCCTGCTCTGCTTGGGAGCTCTTCACTCCTCCACCTGCGATAATCAGTGGGTGTTTTGCTGCTGATAAAATTTCTTGAACTGCTTTTACCTCATCACTTGCTGGGGCTGGTGTCGGTTTCTTTAATGTTGGTCCAAAATGCATTTCCGCTTCTACTGGCAATACATCTTCTGGCAAAGAAATAACAACAGGTCCAGGTCTACCTGTTTGGGCAATACGAATGGCCTTCTGCACAATTTCTGGCATGCGTTCTGGGTCACGAACTTCCACTGCCCATTTTGCAATAGGCTTGAAGAATTGATCTAGCTCCACTTCCTGAAATGCTTCTCTCCCCTTTACCTTGCTATGTACTTGCCCAAGAAATACTAACATCGGAGTAGAATCCTGATAAGCGGTATGTACACCGATCGTTAAATTTCCTGCTCCTACTCCACGAGTCGCCATTACCACGCCTGGTTTTAAAGCTGATTTCGCATAGCCTTCTGCCATAAAGGATGCACCACCTTCATGACGTGCTGATATAACTTCCATAGCAGGTTCATCATAAAGTGCATCTAATACTGGTAAATAACTTTCTCCTGGAACACAGAATACCTTTGTAATATCTTCGCGTTTCAGACATTCAACAAGCGCCGCTGCCGCAGTCATTGTTTTTGTTTCTTTTGCTGGAATGTTTGCTACCACTATCATCAACAACTCCTCTTCATATGTTTGAATACAAAATCTATTTTGCTAGATAGACACTTTCATCACTGATTAAAGTGTATCTAATGCTTTCCATACATTCTGCACTTGTAATGCCGCTCCAATTGACAGACTATCTTCATCAATATCAAATTGACTTGTATGCCCGCCATGGATAATTCCTTTTTCTTCATTACGGCACCCTAATTGGAAAAACGCAGATGGAACTGCAGCTGCAAAATATGCAAAATCTTCTACACCCATATTAGGTAAGTCCATCCACTGGACATTTTCCTTACCAAGAAGCTCGTCACCACTTGCTTTAACAATATCAACCATTTTATTATCATTAATTAAAGAAACATATCCTGGATGATGTTCAAAATCATAATCCCCACCAAGACTGCGGGTGGTAAAAGATAAAACTTCTTTAACTCTTTCAATAACTAACTCTCTTACTTCAGGGTCTAATGTACGTACTGTTCCATTTATTACTACTTCATCTGCAATTACATTACTCTGTGTTCCTCCAGAAATAGTACCTAATGAAATAACAGCGGCCTTTCTTGGATCAACGTTACGGCTTACAATCGTTTGCATAGCTGTAATCACATGTGCAGCAATGACAATAGCGTCACGTCCATTATGTGGGTATGCCCCATGTCCCTTTGCTCCTTTTATAGTAAGCTTGATTGAATCAGAAGACGCATTCATTTGATCATAAATAACACCAATTTTTCCAGTAGGTATTCCAGTTGACATATGTAACCCAAAAGAAGCATCTACCTTGGGATCTTCTAATACTCCTTCAGCAATCATTGGTTCTGCTCCCCCAACAGTCTCTTCTGCTGGTTGGAACATTAACTTCACATTTCCTTGTAGTTCATCACGATGTACTTGCAAAAGCTTAGCAGCTCCTAATAACACTGTCATATGCGCATCATGACCACAAGCATGCATTTTTCCTGGAATAGTAGATTTATAATCTACATCATTTTGTTCATCAATTGGCAAAGCATCCATATCTGCTCGAAGTGCAATTGTTTTTCCTGGCTTCACACCTTTAATAAAACCAACTACACCTGTATTGGCTATTTTTTTACACGGAATTCCCATCTCTGTTAAATACGTTATTATTTTTTCCTGGGTACGAAATTCTTCCATTCCAAACTCTGGGTGACGGTGAAAATCTCTACGCACATCCACTAACCAAGGCTGGATTCGTTTCGCTTCCGATAATATTTCGTGTGGCATCTCTATTTCCAGCACCTTTCAATTATTTCATTTAATGAAATGTCATTTCAACTACCATAACTAGTATAATCTGTAATTTTATTATTTTCAAATATTTAATCGGAATTTATTTAGGAAAATTAATCAGAAGAAGACAACAGCCCTTCTAAAGAGCTGTTGACTAAATACATACTATTTATTCTGTTTTAGTAATATTCCATAAAATAGGTCCTGAAATAAATTGTAATCCATCAATATTTTCTCGTAGTGACACAATATTGGTAGTATTTCCAGCTTTTAATGCTGGCATCTCCTCATAATAAACTCGGTGAAATTCCTCTGAGAAGGATTGTGCTTCTTCAAGAGATGATGCTTGTAAAATTTGTTCAGATAAACGCTGTAATTCTTCACTTTCCGGCCAACCAATATACTCAGGGTTTAAGAATAGTTGCTGAATCGGCATCGGGCGAAATGCAAATCCAGAGTAGAATGCATCAAATGCAGATGGATCTTCTGCCATTTCGATCGCAGTTGGCCAATCTCTTACATCCATTGTTACATTCATTCCAACTGCTTCTAATTGTGATTGCATAATCACAGCTGTATTATAATGTGTTTCATAATCACGATTTGTTAACAGCACTACTTCTTCACCATCATATCCAGCTTCATCTAATAACTGCTCTGCTAATTCAGGATCATATGTGTGATAAATATCACTTCCAGCATCCGTATACCAACCTGCCTGTTCCTCTTTAACTAATGCATGATCCTTAATATAGTATTCTTCATTTACAAAAGATGCTGTTAGTATATCTTCCATATTAATAGCAGCATTTGCAGCTTGCCTTATTTTTTGGTTAGAAAAGACGCCTTCTTTATTATTTAACATGATGATTAACATAGAACTTGCAAACACTTCATTCCTTACATCTCCAGCAGCTTCTAATGTAGCTGCATCATCATGTGGTATATCAATTGCAATATCATATTCACCAGTTTGTATTCCTGCAAGTCGAGTGGAAGAATCAGTTATAAAATGGAAATACATATCATCCATAGGCGCTTTCTTTTCACCCGCAAGTCCGTCAGCCGGTTCAGAACGTGATTGATAATCAGCAAACTTCTTCAGATGAATATATTGATCCTGCCGCCATTCTTCTAATGCATATGGTCCTGTACCAACGATTTCTTCTACTCCATCATCACTTACATTTTCAATAACATCTTTAGGCATAATCGCAGCAAATTGTGTCATATCTGCCAAAACGTACATATCTAATGTAGAAGGGTTTTCAATTTCTGCGACAACAGTATAATCATCCTCTGCTGTAAAAACGGTTTGACTGTGGTAAGTTTTTGCTTGAGCTGACTGTCCTTGCCATCTTTCTAATGAGGCGATAACATCTTCTGCTGTCATGTCTTCACCATTGTGAAACTTGATTCCTTCGCGAAGATAAAATGTAATTGTTTTTCCATCCTCACTTATTTCATAAGATTCAGCTAACATTGGCTCTACTTCTAAGCTCGAATTTAAAGTAACAAGTGGCTCAAATATATGTTGGGAAATATCTCTTGTGGCAGTTGCAGTTGAAAGGTGGATATCTAATGTTGGTGGTTGTGCACTAAATGCAATATTTAATTCCCCACCTTGAGTTACTTCGTTCTCTTCTTCATTTTCCTGGTCCCTGTCATTGTCTTCATCGTTATTGGTGTTTGATGAATCACTACATGCGATTAAAATACCTCCTAATAACAGGATAATCAGGATGCTCATTATTCGTTTTACATGCATATTCATTTTCTCTCCTTTTCTTTAAAAGGATAAATAACCACACTTAAGGATGACTATTTATTCTGATATTTTATGTTAAATTCTAGTAAGCTGTCTTTTTTACCTCCTTTTTGTTTCATTTATCGAAATAAAATTCCAATTTTTAGTATAATTTATAATTTTACCCGTTTCAAATATTTTAGAAAATTAATCAAAAAAATAGAAGAAAGCATTTAATAATGTAATGCTTCTCCTATTTCTACATAATCTTATTTTGTTTTTTGTGCTTCTAATGTTGCCGCTCCTAGTGTGCTTGCCGCAACTAGCATTGTTCTTTCATCAATATCGAATTTCGGATGATGGTGTGGGTATGCATGATCCCAATCTGGGTGTTTAGCTCCTGTAAAGAAGAAATTCCCTTTCACATGCTCTAAGTAATATGAAAAATCTTCTCCACCCATTGTTGGTACCATTTCTTTTACTTCTTCCACATTTGGTACAGATTTCGCCACATCCATTAAAAATTCTGTTTCTTCCTTATGGTTTACTACAGCGGGATATCCACGATAGTAGTTAAGCTTATATTCAACATCTGCAGCTACGCATACACCTTCAACAATACGTCCGATTTCTTTTTCAATTAAATCGCGAATCTCTGGTGTAAATGTACGAACAGTTCCACCTAAAGTAGCTTTATCTGCGATAACATTAAATGCGTTTTGTGCAACAAAGTTTCCTACTGTTACAACAGCTGACTCAATTGGATCCACACGGCGACTTACGATTTGCTGTAATTGATTTACTAAAGTAGAAGCAACAACTACTGCATCCTTCGTTAAATGAGGCTGTGCACCGTGTCCACCTTTTCCTTGAATTTCAATTTCAAAACGATCAGATGCAGCCATAATTGGTCCCGTTACTGTTTCAATTGTACCCAGTGGGAAAATTGACCAAATATGTGTACCAAAAATCACATCTACACCATCTAAACAGCCATCTTCAATCATTGGTTTCGCTCCACCTGGTGCAAGCTCTTCTGCATGCTGATGAATAAATACAACATTTCCTTCTAGCTCGTCCTTCATACCGTTTAGAACTTTAGCTAGTACAAGTAAAGTCGCTGTATGTGCATCATGACCACAAGCATGCATTACACCATCGACTTTAGAACGAAATGGAACATCTGTCTCTTCATGGATTGGTAAAGCATCAAAATCCGCTCGAAGTGCTACTGTCTTACCTGGTTTCGCACCCTTAAGAGTTGCAACCACACCATTACCACCAACATTAGTTCTCACATCATGTCCCAAGTTACGATGATATTCTGCAATATATTTAGGTGTTTCTGATTCTTGGTGAGATAGCTCTGGATGCTGGTGCAAATGACGACGAATTTCAACCATCTCATCATAATGTGCTTCTAATTGCTTAAATAAGGTTTCCTTCATGTATATTTCCTCCATTTGTTCATTGTTCTTACATCTTAAATTATAGAGTTATACTTCCTAATCAGCAATTAGAATGTTTTTTATGTATACTAAAACTATTAAACTAATTACAATCATATAAAGAGGTGAATTCATTGGATACAACAAAAGCTTATGCGCAAAAACTTGATCAAGAAGATATATTAAAATCCTTTCGTAATGATTTTTATTTACCAAAGGAAACCATTTATTTTGACGGTAATTCACTTGGGCTCATGTCCAAACAAGCTGAATCTACTTTACACACTTTGCTAGATTCTTGGAAAACGTACGGAATTGATGGATGGACAGAAGGAGAGCATCCATGGTTCTATCTATCTGAGAAATTAGGAGAAATGACTGCACCACTAGTAGGTGCTCATAAAAATGAGGTAATTATTACAGGCTCTACAACAACGAATCTACACCAGTTAGTTGCAACGTTTTTTAAACCAGAAGGAAATCGCAATAAAATTTTAGCAGATGAATTGAATTTTCCATCCGATATCTATGCATTACAAAGTCAATTAAAACTAAAAGGACTTGATCCAAAAGAGCATTTGATTCGTGTGAAAAGTAAAGATCACAATACATTAGCTACTGAAGACATTATTGCAGCAATGACAGATGATATTGCATTAATTGTTCTCCCAAGTGTTTTATATCGTAGTGGACAAATATTGGATATGAAAACATTAACAACTGAAGCGCATCGTCGTGGCATTATCATTGGTTTTGACCTTTGCCATTCTGTCGGTGCTATTCCACATGAATTAGCTGAATGGGGAGTAGATTTTGCTTTTTGGTGTACGTATAAGCATTTAAACGGTGGACCTGGAAGTGTTGGGGGACTCTATGTTCATCAAAAGCATTTTGGACATGCACCAGGATTAGCTGGTTGGTTTAGCTCAAAAAAGGACAAGCAATTTGATATGGAGCATACATTGACACATGCTGATACTGCAGGCGCTTATCAAATCGGTACACCTCATGTGCTTAGCGCTGCTCCATTACTTGGTTCTTTAGAGATTTTCCAGCAGGCAGGAATTCATGCCATTCGTCAAAAATCTCTACAATTAACCTCCTATTTCTTAGAGTTGCTTAAAACGGAATTAGGAGATTATGATTTCGTTATTGCCAATCCACTTGATGAGGAAATTAGAGGTGCCCATGTCTTCTTAGAACATCCAGATGCTGCACGTATTTGTAAAGCATTAAAAGCAGAGAAAATAATTCCAGACTTCCGCAGTCCTAACGGAATTAGAATTGCTCCTGTAGCACTTTATAATACTTTTGAAGAAGTCTGGAACGTTATTCAAATATTGAAGAAGATTATGGAAGAAAAACGTTATGAAAAATTTGAAAATGTGCGAGGTGTGATTGCATAGTGAGACAACCATGGATTGATATTTCTCAAGCCTTAACAAATGATATGGCTCATTGGCCAGGAGACACACCATTTACCCGTGAATTAACATTTTCCAAAGCTGAAACAGGATCTGTTAATATCGGACAAATCACTACAAGCTTACATACGGGAACACATGTAGACGCACCATTCCATTTTGATAATGATGGAAAAACAATTGAACAGCTTGATATTAATGATTTTATTGGTAAAGCAAGGGTTTTTGATATTTGTGAAGCAGAAGAAATTAATGTAGAGGTTTTAAAACAATTTACATGGGAAAATGTAACCCGAGCATTATTTCGTACCTCTTTCATTGATAATCTAAAGCAATTTCCAGAAACAATTCCAACGATTGATCCTGCAATAGCACCCTTCCTAGCAAGTAAAGGTGTCAAACTATTTGGGATTGATTTACCATCTGTTGATGCATTGGATAGCAAAACATTAGAAACACATCACGCGTTTGCTGAACATGGAATCCATATTTTAGAAAATATCGTGCTTTCTGATATACAACCTGGAGTATATGAATTGATTGCTCTACCACTAGCAATACATGGAGCTGATGGAAGTCCTGTCCGTGCTGTGATTCGTAAAATCAAGGAGGAAAAGCAACATGGATAAAAAAGATTTGGCCTATTCCAATGAAAAAGAAATCCATACTGATTTTAAAAAGAAAATGACTTATGGAGAGTACCTAAATCTAGATATGATTTTAAATAGCCAACAGCGTCGTTCTGGTCATCATGACGAAATGCTTTTCATCATCATTCACCAAGTCAGTGAACTATGGCTAAAATTAATTCGCCATGAAACAAAGGCAGCTATCGAAGCAATTCAACATAATGCTTACCAAGAATCCTTTAAGATGCTAGCACGTGTATCTAGAATTCAATCACAAATTATTCAAGCTTGGGATGTTCTCTCTACATTAACGCCTGCTGAATATATGGAATTTCGCGATACTCTAGGCAATGCATCTGGATTCCAATCTTATCAATATCGTTTAATTGAATTTGCACTTGGCTATAAAACACCACATATTTTAAAAATTTATCGTAAAGACCCTGAATTACTAAAAGAATTAGAAGAAGCTTATCATGCTCCAGGTCTTTATGATGTTGCTATTGAAGCATTAGCAAAAGCAGGATTGGAGCTTGATGAGGAAATAATCAACCGTGATTATTCTGTTTTATATGAATACAATGAATCTGTAGAAAAAGCATGGATGGAAGTTTACCGAGATGTAGATAAATATTGGAATTTATATCAATTAGCAGAGAAATTAGTAGATATCGAGGATTGGTTCCAGCAGTGGCGATTCCGTCATATGAAGACAGTCGAAAGAATTATTGGTCATAAGATGGGTACAGGTGGTTCTTCCGGTGTAGGCTATTTAAAGAAAGTTATCGACCATTACTTCTTCCCAGAGCTCTGGGCATTACGTACGAAATTATAATAATCAAGAGGATTGAGCAGGAAAATATGCTTAATCCTCTTTTAAAATGCTCTCTATCCTTCGTCTAATATTCCTCTTTATCCATATGTAAGAAAAAAGCTTCTGTATCAAGCTCTCCAATCATTCGTTTAATAAACAGCTTTTCTCCCGATAGCCATTTGGCAAAATCAAAAATAACTGGTCGAGCATTGCCACCTAAACCAAACCATACTTCCTTTTGCTTTGGTAAATACGCAGAAGTATGAATGGTTCCAGACCAGCTCTTATATTGATGGGCAAATACATCCCCTTCTCGATTATTCATATAATGAAAAGCATCGCTGACAGTATTTAAATTTTGCTTTTCTGCTTGGATTGCTGCCATTCTTCGGAATGAATCATCAAGATGATAACGATTTTCGTCTGTTAATTCTTCAAAGTGATTCGTGCAGATATTTGCTTCTCTTACAATAATCTTCCTTGGAGTCGCTTCAACTGCGTAGGTAATCCCCTTTGTATCTAACACGACATAAGTAAAGGAGTGACGATGCGGAATTTCTTTTAATACCTCGCATGCTTGTTCTACATTTTCACATGTTTCTAAAATAATTCTAGCGATCATATTACAGACAAAACCTGCTCCTGGCTTCTTTTGATGGATATAATTATAACCAATCGCCAACCCATGCTCATTCATCCCATCCATGCGCCCTGTGATCAACTGCGAAGGCCCAATAATAGCATGTCCTTTATCAGTCGGTTGAAATAATACAAAACGCCCTTCATATGTTTTTGGATGATAGTCATAATTTCGAATCATATAATCTTCTGTTGTGTAAATGGAACAACCACTTTTACGATATTCCATCTGGTATCCACTAAAGAATTTTATTATCTCTTCTATCGGCCATTCTAATGCATCCTGCAAGCCAAGTAATTCATCCCAAATTTGTGGCGCAAAGGTGAAAATAACCTCTTTAGCTTCCTGTTCATCAACAGAAAACCGTGGTCTATTCACCTTCCACTGTTTCTTACGATTCTTCAATACTAACCCATCTTTTAAAGCGTTCCCTTGCATCCAACCTAAATCATAATGACTGCCTCTACATTGGATAATCTCACTGTATATTTGCTTCAATATTTTCTCCTTTTCATATGTTGTAGTATTATTTTAGTTCTTCAACAAGTAAGGACAGCTCTTCCCAACGCTCCATCTTTATTTCTAATTGTGTATCGACTTCCTGTTGTTCCGCAAATAAATCCTGTACCCGATCAAAGTCACTTCCAGCCTCAGCAATAGCCGCTTGTAATGCTTCTTGCTTCTCTTCTAGCTCCATAATTTCATTTTCTATGGAATCCCATTCCCTTTGCTCCATATAAGAAAGCTTCTTCTTTTTCTTTTCAGTGACTTCAGGAGCTTTAGGCTGCTGGCGGACTGGCACTACTTCCTCAAATATCGCTTTTTCCTTCTCTAAAAATTCACTGTAATTACCGTAAAAATTCTTGATTGAACCACTTCCTGTAAATACAAGTAATTCTTCTACAATTCGGTCAAGAAAATAACGATCATGTGAAACGGTTATTACTACACCAGGGAAATCCTGTAAATATTCTTCTAATACACCTAATGTCTGTGTATCCAAATCATTTGTCGGCTCATCCAGTAGTAAAACATTCGGCTCTGTCATTAAAATCTTTAATAAATATAAACGGCGCTTCTCTCCACCAGATAATCGACGAATGTATGTCCATTGCTCTGCACGAGAGAATAAGAAATGTTCAAGCATCTGTTCAGCTGTTATTGGTCGACCATCCTTCGTATAAATAACTTCAGCCACGTCTTTAATATACTCAATAATTCGTTTTTCACCGTTAAGCTCTTCGTCACCCTGAGTATAATAGCCAAATTTTACTGTTTCACCTACTTCAACTTCTCCTTGATCTGCTTGTAGGCGACCAGCAATGATTTGGAGCATTGTTGTTTTCCCAGTACCATTTGGACCAATAATCCCTATGCGATCTTCTGGTTTAATTAAACGGCTAAATGGAGCAATAATCTGCTTTCCATCAAAGGATATGGCTACATCTTTTAGTTCCACTACTTTATTTCCTAGACGAGTAGAACCTACTTGAAAATCAACCGCATTATGATCAGCTGTAAATTTTTTATCCTGTAACTCCTCCACTCGTTCAATACGAGCTTTTTGTTTCGTTGTCCTAGCACGAGCACCTCGGCGTAGCCAAGCCAATTCTCTACGCAATGTACTGCGATGCTTTTGCTGTTCTTTCGCTTCTACTTCCTCACGCTCTGCTTTTTTCTCTAAAAACACTTCATAATTACCTTCATACGTATATAAAACACCATGATCCAATTCATAAATTCGGTTGGTGACACGATTTAAGAAATAACGATCATGTGTTACCAATAATAAAGCCCCTTGATAAGTCGTTAGATATGTTTCCAACCATTCAATTGTCATATTATCTAAATGGTTTGTTGGCTCATCTAAAATTAGTAAGTCCGCAGGCTGAATTAAAGCATTTGCCAAAGCAACGCGTTTTTGCTGTCCACCTGATAAAGCGCCAATTTTCTTTTGGAAATCTTTAATCCCCAATTTCGTTAAAATCGTTTTAGCCTTTGTATTTGCTTCCCAAGCTTCATGTTCATCCATTGCTTGCTGCATCTTCATTAAACGATTTTGTGCTCCTTCGTTCATTGGGTCTGCTTCCAGCTCGAGAAGCGCTTTTTCATAGTCACGCATCACCTGCATCACAGTGGTTTCACCCAGATATATTTGCTCTAAGACAGTTAACGCAGGATCTAGATCTGGATCCTGCGCTAAGTATTCAATCCGATAATCCTTTGCTGCTTTAATTGTCCCTTGATCAGCTGTTTCTATTGATGCGATTATTTTTAATAAGCTTGACTTTCCTGTACCATTCACACCAATTAAACCAATTCTGTCTAGGGGACGAATAGTGAAATCAAGTGATTGAAATAATACTTTATCTCCATATGACTTTTGTAAGTTTTCTACTGTAAGCATTTATAATCCGCCTCGCGTTTTCTTAGGATTTCTTATTCGGATGATCTTGCTTTTCTTTTCTTTCTCGAATGAATTGTTTAATAAATAGAACAATCAAAAATAATAACCAAGATGTAATCGCATAAAAAATATAGACACCTGTTTGGTATAAATCATTGAAAAAAGCAAGCATTCCTAGCCAAATAACACTAATTGCAATGATTTGATATAGTAAAATCTTCGCTGGTATGATAATCTCCCCCATATTCAATAGAATCCTATGTCCATTCTAGCTCAATCTAGCAATATTTTCTATAAAAAGAGCTATAGCTCCTGGTTTTTAAAATTTTATGAACACAATTAATCAATCACATGGAGAGTTCTGTCTATTCTCATTTATTCTTCTAGCATGTGCTATAATGAACTTGTTTTCTAATCCATTATATCGTAAAGGAGAATTACATATGCAACTTCCAAAAGGAGCCAAAAATTGTATTACGGATATTGCAGGTGTTCAAGTTGGACATGTAACTTTATATGAAAAACTCAATGATAAAGATGTGATTTGTACAGGAGTCACTGCGATATTACCACATACTGGTAATCTCTTCAGAGAAAAGGTCCGTGCTGCAAGCTATGTTGTGAACGGATTTGGAAAAACTGCTGGTCTGATACAAGTAGATGAACTAGGGTTAATTGAATCACCAATTATGCTAACTAATACTTTTAGTGTAGGTCCTGTATTACAAGGGGCATTAACCTATATGTTAGAGGAAACAGAGGAAATTGGAGATTCTACAAGCTCTATTAATATTGTGGTTGGTGAATGTAATGATAGCCATCTGAACTCTATGCGCCTACAAGCTATCAAACCAGAGCATGCGATAGAAGCTATTCAAAAAGCAACCAATGAACCAGCTGAAGAAGGTGCTGTTGGTGCAGGAAAAGGAATGGTTTGCTTTGGTCATAAAGGTGGAATTGGTACATCCTCAAGGGTGGTAACGGTGGAAGAGAAGGATTATACGGTTGGTTGCCTAGTACTATCTAATTTCGGAAAACGTGACGATGCACTATTTGCTGATCTAACTCCTCAAGGAGAAATAGATACTCCAGATGGTTCTATTATGATGATTATTGCTACAGATGCCCCATTATATGATCGTCAATTACGCAGAATTGCAAAACGTGCCGGTGCTGGACTTGCCCGCACAGGTAGTAGCTATGATAATGGTAGTGGAGATATTGTTATTTCTTTCTCTACGGCAAACAGATACAAACATCATTATGAAGGTGCAGAAGAAGCACTAACACATCTTCGCGACGATCACTCAACCATGAATAGATTTTTTCAAGCTGTTACAGAAGCAACGGAAGAAGCTATTCTTAGCTCACTTAGAAATGCAGAAACAACAGAAGGGAGAAATGGACGAGTTATCTATCAAGCAAAATTTTAATATAATTTCATAGAAAAATGTGTCCAGCAAATCAGCGAAATGATTTACCTGGACACATTTTTTCCTTGTAAAGATATCTTTGCATCTACAAACAAATTTAACTTATCAAACAAGAAGGATACAATAAAGAAAGTAAAAGTAGCACAACAACATGTTAGTATTATTCCTATATATATTAGGTCATTACTCATCAAATAAAGAGTCGTACCAATCCCCATTCCAGCGATAATATACCATAAGGAATTTATGAAATGATTCATTTGTTTATGCCTATTTACAAATTCTATCAAATAAGCAAAAGAGATACCAAGTAGCAAATAAAATAGGATAGAATAGGATATTGTTATTATAATCATATCTATGAAGGAGTATGATTCTCTTCCCTCTACACCTGCTAATAAGTAAGCTATGGTTGTAAAAACTATACTAAAAACTAAGCAAGAACAAAGAGCTATAGCCAATTTTCTATACATCAATGCACCTACATTCCCTTTTCCATCACAACCGCCAATCTATTTCTTCTAATCCAGCTTGACGCAAAAATTCATTAGTTTTTGAAAACGGCTGACTTCCGAAAAAGCCGCGATAAGCAGATAATGGGCTTGGATGTGGCGATTTAATAATAAAATGCTTGCTTGTATCTATTAAAGCTTGTTTACTTTGCGCGGCACTTCCCCATAGGATATAAACAACTGGTTTTTCTTTTTGATTTAATGTTTGAATAACTTGGTCTGTAAATATTTCCCAGCCTTTACCACGATGGGAGTGTGCTTGTCTGCTCCGAACAGTTAGGACCGTATTTAATAAGAGCACACCTTGTTTTGCCCAGCCTACTAAATATCCGTCTTTTGGTGGTTGATATCCTAAATCACTTTCTAATTCTTTAAAAATATTCTGCAGTGATGGCGGATGTGGAATTCCTTTTTGAACTGAAAAGCTTAAACCATGTGCCTGATTTGGCCCATGATACGGATCCTGCCCTAAAATAACAACCTTAACATCTGCAAATGCTGTATAGTGTAGAGCATTAAAAATATCATTCATATGTGGAAATATTGTCTGCGTTGCATATTCTTGCTTTAAAAATTCGCGTAGCTGTAAATAATACTCTTTCTTGAATTCATCTTGCAGCAAATCATGCCAGTCATTTTGTAATATTCTTTTTCCCATTTGTTTGCCTTCCTTTATCTTGTTTCTTTATTCTAGAATAACATAACTCGATGGTTTGTTCGCTTCACTTCCTGTTACTCATCTACATCAAATGTTGGTAAGGTGAAGGAAAATATTGTCCCTTTTCCAACATTGCTTTTTACATTTATTTCCCCTTTATGTTGCATAATAATCTCTTTTGTTATTGCTAGTCCAAGCCCATGGGTTGCTTGTCCATTTGCAGGTTTATTTGAATAAAAACGATCAAATATAAAAGGAAGATCCTCTCCAGTAATTCCTTTGCCATTGTCAATAACGTGAATAGTAACTTCATTAGGATTTGAAAACTCTAACCGAAGTTCAATCCTTGTTGGCTGCGCATGTTTCACAGCGTTAAACACTAAATTATTCATTACTTGCTCTAGGCGACTTATATCTGCTTCTACTAATGGGTAACGATCTTCAGGCTCATCCATACTCCATTTATAAATAATTTCTTCATACCGCATCTCAAAATCAAATTGTTTACACAAGTACTTAAATAACTGATCGACTGGAATAGCTTCAAATTGAAAAAGAAAATTACCAGATTCTAGCCGAGTCATATCAAATAAATCTTGAATTAGTTTATTTAAAGAAGTAAGGCGATCTTTCACCACATGCAAATAATGATGCTGTTTTTCTGGATCTTCAATTACTCCTTCTAATAAAGCCGTAACATGATTTCGAGCAATTAAAATCGGTGATCGTAAATCATGAGAAATATTCGCCAGTAATTGTCGACGTTGTTCCTTTGATAAAGCAAGGGATTGATTGGCTTGAATTAATTTTCCATTTACTTGATTTAACTGTATGGTTCTCTCTTTTACCTTATCTTCTAAGTCTTGATAGAAATAGGCATTTTCAATAGAGGTTGCTGTCTGAGATGCTAATAAAGTTAACAAGACAACTCGGTCCTTTGTAAAAGTATATGATGTCTTATTATTTTCTAAATAAAGGATTCCTGTAACATGTTGTTGAAAGACAATAGGAATACATAAGACAGATTTCACTTCATTATTCTTAATATAAGGATCGTTTACAAAATCTCCATCTTTATTTGCTTGACCTAATACAACAGTATCCTGACTTTGATGCACATAATGAATAATGGAAATTGGTAAATTATCCATGTTCTCGACTTTCTGCGTTTGTGGATACAACTTTAAGCCTTTCTCAGCATTATTGGAGGCTGCAAGTTCTAATTCTCCGTCAACCATAATCATTACATATACATCGACCGCACCCGCATATGTCATAATAATATTTAACAGCTTCGATATTAACTGATCGAAGTTTACTTCACGAGCAATCGTTGTCATGGATTCCATTACTGTTTCAACATCAATAAATTCATTTTCTAATGTAATATTTGTTACATTTTTTGTATAACGATCAGTAATATAATCAGAATGCATGGAATACAGCACATGAGCAATTCGCTCCGCTCCCCATTTTAAATAGCCATCATACGCTTCTGTCATATATGCTTTTGCTGGTGTATATAATTCTTCATCAATAAAGTATAATGCTGCATACTCATTAATAATGGCTGCATCTTGAAGAAATCCATGTTTTTCTGCGTACTGTAGCGCTTCATTATACATTTGAATTAAGCCGGCCTTTTGATTACTCATTCTTAAGAATTCTGCTTTAATTAATAAGTATTTATGTCGATAATTCTCAGGACAAAGCTTTGCCCATTCTTTCAACCTTTTTAGTTTCTTGTTTATTTTCCTTTTGGCAGCAGATAAGGTCATTGTATTTCTATCCACGAATTTCAATATCCATAAGCAATAATAAAAATAATATTCTGGTGTAGCAATAAGTGTTGGTAAGGCCTTTGACTTCTCTTCCAAAATTTCAATAATTTCCCGTGCCTTTTTTTCATTTAAAAACAAATATGTCATTTGTAATCGGAAGGTATAGTGAATGATAAGTGCAGCTTCATCCTCTGTAAATAAAGGAAATTCCCAAACTACTTCACTATCTCCTTTTGAGAGAATTTCAAGCCAATCCTGCATTTCCGATAGAAAGTCATTGGCTAATGTATATTTATATTGTTTCGCTAAGGAAAGTTGACGTTCGATTGTTTCTAATATCGTACGCAAATTTTCTCCTTTATAAAACATTACACAACCAATAAAAGCGCTACATGCTCCGGCTAAATGGAGGTTTCCAGCTTCAATATTTAGCTGCTGTGAACGTTCTAAATATTGTAAACTAAGTCTTAGCTGTGCCTTCCAATGATTAACAAAACTACCAAATACAAAATAGATTCTTCCTTTTAAGCTTGCGTCATTAAATTTCTCAACATGTTGCATCGCCAGTTGTGAAAATTGAAAGCTACCTTCATAATCATTGAATCCCGCACTTAAAGTTAATGCATAATTATTATATACGAGACAAGTAGTATCCATATCTCCATACTTTATTGTTAGTTGTAATGCCTTTAACATCAATAATGTTGCCATTTTGTGGTTAACATGATATGCAGAGCCATTCGTATTAATTAGTGTTTGCATCAACAGCTTTGGGTGCTCTGCTGTAGCAGCAGATAGCATCAATAATTTTTCAGGTGATTTCCTACCAATTGCTAGTTTTGTTTTCATAAATTCTTTTAGTAATACTGCATTTGATGGTGTTTGATTAATTTCTAAGCCTAATAACCGCAAGCCTTCCATTCCAGCCCTTACTGCATTTTTGACTTGATGTGTATGGGTGTACAGACGCACCTTCAAATTATAGACAGCTATCTTCTCTTTTAATTGTAAAGGGAAGGTTAGCATCTCATCTAAAATAGCTTCAGCTTCTGGAAATTTTTGATTTAAATAATGCACCTCTGCCAAACCAAAAACGATATTACATATTAATTCATAAGAAAAAGGATTCTGCCATACTGCTGTTGGTAAAAGCTCACGTGCTTTCTGATAATAAAGGAGAGCAGACATCGTTGCCCCTCTTTGTATGGCTGACTCACCAGCTTCTTTATTCATTTTAATTAATTCGATTTTTTCCTCTGTTGTTAAATAATCAGCAACAGAATTTAGATGTGAAACGATATCAAACAAGTATTGACTTTCAGATTCTGTATCTGCCGCTCTTAAATATCTACCAATCCTCAAATGATACTGCTCCCGCTTTTCCAAAGACATCATGTCGTAAAAAGCTTGCTGAACCTTATCATGTAAAAATAAATATTTTGGTGATTCCTGTTTTAGCAAAGGAAATATTTCATTAGGATAAACCCATTTATAATGTGCATCCTGCGGTAAAATAAGACCTTCTGTTAGTGCACACCAAAGCTGTTCTGATAATACAGAAGCATCTATTTCCACAATGGATGCCAGTGTATGATGTTCAAATTGATTTCCAAGACAAGCTGCAATTTGTAGGATTTCTATTGTTTCTTTTGGTAGTTTTTCTATCCGTTTCATGATGACTTGAATAATGGTATCCGTAAGATCTAAATCTGTTAGATGTTCAGGATACAATTGCCATTTCCCAACTTGACTATCAAAATCAATAATTTTCTCTTCTACAAAAGAAGTTAATAATTGTACGATAAACAACGGATTACCTTGTGTAATACGATAGATAATTTTAGCCAATGCTACTTTTTCTTCTTGTTCAATAGAAATGGTGTCACTTATCCATTGCAAAATATGATTAAGCTCTAATGGTTTCATATTTATTTCTACAATAGGTTTATGTTGATCTCTTAGTTCAGATAACATTAGTTCAAGTGGATGACCAACCATAACCTCCTGATCACGATAGGCACCAACAACCATAAAGTGCTCTGATTCATGATTCAAGATTATATGTTTAATTAAATCTAATGTGGCATAATCTGCCCACTGTAGATCATCAATAAAGAATACAAGCGGATGGTCCTTACTAGCGAAGATACTAATAAATTGACTTACTGCTTGTAAAAAACGAAAATGAATCCCTTCTACCGCAATAATTGGTACTACTGTTTGTTTTCCAACTAACCATTCTATTTCTGGAATCAAATCGGCAATAACGCTAATATAAACGGGAGACATCATTTGTTTGATTTTTTCTTTCCACTTAGATGTCGCTTCTTCTCCTTCAGCCATAATTTGTTTTAATAATGTTCGAAATGCCTGTACAATTGGAGCATATGGAATTCGATTTTGAAACTGAATAAACTTTCCTGAAATAAAATAACCTTTATGAATAATTATCGATTTTTCCAATTCACCGACCAACGCTGTTTTTCCTATACCAGAACGACCAGTAATAAGAGTAAGTCGTGAGCCTGTTTCTTTCGTTTTATAAAAATGATCTAATAATTGCTTGAGCTGATCATCCCTTCCGTATAATTTGTTTGTAGGATTAAACAAAACATACTGGTCCTTCTCTCCTAATGAGAAATCAGCTATTTCTCCTTCACGAGTTAACATTTGCATGCATTTCTCAAGATCCTCTTTTAATCCATAGGCACTTTGATAACGGTCTTCAGGAGATTTCTCAAGTAACTTCATAACAATATTAGAAACAGTCACTGGAATAGTTTTATCTATTTCATGTGGCGGTTTTGCTTCTAATGCTAAATGTGCATGGATCATGTCTACCACTTTATCAAATTTAAATGGAATTTCACCGACAAGAATTTCATATAAAATAACTCCTAGAGAATATAAATCAGAACGATTATCTAGTAAGCGATTCATTCTTCCAGATTGCTCTGGAGACCAGTAAATTGCATCATAAATTAAATTACGATAATAAACCGGTTGAACCATTTCTGATTGCAGCATTGTTGATTGATGTAAACCAGTAATTTTGATCTCCTTTTGATGCATATCCATTAAAATAAATTGCGGCTGTAAAAATTTATGAATAATAGATTCTTGGTGTACAGATGCTAATATACTTGCAAGCTTTGATGCAATATGAAGAAAGGTATGAAGATCAAGAACTAGATGCTTACGCTCATCTATCCATTGCCTTAATGTTTTTCCTGAAAAGTATTCTGTAACAGCCAGAACTTTATTCCCGTGTTTTTCTATTTTCGATGGCTGTAAAACAAAGCTAGGTGACAGACGACTACTCATATGAAAATCATGGATGGCTTCCGCAGCACATAATGCTAAATTTGTATTTTTCAATTGTTTTAATGTAACGATTTTATGATCATCTTTACCATAAACTTTATATAAATTCCATGAACGTTCATCGATAAGCTGTTCTAACACACGATAGCCTAAAATATCTTTCATTATCCTCATCTCCACTCAGCATCCCATTCATTAAATACCTAGCGAATCCATTTGCCTATGTTTAATATTGTTACTAGAGCCCCCTATTTGTTCTTTCCTTCTTGTGAAATCTCTTATTTCAAAGAGGAAAATTGATTATATATTATCCTACATTCTATTTCTAAGAAATTTGAATTAACTTTCTCTAATGAACAATCAGCGTTCTTATTAATGATAATATTAAGAATAATTAATCTAAACTTAATCACTAGCGTCGCATTAAAAAACAAAAGTATAAAGTAAAATACTGAATTTTCTTTAACTATATTTTTCCATAAAAAAATCCTTTATAATGGGGTTTGGTAGTAAACTATCCAAATCCAATATAAAGGACATACACATGGATAAGTTTACACGAAAAACATCATTTGAACAATGGTTTTCACCGATTTCGACTGAACTTTTTAATGAAATGGTTGGAAACTTTCAATTAGATTACTATACAAAGAAGCTTTATATGGCGCCATTCATGAAGTTACTGCTGTTTGCGCAACTTCATGGTACCGAAAGTTTACGGGCGTTAGCTGACGCTGTTTTTTCAGATGATCTTCAAAAAGCAGTTGGGTTTGAATCCATTAGCTTTTCACAATTAGGCAGAAGACTAAATGAAGTGCCTACTTCTTTTTTTGAAGCCATCTTCTTAAATCTAGTAGCGAAAATTCATGAAAAAACAGACTTTCAGCACAGAAGAAAAACGTCTACACCTTGGATGTTGATTGATTCTACCACATTACCTTTAAATTTAACGAATCACAGATGGGCTGAATTCCGAAAAACAAAGTCTGGCGTAAAGCTTCATCTGCGCCTTGTATTTATGGAAAAAGGCCTTTCTTATCCGGACAAAGCAGTCATGACGAACGCAATAGAACACGACCGTGGACAGTTAGAAGTATTTGTTGACGATAAAGAATGCATGTACGTTTTTGACCGTGGCTACTTGGATTACGAGCGTTTCGATCGCATGACAGATGACGGCTATTTCTTTGTATCACGTTTAAGGAAAAACGCTGTCGTTCGGGTAATTAAAACACTTGAAGTTCCATCAAACTCATCTATTTTATCAGATGAAATGGTCGTTCTCGGATCAACTCAAAACCGAACAGAACACGTTTTTCGTAAAATAAAAGTACTGGATGATAAAGGGAAAGAACTCACGTTAATTTCAAATCGGTTTGACATTAGCGCAGTTGAAATCGCCGATGTTTACAAGTCCAGATGGGCAATCGAACTCTTTTTCAAATGGATGAAACAACATCTCTCAATCAAAAAGTTCTACGGGCATAGCGAACAAGCAGTCCATAATCAAGTGTACGTAGCGATGATTGTCTATTGTTTAAACGTACTCGCGCAGCTAAGCACAAACAGCTCGCGGACTTATCTCCAAATCAGTCGTTATTTAAAAGCCGCAATTTGGAAATCTGCCCATATTTGGATTCGTAAAATCAAAGGAAAAGGTGTCCCGTAAAACTTTTTAATTTTTGTCGCACTCGTCTTTGGCTATAGTCAAAAAAATGGATGTTTACTACCTTTGTTTAGGTGCTTTCAATTTTTTCTTTAAAACCAGAAATGTAGTTCAGAACATTCTGCATTTATTTATGCGACGCTAGTGAAACTTAATCTAAACTTGATTTATTTTTTAACCTTCCTCTATATACTTTGAAGTAGTAACAAGTTAAAGGGGGAGAAATACAAATGAAAATAAAAACTAAAGATAAAAATAAAGTTTCCTATGATCCTGAATGGGTTGCTCTAATTATAGAAGCAAAAAAATTAGGTTTAAGCGCAAAAGAAATTCGACAGTTCATCAAATATCAACTTATGCATCAATAAACCCATTAAACTTGTATCCAATTCCACGAAATGTTTGAATATATTCAATGTCATTTCTGTTTTGTTCTAGTTTCTTTCGTAGATTACTAATATGGACAAGTACAGTACGATAATCGCCTAAGCTATCTTCACCCCACACCATGTCAAAAAGCTGCTCTACACTGTAAATGCGGTCAGGATTCTTCGCAAGGACACATAAGAGTTGGTATTCTTTCGCTGACAGCTTCACAGACTCTTCATCTAGTAGAACATCCGCACTTTCCAGCTTAATAATCAAACCAGGAAACATTAAATTATTTCCATTCTCTCTACTTGTTTTAAGACTAGTATTTTCTTGAGCTGGAAATGTCCGTGTTCTTCGTAAATGCGCCCGCACTTTGGCAACAATCACAGAAAAGCTTGTTGATTTTTCAATAAAATCATCCGCACCAATACTCAAGCCAATTATTTTATCCATATCTTCATTTTTAGAACTATAAAATAAAATAGGTACTTCTGTTTTCTTTCGTATATATTGACAAAGTTCAAAGCCATCTAAATGCGGCATCATTACATCTAGAATAATTAAATCAGGAATATCTTCATCAATTAATTGTAAAGCTTGATAACCGTTTGAGGAGGTAACGACTTGAAAATGATTCTTCTCTAAATATACTTGCAAAACGTCTCGTACATCAGCATCATCATCGATGATTAAGATTTTTTCATTAGCCATCTTTATCCCTCCTTCCTTATATAAAATATTGATTATCAATTATTATTAAGAAAATGTCCAGTTTTTGAATAGTTCGAGTATTCATTATATCGTTTTCCACCCTTATTTACCATGACTTTATTCCTGTTCATCTTAATCTTTCGGAATTATAAGTAAAGAATATATCGTGTAAGTTTTCTTTAAAACAATGAAGTGTTAAGCAAAGCACATAAAAAAATAGCATGCTAATTCTTTCTGAATAACCCATGCTATTTTCATATTCATGACGTCATTAAAACTATAATATGAAACAATCTATTGAATAATACATAAGTAAAGGATAGTAGAAATTGTGAAAAATCAGTTTCAGAATTCGAATATCGATATAAAAATAAGGATACGAAAGACTAGATGATTTCGTATCCTTATATATTGATTTACACGCTTGAAAAGAATTAATAGGAATAGCTTTAGTTCTTTCCTAATAATTTCTCCAGTACTGCTTGAACTTCATAACCTTCTTGGAAATCAATTAAGTGAGCTGGTTCTCCTTTAGCCGCCTTCACCAATTCATCTACCAGTAGCATTTTCGCTTCACGATCACGATGAGATAATACTTCCTCTTCCTGATCTAAAGAAGAGAATGTTAATGTTCCCCAGTTTAATAGAGATAATACTCCCTTCTCCCCATAAGCACGTAATGCAACATCTTCCTGCTTCGCAATATTACTTAGTCCATTTACTAAAATAGGTGTTCCATCCTCAAGCTCTAGACGAGCAATGATGCCAATCTCACAGTCTTCTTCATTATCTGGATAATCAATAAATGAATTTACATTCGTTACCTTCCCAAAAATTTGTTGGATAAATTGAAGATAATGTGGCATTACTTCACGAATGTATCCACCTTGCTCTCTTTTAGCAATCCATGGATTTTGTTGCCATGCCCTAGGCCATGTTGTAAAATGCATTTTAAAATCAATTCGTCTTAATTTGCCAATGATACCGCTGTTCAGCTTCTCTTCAAAGAGCTGTACAGGTGGTGTGTATGGCAATGGGAAATTCATTGCGGTCATTACTCCTGCTTCAGCAGCTTTTTCTGCCATATCTTTTGCTTCTTCATATGTATTTGCAAGCGGTTTTTCACATAAAATATTTTTCCCTGCTGCCATTACATCAAGTGCAATTCCATGATGGAACTTTGGTGGTACTGCTACATAAACCAATTCGACACGATCATCATGGATCAAATCCCTATGGTCTTCATATGAAGTCGCCTCTACATATGTCTCTCTAATTTCATTCATTCTGTTAACGCTTACATCACAAATCGCAACAATTTCTGTTTCTGGATGAGCGATAAATTGTTTAATTAATCTTTCTCCAACTGCTCCTAAACCAATAATACCTATGTTTAGTTTTCCCATTATTATCACCTTCAATAAATAGTATAATTAGTAATCCGAATAAATCATAACATATTTTCGAAAATTCTTCCTCTTTTGCCTACCTGAAAGTAGAGAAACTTTTTTAATAATCTAGTAGCATAATTCGGTTTCCATATAGCAATTAAAAATTAAAGCTATTTAAATGATTATTATTGATAGGTAAATTTTAAAATAATTAGACAATCGTCACATATTATTTATAATTATTACAAGAAAAAAGCCATTAAATTTACTATCAAATTCTGATTACTCATGTTATAATAATCATTATAAAGAAGTATAGATTATAATTTATGAGGAGTGAATGAATTGGAAGATAAGAAAAAGAAGTTAACTACAGTAGCAGGGGCTCCCGTGCCGAATAACCAAGATTCATTAACAGCAGGCCCAAGAGGTCCTATGCTCCTTCAAGATGTTTGGTTTTTAGAGAAATTGGCACATTTTGACCGTGAAGTAATTCCAGAGCGTCGTATGCATGCGAAGGGTTCAGGTGCTTATGGAACATTTACCGTTACACATGATATTACACAATATACATCTGCAAAGATTTTCTCTGAAATAGGAAAGCAAACAGATATGTTTGTTCGTTTTTCTACAGTAGCTGGTGAGCGTGGAGCAGCCGATGCTGAGCGCGATATTCGCGGATTTTCTATGCGTTTCTACACAGAACAAGGAAATTGGGACCTTGTTGGAAATAATACGCCTGTATTTTTCTTTAGAGATCCATTAAAATTCCCTGATCTTAACCATGCAGTAAAACGTGATCCACGTACTAATATGCGTAGCGCTAATAATAACTGGGATTTTTGGTCTTCTCTTCCTGAGGCATTGCATCAAGTAACCATTGTAATGAGTGACCGTGGTATTCCAAAATCTTATCGTACGATGCATGGATTCGGAAGCCATACCTTCAGTATGATTAATGCAAAAAATGAGCGTGTTTGGGTTAAATTCCATCTTCGTTCACAACAAGGCATTGAGAACTTAACAGATCAAGAAGCTGAAGATGTTGTAGGTAAAGATCGTGAAAGTCATCAAAAGGATTTATATGAAGCAATTGAAAATGAAAATTATCCGAAATGGAAAATGTACATTCAAGTAATGACAGAAGAAGAAGCAAATAACATGCCTTACAATCCATTTGACTTAACAAAAGTTTGGTATAAAGGTGACTTCCCACTTATCGAAGTTGGAGAATTTGAACTTAATCGTAATCCAGAAAACTACTTTGCAGAAGTAGAACAAGCAGCATTTACACCTGCAAACGTAGTTCCAGGAATTGGCTTCTCTCCTGATAAAATGTTACAGGGACGTCTATTCTCATATGGAGATGCACAGCGCTATCGTTTAGGTGTAAACCATCACCAAATTCCAGTGAACCAACCGAAATGCCCTGTACATAGCTTCCATCGTGATGGAGCAATGCGTGTAGATGGGAATATGGGAAGCACACTTCACTATGAGCCAAACTCTTATGGTGAATGGCAAGAACAGCCAGATCATAGTGAACCAGCATTAGATTTGTATGGAAATGCCGATCGTTGGAATTTCCGGGAAGATGATAACCTTTATTATGAACAACCTGGTAAGTTATTCAACCTAATGAGTGACGATCAAAAAGAATATTTATTCGGTAACACTGCTCGCAATATGGCAGATGCAGAAAAACATATTCAAATTCGTCATATTATTAATTGCTATAAAGCTGACCCAGCATATGGTCAAGGTGTTGCAAAAGCGGCAAATATTGCTTGGGAAGAAGTCGAAGCAGCATTAGATACAGAAAATGCGTAAGAAATTTAAGCCTTTCACAGAAACCAGCTTTTGCTGATTTTCTGTGAAAGGCTTTTTTAAAGAGAAAAAATCGTCCTTTCTAAAATAGAGTACTCTATTTTAGAAATAAGACGATTTTTTATTTTATAATTAAAGAACTGCCTCTAATTGAGTTAATAGGGAAATAACTTCCTCGGAAGCTTCTGATAAACGTTGGAAGCTTTGTTCAGCTTCTACCATATTTCCAGCCTGATATTCACGTACTGCTCGAGCAGCATATTCATGAACAGACTTGTGCGGTCCTTCTAGCTGCTGGAAAATAGCATTACTTCTTAATTTCTCCGATTTCACACTATAGTACCAGTTTCCTAGTCTACAATTTTCATAAGATCCAGCTTGTTTAATGCCGATTGTTTCTAACCCTAATAGCATATTATAAACTTTCCACTTCCATAATAAATGGTCTGTTTTCGTTATACGAATAATATCTTTTTCCGATAGTTTAACATTTGTCGAAAATACTTGATTCCGATGCCCCTCCATTTGCTTACTTAAATCAAAAATAATTTCGGCTGTGTCTAATGCTAGTTTTTGTGAACTATTTGTTTGTTCAAATATTTTCGAGTTACGTTGCGCAATCTCCTCTACTGCAGAAGTTTGCTCTTCTGACATAGCTGCAATTTGTGATGTGGATTGATTTATATTTTGCATCGCTGAAACGATTTTATTTAATGCCTCATCAGCTATTTGAGCATCTGATACGCTTTTAGCAATTAACTTTTCTGTATTTTCCATTTGATTCGTAACGATACCAGACACATTTTGTAAAGAGGACATGTTTGAAATAATCTGCATCGTTTGATCTTTTGTATGCTCAGCAAGCTTGCGCACTTCATTTGCCACAACAGAGAATCCGCGGCCGTGCTCTCCTGCCCGTGCTGCTTCAATGCTCGCATTTAAAGCTAATAAATTTGTTTGATCTGTAATATCCTGAATAACTTCTACAATATGCTGTGTTTGATCAATTTCCTGATTCAATTCCTCAACATGTGTTACTACTTGGCGATAGACTTCACCAACTTCTTCTATCTTCCCAAGTGTGCTATTCACAATTTTCCTGCTATCTTCTGCTGATTGTACAGCAGCATCTGTTTCCTCAGCAACACGTACTGCGTAATTAGCTACTTCAAAAATAGATGCATTCATTTCCTCTGTCGCGCTGGATACACTATGACTTTCTTCATTCATCGAGTTCATCTCTGAAATTAGTTGTTTGGATGTATCTAATTGTGTCGTATAATCTAATGTTTTAGAAATTCCAAATAGGAATGATTTGAATGTCTCTTCCATATATACTTCTACAATAAGCTGCTGATCAAATGCCATTAATTTCTGCATCGATAAAACACATTGCATCATTTGATCTGGATTCTTATACATTTTCTCCATAATAATGGTCGTTAGTAAATGCATTAATAAATGATGTGCAGAAATAAAATGCTCTGCAGTTAAATTAATGCGGCTATGTACTTGTCCAATCATAATACGATTTCGAATATAATCCCGATCTACATTTGCATCTAGTAGCCGTTGTACGTATTGTTCCATTGTCCCTTGTAGACGATCTAATGTAGAGTTCTCAATAATCATCTGATGTAAATGTTTATCTGATGTAATTTGACTATAAAGTTCACTTACAGCCTCTTTCTTATAAGGGAGTAAAAATTCTGAAGCTTGTTTTACATCTACTAATGTTTGTTCTGAGATTCCTAAATATGCGAGACGCTGTTTTACACGTTCTCCAACATCCTTAACATCCGTATCTCCTGTCCGCTCAATATATTCATTCCAAGTTTTTGGCTTTTTAAATAATATTTTCATCATCATCACCTGCTATTTCCTATATTTAAAAGAAAGTCTAACTAAACGAAGCTAAATATTGTTCAAACTTTTCTACGGATAATGGCTTGCTAAAGAAATATCCTTGGCCATTTGTACATTGCTTATTTTTTAAGAAATCCCGCTGTTCTTCCGTTTCAATTCCCTCAGCGATTATCACAATTTCTAAGTTTTTTGCTAACGAAATAATTGCTGATACAATTGCTTGACTCTCTTCATTCTTATCTATGTCTTGAATAAATGAAGCATCAATTTTTAAAATATCTATTGGTAAATTTTTAATATAACTAAACGAACTGTATCCTGTTCCAAAATCATCTATGGAAATATGTACACCTAGGTTACGGATTTCTTGTAATGTAGAGAAAACCTCATTATTATCTACTAATACGCTTTCCGTAATTTCTAGTTCTAACTTTTGTGGATCAAAATCATGCTCTTCTAAAATTTGCTTTAGCTTTCTTAAAAAATGATGGTCTGATAATTGCTTCCCGGATAGGTTTACAGAAACAATTAGCTGTTCAAATCCATTTGCATGCCATTTTTTGGTCTGTTCACATGCAGTCCTCAATACCCATTCCCCGATACTGATAATTAGTCCGGTTTCTTCTGCTAAGGGGATAAATTTATTTGGAGGGATTTTCCCTAATTCTGGATGGTCCCACCGTACCAATGCTTCCATCCCCATCACTATATCATGTGTCAAATCAATTTTTGGTTGGAAATCAATATAAAATTGTCCTGTTGCTACCGCTTTTTTTAATTCATTTTCTAGCAATGTTCTCTCTAATGATTTTTGTTCCATTTTTTCATTAAAAAATGCATACGTTCCTTTTTCTTGCTTTTTCACCTCGTATAAAGCTGTATCCGCTTTTGCTAGCATAGCATCAATAGTCTTTCCATGTTGAGGATACAAAGCTATCCCTGTACTAAATGAAATATTATATTCTCTATCTCCAACAATGATTAATTCTTCAAAGTCCTGTTGAATTTTTTTCACCAGGTTCTCTACTTCAGATGCACTGGCTATATTGCCAAGTAGCATGGTAAATTCATCCCCACCAAAGCGCGCTATTAGATCGGTAGGCCGCAATGATTTTTGAATCCTGCTTGCTACCTCTCTTAAAACTCTATCCCCTTGCTCATGTCCCCATGTATCATTAATATTCTTGAATTGATCCATATCTAAGAATAATACAGCAAACATCGAATCTTTTATTTCTGCAATTTCGATTTCTTCTCTAATTTGTTTCATAAAAAAGCGGCGATTCGGTAATTCCGTTAAAGCATCATGATATGCAAGATGTTCAATAATTCTTTCTGACTTCTTTCGTTCTGTAATATCACGCATCACCAGCAGGCGATGTTGCTCTTCACTATTGTCAATGGATAATGCATGAACTTTCGTTTCTACATCAATATATGTATTATTTTTTGTCATTAATTTAAACTCAAGTAATCTAGACCCTGTATCAGGTATCGAATCCTTAATGCTTTGAGCTATATAGATACGATCTTTATCCTCGATCCATTCAGATATTTTTTTCTCTGAAATTTCTTCTGGTGTATATCCTATTATCATTTCATGTGATGGGGATACATATTGGAATACTCCTTCTCGATCTACAACAGAAATAAGATCTGTAGAGTTTTCTGTAATAAGTCGATACATTTCTTCACTTCGTTTAAGTGCTTTTTCCATTTGTTTTCGATGGGTAATGTCATTGCGTATCGAAATATATTGATACGGTTTTCCACGCTCATTTAAAAATGGAACAATAGTTGTATCTACCCAATAAATTTCACCATCTTTTGCTCGATTACATATTTCACCATGCCAGACATTCCCTGTCCCAATCGTTCTCCACATATCCTTGAAAAAAGCATGTGAATGATGCCCAGAATTAATGATTCGATGATTTTTCCCAATTAATTCTTCCGGCTCATATTTTGAAATTTTTAAGAATAGTTCGTTCACATGTAAAATCGTTCCTCTTGAATTTGTTATTGCTACAATAGATGATTGGTCTAAGGCGAAGTTAATATCTTGTAAATTCTGTACAACATGTCGTTGTTGCATCACTTTCGCTAAATCCAAGCTGTCACCTTGAATTCCCGAAATATTTTCTTGTTTTTTGTCTTGGCTATGATCCATCTGTGTTTTCTCCTTACGAAAAATAACCGATCTATTTCCAAAGATCGGTCATTTTTACTCTTAAAACGAATAAGTACTAAAGTATCACAACTTTTTAGCATTTGTATACTTTTTAACATTTTCATTTTATTTTGAGTACTTTTGACTACTACTATTATAAAGGTTTATAACATTTTCGTCTATTTAATTTCGTCAATTGTCACAGAGTCCTCAATCTTTTATTTTACTTTATCAACCTGGAATATGACGTACTGTACCTGAATCATCTTTTTTATAAAAATCACGTGTAATAGAGAAAGCATCAATATTAATTTTAGGAGTCTTTCTTTGAGCAACCTGAGCCATCATATCACCTATGGCAGGTGATAGTGTAAATCCATGACCACTAAAGCCAGCTGCAATATAATAGCCGTCTACTTCTGGAACCGCGCCTAGGATTGGAATATCATCTACACAATGTGCTTCTGCACCATAGTATGTAAAATCAACTTCATAATCTTTAGCCGCTGGAATAATCTTTAATACCGTATTTCGTTGGTCAAGTAAATCTGCTTCATTATAACGACCTGTATATTGATCCGGCCCTGGTAATGTCGTATAACCACCACCGGCTCTTAAACGGCCATCAATCGTTTGTTTCAAAGAAATCTTCATTCCAATAGCTCCAATTGTTGGTCCAGGTAATAAGGATAATGGAGCAGCATACGTTGCAGACATTTGATGACGATATGGTTTTAATTGCGGCAAGGAAAGCCCAACTGTTTCATGTAATGTTGGTGACCAAGCACCAGCAGCATTTATAACTGTATCACAAGGAATAAACCCTTCATTTGTCTGTACACCTGTAATCTTTCCTTTATCTGTCTCAATAGAAAGTACTTCTACCCCTGTTCTTAATTCAGCTCCTAAACGACGAGATTTATTCGTGTAAGCAACTGTAGCCATTAAACCATTTCCTTGTCCACCTGCTGGATAGTAAATAGCTCGAGGGATTTCATCCGAAATATTTGGTGTTATTTCTTTTATCTCTTTTCCTTCTAAAATTTTCGCCTCAATTCCTTTTGCTTCATCTGCTTTTTGCCGCTTGATTAACTCATCCAGTTCATAGCGCTCATCAAATAAATAAAGCTGTCCACCTGGAATATACTCTACATTTGCTTCCAACTCTTCTTCTAATGTTTTCCAGCGATTAATACTCTCTTTTGCCAGCTCTAATTCTCGTACATCCCGATTATTTAACCGAATTCCTCCTGCAGTAGCTCTTGACGCTGCACCTTGATTGGCAACGCTTCCTTTTTCAAGCTGTAAAACGTCCACCCCATCACGAGCTAAATGATATGTGATAGATGAACCAATAATTCCTCCACCAACAACAATTACATCTGCCATTTTTATCACCTCAAAATATATTTTAACTCTTCCTCATCTTAGAAAGAATTTCACACAACCACTTTAAACTAATCTTCCTGCAGGCGTTCCTTAAACTCTTCCATTGCACTATAGCCTTGTTGATTTAAATACCAGTTATTAGCTGCTGCTTCTATTAATCCAGCAACATCTCGCCCTGGCTGTAACTGTATTTCAATATATGGGACCTTAACTCCCATATATTCTGAGTATTTTGGCTCGAGTTCCAGTTCGTTGTAAAGCTTCTTATCTTCCCATTTGGTTAATTCAATATCAAGCGCAATACGTGTTTCTTCTTGAAAAGCATTACGACCATACAATCGAACTACATTCATCAACCCGATACTACGTAATGCAAGGAATTCTTTATTATTCTCATTATGTGTTCCAAGTAAAGTTTGTGGCCCTAGCTTTTTTAATACAACCATATCATCTGCTACCAACCGATGTCCTTTACCAATTAATGTGTGTGCGGTCTCACTTTTCCCTACACCGGATTTCCCACGAAGTAAAATTCCTATCCCAGAAACATTCACACAAACTCCATGCATGATTTTCTCTTCTGCAAGTGATTTAGCCATATAGACATCTAATTTCGCAATAAATGAAGCTGTTGATTCTTTTGTAACAAGAAGCGGAATGTTCTCTTCCTCACAATATTTATTCAAATAGGTTAAGTCTGTTTGATCATCTGTCACGATAAAACATGGCGGATGATAATTAACAATATTACCAATACGCTTTTTACGTTCAGCATCTGATAGCTTATGTAAATAAGTTATCTCTTTTCTACCAAGAATTTGTACCCGGTTCATTGGGAAAAAGTCAAAATAACCAACAAACTCTAACCCTGGACGATGTGCTTTGGCCTGTGTTATCTTGCGATCTAATTCTTTTTCTCCAGTTAATATATTTAAATTAAATTTTTTTACTAATTGTTCTACAGTAATCGATTTTTCGTCCATTTTTATCTCCATTCTATTAAAAAATTAACCTAATGTTTGTTTCAAATATACCCTATTTATATACTTAATCATAGGTGAACAAAAAACCTCTTTCCATTCGAAATGTTTTGACTTTTCTAGAAAAATGCTCACCTCTAACATAGTATTAAATCATTGTTATTTCAATATTTTTGACTATTTTTTTATGAAATAAGTCAACTGTACTACGTCAAAGGTTGATATAATAATTCCTAGGACTTAACATATGTTGAACTCCCCCCACTTATCGGCCCCACTGTCTGATGGAAGTGGGAGATTCTTGGGAACAGAGTGTACTTGTTGACCTATTTCTTTGTCAACAGCGGTTTCTCTTATGAACCAAGCTATCCCCGTAGTTCCTACGGTTCTATAATTCCATTTAAGCGGAGTTTAAGATCCTTAAGCCTTCAGCTAAGATGTTTTTACTGGCATTGATATCTCTGTCATGCTGTGCATGACAAACAGGACAAGTCCATTTTCTAATTTCAAGCGTTTTCTTGCCAGCTAGCTGTCCACAAGCGGAACAGATCTGACTAGACGGAAACCATCTTCTTATTTTTACGATGGTTTTACCGTACCATTTCGCTTTGTATTCTAATTTCGATACAAAAGCAGACCATGATACATCAGCGATTGATTTTGCTAACTTGTGATTACGTAACATTCCTTTGGTATTCAAGTCTTCGATACAGACAATATCGTGGTTTTTGATGATTTCTGTACTTAACTTGTTAAGGAAATCGTCACGTTGGTTCATTACTCTTTCGTGTAATTTAGCAACTTTACGTTTTTGCTTTTGATAGTTTTTGGCATCAAGTAGATTCATGCCATTTTTCTTCGCCTGTAATGCACGTCTGGAAAGCTTTCGCTGTTCACGTTTTAGTTTCTTTTCCATTTTTGATGTGAACTTATGATTGTCTATCTTACGACCATCGGAAAGGATAGCAAAGTCCGTGATGCCTAAGTCAATACCGATAGATGCATCCGTCTTCTCCAATAATTGCACATGCGTTTCGGCTAGAATGGATACAAAATATTTGCCACTAGGATTTCGTCTAACCGTAGCACGAAGGATACGACCATATACTTCACGGCTTTTGGCAAAGCGAACAAGACCAAGTTTCGGTAACTTGATTCGATTATCTATAATAGCAATGTTATGATTTGTTTCTTTCGTTGTGTAGGATTGTACGTCATTCTTTTTAGACTTGAAGCGTGGTGCTTTATTTTGTTTCTTGAAAAATCGTGTATATGCATCAGCAAGATTTTTAAGGGAAGATTGAAGGGCAATACTATCCACTTCTTTGAGCCATATTAATTCTTTTTTCAATTTGGTTAATTCAGCAGAACAAGCATGATAAGTTAAGCCTTTGCCTGTTTCTTTGTATGTTTCGTTCCATTGCTTTAAAAAGTGATTGAATACGAAACGACTGCATCCGATTGTTTTAGCAAGTAGAATTTCCTGTTTTTTGGTAGGATAGATACGGAATTTGTATGCTTTGTTGACTAACATGACCTCACCTCACATATTGAGAATGTATGTTCCCATTATATCGAAAAGTAGGTATTTTGTCGATAAACAACCAACATGCATCTTCCACTTATTCACTGAGCTATTGCCTTCTCGTTCTTTGAAGTGGGAGTCTTTTGGTCGAAACATGATAAAATAAAGTAAAACTTCAATTAAGTATCTTTATCATTTTATAATTTACTGTGCATTAGATTTCTTTAATGCATAACAAAGCAAAATATTTCATCATATAGGAAAGAGGTAGTTATAAATGCTGGCAGAAGTCTCGAAAGAAAACAACCACTATCTAGCAACATTCAAAAGAGATATTTCCCATCAAATAGAAGATGTATGGGGTTATCTAACTGAAAACAATAAGCTTAAACAATGGTTTCCCGAATTGACAATAGAAGATTTATCAACGAATGGAAAAATCACATTCGATATGCAGGATGGAACTTTTAAAATAATGACAATCACAGATTTCAAAGAAAAATCTATTCTAGCATTTACATGGGCAGAGGATCATGTAAATTTCGAACTCTTACCTAAGCAAGGTGGTTGTCAGCTTATTTTAAAAGAAACAATTTTTCAATTAACAGATCACACTCCAAAGGATCTTGCAGGCTGGCATGTATGCCTTGATGTGATTTTATCTCTTTTAGATCATAAATCCATTGATCGAAAAGAAAAATGGAAAGAATTATACACAGCCTATCAACAGTTACTTATAACAAATTAACCTAGCTCTTCAGCTTTTAAAATGTTCACCTACGAACGAAAAGCGTAGAGCGCCCTTACAGGCTAAAAGCGTGACGTCACGAGCACAACATCCTGCACTAGCACGTCCTGTGCGTCGTAAAAACGTAGAGATTGGAGTGGCACAACCGAGATAAAGGAAACATGCCCATTTAGGGGTATCCGACGTTAGGCTTTAGCCTGGTTTTAGTCGGGCTTCCTTATAAAACAGAACCGATGCTGACTTATTGTAAGGTTGCGACGTGAAATCTTTTAGTTTTTGGCGTTCGGAGCTAGACAGAGCTGACTCCGAATAGGAACCAACCTTGGGAAAATTTTATACTTTCCGATGCACTAAATGAAAATCCAAAACATCTCTATGCTTGGATTTTCATTTAGTTAAACTTATGCAATACTTGAACCCTCACAAAGTCCTAATTGCTTTAGGCGTAAAAGCACCTTCAAAAACAAATTCTTCTTCATATAAGCAATCCATGCGCCAGCAACAAATCTTTCTTCACGAATGATTTTCGTTAAAATAGCTTTTAGTAATGGCTCATCAGCTACTTCAACCTTCTCTTCCATACCTTCTACTGAATGAATTTGATGTGCTTCTAATGTATGTGTATATGAAAAGTCAATAAATTCCACTTCATAACAAGCTTTAGCAAAGTTCATCATTTCACGAGAATAGGAAATATAATAAGGCGTACTCTCCCTTACATAGGATAATTGCTCTATGTCTTCTACATCCTTTTCCTTTGTTCTTTCCTCAAAATAATCTAAATAACTGCATAATTTTTGATACTGTCCCATTTAATCACCTTCATAAATCTCATCTGATATTTTTAATACACTGACTTATCCGCTTTCGTACCACCGAAATGTATTCTTAAATTATTATGCAATAAACAAAAATTTACTCGCTGAACGAAAAGCGCAAGTCGTGCCCTTACAGGCTAAAAACGCGACGTCACGAGCACAACATCCTGCACTAGTACGTTCTATACGTCGAAATCGGAGCTAGACATGGCTATCTCTGTATAAGAATAAATTTGTGCAAATTTTTTATATTTTCTTATCTCTTAAAAAAATTGTCGAAAGAATAACTCCTCCGACAATCTCTACCCATATTATATAGTTCTTTAAACTTATTTATTACATATTCTTTCCTATTTAGCTAGATAAACTAACAATTATAGTAGGAACAGTATATCTGATCTCCATTTTCCCGGCTTCTTCTTTCACTTTAGGCCTATTATGGAAATCTTAAAGAAAATTTGACAAACTAGGCTTATTAACATCGCGCTATACTTGCTAGATTTCCACACAATCAATAAAGATTATACAAAATCTCCAGCATATTGCAACCTATCACAACTGCTCACGCTTTTTTGACAAATTCGGATTTGAGTTTCATCGGTCCGATACCTGGAATTTTACAGTCAATATCATGATCTCCGTCTACCAGACGAATACCTTTCACTTTCGTTCCAATCTTTACAACAGATGAACTACCCTTGACCTTTAAATCTTTAATTACTGTAACAGTATCTCCATCCTGCAAAATATTTCCATTTGCATCATGAATTACTTTCTCCTCTAAATCGTCCTCGCTATCAGCTTCAGACCATTCATGTCCGCATTCAGGACATACGAATAAACCTCTATCTTCGTATGTATATTCTGAAAAGCACCTAGGACAGTCAGGTTCGTGTTGCATATATCATGCTCCTATTCTTTAAATGTTTTTATATTAAATTTCACTTTAAAAGCTTATTTAGATATTAGAAATATAGCTCAAATAATTTATTAGGAATGAGAGCTTTTATCCAATCAAGCTATATTTCTATTATATTTTACAGATTCCCTATTACAAAGTACTATTTTTTAAGTTTATCCATGCATGTCGAACATTACAATTTTTGCTTCTGTATCCCCAGGATTAGAAGAGCGATGTGGAACATCGTCTGGAATAATAAATGCATCTCCAGCAGTCCATTCTACAACATCTTCTCCTACTTCCATTTTGTATGTACCCTCAATAACATAAATCGAGTGACCTTTATAACATACATGATCCCCTTCGTGGCCTGGTGGGAATGTAATGACACGCATTCTTGTAGCATCATTCTGCAACCATCTGGAAACCGCTCCATTTGCTGCTTTATCAGGTGTAGATACTGCATTTTTCTTGCTAACAATAAAAGATTCAATCATGTGCAATCCTCCTAAGAAAAATATATTTAGTTAATAAATGAGTATCAGGTAATTTATTCAGCAATTTTTTCCTCTTTGTTAGCTAATTGCAATACTTCTGCTGCTGTAGCATGAATCTCTTTAATTAAAGCTGGATTATCTAGTAATTTTGTTCCATAGGACGGTATCATTTCTTTGATTTTCGGTTTCCATTTTTTCATTTGGTCTGGGAAGCATTTTTCAATAACTTCAAGCATAACCTGTGGAGCAGTTGATGCTCCTGGTGAAGCACCAAGTAATGCTGCGACTGATCCATCTTCAGCACTTACTACTTCTGTACCAAATTGTAATGTTCCTTTTCCTCCGGCTTCCGTATCTTTAATAACTTGTACACGCTGGCCGGCAACAATTGTGTCCCAATCTTCACTCTTCGCATTTGGAATAAATTCACGTAATTCTTCCATACGCTGTTCTTTAGAAAGCATTAATTGTTGAATTAAATATTTTGTTAATGCCATTTCCTTTGCACCAGCCGCTAACATCGTCAGTAAATTATGCGATTTTACAGATGCTAGTAAATCTAAATAGGATCCTGTTTTTAAGAATTTCGGCGAGAATCCTGCAAATGGACCAAATAATAAAGATTTTTCACCATTAATATAACGGGTATCCAAATGTGGTACAGACATTGGTGGTGCTCCGACTTTGGCTTTTCCATATACTTTAGCATGATGCTGCTCGATCACTTCTGGATTCTTACATTCGAAGAACAATCCGCTCACTGGGAAGCCCCCAATATGCTTCGCTTCTGGAATCCCTGTGTCTTGCAATAATTCAATACTTCCTCCACCTGCACCAATAAAGATAAACTTAGCTGTAATCTGCTTTAATTTACATCCATCTATATCATGGACATCTATTTCCCATAGTTTATCTTTTCTACGCTTAATATCCATTACTTTGTGCTGGTAATGGATTTTTACACCTTTGCTTGCTAGATGATCAAATAAAACTCTTGTTAATGCACCAAAATTTACATCGGTGCCTGATTTAACTTTGGTAGCAGCAATTGGTTCATCAGATGTACGTTCATTCATAATAAGTGGCATCCATTCTTTTAATGTTGCCGGATCCTCTGAAAATTCCATATCTGCAAATAACGGATTTTCTTTCAATGCTTTAAAGCGCTTTCTTAGAAATTCAACATCTTTCTCCCCTTGTACCATACTCATATGTGGTAGGGGCATAATAAAATCTTGGGGGTTATCAATTAGTTTATGCTTCACTAGATAAGACCAGAACTGTAAAGACACTTGAAATTGCTCATTAACATTAATTGCTTTGCTAATATCAACTGTTCCGTCTGGCTTCTCCGCTGTATAGTTCAATTCACACAATGCTGCATGACCAGTTCCAGCATTATTCAATTCATGTGAACTTTCTAGTCCAGCTCCATCTAATTTTTCCAGCACTGTAATTTCCCAATCTGGCTGTACTTCTTTAAGTAATGTACCTAAAGTAGCACTCATAATTCCAGCACCAATTAAGACAACGTCTGTTTTCATATGTTTATCGCTCATTTCTACCTTCCTTACGCGTCATAATATTGTGGGCGAAATAATAACTAAAATTCGTCCGTCTTACCTAATCTATGTTTACTATAAATAGTGTAACACTATTTATAGTAGAATAAAAAAATCTATATCTAATTATACAACAAAAGATAGGAAAATTCAGTGCAAAATATTTTCTTCTAAATTTTGTCTAAGAAAAAGAGCTTCTCTAAAACTTTTCTAATTGCTTAATGTTATAATTAAATTGCGCAAATTTTTAAAAATTATTTTGCGCTCAATAATCATCTTGGAGGTTAGTAAATTGGGCATGAATAAAACAAATCTTGAATCAGCAATCGCTTTACGCCGTGAATTACATCAGCATCCAGAGCTTTCAAATGAAGAAGTATGGACAAAACAACATTTAATTGAATTTCTCCAAAAGAATACGACAAACATCGAGATTATTGATAAAGGTGAATGGTTTTATGCTGCTTATCGTGTAGGGAAAGACAAGAAAAACATTGCTTTTCGTGCAGATTATGATGCACTACCAATGGATGAAGTAATTGATATTCCTTGGGGTTCGCAGTTTCCAGGAAAGGCGCATAAATGTGGACATGATGGACATTCAGCTACTCTTGCCGCTTTTGCATTAGAAGTGGATCAAAAAGGTGCTGAACATAATATTTTCTTCCTTTTCCAGCCAGCAGAAGAAGTGGGTGCTGGTGCCTTAAAATGCTTACCACTCATTGAAGAGGAGAAAGTTGATGAAATTTATGGCTATCACAATATGAGTGGAATGCCAGCACATTCTATCAACATAATGAAGGGCGTTACACAATGTGCCTCTACAGGAATGATTATTAAAATGGTTGGTGCACCTGCACATGCAAGTCAACCAGAAACAGGTGTGAACCCAGCTTTTGCTATTGCTAATATCATCCAGTCTATTCCTGAATTAACCAAAGAAAGCGATGGTATATTACTATGTACAGTAATTCAAGTAGATATTGGAGAAAGAGCTTTTGGCATGTCTGCATCAAAAGGCGAATTATTATTGACACTTCGAGCTTTATACGAAGATGAAATGACCGCATTACGTGATTCTTTAATTGATCTAGCTAATCAAGAAGCAGAGAAGTATGGGCTTACTGTTTCCTTTGAATATAGTGATACATTTCCTGAAACACGTAACCATGATGAGAGTGTAGATGTCATTATGAATGTAGCTAAAGAAAAAGGCTATGTTGTAAATGAAATGGATAAGCCTTTCCGAGGCTCAGAAGACTATGGACATTATACGAAGCTAACAAAAGGAGCTTTTTGTTTTATTGGAAATGGCGAAGACCATCCACCTGTGCATACATCAGCCTATGATTTTCGTGATGATTTAATTGAAGTAGCTTGTGACCTGTTTAAAGGGATTTCAGGAACAAATTAACGTAAAATAGCCGGATAGAATGAGATTATTTCATTCTATCCGGCTATTTTAATTTTCACCCTATATAAAGAAAAGAATTTTACGGATTAACAGCTTCTTTTACCTCTAAATTTACTTTCTCAATCGAGCTCTTTCCTTGAGGTCCATTCACTGCTGCATGCACCTGTGTAGGCAATCCCCATAGTTTTATAAAACCTAATGCGGCATCATGATCGAACGCATCGTCTTTATTATAAGTTGCTAAGTCAAAATCATATAAAGAATTCGCAGATTCTCTTCCTACAACTTGCGCCTGTCCTTTATAAAGCTTCACTTTTACCTTACCAGAAACATGTTCCTGTGTTTTCTCAATAAAAGCTTGTAATGCTTCCGTTAATGGAGAATACCATAGTCCATAATAAACTGTTTGTGCTAGCTTTTGTTCAACAATTGGTTTAAATTCCGCCACTTCACGAGGTAATGTTAATGCCTCTAGCTCTTGATGCGCATTAATCAAAGTCATTGCAGCTGGAGCCTCATAAACTTCTCTAGATTTAATTCCAACTAAACGATTTTCAACATGATCAATTCTGCCGATACCATGTTTTCCAGTAATATCATTTAATGTTAGGATTAACTCATCTAAATCTAATTTTTTACCGTCTAATGAAACCGGCTTTCCTTTTTCAAAAATTATTTCAATGATCTGTGCTTCATCTGGCGCATCCAAAGGATCTACAGTTAAACCAAATGCATCCTCTGGTGCTTCCATCCATGGATCTTCTAAAATGCCACATTCATTACTTCTTCCCCATAAATTTTGATCAATACTATATGGGCTATCTAAATTAATTGGAATAGGAATATCATGTTCTTTGGCATATTCAATTTCTTCTTCTCTTGACATTGCCCATTCACGTACCGGTGCAACAATTTTTAATTCGGGATTTAATGCGGTAAATGCTACATCAAAACGGACTTGGTCATTTCCTTTACCCGTACAGCCATGGGCTACTGCTACTGCTCCTTCTTCTTCAGCAATGTCTACCAATATTTTTGCAATCAATGGGCGGGATAATGCTGAAATTAATGGATATTTCCCTTCATAAAGCAAATTAGCCTGCAATGCCGGAAGAACATACTCTTCCGCATATAATTTCTTTGCATCAATAACATATGATTTTATTGCACCAACATCCAACGCTTTTTGTTTTACAAAATCCAAATCTTTACCTTCCCCAACATCCAACGCTACAGCAATGACATCATAACCATATTTATCCTGTAACCATTTTATTGCTACAGATGTATCTAATCCACCAGAATAAGCTAGAACTATCTTATCTTTTACCACAAAAGATCCCCTCTCTTAAAAACCTAGTATTGAATTATTATGCATTAAAAAGAATAATAATTCAATAGGTGTTTTAAAGTTTTTAGTGGAGAATCAGAAAAACATGTGCATTTATTTTATAAATTGTTGATAGATCTGTTGATATTCCATTTCATCCACAGCTTGAAAAGTGACTTTTCCTTGCTCTTGCCAATTGATTATTTCAAATTCAGAGGCCTCCTCATGAAAGCTACCTATAAAATTCACTAAATCCCCATCTATATCCACATAAAATTCGATCATTATTCCATCTGTAATTCCGTTAATAGGATATGACTTTTCCTCTACAGACTGCTGCTTTGAAATGACCTGTAATTGTCCAGTCCATTCACCTTCACGCAGTGCTTCATCAATCGTGATGAATAATAACTCAGATTGATCTGCAGTACTGCCGTAGTAGCCATAATAAGACTCAAATGCTGCAAAAAAATCCTCTATTCGTTTATGAAAGTTGGCTTCTTCCTGATCAGGCAATTTTGTCGATGGCTCCTTCATTCCCTGCCACCAAAACAATGTAATAATAGTACCCAGTACCACAAGAACAATAATAACTTTTTCCAGCTTCATGTGCCCTTCCTCCTGTGATTGATTCATTTTCTATTTTGTAAGCAAATGAATGTAACATCTCAGTTGAATATATATTTCAAATAAAAAAATCGCCTAATCTTCGCATTAGCACCAATTGCTTTCAGGAGATTAGACGATTTTTCATTTATTTTCGTTTCTTCATTACTTATGATCTTTTAATAATTCTGCACCAGCGATTCCTGGATCTGTCATTTCGAATGGATCAAGAATTAAGTTCAATTCATCTTCTGTTAATACACCGTGACGGATACATAAATCACGTACTGGCTCTCCACTAGCGATAGCTTCTGCGGCAATTTGTGCAGCGCGCTCATAACCTATATGTGGATTTACAGCAGTAATAATACCAACACTTTGTTCCACATAATTACGTAAACGTTCATCATTTGCAGTAATTCCCTTTAAGCAATTTTCTGTAAAGGTACCAAATGCATTATCCATTATACTGATTGATTGTAATAGATTAAACACGAGAACTGGTTCCATTACATTTAACTCCATTTGTCCAGCTTCTGATGCTAAACAAATCGTATGGTCATTACCAATAACCTGGAAAGCAACCTGGTTAATTAATTCAGCCATTACTGGATTTACTTTTCCTGGCATGATAGAAGATCCTGGCTGTCTTGCTGGCAAATAAATTTCTGCTAATCCTGCTCTAGGACCAGATGCCATTAACCTTAAATCATTCGCAATTTTTGACATGTTCATCATACACACTTTAAGCGCTGCTGAAACCTCTGTATATGCATCTGTATTTTGTGTAGCATCTACTAAATGATCTGCGCCAACTAATGGTAAGCCACTAATTTCTGCTAAGTGCTTCACTACTGAAGCAATATAATTAGGATCAGCATTTAAACCTGTCCCAACCGCAGTTGCTCCCATATTTAAATCATACAAGTGTTGGCGTGATTGCTTAATACGCTTAATATCACGAGTTAGCACACGACTATATGCTTCAAATTCTTGCCCTAAGCGAATTGGCACTGCATCTTGTAAATGTGTGCGTCCCATTTTAATGACATCACTAAATTCATCTGCCTTCTGATGGAATACATCTCGCATTGTTTCAGTTGTCTTAATTAATTTTTCCATTAATCGAAGCACTGCAATATGAATCGCAGTAGGAAATGCATCATTTGTCGATTGTGACATGTTTACATGTGTATTTGGACTACAATATGTATAATCACCTTTTGGGTGTCCAAGAATTTCAATTGCACGATTAGCAATAACTTCATTAACGTTCATATTGACAGATGTACCCGCTCCACCTTGGATAGGATCGACAATAACTTGATCATGAAATTGTCCTGCTAATAATTCATCTGCTGCTTGAACAATTGCTTCACCAATTTCCTTAGATAAAGACTGTACCTCCATATTTGCCAATGCTGCAGATTTTTTTACAATAGCCATCCCATTGATTAATTCTTCATGAATATGGTATCCAGTTATTGGAAAGTTTTCTACTGCACGGAGGGTTTGAATCCCGTAATATGCATCTACTGGCACTTCTTTTTCTCCTAAAAAGTCTCTTTCCAAACGCGTCTCTATATTTGCCATTAAATTCGCTCTCCTCTACTAACATAATTAATTGGATTAAAGGCGATTCTTCTTTCTTTCAATTAAACAGACCTTCGACGATATTATAAGATGTATTATACAAAGGCGCAAGCACTCGAAATGCTTTGTACTCAAGGATTTCTAAGTTTGTATCTCTAGGGAGAACATTTGTATTTCCTCATTGCACTTATACATCTCCTAAAAAGGGAAATTTCCATCCTTTTCTGTTTTAATTATTTCAATAAAATGCTTTAAAATACGTGCGGTTAGCCCCCAAATCGTATACGTATCATAATCATAAAAATACTCTTCTAAAGCTCTGTTTCTCCATTGATAATTTTTTCCATTCATTATTTTTTCAAAAGGAAAATCTTCTGCTGGTTGTGGATGAATCTCTACTATATGTTTACTTGGTTCACATTGCAGAAGCCAAGGTAAAGGAATAGTAAATACTTTTTCCACTTCATCTTTATTTATTATTATTTTCTTTTGATCTAATTTTGCAACAAAGGGATATACGACAAAGGATGGGGTTGAGATATAAGGGCTTATTTCTCCAATAACCTCAATATCAGTTGGATCAATTCCTAATTCCTCATGTGTTTCACGAATAGCCGCTGCTAAGGGAGTTGAATCTGAGCTATCGATACGCCCACCAGGAAAACTAATATCGCCAGGTTGTTTCCGTAGCGTTAATGAACGAACTTGAAAAAGCACATGCCATTCGTTATCGACTTCCACTAACGGAACCATGATTGACGCTTGAAAAGCCGTCTCTTCACCAATAAATAATCGCTTGTTTCGCTGAAGCTGTTCCTTCAATGATTCAATGAACATAGAATCTCCCTCCTGTTCCCTTATCGTATCATTGATTACTCACGTAAGAAAGCATCGACACCTCAAACTGGTATCGATGCTTTTGATTATAGTGAGTATTGCAATCTTAGTCTATCGCATTCGTACTCACTAACTCATGTAACTTCCATTCATCATCTACTTTTTTTACCAGGTTTACTGTACGGAATTTTGTTTTATTTTCTTCCCCTGGTTTATAAATAATGAATTCTTCAATTGTTGTTACTTCGTATGTTTCATCATCTTGCTTAGTGTAAGATTCTATTTTTGAAGCTACCAACTCTTGCGTAATTTCATTTGGAATAAGATGATTGGTTAAATAATCTGTTTGTTCTTTTAGACGGGGACCTTTTGAATCGATATATGGTTCTACAATACTAATATCTTCTTCATTTATTGCTTCTACACTCTTTTCATTATATGTACGGATAAAAGCATCTAATTCATCATTTAGATCCTCTTCATTCGTATCAGCTGATACCTTTTCTGCCTTTTTATCTGGAGTACCTGAGCCATATAACTCCCGATTACCATCATATTTTTTTACCGTAGCATACGAGTCAAACGCATGATAAGAACTGGATTTATCATAGAAAAGCCATTTTTTTTCATTCTGATCATATTCTAAAGTAATTTGAAAAGCATCGACTTTGTTCTCCAATTTGGGTTCACTATCTGACCAGTAGTAAGCTTGATTGGTATAATAATGTACATCAATATATGCTTTATTAGCACTAAGAGATATGGAATTACTATCTATTTCCATATGTTCTATTTCTCCGGTGAAGTTTCGTTCTATATTTTTCATATCTTTTATTACATCTTTAAGGTCGTTAAATGCCCAGGTTGTTGCATTTTCTACCTTAGATGCATCTAAGCTTGCTAAAGCTTCATAATAGCCTTCCCCATATGCGAGCACCACTTCTGCCAGCTGATCAACAAACTCATCATCCACAATAGAAGCATCAATAGAAATGTAGCTATCATCAATGGTTTGTTCTTCTCCTTCTATCGTTCCCCACGGAAACTCAATAACAGGCAAATATTTTACTTGTCCATCAATTGGCATTGGTCCTATTGGTTCAAAGGTCAAATCGGCATTCGCTTTGATTTCATTATCACCCATTTTTAGCGTTATACCTTGAATAGGTAAATCATGATCAATTACTTCAAACATTATATTCGATGCATCTAGTGACACATAATAATTATATGCTCTCCCACTACTATCCCATAAGGTCATCTCATCTGCTGAGCTTACTTTTGCATATTCCCCTTCGTAATCATTCTCTATCTGATAAATTCCTGGAGCTAGCGGACCATATGTTGTTATACCTTCATTTTCTTCCAGCACTGTAAAAGCTCTTCCATTCAATGTTGTGTTCACATCTGCAAAAGGATATTCAACACCAATATATTGTCCCTGCATAAATACACGATGCTTTGGAATAATCCCTAACCATTTACCATCTTCTCTAATTGTTAGCAATCCATCCTGAAAGCTTCCAGCACGTGCTGCCAAATTACGTAGTTCATTGTCTATATAAACTGACTCAGCTTTTGCAAAAGCAAGAAAAGCGTCTATCTCTTCTTTCGTTACTTCATTTCCTGCTGTAACCTTTACCATGCTTAGAATCGCTTTTGTATTCTTTTCCTCAACCGCCTTAATAAAACGTTTCTCTACATTTTCAGCTGAATAATAACTATTTGCCCATGCAAATATACCTATAACAATCGCAAATAAAATACCGATAATCACAAATAAACTTTTTTGCTTTCTCGACATAGGTTTTTTCGTTGATTGAGCTACAGTGTCTTGTTTTATTTCATTTGTTTGTTCTTGCTTGGGAGTTAAAGTAGCATCTGCTAATACACTTGTTCCACATTCAGGACAAAATGCGTCCTCTTTGTTTATTTTACTGCCACATTCATGACAAAATTTTTCCATCTTATGACCCTCTTTTCACTCTATAGCCGTAGCTTATTAACTTAATTGATAACCTTTATTTAAGTCAAACAAAAAAACTTGACTGGCACAACTACCAGCCAAGTTTTTCTTTACAAGAAATTCAAGAACCCTGAGTATTCACCGAGTACTGTATCACTAATCACATATAAGAAAAGTGAGTAGATTAATATAAATCCAACGACATATACAACTGAAGCATAGAATGAATCTAGTACCTTAGTTTTCTCCTGCAATGCTTTTCCTAATATGTATAAAGGTATAGCCAAAATAGCGAAAATAAAAATAATGGTTAGCATCATATTTCCTGCTGTAAATAATCTCACTACAGTTAAGAATAAAGCAACAAGCGTAATCGCAATCATCGGAATTAATTTCGTACCATAGATAGTAATTATTTTAGGATACACATAATCTGGTCCGAAAAGCTTAATCACAAGGAATAAACAAAGTGTTGCAATTCCCATCGTTAATAAAATAAACAATCCTGTATAGAATATCACTGGGAAAAACTTAATCCCTTCGCTACTAAGATAGAATACTTCTGCGCTAAAAAACTTTAAGTAACTAAATACAGTAAGGGAAATAAAGAAAGTAAAAATAAGTATCGTTATAATTGCACTTAAAAGTTCATGCTGCTTATAATTAAAAACTTTACTTGGCTGTTTCGCATAATCAACAACATAATTCCAATAATTCATTGTCTTCTCTTTTATTACTTCCATGTTCACATTAGATTGAGCTAGCTGCTCATCTACTGTCTTTTCTTTAGCAGGTTCTTCTTGCTTAATGGCTACATTTTCTCGTGACATATCAACGGAATCTTGATTTTCTATTATTGAATCTTGAACCTTTTCTTCATTACTTATTCCACTTGATGACTGATTTGCTTGATTTTCTGTCAGTGCAGTACCACATTTTCCACAAAACTTGCCTGTTTCCTGTTCATGACCACATGCTGGACATAACATAGATCTTCTCCTCCTTTAACATAATATACAGATAATACGCTTCACTACTTGTATATAGCGTACGTTTTTATCCACTTAAAAATTACTATATTTTCCAGTATAACGGAATCTATTATGATAATGAATCATCTTACATTTATTTTTAATTATTTTTCCAGGGAATTTAATGAAAAAAAGACAAGTAGGAGTATTTCATTCCCCTACTTGTCTAAAAATTAATCATTCATTTTTTGATATATTCCAGTAGACGCCAGAAGTCATGTGGTAAATGAAACCATCTAAATTACTGTTTGTTGCGATTAACTGACTGCCATCACCAATTTTTATCACTGGTAAATAATCATAAAATACTTGGTGTAAGTCATCTGTATACTGTGCTGCATTTTCAACTGTTCCTGCTCGCAATACATCTTCAACTACTTCATTCATTTCCTCGCTATCATGCCAACCATACCAGTTTGGATTCCAGAACAGCGCTTCTGTAATAACAGGGTTATAGCCTAGAGTACCTAGATACATATCCCATGCATTCTCATCACCAATATCTGTAATAAAGGTAGCCCAATCTGTATTCTCTAGCTTCACATTCATTCCAATATTTTTCAGCTGTTCTTGGGCAACAACGGACATATCATATAAATATTTACGCTCTTGACTACTTAATAAAATAATTTCTTCCCCATCATATCCAGCTTCATCTAACAATTGTTTAGCAAGCTCAGGATCATAAGTTTCATAAATGTCTTTACCTGCATCAGATAACCAATCTGTTTGTTCAGCAGGTACTAAAGAGTGATTTAATTCAAAATACTCTTCATTACCATACGCGGCTAGCAATAATGCTTCTTTATCTAATGCAGCATTAACAGCTTGTCTTAGTTTAATGTCTTGGAATTTTCCTTTTTTATTTAATACGGCATCATCCCAAGGTGTTCTTGTGATTTGGATATCTATATTATCTGCTTGTTCAAGCTGATCTACACTATCATGTGGAATGCTTGTAGCTACATCATATTCCCCTGATTGGATACCCGCAATACGTGTGGAAATGTCAGGAACAATATGAAAATACAAATCTTTCACTTGTGCTTTCTTCTCACCTGCTAAGCCACCAGGCGCTTCTTCGCGTGCTTGATATTCATCATATTTTGTAATATGCACATATTGATCTTGGCGGAACTCTTCTAGTTTATATGGTCCAGTACCAATTACTTCTTCTATACGATCTTCGCCAACTGCTTCTACAACTTCTTTTGGCATAATTGCTGGGAACTGATTATAGCTTGCAATAACAGCAAGCGTCATAATACTTGGATTTGGTACATTTGCTACTACTGTGTACTCGTCTACTTCCTCAAAAGTTACATCACTAATATAATTTTTTGCTTGTGTGGACATTTTTTGCCATCTATTTAAGCTAGCGACAACATCCTCTGCCTTCATTTCTTTTTCATTATGGAATTTAATACCTTGTCTCAAGTTAAATGTAATTTGCTTACCATCTTCACTTTCTTCATAAGACTCTGCCAACATAGGTACAATCTCCATGTCACCATTTACAGCTAATAATCCTTCATAAATATGAATGGATACATCACGAACCCCAATATCTGTTGTCATATGTGGATCCAATTGTGGCAAAGTTAGATGAAACGCAATATCTAGCTTCCCTGATGCTTCTGTGTCATCTACTGCTGTTCCCTGATCAGAGCCATTAGCTTCTTCATCTTTCGAGCTACATCCAATAATGAAAGCGCTTAATATTAGAACCAAAAAAATAAGTAGAAATTTTCTATTACGCATAACAAATTCCCCCATACACTTTTAAAATATATTTCAATTAAAGAGCATGGATTATTTGTTGTTGTTCGTATGAAATATTCCACGCTCTAACACAATTCCTCATCTTGACTACAACTGATATAACTCCGGTTTACGATGATTATAACAAGGTACATTTTGTCTCGTATGATCAATATCTGCAAAGTCTAAATTCGCTGTAATAACTCCTTCTCTTTCTGGTGCACGTGCAATAGCAATTCCCCATGGATCAACAACCATACTGCTTCCAAATAATGTCTTTCCATCTGGTGGATAAGATCCAAATTGACCAGCTGCAACGACGAAGCATTGGTTCTCAATTGCTCTTGCTTTTAATAATGTTTCCCAGTGATGAATACCTGTGTAAAGTGTAAATGCCGCTGGTATAAATAATACTTTTGCCCCTTGTAGAGCCATCGTACGGAATAATTCCGGAAAACGAAGGTCATAACAAATACTTAAACCAAGCTTACCGAATTCCGTATCTACTAAGACTACTTCATCCCCTGGAGTAATCGTATCAGATTCTTTTGCACTTACTTTTCCTTCAATTTCAATATCGAATAGGTGAATCTTACGGTATTTGCCAATAATCTTTCCTTCCCTATTGATTACTAAGCTTGTATTATAAATTTTTCCATTTTCCCCTGTTTCACGAATACTTCCTACATGAATATAAATTCCATGCTCCTTTGCTTTTTCCGAAAACTTGGAGCTCGCATAACCACCGGGAATATCTTCTGCCACACCAAGCTTCTCTTCGTCACCACCCATGAAATCCGTATATTCTGGTAAAGAGACTAGATCTGCTCCTTCTTTTGCAGCCTCATCAATAAAACCTAGAGCTTTTGCAATATTTTTTTCTTTATCAGCTTGCGGGTTCAATTGTACAACTGAAACTTTCATTCTTTTTCCACCTCATTTATTATTTTTTAAGATTTCTTATTTTAGTCAATTAATCCCTGCTCGCGAAGGAAACTATCTGCTCTAGTAATTGAAGCAAGAGGTACACCTGAATCTAGCTTCTGTTTTGTATTTGCTTCATTTGCTTCATTTGCTTCCGCACGTGCAATAATCTCTTCTAAGTCTTCCTTGTCTTTTGGCATAACTAATGCACCATTATCATCAGCAATAATTAAATCTCCAGGATTAACAGTTACACCTCCACATTGTACGGTTGTGTTAATCTCTCCACTGTTACCAATTAGTTTAGTTGTAATTGGGGATAACCCTGTTGAAAATACTGGGACACCTAATTCACGAATTGCTTGAATATCTGTAGAAGGACCATCAATAATAATTCCAGCAAGCTTTCTAGCTTTTGCTGCATATACTACCATTTCGCCTACACAAGCATGCTTCGTATCACCACTACGATCAATAACTAATACATCACCTTCCTCTGCTAAGCTCACTGCTTTATGTACCATCACTGAATCATAAGAAGTTGTTTTTACTGTAAATGCTTGCCCAACCATTTTTACATTATCAAATACTGGGCTAATTTTCGGGTCCATAAATCCAAAGTGTAAATAATGACCAATTGTTGCTGGTTCTACCTCTTCACATCTTGCTTTTAATTCGTCAGAAATCCATGTCTTTTCTCTTGGCAAAATTTTCATGTAGTATCTCTCCTTTTTAATATCCCCAGATTATTGCCTCTAGAGATTCCGCCTAAACATCAAGAAATTAACTTTTAAAACCATTATTCCATATAAATAGCTTTTGTTAATTAACAAAAATACATCTTGTATACAACTTGGATATAATTTATCATGTTTTCTAATTTTTTGCAAAAGAATAATTAAAACATTTTTTCTGAAATTTTAATTTTGTTATTTTGCACAAAAAAGCTCACTACTTGTAACATCGTATAAAGATGCCAAGAAGCGAGCTTCTATTTAGTCATTTGCACTATTCCCCATCGAAATAGCTAGACGATTCCATGAATTGATTTGATTAATCAGCATTACTAAATCAAAGTACTCTTTTTCATTATAATGAGATCGGACTTTATCATAGAGACTGTCATCCACTCTTAACTCCGAAACAAAGGTGATGTGTTCAGCTAGCTCAAAAGCCACTTTTTCCTTTTCTTCTAAAGCAGTTAATTCCTTCCAATCCATTATATTCTGAAGTATATTTTCATCCGCTTTTAACTTTTTCGCTTCTTTTGTGTGCATTGCAATACAATAAGAACATCCATTTAATTTAGATACATATACTTTAATCAAAGCTTTTAATCTTCTATCTAGTTTTATTTTTCTCACATATTGTTCTAAGCTCATCACATGTTCCATCGCTTCTGAACCAACTTTGAAATAATTCATTCGGTTCTTTAAATTCATAAAGCCAGCCCCTTTGACGATTCCTTTGCTAATCACTTTTCTCATTTATGATTTCCTTTCTGCAACATTTGTTGCACTTTTAACTTTATGATACAATGCAGCCAATGATGTATCAATATGCTACGAACAAACGCTACAGTACCTATAAAAATGTTGCATTGGAGGGGAAATATGATTTATAACACACAAAATCCAGTTGCATTGCAATCTCAAAAATGGCTAGTAGAAGCATTATTAGCTTTGATGAGAGAAAAACCTTATCGCGATATTAAAATAAAAGACATTACGAACAAGGCTCAAGTAGATCGTAGTACATTCTATCGAAATTTTAGTAGTAAGGAAGATATTTTGAACTTACATGTTCGGCAACTTGCTGAAACATATGTAAAAAGACTAAAAGCACATAAAACCTTATCTATGGAAACAGTAGCACAAATCTTGATTACACTCTGTTTTGAAAACATTCAATTTCTGACCTTGTTGCGAAAAGAAGGTCTCTCTTATTTTGTACTAAATCATTTTAATGAAAAATTACCAGCGATACAAAAAATATTGGCAGATCGTTTTGACTATCAAATCCATCCTGATTATGTACAATATGCCTTAGCTTTTAATGCGGGAGGAATGTGGAATATGCTTATGATGTGGATAGATAATGGTATGAAAGAAGATATCTCTTATTTAATTAAAGGTTTTGAAGAGATTGCGAAATTCAATGCCATGAGAGCCGACAAACGTGAATAGAGTTATAGTTGCATTATTATTCTGCCTGTCAATTACAATCCATAACAAAGAGGAAGCATTATTTTTACCAGCGTGGACAATCAGTAATAGTCCGATAACGATATCTAGTACGACATTTCTAATCACCGTAACAATTATCACGATCATCGGCTATGGAACAGCTATTTATTATGTTTTTCAACCAGGAGCTACAATCAAATATATTTTTATTGGTTATGTCGGAGCGATGTGGATAAATGCTTTTCTTCCACATATCCTATTCAGCTTACTCAGTCTATCTTATATGCCAGGGACTATATCAGCCGTTTTGATATTAATACCTATCCACACATATATCATTGGAAAATTTATCTATGTTGATAAGATACCGTTCAACAAAATCATCTATGCATCTACAACCTGTGGAGGAGTGTTAATATGTCTTATCGCTTTCTTATTTTTCATACTTAGCTAATTAATTATATCTGTAACAATGGAAAAACGCCCCAATACTTTGGCGCGTTTAATAAAATGAATGGTTAGTTTTGAAAATAATTTTCCTTACCTAAAATAATATGCTCTTCTAGTAGTGCCCTTGCTTTTTTAAAATCACGTTCTTTTAGGGCCTTATTAATTCCAATATGCTCCTTGATAGATTGGATGTTTGTCAGCCCACGCTTACGTGTACGCTTCAATCCATGTAGATAGAGACGATCTGTTAAATGATTGAACACCTTGATAAAATGATCATTTCCGAGAATTTTAAAGAAATACTTATGATATTCTAAATCTAGCTGTACAGAGCGGAATGCATCTCCTTGAATCCGTACTTGCATCTGCTCTTCAGCATTTTTTTCTAAAAAAGCTAAATCCTCATCCGTAAATTTATCGGCTATATGCTCAATAGTAAATGTCTCGAGCGCCAAACGTAAGTCCAATAAATCATTGGTCTCTTTAATAGATACCTCTTTAATAAAAATTCCTCGATTCGGATAAACTTTAATGAAATCTTCATTTGTTAGTCGCTTTAGAGCCTCACGGATAGGTGTACGGCTCATATTTAACATTTTGACTAGCTCACCTTCTGAAATACTTTCATTAAAATCACCATTTAATAATAATTCTTTAATTCTATCGTAAGCAACATCACTTAGTAGTATTCTTCCCATCCTATGTCCCCCTTCACCTTAATATTTATTCAATCAATCTTACCGCAAATTTTTGAACGAAAAGCGCAGAACGCCCTTACAGGCTAAAAACGTGATTTCCTGTCACAACGCCTGCACTAGCACGTCCTATGCGTCGAAAAACGTAGAGATTGGAGCGGCACAACCGAGATAAAGGAAACATGCCCCTTTAGGGGTATCCAACGTTAGGCTTTAGCCTGATTTTAGTTGAGTCTCCTTATAAAACAGAACCGATGTTGACTTATTGTAGGGTGTGACGTGAAATCTCTTAGTTTTTGGCGCTCGGAGCTAGACAGCGCTAGTTCCAAATAAGAACCAACCTTGGGAAATTTTATACTTTCCTATCCCCCAAGCAAATCTGCTAAACAAGTTAACATACATCTTTTCTCTTTCATAATACAATACACTTTATATGGAATTTATCAAAGCTAATATATTACATTAGTCGCCAGTAAGAAAATACTATTACAATAGATTCTAATAGAAAAGATATTTTAAAGTCAGAAAAACCCTGGAGATACTGTATAAAGTGTACCCTTTGTAAAGGACATTTTTAAAAAGACTCTAGGGAATTAAGTAACTTGAAGAAGATGATGACTGTATTGTGCAGGCGTCATCTTTTTTAAGTTCCATTGACCTCGATAATGATTGTAATAAATCATATAACTCTTAATCTCTCTTTTTACCTCTTCTAATGTTTCACACGATTTAAAGTCTGTTTCATCTTTAAAATGCCCAAAGAATGATTCTTGAGGGGCATTGTCCCAACAGTTTCCACGGCGGGACATTGACTGACCTAGCCCCATTACCTTCACCTTCTTTTGAAAATGGGGGTTCGTATAGTGAACTCCTTGATCTGAGTGAATGAATGCGTCTTCAGCCAACTTTATCTTACTGTTTTTTAACTTCTTGACTGTATTTAATGCAATATCTAGGGTGATTCTATCAGATGTTTCATAGGCTAAAATTTCATTGGTTTCGGCATCTTTGATAGTGGATAAGTAAGCACGTTTTCCTTTTCCATAACTCAAGTAGGTAATGTCTGTCAATAATACTTTTCTAGCGATTCCTTGTTTAAATTCACGGTTTAATAGGTTCGGTAGTGTTCTATGTTCTTTCGTTGCTTTCGCGATTCTTCGATAAGGATTGGCTTTTCGAATGGGACAAATAATTTGAAACTTTTTCATGATACGACGAATGCGTTTCAAGTTATAGGTAATGTGATACTGATGTTCTAATGTCATTTTGATTTGACGTGCACCTTTCTTACGACGGCGGAAATTGAACGCTTTTAAAATGATTGCCTTTACTTCTTCATCTGCTTTATCTCGTGCTTGTCTATTCAGTTGTGCTTCTTCTGAAAAATAACGATAATAACCTGATCTAGAGACGCCAACTAATTCACAAAGATACCTCACCATTCGATTTAAACCGTATTTTTCAATGACGAATTGGACTAACTGAAATTTCTGTTCCGCAGTTAGTTTTTCTTTTCCTTTATCAACAACCTTTCTGCTAGATCGATCTTTTTTAGTAATTCATTTTCTGCGCGTAATAATGCGTTTTGTGCTTCTAATCGAGCATACTTTTCTTCTATACTTAATTCACGCGCAAGAAGACGTCTTGAAGAAGAGTTACGTGAATCCTCAAGCCCTTCCAAACCCTTTTCTTGATAGGCAGTACGCCATCTTTTTAAAGCCGATTTAGCGCGTTCAATCCCAACGATTTCAATATCAAATCCTGCATCTTCAAATATTTGACGAGGAAATTTTCCTTCTCCATATTCTTTAACAGCTATTGCTTTAAATTCATCCGTGTATGTAATTGCCTTTTTACTAACCGCTTTTACATAAGGATGTTTCATCAATAAGTACTGTTCTTGATCTGTAAATAATATTTTCGACATTTTCATCCGCCCCATTCGCAATTTCTTTCATTATAAATAAAAGTACCCCATAAGAGAGACTTTTTAAAGTGTCTATCTTATAGGGTACATTTTAGTAAGCATCCAGAGTTTTTCTATTTTTAAATTGAATTTTTAAACTGAGTTAAGTATTCATTCGTACCATTTAAAAAATCATCGTAATACTTTTCAATATCCAAAGCACTTATCTGTAGCTGCTCTAATAGCTCTTGATCTAATTCTTCTCCACTAGATTGTTGGTCAATTAATTCTCTTAATAGACTACCATAAGCGTCTATACTTAGTATCATAAAAGAAAAATTAGATTTTAATAAATAAGCTAGATCAGATGTATCGTGGTTTAATAAGCTAGTTTCTTCAAAATCTGCAAAAGCTTCTTGGAGCTGATCATGCATAGTATCAATTGCCGCAAAAGCTTGATCCACATCCACAGACTCTTCATTTTCCAATTGGATAGAAAATTCCTCTACATCATCAAAAGACTCAAACAAGGTATTCATCTGATCAATTAATGTAAGCATGTAATCTTGCATTTCTTCCATTTCCACCGGTTCTGTCAATGCTGTTTGGTGCTTTGCATATAAACCGCTCGTAATCACCGTTTTCATCTCATTATCAAGCATTATTTTCCACTCATCTTCTTGTTTGACGAGCTTCATCCCCTGCATCAAAGTAGCTTTAGAAGCTTCTTCTCCAAGCTCAACCATTTTATCAGCTGTGATATCACTATTAGGAAGTTCTCCATCTACTTCTTCGATTGCTTGGTTCAGTAAATCAGGAAGATCATAGTTTGTAATTTTCAACATAACGATTGCTTCATTTCTATCAATCGTTATATCACCAAGTTCCACTTCAAAGTCTGTCATTAATGTATGAAATGCTTCAATAATCTTTTCTGGATAAACATTACGAATAGCAAAGTTTTCTAATTCCATTTGATCATCTACTAGATAAACTTCTGCATCCTCAAACTGCTGATCCTTATACGCTTCAAAAAATGATTCTACTATTTCCTGCACATTTTCTTTTTCTGCTATTTCTTCTAATTTTTGTGTGTCTTCTTCGGTATCGTTGTCATCTTGTTCCGGTTCATTCGAGCAACCAACTAATATTACACTCAGTATCAGTAGGATAATGCCCCATTTCTTGACCATCGGAACAACCCCTTTAATCATAAGATATTTTACAACATTATACCTCACCAGCTCTCTTTTGACTATTGATTCAAGCTAATCCAGGTGTGACAATGATTCCTTCATGCGTTAAAACATCAGGAGAAAGTTATTTTAACGGAATTTGTAGAACACCTAATTCTAGCGGTTGATTTGGATCTTTTCCAATAATCCGAACCTTAGGATGAATCGTAAGTGAGTTTATTGTACCTTCTATGGAGTCCGTAATAATTGTTCGATTTTTAACAATGACTGAATCTCCATCAACTGTTTTTTCTAAATCTATTCCATCAATCAAACCATAAATCTCATTGCCATTATCATCAAAAATAGCTAATGAAGCTTGATTATTTTCCTGATTTTTTGGAAATGTAGCTGTATAATCAATTGCGACTGATGCTTCCCCAATCATAATAGATTCAAATTCGATCATAATCTGGTGCTCCTCATCTATCCGCTCTTCTGTTAAAGCTACCTCTTTGTATGGTAATTGTTTGATTGCTACATCAAACTCCCAATTCCCTTCATGTTTTCCAATTCGTTTAAACGCTAGCGGAATTTCTGCTCCTTCAGGTAGGTCTGTTGCTGGATAGTAATGACGAATATGTCCACTATATCCTTTCTCATTTTTCTGTAAGTAAACAAGTTCCTGACTATCTGCTATTTCCTCGTCACCATTAAAAATTTCATAAAATCCATCCATTTCTTCCGATTCATCTGTCAAATCTTCACCTGTAACATCAAAAGTAATTCCAATCATTGCGCCGTCATAATAACCGCTGGTGATTTTGATTTGAATATCTTCTGCTTCAGCAAGCTCATCTAAAGCTGTTACCAAATCTCTTCCTTCTAAATCTCTACCAACTAAATCATTAAATTGACTATAAACACTTCCGATAATTGGCACGTTTGCTAATGCTTTTGCCACTGGATTAATGAAAAATGTTAATGCTAATAAACACGCTGCTGCTACAGAAAAAAATATCTTATATGATTTACGGCTTTTCTTCTTTACTGGTCCCTCTGCCTTTGCTCGCTGAATTCCTTTTCTAATTGCTAAATGGACGTCTGCTTCAGGTACATCTATATCTCTGTTTAACTTATCCTTCATACACTTGTCCTCCCTGTAAAATCATTCGTAATTGTTCTCTGCCCCGACGCAGATAGGTTTTCACCGTTCCTTCTGGCATATGGAAGGATGTAGAAATATCTTTAATCGTAATATCGTGAAAATAAAATAGAATAATCACATCTCGATATTTAGCTGGGAGCTCATGAATGGCATGCATTAAATCGAGTTGCTCTATCCTATCCTGTTCAACGAAAGGAATATCCATTTCTTCTATTGGCGAATCCTTTTGTTTCACTCTTAAATATTCATTTGCTGTATTGATAAGAATTCTTGTCAACCATGTCGTAAAATAAGCATTCTCTTTCAATTGAGAGATAGCTTTAAACGCTTTATAGCTCGTTTCTTGAACAACATCTAAAGCATCCTCACGGTTTTGCATATAGATAAAAGCAGTTCGATAAAGCTGATTACTGCATGCTACTAACAATTGTTCAAATGCCTCTGCATCCCCCATTTTGGCTAGTTTAATTAGCTTACTTTCCTCCATAATCCCCCTCCTTTTCTGCTCATTAGATGGAAATACCAGTTAAAAAGTTTCAACAATTTTCCTATTATCTGTATTTTTTTATTTGATATTCTGTATCTATCCTATTCGGCATTGGTTGATGATTATTGAGATAAATACATCCTAAGTCACTTGAACTCCTTAGTGCTACTATAGTAACATTATTGAGATTACCTAATTTGGTAACAATGATATAAAGGAATGCATCTTAGAAAGGAAAAAATTAAAAATGAACGAAAAATTATCTGTTTCAAAATATACAGCAATTGGGGTAATGCTTTTTGCATTATTCTTTGGAGCGGGGAATCTGATCTTTCCTGCACAGCTTGGACAGCAAGCTGGATCCAATTTATGGACAGCTATTGCTGGTTTATTAATTACAGGAGTGGGCTTACCATTTCTAGGAGTACTAGCAATGGGATTTTCAGGGAGTCGTAATTTACAAGATTTAGCAAGTCGGGTTCATCCTGTTTATGCTGTATTCTTTACTTGTTTACTCTATCTAACAATCGGACCATTCTTTGCCTCTCCTCGTACAGGTACAGTTGCTTATGAAGTGGGGATTGCTCCATTATTAAGTGAGAATATGCAACAATATGGGTTATTTGTTTTCACATTAATTTTCTTTGGACTCACACTTTGGTTTTCATTGAACCCTGCTAAAATCGTTGATCGTGTTGGTAAATTTTTAGCTCCAGGAATTGTTATTTTGCTCACTATTTTATTGCTTATGGTTATATTCAATCCAATGGGAGCTATTCAAGCACCTGTGGATGGATATGTAGATAGTTCTTTTGTGACAGGATTTCTCGTTGGCTACAACACAATGGATGCTCTTGCTTCTCTGGTGTTTGGTATTATCGTTATTAACGCTGTTCGCAATTACGGGGTTACTTCGAAAAAAGGAATCATGAATGCAACAATAAAATCAGGCTTCATTGCAATCGGTATTTTAGGAGCTATCTATGTTGGCGTTGCTTATATGGGGTTAAGAACAACAGAATCTCTAGGCATCTCAGAGAATGGTGGAGAAGTACTTAGCACTACAGCATCCTACTATTTTGGAACGCTCGGTTTAATCTTCCTTGCTGTGTTGATTATCTTAGCTTGTTTAACAACTGCGATTGGACTGACTATTGCTTGTGCAGAATATTTTCAAACACTATTTCCTAAAATCGGATATAAAGCGTTAGTTATCTTTTTTGCGATTATTACTTTTATCTTTGCAAACTTTGGATTAACGAATATTATTACATACTCTGTTCCAGTATTAATGTTCCTCTATCCATTGGCAATCGTATTAATGCTTTTAACCTTTTTATCACCACTATTCCATCACAGACAGTTTGTTTATATTGCTTCAATTACAGTAACATTTTTGATTAGTATCTTTGATGGATTGGTTGAACTTTGTAAATCCTTAGCAATTGAAAACTTCCAGTGGATGCAACCAGTACTTAATTTTTATCATAAGTATTTACCACTATATGACCAAGGTCTTGGCTGGATTGTTCCTGTAGCTATTGTGTTACTGATTACTGGGATTTTAAGCAGAGTTTCTGGACCAAGGGAAATATCTTAACTAAAAAAATGCTATGAAACCAATTAAAATATTGATTTCATAGCATTTTAAAATTTTATTTTATCAAGCCAACAACAAGATGTGGTTCATCTTTAATTTTTTCATACGCATCATTTGCATGGAATACTATTTCTTTTCTCTCTGTGATTCCATAGATAATTTGTACATTTGGATTTTCTTTTTTGTAATCATCAATTGTATATATTTCAGTGATATTTGTTTGTTTCAAGCTTGCTCCTTCAGCAATAAGCTCATTTAACATATGAATATCTGCACCTTCGCCAATTAAAATTTGACCACCAAATTTCGGAGAATAATGTTTTGGATCTGCCTCATGAACAGCTGTTTGATAAATATGCTGTCTACCAAGACTTGGAACAAAATCTGCACAAACAAGAACATTGTATGCATCATGACTTGTTGCAGCAATCAATTGATTATATGGTGTTAAATCAACATGAAATTCCGTATGTTCACTTAAAATATCTCCCGCTTCCGTATGAACACCCATTTGCCTTGCTTCAGCTAGATCCTCCCAATTTCGGTCCATCAATAATACTTCAAAGCCATTTTTTTGTATGGAAGCAGCTAGCTGACTGGTAAATGGCGAAGCTCCAATAATAATAATTCCTTCTTTGTTACTAGCTTGTAGCCCTAATTTTTTGGCAAGCCATTCAATACTGAATCCATGAGAAATAACAGTTGCAAATACTAGAGCTAGAGTTAGAGCCGTTAGTAATTCAGCACTTTGAAAGCCGACATCCTGAAGCGCAGTGGCAAAATAACCCGAAACCGTCAAGGCGACAATACCTCTTGGTGCGATCCATCCGATGAGGGTTCGTTCCTGCCAGGTTAAACTTGTATTGATTGTTGCAAGCCAAATCGATAATGGCCGTACAATAAATAACATTGCTAGCACAAAGAAGAACATACGCCAATCTAAAATCTGCAATAAGGTATCTGTTGTTAATGAAGCGGTCAACATAATAAAGACGGTAGAAATTAATAAAACAGAAATATTTTCCTTAAAATGAAGTAATTCATGATGGCTGCTTAGACGCATATTCCCCATCACTAGCCCCATTACAGTAACTGCAAGTAAGCCTGTTTCATGCATAATTGCGTCACTTAAAGAAAATACAATTAAAACCATAGCAAGCAACATAGATGATTTTAAGAATTCAGGAATGATTCCACGTTCAAATGCTTGTCCCATTAAATAACCTACTACCCCACCAAGTAATGCAGCCAATAATGCGGAGATAAAGAATACACTTAGCGATGTACCACCTTCAAGCTGATAGACTCCCAACACTACTTGATATGCAAACAATGCGAGAAGCGCTCCAAATGGATCGACTACAATCCCTTCCCATTTCAATACTGCTGCTGGACGTTCTTTTAATTTCGCTTGTCGTAACAACGGTAAAATTACGGTAGGTCCAGTAACAACAAATAAGCCCCCAATAACAAAAGCAACAGGCCAAGATAATCCAGCCACATAATGTGCTGCAACTGTTCCGGCTATCCATGCGATTGCAGCACCAACAGTAGAAATCCGTAGAATAGAACGTTTAAAATCACGAATTTCTCGAAAATCTAAACTAAGGCTACCTTCAAACAAAATTACCGCAACAGCTAAAGAAATAACGGTTTGAAAGATCGGCCCGAATGTCTCACTCGGCTCCACCAATCCTGTAAATGGACCAATGATTAAGCCGGCAACACTCATAATTACAATAGCTGGCATTCGAAATCTCCATGCAATCCACTGAGAAAATAATCCAATAAAAATAAGAAAAGCCAATTGAAATAATAGAGTATCAAACATCTATATCACCTGCCTATCCTCTCCCATTAGGAGTTATAAAATATACATAATATAACATATCCATACCACAAAATAAAACTTCCTCGTAAAAAGTAATTATGTCTGTCATAATTGCAAATTTATATATACATTTACAAAATAATTCTATAATATGTTAATTATTAAGAAAATTCCTTTTAGTAAGAAAAAAACACAGGACGGAAAGGGGAAACAAATGAAAAAGGTTAACTTTACACTAATCACATTATTATTTATACTAAGCATCGCCTTGATAGGTTGTTCTAGTGGCGATAAGGAAACAGCAAACACCCCTAATGAAGATGCGAATGAAGAAAAAGATGACAACGCAAAATATGGTGGCGACTTACATTTCGCCTTTAATGCACAGCCACCGAACCTAGATCCACCAACAAACACAAGCCTAGATACTCGTGATATTGGACATCATATATTCGAACCACTTCTTACATTAAATACAAAATTTGAAGTGCAACCAATGTTAGCGGAAGATTATGAAGTTAGTGATGATGGAAAAGAAATAACCTTTCATTTACGTCAAGGAATTAAATTTCATAATGGCAAAGAAGTTACCTCAGAAGATGTGGTTGCATCAATGGAAAGATGGCAAGAACTGTCTTCGCAAGCGCAGACTTACTTAAACGGAACTACATATGAGGCAGTAGATGAACATACAATAGTGGCGCATATACCTAATCCAACTACATTAGATTTATATATTATTGCTGATTTAACTCAGTTCCCAGCAATTATGCCTAAAGAAATTGTAGAGAAGGCAGGTAAAGAATGGGTGGAAGAATATGTTGGTACTGGTCCATATAAATTAGAGGAATGGAAACAGGATCAATACATTAAACTTACCAGATATGAGGATTTTCAATCACGGACAGAGCCTGCGGATGGATTAGCAGGAGAGAAGAAAGCTTATGTAGATAATGTATACTTCCATGTTGTTCAAGATTTATCAACCCGTGTTTCTGGATTGCAAACAGGAGAATACCATGTTGCGAAAAACATTACACAGGATAGTGCAGAATTAATAGAAGCAGATGACAACTTAAAAAATGAATTATATACGACAGGTTTTCCGATTATTCTCTTTAATAAAAAAGAAGGCGTATTTACAGATAATCTAGTTCGTAAAGCAGCTAATGCAGCAGTTAATGTGGAAGATATTTTAATTGCCACATACGGAAATGAAAAATACTATCAAAAGAATCACTCGCTCGTGAAAGAGGAACAAACAAATTGGTATACAGAAGCAGGAAAAGAGGAATATGAATTATATGATTTAGAATTAGCAAAGGAGCTCTTAGAACAATCAAGCTATAATGGAGAAGAAATTACCATTTTAACAACTCGTGATATTATGGAATGGTATAATATGATGGTTGTTGTTCAACAGCAATTAGAACAAATTGGTATGAATGTGAAATTAGATGTAACAGATTCTGCAACCATATCTGAACGCTTAGATGATCCTTCAGGATGGGATTTATATTCCACCTCATTCGCCTTCCGTCCAATGCCAATTATGTACCACTTCTTAAATCCAGAATGGTATGGTTGGATCGATAGTGAAGAAATTGATGAGCTCAAAGATAAAATTTTACATGCAGCAACACAAGAAGAAGCTGAAGGTTACAAGGACCAATTACATGAAGCGGTGTGGGACTATTTGCCAGCCATTAAAACTGGTGACCAAACAACCATTGTTTCTATGAAAAAAGAAATAGATGGTTATCAGCATGTTGCTGGTCCAATCATTTGGAATGTATCTTTAAATGAATAAATAAACTAAAAAAATGTAGTACAAATCGAAAATTGATTTGTACTACTTTTTATTTCTCTATAAAAAGCAAGCGAATTGATACGCCTAATCTAAAAAATATGGTATCATCTTTTAGTAGAAAACTTAGCTTATTGCTAGTTTCTCTAATAATAATCTATAGATAAAATGCTTTTTTTAGAGAGGAATAAGTAAGAATGAGTAATAATAATTTTTGGCTTGATTTACCTCGGCCGTTTTTTATATTAGCACCAATGGAAGATGTTACAGATGTTGTGTTTCGTCATGTGATTAGTAAAGCAGGTCGGCCAGATGTATTTTTTACCGAATTTGCAAATACAACAAGCTATTGTCATCCTGATGGAACAGAAAGTGTACGTGGACGATTAACTTTTACAGAGGACGAGCAACCAATTGTAGCACATATTTGGGGAGATAATCCAGAATACTTCAAACAGATGAGTATCGGGATGAGAGAGCTTGGTTTTCGTGGCGTTGACATTAACATGGGCTGCCCCGTACAAAATGTCGCTGCTAAAGGCAGAGGTGCTGGACTTATTCGTCATCCTGAAGTAGCCGCAGAAATTATTCAAGCAGCAAAAGCTGGCGGACTACCAGTGAGTGTAAAAACACGACTTGGCTATATCAAAATAGATGAATGGCGTGATTGGTTAACACATATTTTCAAGCAAGATATTGCCAATCTATCTATCCATCTTCGTACACGAAAAGAAATGAGTAAAGTAGATGCACATTGGGAGTTAATCCCAGAAATTAAAAAACTACGTGATGAAATTGCTCCACAAACTTTATTAACTATCAATGGAGATATTCCAGATCGCGCTACAGGATTAAAATTAGTAGAAGAGCACGGTGTTGATGGTGTAATGATTGGTCGCGGTGTTTTCACAAATCCATTTGCTTTTGAAAAAGAGCCGAAAGAACATAGTCCAAAAGAATTTCTTGAGCTATTACATTTACAGCTGGATCTCCACGACAAGCATGCGAGTGAATTAGAAGCACGCCCATTTAAAACCTTACATCGATTCTTTAAAATATATGTTCGTGGATTCAGAGGTGCAAGTGAATTAAGAAATCAATTGATGAATACTAACTCTACTGATGCTGTTCGAGAATTACTTCAACCATTTATGGAAGCAGAATTAGATTGAACCGCATAGAAAAAACTCCTTGATTAAAAAAACAAGGAGTTTTTTCTATGTTTATTTATATAATCCGTATGTGGCATGAACATCTTGGATAAATATAATTCCATTACCAGGCTCATCAATTTTCAGCTTCTTCTTGATTGCTCTAGCAATAGCTTCTGTTGTTTCTTTTTCAGATAAAATCAGGACCATTTCTTTCTCAGGTTCAATTTCCATAGCAAAGAGCTTACTAGTTTCATGGATTCCTGAACCTCTTGCATTCAAGATTGTTCCACCTTTTGAACCTGCTCCGACCGCTGCATCAATTACATATTCTGCATTTCCTTTTTCTACAATCACTGAAATTACATGATACATGATCTGCTCCGCTCCTCTATCTTCTTTTAAATAATCATCTTTTTTATATGTTCCAGCACCAATAATATAACCTACGGATGTAGTAAAAGCTATTCCATGATTAGGCTTGGAAAACTTAAACTTTTTATCTAGCTCTCCAATAGCTTTTCGTGCTGTTTCTTTATCAGCAACCATGAAAACAACTTCTTTTCTCACTTCATCTATCGCTAAAAATTCCAAAAGTCGACTTTTGACAGTACCTTTACCTAGTAATACTGTACCGCCAGAGACCCCACAACTCCTTGCTTTCTGTATAATCTTACTGCCTAATCCATAGTTGACAATAATACAAATACGTTCATATTCTTTATCATTAGCATCAGAGCTACTGAACATCTCTTGCCATCCTTCCCTTTTTAGACTTCAACTTAAATATTAATCCTAAGACTTGTAAAGCAATTAAAGGAGTCAGAGCAACCATGGCGATCATTCCAAATCCATCCACAATAACATTTGCTCCTTCAACTGATTCTGCTGCACCCTGGACAAACGCTAATATAAACGTAGCAGTCATTGGACCTGACGCAACACCCCCAGAATCAAATGCAATTCCAACAAATAATTTTCCAACAAAGAATGTCATAGCAAGAGCAATTGCATAACCAGGCAATAAATAATGCCATAATTGTAGCTCTGGTACGATTATGCGAAGTACGGATAAAGCAATAGCAACTCCTACCCCGATAGATAAGGATAGCATAACAACACTACGCTTCACATAACCACTCGTCACTTCTTCAATTTGATTGGTCAATACATATACAGCTGGCTCTGCTAAAATAGTTACTAGCCCTAAAATAAAGGCTATAATAATAAGATACGCTTTATTGTCTAAAGAAGCAATACTATACCCTACTGAAGCACCTACATCCATAAATCCAGCATTTACACCTACTAAAAATAATACTAGTCCAATAAATGTAAATAAGAGTCCTTCTAAAATTTTTCTTACTCCCCTTTTTGACATCTTGAAGCTAAATTTCTGAAAAATGAGGAACATAATAATAATTGGTAACAACGCAATAACAATTTCTCCAGATATTATTGGAATTTCGTGTAAAAATGGTCCAAATATAGAAGATGTATCTGCTGTTCTTGTTTCCAAGCTACCTGACATTTCTTCTGTACCTTTAACAATATTCATAATCATAACTGCAATAATTGCACCTGCTGATGCAATCGCTACTAGACCAAAACTATCCTCTTCAGAAGCTATACTATTCTTCTTCATAGAGGAAACGCCAAGAGCAAGTGCTAAGATAAATGGCACCGTTAGTGCACCAGTTGTTGCTCCGGAAGCATCAAATGAAATCGCAAGAAATTCAGAAGATGTAAAAAGTGCAAGAATAAAGATAATTCCATAAATAACAATAAGCATTTTATGTATAGGAATATTATACACAATTCGAACAAGCCCTGTTGAAATCAGTACCCCAATACCGATTGAAACAACTACAACAATACTAAGCTTTGTAATCAAACCTGATGTTACTAGATCAACTTGACCTGCTAAAATATGTAAATCCGGCTCCGCAATTGAAATAAAGAATCCAAGTAAAATTCCAACAACAATGATAACCCACATTTTATTTGGTTTAACAATCGCTTTCCCCATCGATTCACCTATTGGGGTTACTCCCAAATCTACACCAAATAAAAATATTGTTAGTCCAACAATTATAAATATTGCCCCTATAGCAAATTGGATCATTAAGGATGTTTCCAGATGTATGATTGTATAATTCAAAATGAATACAATAATTGTGATTGGTAGAACAGCAAATACTACCTCTTTTAGTTTAGCACCTAATATATTCAAAAAAACCAATCCTTTCAATAAGAATCGAACAAAAACATAAAGAAAACTTTATGTTGTCAATAATGCTTTGGTATGATTACTCTCTGATTTTTTAAAATCTTCTTGATAAAAAATAACCTATTTCCTGTAGGTTATGAAATCTGCGATATCCGCCAAAAGCTTTATCTTTGTTCAGTAAACAGGTGTTTCCTCCCACTGAACAGAAAAAATGTAGCTTCACTCTTCACAGATAGATGTGTGAGTTTTCTGCTAATTAAAATAAAAATTTCCTGGAAAAATATCATATGGTAATTTAACTAATAATCTTTTTTAAACAAAAGATTAGGATAGTAACTACATAGAAAAAAGTGGGTTAAAGCAATTTTTCAATGTGAGCTTTCGATGCATAGGGCATACTAACGTATAAGATGGTTGGTATAGATAGGTTTGATACAAATTTAATCTTCATTCATTTAAGTATTGCAACAGGGCACTGATCATTTAGTCTACTCTCCTATTATAGGATAGTTATAGCGATCAAGCTAATATTTACTTTTACATTATCCCTAGAATTTCTAAGCGAAGGAATATCTTACTATTAAACTAAGAAAATTAATGTACTCTTATTTTATCATGTTTTTCAGTAATTAATAATCACTATTTTCAAAAATTTAATACGAAAACAAACATTACATAAATAAAAAAGTAGCATAAAACCTGGTTATTGGCCTTATACTACTCTATTTATCTCTTGCTTAAATTATTCTGTAACACTTACATTCCAATAAACTGGACCTGAAGTTGTAGTAAGCCCTTCTACATTTGTGCCATATCCATATAGGTAATGGTAAACACCGTTTTGAATAACAGGTAGAAGTTCTTCCCAAGCATAAAGCTGTAATTCATCCCAAATTGCTTTTGCTTCTTCAGTAGTAGGAGCAACTTCGATTTGTTTCATCATTTCCCCTACTTTATCATCATTCACTCCACCAGCATAGCTATCACTTAACGCAAGTAACTGCGGTGGTGTACTCACAACAGAGAATGAGTTTACGACAGCATCCCATTCATCTTGATTATTCTCAATTTTATCAACCATTGTTGGCCAATCATACACCTCTAGTTGTGCATTAATTCCCATTTGTTTTAATTGTTCTTGAATTGCAATTCCAGCATTGTAAAATTCAATATAATCACGTGTTGTTAGAATAGTAAATTCTTCCCCAGCATAACCCATTTCATCTAACATTTCTTTAGCTTTTTCTGGATCATTCTGATTATAATATTCACTTCCTGCATCACTTGCCCATGTTTCAATTTCTCTATCCATATAACTTGAATCAATTGTGAATAGATCCTCATTTGGGAAAGCAGCCATTAAAATATCTTCATGATTTAATCCAACATTGATAGCTTGTCTCATTTTTATGTCAGAAGAAAGCCCTTCAACATTATTCATGATTAACACTTGATTTCCTTCTTTAGCCATAATCGTTTCAATATTTGGATCTTCTTTAAAATCATTATACATATCATATGGTAAACCATGGACTATATCATATTCACCTGTTTGTAATCCTGTTAATCTAGTTGTAGGATCTGTAACAATGTGTAGATAGATTTCATCTACTAATGCTTCTTTTTTTCCTGCTAAACCATCTGGTTCACCAGAAACAGGTTGGTAATCTTCAAATTTTTCATAACGAATATACTGGTCTTGTCTCCATTCCGCAAATTTAAAAGGACCTGTTCCAATATATTCTTGTACTCCTTCTGCTGGAGCAGATTCGACAATCTCTTTTGGCATAATACCTGCCGCTTGTTTAGAAGATGCAATAGTATCTAATACAAGTGCAGATGCTTCTTCCAATTCAAGTACAACTGTATAATCATCTTCTGCTGTCCATGTTGCATCTTCAAAGATATTTCCTGTAACAGAGGATTTTTCCATCCAACGTTCCATTGAAGCAACAACATCCTCTGCTGTCATTTCTTCTCCGTTATGGAACTTAATTCCTTCTCTTAAATGGAATGTATATGTCTTATTATCTTCTGTATCAATAGACTCTGCTAACATTGGTTGCGGATTAAATTTGGAATCTGTAACTACTAAACTTTCAAAAATTGGTCTCGCTGCATCACGTGTAGCCGTAGCTGAAACTGCTGGCTGATCTAGTGATGGCGGAGCTCCATCAATCGCAATGTTTAATGTACCCCCACTATTTTCACCACTTGCATCAGAATCATTGTTACCTGAAGATGAATCTGACCCACAAGCTGCAACGATAAATAGCATAGCTGTAAGTATCGTTATTAACAATAAATTTCGCTTCATTCGATAAATTCCCCTTTTGTCTTATTATGTACTAGCAAAATGATGTTTGAGCATATTTATACCTGGCAACCTAATTTATTTAATCTATGGTAACCATTTGTAAACGCTCTCTTCTTCTAGATAAAAAAACTCCTCATAACAATGAATCATCATTTTTTCCTCACTTATACCACTATATATTGTTTCGGCACACTAAACAAAGTGGGAAAAGCCGGATAATAAGCGGTTATTCAGGGGTAAAACATTATTAAGCTAGATAGCCATGACTATACTTAGTTATTCTTCCGTATACGTGCCTATCCTCGTAAATAAGTATATTTAATTATTAAAATTTATCTGTGATATAGCCTTAAATAGCTGTCATGAAGCGATTATTCTTCTGTTAATATTCTATCACCTCTACTATTAGGCTGAGACACTACTAAAAATTCTACCTCTTCATCAGATTTATTCATCATCTGATGTGGGATAAGTGGAGGTATTTCTACCCCTTCCTTGGCATGTAAAGTAATATATTCTCCTTCCATTTCCATTGTTGCAGTACCTGATAGAATAAAGAAAAATTGACGTGCGCGATTATGATAATGTCTAACTTCCGTAGTATGAGCTGGCATTCGTTCATGTATGATACTTAATTCTTTATTTTTCACTAAATGCCAACCATCACACTGATTTCCCCATAAGTAGTGTTCTGCGTTATCTTTACTTATTTTCAATTTGTACCCATCCTCTCTATAAAATGAAATACCCTAACTCACTGCATTTTGAATACTAGGTTATTTCAATCCAAATTATTATTTCTCTTCTCTCACCCAGCTTGCAACCTCTTTGATATGTGCTGGGCTAGTACGACAACATCCACCTATTAAAGTAGCTCCTAGACCGAACCATTGCTTGGAAAGTTGTTTGTAATCCATTTTAATAGAGCCAGATTCCCATGTCTTATCATCCGGATTATACTTCTCACCTGAATTTGGATAGACTGATATTGGCTTATTTGTGTGACGCTTCATTTCAGCAATTAATGATGGAATATATTCTAGCGCTGTACAGTTAACTCCAATAGATGCTACTTGATCCTGATCATTAAGCCACGTCATACAGTCTGCAATTTTTTCACCATCACTTATATGTAATTCATCTTTTGCACTAAAACTAAGCAATGCATATACTGTCGGGAATTCTTTTAACAATCTTGCAATAGCTTTTGCTTCCTTCAAGCAAGGGATTGTTTCACACACTAAGATATCTGCACCTGCTTCAACTAAGATTTTCATTCGATCTCTATGAAAATCCATTAACTGTTCTTCAGTTAAATCATAATCTCCTGTATACTCCGAACCATCTGCAAGAAAAGCACCATAAGGACCAATGGATCCAGCCACAAGTGGCTTCGGACGATTCACATGATTTTTCTCATCTGCCCAAAACTCATCTCGAGCTTCTGCTGCAATTTGAACGGACTTTCCAATCAATTCTTCAGCCTCTTCTTTACTCAAACCGCGAGACATAAAACCTGCAATGGTTGCCTGATAGCTTGCTGTCATTGCACAATCTGCACCCGCTTCAAAATAATCAAGATGTACCTTCTTAATTAATTCTGGGTTTTCAATCAACACTTTTGCTGACCATAAACTATCATTCAGATCACATTCATATTTTTCAAGCTCTGTAGCCATTGCCCCGTCAAGAATCATTACAGGGAAAGAATTAAGTACATTTTCAATTGGATTCATGTTAGTGCTTTCCTCTCTATCTATATTTATTCACGGTTATCTTTTATTTTTATTACGAAATTGTCACTCCGGATGTGTTTCTTTATTAGCATATTGAATTCTTGCTTCTAAAATATTTTCTTGTCCAAAGTAAAGCAATTTGCTTAATAGTGCATTCTTGTCTTTCGGTCATAACCTATTTTTCTTGTTTGATAATAAATAGCAACTGCTTCTGGATCACACAGGTTATCGGCTTCTGAAAGTAACTCTACTGGTTTACCCAATGTGAACTCATCAATTACATCTAGTCCATCGTAATAAGCAAATCCGGCAATATGAAAATCCATTAAATGCCTACTTTTCTCATATGCATGTGCTTTTAATGATTTAATAAAGTTTTTGGTCTTCAGTCCATTACCATATTTGAATGCTCGTAACTTAACTCTAGTTATATAAGTATAAGCCCACAAACGTTAATTGTGAATCATTCCTTACTTTTATTTGATAAGGTTATTTCTAAGCACATCATCATATAGATGCATTTTCTACTTTGTTAGATTCATAACAACAGAAAAAACTGTAATTGTTTGTTGGTGACGAGGAGCTGTTTTATTTAAATATCGATTAATAGAGCCTGGCTTATTAAAATCATCTGCAAACCAACGTTTATATGTTTCTATTGTTATTTCTTCTTTATCATAAATAGATTTCTCTACCATTTGCTCAGCACGCCTTAAGCGAATCATTGAATCACTATACCTTAAAATGTTTTGATCTTCGAGATGCTGTTTTAGTTCTGCAGAACATATATGATTAGTATGTACGCCATAGCTATTTATTTCATTTATATAAGCAATACCAAAGGGAGAAACCTCTGTTTGAAGTATCATTCCTTTAGGTTCACCTTGGCTACATCCTATCAGAAAATTAGCAGTAGAAGCTATTTGTCCATTATGCACTTTCTTTATAGCTTCTTGTATGGAAATAGAATCTAGAACTCCTCGAAGCCCTAAATGAATTGATACCCCATCTGTTTTTTTATTTGTCATTAAAGCATTTAAGCAAACACCTACACCATGGTTATTAAAACCGATTTTTCCAATTATACCTGCTTCTGTATCCATCATAATATTTGGTTTATCTTCTCTTTCTATTTTAAGCAAAAGTAAATTTTCTTTTTGTTCTTCTTTCCAATCCCAATTTTCTTCAATAATTGTATCTACCGTTAAAGGTGATGCAGTTCCGATACTTGTACATCCGTCTGCAAAGGATGTACTTTCATTTCCAGTAAGTGCAATTTCACTTCTTGCATTTAAGGCAAGGATATCTTCAAAATCTACTCCTGCTCCTTTTGCAACTCCATGCATTTCTTCTAGGAGAGTTTCATCATAAGCTTCAATAGCAGGAATATGTAACTTTGCTTGTTCTCTTACAGCTTTCCAATTAATATTTTGAAATCCATAAAATAGTTGCTCATAATTTGTTATGCATCGTAAAATCTCTTGTTTCCTTTTTCACCATGTTGTTTTCCTATCTCTTTCGCATTGCCGTTCAAAGTTAGGACTCTCATTTCCCCTTTACACTCCCTCTTTTATCGGATCATTACAAATCTAAAGCCTGAAACGATTGAGTTCCAGACTTTAAACTATTACGATTAATTATATTTTAGTCTTCCATTCCGATATTCCATAAAATCATTCCTTCAAATGTATAGAAGTTCGAAATTTTATTGTTTATTGCATAAATATCTTTAAAATTACCAAGCTTAATACCAGCTACATAATCAATTAATAAGATTTCATGCAACTCATCATAATATTTTTGTAATTCATCATCAGATACAGCACCTTTTATATTACTAATAATAGTATCTAAAGAAGGATCTTTAGTCCATCCAGGTGAACCTTCATTGAAAATGATGTTTTCTGCTGGAGTAATCCAAGTAGTATACCCGGTTACTTCCATATGCCAGCTATCTGGATCATTCTCTAAATCTAAAAATGTTGGCCAATCATAAATTTCCAACTTCACATTTAAACCAATATTTTGTAGTTGTTCTAAAATAATGGTTGCCGCTTGATAATAATAGTCATAGTCACGTGAAGCCATTAGCACGATTTCTTCATTATTGTAACCCGCTTCTTCTAGGAGTTCCCGAGCTCTCTCTTCATTCTTTTGATTATAATTTTCTTTTCCAACTGTGGAATACATTTGTTGATCTTGTTTCATAAAACCTGAATAAATACTGTATAAATCTTCATCACCAAACGCTCCGTACATAATACTATCTAAATCCAAACCAGCTGCTATTGCTTGCCTAATTTTCTCATCTGTTAGAGGACCTTGTTTTTTATTAAAATTTAATATTGCATATGTTCGCTCATCAGTGTCAACATTTAAATTAGCATCTTCTTGTACTTGGCTATAATGCTCTAGTGATATATTCATCGCAATATCATACATTTCTGTAGTTATCCCAGTTTGTCTCGTTGATGCATCTGATACGATATCAAAATATAAATTTTCTACATGGGGGTTTTTACTTCCTGGCATTCCGTCAGCAGGATCACTCACACTGACATAATCATCAAATTTAGAAAAATGAATATATTGATCTTGTCTCCATTCCTCAAATTGATAAGGACCTGTACCAATAAACTCTGTAATATTCCCAGAATCATCAACAGATTCTATCACTTCTTTAGGATAAATAGCTGCAAGCTGCTTCGGAGTAGCTATTACAATTATTAACAAGTAGACTGCATAGCGACATACAGTCGACAGGATAAAACAATTTAAACACAAATTATTCTGATATGTCAATGTTATTTGAAATTTTCTGTTTATTTATATCGAAGTTTTCTTATTCCTCTTAAATCTCATTTAAAAGAGACAAAATGCTATCAAAAGCTGCATTCTGTCTCTAAACATTAAATATTTTCTTCTTTCTCTGGCATATAAGAAACCTTCTGAATAGGTAAATCAATACCATTCTTCACAAATTCCTTCTGAGCTTCATGCTTAATTTGTCTAATAACACCCCAATGTGTATACGGCAAACACTCTACATATAGCCTTATAGTATAGCTCGATGGATTTAAAGAATTTACACCCATCATACCAATTTCTCCTACCACATTTTCATCTTCTGCTGCTACTCTTAAAGCCACTCGATGAATAATGTCAATTGCTAGATCTGTGTCTGTGTTATAACCTACCTCAATCATAACGTCTGCAATCGAATTTTCCTGTGAATAGTTAATCACCTGTGTAATTTGTCCATTAGGGATATACTTCATTTCACCAGTCCAATTTTGTAAAACTGTCAAACGAAGACTTACATCTCGTACTTGCCCCCACTCTCCATTAATAACAACATGATCATCTACACCATATTGATCTTCCAATAAAATAAAAAAACCATTAAAGAAATCTTTCAAGAGATTTTGTGCACCAAAACCAATTGCAATTCCAACAACACCAGCACCCGCTAATAATGCTGCAATATTTATTCCAAACATCGGTAAAATAGTTAATATTAAAATGAAATAGGCAATGAATCGAATCATATTCGACAATAATTTCGCTAATGCATTTTGTCTTCGTTCATCAATTTTCCCTTGAGAATGTAGAAAATGCCTAATTAATTTGTTGAGCAGTACAACTGCAAATCGAATAACAACAAATAAGAGAATTATTTTTACAATAGTCCACCCTATGTTTTCAAATGTGTCGAAATGTCTGATGAAAAAATTTTTTATTTGCTCCAACACGCTCTCTCCTTCGCTTACGTTCAATATAAATAAAACAATCCAAGCATCAGAAGCGAACTTCTTTGACTTGGATTGTATTCTTAAATTAACTGTTATTTTATTTAATTGCAAATGATTCGATGTGCTTTATCAATTTAGTTTATTTGCTTCTAGCTTAGCTTCTAAAGGTGTGTGTGTTTGGAATAGAGAGAGCATAGTCAGATAAAGTTCCTTTGTCTGATCAGTAGATAAATCCACCTGCTTACTCGCCAGTAGCATGTAAGCTAGAGCTTCTTCTTTATCTATATTGCTTTCTACATAAGAAGTTTCCTGCACATCATAAATAATTTCTATTTCAAATTTAACCCCTGTTAATCCCAACAAAACATCATAAAACAAAAGTTTATATTTCCCTTCTAACCAATCACGAGAAAATGCACTATCTGCTGTAATCACCAATATGTTTTCTTCTTTTAGTTCACCAACTGCAGGTGCAATCCAGGTGTTGAAGGAAGATTTTGGGATTCTTAGCGAGATTTCTTTTACAATTTTTCTCCACAGATTTTGTGAAGTAGTATCTAAAACTGGATGGTTCATTGTTTTTCCTCCAACCATTATCATTCATCACACTTTAAAACGATTTACCGCTTGGTTTAATTCTTCTGCAAGTTCACTTAAATGTTCAGCTGCATTTGATACTTCTTCCATAGAAGCAAGCTGCTCCTCTGATGCGGCGGCCACATTTTGAGAATTTGATGAAGCTTCTACTGCTGTACTATTTAATTCTTCTAAGGAAGCCGCTATTTCTTCACTACTTGCTGACATTTGCTCTGTTGCAGCAGAGACATCCTGCACTTGATTGGAAACCTCTTGAATCGATTTCAAAATGGCGCGGAATGATTCTCCTGATTTATTTGCTAAGGTTGTACCTTCACGAACTTCATTTGCTGAGCTTTCTAATGACTGAGAAACCATATCTGAACGTTCGCTTATTTCTCGTAAAATTGTTGTGATTTCCTCTGATGATTCTTGGGAGCGTTCTGCTAATTTACGAATTTCTTGTGCAACAACAGCAAAACCTTTTCCATGCTCTCCTGCACGTGCTGCTTCAATGGAAGCATTTAACGCTAGTAAATTTGTTTGGTTCGCAATTTCTGCGATATGTGCTAGTATTGTTCCAATTTGCTCACTAGAATTATTTAATTCGCGCATAGCAACTGTCGCTTGCTGAACATGTCCTTCAATTGTATGCATTTGTTGCTCTGTTTTTTCCATTACTCCTTCACCAGACTGGGCTAAATCTGCTGTATCTATAGCTAGCTCACTAACGACCATGGAGGATTCCGTCACTTTTTGGATTCCAATGGCCATTTCTGTCATCGCTTGCTGGCTTTCATCCGCACTTACTTGTTGTGATTCTGCACCGCTTGCAACCTCAGTAATCGCCTCAGCTATTTCATTTGTCACCTGTACATTTTGACTTGCTGTTTCTCTTAATTGTGTTGATGAATTTGTTACATTACTTGATGTTTGCATAATTTGTGCCGCAAGCGTTCTTAAATTCATAATCATTTCATTAAATGCACTTGATACCTGTCCAATCTCATTTTTTGATCGAATAGGAACTTGAACTGTAAAATCACCGGCCGCTGCTTCTTCTGATTTTTCCGCAAGTACTTTTAATGGTTTTAATGACATTCTCAGTAAAAAGACAATCAGTAACAGGCTTAACAGTACTGCTGCAATACCTATTACAGATATTTTTGTAATAAGCCCATTTAAACGTTCCTTTACTGTGTCATACTTAAAATCTATTCCATATACAGCAATCACATTTTCATCCTCATCATAAATCGGTCCCAAATATGTAAGCCAGCTATTATGTTCATCTTCATATACATCGGTTATACCGCTTTCACCTTTATTAACAGTGTTTTTAAATACTTCACTGAACGCTCCATTATCTTCATATGTACTTCCTCCATAAAATCCCATCTCATACATGGAGTCACTTGTTTGTAAATATTTGAAAATATTAGTTCCATTTGCTTCTTCATATTCTGGCAATAAGTAGAAAGTATTCACTGCCAACTTTTCATCTGATGCACTATTCACTACAGTTCTTAAAGTGTCCATTTGTTCTTTTGGTGGCATTTGACCCACTTGCATTGCAGGGGCTGTTTCCTGTATTAAAGACGATGTCGCTCTCGCTGCGTCTGCTAATTTTTCACCTACATGTAAAAACTGACGATAAACTTCATCTTTTGTAGCATTATACATCGTAACTGAAATAACTCCGATAATTGCAATTAATAAAATAGATAGCATAATTGAAATACTTACAATTAAGCTTTTCCCCCTAAACAGTTTGTTCATTTCTTCAAGCTCTCCTATCACTCATATTATAGTCCGATAGACCCCCTCGGATAAGTCATTATACTTATATATCGACTAAAAACATGTAGAATTTAGAAAAAATTCATATTTATTTAAAATGATTAATAGGATAAAAGTCTGCTTCGAAATCAGAACTAACTTATATTCCTGATATAAAGAGGCTTTTAACAAATCTAATACTTATAAATTTTATTAAAAGTTCATTCTTTTAAGATTGTTTATTATGTTGTCATATAATTTTCTCTTACTATTTTCCTACTTTTATATTTACAACCGAAAATACATATTAAAGTTGATGAGTTGTTCTAAATAAATCAATGCCTCACACTTGAAATTTTGTCAAAGTGTGAGGCATCTAAAAGTCCAACATATTTTTCTATTTTCATAGATTTTTTACAAACTTAGCATCATGAATTCAATTTTTCATATAATGCTAGTAATTGCGCTCTTTCTTCCTCAGTTAATTTTAAGAACATTTCCCGACGTAGAACTTGTCCTTCTATATTCGCTCGTTTTAATACTTCTTTTCCTTTTTCTGTAATAACCAAGTAAATGATACGGCGATCGGAATCATCCAGCACTCGCTCAACTAACTCTTTCTTTACTAATTTCTCTACTAAATGAGTCACTGTTGGAGGTGTTAACCCCAATTTTTTCGAAATATCAGAGGGGCGGGCTTTTTTATTGTTATTAATAAAGCCTAGCGTTAAAACATTCGACACACCTAAATCTTCATTAAACATCTTATTCCATTTAATCATCACGCTATTTGTAAATGTATCCATCTGGTGTAAAATATCAAATATTGTTTTTTCAGACACAAAATTCTTCCTTTCTCTTTCGCTCTCCTTATATTTTATCGTACAAAAGAAAAAAGTACAGCATCGTTGAACTGATACTGTACTTTATCTTACTTATTGGGCTGTTAATCCGCCATCAATTACAAATTCAGAACCAGTTGAATAACTTGACTCATCAGAAGCTAGATAAAGAACTAGGTTTGATACCTCTTCAGGCTTTGCTACCCTTTTCATTGGAATATGTTTTGAAAACTCTTTAATTACTTCAACAGCATCTCCTTGTGTTACCATCGGAGTTTCAATAACACCAGGATGTACCGAATTTACGCGAATGCCTAAATGTCCTAATTGTATTGCAGCAGCTTTTGTGATACCACGTACTGCAAATTTTGTATCCGTGTAACCAACTGCCCCGCCAACTAAACCATTCATAGAAGAAATATTAACGATAGAACCTTTCCCAGCTTTTGTCATTGCAGGAACGACAGCTTTCATTCCAAGGAAAACAGAAATTTGATTAATATCTACAATTTTTCGATATTCACTTTCTGTCATTTCTAATAGTGACTTACTCATACTAATTCCTGCATTGTTTACTAAAATATCAATTGCACCAAATGATGCTTCTGTTTTTTCTACAACATTTTGCCAGTCAGATTCATTGGTCACATCTTGTTTCACAAATTTAACATTTTCCCCTAATTCCGTTTCTAATGCACTTCCCAGTTTTTCATTTATATCTGTGAAAACCACTTTTGCTCCTTCTTCAGCAAAAAGTTTCACATGAGAAGCGCCCATTCCTTGTGCTCCACCTGTAATAATTGCAACTTTTCCATCTAGTCTTTTCATGATAAATTCCTCCTAAAGTTTTTTAATTCCATAAACCTGCTTGTACTAATTTTTTCTTGCCATTATAAGCAAGCACAACTGCAATAATGTTAATAACAAGCATGACTAAGATTGCATATAAACCGCCTGAGTAACTACCAGTAAATTGGAAAATATATCCGTATGCTGGAAGTGTAACAATAGAGGCTACTGCCAATCCCAAGGAAATGGTTGAATAAATTTGGCTGTATTCTCTATTTCCAAATAAACTTGAAGTAAGCGCTGGCGCAATAATTCCAATTCCGCTTGTAACAAAGGCAAAAAGAATAAGAGCGATGACAATCATGACAGCGCTAGATGCTGCATACAACATGATAACTACAGAAACAATCCCCAAAATCATAGATAAGATTGTTGTATTTTTAGTTCCCAATTTGTCATTTAAAACTCCATTAATTAAAGAAGCAGCTACCACACCTAACATATAAATCCCCATTGCATTACCCGCAAATTCCTGTGTAAGTCCCTTATCAACAATATAAGTAGGAATATGCATCATGAAACTCGCAATAGCAGTTATCAAGAAAAAAAAGATCATCAATGCATAAAAAGGAGAAGATTTTCTTGCAACAGCCAGTGTTACACCAGCTTCTTGAGAAGCTTGATTGGAGGCTTCATCAGAATCCTCACTTTTGGTTTCCACGTCTTTAGCAGAGTCTTTTTCTTTGGACGCTTTTTTAATAAATAAAATGGTTGCAAGAATAACAAGTACTATACCTGCAACTCCCATTGCTACATACGAAAATCTCCAACCATTATTAACAATTAACTTTCCGATGACTGGTTGAGCAATAGCTCCTAAAATTCCCCCAGTTGCTGCTAAAATCCCAAGTGCTAAACCATTGCTCTTTTTAAACCATTGGTTAATTAAAACTGGACCTAAAATAACTGTAAGGAAAGTTCCACCGACTGCAAGTGGGATTGCGAAAACATACCAGCCCCATACAGAATTCATAAAACTAAATGCAATATAAGCTCCTGCCTGTAAAATAATCGAAGCAATAATTAACATACGAATATCATGTTTTGCTACGAGCTTACCAGCGAATGGTAAAAATAATAATGTCACAACAGCAGAGACACTTAGGTATAAAGTTAAGTTCCCCATTCCAATACCTAGCTCTTGCGAAATAGGATTTAAGAAAAGACTTGCAGAGTTATTTAATACACCTTTTCCAACCCCAACGATAATACATAGTCCAACAAGAATCCACCATGCTTGATGGATTTTAGATTTTGTTTTTTCCATTTTTATTCTCCCTTTGAGGGTTATGTCTAACTCCATAATCCCGACTTTTCTAATTTTGTTTTACCTCTAAATGCAAAAATCACAGCAAATATATTAATAACGAGCATTATTAAAATCGTATATAATCCACCTGAATAGCTTCCCGTAAATTGAAAAATATAGCCATAGGCTGGAAGTGCAACAATAGCAGCGGTAGCTAAACCTAAAGAAGCAGTTGAATAAATCCTGCTATATTCTTTAATTCCAAATAAGCTTAGTGCAAGCGATGGTCCAAGGGTTCCAATCCCAGATGTTACAAACGCAAATAGAATTAATGCAATATAAATTACGATAGCGCTAGAACTTGCAAATAATAGCAATGAAACAGAAATTATCCCAGAAACCATTGATAGTATGGTTGCATTTTTTGAACCAAATTTATCATTAATCAATCCAATCACGATAGCACCCAAAACAACTCCTAACATGTAGATGCCCATTGCGTTACCAGCAAATGTTTGCTCATATCCACTATCAATTAAGTACCGTGGGATATGTATTGAAAAACTTGAAATAGATGTTAGGAAAAATAAGAAGATCATCAGTGCATAAAAAGCAGAATTTTTTTTCGCAACGGCCATCGATACACCTGTATTTTGAATATTTTCATTCGCTTCTTGACGATTCTGTTCACTTTCTGTTAGACAATATGGATAAAGTCCCTTCGCAGGGTTTACCTTTTTAATAAATAAGAGAATAATCGGCACAGCTATTACAATTGCTGTGAGTCCTATTGCCACATAAGCAAATCTCCACCCTTGATGTACGATTATATTTCCGACAATGGGTTGCGAGATGGCACCAAACAATCCACCTGTTGCCGTCAGAATTCCAAGAGCTAGTCCATTATTTCTTTTAAACCATTGACTAATTAAAACAGGACCAGCAATAACAGTAATGAACACACCACCAAATGCCAAAGGAACCGCAAATAGATACCAGCCCCATACAGCATTCATAAAGCTAAATGCAATATAAGCTCCTGCTTCACAAATGATGGAAATAATTAATATGAAGCGGATATTGTATTTCTCCAACATTCTTCCGCTAAAAGGAAGATAAAGCATTGTTATAATTGCCGATATACTAAAATATAAAGTTAAATCTCCCATTCCAATGCCAAGTTCATTAGAAATAGGTGGTAGAAAAAGACCAGCAGAATTGTTTAATGTTCCTTTTCCGAGCCCGACAATAATACATAGACCAAGAAGTATCCACCAAGCGCTATGAATTTTAAATTTATTATGGGCTTGTCCATTTCCTACATTTATAACAACCCCTGACTTCATGATTGTTTCATCATTTCTCTAAAATCTGGGATCGTCGGATTACTTAAATAATGTCCCCCTTCTACCTGAATAGTTTGTCCTGTTATGAACTTTGATTCATCCGAAGCTAAAAATAAGACCGTATGACCTATATCTTCTGGCTCTCCATGATAAGGAAGTTGATTATATTTCCCAAAAACATCTAATAATTCTTGAGACATATTATTTTTTGCTGCAGGTGTTAAAATAAGACCAGGCGCAACAGCATTACAGCGAATATTCTCCTTCCCATATTGTGTTGCAATATATTTAGTCAAATTAATGACCCCAGCTTTCGAAGCACCATAAGCAGCACGGATAGAATCGCCTGCGAAACCAGCCATGGATGCCGTATTGATAATAGAACCTCCACCATTTTCTATCATGTAAGGAATCGCGAATCGGCTTCCTAATAACACACTTTTTAAATTTAAATTCATTAATCGATCCCATTCTTCAAGATCCATATTTACAACATCTAAGTCTTTCTTTAAATTTGTGGAGCCGACATTATTAAATAAAACTGTTATTTTTCCATACTGCTTCACTGTAAATTCCACAGCTTCTTTAATGGATTCTTCATTTCCTGCATCTAGGAAAATACCTACTGCTTCTCCGCCATTTGCTTTAATATCTTCTGCTACTTTCTTTGCTCCATCAACATTGTAATCAGCGACAACAACTTTTGCTCCTTCTTTTGCTAAAAGTGCTGATGATGAAAGACCGATCCCTGAAGCCCCCCCTGTTACTAGTGCAACTTTGTTTTTTACTCTATCCATTTTAAAAATCCCCTTTTTTATGATTATTAATGAAAGCTTTATATCCTTGGCATAGTAATATAGGTAGGTTCTCTTCATTGTTTCTTCCTACCTATTGAACTAAATTGAAAAATACATTTTTATCGTAATTTTGTAGAACCACCATCAACCATAATTGTTTGTCCAGTAATGTAATCTGAGTCGCTGCTTGATAAGAATACAGCTACTCTTCCAATATCTCCCTCAGGATCTCCCATTCTTCTAAGTGGGATGCTATTAATCATTGCTTCGTATAATTCGGGTGAAGATTCACTCCACTGTTCAACACCAGAAGTTAATGCAATTGGTGAGATGATATTGACATTAATCCCTTCAGGTCCCCATTCATTTGATGCCACACGTGAAATAGCTCGAATTGCTTCTTTCGCAGCTGCATAAGAAGTTTGAGTTGCTTGACCGTTCAGTCCCGCACCAGAAGCAAAGTTAATCACCTTCCCCTTTGTTTTCTTTAGTTCTGGATAAGCGACTTGCATAAAGTTGAAGGTTGGATAAAAGCCTGTTCCGAATGATAAATCAAACATTTCTTGTGTTGTATCAGTAAATAATGCTTGTTTCGAAGCATGAGCATTGTTTATTAGAATATCTAATTTGCCAAATTTATCTATTACAGCGCTTACAATTTCTTCCACATTTTCTCTCTTTGAAATATCTTTAATAAATAGCATGCCCTCATTGTATTCATTAATTTTAGCTAATGTTTTTTGTCCCATTTCTTCATTGATATCTACGATTGCAATATGTGCTCCTTCTTTTGCTAAAGCAAGAGCCATGCCTCTGCCAATACCTGATGCACTCCCAGTGATAATTGCTACTTTTCCTTCTAATCTCATGTGAAGTTCTCCTTTTCTGTTTGTAATAATTATTTAAGACTTTCCGATTTTTAATCTTTATTTCTCTATGCTTCACAGCTAAAAGGTGAAAAGGGAATAAATTACTTTTTAGTTATCCTCTTTCTTCCTCAACTCATTTTAAGAACATTGATTGACGTAAAGACTAGCCAACTTTATTTAATTCACTCGTTCTAATACTTCTTTCGATATCTCCTTTCTAATTTATTTCGTATTTAATTGTTAGATATCTAAATATTTATAAGTAAATAATATTAATTTGTGACGAAAAAAGCAAATTTTTTGCACAAAGTTGTGAAGCTTCACATATTTGGAGTATCAAGAACTGTTTATGAATAATAATCGAAAAAAATAAAAAGTAGGTAGACAATTATCGTCTCCTACTTTTTATTTATATAATATTATCTATAAAACTCTTTCACAGCAGTGATAAACTCATTCACTAGCTTTAATTTCAAGGATGATTTTCTAACTAAAACCCAAGTATCTAATATGATTTCTTTACCATCTTTATAAAATAAATTCGTTGAATGTAAACCATCCTCTTCACTTAAGAAAATCTTTGGAACTACTGCATATCCAAGTCCATTTTTCACCATCTCTTTACAGGCAATATAATCATTAATTTCCATTCCAATTGATGGTGGCTTATCAAAGCGCTCATACCACCAGTCATTTATTAAATGATTTAAATATGTAGAAGTTTTATATTGTATTCTTGATAAGTTTGGCAAATTATCTATATCCATCTCATGATTTGAAATCAAACATATATTCTCTCGATTGATAAAATATTTTGTTTCTGACCAGATATAATCTCCTCTCACTAAGCCTATTTGAATATCTCCCTTTTGCAGCAAATCATAAATTTCATCACTATAGCCTGTATAAATTTCTGTATTGACGTTGGGATATTTTTCGTTGAATTCCTTTAAAATCAATGGAAGCTTTTCAGTAGCAGTGATTCTAGATACACCAATTTTTAACTTCCCTCGAATTTGACCACTCATATTAAGGATATTATTTTTTATATTGCTCCATCTACGTAATTGTTCAACTGCACAATCAACTAAATATTCACCTTCTGATGTAATTTCAATATTTCTTCCTTTTTTAACAAAAATTTTCACTCCTAATTTTTTCTCCATTTCCCTGATTCGATAAGTTAATGCAGAGGGAGTAAAATAAAGCCGTTCGGCTGCCTTGGTTAAATTACCTTCCCTAGAAATATACTTGAGTATTAAACAATCCTTCTCATCCATGATAGCCCTCCAGAAAGTAAAGCTGTTTTTTCTATTATATAGAAAGAAGACCTTTTCTGAATAAATGAAGTACTAGGTACAACTTTCAGAAAAGGTCTTCTCTATAAATGATGTTACTGCAAATAGTAATATAGTCTAGTTAGCAAAAAGTAAAACATTTGTATTCATATTTATTCGGAGGCCCCATTGCAACCCAGATACTTCCTTTACTCGGCTGAGCAATTACTGACGCAAAGGTGATCGTATCTGATCTACCATCAGTGACCTCACGACATAATGCATGTGGATATGTTTCACGATCCCTTAAAATAGACATCATCGTATTTGCATCCAAATCGCCATGATGATTGCTTAAAAGCTCTGTCATTCGCTTGAACCGAGCATGTGTATTTTCTAGATAGCGATCTGTTGCTCTTTCCTCCTCTAATAATTCATCTGCAACATAGTGATTAGCATGTGCCAAAAGCCCATTTTCGGCTTTAATCGGATAATCTCTTGTTGGTGTTGTTTCTAGATCAACTGCATTTCCTTTAGAGTCTAGCATAATTAAGTTACGTGAGGATGCTCTGGGCACACTTCGAACAGCAGCAATCGCCTTATCAACTGAATCATATTGTAAAGCTAAACGCGATAACATATATCTAGGAAAACCTACTCTCCAACCATCACATTTGAGGAAATTAGCAAATACACCTAACCCTTTATCATTAATACCTATATAAGAAACCTGTCCTGCTGGTGTTAGCATAAGCACAGAGGAGCCATTCTCTGGAATAATTTCAACAATTACTCCTATTTCTGAATATAGCTCTGGTAAATCAGCATTTTGACCAACTAAAGGCACTCCATCCTTAGTAGCTTCAGGTAAAACAGCAAATGTCGTACACTCATCATTTTCCTCTAAGTCACGATAAACTTCCGCTCTTAATTGCAGAAAATACGCCTCAGCTAAAGTAATATTTGCAGCTTCAGCTATTCCAGTAATCTCTTCATCTAAAAACTTAGCATGCTCTAAAACATATGGTCTATACTTAATTACAGCATCCATGATCTCTTCATAAGATACATCTAGCTTAGAAGTGATCCGATCTAAAGCTAATTTTAAATGTTTTTTGATTAAATCACGAAAAGCCTCACCATGCTGTAATCCAATTTCATAGTGTGATCCCTTTAACTGACAAAAGGGAAATATCTCTGATGATCTTTCTTGAGTTTTCATTGTAAAATCTCCTATCTTTGTATGTGATATATAATGAAAAGAAACAAAATCCGTTAAATTATTGTATGTTAATCTTCTTTATAAACATTCCATAAGACAAAACCTCTATAGAATTCCAAACCATGGACATTATTATTTACGCCATGAATATTATTGGATTCCCCAATTTTCACAATTGGTTTATAATCTACAAACCATTGCTGCAGATGATCAAAATAAGCCTCAGCTTCTTCTAAGGATGTCTGACTTTCGAATTCCTCTTTTAATTCTTCTAATTCAGGACTATCTGTCCAGCCAGCATAACTATTATTTAAATAGTTTGTCGTTAATGGCTCTGGAACAGCTGTATTTACTACAGTGAATATATCCCATGCGTCCTCATTATCTCGATAATCTAAAAATGTCGGCCAATCATAAACTGCTAAATCTATATTCATACCAATTTCCTCAAGCTGGCGCTGAACCACGATAGATGCTTCATATTGATCTGGGTAATCACGAGTTGTTAATAAAGTAAGCTGTTCCCCATCATAATCACTTTCCTCTAACATTTTCTTCGCCTTTTCAGGATCCCAACCCATGTACTCCTCTTCTCCAATACTAGAATTCCATTGCTGTGTTTGATATTTCATCATAAAATTATGATTCATTTCATAAAATTTTTCATCTGCATAAGTAGCTGTTAAAATTGCTTCTTTATCTAACGCCATTTCAACAATTTCTCTCATTTTCAAATCCTTAAAGATACTATTCTTCTTATTAAAATGCACATTCAAAGAACCTGATAGCTCTATAATAGTCGAAGAATTAGGTTCATCTTCAATTTGATTTACACTATCTGCGGGAATACTGTGAATTAAGTCGTACTCACCAGACTGCAAGCCGGCAACTCTTGTAAATGTATCACTGACAAAATGAAAATATAATTCATCTACTAATGCTTCCTTCTTCCCAGCTAAACCATCTGCAGGCTCACTTCTAGATTGATAATCTTCATTCTTAACAAGCTTCAAATATTGATCCTGTCTCCATTCTTCATATTTAAAAGGACCTGTTCCTATATATTCCTTAATGCCCTCTTCCCCAGCTTCGTTAATCACTTCCTCTGGCATAATAGCTGGATAATTATGAACACGTGATAAGGAAACAAGAGCCGTTGATAAAGGATTATCTAAAGTTATTTGAACCGTGTATTCATCTATTTCCTCAAAGACCGCTTCATCAAAAGCTTTACCACTACTAGAATTCTTCAGCCAATTATTCATGGATGCAACAACATCCCCAGCCTTCATTTCTTTACCATTGTGAAAATAAACTCCCTCTCTTAAAACGAAGGTTAATGTTTTCCCATCCTCACTTTGTTCGAAGGATTCTGCTAGCATTGGCTGCACAGCCTCATTTGAATCCTTTACAACCAATGTTTCAAAAATATTTCGAGTTACGATGGTATTAGCAGATTCAGAGGATAGATGTGGATCTAATGAATTTGGTTGTGTACTATAGCCAATATTTAAAGCACCACCAGTTTTCATTTCTCCCTCTTCAGCTCCAGCTGTAGGTTCATCTGTTTCCCCAGCAGAACAACCTATAATAAATAAAATAATACTGAAAATCATCAGTCGTCCAAAACCTTTTAAAAATTTCATCGTTTAAATACCTCCCCATTTATAAAACCTATATATAAGCTCTTCATAGCAATAGGTTTTAGTAAACCATTCCTTTTTCTCTGTAAAATCTACTCTGACTGTAAGCGCATACATGACGAACAGCATTTAATATCCTTCTTCCAACTAAAAAGACAACCCTCCAATCTAATTCAAATTTTTCACATATGCATATTTTAATTTTGTTTATCAACAGAATAGTTAGACTATTAACTCTTAAATAAATGCTAGCAATAATTATTGTTTAAATCCATTTAATTTATTTTCATATAAACGTTTAAATTTTTTTAACATTTAATTCAGGAGAAACTCTTATACCAAACAAAAACAGAGGAAAAAGCAGAAATACACTCTTTCCTCTGTTTGTATGTATTTATATGATGATAACCATCAATCCAATTTTAGTTGATAACAAAATGCACATTTTTCAAAGCCATAAATTTCATAAAAACGATGCGCCTCTTCTCTAGCAAGACCAGTATCTAAGAACATTGCAGTACACCCAATATCTTCAGCTAACTTTTTAGCATGATCCATCAGCCTACGTCCATAACCTTTTCCCCGATCCTCTTCATTAGAAATAATACTAGATACATAACATGATTTCCCCGAATGCCAAAACGTGTTGAAGTAAGTACCATGACAGAAGCCTCTGACCTTTCCTTCATCGTAAAGGAAAAACGCGAAGACATTTTTATCCTCTACAACTTCTTGATAGACCTTTCGAATCGTTTCCTTGTCATAATCATTGGACGCCCATAGCTTCTCAATGTAGTCAAACGCAATATCAAACTCTTCCATTGTCGCATTCTTAATTTCCAATTCCTCACTCTTTTCTGATTGAATTTGTTTACTACAAATATAATGGTTGAATTTTCAAACTTTTATTAGTTATTTTAGCATATTATTGGGTTGGTGTTTGTTTACTTCTTCCTTACTTTTTAATTTTCCTGCTTTGTGAACTTTTCCAGTAAAATAAAAACCTTTACTCAAAGAATTTTTTTACTAATGTAATCAAATCATGAGTGGCAGGAGTTAAGTACCTTTGTTTATGGAAACTGATATAAACACTCCTTGTAGGTGTTGGGTCCTTGATACGGGTGTATGATAATTTTTCTAGCTTTTGTGGTGCATATTTAAAATAGCTTTCAGGCATAAGAGCAATACCTAACTCATTTTCCACTAAACTACAAACTGCATCAAAATCATTCACTTCATATATACTTTTTGGGTTAAAACCAGCTTCTAAGCAAAGCTTCAGAAAATCCTCTCGAATTTGAAATCCTTTAGAGAAATTAATAAAAATTTCATCCTTTAAATCATTAAAAGCAACTGCTCTTTTTTTTGATAGATGGTGTGTTTCTGGAAGTAAGATAATCAATTCATCTTGATAAAGTTCATAGTGCACCAAGTTCGGGTTATTTGTTTGATGGTTTGTGATAGCGAAATGAATATCATAGTTTAATAACGCCTTTTCAACATCCTCCCAAAAGATAATATTTTTAAAGTTTATCTTCAATTCCCGATATTTTTCAGCAAACGTTTTAATTACCTTAGGTAGCCAAAAATTGGAGGATTCTAAAACTGCAATTGTAATTTTTCCCTTCCCTACAAATTTTATTTCTTCCATCTCTTTTAAGGTTAAATCATATACCTGCATGATGTTCTGCGTATGCTTATAAAATAGTTCCCCTGACTCTGTTAGTGAAATTTCTCTAGTCGTTCGTTCAAATAACTTAAATCCTAACTCTTTCTCTAATTTTTTAATCATATTTGTTAAAGATGGCTGGGAAATAAAAAGTTCTTCCGCAGCTTTTGTAAACTTTTTATTTCTAACAAGACTATCAAAGTATTTTAACTGACGAATATCCATAGCACACATCCTCTTTATAGTTAAAAACTATAACTTTATTCTAAAATTGTATTTTACATTATAAAAGAGATTACTTAATATATCAATATATACAGAAAATTCAATGAAAAAGGAGGGTAAATGTTATGCCAGACTATAAAATTAATGAAAAAAGATTATTACCTGAATTATTCATAGAAAATCGATAATAAACTGTTATCGCCTGTTTAATCAGCTTTTTTGCTAAAGATCTACTCATCTAAAAAGTGAAAAAAGAATCCATTTCTGCTAAGGTTAAAGCGCGAACAAATAACCAACAGAAAGGATTCTTATAATGGCTACTTTATCGCAATTAACGCTTGATTTCAATCACCAGATTAAATTGTCAAATAATGGAGGTTCCCTTTCTTCCGATACAGGTGAATTCCTCTTTAGAGAATTCGATGAAAGGATCGGTTTTTCAAAAACATTAGCGCAACATCTCCATTTGAAAGACGAGAGACTTTACTATGTTCATTCAAACGAAAATTTGCTCCGTCAAAAGATCTATCAAATCATTGCTGGATATTCTGAAGATGATGCTGCTGACCAATTGACAAAAGATCCTGTGTTTACTCAAGTGATTGGAACGGATGCGCTAGCTTCTCAACCAAGTTTATCCCGTTTTTTCAAACGGTTTGATCATCAATCGGTCGAACAATTAAATCAGGCCAACCAAGAACTTATGGACAAAATGCATCAATTCAGAGATTCAAAGGCACTTATCTTTGATTTGGATTCTACTCATTCAGATACCTATGGTAATCAAGAATCTGCGGCTTATAATGCCCATTATGGAACAATCGGTTTCCACCCACTGGTTGCTTTCGATGGGGTAACTGGTGACTTTATCAAAGCGAAGCTGCGTCCTGGAAATGTCTATACGTCAAATGGTGTGGTGGATTTTATTCAGCCACTTCTTGAACATTACAATGAAAAATTCCCAGAGACGACACCATTTGTTCGTGGTGACAGTGGTTTTGCAGTTCCAGCACTATATGATCTGTGTGAAAAAGAGTCCGTTTATTATGTGATCCGGCTCAAATCAAATGCGAACCTGCAACGATTGGCGGATGAACTCTATCCTTCATCTGTACCTTCTGATGTTACGAAGACGGAATGTTATTATGAAGAAACTGTTTATCAAGCAAAATCATGGTCAAAACCTAGAAAAGTGATTATAAAGTCCGTACGCCCTGCAGGTGAATTATTTTTTAACCATTCGTTCATGGTGACTAATTTAGTAGATGCCTTTTCTCCAAAGGATATCGTCCTTGCTTACCAAAAAAGAGGCACAATGGAGAACTACATCAAGGAAGCGAAGAATGGTTTTGGCCTAGATAAAATGAATAGCCATTCTTTCCAAGTAAACGAAGTAAGAATGATGTTGAGTTTACTCGCCTATAACTTAACCAACTGGTTGCGTACGCTTTGTTTTCCAAAAGAACAAAAAAAGATGCAAATAGAAACCATACGAACACGGATCATTAAAGTTGCCAGTAAATTAGTAAAATCAGGGCGATCCCTTTACTTTAAATTATCATCGAGTTTTGTTTACCAAAAATTCTTTTGGACAGTACTTCAGCGAATTCAGAACCTGAAACTGGAGTAAATCCATCAAGTAATGATCTTTTTAAAAATGTAATGTCAGATCAAGGGGGCAGTCTGCCCAAAAGCAGGCTATTTGCAATGGTTCATTTTAAAATCAAAACTAAGGATGCGAAATTACCATGATTTTTTAGTGGGAAGAGAAAATATTTGATATTGTCTTTATTCATGAGTTGATTTTAAAAGTGTGAATAATTCAGGTATTAGAATATTTTATTGAACTCGCTAAAATAAACGCACCAAGTGGGAATGAAAAACCGATTGCAAATTTTATTATTCCGCATTTGAAAGAATTAGGTTTTACAATGAAATTCGATGAAGCTCATAAGAATTTTGGAGGTAATTGCGGTAATTTAATTGCCTATTGGCCTGGGACAAATCCAAATATAAATCCTTTATTCTTTTCTACCCATATGGACACCGTATTTCCGACAGCAGGTCTAAATCCTATTATCAAGGATGGTGTCATTTACACGGATGGTAAAACAATATTAGGTGCTGATGATCGTGCAGCACTGGCTGCTTATATAGAGGCAATCAGGACCATACAAGAAAAAGAAATAAAATGTGGACCGCTAGAATTAGTACTTACTGTTAATGAGCAACCTGGTCTTGTTGGTGCTACATACTTAGATTATTCAAAGGTAAAAAGCACGGAAGGTTATATTTTTGACAGTAGCGGGGATGTTGGACAAATCATTCAACAAGGACCATATAGCAGTAGGATTTATAGTAATATTCGAGGGCGTTCCTCCCATCTTGGATTAAATCCAGAAGAAGGAATCAATGCATTTTTAATAGCCTCAAAAGCATTACTGAATATGAAACTAGGAAAAGTAGATTCCGAAACAGTAGCTAACGTTGGGGAAATAACAGGAGTAGGAATGTCTTCTATTATTCCTGGAGAGGTCTCGTTAGTTGGAGAGGTTCGTAGTTTAAGTGAGAGTGGTCTACAAAATCAACTTAATCATATGAATGATGTTTTGTCAGAAGCTGCCGAAAGCTATGGCGGAAAGGCAACTACCGAAATAAAGAAAAAGTACCTTGGCTTTCATCATCCAACAGACTCTGTATTAGTCCAAAATGCGCTAACGGCGACTTCGTTAATTAATGTAGACAGCTATGTAACGCAAACGTTTGGAGGTGCCGACACTAACATATTCAACGAGAATGGTCTTAACAGTATTACGCTAGGTAACGGATTCCGAAATATCCACACAGTAGATGAACATTTATCCATTGAAAACTTAAACAATACGGCTCGTTGTGTTATTGCTTTAGCGACAACATGGTATCAGCATCACAAATAATACTAGTGAAAATTTATAGTCATAAAAACTTGAACTATTTTTAAATTAATCCAATGTTTTTGAAGGGAGCATATATATTGTTTAGCTATATAAAAAAACCATCCATACGGTATAACCAGGAAAAGGTTGACCCATATGTTACAACACTCGTTGAATGGATTGATCAAGAGATACAACCGAATACTAATTATGATTTTTCTTTTATCGGTATACCCATATCAAAAAGTTCTATTAGTTTCTCTGGAGCCCATTTAAACCCAGAATCATTCAGACAGTTATGGAGTTCTTTTACAACATACAGCTTAGATGATGATGTTGATTTAGCATCACTAAATTCGGTTGATTTAGGAAATGTCAAAATGCATATAACCGACATTAAAGAGTGTCATCAAAATATTGAAAAAGCAATGTGTGAAGTGAAGCAGCGATTGCAGGAAACAACCTTAATCAACATAGGTGGAGATCACTCTATCACTTATCCGATTATTAAAGGACTTAAAAATGAAACAAAAAAAGAGATTGGGCTTATACATTTTGATGCACATTTAGATGTTAGAGATACTGCCTATGGTGGACATTCAAATGGTACTCCTATACGGAATTTAATAGAAAACGATACGATTAAAGGGGATAACATCATTAGTATTGGTCTAAGAAGCTTCGCTAATTCTAAGCACTATAGAGATTATGCCATTGAAAAAGGTATGACTTTATATACTGCTAACCAAGTGCACCAGCAAGGAATTGCGCCAATTCTTAAACAAAGTATTGCTAGCTTAAACAATAAATGTGATGAAATCTATGTAACATTTGACATCGATGTAATGGATCAATCCTTTGTACCAGGCGTACCAGCTATCGGGCCTGGAGGTTTGAATCCTTTAGATATATTCTATTGTGCACAAGAGCTAGGAAAATTAGATAAAGTTATTGGTCTTGATATCGTATGTAATGATCCAACAAAGGACCTTAGAGATGTTACTGCTCGTGTAGCGCTCCACATTTTCTTAAATTTTGCTAAAGGATATTATGATAGAAAAAATAATCCTAAATAAGGAAAAATTCAAATGCTATGCCATAATTACAATTCAGCTAAACAATCCTTTACTTTGATAATTGGGGGATTGTTTAGCAAAACAATATATTCATAGAAAATGATCGTTCATCCCCTGCAGGTAAGGTATCGTTGTTTCATTGCCCATATTTATTGTAAGCGCTTCCCGAATATTAACACCCATTTCTGTCACATTCTTTAGGAGTCAAAAATTTAACAATGAAAGGAATTTGATCATGATCACTCCAGAACAAATTTCTAATATCGTGAATGAAAATAAGGAAGAGGCAATTCGTTGCCTCACTGAAATTGTTCAAGTCCCTAGCGTAACAGGTAATGAAGAGCTAGTAAGTAAAGTTTTTACAAAATGGATTGAAAGTATAGGATTAACCGTTGGAAATTATCCATCTGCCCCTGGAAGACCTAACCTGCTAGCAGAATGGTTTGGCAGCGAGAAAGGTCCCAGGTTTATTTTCAATGGACATATGGATGTATTCCCACCAACAGAAGGTGATCCAGGTCCTTATGGTCCCTGGGCTGCCAAAATTGTCGATGGTTATATGTATGGACGGGGAACCTCTGATATGAAGGGCGGAGACTGTGCAGCATTGATGGCAGTAAAGTTCTTACATCAGTTGGGATTTGATCCTAAGGGCAGTATTTTACTAAGTTATTTGTCTGATGAAGAAAATGGTGGTTGGTTGGGCGCAAAATATCTAGTAGAAAAAGGAATGCTCAATGGAGACTTTGGAATATGCATGGAGCCAACTCAAGGCAAGCTACTTAATGTGCATTGGGGAATTTTACGCTTACGCTGTACTTACAAAGCAATGGCCCATCATGCTGGGTCCCCTCACCCTAGCACAGATGCATTACAGAAAGCAGTTACTGCTATTAATCGTTTTTATGAGTTAGACAAACAGTTACAACAGACGGTCATGGATCATAATGAGTCTCCATGTCTTTCAATTACAACGATAGAGGCTGGAAGTTCACCAAATGTACAGCCAGCTCAAGCAGTGTTTACTATCGATCGGCGAATATGTCCAGGAGAAAAATTCGAGGATGTTTATAAACAAATCATCAATATTTTTGAAGAGTTAAAGGCGGAAGATCCAGAATATGACTATCAAATTGAGCTATTATCTGATCGACCAACTTTAGAGATTCCTGAAGACGACCCCTTTATCCAAATCTGTCAAAAATCTTATGAACAGATCATGGGGAAACCACTTGAGTTATATCGTCGATCAGGTGGATCTGATGCTGCTACAATTCGCCAAGCTCATGGTATATCCATTCCAAATTGGGGAGCTGCAACTGATATAGATGAATGGGGAGCAGGTAGCCCAAAAGAAAGAATCAACCTATCCGATTATTTGAATTCTATCAAGTACTATATGATGACTGTTGTCAATGCTTTGAGCTAGTTTATATAAAGCTCTCACACCAAGAATTACTCAAAACCTGAAACTCGATTCCAAGAGAAGTATGTAATATGGAAGTGTTTTTACAACCTGATGTAAAAAATATAACGTATTGGAGAGAAATTCTATGGGATTAAACAAAAAGAATATATTTCTAAATCTATTAATAGCTACAGTAATATTTCTTGTTGCATGTAGCTCAGATTCATCAGAAAGCAACAACAATTCGGGTTCAAGTAATAAAGGTCCTTTGAAGGTTGCTGTAGATGCCCCTCCATCCACTCTTGATATACCAGTCACTACATCTACACATGCACAAGATATAGGGAGACTAATCTTTGAAGGCCTTGTTACAATTGATTCCGACTTTCAACCCGTTCCGATGTTAGCAGAATCTATTGAAACAGATGATAATAAAACATATATATTCAACTTAAGGCAAGGTATTAAATTTCATAATGGAAAAGAAATGATAGCAGAAGATGTTGTCGCTTCAATGGAGCGTTGGATGGAAAAATCATCGATAACAGGTACTATTTTTAATGATGCAACATGGTCTGCAGTAGACGACCATACCGTACTATTAGAATTAAAAGAAGCGTCCCTTCTAGTTTTAGATACATTGTCTTCACTAAAACAGGCAGCGGCGATTATGCCAAAAGAGATCGTTGAATCAGCTCCTGCAGAGGGAATCGAAGAATATATTGGAACAGGACCATATCAATTAGAGGAATGGAAACAAGATCAATATATCCATCTAAAAAAATATGAGGATTACCAATCTCTAGACATGGAAGCAAGTGGATTTTCCGGTAAAAGAGAAGCATTAATAGAGGAAATCTATTTTTATATGGTTCCAGATCCTTCTACACGATTATCAGGATTACAAACAGGAGAATATGATTATGCTTATGGTATTCAATTCGATGATTATGAACAATTACAGAATGATCCAGATATGGAAACGCTACTCGTTCCAACATCTAATAATCTTTTAGGCTTTAACAAGGTTGAAGGGATAGCTTCTAACTTTGAATTTCGTCAAATCATCAATACTGCTCTTGATGCAGATGCGATTATGCTGGCTGGATATCCTCATGAAGATTTTTACTGGTTGGATCCTGGTTATATGGATGTCAATGTAAAAACATGGGCAAGTGATGCCAGAAGTGAGTATTACAATCAGAATGATCCCGAGAAAGCAAAACAAATGCTAGAAGACATTGGATATAATGGTGAGGAATTTAGAATACTTGCAACTCGCGATATTTTTCCAATGTATAATCAAGGTGTAGTAATTCAAGAACAATTAAAACAAATCGGAATTAACGCAACGCTTGAAGTATATGATTGGGCAGGCTTTATTAAAAAACGTGATGACCTGAGCGCCTGGGATGCATTTGTTTCAGACTCCGGAACAGTAAGTACTCCAACACAGCTTAATGCGTTAAGCTCTACTTGGGCAGGCGGAGTAAATGATGATAAAGTCGGTGAAACATTGAGAGCTATTGAAGTCTCGCCAACGATAGAAGAAGCAAAAGCGTTATGGGATGAACTACAGCTATATGCTTACGAAGAACTTCTTCCAATTGTTCACTTAGGTGGTAATAATATGATATATGCATATCACAAAAAATTAGAGAATGTTAAAGCTACCTCTAGACCAATATTCTGGAATATCACCATTTCTGAATAATGGGCAAGAGAATAAGCTATTGTCATTTCAAAGTTAGGTATAATTTTCTCATGTAACAAGCCATTCACCATCATAAACCATAAGACACTCCTAGACATATAGATCAATGTTTAGGAGTGTCTTTTTTGTACTAACTATATCGATTTTTTTCTTCGATTAAACCAGTACAGGGCTACACCAACAAATAATATGATTAATCCAAATGCAATCAAGTTATATGTTGATGTGCTTGTATTAGGGAGTTTACTATTCCCTTCTTCCTTTTGATTATCATTGTTCATTTGACCCTTGTCACCATTCTCCCCATTGCTGGTTTCACCATCATTATGATCTTCATCGTTGTCGATATTATTATCATTAGCTTCGTCATCAGGCTTATCTTCGTCCTCTTTATAATCTTGATCATTGCTTGGATCAGTTGGATCTGGTTTAGGATCCTCCTTAGAATCTTCCTCTGCAATAATGTATAAAGTTGTGTGGACAATACCATCTGAAAACTCAATACTAACAGGATGTTCACCTACAGGAAGTGTTTTTAGATAACTATTTAATATAGTGATTTTCGTACTGCCTGACTCAACTGTATACATCTCTTCGTCAACCTTTTCATTGTTAATAGAAAGGCTTTTGAATTTTGTATGATCGATATCTACAATGATCACTATATCCTCATCGCTTCCTTGTTGCCAAACAGCCTTACCCGAAATGACAGATCCTATTTCACCCGTATCTTCATCTATATTTTCTTTATAATCAGATGCGAGAGAGCCTATAGATAAAGAGCCAAATTTTTCTCCATCCTTAAATCGATAGACCGGCCTTTGACCATTTTTTGTATAATTTGCCTCTGCAATCGCAAATCCTTCATTATTGGCATTAATATCAACACCACCAGCAGGCAGAACATGAAGAATTTCTGGTTGTTTTTTACCATTTAATGATATTTTTGCTGAGAGATTTTTATAGCCGTTATCTGCAACAACCCATAATACATTTTCATATGTATCATAATCAAGAGCCATTGCTCCTCCAAGCTTGCTATCAATATCAGCAATTTGTACAGAGCTTCCATCTTCATTTAAAACATATGCATAGACATGACCATTATCCTCTAATGCGACAAAAAACACGCCATTAGCAATTGCATTTGGATAATGAGCTGCATTAAAAGCAGAGTCCGTATTTTGGTCATAAAGCTTCCCTTCTACATCTGCGTTTGCTACCCATTCCACAGCTTCAATTCCCATATTGGCAGAGACTTGCGGTAATGAAGCAGTCAAATCCCATTGCTGTAATGCAACTAGATCCTCTCCCTCAGCATGCGGATCAACCTGCAATATCATATTAAAATTAACACCCTTAGCACTATTGTCACGTTCAGAAGCAATGTAAACAAAGCCATCTTGATCTACTGTAATTCCTTCTGCATCCGGACCAGCTGCTTTTGGATTGTCTGCATCCTTTTGGAATCGTACGCGTTTCCCATTTTCAAAACCTTCTGCAAAGCTTAATTCCCCATCTTGTGAAACATCCAAAATCCAGAACTTACCTGTTCCATTATCAACCGCATATAATTGCCCATTAAAGAAATCTAATCCTGAAGAATCTTCTAGAAATGTAGGTTCCTTATCAAAAATCACAACCTCATCATTTCCTGGCCATGCAATAATTTCAGGAACACCCTCAAACTTATTTGGTTCACCAGGTGTTTCTTCAATTGTATTTCTATACTCACTTCCATTTACATTTGGATACAATCCCCAAGTAGGATTTGTATGATCTGTCCATGTAGTGCTGACAATTAATCTATCATTTTCAAACAAGCGTACAGAATCATTTTTTCCAAGTCCAAAACCAAATGCTTCTTCCGTTACTATAAGAAATCCATTTCCTGGAATGGTTGTACCTTCAGGAATAATGTATTGGTGTGCATCATCATTATCTTTAATGACTATTCCTGAAATATCTAAAACCTCATCTGTTGGATTGGCAAGCTCTATCCAATCTAATCCACCATTTGCATCATTTGACTGTATTTCATTTATTACTACAGGGTTTGTTACAATATTAGCTTTTCCTTTAGTTGATGTAGGAAATTCTACAAGATCTCCTGTTCCATCTGGAATACGTGCATATACACCATTTGCATGTGTTTCCCATGCATATTCTGCAACGGACAAACCATCTTTATTAAAAATAGTAGCTTTATCCGCTTTCCCTAAACCAAATGTAAAATGCTCATATTGATCAAAAACAAAAAATTCACCTGGATGAAGAAGTGTCCCTTCTGCTACAGGAGTAATATCTGCAGCATGACCTACTGGGTCATCATCGTATAAATACCAACCAGATAAATCTACAGGATTTGTTCCGACATTATAAATTTCAACCCAATCCGTTTCATCATCATTAGACTCTACTTCATTAATTACAATCTGAGGTTGATACCAATCGTTTTTTGATCCCTTTGTTTCTTTCGTTAATACAAACGAGCCAGTTCCATCTGGATATCTTCCAAAAGACGCCAATGCATCATTACCGTCATAGCTAGCATGCTCCGTCCATGAATATTCATCAAGTAAATCCCCTGCTTTATCATATAAACGAATAGAATCTCCTGACCCAATACCAATTGCTTCCTGGAATTCACCTGCAATATAAGTACCTTCTTGGTCATCATATACTAGACCAATCGTATTTGCCTCAACAACAAATAATTCCCCTGCCTGCAGTATTGTTCCATCCTTAAATTTCCAACGATGGTCATTAGAATTATCACGAATTTCATAACCACCAAGATCCATTTCTGTTGCACCTATGTTAATAAGCTCTACCCAATCATCTGGTGCAGAATTAATCTCATTAATTACCAATCTATGTTCTGGTTCCTCTTCTTTCTCGACAATATTTAACTCGTCTTTAGTCGGCTCCTGATCAATAAATTCTCCCGTGCCATCTGGAACCCTTGAATATGTACCAACTGCATGACCTGTATAAGCATATGAATCCAATAAACTATTGTTAATATCATATAAAGAAACGGCGTCATTTTTCCCTAAAGATAGATTACCTAGCGCCTCATCATGTTCAATAATAAGAATTTCTCCGGCCTTTAATACAGTACCATCTGGAACACGCCATTCATTATTTTCTTCTACACGTTCTAATCCCTTATCATCTACAACAAACCACCCACTAATATCCACGTCACTATCGCCAGTATTAATAATTTCAATCCAATCTATATCTGTAACTGTATCATTGGATTCGATTTCATTAATAAAAACAGTATTTTCCGCTTCTGCTGCCTGCACTGGCAATACCGAAGATAAAAAGGACAATACCATTATTCCAATAATAAACATAATACCTGAACTTTTCTTCCTACTATCCATTTTCACAACTCCCTTTTTTATAGTTGGATAAGATTCTCAAGTATTAATTATTGCTTAAGTTTGTAAAGTCCTGATGTAGTTTGTTTAAAGAAGATGTAAAAATTAGTTCATTGGACATGTCGTTTCATAGGGATGGTAAGGAGAGAACTTACTGAAAAGGTAGAAGTTGAGCAACCTGGAGCGAAGATTTAGAGGTTTAGCCGAGAAACAGTGAAAATGCTGGATAAATTTAAACCTTAAATAAAATGCATGTGCTATGAGAGAATACTTCAGCACACGCATTCTAAAATCAAAGTATAATTAAACAGCTTCTCCAAAATTCCCTTAAAATTATAACTGGCACTACTTATGGGCAAAATAAATCTAATCTCCCTTGCAAACCTTCTACGACTTCTGTTGGTATTTCCTTAATCTTAATATCCTCACCTAGGAAAAAGAGCCAATTTATTATCTCGGTCAATTCTTCGGGATGATTAACATTAATAAAAGTCTTAAGAATGGCTGTAGTTTGATAAGGATTCGTATAGGAAATGGAAATTTTAAATGGATGATATTTTTTGAACTGAGCTATCGCCTTTGGACCAAGCTCCAGAACAAGATTAAGCTTCTTTTCCTGCAGGCTTATTTTCTCTAAAATCTTTTTCTTACTTAATCTTTTTTTCGTTAAGTATGGCTCAACATTGGTGAGGTTGTTGACAGGGAAAACTTGTTTCTTTTCATCCTGTAAATTAAAGCCTTCAATGAGCCAAAATCCTTTTTCATGATAGAGATGTAGAAGATAAATTGGATAAGTCTTTATTTCCTTCTCTTCTTTAATCGTAATCAATAAATAGCTATCCCAAAGAAGGGTTTGTATAAGTTGTTCTAACACAGGGTGAGGGAGATCTGATAGATCAAGTAGATCAGGATTATCAGGGTTTGTCCCTTCAAAAAGCAAGATTTGATTTAAATGAACAAGCTCATCTTGCTGATTTTCTGAGATGAGGCCTAGTAATTTTTCGGCTAAAGATTGTCGACTCTTTAAATAAGGAAGCTGTTGGTTTCTTGTCGCCATAAAGGCAATAAAAAGGGCTTTAATTTCACTATCAGTAAATCGAACAGTAGGTAAAACAGAATTATTCAGAACAGAATAACCCCCATCTCTGCCAACTTCAGCGACAAGTGGCATCCCCATCGCTTCAATTTCCCTAATATCTCTAATTGCTGTTGAACGAGAGATATTAAATTCTTGCATGAGTTCAGAAATTGTAAAATGGGCACGGTTGTTGATATATCTCATGATTGTATTAATTCGTTCAACTTTTTTCATTGGTCCTCCTAAATAGTATCACTTTTTGACATGATTAAAAGTTATTATAAACCTATCAAGTAAATCATTCAATTCATTAAAAAAGGAGTTTTGAAAATGGCAGATTACAAAGTAGAAGAAAAAGACAGTTTTATCGTTTTAGGAATTGGAACAGAACTAACGAGCGATTATACAGATTTCGCTGGCATAAACAAAGAGAAAACAGATTTTTGGCAAACAGTTAGACAGGATGGTAGTCTTGATAAATTAAAAGCTCTAGCAACGAATGACTATATCTTCGCTGTGAACGAAGCGGTAAATAACAAAATGATGCATTATGCTGGCGTTTTAACAGAGGAAGAGCTACCAGAAGCAACAAGAGTTATTCAATTCCCTAAAGGAGATTACGTAATTGTTAAAGGGGAAGCGAAGGATTCAGATGAATTACATCTTACACTTACTGGCATTGCCTTTGGTGAAGTCTTGGGTCAATTAGAGGATTTTGCTTATGTTGGCGGACCAAATGCATCGGTTGAAATGGGTGAGAAAAACGGCTTGCTATATGGTGAAATGTGGATTCCTGTTATTAAAAAATAAAGGGTTAAAGTGAAAACAAGGAAAACCGATTATGTGGACCGAATTTTAGAAGAAGAACGTAATATGCATTCAAATAACAAAACAGCGCTCTCTATTCAATTTAGAGGGCGCTGTTTCTTTTTCAATTTTTTAGTCGATCTAAGCGGTATGGAAACAATCAGGATATCTTATGATGATTTGTAAATAATATGAAGGGAAGTTAAAACATTAATTAAAGGAGGAAGAGTATGAAAAAGAATCAGCAATCTAAACAAAATGCTGGTACTGATGCCCAAAAAGTAAAAAAGGAAATTAAAAAAGATGTAAACAGAGGACAAGGTGCGATGACTTCACGAGAAGCAGGATCAATGCGGGATTAAATAATCTCTCTTATAAGAAGTTTTCCAGCGAAACGCCTGTCCCTCAGGGCATGAGGGTATAACTGTACTTTGGGGCAGGCTTTCAATAATTCTATATAATAAAATTCAAATTTTGTTTCCCTCACATCAAAATCCACTTATCTATTTATACGTACTGTCATTTCTACTAGATTATTTAATCAATTTACAAGAAGTCATGTCCAGTAACCATACCTTAGTTTAATAGTTAAATATACTACTTATAAACAAACTAGGAGGATTTTTATGGGTCAGTATAAAATAGTTGTTGGCACAACGGATAGAAAAGAAGTTGCGCGGGATCATTATAATTTAGTAAACAAGAATGATATCAACGGGGACATTAGGATTTATAAAACGGATAAAGGTGAACTCTATTCTGTGGAGGTCGGTCCTTATTCACAGAAAAAACAAATGCTTCAAGATTTAGATAAAATTAAAGACCTTGGAGTAATTAATGCTTTTATTACGGGTAATTAAATTAATCCTGTATTAAGTTGGCGGGACTTCCTCTGAAGTGTTCTATTGGGATGTCCCGCTTTATCGTTCTTACATATAATGACATCATTGTTTTTAACAATGACAATAAAATACAAATGAAAAGGATATCATGGCTCGGTTTTAAAGATCCAGTTCATTAATCCTTTATTTCTCCGATGTGATTAGAAGAAGAAAAATTAACGGAAAAATGGTACTTCTTTCGCACCTACCATCCTTGCATAAACAAACATCTGCCCCTTATGATGAATTTCATGATCAGACATTGCAGTAAGATATTTTTTCTTTGTCCCTTGAAGTTTTGGATGTGATGAACTATTTTGGGCTTCCAAATCTGCATCTGTGAATGATTCATATGTAGCTTTTGTTTTCTTCGTGAAATCCTTTACAGTTTTGCGAACGTCACTCATTGTCTTGCATTCAGGAATTTCTGGTAGAGCAAACTCTTCTGTTTTAACCATAGAAACGAACATATCATTCGATCCAGCAATATGCAAAGCCAATTCGCCTAATGCCATAGCCCCTTCAAACGGCTGGAAATCAATATGCTCGTCATCAATTGATTCTAATAATTCCTCCAGTACATTCCGATGTTCTAACCATTCATTCATCATTTCTTTTACTTGCTGCATTATAATTCCTCCCTATTTTTTGATTAACCTATATTCTAATAATCTATTAAGCATTTAAAGAATGGACTGTTCAATGCTTGCCTGCATAGAACTGACGATGAAGCTCATGAACTTGCTCCGCTAGTTCATGAACAGGGCCATCTACTATAGTATCGCAAATGACATCTTGAATAGATAGATTTCGAACCCTTGATGGGGCAACTCCCATTTCACCCAACCATTGCACCAGTTGTTTGGATGAACTTGCATACACTATCCGCCCTAAACCAGCCATACCGTGAGCGGCAGCGCACATAGGACAATGTTCACCCGAGGTATATACTGTTGCTTTATTCCTTTCCTCAAGCGTCATATTATTGGCTGCCCATCGCGCCAAAGTAAATTCTGGATGTTGAGTATGATCACCACTCACCGCGTGGTTATGATCTTCCTGAAGTACTTCTCCACTGGCCGAGACAAGGACTGAACCAAAAGGCTTCTCACCTAATTCAAGCGCAGTTTTTGCTAATTCAATACAACGTCGTAGGTGCTTCAAATCTGTATCAGTAATCATCATTGAATCCTCCTCATTTGTATCAATATTCTAACTTCTAAAACAACTATAGCATAATTCACTAGTATAAGGAATGTAGTCAGTCTATCTTACCCTTTTTACAGTGAATCCCAACTAGTTTCATTTATGTCTCCACATAATACGATTCATATTTAGTATCATTTTTACATATATTCTCTCATCTAATAACAGCTTCCAAAACACTTTTTCACATCACACACCATTGAAACATAAAATAAATTCAAAAAGGATGAGAAAAATGCCTATATCTTTACCTGTATCCATCCAAACACTGGTGCTTGGAAATAATAAAAATAAAACAATATATTATCCACAAGTTTTCCTTAGGAATAATCAACCTCTCCAGCATTCAATTAATCAAGATATTTCCCGAAAAACACAGCAACTAATCAATCAACAAATGGCAGATGCACCATCAACGCTTGTAGAAATGCTTGGATATTACGAGATAAAAAACAACCAGAGAGATGTACTGAGCTTTACATTTTCCAACTACGCATACTTTTATCAAGCCGCACATGGAATGACCTATATCAATTCCCTAACATATGACCTACAAAAACAAAAATCCTGTACACTAAAGGATTTATTTAAACCGAACAGCCATTATGTGGAAAGACTCTCTCGATTAATTAAGGAACAAATTAAGCAACGGGACATTCCAGTAATCAATGAATTTAAGGAAATCGCACCGAATCAAGACTTTTACATTGCAGATAAATCGCTTGTTATTTATTTTCAGCTATATGAGCTGGCTCCATATGCATTTGGTTTTCCAATGTTTCCTATTTCTGTTTACGACATTCAAGATATCATTGACGAAAATGGTCCTCTTGGTAGGATGGCGGAGAATAATTGAGGGTTCGTCTTTCGAAGATTTTCCAGTGGGAATAATCCCTAAAACAATGAACTGCACCTCCAATTCTCAGATTAAATGTCTCCAAGAATTAGAGTGCAGTTCACTACTGTTTACATATTACAAATATCAACTTACTCTTCTACAGTCACATTCCAAAAAATTGGGCCTACTAATGTTTCAACGCCTTTGATTTTATTATTTAAGCTATATACCTTACTAAATCCACCCAATTGAATTGTCGGTAAGTGCTCTTCCCAAGCATAAAGCTGTAATGTATCCCATAGTTCTTTAGCCTCTTCATGGTCTTTAGCTAGTTCGATATCTTCCATGGTATCAACAATGAACGAATCGTTTACTCCCCCTGCCCAAGAAGGACTTAAGGAAATTAATTGTGGTGGAGTACTAACAATAGATGAACCAGAAATAGTCGCATCCCAAGAGCCCAGTTCATTTTCATTTTCGGTCATCTGAGATAAGGTTGGCCAATCGAAAATTTCAAGTTTAGAGTTTATTCCCATATTCGTCAATTGTTCATGAATAACAACTGCTAAACTGTAAATATAGTCATAATCTCGCGTTGCTAAAATCCTAAACTCTTCTCCATCATAGCCCATATCTTCCAGCATTTCTTTCGCTTTTTCTGGATCATTTTGATTGTAATACTCGCTTCCTGCATCACTTGACCAGTTAGAAAGATTTACATCCATGTACCCTGGTGCTAACCAATAAAAGTCTTTGTTTGGAAAAGCCGCCATCATGATCTCGTCTAAATCAAGACCTGTATTAATCGCTTCTCTCAATTTAAAATCACTACCAATTCCTTGCACATTGTTAAATTTTAAAACGGCATTTGCTGAAGGAACTAAAAGTGTCTCTAAATTTGGATCATTATCAAGCTGTTCAAAATTGTCATAAGGAATATCATAGGCAAAATCATACTCCCCTGATTGTAGCCCAGCTATACGAGTTGATGTATCAGACACTATATGCATGAAAATATCATCAACTAACGCTTCTTTTTTACCAGATAGTCCACTTGCTTCCATCTCTACTGGTTGATAGTCCTCGTACTTAGTAAAATGGATATACTGATCTTGCTTCCACTCAACAAACTTAAAAGGCCCTGTTCCGATATATTCTTCCACACCTTCAGCTGGTGCTGATTCAATATTTTCTTTTGGCATAATCGCGGGCGCTTGTTTCGTTGTAGCAAGTGTATCTAATGTTAACGCCGATGGAGCAGCTAATGTTAATACTACAGTATAATCATCCTCCGCTTCCCATGTTGCATCAACAAAAATATTACCTGTCAATGAAGATTGTTCTAACCAACGTTCCATTGATGCGATGACATCTTCGGCGATCATTTCTTTTCCATTATGAAATTTGACACCTTCTCTTAAATGAAAAGTATACTCTTTACCATCGTCACTTAGATCGATCGTTTCAGCTAACATTGGAACGGTTTTATATTCTGCATCAACTGTAACAAGTGTTTCATACATAAGCATTGCTGTATCACGAGTAGCAGCAGCTGCTGTAGCAGGCTGATCAAGGCTTGGTGGTGAGGCATTAAGTGCGATATTCAGTTCTCCACCCTTTTCTGTGTTACCATCATTTTCATTACCGGATGAATTGTCACCAGAATCACTACACCCAGCAGCAACCAATGCAACAATTAATAAAACAATTAAAAATTTGACCTTATGGAATTTCACGAAATTCCCCCCTAAAATTTTGTCCCGTTCCCTTGATGTTATAGGTAAAATTCACTTATTCTTTTTGAAAAAACATTGAATTATAAGCCGAATCTTTTTGGTGAAAGATGTTTAATATCATACCCTGTCTTGTTCCCCATTGCTAAATGAGCTGCGATTTCTCCCATGGCAGGTGATTGTGAGAACCCTTGTCCAGAGAAACCACATAACAAAATCACATTTTCATTCTTCGAAGTACTTCCTACAATTGGTAACCCATCCGTTGTAAACCCGTCCATAAATGGAGCAATACTGACCGGATCTGGATTGAGGTTTGGTATTAATTCTTTAACCGCTTCTCGTACTCCTAGGATATCTTCTACTGATACATTCTTATCAAAATGATCCGCACTATCATATTTCGCTCTTTCCAAACTTTCACTGACTCTCACTAGTCTCCCATCAATCGCAGGAGTTCCTTGAATATGTCGCCCGCCACTTAAACGAGAAAAGTTAGGAAACTTCTCCTCAGTAAATTGCTCAGGACTCTCTGGAATAAACCAAGTCATAATAATACGTTGTGCCGAGTAAATCTTATTCATGTTAGGCACTAATTTATTTGCCCACGGTCCTGCCGTAACAATCACTTTGCCAACACGATATTCCTTTTCATCTTCGCCAGCAATAATTGTTACACCAGTTTCATCAGCTTGAATATCCTTCACTTCTGTATAGGAATGAACCTGTGCACCTAACTTCCGAGCACGGTTTACAGCAGCAATGACAATTTGCTCTGGGCGAAGTACTCCACCCATCTCATCCCAAACAGTCACTTCTCCTGGTAATAAACGGTGCTGTGGATAGCGGCGCATCGCTTCATGATCATCTAAAATTTCATGTCTTAAATCATATTCCTGAATACTTCTCATTACATTTTTCATACGCTGGGAATCAGGATCGCCTATCGTTAATGCACCACTATACGATAAGAGCTGTTGACCAGCCTCCTGTTCCAGGTCACGAAACATATGATATGAACCTTTAATAAACGGCGTTTCCTCAACTAATGGGGAAGCGATTCTAAAACGTCTTGATCCCCCTCCATACGCGGAACGATCATGCCCTATCCCAAATTGTTCAAAACCTAATACGGATACACCTTGTCGTGAAAGTTGCCATGCTGTCATGCTGCCCATCGTCCCTAGTCCGACTACAGCTACATCTGCATCCATGTTATCTCTCCTTTATTTGTATGCTTTCACCATTATGTTCTCAGAAATTACCAGACTTCCAATCTCCTATTTATCGTATAACAGAATAGAATTTACCCTTTGTACTATTTCTCTAAAGGCTGTCAGATAAAACTCATTATCTACTGAATGAATAAGGCATCTACCTTTCTACTCTGGTTATTTATAAAGATATAGGGGATGTAATTTTCAAAAAATGATGAATAAACATTAATTTTATCATCTAACTATTGCTTGTCAATAAGTACGAGACTCAGAAATTTCGTCTGACGTAATATTTTTGATATACGGAAAGGGAGGATAAATATTGGGAAGTTGTAATTTAAAAGGCAAAAACATAGAACTGGTAGCGATTTCCAGTCCTATGATTTTGCCTCTATATCAAAATATTAACTTATAATAAGCGCTCACGCCTTTTTACTATCTCCCACTCCAGTTTTCCACCTACACCTCATAATCAATTGGCCCTTATCTAATTCCGCAGAAAGACTTCCATTCATTTTTTCCATCAAGCTTTTAGCAATAGATAATCCAAGTCCTGTTCCTTTTCCCTTTCTTGCTTTATCTACTTTATAAAAACGATCAAACAAATGAAAAAGCTCTTCTTCCTTTAATTGCGGAGCTGGATTACTGATCGTAAACTCAACAAATGCCGGGGCTCTTTTTAAAATAATGTCCACATTACCAGTAGAATGCTTTAAAGCGTTTGTAACTAAGTTTTCAATTACCCGCTTTACTGCTGAAGAATCAGCCTTAATCCTTATATCATCCACCGGAATATTAATGGTCGGTTCTATATGCTTTTGATTAAATTCTTCATAAAAGCCTACCAAAACCTCTGGAACCAAATCATTTAATAGAATGGATTCTATCTTTAATGGATAATCTGCCGACTCAATAATGGATAACTTAAAAAAATCTTCTAGTAGCACTTTCAATCTCAATGCACCATTCTTTACAATTAGAACATGCTCTTTTCTGTCTTCATGGGTTAAATCATCATCTTCCAAAAATTGAATATATCCCAAAATAGAAGTCATCGGTGTGCGAATATCATGTGAAATACTTGAGATTGCTTGCTTTAACTCATTCTCTGTACGTCTTTTTTGTGCGATTGCGTATTTAGTTTCATCTATTTGGATATTTATTTCCTTTGCTAATTCCTCAATATCCTTATCATAATAACCAAGTTTAATTTTCGAATCTATTTTATCTTGGTTTCTCTCCTGTAGTTGTCTCGTTACTCTTTGTATTTCTCTTTTTAAGAACATAAAGCGGATGAAAAAAAACAATGCTATGCTAAGCGAAAATATTGTTACATACATCATTTTTCATCACCCCACATTCATTTATTTTATTTCCTTTTTCTGAAAGACAAAGCCACCTAATCCCCCAAAGACAGCGATAGAGATGATAGGAATAAATATCATATTTAATAAATCCCTACTGTTCAATGAAGCTACAATTTCTATATTCCACAATAAATAAAAAATAGAGTTCTCCACTAATGGCTCAAAGTATGGAATATACTCAGCAATTGTAGTTAGGATGCCTTCAGCCATCTGGAAAAATATAATCATAAAAGCAATAGCCTTTCCAGTATCTGTTAAGATCGTTGCAAAAAATGTCATTAATGATGCAAACGCAGCCGCATAGAGTATGAAGAAACCGATCGTTTTTACAAAATAACTCCATTCAGGCATATCTGGAAAGCCCAAGTAAACAGCCATTGAACCTGTTAAAATAATCGGAATGATTATTGAAATAATTACTGCACCCATTGAAAAAACAATTAATTTTGCAAAGTAAATACGTGCTCTACTATTTCCAGAAGATACAATATTTTTCATCGTACCTGATGAATATTCCTTTGAGATAAAGAAACCAGCTAATACGCAGGGAATGAGTTTGATTACATAAATATTCGCATTAAGCAAATCTGACTGATAAAAGTTGCTAATCTTGATCAATTCTGCTCCTTCGTCAAATATAATTAATAAAGGATAGAAGATACTAGTCGCAATTAATAGGAGGATCAAAAACCAAAATGTTCGATCTTTTCTCAGCTTATACCATTCCGCTTTAATAAGGTTACCCATGATGGATACCCCCAATACGCTTCATAAAATAAGACTCCAGATCCTGTCCCATCGGCATGAATTGCTCAATAACTAGACCCTCTTTTACAAGAATGGAGGAAATCTTTCCAGGGGCATCCACATAGCCGAATAATTTAATACAACCATCTGGCATCACTTCAAAATCATTTGTTGAAAGTGTTGTTTCTATAATCGTAGTTGCCTTTTCCGGATTATTTACTTTGATATGCAAAAATCGCTGACATTTTGCATTAAGCTCTTCTACCGTTAATTGTTCCACTAAATTACCTTGATGAATAATCCCGTAATGGGTTGCAAGTAAATGTAATTCACTCAATATATGACTAGAAATTAAAATGGTCATACCATATTCCTGATTTAATTTTTTCAAAAGCTCACGTATTTCAACAACTCCCATTGGATCTAGGCCGTTGATAGGCTCATCAAGCATTAAAAATTCAGGATCTCCAAGTAAAGCAATCGCTATTCCTAGCCTTTGTTTCATACCTAATGAAAAGTTTTTCGCCTTCTTTTTCCCTGTATCATGAAGACCGACGATAGCAAGCGTCTTTTTCACACATTCTTTTCCTGGAATTCCTTTTAAAAGTCGATGTGCTTCTAAATTTTCGGCAGCCGTCATATGCGGATATAATGCAGGCCCCTCTATGATCGTGCCAATCCGCTTCCGAGAGTTAATGACTTCTTGCGCATTGCTGTGTCCGAATAATTCAATCGAACCAGTAGTTGGACTGGCAAGACCTGTCACAATTCGAATAAACGTAGATTTCCCCGCACCATTTTGTCCAATAAAACCATAAATGGATCCTTTTTTAATAGATAAATTTACTTTATTTAGAGCAACTTGATTTTTAAATTGTTTCGTTAAGTTACTTGTTTTCAGTACATATTTGCTCATATATTCCCCTCCTCAAAATGATGCTTTTAGTATAGAAAGGAAATCTTAACGAACTCTTAAGGAGAATCTTAAGAAAACCTTAAGTCTTAAGTCGATACCCCATTCCCCAAATCGTCTCAATATACTGCTCATCTGGATTAACAGCTGCTAACTTGTTTCGTATATTGCTTATATGTACATTAATCGTATTATCATCCCCATAAAACGCCTCTTTCCACACACTTTCAAATAAATTTTTCTTTGTAAAAACCTTCTTTGGTGAGGCCATGAAAAGAACTAATATCTCGTATTCACGTGCTGTAAAATTTAGTTGCTTTCCTTGTAGAAATACCGTTTTAGCTTCTTGATCAATCTCAATGTCTTTATAAACAAGTTTCTTCGTGCTTGGCAGTTTATTTATTCGTTGGTACCTTCTCAAATGAGAGTCAATCCGAGCAGAAACTTCCTCATTATCAAAAGGCTTTGTAATATAATCATCTGCCCCAGTTCGTAGCATACCTATTTTCGTTTCCTGATCTATTTTTGCTGAAATGATAATAACTGGGATATTACTTTGCTCAGTAATCTTAGTAAGAATTTCATCTCCAGACATTCCCGGAAGCATCAGGTCGAGAAGTAGCATATCCCACTCCTGCTTTTCCAGATACAGCATGGCTTCCGTGCCAGAAAAAGCAGGTTGAGGATGATAGCCATTCTTCTTTATGATGTTACATAGTAATTGATTGATATCATTGTCATCTTCTACTACTAGGATTTGGATTTGATTGTTCATATTTTGATTCACCTTCGTTTTTTGGGGATTGGTTTGATGTATCGCTTATGACTTATATCTTTCTTGGAATGTCTACTGACTTATACTATATTTAAATAATGTTATTAACCTATCGTTTTGCAAATAAATTGAAATTGTATTTTTTATAATTATATCTATTATTTTGGTATTTACAACTTGTTGTATAGCAAAAGTAAGTAATAACGTATTAAGTGGAATTTCTTTATCTTTCATTTAAATCGCCTTCTGAGGAAAGGACCTGAAGCTATTTTATCTAATAAGGGCAATGTAACAATTAATGGAAATGTATATATGTAAGATGCACTAAGAAATTTTGATGGGTAGTTGATAAATGGACCATTGAATGCTAAACAAATGAATTTCGGAAGTGGCGGAATCTTGGTATAAGGGTTAGCAAATAGTGGCTCTAATAGCATTTTATCCATCAAAATTTCTAGCGTAGCATATGATTATAGACTATGAGATTCTAGAACAAAATGGTCATTTGCTTATTTAAGGAAAAAAGCTACTATTTTTAGACATTTATATTAATGATAGAAAAAGTAGATGTTACGGGAAATAGGATTTTTTCTATCCAATTACCAAAATATAATAATACCATCTCGATAATAGTTAGGGATGTATTTTGATTAGATGTTGTAAAAACTATTTCCATCCATTATTGTCATTTTATTACTGTTGCATCTTTGTTATGTAGAAACTGGTCAATTAGTGCTGCATATTCATCAGCTACCAATGAAGCGCCTTTACTGTTTAAATGAATGCCATCTAAGGTTAAATGTAAACCTCGCTTTTTTGATAGTTTGTCAATTCGAACCGGGTTTCTATAAAAGAGAACATCCTTCATGACACCCATCACACTAGTGCTAATATAGTCGGAACAATCTAATTTAGCTAAACCTTTTTCAAACACGGAATGCATATTCAGAAAACTTACATCAGGATATTTATTAGTGATGAACTGAATAATCAATGCTAATTCTTTTAATTCCTTATTCGAAGTATTCTCTATTTTTTCCCCTACTATTGCTGGGGATACGGCCACAACTCGTTTAGAAGAAGTGATAACTAACTCTAAAACATTGGTGAAATATTCTTGAAATTCCTCATGTCCGGATACAATTGGTTGAGCTTGTACTTTCAGCAATTTTGAATAGACGTCATTGACTCCTATCCAAAGAAAGGAAAGGTCATAATCCGTATCTAATGGTGTTTTTGTTAAACGTGTGTGCAAACTTTTGACAGACTCCCCAGGTTTCCCCAAATTTTCCAAAGTAAAACTTGGATATTTATCTTTTAGAATGTTGACAAAAGACACCCCTGGACGGCCTTCAGTTAAGCTGTCACCTATTAAGCCAATTTTCATTTTAACTACCTCCTTTTTTAATTTCTCCTAAAAATATAGTAATTGCTTTACTAAAAAGGGCTTCAAGTGTGCTTAAATCTTGAGTATTAGTAAGCTGAGATAAGCCACCTAGCCATGTGCCTAACAATACAGACCACTCATCTATATTTCCGTCTCTAAACTCCCCCTTGTCTACACCTTCTTGCAAAATGGATTTATAAGTACCTATTGGAATTTCGGCTAAATTAAATAATTGTTTCACAGATTCAGGACTCGAATTCGGATTAGAAGCCAACTCTTGGCCTGATTTTAATAATGGTGTTTGGAAATTATATAACACATGTAGTGCCACACCACACAATTTTTCTGTTGCTGTTGAGTATGTGGATTCTTTGTGCATCCATTTGTTGTACCAATCTCGCATAGTCTTTTGCGCTAACAGGACGAAAAGTTTTTCTTTGTTTTTAAAATGATAATAAATGTGACCTTTGCTGTAGCCTGAAGCTTTTGAAATATCCCCAACTGACGTTTGATTATACCCTTTTTGTGAAAACAAAAGAAAAGCTTTATCCATGATTTTATATTTTGCATTCTCACTGTCATATCGTCTTTTGTTCAAAAATATTCTCCTTTTTATGAATTGAACGTTCGTTCTAATTTGATTATACATGATTTTGTTGCTAAATAATCACTTCATCTATATAAGTCAGCATTTCGACATTATTTATGATACGGTTCTCCGTAACGTATCTAAGTGAGGTTTTTTAAATATAAAGCACTAAAAAAATCAAGCTTACCATAGATAAGTCCTATAAAAGTGATGAATTCTTTAGCATATGATACCACATCTTTATAATGTGATACGGTTGATTCTGATTTTACAATAGTTAGCGATTACAAGAAAAACTTATAAAATAGCTAAACTAGGCTCTTGTGTTAAAAGTTATGGTAAAATATTATTTAATAACTAAACTGCTTTTGTTGTCACATAGTAATCATTGAAATTGCTAACATTAGTCTTTGGAGAAATTTCAATGGAAGGAGGAAAATATGCGAATTTATGAAACATATAGGAATTCCTCTAATGAATCCACTATAATCTTTAAAAAGGAAAGTATAACAGGTGAAGAGTTATCCGTGTTGAAAGAGGATATAAAAACAGTTAACAAATTAACCCCTGTTTCAGAAAGAATTAAAGATCTTAAAAAATCGTATGAAAACTTCCAAAATTGGGAATCAGGTAAAGTCAATCAATTTGATGATGAGAGTATTATAACAGATTACATTATAAAAACTGTTCAATTCATAGAACAGTGGGAAAGTTTTATAAAAAGAGAATATAGTGCAGTTCAATCTAAATTTATTGAAAAGAATAGAAACCTATATGAAAAGTCCTTTGAATACAGATTGATATATAACTTGAGGAATATGACTTCCCACACACATCACTTACCCTATACAAAAGTCAAAAAGTCGATAGAGGAACCCCCTAGCATTATCTTAGAGATAGATTATTTACTAAAAGTGCATACTGGTATTCAACCAAGTTTTAAAAAGGAATTACTAAGCATTGATTGTAAGAGTTTGAACCTAGTTGAAATAATTAATACATCCTATCCAAAATTGGAGGAATTTCATCAGTCGGTATCAACACTACTAATTGAAGAACAAAACTCATTTAAACTAACTAGTTCAACATATAGAATAATAAAGTTCTATAACAAATATCAAGAGAAAAATGGAGTATTGGGATTAACAAGCGATGAAATTGATATAGACAAAATTAATAAAATAGGATATAGGCAAACATTCAAGTTTACTGAAATTCCATATAAACTAGCATGTTTCGCTGCACTATGCTCCAGTATGAATTTTCGATTAGTGGGTAAAGTAGAAAAAACAATTGCAACTAAATTTCCTGAAGAAAAAGATGGAATAATATATAGAGGAAATAAGAATGTCAAATATATGGAAGCCAGTTGGGAAAAGATTTGCGAGCAAGTATATAAATTAACAAATAATCAGAATATATACAGCTGTTTATATATGATAGCCGGACTATCTAGAGAAGATTATAAACGGAAAGAATTAGAATTCATCAAAAAAGAAGACTCATTTTTATCTACACATTTTAATGAGAAACCATTAAATAGCGTTAGTCATGAATCAGAAGTGATGATTGTATACTTTCATGACGAAGCGGTGAAAGATCTAGAACTAATCTACAATGGTACTGTTAAAAACCTACGGAAAGATCATTTTGGTAATGATTGGAATGGTTTTGGGTTAGGTGATTCTTTTCAATTAAACGATCAAAAAGTAAGAGTCTACAGTAAAACCAGAAGCATTAGTGAGGTAAAGGATAGATACTTTATAGGACCAAGTCATTTAAATCCAAATAAAATCAATTACAAAAAATTAGATATAAAAAATATCAATTAATTTTGCATCATGTCTAGCCTGAATAAACAATAAGCATAATGATTGAAATATATTGGTAAGGGCATCTCATACTAACAGGTGAGGTGTCTCTTTTTTTACGGGTGAAGTAGCTATCGGTTCTTGGTCCATCTTCTATTTTGTCATTTATAAAGTATATTTTTAGAAGTTTGGTGTAGTAGATACTACAGCTTTCTCTTTACATAGCTGTAGTATCTACTACACTAGGAATCCCTTTAACGGATTTTAAAATAAGTAATGAGTAAAAGTCACTTTTTACATAACACACCTAGAACAACTTCCAATATACCTTTTGCAATATCTAACACAACTTCTTTATTATTCAAAACAGTTCACCCCCTTAATAATCACTTGGAAACAACATCATCTGGTACTCTTCACTGTCAATGCACCAAATCGTCTGATTAATTGGTGTCGTGTACTTTAACAGAAATTCCCGTCTTACGCTTCTTTCAGGTACTTCCTGACGGTGAATGATGTGTTGCTTCCCATGCTCTGCGATTAATTCAAATACTTGTAAATAATCTAGTTCTAAATCGTTCTTACGCTGTTCATCAATTAAATCCCACAAGATCTTTTGTATTTCTACGTGTACGTCTTCGGCAATCATTCTTGTCATGTACCTTTTCTCTTTGTTTGCAAACATATGAACCTCCTAATGTTCTAACCACTTTTCTGTCCTGTAAGGTAAAGTACCTTCTAAAAAGTAAATAACAGACAGTTGATGGTCTTGCATGATTCCAATACGAAAGTACTTCATTCCATCTATTCGCTCTGCTTCAACGTATTCAATGTCATTTACACAGCTTTCTAGCATTCTTGCATCTTCCACATCATTGAAATGATAGATACAAGCCCAGGAAGGTAAGGAGAAGTCTTGAATCTCATCTCCATTGTTTTCTACTTCGTACCATAAGTGGAACTGATTTTTGATTTCATCAATATAAAAAGAAGGCAGATGTTCCTCACGTTCTAACGCTTGAACATCTGCTAGAGATTGAATGACTTTCATACCATCACCTCTCAGTCGGATATTTTTTGATTGTTTTTAAACCATGCTTGGTAAAGGATTGCTCCATCCTGTTCATGGGTGACAAGGATGAGTAACCATTCATCACCTGTTGAATGTGTGTAGATGAATGAATGTGCTAGAAGCGGATTAGGTAGAAGCTGTAAATCTACTTTTGAAATAATATCTTCATCAATTTCATCATGCTCTAGTAAAACCGCTTCATAGCCAACTTCTTCTGGTGTAACAGAAATACCAAACTTATTTAACATTTCTTCCTTAAACCACACAGCATCGTACACTGGACGGTTAGATGTATCCTTTTTCTTTGAGTGAGACAAATTCATCTTCTCCCATCACAATGTGGTCGAGTAAATCAATACCAATTATCTTTCCTGCTTCTACAAGCTTTCTTGTCACATGAATGTCTTCTTGACTTGGATCGGCATTCCCTGAAGGATGATTATGCCCAACTAAAATAGAAGCGGCATTGGAAAGAATCGCTGGTTTCATCACTTCTCTAGGGTGTACGATCGATGCATTTAAACTGCCAATGTGACACACATTGATTGCTGTCGGTTGATTCTTTGTATCTAAACAAACAACGATGAAATGCTCTCGATCAACCTCCCCTAGAAATTGCTGGAGTAGCCTGTAACCATCTTCAGGACTACGGACTACTCTATTTTTGTACAACATGCTACATTCCTTTACCATTTTTACACTGACAATGTTCACTCGCTTAGCTGGTACTCGTTTGGTTGGTGCTTCTTTTACATGATTAAATTCCATCTGTTTGAACCTTTCATTATAACTCTTCATGATTTATATCCTCCTTGAATGTTTTAAGTAACCATGAAGCATGATTACTTCAAGGAAATAATATATATTTAAAAAGGTCTTTCTTACGTCTATAAGAAAACCTATAGGTCAAGCAGGACATTAAAAAAGGGAGCAGGATCATCTTGGATGGATGAGTCTGCTCCTTCTTTTTGATTGAAGTAATGTGTTACTTCACGGTTCAATTGAATTTGTATTGTATCTATCTTGCGATCTTCAGAAATCGTTATCTTATGAATGAGTGCATGGAGTAAGGCTTTTCGCTGTTCCCTTGTGAGTGCTTCTTTGTATGCTTTAGAGAAGTTTTTCATAACTTGCTTTACCGTTTTATATTCTACTTTCGGGATGTTATCAATGGTTAGCCTTCCCTCGACTGGCTGTAATCTCTCTTTTAATTGAGCTTCTTTTTGTTCAATTTCTGTCAGTTGATTTGTTAGGTCTACTTTAGAAATGATTTCTTCTACATACAATTGCAAGTACTTATCTTTTTTCTGCTTTAAATCGTTTAATGACTTCTTTATAAGTTCAAATTCCTGTTGTAAAGGTGCTACGTTGTTTTTATTCTTTTCATTAATGTTGTCTACAATTTGTTTGATGAGAATGTCATTTTCAGCTAAATTGGTGAGTTTCTCAAGGACATATTTGTCTGCGTAGTCGGTACGAACGCCATTCGACCGGCAAACTGCTGTACCTTTGTTTTTCCAAGCTCCACAAACATAATACTCTAACACACGTTTTGTACCATCTTTAAGTCTGTTAGTCGTTCTTCCAATAACCATCCCTGCGTCACACACTGGACATCGTAGAAGACCTGTTAAAGGAAACTCTCCATCATGAACTCGATTCGGTTTTCGTGAACGTTTTTTCATCGTTGCTTTTGCCTGTTCCCACACTTCCAATGAAATGATTGGTTCGTGTTGCCCAGGAACGATGATGGGGTCTGGATTGATGTTATTTCTCCTTTTTTCGCTCCAGTCACGTCTTACGTTGTACCGAATGTAACCAGCATAGACGGGATTTGATAGAATGGTCTTTACTCCGTTAATGGAGAAGGGATTGTTCTTCTTTGTTTTAAAGCCCTGTTTGTTTAAGTGGTTGGAAATAGCTTTGTAGCCATGCCCATTCACGTACATGTCAAAAATCTTGCGAATGATGATTGCTTCTTCTTCATTAATGTATAACTTGGATACTTCGCCTTTACGATTGTTGCTTCGTTCTTTCACCGTATTGTACCCAAGTACTTGCCCACCGTTCCACAGTCCTTCTTTCGCACGTGCGATCATTCCCATCTTTACGTTTTCTGCAATGTTCGCACGTTCAAACTCCGCAATTGCCGCCATCATTTGAAACTGCAAGACCCCTGAAGGTGTTTCTGTTTCGTACTGTTCTGTGTAAGAACGGAAACCAATGTTACGTTTCTGTAGTTGGTCTACGATTGTTAGTAAATCCACACTTTTACGAGAAAGTCTGTTCATTTTCCAAACGAGCACAATGTCGAACTTGCCTTGTGGTGCATCGTGTAGTAGTTGTTGAATCGCAGGACGTCCGCTAATGTTCTTTCCACTAATTCCTCTGTCTACATATTCCTTATGAATGATGTGACCATGATGGTCACACCACTCTCTTAAAAGGTTTAACTGTTCATCAATACTGTAGCCTTCCTCAGCTTGCTCCACCGTTGATACTCTCGCATAAAGTGCCACCCTCTTTACCTGTGCTTGATGACTGGCTTGATCGGACTTCCTGATTATTCCCTGCACATGAAACCTCCCCTTTCTGTGATTGTTTTTCCATGTAGTTAGATACCATTTCTGTGAGTATGTCGATGAATGTTTGATATTCATGCTTGGATGATTCCTCAAAGTACATGACGTCCCTATCCTTTCTATAATATATATTTGAATTTCTTACGTTTGACTGACTGTAAATCTTGTCACTGTCGTCACTCTAATCACTGTTAGTGATGTCAGTGACAGCAGTGAAAAGCTTTCTATTTTAATGCAATGTCACGAACGACCGTTCTTCCGTTTGATTTTCCACGAGAAAATTCAATTAGCTTTACATCCATTGCTTCTTTAAACAACTTCCAAAACTTTTGTGGTGTGTTTGTTCCTTTGAATGGAAATTCATTGTTCGTCATCCAAATAGAGTAAGCGTTCATTAAATCTCTAGCGTCCATGACATTAGATGGTTCAGCAGTGACACATTCTTCTATAAATTTTTCAATTGGGTTTCCAACACCAAAATATAATTCCTTAGCATGTTGCATCGATTCAGAAATCGTGAAAGTGTAATTGTTTGCGATTAATCGTTTCAACCCGTCTAAAGCCCATGAAAGTATTCCTTCTAATTCGTTTGCAAGCTTTTTAGGTAAATCCTTGTCTTGTTCATGCGGGAGAAATGTCTTGTCGAACGGTAGGATGAGTAACCTACGTTCAAAGCCAAAGCTGTCATCGCTAAGCAAAGGTAACTCATTCATGAGAAAGACGAGCTTGGTTGGTAATTTCGTTGTGATTTCCATTTTGTTTTTTCTGTTGATGGAAATTTCCTCACCTGCTGTTAAAGCCTTCAGCTTTCCTGTTTTAAATGCATCGACATCTGATTCTGTTGCGAGATTCAGTTTCTTTCCTATTAAAGGTTCTAATCCAAACTCACTATTGAAATTGGAGAGTGGAACGGATGCGACATTCTGAATGCCTACCAGTTGAGCTAAGACATCAAATAGTGTAGATTTCCCATTCGCTCCTGCCCCAACTCCAATGAGGAATGCATTTGCTTTGTGACTTGTAGAAAGTGTGTAACCGAACCATTCCTGCACAAATTCAATCGTTTTAACCTCATGAAAGAGCGATGTTAGGAACTGTTGAAATACAGGACAATCAGTATTCGGTTGGTATTCTACTGAACTACCAAAGGTGGCTAGGTTATTTGGTGCATGTGGCACGAGCTCACCTGTGGTAGAATAAAGCGTATAGTTTCTTAATGGGAAGTGGTCTTTGTTAAAGTTTGCCGACTCTATGAAGACTACTTTCCTTTTAAGAATATCAACAACTGATTTTTCTATATGAACAGTCCAACTGTCCTCGATGTTTTCACCAGCGGCATGTGCTATTTCAATGATTAATCTGTGTAGCGGTTGTGTCGCATCTTCCCAGTAACCTTTTTCCTTGTTGTAAACAAGTAGGCTTTCAGGATCGTTTCGATTTGCTACTAATGAATATAGTTTCATCACACATTCAGCAAAACTTTTGTTGTTAAAACTGATACGTCCAGAGTCACTCATGGAATAGCCGACAATTTCTTTACCTACCTCTAGCATCATCTGGTCATAAGCAAACTTGACTGAAAGTGGAAGTTCGCTATTACCATTAGGGTTCAATTCCAACTCATGTTTTTCTATGAGCCAATGAATTGGTACATGACTGATGTAATCAGCGTTCAACTTTTCCATGACATCTATTGATTTTAAATTTGCACTTTTTACTTCTTTTACAAAGTTGGAGTAGCTACTAAACTCTTCAACTTCTTTTATTTCTATTTCTACATCACGTACATATTGTCGAATAAATTTTAAGTTTTTCATGTTTGTAACTTTGAACATTTCGTTTTCAGCCCTCCTTTAAAAGTCCAAATCATCTAAGCCATCATCAAGATAATCTTCCAATGCTTCGCTCACTTCGTCTGAAGTAGCATAGAACACCCAATCATTCATCTGTGGATAGGCGAATTCAGAACCTTCTGGTGTGTAATGAGACAGCATTGCTTTTCCTTTTAAACCAAATAAAAGACTTGGGGTGAAAGCATTTGTCCGAACTACCTCTAATACAGCCTTCACAAACCTGTGAAATGAGCCTCTAGGTGTTTTATTTACAAAGAGGTTGATGTTTTTCACTTCTTTATCACCAGCAGGATTATCAAGTTCTTGAACTTCTACTGTTAACTTAATAATTTGAACGTCTTCATTCTTTTTGGTCTTAATCATGTCGTACTTTGCATCCGTAATTAAAAAACTAACCGCTCCATCACTTACTTTCTCTTTAAAATCATCCAGGTAAATTGCTTCTTCATTACTATTCATTGTATTTTTCCTCCAATTTTCTCTATCGTCAGCAACCCTTTACAAGGGAAACCTCTGAAAGTATTTTTTATTTTTTCTTCAAATTCTGTTGCTACTTCATCCATTAAAGTCGATAGATTCGTTTCAATAGGTATTGAGATCCACACTTCATCGTGTAAGGCATGCATAATTTCTATTTTGTGATTTGCCAAGGTCTTCATCAGCATTTTGATGGCTACGCTAACACTCGACTGCAGTGTAAAGTTTCTCTTCTGTGCTTCGTAAAATTTAGCAATTGGCTTTACCTCCCCAAAGGCAGTTAGCAGGCTGTCACTCTTTTCTCTTTCAAGTAAAAAACTTTGAATTTCTGGGTACTGCTGAATGAAAGCATCATTGATAGTTACTACATCAGCACTTGTGATGCCTTTGAAGACCTTTTGCAAGCTTTTTTGGATTGTTTTTACCCCTGCACCATACAAGAAACTGTACGTGTACCGTTTTGCTAGTTCACGAGCCTGTTCATCAGCTACTTTATGACGATTCATTTTACTTTGAATAAGTTTAGCAGTTTCATAGTGAATGTCTTCACCAGCATTAAACCGTTGAATCAATTGGTCGCACTTAGCATAGTAAGCAAGGAAGCGTAACTCTGCGTTGTTTAAGTCAATGCTCACTAATTGCGAATCCTTAGGTGGAACAATGTAATCACGCATCTCACTTGGCAAAGAGGTTAACGGAAGTTGTTTAGCGGACATTCTGCCTGTGTAGCTTGCAAAACTCTGCCATTTTCCCTTCATCCTAACATCACCGTTTTCTAACTCGACCCCGTCATGCTTTAGATTCAAGTCCCACTGTTTCAGGTAATTGGAATGCTTCCTGTACTGGAGCATTAAGTTGTACGTTGGATGAAGCTGTTTGTAATTAGCTAATGCATCAAAGCTGTTAGCAATTGGAAGATTGTTTCCTCTCCAATAATCGTGTAAACGACTTTCATCAACATCATCATGAGCACCGTCAACATACTGATTGATTTCAGTAACCGCCTTTGTTCGTTGAGTTCGTTTTCCTTCCAAACCGCTTCTGAACCATTCTTCTGCGATTACTAGCCCTCTTTTTTCCATAGAATCTAAGATTAGTTGAATCGACTTCTCTAATTCATACAGCGGATGAAACACATGATGTGATTCTAAAATTTCACTGACTAATGGATCGTGTTCCTCAATAGAAAAGTTCTTCGGTAACAGCAACAAGTTTGAAATTGAAGTATATTCTAATCTCATTGTCTTTTCTTACCTCCCTTCATAAAAGTGGTGAGCCAATTGCTCTTACATTGAAGTATAGGAAATAAAAAAAATCTGCTCTATTAGAAATTTTATTTGTAATTTCACAAAAAAAATTCGGATGGTAAAAAAGCGAAAAAAAATAAGTATCTAGCATTTACACTAGATACTTTTCTTTTTAATTCACTATAAACTCGAGCAAAATCTTTAATGTTAGTCTACTTGTCAGAATGGATTTCCTTTAGTTCCTGGAGGTACTTCTCCAAGTCGTTTTCTGTTTCAAGGTATCTATCAATTTCAACAAGTCTTTTATGTAATTCGTATTCGAGATATTCATCAGGTTTAGTTTCCTTTAGTGATTTAATGTATTCTTGTAATTTCCCAAGTATGGTTGGAATCCTATTCTTCATTGCTTGATTATATAATGCTATCTTATGATGGTCTGGAAGTTCCTCAAACAATTTTACCAATGTATATAATTTATTTTGAATTTCATTAGCATGAGTACTCATTTTAGGTAGTAATGTAAATTGATAAAATAAGCTCCCCAAATTTACCGATACAAATTCCCACGATCTCCGATTGTCTTTCTCATTCCACACTGTTTCAAAACGACTCAATTTATTTGTAAATGCTTCTACCCACTGTTCCTCTTCAAGTATGGGATTAATTATCTTTGATTGGTTACTTCTAAGTGCTTTGAAAAAGGATTGTTCGGATAAAGAAATAAGAACAGCCAAGAATATTGCATCAATTTGATTGTAATTATATTCCTTGAAGGCATCTCCTTTAGCTTTGGTAAGATTCATTTCATTGTTGTAGAAATATGCCCCTGAATCTTTGTCACTTTGTTGTTCGAGTACATATTGAACTTCTTCCTTTTGAAGAAATTCGATTATTTTATCTAATCTCTTTTCTAGTGAGGTTTGTTCAGGATCATTTTCTAATTCACCATATTTTCTCGCCAGTTCAATTATATCCTTTTTTGGATATGTTTTTTTACTCACAACTGATTTCCCCCCTCACATTCCTATAATTTACTTCAAAGTTTAGTTGTTCCGTTAATTATTACTTGGCTTTAGTTTTTTGATAGTTACTACCTTTTTATAAACCTCTAAAATGATATAGATTAAAACCTGTCACTCTTATCACTATCGGTACTTTTAGTGACAAGAGTGAATCAAGTGACCCAATTTAATTTAACAATCTGGTTCACTCTAATCCACGCACCTTTTTCAAATAATTGATGTAATCAATCTGCTTTTTAATTTACAACTATTTGCAATACCCAAATTTATTGATGGTTGTTTTACTGTACTTATCTCATACCGTACTTACAAACGGCTAGCTTACTTTATTCTATCAAAACTACAATAGCATTGTATGTATCTGCTGTTTTTAGAATTATTTTTAGTAGGAATCCGAATGAGTAGATAGACCTGTTATGTTATAATTTCTATAAGATGATAAATTTCAAATGATTATGTAGCAGTTATATAGTTTTAAAGTACTTTACAAAGTTAACGATAGCAGATATTACGTACCGAACTCATTATATAAAAGGGGGTATCCATTTTGAAAGCACCTAAATTTATCGATAATAAGACCTATAAAATGGTTGATGAAATAAAAGAGTATAGCAAAAAGAATAGTAAAATAAGTATGATTTCTTCCAGCTTTACTTTATTTGCTTTTGAGAAGTTAAAAAAGGAACTTTCCAAGATTGATGAGTTTAGATTCGTTTTCACAGAACCAACTTTCGTTTCAAAGAAGCAGGAAATGAAAGAGTTTTACATCGACAAAAATAATAATGTATTTGGTACTGAATTTGAAATTAAGCTTAGAAATGAAATGACCCAGTCTTCTATTGCCAAAGAATGTGCAGAATGGATAAAGGAAAAAGCAACGTTCAAATCATTCAAGGAAAGAAATCCAGCTTATCCAAGGCTTATGCACATAGAAAACAAGGACGATACGGTAGCAATGAATGGATCTGTTGATTTCACTGCGGATAGTTTAGGAATCGTGCCTTCGACTAGAATGGAAGCAATCAATGCTTTTTATGGAGAACATACGATTGGAATGCTGCAGGCTTTTGAAAACATTTGGAACAGTGATAATGAATTAGAAGATGTAACAGATTTAGTGATGCAAAATTTAAATGTTATCCATAAAGAAAACCCACCTGAATTCATCTACTTTGTCACCCTATACAATATTTTCTTTGATTATTTAAGTGAACTTACGGATGACCGTCTTGTGAAAGAGAAGACTGGAATCAAGGAAACGTTGATTTGGAACAAGCTCTATCAGTTTCAAAAAGATGGGGTGTTAGGTGCAATTGAAAAGATGGAAAACTTTAACGGCTGTATTATCGCAGACAGTGTGGGTTTAGGAAAAACTTTTAGTGCTCTAGCGATAATTAAATATTATGAACTACGAAACTATCGAGTACTCGTGCTCTGCCCCAAAAAACTAAGAGATAATTGGCTAGTTTATACGATGAATGACAAAAGGAACATTTTCGTTAATGATCGCTTTAGTTATGACGTATTAAATCATACAGACTTAAGCAGAGAAACAGGTTATTCAGGTGATGTTAACTTAGCTACATTAAATTGGGAGAATTATGATTTGGTCGTTATTGACGAATCACATAACTTTAGAAATAATCCTCCAGTTAAAGATCGTAAAACAAGATACCAACGACTAATGGAAGATGTCATCAAATCTGGTGTACAAACGAAAGTGCTCATGCTATCAGCAACCCCTGTTAATAACAGAATGAATGACATAAAAAATCAGATTGCTTTTATTACAGAGGAAAATGATCAAGCACTTCAAGAAACTGGTATAACTAGCATTGATCATACACTTAAAAACGCACAGATGGTCTTTAACCAATGGGCTAATTTGTCAGAAGAAGAACGGACGACAGAAAAATTCGTAGATATGATGAACATGGATTACTTCAAAATACTCGATACATTAACAATTGCACGATCTAGAAAACATATTGAAAAATATTATGATATCGAGGAAATAGGTTCGTTTCCAGAACGACTAAAGCCAATGAATAAATATAGCAAAATAGATGAAGATGATATTTTCCCTGACATATCAGATGTAAATAACACGATAAATAAACTGAACTTAGCAATCTACTCTCCTTTAAAATATGTTTACAACCATAAACTTTTCGAATATGAAAGAAAATATGATATGGAAGTTAAAGATGGTCAAGGTCTATTTCGTCAGAGAGATAGAGAAACTAGTTTAATCCATTTAATGCGAGTAAATATATTAAAGCGGTTAGAAAGCTCTGTTCACTCTTTTACATTAACTCTGTCAAAAATATTGGAACAAATAAACCACATGATACAAGCAATTGAACAACATGAAGCAGATTATTCAACGAGTAGTTCTGCAGAAGACGTGTCCATTTTAGATATCGATCCAGATGATACCCTTTTTGAAGATTTACTCGTTGGAAATAAAGTAAAAGTATTGCTTCAAGATACGGACACGATTAAATGGAAGCAAGAACTAGAAGAAGATCAGGCAATCTTAGAAAATCTACTCGCAATGGGTAAAAGTATTGAGCCCGGAAAAGATAGTAAGTTAAACATGCTCAAAGATACAATTATTCAAAAAATAACCAATCCGATTAACAAAGGTAATCGAAAGGTCATCATTTTTACTACTTTCTCTGATACAGCAAAATATTTATATGATAACCTAGCAACTCATGCAAAGCAGCTAAATATTAACACCGCTTTAGTTGTTGGGAGCGGAACGAACAAGTCAACGTTAGAAATTCCAGCTGAATATAAAAATCAAATAAAATTTAACGACATTAATACCGTTTTGACGTTATTTTCACCAAAATCCAAAGAAGCACATAAAGTTTTTCCGAATATGCAAGAAGAAATTGATATTCTCATTGCGACAGATTGCATATCAGAAGGGCAAAACTTACAGGATTGCGATTTTGTTGTTAACTATGATATCCATTGGAACCCAGTGAGAATTATTCAACGTTTTGGTAGGGTAGATCGAATTGGTTCAAATAATGAACGAATTCAACTCGTAAACTTCTGGCCAACCCAAGATTTAGATGAATATATTAATTTAGAACAACGAGTCAAAGGTAGAATGGTATTAGTAGATGTATCGGCAACAGGTGAAGAAAACCCAGTAGAAAAAAATCAATCGAAGGAAATGAGAGACTTGCTTTATCGAAAGAATCAGCTGAAGAAGTTAAGAGAAGAAGTCGTTGATTTAGAAGATATTTCAGGAGGAATTTCGATAACAGACTTAAGCTTTAGCGATTTTAGGGTTGATTTAACAGGATATCTAAAAAACAATCGGAAAAGTTTAGAGCAAAGCCCAACTGGACTCTACTCTATCGTTCGTATACCTCAACAATTTGAACATGAACTAGAACCAGGTGTCATTTTCTTATTAGAACAAGTATCAGGAGAAATAAATAATTTGGAGAAAAATCCGCTTCATCCTTATTACTTGATATACGTAACGAATGAACAAGAAATTAAAATATCCTATGATAAAGGTAAACAATTACTTGATTTCTACAAAAAAACTAGTCATAACAATGACAAGTTGGATACTGAATTAATTACGAAATTTAATCATTCAACGAATTACGGAAGTGACATGAGCCACTATTCCTCATTACTTGAAAAAGCAATCGAAGAAATTATCGGGCGTAAGGAAGAACTAGGGATTGCTAGTCTTTTCCATAAAGGCGGTACAAGTATCGTTGCAGAAGATGTTGATGGACTAGAAGATTTTGAGTTAATCAGTTTCTTGATTTTAGATTCATAAAAAGGCGTGATGAGATGTTGGTAAAGTCATTGAATCTACCGAAAGAATGTGTTTATAACCAGTTCATTCCGAAAAAACAATTTTACACCCATGGTAATTTAAAATCGACGGAAAAAAATATTTTCACCCAAGGAATTGAACGAATTACCTTATATGCTCAATTAACAAGACAGAACACAAATATTCCAGCCTATCAAGATGATACGAGGACTTATGAAGAAATATCAGTTTTCCTTGTAGAGTTGAGAGAATTGCAGGTGATGGAAAAGATTGCAACATTAATCATGGAATCTATTCCTTATCCAATCATCCTCATAGGAATATTTAACAATCAGTATAATTTTTTCGGGGCACATCAGAGAGATAATCTAGTAGATGAGCAAAAGATTATCTTAGAAAAAGTGTATCAAACTGGATTTCTTGATAGTGATTCAATATTTATCGAGCAAATAAATTACCGTGAGTTAAAGAAAAATAACTTTTTCACGTTTTACAATGATTATATTCAAGCAATTATTGAATTTAATTTATCAAGCAGAAATATCAAAAGAATTGAAAATAAGGAAGAAACTTTACAGAAAATAGAAATGATGGAAGTGGAAATTACCACGCTTAAAGGCAAGTTAAAGCGTGAAAATCACTTTAATAAAAAGATGGAATTAAATATGAAGATAAAAAGATTAGAAAAAGAACTAAAGCAAATGGAGGGTTAATATGTCTCAATTAAATGGCGAATCATTAAACATTGAAGATAAGAATATCGAAAAGTTAGTCGAATTATTTCCAGAAGTAAATACAGACGGAAAAGTTGACTTTGGAAAATTAAAGCAAATACTAGGTGAATATGTCGATGATTCAGAAGAACGTTACCGCTTTGTCTGGAACGGTAAAGGAGAAGCTCTGAGATTATCACAAACACCATCGATGGGAACGTTACGTCCAGCGAAAGAAGAAAGTAAGAATTGGGACGACACAGAAAATTTATACATAGAAGGAGATAACTTAGAAGTATTAAAACTGCTACAAAAATCATACTTTAATAAAGTGAAAATGATTTATATTGATCCACCTTATAATACGGGAAGAGATATTATATACAAAAACAAATTTCATAATTCATTAGAATACTATAAAGCATTTACTGGACAAATAGATAAGGAAGGCTTTCAAATATCTACAAATCAGGAACACAATGGTCGATATCATACAGATTGGTTAAATATGATGTATCCACGATTAAGACTGGCCAGAAATTTATTAAAAGAAGATGGTTTTATTTTTATTGCTATTGATGATTATGAAGTTCATAACTTAATTAAAATATCTGATGAAATTTTTGGGGAACCAAATAGACTTGGGATTATATGTGTAGTACATAACCCAGAAGGTAGAAACCAAGCTAAGTTTTTTGGTACAAGTCATGAATATGCTATTGTTTATGCTAAAAATATTACAAAAGCTAACTTTAGAAAGGTAGCTATTGATAGTGAAATAAAAGAAAAGTTTGAGTATCAGGATGAGGAAGGTAGATACTTATTAAAAAATTTTATAAGGATGTCTGATGGAAAGTATAGCTTAAGAGAAAATAAACCGCACTTCTATTATCCTGTTTATGTTAATGAAGATCTAACGTGTATTCAGGAAATTCCCGCACCAGGGTATGAAGCTATTTATCCTATAACTCAAAGTGGTCAAGAAAGGACGTGGAAAACTACTAAAGAAACTTTCTTTGAACGCTATAAAAAAGGTGACATTATAGCTAAACGGGAATTTAACACAATTATGATTTATGAAAAAATACGAGAGAATCAAGTCTTAAAAACGCATTGGTTAAATAAGAAATACCATGCATTTCATTATGGGACTAAAGTGTTAGATGATCTACTAGGTGCAAAAACTTTTGATTTTCCAAAGTCTATAGAACTAATAAAGGACTCGATAGAGATAGTAACTGAAGCAAATGATATTATTTTAGATTTCTTCTCTGGATCATCTACCACAGCTCACGCTATTATGAGCTTAAATTCAGAAGATATGGGAAATCGTAAGTTCATTATGGTTCAGTTACCTGAATCTACTGAAGAAAAATCTGAAGCATATAAAGCTGGCTATAAAAATATCGCAGAAATTGGAAAAGAAAGAATTAGACGTGCGGGTGAGCAAATTAAAGAGGAACTGAAAGAAAAGTATGAATCCGCAAGTAAAGCAGACAAAGTAGAAATGAAACATCCTGAAGAATTAGATATTGGTTTTAAAGTATTTAAACTAGATTCCTCCAACATTAAAGAATGGAATCCAGGTGAGTACGAGAACATTCAATTGGCTATTGAAGATTCTTTAACTCCTTATGTACCAGGTAGAACAGAAGAAGATGTTGTCTATGAAATGATGTTGAAAATGGGCTTAGACTTAACGTATCCAGTAGAGAAGCATGACGTAAATGGAAAAACAATTTACTCGATAGGATATGGCTTTTTAATGATTTGTTTAGCCGATAGTATTGATATATCCATAGCCGAAAAGATGATTGAAATTAAAGATGAAAATGGTCAACAAGAATTTAGAGCGATATTTAGAGATGAAGGATTTAAATCAGATACAGATAAAACAAATGTAAAAGAAACATTACGATCAGCAGGACTAGCTGAAGAGTCATTCATTACGTTATAGAACGAATTATACTATGTCTTTAAAACTGTAATTTAACTAATGAATGTGACGATCGATTGGAGGAGACATATGACAAAACTAGATGGGCAATCGTTAAATATTGAAGCTAAGAACATAGAAAAACAACTAGAATTATTTCCGGAAATAAATGTAGATGGAAAAATTGATTTTGATAAGTTAAAGCAAATTCTTGGTGATTATATAGAAGATTCAGAAGAAAGATATCGATTTACTTGGAACGGTAAAGGAGAAGTACTCAGACTCTCACAAACACCATCAAAGGGAACATTAAGACCCGCACAAGAAGAAAGTAAAAACTGGGACGATACCGAAAATTTATATATCGAAGGGGATAATTTAGAAGTATTAAAGCTTCTACAAAAATCCTACTTTAACAAAGTGAAAATGATTTACATCGATCCACCTTACAATACAGGCGGAGACTTTGTATATAAAGATAACTTCAAAGATAATATCCAGAATTACAAAAAAATCACCGGCCAAGTTGATAGTGAAGGGAGAAACACAACAACTAACCGTGAATATAGCGGTCGATATCATACAGATTGGTTGAATATGATGTATCCAAGGTTGAGACTAGCAAGAAACCTATTGAAGGACGATGGAGTTATTTTTATATCCATAGATGATCATGAGGTACATAATTTGAAAAAACTTTGCGATGAAGTATTTGGAGAATCAAATTTTGTCTCAAATTTAGTTTGGCAAAAAAAGTTTTCAAGGGCAAATGATGCAAGGTATTTTTCTACGATGCATGACCATATTTTATGTTATACAAAAAGTAACATAGAACGTTCTAAAGGTGGATGGAAAATAGGACTATTACCAAGAGGTGATGAGACTCCTGCGGGATATGGAAATCCCGATCATGATACAAGGGGAGTCTGGACATCTGTAGTTTTATCTGCAAAGTCAGGAACTGAAAAGTTATTATATAATATTACTACACCAAGTGGTAGAGTTTGCTCACCTCCAAGCGGTCGGTATTGGAGCGTGAGTGAAGAACGCTTTAAAGAATTAGTAAAAGATAATCGGATTTGGTTTGGAATTGACGGAGATGGGACTCCCCGCTTAAAAACGTTTTTAAGTGAGGTTCAGGATGGACTAAGGCCGAACTCAATTTTATTTCATGACGAGGTCGGCCATAATCAAGAAGCTAAACAAGAAACAAAATCTTTATTTGATAATAAAGGTGTTTTTGATAGTCCGAAGCCGGTTAGGTTATTAGAACAATTACTACAAATTGGCAATGTGGCAAAAAATGATATAATTTTAGATTTTTTCTCTGGTTCTTCTACTACCGCACATGCAACTGTTCAGCTAAATGCACAGGATGGCGGTAATCGTAAGTTTATTATGGTTCAATTACCTGAATCTACTGAAGAAAAATCTGAAGCATATAAAGCTGGCTATAAAAATATCGCAGAAATTGGAAAAGAAAGAATTAGACGTGCGGGTGAGCAAATTAAAGAGGAACTGAAAGAAAAGTATGAATCCGCAAGTAAAGCAGACAAAGTAGAAATGAAACATCCTGAAGAATTAGATATTGGTTTTAAAGTATTTAAACTAGATTCCTCCAACATTAAAGAATGGAATCCAGGTGAGTACGAGAACATTCAATTGGCTATTGAAGATTCTTTAACTCCTTATGTACCAGGTAGAACAGAAGAAGATGTTGTCTATGAAATGATGTTGAAAATGGGCTTAGACTTAACGTATCCAGTAGAGAAGCATGACGTAAATGGAAAAACAATTTACTCGATAGGATATGGCTTTTTAATGATTTGTTTAGCCGATAGTATTGATATATCCATAGCCGAAAAGATGATTGAAATTAAAGATGAAAATGGTCAACAAGAATTTAGAGCGTTATTCAGAGATGAAGGATTTAAATCTGATACAGATAAAACAAATGTAAAGGAAACATTGCGATCAGCTGGATTAGCTGAAGAATCATTTATTACGCTATAGAAAGGATTATATGATGTCTTTAAAATTACAATTTAACCCAGAACTCGAGTACCAACAAGATGCAATTAATGCAGTTGTTGACTTGTTTAAAGGACAAACACCAAAAGAAGCGAATTTTACGGTTGCGCCTGTATCTGCTCAAATGACACTTGGGGAATCAGGTATCGGGATTGGAAACAAATTAGAGTTAACGAATGGAGAACTGTTAGAAAACCTAAAGGAAGTGCAAGAAAGAAATGGGCTTCCACAGAGTGAAGCTTTAGAAGATAACCCCTATTTAGAATTTGAAGTTGATATGGAAACAGGTACAGGGAAAACATATGTATTTATTCGAACGATGATGGAATTGAATAAAAAATACGGATTTAAAAAGTTCGTCATTGTTGTACCAAGTTTAGCAATTAAAGAGGGAATTCATCATAGTTTAAAAACAACGAAATCACATATGAACGCTCTGTATTCCAATGAAGTGTATGATTATTTTGTATATGATAGTGATCATTTAGATCAAATTAATAGTTTCGCTACAGCAGATCATATATCCATTATGATTATTAACATTCAAGCCTTTAATCGTAGTTTTGGGAATACAGAAACCTTAAACAAGGCAAATATTATTCACCGTGCTAATGACAGAGGACCTGAAGGTAGGGCACCAATTGAACTTATTCAAGAAACAAATCCAATTGTTATTATTGATGAACCCCAAAGCACAGCGAATACGAAGAAATCTAGAGAAGCTATTGCTAGCTTAAATCCAATGTGCTGCATCAAATACTCTGCCACGCATATTAAACCAAAGAATGTTGTATATCGATTAAACGCTGTCGATGCTCATGATTTACAACTCGTTAAACAAATTGAGGTTATTAGCTTTGAAGAAGAAGATAACTATGAAGATGCATATATTCGTTTAATTAAGACAGGTAATCCTAAATCTGGCATTTATGCTGATGTTGAGATTGATAAAAAGTTTAATTCAGGAATTAGAAGAACAACAATACGTATTAAAGATGGCAGTGACTTGTATGAACTATCTGGAAATCGAGACGTCTATAGTGGATTCCAAGTGGCTGAAATAGACGCAGATAAAAATATCGTGAAATTTACTGCTAGACCAAATATTCTTTCCCTAGATAATCATATTGGTGGTATTGATGAAAATATCTATAAACGCTTGCAGATTGAATCCACTATACGAGCACATTTGGATAAAGAACTCGTATTAAATAAACGTGGCATAAAAGTACTTTCTTTATTTTTCCTCGATCGTGTAGATAACTATCGAATCTATAATGACGATGGAACTTATAATAAAGGTAAATATGCCATCCTGTTTGAAGAGTTATTTCAAAAAATCATTATGGAAGATGATTACAAAAAATTAAGGGAAAATATAGATGACATCGATCAATACACACAAGAAGTTCATCATGGCTATTTTTCTCAAGATAAAGCAGGGAGAAAAGACGTTAAGTTTGTTGAGACAAGTACAGGGAATTCAGCAAGTGATGATTATGCCTATGAACTGATTATGAAAGATAAAGAAAGGCTTTTATCGTTCGACACGAATTTGAAGTTTATTTTCTCTCATTCTGCTTTAAGAGAAGGTTGGGATAACCCGAACGTTTTCCAAATTTGTACCCTAAATGAAACGTATAGTGATATAAAGAAAAGACAAGAGATTGGTAGAGGCTTAAGATTAGCCGTTAATCAAGATGGGGAAAGACAACACGGATTTGATATCAATACACTAACCGTTATCGCTAACGAGTCCTATGATGTATTTTGTAACACATTACAAAAAGAATATGAAGATGATGCTGGGATTAGGTTTGGTTACATTGAAGAGCATTCGTTTGCGAATATTATCATTGTAAAAGACAATCAAGAGGAACGGTTAGGAATTGAAGCATCAAAAGCAATCGTTCAAAGTTTTAAAGAACGAGAATACATCGCAAAAGATGGAAAGGTTCTAGAGAAATTAAAGAAAGCACTAGATCATAATCTATTAGAAGTTCCAATTGAATATGCAGATCATAAAGAGAAAATCATTGCACGAACAAAGAAAACAATTGAAGGAGTTAAAATCAAAAAGGCAAAAGAAAAGGAAGATGTTACGCTTAATAAAGAACGATTTTTAAGTCCTGAGTTTAAAGAGCTATGGGATAAAATTAAATATAAAACAGTTTATCAAGTAGATTTTTCATCGAAAGAATTAATTGAAAAATGTTTAGTTGAAATTGAAAAAACATTAACGAAAACACAACGGAGGATTTCACAACTGAATGCTCTTGTTGGGATTAAACAAGGTGGAATCGTCGCTAAGGAAACGGGTAGTGGGCGAGAGTATAGTCTTAACAAGGTAGAACTAGAGAAGCTACCTGATGTTGTTACTAACTTACAAAATGCAACAGACTTAACGAGAAGAACTATAATCGATATTTTAATTCGTAGTAACACGTTAGATGCCTTTGAATTGAACCCGCAAATTTACATGCAGGAAATGGCAGATATTATTAACTCTGTGAAAGAAAACTTTATTGTTGATGGAATTAAATATTCGAAAGCAAGAAACAAAAGTTACTATGCACAGGAGTTATTCGAAGACGAGGAAATATCTGGTTACCTAAATGATAATTTATTAACGAGTGAAAAAGGTGTCTATGATTATGTAGTGTATGATAGTACGGTAGAAAGAGAATTTGCAGAGAAGCTAGAAACAAATAAAGATGTCTTGGTCTATGTAAAGCTACCTAGTTGGTTTAAAATCCCAACACCCCTTGGCAGTTACAATCCAGACTGGGCTATTTTAATTAATGATGCTGGAAAAGAGAAATTCTACTTTGTAACAGAAACGAAGAGTACCTTACGCCGAGCAGGATATCGAACAGCTGAGGAAAAGAAAATAGATTGTGGAATTGAACATTTTAAAGCTGTCGGGGAGGACGTTAAATATATAGTCGCAACAACTTTTGATGATGTTTTAAACAAAGTTAATAGTTAGTAAAGAATAGTTTTATATATAGGAAAAGTCGAGTCATATAGGTATTTTTGACGAAATGCTCGACTTTTCTCTATGCTTTTTTAAAATCAGTTTAGCCTACTTCTGAAAAAAACCTCATTTACTTGTGATAAGGTTCCCCCCTATTAATCCGAAACCCGCGATAAACCTGCTCCAATAACACCATCCGCATTAACTGATGAGGAAATGTCATTTTCGAAAAAGACAGCGCATAATTACTTCGCTTCACAACTTCCTCACTCAACCCTAATGATCCACCAATAACAAAAACAACCTTACTTTTCCCATATGTCGCAAGCTCGTCCATCTTGGCTGCTAGTTCTTCTGATGTCAGCATCTTTCCGTTGATTTCTAATGTAATAACATACGCATCTTGGCTGATATGAGCTAAGATGCGTTCGCCTTCTTTTCTTTTTACTTGTTGTTCTTCTGCGGGGCTCATTGTTTCGGGTGCTTTTTCGTCAGGCACTTCGACAATGTTCACTTTTGCGTATGTTCTTAGGCGTTTTAGGTATTCATCGATGCCTTGTTTTAGGTATTTTTCTTTAATTTTTCCGACAGCTACAATGGTAATATTCATATTATTCTTCTTCCTTCTACTTTATTTCCCAGGGAATATTTCTATTTCTCCAATGATTCGTCATGATCATGGTAATAATGTCATAACAGAGAAGAAATGTGCTGCTGATCCACCGACAACAAACAGGTGCCAAATGGCATGATGGAAGCGAAATCCACGCCAAACATAGAATACAGCTCCAACGGAATATAATAATCCGCCAATAACTAACAACACAAGTCCCGGTGTAGACATGCCAGCAACGAGTGGTTTCCATGCAAAGACGATTAACCAACCCATCGCAACATATAACAATGTCGAAGCAAGTACAAACCTTTTTGTGAAAAAGGATTTAAATATAATTCCGGCTAAGGTAAGTCCCCAAACAATTCCAAATAGGGTCCAGCCTACTGTTCCTTTAATTGCCAGGAGTAAGAATGGTGTGTATGATCCTGCGATAAATAAATAGATCGAGGAATGATCGAGTATTTCAAATATGTCTTTTGCTTTTCCCTCTGGAAAGCTATGGACTAAGGTGGAGCAAGTGTATAAAATTAGCATGGTTGCTCCAAATATGGTGAATGTTACGATATGCCAAGCATTTCCTTCGTATGAGGAATAGACTACTAATACGGCCAGTGCTGCTATACTTGAAATTGCACCGATTCCATGGATAATTGCGTTTGCGATTTCTTCACCTTTTGAAAATATATGTGTATTCGCCATTGGTACACCTCTTTTATCATATTAATCTAGAGTTCTTCAACAAGTAACAGCATAATTTCGTCAACGACACGTGGGATATAGCCTTCAATGTAATTGTTGATCATTACTGAAAAGATATATTCTTCTCCACTAGCTCCGGTAAAGAAGCCGGATAATGTGTTAACACCGGTTAAAGATCCTGTTTTCGCTTTAACGTTTCCTTTTAACGGCTCTTCTTTCATACGATGTGCTAAGGTTCCTCCTATTTCTTTAGCGTCTTCTCCTGCTACAGGCTGGGATGCTTCAAAGATTGGAAACCATTCTTTTTCTTGTGCTTCATATAATAGCTTTGTCAATTTATCTGCTGGTATGAGTGTTTTATGGGACATGCCTGATCCGTCACGTAACAGAATTTGCGACATATCTAATTCGAATGCTTCCTCTAATGTTGTATTCACAACCTCTAAGCCTTGTTCCCAGCTTCCTTCATCATGAATAAGTTTGCCCATTTCTTTTACAAAAATTTCTCCAAGTGTGTTATTACTGTTTTTCATAAATGGCATCATCAAATCAGCTAATGGTGGCGAGTTTCTAGTTAGTATTACTGTTGCATCTTCATTTGTGACGCCAACCTTTGCCTCTCCATCCATCTCAATTCCTTCGTCTTTTAATATTTGCTTAAAGACATGGAGTGTGTAGTTCGTTGGCTCCCATACAGAGCGCCAAAAGGCAATATGCTGATTCTCATTAATAGATCCTTCAATGATGATCTTGTTTGTCCCATGTTCTCGGTCAATTGTTATTCCTTCTACTTCAGATCCACTTGCTACTGTTGCGTTATTTTCAATTTTTACGTAGTCATTTTCTGGATTCAGTGTAATTGTCGGAGCCTCACCAATGGGACGATCGCCTCCAACATATATTTGTACAGTTCCTGCATCATAATCTTCATTTGGTGATAGGGATAATGCAGAAATTGCTGATCCAGTGTAATTATATTCATCTGACCAGTTTAAATCCTGTGAATAGCGAACATCATCATACCAGGAATCATCTGCAATCACATCACCTGTAATTTTTTCAATTCCTTCTGCTTTCAATTGGCTTGCAATTTCAGTGAGCTCCTCTGCGGTTAATGTTGGATCGCCTTTTCCTTGGATATATAAATTTCCATCTAGTATTCCATTTTCAATACTTCCATCTGTTAAAAAATCTGTGGAAAATTCATATTCAGGTCCTAGTACTTCTAGTGCCACTGCGCCGGTAATAATTTTCATATTGGATGCAGGGTGCAAATTCATTGTCCCTAAATGATCAAAAACAACAGATGCATCTGATGCTTTACGTACATGAACACTAGTAATTGCGCCATCTAAAAGTTCTGTTTTTAAAATTTCTGCTAAGCTTTCTTCGATTTCTTTCTTATCTATCTTTTCGTCTTTATTTTCTGTTTCATCCTGAGCATTATTTTGAGTTGGATCAATCATTGCGATTAGCACAAGAAAGCCAAATGCAACCATAAACCCAATAAAAAATGTTTGGCGCAGTGTCATTCGCATCATTTGCTGCATCCTTTCTCCATCATTATTTCTTTATTCTATTATACCGTTAATATGGAAAACTGCATCTCCTTTGCAAAATTAAACTTCCCTTTTTCCTTTGGCAATCCATGCTTTTCAATTGTTTTAAATTTTCCGAAGAATTGTTTTCATAGTTATTGTATAATCATAATAAACATTAAAAGAAGGGAGCAAGCCATCATGCATTTCAATGGACAATTTGCTACTTTACAATAAATGTCGTGGGGGGTAATAACATAATGAGTCAAACAGGCTCAGTGAGAGTAGTCTCAGAAAAGGAAAAGAGAAAAGCTCTGTTTGCAAGTTTTATTGGAAGTGCCATTGAGTGGTACGATTTCTTTATCTATGGAACGGCTGTAGCACTTGTTTTCAATGAAATCTTTTTCCCAAGCTTTGATCCTTTTGTCGGTTTACTTCTATCTTATGTTACTTTTTCTGTTACCTTTTTTATTCGCCCACTAGGTGGGGCTGTTTTTGGACATATTGGTGATAAGGTTGGTAGGAAAACTTCTCTTGTTTTGACACTTGTCTTAATGGGTGGGGCTACATTTCTTATCGGGATATTACCAGATTACAACACGATCGGGATTGTTGCACCAATTCTCCTTTTACTGTTTCGTTGTGTACAAGGAATTGGTATTGGTGGGGAATGGAGTGGTGCCATGCTGCTTGCAGTGGAATATTCGGAGGATAAAAAACGAGGATTCTTCGGAAGTATTCCCCAGCTTGGTGTTCCAGTTGGTTTAGTGTTAGGGACCATTACATTTTCCTTGCTAACCATGCTTCCAGAAGCTTCTTTTCTTGCTTGGGGTTGGCGAATTCCATTTATTTTAAGTGCGGTTCTCGTACTCATTGCTTTATGGATTCGATCTACACTTGATGAAACACCGATTTTCCAAGAAGCGCGTGAGCAAGGTACGATTAAAAAAGCACCGATTCTTGAAACGCTTCGCAATCATTGGAAAATGGTATTAGTTGGTGTAGCACTTGTTGCCGGTACTACTTGTCCTTTTTATATATTCTCTAATTTCTCCATCGCCTACTCTACAAATTATCTAGGAATAGATCGCTCGTTTATTTTAAATGCGATCACTATCGCAACGATCATTACAATGTTCACTATCCCTCTTTTTGGAAAGATTTCAGATCGCATTGGTAGAAAAACAATTTATCTCAGCTGTTTACTTAGTATTTTAGTTTTTGCTGTTCCTTACTTTTACTTTATGAGTCTAGCTTCCGGTACAGCGATTGTGATTGCTACGATTGTCGGATTTATTCTTTGGTCTGTTGGCTGGTCGATTCAAGGAACAATGTATGCGGAAATGTTTAGTACCGATGTGCGCTATACAGGAATGACGCTAGGCTATCAGCTTGGTGCTGCCATTGCGGGCGGTTCTGCGCCGATTATCGCCTTGTTACTCCTGGATAAATACGAAACATGGGTTCCATTGTCCTTGATCATTATTATTGCCACAGTACTTTCCCTAGTAGCCCTTTACTACTTCCGTGTATCTAAAGATATGCAAACAGAAGGATAGAAATTTTTTCACAGATTTAAGTAAGAAAGTTTTCTAGTAGATTATTATATATAAGCGGAGGAAATATACGTACTCCTACGGGAAAGCGACGTATATTTCCGAAGCGGTTCTTTAGTCTCCTCAAAAAAACAGAAAGGATGAATTCCATGAAGAAAAAGATAAAACAAATATTAGAAGAAAAAGGTTTAACGGTCTCTAATCAAGAATGTGAGATCATTGCACATCGCTTGAAATATGTTGATTCCTTAAGGAAAAACATACATAAAGCAAACTTACAAGAAATCCCAATGGCATTACAATATCAAGCAGGAGATGATGAGAAAAATGAATAAAGAACTGGCAGAAAAATCGATTGCCGAGTTAGCAACACGAATAGAAAACAAAGAAATCTCTCCTGTTGATGTGATGCAGGCGACTTTTGCACAAATAGAAGCGAAGAACCCCTATCTCTGTGCATATGTGGATACATTTGATACAGAAGCAAAGGCTTTAGCTATCCATGCAGAAAAAGAGATTTTACAAGGCAATTATCGTGGAAAGCTTCATGGCATTCCCATCGGAGTAAAAGATAATTTATATATGAAAGGAAAAAACATTCGTGTTGGCTCGAAAATTCATCAAGATTTTATCCCTTCCTATGATGCAACGGTGATTCAAAAGCTTCGTGATCAAGGAGCCATTTTTACTGGTTTATTAAATATGCATGAGTATGCGTATGGATTTACTACCACTAATCCTTATTATGGTACTTGTCGAAACCCGTGGGACTTAGAGCGAATTCCAGGTGGTTCTAGTGGTGGTTCTGCTGCAGCAGTTGCTGCAGATATGACTATTGCTGCTCTAGGTTCTGAAACAGGTGGTTCCTTGCGAGCACCTGCCTCCTTTAATGGTATTGTTTCGATAAAACCAACCTACGGGAGAGTGAGTAAGCATGGGTGTTTTCCATTTGCTTGGTCGCTTGATCATGTTGGACCAATGACCAAAACAGTAGAAGATGCTGCTATCTTACTTCAGGCAATGGCTGGGCATGATCCATTAGATACTACGACAGCATCACTACCAGTACCTGACTATAGCTCCTATTTACATAAAGATGTAGCTGACATGGTGATTGGGATTAATGAGGAATATCTATTTGCGAATGCTGATGAACAGGTGGAGAAATCTGTACGACATGTCATTCACGAATTAGAAAAGCTCGGGGCAAAAATAGTTCCTGTTCAGTTTAAAACATTTGAAAATGCTTTGTTCGCATTTATGATGACAATGGCAGCAGAAGCTACTGCACTACATCATGAGAACTTAGTGAAACGTCCTGAAGACTATGGTATCGAGGTACGTACAGAACTCATGTTTGGCGAGCTTATATCCGCAGTTGACTACTTACAAGCCCAACAAATTCGCAGGACAATTCGTGATGAATTTGAAGAAGTATTTCAAGAGGTTGATGTAATCGTTGGGCCAACACTTCCTTTTACCGCAGGATATATTGGTACGGATACCGTGATGCTTAATGGAGAAGAGGTTAAATTGCCCGAGCATGTGAGTCGCTTTATTCGTCCAACCACACTTACAGGAATTCCGGCGATGAGTGTGCCTTGTGGACTAGTTAATGGACTTCCAGTTGGTATTCAAATTCTTGCAGGACCTTTTATGGAAAAGAAAATCTTTCAGGTCGCATCAACAATTGAAGCACTTCAGCTTATGCGCGGACTTAAACCAACTTTTAACTCGTCCCTTACTGAATAGCTTTCTCTATTTTAGTGGCGCTTTTTCTCTGCTTGCGCGTATAATAAAAAGAGAAGAAATTGTAGATAAAAACGAGGAAGTGCGCTCATTGAAAAAGCTGAAAATCAATCCTGTTCTATTTATAATCATCTTGTTTTTCATCATTCTTCTGATTATGAAGCATAAGGATGACATTTTCCCTGAAGACACTAAAACTATGAAAGAGAGCATTCAAGAAATTGCTGAGTCTTTACCTAGTTTACAAGATGAGATTACTTATATTAAAACATCACCTAATCTATTAGAAATGCCAATTGAAGCTTCCTTCTCTGCTGATAAATTTTTCTTTCGACTGAAGGCAGAAGCCATCCGATTAGGTCAGATAACAGAAGTTGACTTAGAGAAACATGTAGAACAAATATATGATGAAGCAATGCAATTGTTAGAAATAGCTGAAACTGAATATAATATCGTATTAACTCCTACTGAAGTAGCAAATTATATAGAAGAAAATTTTTCGAACACTATGGATGATAATCAGGAAATGTATGCAGAAGCACTTGGGATTCAGATAGATCAATACGAAAAATACTTCCAGCGCGACTTGCATATTTTTAACTTACTATTTTCAAAACTGTACCCTGCCTTACAAGAAAAATATCCACAAGAAACCGGAGAAGAAGATTCAGAATATGACGTAAGGTTAAGAGAAGAAATTCAAAAACAACTGCAGCAAAACTACTAAATAAATCACTGAAGCATTTTCTTGCCCTTATCCCTACATCTGGAGAGGGCATTTATTCTCTTTTTTCAATTAATCAACCATTTTTTGCCCTTTATGGAAAGAAATTTTTTCCTCGTAAACTGTTGATTCTATAAGTTTCTTATCGTTTTTTTTAATATTTTTATAGAACTGATTTTACTTCTAAAAAATTTATACTATAATGGAACATGGAATCTGTAACAAATTTATCACATTTTAAAAAAGGGTGTAGGATCTGTCTATGTTAACATTCATTTTTGAGAAATTGCCGTTAATCATTTTTTATTCGGTTATTATTATTCTTGTCTATTTCTTTTTAAAGGATAAGTACCAAAATCAACATTCTATTTTAAAGACACATCCGATTCTAGGGAGACTTCGTTATGTGTTTGAAATGATTGGTCCAGAGTTCCGTCAATACTGGTTCTTAAATGATAAGGAAGGAAAACCTATTGATCGTGATACAATGGAAACTATCGCAAAAGCAGGAAAATACGCGAACACTGTCATTGGATTTGGTTCGAAAAAAGACTTCCAGAAAACAGACTTTTATTTGTCTAACTCTATGTTTCCATTAAACGTAGATGAACTGGAAGTAAATAACACGCCTAAAATCAAGACATATACGTATAAAATCCTCAACGAATCTCTGATGAATCGTAAGGAAAAGCGTAATAAAATAGAAATCAAGCCTTGGCATTTGAAAAATAAAGATGCTATTGTTATTGGTCCAAATCGCGAAAAGCCATTTGTTGTTAAAGGAATGATTGGAATTTCAGCGATGAGTTATGGTGCGTTATCCAAAAGTGCTGTAAAAGCTCTTGCACAAGGTGTTGCCATTAGTGGCGGCGCGTTTATGAATACAGGAGAAGGTGGAATTTCACCGTACCATTTATCTAAGATTTATGAGGTTAAGGATTATGACGCAGCCGTTAATAATAAGCTAGGTTCACAAATCTACAAATATATTAAGGGTCATACCAATGCGTCGAATTTTGAAATTGAACATAAATTTGGTTCCAGTGCTCAAAAGGCTGTAAATGCATTAGTAGAAGGCGAGATTTTAGAAGAGAAAAGTGCTGATTTAATCTTCCAAGTAGGCTCTGGATTATTTGGCGCTCGTAAAAACGGAAAATATGATGAAGAGACTTTCTTAAGAAATGCTTTGCGTCCTGAAGTAAAAGCAATTGAAATCAAACTTGCTCAAGGTGCGAAGGTACGTGGTGGTAAATTACCAAAAGAAAAAATCACACGTGAAATCTCTTATATCCGTGGAGTGGAGATGGGTAAAGATGTCGAAAGTCCAAACCGTTTTCCATTATTCTCTGATATCGCAAGTCTATTTGAATTAGTAATGGAATGGCAAAAAATTACTGGTAAGCCAGTTGGTTTTAAAGTGGTTGCTGGTGATGAAACGTCATTTGAAGAATTAGGTAAATATATGGCAGAAACAGGCTATCGTCCTGATTTCATCTCTATTGATGGTGCAGAAGGTGGTACTGGAGCAACTTATCAAGAGATGGCAGACAGCCTAGGAATGCCAATTTATTCTGGTTTATATATTTTAGATCAAACGATGCGTAAATACGGTGTGCGTGATGATATCAAGATTATCGCATCTGGTATGCTTGCAACAGCAAATAAAATGGCAGTTGCCTTATCACTTGGTGCTGATTTAATTTACATCGCACGTGCAGCAATGAACACGATTGGTTGTATTAATGCAATGAAATGTCATACAAATCTTTGTCCTGTTGGAATCACTTCCCACTTACCTCATTTGGAAAAAGGAGTAGTTGTGGAAGAGAAACGTTTCCGTACAGCTAACTATTTAGCGACTATGCGTGAAGGCCTCTATATGCTAGGAGCTTCGTGCGGAATTGATAATCCGACGAAATTTGATAAACAACATATCGCATTGCGTCGTAATGATAATGAAGTGAAGAAGTTTGAAAACTTTGTTGTTGTTGATAATAAAATTAAAGCAGTAAATAATCTTTCAGAAAAAGAATTAGTATAAATGATAATCCCTTTATGCAGATGCATAAAGGGATTTTTACATTTCACTATTAATAAATATTGTTAACACCTTCGCTCCTTCATTATCAACTGGAATAAACAGATGGGCTTTTTCCCCTTTAAAATAAGCAGTATCCCCTTGTGTCATATGATGTTCTTCTCCATCATAAAGCAGGCTAATCGTCCCCTCTAATATATAAATAAATTCTTCTTGAGCATGTGTATATGGTTCACAGCGTTCATTTTCATCTTTCGGTGTCACATAAACAATCGTTGGTTCAATCGGAGAAAATTTAGAGCGGTTCGCAAGTAGTTCAAAAGAATATCCCATGCTTTCATCTCCAACACTTGCTTGGCGATTCGTTTTCGGGAGTAATACAAGGTCAGTTTCTGGACGATCATCAAGTATCCAGGATAATGATACCTCAAGTACTTGGCTAATTTTTGATAAGGTTGCTACTGCTGATGAGGTCTGTCCATTTTCAATTTTTGATAGCATACTTTTAGAAATACCTGCTGCATCTGCCACCTGCTGCTGGGTTTTCTTACTGCGCAGTCTAGCATGCTTTATTTTTATCCCTATTGTTTGTAAGTTTAATGACATATCACACCGCCTTTGTTCTCTAACATTTCATATGTAAATTTTCAGAATTCAATCGTTGTTTTTCATCATACCAATAGATGGAATTATTCGTCAAGCTAGGTAGTATGAAGTCAAAAAATAAACCACTATAGGAAAATATTTCTCCTATAGTGGTAAGTTATTAGGCCATTGCCTGTAAATAGGCAAGTGATTTACTTGGCAAAGACTTTCCCAATTTCTCTTGAATATATAAGGAAGCTTCTTGAATTTTTGCTTCATCAATTCCTGTATAAATGCCCATTCCGTGTAATAGATAAAGCACATCATTTGTTGCGACATTTCCTGCTGCTCCTTTGGCATATGGACAACCTCCTAGTCCACCAACTGAGCTATCTAAACGGGTAATTCCATATTCTAAGGAAGTTAATATATTTGCAATCGCCATACCTCTTGTATCATGAAAATGCATAATCATTTTATCTTTTGGATAGCGTACTAAGACTTCTTCTAGTAATGCTTTTACTTGCAAAGGCACTGCAGTACCAATCGTATCTCCAAGTGAAATATCATCTACTCCATATTCAAATAACTTATCGCAGATTGGAATGACTTGTGCTGGTGTTATTTTCCCTTCATAAGGACACTCAAATACCGTAGAAACATAACAAGCAACATGTTTTCCTGCACTTTTGGCATCTTGAATTACATCTTTTAGGACAGGAAAAGTTTTATCAATTGTCTTATTAATATTCAACTTATTATGTGTTTCACTAACCGACATAAATACAGATATCCCATCCACACCAGCTTCCAGCGCTAGTTCTAATCCTTTTTGATTCGGTACGAGTGCAGAATAATGTACATCTGGGTTTCGATTAATTCTTTTACCAACTTCTAGCGCATCTTTTAATGATGGTACCCATTTCGGGTGCACGAATGAAGAAAATTCAATTTCTCTGACTCCAGATTCAGACAATAAATTAATCCAGTTCACTTTATCCTCTGTTGAAACCCATTGCTTTTCATTTTGCAGTCCATCACGTGGTCCTACTTCTTTAATTCGTACCCATTTCGGCAAGCTTTTCATCTCAAACCCTCCCTACATTTCATCCATATCCATAGCAGCTGAACGAAAAGCGCAAGTCGCGCCCTTACAGGCTAAAAACGTGACTTCCTGTCACAACGCCTGCACTAGCACTTCCTATGCGTCGAAAAACGTAGAGATTGGAGTGGCACAACCGAGATAAAGAAAACATGCCCCTTTGGGGGTATCCGACGTTAGGCTGTAGCCTAGTTTTAGTCGGGCTTCCTTATAAAACAGAACCGATGTTGACTTATCGTAGGGCGTGACGCGAAATCTCATAGTTTTTGACGCTCGGAGCTAGACAACGCTACCTTTGAATAAGAATAAATTTGTGCAAAACTTATATACTTTCTTACTGCTTAAAAAACTTGCGTACGGATTTTTCTGTTAAAATAGTGTTTCTCTTAGTGTATTCAATACTGTTTCTTTTGATTCAACTTTGTTGAGTTAAATATAGTATATCACCATCTGTTTATCAAGGAAACAATTTAATCTTATTAATTTTCTGAACTTTGCTATTTCCTTGTTAATTCACTAAAAAAAGCATTATAATAAGGATTATGTTCATATTCGGAAATTTGGAGGGCAAGATGAAAAGGTATATCGGGGAAATTGGTTTACTTATTACAGCAATCATTTGGGGAAGTGGCTTTGTAGCTGCTGCTATCTCGTTAGAATATTATACAGCTTATCAAAATATGGCGATTCGCTTCCTCGTTGGAAGCTTAATTTTATCCCTTATTTTTTATAAAAAAATTAAATGGAACAAAAAAGTAATTATAAAAGGCTTTATTTTAGGAAGTATTCTATATTTAGCCTTCGCATTACAAACAGTTGGACTTGGCATGACAACTCCTTCTAAAAATGCATTTTTAACAACAGTGAATGTTGTTATTGTTCCATTTATTGCTTTCTTTATTTATAAAAAGAAGCTTGATAAATTTGAATTATTTGGTGCAGTCCTTGCCATTGTTGGAATTGGTTTTATGTCGCTTCAATTATCTGGTGGGATTAATATGGGAGATTTCTTATCGCTCTTATGTGCATTTGCCTTTGCATTTCATATTTTCTACACAGCAAAATTTGTGCAGGATGAAGATCCGGTTATGCTAACGATTATCCAAATGGCTGCTGCAGCAATTATTGCTTGGTTTGTGATTGGGTTACGTGGAGAAGTAACCATGCCAGTAGAGACAGAAGGTTTATTAGCACTTCTTTATTTAGGAATCATGTCTACGGCACTTGCTTTCTTATTACAAACAGTAGCACAGCGCCATATTACTGAGACGAAGGCAGCAATCATTCTCTCGACAGAATCCTTCTGGGGAATGCTATTTTCAATTATTATCATTGGTGAAATTATTACATTGCGTATGGCAATTGGTGCTGCTCTTATTTTATTCGCGGTTATCATATCGGAGACAAAATTCAATTTCATCAAACGACGAAAATCCTTACCTGAAATTAGATAATGATATACAGCAACAGCATTTGTCTTTCTCTGACAAATGCTGTTTTTATTTCACGACACCTTCGTCCCATTTGGTACTTGCTCATCTGGCGCCAATAATATAACATCATGTTCCTCTGGCACTCCACCTAGAACAAGCACTTCTGATTTATACCCTGCAACACGCATCGGTGGAAAGTTAACAACTGCTGTAACTTGTCTACCGACCAAAGCTTCTGGTGTATAACGATATGTAATTTGTGCAGAAGATTGCTTAATTCCAAGCTCTTCTCCTAAATCAATCTTCAATTTAATTGCCGGTTTCCTAGCTTCTGGAAAATCCTCTGCCTCTATAATGGTCCCAATTCGAATATCCAACTTCATAAAATCATCAAATGTTGCCATGTTATCTCTCCTTATCTCTTAAATGTTCATTAGTATAGGATGCGTATTTAAGATTCCTTCTTCAACAATCCCCCGACCATAAGAATTAAACCTAATCCATGATACATCTATGTTAGCATATGGCAGGGAAAAATGAGAACCTCATGAAAAAACTAACCCATTCTATCAAAAAAAGAACTATCAAAAACGCTTCACACGTTTTCGATAGCTCCTTATTCTTAATTACTTGATATTATGCTGCTTAATAAAATCAGCTAATACTTCTTTTAGATTTGGGCTGCCTACTTCAGCTAAATCATAATGCACACGTGTGCATGGTTTGTTGATATTAATAACACGTGATAAGTCAATTGGTGTTCCAATAATCACTGCATCACAGTCAGATTGATTAATTGTTTCCTCTAAATCTTTTAACTGCTGCTCCCCATAGCCCATTGCTGGTAAAATTTTGTCAATATGTGTGTATTTCTCAAAAGTATCTTTTAAAGATCCTACTGCAAATGGACGTGGGTCTACAAAGCTTGCTACCCCAATACGTTCTGCTGCAACTGTTCCAGCACCAATCTGCATTTCACCATGTGTTAATGTTGGGCCGTCCTCTACTACTAATACACGCTTCCCTTTAATTAACTCTGGATCATCTACTGTAATGGTAGATTCTGCCTTCATGATAATCGCTTCAGGATTTACTGCTTTAATATTATTTTCAACTGTTTCAATATCCTCTTGTTTTGCACTATCTACCTTATTAATAATTGCTACATCAGCATGGCGTAAGCTCACTTCACCTGGATAATACTTTAATTCATGTCCTGGACGATGTGGATCAAGCACATTTACTGCTAAATCTGCTTGGTAGAAGGAGAAGTCATTATTTCCTCCATCCCAAAGAATTACATCACAGCCATCTGGATCATTTTCTGCTGCACGTAAAATTTCTTCATAATCCACACCAGCATAAATAATATTTCCACGTGTTACATGTGGCTCATACTCTTCCATTTCTTCAATTGTACATTTATGCTTCTTCAAATCATCAACCGTCGCAAAACGCTGTACTTTTTGTGCAGCAATATCTCCGTATGGCATTGGATGACGAACAGCGACAACCTTTAAATCATGCTCCATTAATGTCTCAATAATTTTGCGAGATGTTTGACTTTTACCAGTTCCTGTTCTTACTGCTGTTACTGAAATAACTGGCTTCGTACTCTTTAACATCGTTTTATTTGGTCCAAGTAATGTAAAGTTTGCTCCGGCTGCATTTACAATCGCACCAACGCTCATTACTTCTTGGTATGTAACATCACTATATGCAAAAACACATTCATCTACATTATATTTTTTTAGTAATTCTGGTAAGTCATCTTGTGCATAAATTGGGATTCCTTCAGGATATAATTCTCCTGCTAATACTGCTGGATATTTACGTCCATCAATATCTGGAATCTGTGCAGCTGTAAAAGCTACCACATTATATTCTTCGTTATCACGATAGTATGTATTAAAATTATGAAAGTCTCTTCCTGCTGCTCCAATAATAATTACATTTTTCTTACTCATTATTAACATCTCTCCCACTAACTTTAATTCGCCAAAATTAACATAGCTATATCTTATACTAAAATAACATATCTGGAAAGGGATAATTATAAATTTTTATGAATAAATATTAGTTTTCATTTATTTAAAGAAAAAAACGTAACTAATATTCAGCGAAGCTCTCTGTTCTCACTGAATATTAGTTACATAAAATGTAAATTTCCACCAAAACAGGCGTATAATCATGCATATTTATTGAGGTCTATGTAGTAATTGGCGTTCTTTACTGCCATATAGGAAATGATAAGCAACTAAACCGATGACAACAACACCTGTTAAGATGAGATATAATCCTTTAAATCCAACATATGGAACAACAAAACCAAATACAAATGGTCCGAGACCTAATCCAATATCAAGAAAGATAAAATAGGTTGAATTTGCTAATCCTAAACGATGATTCGGTGTTAATTTAATCGCTAAAGCCTGAGCAATGGATTGGAAATTACCATATCCTAAGCCATTGATTCCTGCAGCTAGTAAAAGTAAAAAAGCTGTAGTCGATTGGCTAAGTAAAAACATACCGATTGCAAAAAGAATTAATGCAGGATATGTAACCATATTCGCACCACGTCTATCCATTAGCTTTCCAGTAAATGGTCGAGAAATGATAATGGTAATGGCATAAACTAAGAAATAGAAACTTCCTGCTTTTACAAGATCCACTTCCTCTGAAAATGATGTGATAAATGATAGAATACCAGAGTAAGCCACTGAGACAATTAAAGTAACAAAAGCAATTGGTAATGCATTAGCCTCTAAGTAATTAGAAAGACGAAATCTTTTACGTGCTTCTACTGGTACTTCTTCCGCTTCAGGAACCTCCATTTTTGGCGCTTTTAGCGGAATAGCAACAAATAAACTTACAATTCCCGCAATGATAGAAAAAATAAATAAGCTTAAGTAACTTACATTTTCCATTAAAAAGATACCAATTAATGGACCAATTGCTGTGGTTAACACCATTCCCATACTATAATAACTAATTCCCTCTCCGCTACGCGTACGTGGAATAATTTGAGCTACAATCGTCCCTGCTCCTGTTGTGGATATACCCATACCAATTCCATGTAGCACACGAACAAGCAGGAAGAAATAAATATTATTCGCTACAAAATAGAGTGATATAGAAATAATAGAGAACACGATCCCATACATCAGCATTTTCTTACTGCCTATTCTTTCAATGGCTTTTCCTGCCCATAATCTCGAAAAAACTGCACCTAAAATGAAAATACTTGATGCTAAACCAGCCATACTTGTACTAGATCCAAAGGTGTCTGTTGCATAATTCGCCATCGTTACAATTAATAAATACATCGATAAGGCCATCGTAAAATTTGTAAGTATGACTAAAATAAAATCACTTGTCCATAATTTATCTCTTTTTAACTTTTGCAATGTTTTCATCCCTTTATACATGTTGATTATTTCGTCTAAAACTTTCTCTTCCCTCTTCAATACAATTATAGGAATGATTTTTATTATAGCACTCTAGTAACATGGAAAAAAGCTTTGCATCTCGAAATAATTATTGTTTTTCTAGGAATACTAAAAACCAAGATCTTGATGTAACAGATCCTGGTTGATTATTAAGTATTCTTGATTTTGATCAGACGCGTTGGAACAACAGTTTTCTTTTCTTGGAAAAGCGAGAGAAAGACGATCATCCCAATAATTAATACAGTTCCTATAATTTGGTATGTACCATATGGAATTTGCAGCCATAATATGGTAGTTAATACTGCTGCTAGTGGTTCAACTGTTCCAAGTAATGTTGTTTCTGATGGCTGTAAATATTGCAGGCTTTCGACAAAGAAATAGAAAGCAACAAAAGTCCCAAAGAAAACAACGAAAATTAACATGATTACTGTACTGGATGTCCATGCGCTCGTATCCACATCACGGATCGGGTGAAAGAATGCAACAGATAATCCACCAATCATCATTGACCAGCCAATTACCACAAGAGAACCCCATTTTCGAATCAAAAGTGATGCATAAATTGTATAGAATGCTAAGGCTACTCCTGAAATCAATCCCCATACAACAGATGGTAGTGGTACAACCAATTCGCTAAAGGAACCATTTGTTAGTACAAAAAATGTTCCTGCGAGTGATAAAGTAACTGCAATCACATCTCGCATCGTTAGCTGAGCAACTTTTCGTAAAATATAATACAAGATTACAAAAATCGGTGCCTGATATTGCATTAATGTAGCAACTGCCGCATTTCCATGATCGATGGAAATCATAAAGGTATATTGTACAGCGACCATACCTAGATAACTAAAGATAAGGAGAGATATAGCATCTCTTCCATTTTTCCATGGAAGAAATACAAGATGCCGCTTCTTCGATAATAATACAATAATCAGCATTAATAGACCTGATGAGATTAATCGAACCGCAACAAGCCAGCCCACTGTAATGCCCTCATCAAATAAGCGTTGTGACACGGTTGCCGCAATGCCCCAGAATATTGCACCTATTAATACTAAAATGATGCCGAGCCATCTTGCATTCTTCGCCATTTCACTATTTCTCGCTTTCCCTAGCAAAATTAATTTCTATTAAACTTCCTTAACCAATAAAAAAGCAATCACCGAGAAGAGGGTTCTTCCAGTGATTACTTTTATTCTATTTTAAGAGATATATCTCTTTCGACATTTTACTCCATCCTGTTTCATTATAAGGAATGAAATAAATATTTGCAAGAATTAGCGAAATTCTAAAAGTCCTTATTTATGCTTCTCTAGAAATGCTTTCCAAGCTTTTAAACCACCGTCTAAAACAGTTACGTCATATGCCTGCTCTGATAAAATATTTGCGCATTTTGTTGCTGAATTTCCTGTAGTACATGTGATGATATAAGCTTGATCTTTTTCTAGCGGTATTTCTGCTTCCTTCTCTTCTGCTAAAGCAAAGATTTCCGTTTTTACGATGTTTTTGCTATTTACACTAGGCGCTTTTAAGTGAAAATCTTGATATTTCTCCTCTGCACGAACATCAACTATATTAATTTCCTCGTTATTTTCTAAAAGCTTATATAATTCTTCTGCACTGATTTTTTTGAGTGTCATTGTCCTTGCCCCTTTCTCTATTTCTCTTCGTATCATACACCATAGCGGTGTGAATACTCAATCTCCGCAAATGTACCATTCTTCCTTTATTAGCATAAGCTACTATGAAAAGATAATGGAAAGGAATGAACATTTTGTACCCGACACCATTTTATTATTTACCAGCTGACTTTCCGATTTACCCTATGCCTTGGAGAGATATGGAAATGCGCTATCCTATTGAAACACCTCATAAGCCATTAAAGGATTATGGCAAAGAACCACTTGTCATCAACATTCATGGAGCAGCGATGAGAAACAATACATTCCGTACGACGATCTGGACGGGTGATCATCTACAGGTCGTTGTTATGAGTATTCCTCCTGGTGAAGACATCGGTCTGGAAGCACATCCACATGTCGATCAATTTCTAAGGTTAGAGTCTGGAGAAGGGCTTGTACAGATGGGTAAATCTAAAAATCAATTTGATGTGGAGACATTTGCTTATCGTGGTGATGCAATTGTGGTTCCTGCTGGTACATGGCATAATCTTACGAATATCGGCAATACACCGATAAAGCTCTACACCATTTATGCACCACCAAATCACCCATTTGGTACTGTTGAACAGCTTAAACCCAAATCTTAATTCAATCATTACATTGAGAGAACGTTATTATTCAATCTTCAAACGTTTCTCTCTTTTTCTTTATCTTTCAAACTCTTTTGTTCATATTTTACATTAAACCCATTATAATGTTAGGTAGAAAACACATCGCAAGACTTTGAAAGGTGAGAACAGATGAGAGCGATTAAAGTATTATTAACAAATTCTTTTCTAATGAGTGTAAGCTTCTTTGCCTTTATTCCTTTTTTATCAGCTTATATTACAGGAGATTTAGCATTATCTGCCGGAATTGCTGGGCTTGTATTAATGATTCGACAGTTAAGCCAGCAAGGTACCTCCTTTATATCAGGAATGCTTGGTGATCGCTTTGACTATCGAAAATTAATTAGTCTTGGGATGCTTATTCGTGGAATTGGCTTCTTCTTATTTGCATTTTGTACAACCACTACCGAATTAATTATCGCAGCAATTATTTCTTCCATTGGTGGCTCTCTATTTGAGCCAATAAGTAAAGCTGCTATTTCATTATTTACACCTAGTGAAAAACGCGGAGAAGTATTTGCGCTTGATAAAATTGTTCGTCATTCGGGAATTATTAGTGCCGGTGTACTAGGTGGGGTCTTATTCCATCTTGATTTCGTCTATACTTGTTTAGTTTGTGGAGGAATCTTTGTGATTGCAGGAATTATTACATTTTTCTTATTACCTCAAGAACAAGTATTAGTAGAGAAGCAGTCCTTTAAAGAATCTTGGCAGCGTGTAAAATCTGATGGACAATTTATGTATTTTACTATCTGTATGATTGGATTCTGGTTTATGTTTATGCAGCTGTATTTAGCTATTCCACTTCATGCAGCAGATGTATTCAATAACACTTCATTCGTTTCAGGATTATTTATCGTTTATGGAGTGATTGTTATTGCTTTACAAATTCCACTACAAAAAGGAATGAAACACTTTGAGCGCTTAACTGTTATTAAATTTGGTTTAGCAACGATGGCAATTGGTATGCTCATTGTAGGTTTCTCATCAAGCTTTATCCCATTCTGGAGTGGATTCGTATTATTTGCAATTGGCATTATGCTAGTAGAACCAACTTCTTATGAATATACATCAGAGGTTGCCCCACCACAATTCTCAGGAAGCTATTTCGGCTTTGCCTTAATGGCGATGGCTGTTGGTGGAGGAATTAGTCAAGGTGCTGGTGGTTGGATTTATGATCATCTGCCAGAGCTAAACTGGATTCTTTGTTTAGTTATCGGACTTCTTGCTTCCTTTGGTATTCATCACTTACAAGGGAAAAATCGTAAAACAAAAGAACTTATTAGCGCTAAATCCAATCAATAAAAGATGCAGGATGGATAATTTCCGTCCTGCATTTCTTATTCTAAAGTAAGAGTGTATAAAAAATCACATAAGTTAATGCTTATTCAGAATTTGCGCTGTCTAGCTACGAGCGCCAAAAACTAAGAGATTTCGCGTCACAACCTACAATCTCTTAGTTTTTCGACGTAGAGGCCGTACTAGTGCGGGCGTTGTGCTCGTGACGTCACGTTCTTAGCCTGTAAGGGCGCGACTTTCGCTTTTCGTTCTATTATGTCCCACAATATGTTTGGTAATATTCACTTATCTCTGGACTATTTGCATAGGCTCCTTGTTCACAAGTATGGGCATAAGGATTTTCTAATGCTTTTGATAACGTGTTAAAAGCGGTGTAATCCTGATTGTTTACTGCTTCAGCTAATGCCTCTTCCACAAAATAATTGCGCGGGATCAATGCAGGATTATTTGCCTTCATTAGTTCTTGAACTTCTTCCGCAGATTTTCCTTCTTTCTCCAAACGCGTTTGCCATTTTTCTAGCCATTCCTTAAAATCTGCTTGCTGGTAAAGTGCTAAACTATCTAATCGATTAAAAGTTAATGCTAAAAAAGTATTCGTATAATCTGCTTTATAGGTTTCCATCAAATAAAGTAGTTGCTTGAATAAATCCTCATCTGCTTCATCTGCTGTGAATAAACCTAGTTTCTTACGTATTCCATCCACAAAATATTTTTCGAACTGTGTATGAAACACCTCTAGCTTAGCTTGAGCAATTTGCAAAGCTTTCTCCTCGTCCTCTGCGAAAAGAGATAATAAGGTTTCCGCAAAACGTGCTAGATTCCACTGACCAATATAAGGCTGATTCACATAAGCATAACGCCCTTCTCGATCGATGGAGCTAAATACAGTATTTCGATGATACGTATCCATAAACGCACATGGGCCATAATCAATTGTTTCGCCACTAATTGTCATATTATCTGTATTCATTACACCATGTATAAAACCAACTAACTGCCATTTGGCAATTAATTGCGCCTGTCGATCTGCCACGGCTTCATAAAAACGGATATATTTATTCTCTACATCTATTAACTCTGGATAATGGCGTTTGATCGCATAATCTGCAAGCTGTTTTACTTCCTCATTTTCACCAAATACCAAAGCATATTGAAATGTCCCTACTCGCAGGTGACTTGCTGCTGTACGAGTCAACACTGCTCCTGTTAAAGGTCTTTCTCTTTGCACAAATTCACCTGTTGTTGCTACTGCAAGAGATCGAGTTGTCGGAATTCCCAATCCATGCATCGCTTCACTAATTAAATACTCTCTAAGCATCGGCCCCAGTGCTGCACGTCCATCTCCACCACGTGAATAGGCAGTTCGTCCAGCACCTTTTAATTGAATATCAACAGATTTCCCACTAGGTGTCTGCTGCTCTCCTAACAAAATCGCACGTCCATCACCTAAACGAGTAAAGCCCCCAAATTGGTGCCCTGCATAGGCTTGAGCAATGGGATCTGCTCCTGTCGGAAGCTGACTTCCTGTAAAATATGCAGCTCCAATAGGACTTTCTAGCTTATCCTGTTCTAAGCCAAACTCATCTGCTAATTCCTTATTAAACAGAACAAGCTTAGGTTCTTTTGCTGGTGTCGGTGGCTGATTTGTATAAAAAAATGGCGGTAGCTCATTATACGTATGCATAAGCTTCCAGCCATAGATATTTTTCTTTTCCATGGAATCACTCATTTCATTTTCTCTAAATGTTATTTGCCAATGGAAACCTGGCAGTCTCTTCATATTTTGGCATTTGCTTTGGGTTTATTTTAAATAAGGAAAATGCGGCTACTGGAAAGACAATGCTTTCAAAAGCTTCCTTCTTTATTTGCAGCGGTTCCTGGTTCTTTCGTTTCTTTGCAATCGTAATATGAGGTACAAAGCGATCATCTATTGGTATCTTTAATATCGAAGAAATCCGTTGATTAATCTCTTGTTGTAGATCCAGCAATATTTTTTCCTCAGCAACCTGCAAATACACGACACGAGGACCAGATTCAGAGCCAAAGTAGTTTAATCCATTCATGGATAAAGTAAAATCAGCATGTTGTTCACCTATATGCTTTAATGTCTGAACAACATTTTCATAATGCTCCTCAGCAATCTCACCTAGATAGCGTAATGTGATATGATAATCTGCCGGCTCTGGAAGCACTTTATAATTTTCATTAAGTGCATATTTTTCTTGAAATATAACTGCTTGTTCTGCCAGGGAGTCTGGTACTTTAATGCCAATAAAATAATGCTGTTTCATTTACCTCTCTCCTACTTAATTAAGAAAAGGAAACTGTACCCTTTATACTTAGCGTCCCCGACAGTCTCCTTCTCTATTCCAATTAGATGATTTTCGTCATAGTTGCATAGACAGAAACACGTTCATCACTTTCATTAATTAAACCAATTTCTTCAGAGTCCTCACATAAAATGACATCACCTTTTTGATATTCCGCTTCGCTTCCATTAATCGAAATTTTAATCGTTCCTTCTAATACAAGCAGATAAACTTCACGCCCTGGGTGAGTATGCGGTCTAAGGTCTTGTCCAGGTAGGAAATTCAGCATAAATGCCACACTTCTTCTTGTTTTAATAATATCTACTTTTGTAAAACGTTCCTCATCAAACTGCTGGGCATCGAACATTGATTTGGTTTCCATTGGCTTTCCCCCTTAATTTTCTATACAGCTAAGATCCCTCTAAATCCACGTGATCCATAATAGGAATCTGCACCGTTATGATAAGTAAACACATGATCATAACGACGATCACAGAAAATTGCTCCACCTTGAGCACGAATCACATCTGGTGTTTTTACCCAAGTAGAAGTTTTCATATCAAAATTCTCTATTTCCTGTAATGCTCGATATTGTTCCTCTGTCAAAATCTCTACCCCAAGAATTGTCGCAACATCTACCGCACTATTCTCAGGCTTATGCTTCTTCCGCGCTTCAAGTGCCGCTCGATCATAACAAATGCTTCTACGCCCTTTTGGACTTTCTTTTGTACAGTCTATAAAGGTAAGCTCTGTCTGACCTGGTTCAAGTACTACTACATCAGGTTCTCCATAAGTTTCCTCCATCAACCAAAGACTAATCATTGCTTCTTCATTTCCTCTTATCTTTTGATGAACATCCTCCCAGTTTAACCCTTCATGACGATGCATATTTCCTTCAAACCGTTCTTTTAACGTTTCTAATAATGTCGCTTTTTCTTCCGCAGTAATTTTTCTTCTTTCTATAGTCATATCTAAAATCCTCCCTTACTATTACATACCCTATTATCACTATTTTTAAATGTTCTAAATAGAGTTTTTCCCTCTTAAACATTAATTTCTGCTTTATTAATATAAGATTATCCTATTTCTCATTATAAATCTGGATTCCATATCATTTAACTTTGATTCCTCATCGATTCAGAGCATAGGATCCTCCTATATTTGCGTCTTTGCCATATTCCATTCCTTAATAAACTGTTGGATAGATTGCTGTCTTAGATTACGCTCATTACGAACAGCCTTTATTGCTACTTCGTATAATTCCATACTCAGCTGCCAATTTTCTTTTAACCTACTAAAATTGGCAAATAAGGCAAATGCAGTTGCTCCCATTAAATAAACATTTGTTATTTCATCGATGATCGCACCTTGTTCAAACTCTTCAGGCGACATAAAACGAGAGCTCCCCCACATCCTTCCAACATTGTTCACATAGGGCATTTCTGCATAAAAATCGATATCACAAATCATTGTTTGCTCTGCATTGAAATCATAGAGAATACTACCATCATAAAAGTCTATGGCAACATAATTTTGCTTACTGACATGATGATGGAAGGTTAAGATTTTATCAAATACAGCCAATCTTTTAGAAAAAGGTAGTTGCAAGAATTTTCTCCTGGATAGCGGATATTGCCTCCCCATACATTCTCCATCTACCCAATAAAATATAGCCGCAAAGCCTCCATCAATGTCTTCTGCTTTAATAAATTTGATTAAGTTAGCATGAGCCAAATCCTTATACACAGGTATAGTGGCTTTCAATCTTTCGATAGCATCCTCAAGTGTTCCCGAATATTGCTCTGTAGGGGCTCCAGCAAACTTAATAAAGTATCTGTTCTCCCCATTTTCTACCCCAAAACAAATATTTCCAGAATCCTGATCATCAAAAACTTTGAACACTTTACCATATTGTTGGATAAACGACATATCGAAAGGTTCTTTCAATTTATATGGAATATCATCTAAATATTGAATATAAAAATCCTTCAAATACCAGGTTGGCACAGGGCTATTCATGTGATCAAACCAAGAGAGAACATCCTGTGCCTGATTTTTCATTGTTTCTAATTCCTGCTCGCCTTCTTTGATTGCCCAAGGGAAGGAAGATAGTATATTGCTGGAAATATATAATGCTAATAATTTGAAAAATTCTAGAGGAGGCTCCCCATCGAAATACCCCTTTAGTTGTCCTGTTGCAAAATATGGACTGACTGATGCGCTCCACACAATCCGATTAAACTCTTCCCATGGATCACCAAAATCAAAACGATTAAAATCAATAATGGAGAGATGTTGATCAGATGAAATAATCATATTGCCTGTATGATAATCTCCATGTTGAAAACACTGTGGTCGATTAGCTAATAAATAGCGATGATTTTCAATGTATTCGATCACCTTATCATCGCCAGCAAACCTGATTCCACACGCTTTATATTTTGTTATTTTATCATCTGCTTTTCGATTAAAGTATATATCCCAAGCTTCCTGTTCTTTTGGCGCTGGAAGAGAATGAATTAATTGAAGCATTTTTCCTGACTTTATTCCAAGCTCGTATTGCTCTGCTTCCGTTAAAAGTGGCAAAACATCCTCCGCATCCGCTCCATCACACCATGTGAACAATGAATAGACACTTTTTCCATTATTACAAGTTCCAAAGCTCAATGGCTGTGACATAGAAACTCCTAATCTCGCAACCTGACTCATTAACTCATATTCTGCCTTTTTCCCATCATAATGAGAAATATCTGTAATACGTAGGAGTAATCTTTGTCCGTCCGAGGTCTCTACATAGTATTTTTCATCGTCTGACCAGCCTATATGAATCTGTTCTATTTTAATGAATGAATTATAGCCTGGTATGTTCTGCATATAAATCCTCCTATCATTAAATTATTTTAAAAATCTTACGAATGTTTGCGCTCTGATTTCCATATCTTCTTGATAGAAATTGGTAATAGGCAGTATTATTTTACTTTCATATTTATAGGATTCTTCTCCCGCCCAGCATGTATAAAACTCAAAATAATCCCCTATTGCAAGATAGTTATTCATCCATTCACAAAGCTCATGAAGCGCTTTTTTCGCTTGATTATACATGATGTCATCTTGATATTTCGAAAGCTCAATTCCCCACGAATCATATGTAACCTCATACACATATTTTGTAGAATATTGGAATTCTTGTATTTCTAATCGACTATCCTTATTTGAAAAAAGTGTTCCAATATAGATTGTATTGTCATTTCCCGTATTCATTATTGGAACTTTTATGTTACAGCCAATATAACTCACTAAACTCATATGTATTGCTTCTATTAACCATATTTCACTGATAATAACTTTGAAATGCATATAAAAAGTTTCTTATCTATCTTTTCCTATAAATTCACTTTAGAAAACAATAGATAAGAAACTTTTCTGCTGCTCATATAATTATAGCCTTACACTAATGCCCAGATCGTATAAATATTTCTTTAAATCTATAATTTCTAACTCTTTAAAGTGAAATAAAGAAGCAGCTAAAACAGCATCTGCCTTTCCTAAGCTGAACGCATCATAAAAATGCTCTTTTTTCCCTGCTCCTCCAGAGGCAATCACTGGAATAGAAACATTTTCTGAAATCAAACGTGTCAGCTCTAAATCATAACCACTCTTCGTGCCATCAGCATCCATACTTGTCAAAAGAATTTCTCCCGCACCAAGCTCTTCTACTTGCTTAGCCCATGCTAAGGCATCTATTTCCATATCAACTCTGCCACCATTTTTATAAATATTCCAGCCAGTACCATCTGCCCTTTTTTTAGCGTCGATTGCAACAACCACGCACTGACTCCCAAATTTATCTGCAGCTTCAGAGATTAATCTAGGATTTTGAATTGCTGACGTATTAATTGCTACTTTATCTGCACCTTCTCGAAGCATTAATTTAAAATGTTCTACAGTTCTAATTCCTCCACCTACAGTAAATGGAATAAATACTGCTTCCGCCACTTTTCTAACCATATCGATTCTTGTTTCTCTATGATCAGAAGATGCTGTAATATCTAAAAAAACCAACTCATCTGCCCCTGCTTTATTATATACTGTAGCAACTTCAATGGGATCTCCAGCATCCTGCAAATTTACAAAGTTTGTTCCTTTGACTACTCTTCCATCATTAATGTCTAAGCAAGGTATAATTCTTTTAGTAAACATAAGGACCTCCTCCAATATCGTAAATTATTGTTTAACCTTATAAGTTAGAAAAGTTCTTCAATATTTGCATCCCTATGTCACCACTTTTTTCAGGATGAAATTGCGCAGCATAAACATTATTTCTTTCTACAGCTGCATCGATAAGTGTTCCATATTCTGTTGTTGCTACAACATCACTTTTATTTTTTGCTTTTAAATAATAGGAATGGACAAAATAAACATGAGTTTCCTTATTCATTCCTTGAAATAGCTTTGAATCTGGGTCAATTTGTAGCGAATTCCAGCCCATATGTGGAATTTTAAGATCTACTTCTTTAGGAATTTTTAATATATTACCTTCTAGAATTCCTAAACCTGGTACTCCCGGGCTTTCTTCACTTTCTTCAAATAGTAATTGCAGGCCTAAGCAAATCCCTAAAAGTGGTGTGTTTTTTGCTATAACCTCTTTAATTACATCTACCAAACCATAATGATGTAGCTTCTCCATTGCTTTGCCAAATGATCCAACACCAGGCAAAATTACCTTATCTGCGCTTAGAAGAATATCCTTATCTCTAGTAATACCCACTTCCTGTCCGATAAATTGTAACGCCTTCTCTACACTTCTTAAATTCCCGGCATCATAATCTATAATAGCAATCATGAGTAATCAATCCTCCTTATATTATGTTGTTCACTTCATGGCTTCCATTAAATATTTCCTAAAATATTATTATAATGTAATTATCTCTATTTATTTAGTTTGAAGGGGTGAAATTACTAATAATTATTTATAATTATGTTTTATACTTTTATAGTCCTTGCGGAAGGTGAACCCTACTATTTTCTCAATCCTTCTAGTAAATGCTTTATAACAACCATTGCTTCTTCTATTATATTTTGCTTTTGGTCATACTGATTTGCAATCCATAATACTGCTTCATTCATTGCTCCAGAAAGACAGTGTGTCATCGCCTCTAAAGAAATAGGCTTTATGATATTTTGTTCTTTCATAGAATGCAGTTGTTCCTTTAAGGAATTCATAGAATATTTTTCATCCATTTGTCTAAAAGTATTCCAGCCCAATACAGCTGGTCCCTCAATTAAGAGGATACGCTGATTATCCGACTTTATTGCTCCTTCTAAAAAAGCCTGACAACCATTAATTAGTTGACTCCAACTATCATTACTGCTCGCTGCAGCTGCCTCTACATAATCTCCTACCTCTTCTTGAATTGATTCAAATACAGCAAGGAAAAGTCCTTTTTTATTCGAAAAATGATGATATAAAGCACCTCTCGTTAAACCTGCTTCTTTTACAATGTTTTCTAGAGAAGCTTTTTCATATCCATACGTAGTAAAATGGTGACGTGCTATTTTTATTAAATTTTGTATCGTTTGCTCTGTTTCTACTTTATTTCTTCTCATCTGTTTTACACTCCTTGCTCTATCCAACACAACAATTTTAATGCGTGTTCATTCCTTGATTTCACCAATGTTCTTAATCCATTTTTAATGATTCTAGGGTTGATTTCTTCCTTATTAGATATATATTGCTCCATCCATTTTAACACTACATCAGGATCCTCTTTTGTTAAATCATTTATATGGTTTGCTACAGACTTTTGAACATAAAGCGATTCATCACACATTAATGTTTCCAGCAAATATAAATTATTTTGTATGTCATTCTTTAATGGAAGCATTTTTTTAGCCCATGGGAGACGTGGTCTAGTTCCTTCACTTACTAATCGTCTAATATGTGGATTAGGGTCTTCTACCCAATCTCGAAAATAAACCATACACCGGTTAGTGTCTGCTATTAAATATGGTCTGATAGCATACTCAGATGTATGCCGCTTCGTAATTTCATACATTGCCTTAAAGGATAAATCAAAGTATTCAAGCCCATACTTTTCAACAAAGTAAGCGACTGGCATTAAGAAATAACCATTTGTAAACATACCTTCTTCTGTTTTATTTTCAGGTCCTAGGATATTTAGCAAAATTGCTAAAGCCTCTTTATACTCTACTGGAAGATATTTTTTTAAAGCATCTGCTATCACTTCAACACGTGCCTTTAATTCTTTATCCTTCACTCCCGCCGTTACAGCATCTACAAAATTTTTTTTAGAAAAAGAAGGATAGTTTGGCTGAATTAAATCAGAAAGTTTAATAGCTAATTCTTTATCAAAATAATATTTTAATGGCACATATCCAGTCATGATAATTTCTGTTCTTCCATTATTTTATAATTCTCTTGAAACGATTCATCTGGAGGAATCACAGTAATCACATCAATCAATACACCATTTGGATCACTCGTAATAAAATGTCTTTGTCCGAATGTTTCATCACGTAAACCAAGATGTAAAGGTAGCTTGTTTTCCTCAATCAATCGCTTATAAACTTCATCTACATTTTCCACTTCAAAATTAAGAATTAATCCTTGGACAGATTTTCTAAAAGTAGCAGGCACTGTTTCATGATCAGCATGAAGGACCGCCAACTCATCCCCTGTTTCGTCTTGCTTCAAACTCACATACCAATCCGTTTCAAAAACAACGGAGAATCCAAAATATTGTAAGTAGAAAGCGCTAGTCTCACTTACATTCCTAGTCATCAGTACTGGATAAAAGCTGCTTAGTTTCATTTCCATCACTCTCCTGTTATAAATTAGTTTTATCTTAACATACGTACAGTATGTATGTAAAATTATATGAAGATAGTCTCTAAACAAAAAAGTATCTCTATGGATATTTTATCCAAAGAGATACTGAATAAGACTAAATTAACTCTTTCTATTTAATTACTAACAACATCTTCCTTAAAAGATATACTGATTCCTCTGCTCTTTAGCTCATTAATAAAAGGCTCAAATAATTCTCCTACAATTAATTCTTCAGGTGGAACTATACCCAATTTGTTAATTTTTCCTTCTGCAATCCATTCAGCCATGATTACAGCAGGAAAAGCTGTTGTTTTTGCCATTGATGTAATCCTACGCTCCTTATCATACACATCAATCATTTCCCATTCTAATTTCTTACGTTTGCCATCTTTTAACCCTTCGGCTGTTACTCTTAAAACAGTAATATCTTCTTCTGTATCTCCCTTCAGTTGTGGTTCTAATATAACCTCAGACACTTTTTTAGGGCTTACCTCTACACCACCTACATTAATTGGTTCCTCATCTAAAAATCCTAGTTCAGCTAAAACACTCATTTTTTCCCAATGACCTTTGTAACGAATTGTTTTCTCATATAATTTCTTAACTTTATCTTTTAACGTATAAGCTGTACTATGAGCATCTGTTATGACAGCTTCACATTCACCAACTGGATCTGGGAATTGAATTAATTCTTTTCCAGATAAAGCAGGTAACTGAACAAGTTCCCCGTTCTCCGCTGCTAAAGCTGGACGAGTATATAATCCCATTACACTTTCTAAACGAAATACAATTTGATACCACAAGGGAGGTAATGGATTATATGGTATTCCTCCACAAAGCATAACCACTTCATCGGCCTCATCTAATAACTCTATTCCACGTGCAGCTAAAAAATTTACAATTCCAGGTGCAACTCCACAACCTGGTACAACAAGGACATTTTGATTAACTGCTTCTTCACTCAGCTGGACTTTTTCCGAGAACTTAGAACCTACTAAATCTATTAAATGACACCCTGCTGAAATAGCTGCTTTATTTGCGAGGACACTAAGAGAATGTGGTAAACATGCAATTGCAATATCAGCTTCTTGCAATACATCAACGATTGCTTCTTTATTATCGAATGAAGCAATCTTGCCGTTTGCTTTAACATCATTCACTGTCTCTAAACATTTGTCCAAATTTGCTTGAACACCATCAACAGCTGTTACTTTATCTATTATTTTACTTTTTACTAATTCTTTAACTACAGTTGTTCCAATCATTCCTGTTCCAAGTACAACTACATGCATCATTCAAAACCTCCGACGTCAATTTTATTATAGCTTTTATTAATCATTTATTGAAATATTCCATAGAATAGGACCTGCTATATATTGAAGCCCTTCGATATTTTCTCTCATTGCCATAATATTAGTGCTGTTTCCAACTTTAATGCTTGTCACATCTTCCCAAAATATGTTATGGAATTCAGAAGACAATGCATGTGCTTCATCTTGTGATTCCGCGTATAGAATTTCCTCTTTTACTCTTTCAAGCTCTTCACTATCTGGCCAGCCTTGGTATTCTGGATTTAAGAAGATTTGCTGAATAGGTGTTGACCTAAATGCGAAACTATCACTCTTAATCTGATATGCATTCTCGTCATTTCCGAGTTCCAAAGATGACGGTGCATCACGCACATCTAAAACTACATTCATTCCAACTGCCTCTAAATGCTGTTGGACCACTACTGCAGCATTATAATGTGCATCATATTCTCGAGAAGTTAGAATGACAATTTCTTCCCCATTATAACCAGCCTCATCTAGTAATTCTTTTGCTAATTCAGGATCGTAAGTATTATATATATCACTTCCTGAATCCGTATACCAATTTGTTTGCTCTTCTTTAACCAGCGCATGATCTTTTACATAAAATCTTTCATTTACATAAGCAGCAGTTAAAATATCTTCCACATTTATTGCTGCATTAGCTGCTTGTCTCATCTTTTTGTCAGAAAAAGTTCCTACCTTATTGTTTAACAAAAGAACAAGCATCGAGCTAGGATAAGTGGATATTTTGATATTTTCATCCTCATCTAATAACTCCACATCATTTTGTAATATATCTCTTGAAATATCATATTCTCCTGTTTTCAAACCAGCAACTCGGGTAGAAGAATCACCAACAAAATGAAAATACATATCATCCACTAAAGCCTTTTTCTCTCCAGATAATCCATCTGCCGGTTCAGTACGTGACTGGAAATCTTCATATTTACTCAAATGAATATATTGATCCTGACGCCAGTCCTCCATCTTATAAGGACCAGTTCCTATGTACTCATCAATATTGTCTAAACCTGCTTCATCAATGATTTCTTTAGGCATAATCGCAGCAAATTGTGACATATCTGCGAAGACAAACATATCTAAAGTCGTAGGTTTATCTCTTGTTGCAACGACAGTATATTCATCTTCTATCTCATATTTTGTTCCTTCTAAATAAGTTTTCGCAGAAGAAGACAATTGTTGCCATCTTTCCATAGAAGCAACGACATCCTCCGCTGTCATCTCCTTGCCATTATGAAATTTAATACCTTGCCTTAGATAGAAAGTTATTTGTGTATTATCATCACTTAGTTCATAACGTTCTGCTAACATTGGTTGAGGTTCTAAACTAGTATCAAGAGCTACTAAAGGCTCAAAAATATGTTGTGCAATATCCCTAGCTGCAGTAGCTGTCGTTTGTGGTATATCAAGCGTTGGAGGTTGAGCATTAAAAGCTATATTCAACTCTCCACCACTTACCGCTTCATCCGTTGCATCATCTGCATTAACATCAGAATCACTGTCTTCATTTTCTGCTCCCTGTTGAGAGTTATCGCTATCTGTTTCATTCGAACATCCGAAAAGCGCAAACATAAATACCAAGAAAAGTAACATGTATCCTACTCTTTTTATTGGCATGCATAAATCCCTCCTGAAAATTTATAAAACAATCTTAGACAACAAAATTTATACGATGAAAACAAACCTTTCTTTACCTAATTTAATATATAAAATAGATTTCTCACTCCTCCCTTTTAAAATAAGAGTTTCTTGTAAGTACAAAGATGTAAACGTTATCATTTTAGTAATAATACGAAACGCTATTCCTCCATGAATTAGTAATAAATGAAGCTTATTTAATGTTTTTATATTGAACAACAATATTGTTGAACAATTTATATGAATTATACTTATTTTAAAATTTTCAGTCAAGCAAAATTAAAAATTATTCTAAAAATATCAACTAATCAATTTATATAAAACAAACTAAGGTTCTATCATGTATAAGTGGTAATAAAGAAAAGCATTGGTGATTTATGTTTAATTGACCAGGCCTTTTTTTTGAGATATATTAAAACATACTTAAAAAATTCAGAATATAATAGAGGTGTATGAATGTGTCCAAACAATCATTGGCTAAATATGTTTACGAAACATTAAAGAACGCTATTCTTAGTCGTCAAATCACTCCCGGACAGAAATTGTTAGAAAGTGAAATTTCAGATGTTTTGGGTATAAGTCGTACACCTGTCCGTCATGCTATTTTAGAACTTCAAAAAGAAGGTATGGTTACTATTTATCCTAATAAAGGTGCTTACGTTATTAATCCAACGATTGAGGAGATTACCGAGGCTTTCACGCATAGGAAACAACTTGAGCTGATAGCTACAGAGAATATTATGGAAAGAATTACTGATCGTGATATTGAAACATTAAAGTTACTTACTAAAAATGAAATTGAAGCCTTTGAGGAAAAAAGTCTATCAAAATATATTGAAATCAACACAAATTTTCATGAAACATTAGTGAATCTAAGTGAGAATAGATATTTAAGAGAACATGCCAAGCAAATGATTCAACAAACTCATATTTTTTTAATTTTGTATGATCATTTTTACTCGGTTGATACAAATAAAAATCGAGGACCAGGTGAACATCAGAGAATGATAGAATTCATTGAAAAAAAGGATGAAAAAGCATTTAAAGAATTACTTGAAAAACACATCGTTAGCACGATAGATGAATATAAAAATAGGATTAACATTTATAAAAAGCCAAGTGATTTATTCTCGATAGATAATACGGATATAAAACCGATTTGATTAAAATTCTTCACATTTTTCATGAAATTTTTTTAGTTTTTCCTCGGAAAGTATCTTTGAAGCATGATCACCAGACATATATTTATATTTATATTTATAGTTATTCTATCTAAAATACTGTGCTTTTTGATAAATCCTATATACCTTTCTTATATGTGAAAAACATTCCATATCTTTCTTAAACTCCATATATCAGATGATTAACTTCTCATCATACTGGGTAAAGCATAGTTAACTTCTTTTTAGAGGAAGATAATAAAGAATGGAGTGGATAACAATGCCTTGGGATATGAATGACTATCCAAGTTCACTAAAAAACTTGAATAAGATCACTCGTAAGAAGGCCATTGATATTGCAAATGAATTGGTCAGTAATGGGTACGACGAAAATAGAGCGATTCCAATTTCAACTTCACAAGCAAAAAAGTGGCATGAAAATGCTTCCGACAAAGAATTAGAGGATTACAAAAAACATGGAAAACCTACAGAAAGCGATACAGAATATACCAGTAATCCCGAATTGTTGGACGAACCTGAATTGGTGTTACCACATGAGGATGGATGGGCTGTGCAATCAAAAAAGGCTAAAAAAGCAGCAAAAGTTTTTGATAAGAAGAGTGAAGCTGTAACATATGGAAGAAAAGTGGCAAATAATAAAGGAACTAAATTAATTATTTATAAGAAAGATAATTCAGTTGAAAAAGTAGAAAAGTTAAATGATTAATACGCTTGTTGGAAAAGGGATTAAATCTCTTTTCCAATTTTTAAATAAGGGTGGAAAAATCGTTTTAAAACAGATAATCATACTTCCTCACTAATTTTGCACTAAAAACACTTTATTTACGGTAATGTATAATGACCACCATAAATTGCATTTGCTTCTCCAGCTGAAACTCTATCATATACCCCATCAGCTAGTTCCAATGTATTGTCATCAAGTAGGTGGAAAGTATTTTTTACATCTCCCTCAAAAATAAGCTCAATTTGCGTGTCACTTATTAAATTTGTTTTAATAATCTCGTCATATGTAATAAAATCTGATTCAGCAAGTGCACATGCGACATATGTATCAGCAAAATGACATGCCATTGTATCCTTTAGCCAATACCCTTTAAATGGGCCGACATCATCTTCATAGCTTTTTTCACTAGCTGAACACCCCATGATCAACAATAAAACAATTCCTAATATGATAATTACAGTAAGCTTTCTTATGAAAATCACCCCTTCTATTTATATTGTGATTGGATTAAAAACTAGGCTTGTAGATATACTAATGATTTAGGTAAAAACACCGAGACAGTTTAATAACATTTAATTTATTTGTCTTTTTTTCTGGAGTTTATTTCCCACTCCCAAAAAGAGATCATACGTTCCTTTTTTGTTCAAGTATATTGAAATTCATGGTAATATATATAGACAGCTGAAAGTTTTATGGGTGGATGGTTGTCACATATTCCCTTTCCTTTCAAAGGGGAAGGAGGTGATAATCATGGAAACATTCTTAGAGTTTTTAAAAGATGTATTGAAAGGGATTGTACGTGCTATTAGTGCATATCTATTTCACAAAACTTTTTTAAACAAAAAGAAAACCACCCAACGCCGTCAGAAGCAAAAGGGTGGTTCTCGCAAATAAACTTGTGACAACCATCGCCTGTACGGCTTAGGCTGTAAAGAGAAGAGTTAGCGCTCTTCTCTTTTACTATCTATATCCATTCTAACTCAAAATTATGCTAATTTCAATTCAAATGCAAAAAACTCGAGATTTTGTAAGCAGTGCTACATACTTCACGTATATCAAAATGTTTAACCACATATTTTCATGTGTACTATACTTTGTCATATGCCAGCATTTCCTTTATCAGTGCTGGACTGATTTTTTCATTATCATTAGCATCTGTAATAATTCTCTTTTGTATTTTTGGAGAAAAGCTCATATTTTCCAAATGAAGATTGTGCAGGACACGTTTAAATTCTTTTGATTCCAATGTTTTTTCCTTCATAATTATACGTGCGATTAGCGCGTATGTCTTTCAGAAAGCCTTTTTAAACAAAGAGAAAACCACCCACTGCCGTCGCAAGCATAAGGGTGATTCTCAAAAGTAACATTTTGGCAACCACCGCCTGTACGGCTGTGGCTGTAAAAGAGAAGCGCGCTTCTCTTTTACTATCTATAGCCATTTTACATTAAAAACATACAAAAATCAATGTTCTTATTCCTCCACCTTAGACAACATCGCAACAAGCTCCACATGAAAAGTATGCGGAAATAGATCAACTGGTTGAACTTCCTCTAGCTTATAACCAAACGGAATCAACTGCTGCACATCTACTGCAAAAGACTCTGGATTACAGCTCACATAAATAATTCGTTCTGGATTCGAGCGTGCTATTCGGCGCATTACTTTTCCGCCAGCTCCTGAACGTGGTGGATCTAGCAATAGTACATCAGGTGTACCGAATTCTTCAACAATTTGCGCCATGCCTGAGCGGGCATCTTTAGCTAAGAAATGTGTATTCGTAATACCATTATCAGCCGCATTACGCTTTGCTGATTCAATAGAAGTCTCTACAATTTCAATTCCAATTAACTGTTTTACTCGGCTGGCAAGTGGTAAAGAAAAAGTTCCCACACCACAGAATAAATCAATCATTTTCTCTGAACCATCTGGCTGCAGCATGTCTAATGCAAGCTCTACTAATTTAGCTGCTTGGGTAGGATTTGTTTGAAAAAATGTATCAAACCATAAACGATAGCGATACCCCATCAATTCATCATAAATAAAGTCTCGTCCTGCTAGTACATGCGTTTCTTCAGATGCAACACGATCACTTACACTACGATTCTCCAACCAAATTAAACTTTTCACATCAGGATGATTCTTCGTGATACGCTCTACTAAAGTATCAATTCCTTTAATTTGTGCAGGGCTTTCTGTTGCAAAAATACCAATCATCATCTCTTTTGTCGCAAAAGACTGACGTACCATCACATGACGAAGTAGGCCTTCATGTGTTTCCTTATTATATCCGGATAACTCAAATTCCTTCGCCCAGTTCGCTACCTCAAGTACTGCTTCCTTCATTGCGCCTTTCATAATAAAACAAGTTTCTAATGGAATAATATTACGGAAGTTTCCTGGTTCATGAAGTCCAAGTTCTCCATCCTTCGAAAAGGTAAACTCCATTTTATTTCGATAATACCAAGGCTCTTCCATACCAATTGTATCCTTCACAATATCTGTTGAAAAATCCTGTTCCTCTAAATAGCGTTTCACACTAGCTGTTTTTTCTTGTAATTGCTTTTCATAGGTCCAATGCTGCCATGTACAGCCTCCACAACGTTCGAAATGCGGACAAATGGCAGCAACACGATCGGCAGAAGGACTTACAATTTCCTCTGCTTTATGCTCCCAACGTCGCTTAGCATATTTTGCCACAGCCACCTTTACTTCCTCACCTGGTAAGGTATAAGGTATCGTGAGCTTTAGCTTCTTTTTATTGCCCTTTTCATTTTCACGCCAAATCGCAGCTTGTCCCTGTCCACGTTGATTTAATGCATCAATCGTGACTGTATATATATCATGTGTTTCCTTTATGCTCAATGTTAATCCCCCTACTACAATCTCAGCTTAAACACTTCTACCATTATACCGCAAAACACATTCCGATGCGCAAAAAAGTAAATCTCAGAACCTTGATTTTAGAATTGAATATCTAACTTTTCTGCAATAAAAAAGCTGGCTGGCAAAATCGCCAAACCAACTTTTCTCATTAATGAACATCACGCTTTTTAAAGCTACCACCACGAACTTCAGCAACCTCTGTGATTACAATAAATGCGCTAGGGTCAAATTCTTTAATAATCGTTAATATTTTATTCTCTTCCATACGTGAGATAATGCAACTCATTACTTCAATCGGTTCCTCACTAAACCCGCCTGTTCCTTGCGTAAATGTCACACCCCGTCCAAGACGTTTCTGAATGGCATGTCCCATGACACGAGCATGTTCACTGACCACTCGAACAGATCTTGAACTTTCTAAACCAACTTGTACTACATCAATAACTACTTTTGCAAGATAATAGGTAGCTGCTGAATATAGCGCACTCTCTAAACTGTAAACAAAACCAGCACCTATGAAGATAAACACATTAATAAATAAAATTACATCACCAACAGAGAATGGAATTTTACGCGAAACTAATACAGCTAATACTTCAGAGCCATCTAGAGCGCCCCCATTCCGCAGAACGATACCAATTCCTAGACCAAGCATCACCCCACCTGATAAAACAACGAGCAACTCATCCTTATCACTTAAAATGGGCTCCATCCCACTCATTAGCATTGTTGAAGCTGATAATGCCACGATTCCAATCGTGCTATAAATGGCAAATAGACTACCTACTTGCTTATAACCTAAATAAATAAACGGTAAATTCAGGATAAATAATAGTACACCAAGCGGTATATTAAATAAAGTATTCCCCATAATGCTCAATCCTGTAATACCACCATCAATTACAGCATTAGGAATTAAGATAGCCTCTAACGCATAACCAGCAATAGCAGCCCCCATAATAATTAAAATAATATTTCGGATCATTTCTGATACTTTTACACCTTCCATGTGTAAACCAACTCCTATTTGTTAGAATCCCTTTCTATTATTATTATCCTTTTATCATCTCTTGAAAAGAATTTTGGTCAGTTTGCAACAAAAATATTCATTATTGGCGTGAAGCTTGTGTACATGCTACAATTTAAGGGAGAGTATTTTTTTAGGAAAGTGAGTCTACTATTCTATGAAAAGATTAAAAATAAAAAGAGTAATTGGCGCCCTAATTGTTCTTAGTTTGGCCTTTTATCTCGCTGTATTTTCTTTTAATAAGGTCCTTTCCCTTTTTGAAAAACAGCCTGTAATTACCTTACCACCTGAGGATTTTACAACGGAGCATTTTATCCATGAAATTGGTGAATATGCCCGTGAATTAGCTGCTGAAAATGACTTATATGCTTCTGTGATGATTGCCCAAGCAATGCTAGAAAGCAATCAAGGTCGAAGCGGCCTAGCATCTGACCCATATTATAATTTATTTGGTATAAAAGGAAAATATAATAATCAATCCGTACAGTTTGAAACATTGGAAGATGATGGCGAAGGGAACATGGAAACGATTGTTGCTGAATTTCGTCAGTATCCATCTTTCGAAGCATCTTTAGAAGATTATGTAAAATTATTACGTGAAGGAGTTTCCTGGGATAGCGAATTCTATCATAACGCAATGAAAAGCAATACTGATTCTTATAAAGACGTTACGAATTTCTTAACAGGAACATATGCAACAGATTCAAGCTATGAGCAAAAGCTTAATGACTTGATTGAACAATATGCTTTAACGCAATATGACTATCCAATTAAAGAGGAAAAAGAAATTACTATCGCAGATCAAAATTCAATTGATGATATTGCAGAAGATTATCAAGTAAACAAAACATCTCTAATCCAATGGAATAAATTAAAATCTAGTATTCTCGAAAAAGGGCAGGTTCTACGCATTTACGAAACTGCTGGTGAATAAAAACGAATACCCTATCAATGAGCTAAATAACTCATTGATAGGGTATTTTTATTTCAACTTCTGTTTCGCTCTTGCCCGTTTATACCAGAAGTAGCTTAATGCAGATATACCAACTGTTAGAAGGAGCAAAATAAAGCTGAGCACCCAATTATCATGATAATTCTTTACAATAATTCCGATAAACGACCAAATAAGTACAAGCTGAATTACCCAGTCCTTCCATATGAAAAATTGCAAAATAGCAAAAATCACTAAAATACATATAGCGAGGTAAGTATAGGATAGCTCTGCTACCTCTTGCACTCCTACTGTTGCTACAAGGAAATATAATATATTTACCGTCACGGCAACAACTAGCCAACCTAAATATAAAGAAATTGGATAATGGTACCAATTGGATATTTCAATTCGACGCTGTAATAAGTAGAGAAAGAACACACTAGCCAAATGTAACACGAGAATAATTGCCGCTACTCCAAAGAATAAATAATGCCAAGCAATTAACCAAGCGATATTCCAAAAACAAGTTACAACAAAGGTCCAAACAATGGTTGGAGTAATTTGTTGTTTTCTCATTGTAAAAGTGAGTAGCCAAATAAGTAGTCCAAGATAGATTACTGTCCAAATACTAAAGGTATAGCTTGCCGGAGTTAAGTAAATCTCATGTAAATCAGATACCTCACCAGTCGTATACCCATTTAATTGGAATACATTCACAAAAATATTAATGCCGATCATAATAGCAAAAGCAACATATACAATGATTTGATTACGAGTTATTTCATTCATTGCTTCACCTCTTTTTGCTAATATACCCGAAAACAAAAGGGAAAAAACATTCCATACCTTATTTTTCAAATTAAAACCTTGGTGATAGTAAACATCCTCTATTCGTATAATTGCCATGAGTAACTTATTCCATTCATACTTATTCCATAAACGCTTGTGAATAATTTACAACACCTTTTACTCCTTTAAGTGCCTTCTCGTGTAATTCCAATGCCATAAATGCTTCATCAGGTACTGGGTAAGGTGCTTTGATATTCCAATTAGATGCCGGAATGAATCCAAATTTCGAATAATAGCTAGGGTGCCCAAGAACAATCACTGATGTATAGCCAAGCTCACTTGCTTTTTCTATTGCCGTCTTCATTAATCTTGCTCCAATCCCTTGCTTCTGGAATGCCGGCACTACAGAAATTGGTGCTAAAGCTAAAGACTCTACTGCCCGCTCTCCAATTGTCACCCTCGATAACAAAATTTGTCCAACAAGCTTATCATCTACTTCCGCTACGATAGATAACTCAGGTATAAATGCATCGGTTTTACGAAGACGCGCGACCAAATCATGCTCTGTTTGATCACTCATTTTCTCATGAGCGAAGGCCTGCTTAATTACTTGTTCAGTTACTGGATAGTCTGTTTCCTGTTCTTGTCTTAAATTAATTTTCATCTAGATACACCTGCCTTATTGGTATTTTTATCTTAACGTAAATAGCGACATGTTCCAAAATGGAAGCATATCGCTATATAATACCTCTAAACTTTATTTCAGATAGCGTTTAAAACTCTATCTGAATCGTACTTTTTTCAAAGCTCGAAGATACTTATTTCTCGCTTATAGTGATAGAAGATCTAGTAAAGACACAAAAGATAAAACTTAACTAACGATCCTCATCTACTTTCGTTGATTTTTCTTATCATCAAGCTTTCTAAATTGACCAGATACGATACCTTTCTAATTTATCATGTATATGGTTTAAAATTACGAATACCTAATTGGTAGACATGAAATCAAAAAATCAATATCTGATACGTGATTTATTCAATCACTTTGGTATTCCATAAGATTAATCCTTGAAACAAAGATAATCCTTCAACACTGGAAGAAGAAGCTATAAAATCGTTAAAGTCACCGAGTTTAATAATAGGTAAGTAATCCCAACTCCTTGCCTGAGTTTTATCCCATAATCCTTTCTTTTCTTCTTTAGAACTGGACTTCGCAATTTGATCAAGTAAATCTAAGATTTCTTCATCATCATTCCAACCTCTCCAAGTTGTGCTGAAATAAAGAAGATCAATTGGAGATGTTACAGGAGTAAAGTTGATATTTGCAATATCCCATTTTTCAGGCTCTTCTTGAACCGCATCCAACGAAGCCCAATCAAAAACTTGTAAATCTACAGTCATTCCTGCTTCTTCAAGCTGTTGCTGGAGAACCACCGATATATTATACATATATTCATAATCTCTAGTAGTTACAATCTTAATTGGTTCACCATTATAATCAGCTTCTTCTAAGTAATCTTGGACAAGCTTAGGATCTGTTTGGTTATAAAATTCTTTGCCTTCCTCACTAAACCAGTCAATTTGTTTTTCATAGATATAACTCGAAGTCATATCATAAAATATATCGTTAGAAAAAGCACCCATTAATATTTGTTCAATGTCTAAAGCTGCATTCACAGCTTTTCTCATATTAACATCTGTAAATATCCCTTCTTTTTTGTTGAAAACTAAAGTGGCACTCGCATAATGATCTACCAAAGGGTTTAAATTTTGATCTGATTCAACCATGTCATAATCGTCATAAGAAAGCTTTTCTGCAATATGATATTCTCCTGTTTGAATCCCAGCTAATCTAGTAGAACTGTCAGTTACAAAATGATAATAAACATTTTCAACTAACGCCTCTTTCTTTCCAGCCATACCACTAGATTCAAAATCAACGGATTCATATTCTTCGTATTTAGTAAGCTGAAGATATTGGTCTTGTTTCCATTCTAAAAACTTAAATGGTCCTGTCCCTATATATTCCTCTAAAATATCTTTCCCAGATGTTTCTGCTATATCAGCAGGCATAATAACAGGTATTTGTTTTGCTCCTGCTATACTGACTAAAAAATCTGAATATGATTGTGACAAATTAATTTCCACTGTATAGTCATCCACTTTTTCAAATTCACTATCACCTAACATTGCTTGAGCATTAGGGTACAAAGATTTCCAACGATTCATTGATGCAACAACATCTTCTGCTGTCATTTCATCTCCATTATGAAATTTAACTCCTTTTCTTAAATAAAAGGTATACTTTTCATAATCATCACTTTGATCAATAGATTCTGCAAGCATTGGTTGAACATGGTATTCTTCATCTAAAGCTACAAGTGTTTCATAAATATTCCTTGAAACTTCCCTAATTACCTGATTCGTTGTAAGTTGTGTATCGAGATGCGCTGGTTGTGCACTTAATGCAATATTCAAATCACCACCACTATCACTCCTGTTTTCATCATCGCTACTACTCGTAGACGTGTCCACATTCTTCGTATCCGATCCATTATTTATATCTTGATTTGTAGTTTCATCATTCGATTTACAACCAAATAATACTACCAATATTAAAAAGACAGTCATAATAACTACTTTATTTTTTAGGTTATTCAACGTTTTACCTCCTATTTTGATTCTTCCGTGATGCACTATGAATGATTATGGTGATTGACACGCCCTAAAACTTCTTGTTCTTTAAAGATACGAATAAATTCAATCAACCCTTCTACTGCTGCATTCAGCACCTTTTCACCTTTTTCCTTGGTTGCAACTGTCGGATCACCCAAAACTCCTGTTTCCGATATTGCACTCCAATAAGGAATCATCACAACTGGTTTTCCCTCTCCTTTCCCCATTAGATCCAGCCAGAAGTACTTTGATTTTGCCATTTTAAACTTATCTATATCTTTAACAGCTTTATCCATTTGGACATTTTTCTCATCAATTGCTAAATATAATGAGGTTTCCATTTCACATGCATGATTAATTCCACCTGGATTCTCAGATTCTCTTAATTCACTCATGAGCTTATGAGCTGGTTCAATATCCCAATGAGATATTGATGTACACAACACATCTGGATACTTTAACATTGTTTGCTTTGTTGCAACTTGAAGTAAAGAGACATTACTTCCATGACCATTCAACAATAAAATCCTCTTAAATCCTTGATATGCAAGACTGTTACAAACATCAACTACATAAGAAATAAATGTATCATAACTAATAGAAATAACTCCTGGAAAATCCATTTGATGTGGAGCATAGCCATGATTAATAGGTGGAATGATTACAACTTCATTAGGTATCTTACTTCCTGTTCTAAGCGCTACTTCATTCGCAAGTACAACATCAGTATCTACTGGTAAATGATGTCCATGTTCTTCAATCATTGCTACTGGTACAACGGCAATTCTCTCTTCATTGACTGCTTCCCTGATTTCTGGCCACGTCATTTTACCAAAAAGATATTTATTATTCTCCATTATGATTCCTCCATCTAATGTAAGGGTTTACATTAATATTTAATATTCCATATACAAATCACTCATAACATAACCATTATTCTTCCTTGCAAATACTTACTTTTCTTTCTATGTAAGTTTAGATATTACTAACCTCACACCAATCAATAACTGTAGCTGCGATAATTTTTGCCGTCTCAAATATGCTTTCTAATTCAATTGCTTCGTTTGGAAAATGTGCCAAATTAGTTATTCCTGGACCAAATACTAAAGAAGGGGTGTTTGCAACTTTCGTTAATAAACCTCCATCGGTTCCCCACGGGGAAGCGCTCACTTCTGGTTTACTTCCTTTAATAGACTTATAATTATCTACCAATGATTGCATTAGGGGATGCTCTGTATCAATTTCTCCTGGTAACCATCTCGCACCATACCATTCGACTTGAACAGGGTGATTCTTAAACCAGTCATCTTTTTCTGCTAATTTTTCTAACCATTCTTCTAATTCATTTTCTACTTCTTCAATTGCCTCGTTCGGTGCAATACCTATACGTCCTTCCAGTTTTACCTGGTCAGGAACAGATGATGGCCAATCTCCTCCTTCAATTCGTCCAATATTAATAGGAACAGGAATTGGGTTGTTTTTATATAAAGGATCAGTAATACGTGCATTACGAATCTTTTCTAGTTCCCTGATATACTCGTTAACAACTAACGCTTTATCTATTGCACTAACACCATGATATCTCGTACCACCATGTGCAGTTATCCCATTTATGATAAGCCGAAACCATTTAGAACCCTGCTGCTTAGGAAATATTTTCATATCAGTTGGTTCGGGAATGATGGCTACATCTGCTTGATATCCTTTTAAAATAGCATCTAGCGTCCCTGCACCTCCACTCTCCTCTTCAACAACACTCTGAAAAATAACATCTCCTTTTAAACGGATTGATAAACTTTGCAGCGCCTCCATCACCATAAGCAGAGCAATATTACCTCCTTTCATATCTGTTACTCCACGTCCATACATTTTTCCATCCACAATACTTCCACTATAAGGAGGTTCATTCCATTGTTCAATGTCTCCGGCTGGAACAACATCTACATGTCCATTTAAAATAATAGATTTACCACCACCAGTTCCTTTTAACACCCCTACCACATTTGGACTATTTTCAAATGTTTCTCGATTTGAATAAAAATACGGATTTTCTTTTAATCTTTCTCCATCTAAATCCCAGATATCAACTTTTACTTCTAATTCCTCTAAATAATTAACTATAAGCCGCTGAATATCTTTTTCATTACCTTGAGTGCTATCCAAATTCACCATTTTTCTTAATCGTTCAATGTTTTTATCTTTATTTTCATTAATCCATTGATAGATTCTCTCTTTGACATCCATGTCTATCACATTCCTTTATTTCAAAGTCATATTTTCATAAATCACTGCAATTCCCATTCCACCAGCCATACACATTGTAACTAAACCGTATTTAGTGTTTGTGCGAAGCATCTCATGTATTAATGTTACAGATAGTTTTGCTCCAGTAGCTCCCACTGGATGACCAAGTGCAATTGCTCCTCCATTTACATTTACTTTTTCTTCATCTAAGCCTGACTCTTTTATAACTGCAAGTGCTTGGGCTGCAAAGGCTTCATTTAATTCGATTAATCCTATATCCTCTATAGTAAGATTAGCTTTATCTAATGCTTTTTTCATTGCAGGTACAGGGCCAATTCCCATTATCCTGTGACTAACACCTGCGCTTGCATATCCCTTCACTTTTACAAGTGGATGTAAGCCTTCGCTTTCTGCTCTCTTTTTTGACATCATTAATAAGGCTGCTGCTCCATCATTCATTGGACACGCATTTCCTGCTGTTACATTGCCATTTTGTATAAAAACCGGTTTTAATTGTGCGAGCTTTTTTTTGTCGGGTGGATTGATTACGCTCTCGTCTTTGGTATAATAAGTCATTCCTTTTTTTGTTTTTACCTCTATAGGAATAATTTCATCATCAAACTTATGAGCTTTCATTGCTTTAATGGCTTTCATATGACTCATGTAAGAAAAACTATCTTGCTCTTCTCGAGAAATATTATATTTCTCAGCTAATCTTTCAGCAGTGACTCCCATATGCTCTTCACCTAAGGAACATGTCAATCCATCAGCCAGTAGTGCATCTTCCATTTCAATATTTCCAAATTTTTTCCCCCAACGATTTTTAACCAAATAGGGAACATTACTCATACTCTCTGTTCCACCAGCAATAACCACCTCATGTTGGCCAGTTTGAATAGAAGCAGTAGCATTCGTGATGGCTTTTAAACTTGAACCACACGCTTTAATAACAACATAAGCGGGAATTTTCTCAGGAAAACCAGCGAGTTGCGAAGATATTCTTGCTGAATTTAAACCACCTCCATGTACATACCCATGGCCAAAAATAATCTCTTCTACACCACTCTTTGAAAAAGAACTCTGATTCATCAAACCTTCTAAAACCTGTCTTCCTAACTCTTTTGCTTCTAGTCCTTTCAACGACTTACCAAAAGCCCCTACCGCAGTTCGAACACCTGACACTACAACCACTTCATGCATTTATTCACCCCCTTGAAGTTCTTTAGAAATGGTAAGCGGTGCATCTGTTGCTGCTATAACTTCTCCTACCGTATACTCTTCCGTAATCTCAATGAGATGTAATCCTTTTGGTAAAACCTCAATAACAGCCATATCAGTTATAATTAAATCAACACATTGCCCCGCAGTTAGCGGCAATGAACATTCAGATACAATCTTTGGATTACCTTTTTTGTCTATATGATCCATTAATACGATTACTTTTTTTGCTTTTTGAGCTAACTCTATTGCACCACCCATTCCCGAAACAATTTTTTTAGGGATAATCCAATTTGCTAAATCACCATACTGATTAACTTCAAACGCCCCTAAAATAGCTATATCAATTAAACCACGTCGAATAATTCCAAATGCATATGAACTATCAAAATAAGAAGCTCCAGGAATAATTGATGTTGGTATTCCTCCAGCATTACATAGTGTTTCATCTTCTTGTCCTTTTATTGGATTAGAGCCAGTTCCTAAAACCCCATTTTCAGCATGAAACATTACGTCCACATTCTCAGGAATATAATTAGCAACTAACGTTGGCATTCCAATTCCTAAATTCACAATCATTCCATTTTTTATTTCTTTCGCTGCTCGTTTAGCAATCATGTCTCGTCTACTTATTCCCACGCCCATTTCCAATTCACTCCTTCACTCTGCACAACAATATCAACGAATGCACCAGGTGTTATTATTTCTTCCGGGTCTAACTCACCCATAGGAACAATTTCTTTTGTCTCTGCAATCGTAATCCTACCAGCCATTGCTACTAATGGATTTGTGTTACGAGCACTTTTATCGAAAATTAAATTACCAAACGTATCCGCTTTTTTGGCATAAACAATGGCAACATCTGCTGTCAACGGAGTTTCAACTAAAAAGTTTTTCCCATTTATATTAATTTTTTGTTTACCCTCACCAACCATACCTTCAACACCTATATCGACTAAAACACCACCAAGACCAACCCCGCCAGCTCGAATGCGTTCAACTAATGTTCCTTGAGGAGAAAATTCTATCTCCAATGTACCATCATGCATCTGTTTACCAGCATTTGGATTAGAACCAATATGGGAAGCAACTAATTTCTTAACCCTTTTCGCAGTAATTAACTGTCCAATTCCAACATTTGGAAATCCCGTATCATTACCAATTAACGTTAAATTGTTCGTACCATTATCTAATATTTTTTGAATAATAGTAGGTGGATTTCCTATTCCACCAAATCCACCGTACATTAGAGTAGAGCCGCTCTTTATATGCTTTATTGCATCATCAACACTTTGAACTTTCATCATCTAATATGCTCCTTTAATAATGAATTTTCTACTTTTTCTAGACTTTTTGAGAATCTATCTACTAACTCATCAATTTCTTGTTTTGTAATTGTCAGTGGAGGAGCAATAATAATCGCATCTCCATTTATTCCATCTACTCCAGCATTTGCTGGATAGATAAGTAATAAATTAGAAAAACATTCATCTATTATTCGATTAATAACATTATATTTTTTTAAAAATGGAGATTTTGTATCCTTATTTGCAACAAATTCAATTCCAACAAATAAACCTTCACCTCGGACATCTCCAATGATCCGGCTTCTTCCTGCTAATTCATTCATTTTTCCTATTAAATATTTTCCATTTTGAGCTGATTTTTCAACAAGGTCATGCTTTTCTATATAATCAATTACCGCCAATGCTGTTGCAGCTGACTGAGGATTTGCACTATATGTATGGCCACTCATGATTAGCTTTGAACCATTTAAAATCGAATTCATTATTTGATCACTAACAACCGTAGCAGCAATAGGAGTATAGCCAGCTCCCATTCCTTTTCCAGTCGCCATTATATCTGGCACCACATCAAAATGTTCCATTGCAAACATTTTTCCAGTACGACCCATGCCAGTCATAACTTCGTCAGCGATCAACAGGATATCATACATTTCACAAACAGTTTTCAATTTTTTAAAATACTTTTTTGAAGGGATTAATACCCCGCCAGCGGCACCAACTATTGGTTCTGCAATGAACGCAGCCACATTTTCAGCACCTATTCGTAGTATTTCCTTTTCTAATTCTGCCGCATAGAAATCGTCACATTGTTCAACTGTTTTATCTTTGCACTCTCGATAATAATATGGTGCGGATATGGAGGGATATTTTTCTAATAAAGATTCAAAACGCTCTCTACGACCGATATGTCCAGACATTGATAAAGCTCCTATTGTAATTCCGTGATAACTCATCCAACGAGACATAATTTTATTTTTCTTTGGTCTACCTTCTTCTTGCCAATATTGAATTGCAATTTTCATAGCAGTTTCTGTTGCTTCCGACCCGCTATTGACAAAAAAAGACCAATTTAAATCTCCAGGTGATATCTGACTTATTTTATTAGCTAACTTCTCAGCAATATGGGTAGAAAATTGAGATCGATATACGAAAGATACTTTTTGCGCTTGTACTTGCATTGCTTCGATAATATCTTGTACACCGTGACCGATATTTGCTGTTACTGCTCCTGAAGAACCGTCTATGTATTCATTACCTTGATCATCATATAAATAAATTCCTTTTCCATGTGTAATAAAAGGATAATTTTGATCTAGAATCGGTTTAATTAAATATGTTTTTAACATACATACCACTCCAATAGATAAATGTTTTATTTACTAACGAAGATATTCATCCTTTCAGAATTACATTTTTCAAATATTCGTTTTTGTATGATTATTCTTATATAATTAAATTATATCTAGCGTAACATTCATTTTCTATTCGACGAAAAACAAAAAAAGAGAACTTATTATTATACACAGTGTATAAATCACTTAACTTGGGAGCTGGAGTTTTTGTTAAATATAAAAGAAGCAATGAAATTACCAAGTATGGAGAAAACAAAACTAGTAGCTGGAGAAAAGGGAATCCATAATAAAATAAAATGGGTAACGATAGTAGAAGTTTTAGAAGACATAGAACGGATCCAAGAAGGAGAATTTTTAATTACAACAGGATTTAATCTCTTAGAGAGCCAAAAAAACCTTGAAATATTCCATAATTTGTTACGATACAGACCACTATCAGGTGTAGCTATTTACACTAGCTTTTATTTAGATAAAATACCAAATAGTTTCATAGAAATTGCTGAAAAGAATCACCTGCCTTTAATTGAAATTCCAACAGATATTAATTTTTCTGAAATAACAAAAGAGATACTTGAAAAAATTGTAAATAGACAAACAAAGCTATTAGAACAATCTCAGAAGATACATCATGAACTAACAGCACTAATCTTAAATGATCATAACTTAACAAAAGTAACAGAACGTTTAGCACAATTAACAAAGTCAAACATTTATATTTTTGATCCATTTTACGACATTATTTATTCATATAAAGAGATTCTCCATGAAATTAAATATTCTCAAACAACCTTTACCATTAATCAAAATTCAATCAATATATCAGATTATTTACTTCAAAATTCAAATAAAGCATCTTCTGAACATAACATATTTAAGAGTCATTGTTTTACTATTTCTCCAATCATCGCTAAATCCACCTGCTTTGGTTGGATTGTGATGATAAAACCTAAAGCTACATGGCAAAAACTAGATGACATCGCAATTGAGCGAGCAACTTCTATTTATGCGATGGAGTTTTTAAAAAAACAAGCGGTGGAAGAAACACAATTACGAATTCAAAGTGATTTGCTAGATGATATTTTTAATAAAAATTATGTTAATGAACCATCCATTCTTGATAAAGGGTTGAAATTAAATTACGATTTTTCTTTACCGCAATCTGTTTTACATCTAACATTTAAACAAGAAAAAAATCACAATATTCATATTGTAAACAAACTTTGCCGTATAACCGAACAACTACTTCAACAAAGAAATAAACAATATATGATTCAAACAAAATTTGATTCCATTAACATTTTGACAAATGTTAATGGAAAAACTGTAACAGAACAACAACAATATACCATGGCATTAGCTGAAGAATTACTAACGATATGGAACAGCTATTATTCAAAAATACCTATTACCATTGGAATTGGACAAACTTATAATCAAATTCGCGATTTAGGGAAGAGTGCACAAGAAGCACAAAATGCTACTCTATTAAGCAAACTTATTAACAAAAGTCAAAATATTATACACTATAACGATTTAGGCGTATATAATTTATTGCTAACAATGAGCCAAAGTGGCATTAACCTCTCACATATCTATAATGAATATATAGGCGGGCTATTAAATAGAGAAGGTAATGAAATTGATTTAATTCAAACATTAGACATGTATTTTAAACATAATCAGAGTATAAAAAACACATCTGAAGAACTCTACATTCATCGTCATACATTAAGATATCGTTTAAATCAAATCGAGCAATTAACAGACTTAAATTTAAAAAAGAGCGATGATTTATTAAAATTACAATTAGGTGTTATGGCGTTTAACCTAATAGGTGTGATTGGTAAGACTTAAGCAATTAACCGGATTAAAAAGTTATATCAAAAGATACTAAGCATCATTTCCGAGATAATTTTTAAGCAGCTAATCGACGATTAGTTGCTTAAATTTTTTACAATTCATAGAACCCCTAATAAATTAATCTATAGCATTTCTCCTGTCTCATAATGCATGGCCATTAACAATATGATAAGCTTATGATATTGAGTAACAATCTATAGGAGATGAACCATATGAAATTACCTAAATGCTGGTCCTGTAAATATGTTTTCAAGTATAGAGAATTATTTGTTTTAAGCTTCTTTCCTTTCAAAAGGAATACCTGTCCTAATTGTGGTAAAAGACAGCATCTAGCCAAAAACATTAATTGGAAAATAAATTTTTTACCACTCCCTATCGTATTTATTCCTCTAGTTCTAAATATTTTCAATGTGCCTTGGCTATCCATTGGAATTATAATTATTATTGCACTGGCATTATATTTCGCTATCTTACCGTATCAACTTAAATTTTCTAATAAAGATCATGGATTGTTTTAGACTTGTAGAAAAGGTGGTAAGGATTTATTAAATGGAGTATCTAATCTAAAAAATCCCCAAAATAATTATTGGGAACTTTTTTTCAAAGCTTATCTATAATCATCTGTGAATAATATCCACCTTCTCATCAAATTTCCCTTGATAATTCTCTTGGTGGTATTCAGCAATTTCCTTACATGTAGCGAACCATATATCCTTATCATTCTTAAAATATTGGATTAAATTTTCTAATCCAATAATGCGGGAAGCTCGTCCTGTGACCCATGGATGCATGGTGAGTAAAAATAAACCATTATATCTCTTTAATCCTAAAAATTCTTCTTTCCAAATTTCAATGACCTCCTGTGGGTTCTTAGGAGAATTATGTACTTTCCCCCCACCTACATAACGATAAAAGACAACATCATCTAATAACCATTGAACAGGAATTTCTGGTAACCCTTCAATAGAGTACGGATGATCATACCCCATTAAAGAGCTGTCATATTGTATATCATGTTTTTGAAGCAATTCGATTGTATCAGCTGTTAATTCCCAGGATGGTGAGCGATAGCCTACCACTTGCTCACCAATTAAATCTTCTATTACTTTTTTCGGTTCAACGATTGTTCTTTCTAATTCATCTCTATTTAATTCATCTACCAATTCATGCATATCACCATGTAAACCAATTTCATGCCCATTATTATGAATCTTTTTGATGATTTGAGGATATTTCCTAGCAGTATATCCTGGAATATAAAAACTTGCTTTTATATTGTGTTCTGCTAGTAAATCAATAATTCGATGAACTCCTTGTCTTGGCCCAAACTTCCGATGTTCATATTCCCCTATGCTAGACCAATTTGTATTTCTATTTTTCCATAAAAAAGGAGATTCTCCATCAAAATCTATACTAAGGGCAACTGCAACTTTCTTATGACCTGGCCATTGATATGTTTCTGCCATTCTATGATTCTCCTTCCATTATAAAGAAACCACTTCCTCGCGATGTGAAAGTGGTTTCTATGCCTTATTTTTTAACTTTTGTATTCCATGGAATTGGACCTTTAAAGACCTTGAATCCTTCTAAGTTTTTAGATGTTGCAATAATAACGCTCGTATGTCCAAACATAACATGTGGCACATAATCATTCCACATATAATCTTGTAACTCTTCCCAATATGCAACTGCTTCATCTTGCTCTTCTGCTTGTCTTAATTTGCCAAGTAAATCATATACTTTCTCATCCTCTACCCAGCCTGGATAGTCAGGAGTTAAATATAATAACTGAGAAGGTGTGGTAACATGTGTAAAGCTAACTGTTAATATATCCCACTCTCCCGGATCATCCCTTTTTTCTACTAATGTTGGCCAATCGTAGATTTCTAGGTTGACATTCATTCCAATCTTTTCTAATTCTTCTTGGACAACAATTGCAGTGTTATAGTGGAAATCATAATCTCGTGTAGACATAATGGTTACTGTTTCTCCATCATATCCAGCTTCCTCTAATAATTTTTTCGCTTTTTCCGGATCTGCTTGATTATATGACTCTGACCCAGCATCACTGCTCCAAACTTTATGATTAACACTCATATAGCTTGGGTGTGTCACATAAAGGTCATCATAAGAATAACTTGCAAGAAGCACAGCATCCGAATCAATAGCCGTATTTACAGCCTGCCTAATTTTCTTATCCTGCATAATTCCATCTTTCTTATTGAAGAAAATATTTAATGTACTGTTGTCTGTATTCACATAACTTTCTAACTCATCATTATTCATTATTTGATCATAGTGATTGAAAGCAACTCTGTCAGCGATATCATATTCCCCTGTTTGCAACCCTGTTATTTTCGTTGTAGCATCTGGCACTATATCATAGTATAGATTTTCAATAAATACTTCCTTTTTACCAACTATTCCACTTGGCTCACTGTCCAATGAATTGTAATCCTCATTTTTAACTAAATGTACATAAGAATCTTGTCTGATTTCATTGAACTTAAATGGACCTGTTCCAATATATTCTTGTATTCCATCAGCAGTCTCTTCATCAATCACTTCTTTAGGCATAATTGCTGGGAATTGCCCTGATGCTGCAAGCAAATCCAATGCATCAGATGCACGCTCATCTAAATTCATTTCAACTGTATAAGTATCGACAGCTTTAAATTCAGCACCTTTTAATAATGACTGAGCTCTTATCGATAGACCTAACCAACGATTCATCGATGCCTCAACATCCTCAGATGTCATTTCCTTTCCATTATGGAAGTTCACCCCTTGGCGTAAATGAAAAGTATACGTCAATCCATCATCACTAATATCATATGACTCTGCCAGCATTGGCTGTGGTTCATAATTTTCATCTAAAGCAACCAATGTTTCAAAGAAGTTCCTTGCTATCTCTAAAGAATCGGCAACAGTTGTCATATGCGGATCTAAAGAATTTGGATTTGAACTAACTGCGATTCTAAGATCCGTATCATATTCATCCGGATTTCCTGCTTGATCATTATTTGAATTCTGTTGATCCTGCCCCTCATTTCCTTCCTTATCTGAGCTACAACCTATTAAAGCAAAAGCTATCAAGATCATTAAAACAAAAGATATTCTTAATTTCATATGTAGATTCTCCTCATGTTGAATTTAAATTTCTTCGAGAAATTCATTCTGAATAGTTTCTTGTATTATAATTTTCAGTTTTATTAATGTCAATAAATAGAATTGACTGGGGATTTAAGATTATAGGCGTGGGAAAGTGTTCTAACCTATAAGAAATAATAATGTTACCGCAAGTATTAGAAATTACTGATGCAGCCTGTATACTCTTCTATTAATGAGAGCGTAGGTCTTATCAGCACCTACGCCTAGGATCATTTATTTTATATTACGATTTAAAAATTCAATTATTCTTAAATCCATTGCCGTCTGATTATCCAGATTTTCAATAAAATGTCCTTCATTATCGAATGTCACATATTCTACTTCTTGTCCACGTGACTTCATTGAGGCAACTAACTGTTCTGATTCACTTATTGGAACACGTGTATCATTTTCGCCATGAAAGATTAATAATGGTACTTTTATTTTATCTGAACGATTTAGTGGGGAAAATTCCTTAAAGAAATTTGCATTATTCGCTATTGTACCATATTCACTTTCTCTTATTCTTCGACGCCAAGCTCCAGTATTGGTTAAGAAGGTTGTAAAATCAGAAATCCCCACAAAATCTACTCCACCAGCCCATATATCCGGAAAATGTGTTAATGCTGACAAAGTCATTAAGCCACCATAGCTGTGTCCCATAATAAATATATTTTTGACATCTACTTGGTGAGTTTGGACAAGATGACCAGCAAGACATGCCAAATCTCTTACAGGATCTAACCTTTTTTCTACATCATCTAGTTCTGTAAATTTCCGTCCATAACCTTTGCTTCCACGAATGTTCGGAGCTGCTACTAGATATCCCTGACTTGCTAGAGATTGAATAAGTGGAAGTGCTTCCGTTTTATATTGACTTTCTGGCCCGCCATGAACATAAATCAACGCTGGCTTATTTTTTAATGTGCCTTTTTCATAAGTAAAATAAGGTATCTCTATATTATCAAATGAAGAAAAAGTATAATGCTCTGGTTCTATCCAAGCATCTTTTCGTTCCACAGACTCCCCTAAGAAAGTCTGTCTTTCTAATTGTTTACTGGAGACGGAATATTTCCAAATATCACCTGGTAGCTTAGGTGTATTTAACGCAAAAATAAACTCCGTTTGATTAAGCCATGAAATAGAACTAATCACTCCATTTGAAACCTCTGGAATTTCTGTTAACTCTTTTGATGCAATATCATATAAATATAACTTAGAACGCGCATTCTCATTGACTGTTAAAGCTATTAGCTCTTCATGAACAGATAATGCAAATTCTTCAATATCCCACTTCTCCCAATGTACAAGCTTTACCAGCTTGTCTGGAGCATCCAATGAAAACCAATTTAAAGTTAAAGTATCTGCATCTGAATCAGTTAACACATAACCGCTTTTGCAGTCATTTGTTATTTGAATAGATGCGTAACGGCGAATATTTTCTTTTCCTATTTTGGTTAGACTTTTTGTTTTTAAATGGAGGATATATAGAGATCTATCAAAATTTGTCTCTTCTAAGCTAATTAATATATTTTCTTGATCTATCCATTGCAAAGGAATACAGTTTCCATCAAATTGAAAAATCTCTGTCATTTCTTTCGTTACAATGTCGAAAACATACACATCAAAATATCCTAAATTTCTTCGATTGCTTGAAAAAGTTATTTTCGTACCATCCTTAGACCATCCACCAATATAATGAAAATATTCAGGAGCGTCAACCAATGGTTCCATTTGCTGCTCTTCTTTGTTAATGAAGTAGATTTGTTGTTTCTCATTCCCATTATAGTCCACTCCTACTATTGTTTGTTCTCCAGTTGAAGAATGGAAATGGCTTAAAATATTTCCTTCTACTGCCGTTAATAATTCAGGCTCTTTTTCTTGATTCACTGTCCATACTTGTGGCATACCATTTAGCTTTGAAATAAAAGTAAATGTATTTTTAGTTGGAACTACTCGTGGGTTGTAAGCAGACTTTAATGGATAATATTCTATGAATTTCATTGTTTTTTCTGGCATATGTCTCCACCTTTTTTAATTGTTTAATAGCATATTATTTATTTGGTTAAGGTAACATTCCATGGATTAATTCCTCCATGAAACAACTCCATACTTTCAACATGATGTGATGTGGCAATAATGCCATTAGAATGCCCTGCTAAACTAAGTGGTAAGTACTCTTCCCATAAAAATTCTTGCAATTCATTCCATAATTCTTTAGAATTTTGTGCATCTTTTTCAAGTCCTATTTCATTCATAAGTTCTGTTATTTTAGGGTCATCTGTCCATCCAGCATAATCAGGTGATAATGGTAAAAGCTGAAGTGGCGTTGGAAAATAAGTATTACTTTGTATATGAATATCCCATAATGCAGGATCATTTCTACGGTCTAATAGGGTAGCCCAGTCATAAATTTCTAATTCCACATTCATTCCGAGTTTCTCCAACTGCTCTTTCACAACGACAGCTGTATTGTAGTGAAAAATATATTCTCTGGATGTCATCAATTTTACTGTCTCACCATCATAATCAAGTTCATCTAACATGGTTTTAGCCTTATCTAAATTTGCTTGATTATAAAATTCTTCTCCTGCTGTACTATTCCAAGTCGCATTATCTGGACTCATATACCCTGGATGTAATTCGTACAAATCTTCAACAAAACTTGCTTTCATAATTTCATCCATGTCAAATGCCGTGTTGATGGCACGTCGCATTTCTGGATCTGATGCAATCCCTTCTTTTTTATTGTAAATAATCAAGATAGAAGAGCCTGGATGAGTGTGGGTTTCTACATTCTCTGTACCTTTTAATCGCTCATATTCATCACTTGGAATTTGAATGGCGATATCATATTCACCTGTTTCAACTCCTGCTACACGTGTTGAAGAGTCTGTGGTAATAAGATAAGTTATCTCTTGAATAGAAGCTTTTTTGTTTCCTGATAAACCACTCGATTCAGAATCTAGATTTTGGTAATCATCAAATTTTACAAGCTTAATATATTGATCCTGTTTCCATTCTTCAAATGCATATGGCCCAGTTCCAATATACTCTGTAATCACATCACTCCCTGAATTTTGCACTATTTCCTCAGGCATAATAGCAGCATTCTGGATATTTGATGCCATAATATGTAATGCTTTAGCCATCCTATCTTCTAAGTTCAAAACAACAGTAAATTCATCCTTGGCTTCAAAATTAGCTTCTCCCAATAACTTCGCTGGATTAGCTACTTCTAACCACCTATTCATCGAAGCAACGACATCAGATGACGTCATTTCTTCACCATTATGAAATTTTACACCTTCTCTTAATTTAAAGGTGTACGTTTTACCATCTTCACTTTCATCTATAGATTCTGCTAGCATGGGAACAGGTTCAAATTCAGCATTTAATGCAACCAATGTTTCAAAAATATTCCTAGTAACAAATTCTGAAACAACTGTTGACGAAATTTGTGGATCTAAAGATTCTGGCTGTGCATTAAGGGAAATTTTTAACTCACTATCCGGGTCATCAGAGGAAGTTTTAGAGTTACACCCAATTAAGGTAACTATTAGAAACACCATTAATATAGCAAAAGATACTTGTTTAAAATTCATTAGTTTACCTCCGTCATTAAAATTTATTTCTGTTTATATAAATTTTTTTGTGGAACAATAAAACTAATTATTTATCAAGGTTACATTTTAACAATGAACAATTGCTTTTGATCATATACTAATAAGGTGGTACTTACTTTAAAAAACTAGATTTGTTTAATTCTATAGATTTGTCGGGGACGTCCTCTTGTTTGCGGAGATTCTTTTCCAATCACTTCAATCAGATCTTGTTCAACCAAACTATTTAATATCCTTCTAGCATTTCTCTCCGTCATTTTTAACCATAATGCTATATCATTCGCAGTGATTGAAAGATTCCCTAAATTTTTTTGAACAGAGACAATTCGATTAAACGTTGTTATGGCTACACCAGCTTTTTTCAATTTCTCACTTACTTCTTTATTCTCTGTCCTAAAACCATAGCTAATACTTTCCTTTTCTGTTAATGGACCTTCTATATTTCCCGTATCAGTCACTAGAAATATAGATTTATCACCATAATTTTGCGCATGAAGCAGAGCTAGCCTTGCATTTTCTTCAGCACTTAAAGTCGTCTCTCCATAACCAATTCCTATATGTGCGGGCCTATCTGTAAGCAATAAAATGTTCTCCATTAAAACATTCATTTGACCTAGATTACTTTGAAGTGCTCCCCTAGTAGAGAAAATAATAAATTCACCCATACCAATTGAAATAAAAGAGCCAGTTATATTTTCTGTGAAATTTAATACAGCTTTCTGTAACTGTAAATTTAATCTATTCATTTCATATGTTAAAGGGAAATTTTCAGTAACACTACAGCCAATACCTATCTTTATAAGCAAAACTGCTAGCTGAGAGTTTTTAAAATACATTGTCTCCCACTGTTGAATGGCTGTATTTAGTGCATAACGAATATTTTCGTTTGTTGATTTAAGCCAATAAGCAGGAATCCCCAACTTTGTTAAATTTTCATATACAGATCGCAAACCAGTAATACAAGCATCTACTTTTTTACTTTTATGTAATTCATAGTGGAACTGTACTAAATCATCACTATGCCTATCCCATGTTCTGCCAAATATGTGAAGTTGCTCATGATTTATACTGAGGTCTGTATATGCTTCATAAACTTCATTTTCTAAAAGCGTATCAATACTAATTTTTTCGAGATTTTTGTTCTCTTTATAAAACATCTCAAGCAAAATCTTATGCAAAGACGCCCCATCTAACTTAGGATAAAAAGATTGCCGATTTAATGGATGCTTGGTCGCAAGTTTATAGGGAATAATCCCTGTAAAAAACCAAATATCGACTAAATGCTGATTATTTTGTGTGATTTTATAGGTTTCTTTTTCATGATTATAAGCTAGTGGAACAATAGTTAATTTGTCCTGAAATTCCTCAGCAATTTTACTCATTAAATTAATTGAATCTGCAGGTCCAATAACTCCAACTCTTACTTTCATCATGTCCTCCAATCTACGCATTTTTCTAATTCCCTATCCTACATTTCTTTATTTATAGCGACATATTTTTTCCTCCCTTTATATATTTCATTTTCATTATGGACATTGTCCTTAAATGTTCCTTATATTATAGATAAAGTTAAAATTATTGTCAATATATGGAATTTACTGATATTTATTAGGTTATCAATGGGGAATATTCTTAATTACATTATCTATAAACTCTGTAAGACTTTACTAGAGAAACAAAAAAACTCCCCAATAAGTAAACATGGAACTTGTTTACTTATTGGGGAGTTTAGTATCTCAAACACCCTAACTCTCTACCCAAACCTGTCTAGCACAGCTTCTTTCATCTGTTTTAACTTCTCTATTGCTACGTCCCTCTCCGAATCCACTACACCAATATAAAACTTACATTTTGGCTCTGTTCCAGAAGGACGTACAGTGATCCAAGTGCCGTCTGCTAGAATAAATTTAATTACATTTTCTTTTGGTAAGGTTAATGCTTCCTCTGTGCCATCTGCTAAGATAGCTCTTCCTATTAAATAGTCTTCCGTGCGAATTACAGAGATGTCACCAAATTCCGTTGGCACATTAGCACGGACCCCTTCTAATAAAACTATCATTTTTTCTTGACCATCTTTACCTTCGAATGTTTCTGAAAGTAATGCTTCTTGATGGTAACCGAATTGTTCATATAATTCTTCTAAACGATCTAATAGTGTGCGCCCATCTTCAGCATAGGTTGCGGCCATTTCAGCAACTTTTAATGCTACTTGTACAGCATCCTTATCACGAGCAAAGGGGTCAATCAAATATCCATAGCTCTCTTCATATCCAAATAAGTATGTATGTGAGCTAGATTCTTCATATTGAGCAATCTTCTCAGCAATATATTTAAAGCCTGTTAATGTATTTTCCGTTTCTACATTATAGTGAGAAGCAATTTTTTCTCCAAATTCAGATGTCACAATGGTTTTTACTACAATACCATTATCAGGTAATGTTTTTTGTGCTTGCTTTGTTGCTAATAAATAATCTATTAATAATGCGCCTAGTTGATTTCCTGTTAATAATTCATAAGTGCTTCCATTCCAAACTGCTACACCTAAGCGATCAGCATCTGGATCTGTCGCAAGTAATAAATTTGCTCCAACTTTTTCCCCAAGTTCAATCGCTTTCGAAAAGGCAGCTGCTTCTTCTGGATTTGGATATGGCGCTGTTGGGAAGTCTCCGTCTGGTACTGCTTGCTCTTCCACAATAGAAACTTCTGTAAACCCAAATTGACGTAAGCCTTCTTCGACTGGTACGATTCCAGCCCCATGCAATGGTGTATAGACTAATTTCATGTCGTAGGATGCAGATGGATCGGATTTTAATGTTAATAGTTGCTTCATGTATGCTTTATCTAAATCATCAGCTAGCCATGTGAATAAGCCTTGAGCTTCTAAATCTGTCAGTTCTGCTACTTCAATAGCGAATAAATCAGATACATCCTGCATATGTGCCACAATTTCATTCGCAAATTGAGGAGTTAATTGTGCACCATCTTCCCCGTATACTTTAAAGCCATTATATTGTTTCGGATTATGGCTTGCGGTAATCATTGCTCCAGCATAAGCATTCAGTTCACGCACAGTAAAGCTTAATTGTGGGGTTGGGCGTGACTCCTTGTACACATAAGATTGAATTCCATGTGCTCCAAGAACCCTTGCAGTCTCACAGGCAAATTCGAAAGAAAAATGACGTGTATCATAGGCTAATGCAACACCACGTTTCTTCGCTTCGTTACCATTTGCGATAATATAGCGTGCAAGCCCTTCAGCAACATGACGAATGGTATAAATGTTCATTCTATTTGTTCCCGCCCCAAGAATACCCCGCATGCCACCTGTACCAAAAGATAGAGATTGATAGAAACGTTCTGTTATCTCTCCTTCAATATTTGCAATGGCTGCTAAATCATTTGCTAAGTGATTTGGTAAATCTTGTTTAATCCATTCTTCATATAATTGCTGTACACTCATTTTACTCCCTCCTTTTCTTCCTGTAACAATTCAAGCATCTTGCGTTTATATGCTTCTACACCTGGTTGATCAAATGGGTCTACCTCAAGTAAACATGCACTCATCGCACAGGCTTTCATAAAGAAGTAGATTAGATACCCAAGATGATAAGCATCCAACTTTGGCAGTTCTAATTGAATAACAGGTACTTCACCTTCTGCGTGTGCAAGTGCTGTACCTTGTTTGGAAATAGCATTAATTTCATTAAATGTACGACTCGTCAAATAATTGAGCCCGTCCTCATTACGTTCATCAAACGGAACCTGCATATCTCCTTCAATCTCATGAAAATGTAGTAATGTTTCAAATAAGATACGCCTACCATCTTGAATATACTGTCCAATTGCATGCAAATCTGTAGAAAAACTAACTGTTGAAGGAAAAAGTCCTTTGCGATCCTTTCCTTCACTTTCTCCAAATAATTGTTTCCACCATTCATGAAACTTGCTTAATCCTGGCTCAAATGATGCAAGCAATTCATTTGTATATCCTTGAGCAAATAATATATGTCGCATTACCGCATATTGATAGGCATCATTGTAAATTAACTCTGGTTCAGCTAATTCTGTAGCAGCTCGTTTTGCCCCATCCATTAATTCTATAATATCTATTCCAGCCACAGCAACTGGCAGTAATCCAACTGGAGTTAAGACAGAATAACGCCCACCTACATTATCAGGAATCGCAAATTGACGATAGCCAGCCTGATCTGCAATATTTTTTAATATTCCCTTTTCAGCATCTGTTGTAACAATAATTCGCTCTGCTGCTTTATCACCATATCTTTCTTCCATGTATAAGCGCATCACTCGAAAGGCAAGTGCCGGTTCCATCGTTCCACCAGATTTAGAAATTACATTTACATATACTTGTTTACTATCTAAATAAGCAAGAAGTTCTCTGATATAAGCCCCACTCATATTTAATCCAACATAGACTACTTCAATACCATTTTTATGTAAACCAAAATAAGGCGTCAGCGCTTCCTGAATAGCACGTGCACCTAAAAAGGAACCTCCCACACCAATTACGACTAGCACATCCGCGCAAGCCTTTATCTCATTTGCTACATAATTAATAGATTTTAATAGCTCTTTATTATCCTCAAGTGGAGAATCCACCCAACCAGTAGCATAATAGTTTGGTAAATTATCATGCACTTCTCTCACTCTCGATTGAAAAGCTAATATACTTTGTTCATCTAATGAACAATTTAGCATTGTTGTTTTCAAAATTTCCTTTGTCACTATTTAAAGCCTCGTTTCTATGTAAAACAGTTTTATTCTATCTATTATGCCATAGTAGACAATGAAAAACTAATGTAAAAATTGTAAAGAAGGTATGTCCATTATTAAAACATACCTTCTTTACAATTTTTACAGTTAAATTATAACTCTTTTCTAAGCTGCTCTGCCTTTTGCAAAATTAATTTTCTAACTGCTGCTTGTAGATCTTTACGCTCTAATGCAAAATCTAGTGTAGTTTCAATGAATCCTAATTGTTCTCCTACATCGTAACGACGACCTCCAAAAGCATAAGCAAAAACACGTTGAATACCATTTAGCGCTTCAATAGCATCTGTAAGTTGAATTTCTCCACCTTTTCCAATTTTCTTTTCCTCTAAAAAATGAAAAATCTCTGGTGTAAGTACATATCTACCAATAATAGCATAATTAGAAGGTGCATCTTCAAACGCTGGCTTTTCAACAAATTTTGTTACTTGCATCAACGAGCTATCTGTATTCACAGGATCAATTACACCGTATCGATGAACATCTTCATCAGCTACTTCTTGAACACCAATAACACTAGACCGAGTAGCATCATATTGTTCAATCAGTTGCTTTAAACACGGTTCTTCGCCTTTAACGATGTCATCACCTAGTAAGACAGCAAATGGTTCTTCTCCAATGAATTTACGCGCACACCAAATCGCATGTCCTAAACCAAGTGGTTCTTTTTGGCGAATATAATGAATATCTACATTAGAGGAAGCTTGCACTTTTTCAAGCATATCAAGTTTTCCTTTTTCTTTTAAATTATTCTCTACTTCTAAAGCATTGTCAAAATGATCCTCTATCGAACGTTTGTTTTTCCCAGTTACAATAATAATATCTTCGATTCCTGAGGCAATGGCTTCCTCTACAATATATTGAATTGTTGGTTTATCGACAATTGGCAACATTTCCTTGGGCATAGCCTTTGTGGCTGGAAGAAACCTTGTACCTAAACCTGCTGCTGGAATAATAGCCTTACGTATTTTTTTCAATTTTGACACCTCATTAAACGATAGATTTTTTAATCTCTATTAAATACATCTCTGGTATAGACCTTATCTTTTACCTCTTGCAATTCCTTAGAAAGGCGATTTGCCACAATAACATCTGTTTTTTCTTTAAATTTTTTAAAATTAGCAATAATTTTGTATCCATCAAAAATATCTTCATTAATTGTAGGTTCATAAATAACAACTTCAATTCCCTTAGATTTAATACGTTCCATTACTCCTTGAATCGCAGACTGTCTAAAATTATCAGATCCTGTCTTCATTGTTAAACGGTAGATACCAACAACTTTTGGATTACGCTTAGCAATCTGATCTGCAATATATGACTTTCTTGTACTATTAGAATCCACAATTGCAGTAATAATATTATTCGGAATCCCTTTATAGTTAGCAAGCAATTGTTTGGTATCTTTAGGTAAACAATAACCGCCATAGCCAAATGAAGGGTTATTATAGTGATCACCAATTCTCGGATCATGGCCAATACCTTCTACAATTTGCTGTGTATTTAAACCTTTCACTTCTGCATAAGTATCTAACTCATTAAAGAAAGATACACGCATTGCTAAGTATGTATTTGCAAATAGTTTAATCGCTTCTGCTTCTGTAGAATCTGTAAATAACATTGGAATATCTTCTTTTATAGCACCTTGAGCTAGTAAATTTGCAAACTCTCTTGCTCTCTCAGATTGCTCTCCAACGATGATACGTGAAGGATATAGATTATCATATAAAGCTTGCCCCTCTCGTAAAAATTCTGGAGAAAAGATAACATTATTTGTATCATACTTTCGTGCAATTGCTTTTGTATATCCTACAGGAATTGTTGATTTGATAACCATTGTAGCATTTGGATTAATAGATAGAACTGTTTCGATAACATTCTCTACAGAACTTGTATCAAAATAATCCTGTTCTGGGTCATAGTTCGTAGGTGTAGAAATGATAACATACTCAGCATTATTAAAAGCTTCCTTTGGATCCGTCGTTGCCTTTAAATTCAAGTCTTTTATAGTTAAAAAACGCTCAATTTCTGTATCTACAATTGGCGATTTTTTATTGTTAATCATTTCTACTTTTTCTTGAATAATATCTAAAGCCACAACATTATTGTGTTGTGCTAATAGTATTGCGTTGGATAAACCAACGTAACCAGTACCCGCAACTGCTATTTTCATATAAAATATTCCTTTCTCATTATACTAATTTATATCTTTATTACATTCCTTTTGCTACTAATATTGATCGTAATAATTATTAGTATTATATTAAATACTGCTCCTGACACTCCAAATAGTGCTATTGCAATAAGATCATTTGCATAAACAGAAAAACCGAAATAAATTAGAAATAATCTAGTAATCGTCATAATAAATGTAAAAATTAAGTGAAATCTTTGTGCATTTAAAACAGCTAGTGATCGAACACTTGGTCTAACTATAAAGCTTGAAAAAGTCCATAAAGCGACCCATTTTGCATATTCTCCCGCCATCGCCCAATCACTACCAAATACAAAGCCAAAAATAGCTGGCCCCCAAACAATAATTAATCCAAACGGAATAATCCCAATTATAAGTAACCCTAGTGTAGCCTGTAATATTACTTTTGTAAGCTTTTTTCCGTCATTATTCATTTTTGCTATCTTTGGATAAAATACATCTTCTATTGCTTTTCCAATTAAAAGAGAGGGCATAAACAATACTGTCCTACCAATTGTATAAAACCCTGCAGAAGCTGCGCCAAAAAATGCTGTCAGTAAGATAACAGGTAAACTTTGTGATACGGTACTTAAAAAGGTTTCTGGTGCCCTATACAAAGGGAAATCATAATATTTTTTAGCCAAGTCTTTTAATGAAGAAAAATTAAATTTAGGTTTTAAAATGTTTAATAGTTCTCTTTTATTTACTTGCAAAAATATTAAGAAAATCTTTATCCCACTAGTTATAGATGAAAACAGGATTAGAACTCCTGCAAAGGGATATAATAAACCTACACCTACTTTTCCTGAATTAAGTATTAGCGCCTGATAAAATGTTGTCTTAGCATTTAACTTATATTGCTGATTTCTTATTAGCCAATTTTCTAAGATTTGAACTATACCGGATAGTAAAATAACAAGAGGTATTAAATAAACGTATTGAGCTATTTCCTCTAATTTAAAAATATGTATTATTTTATTGTTAAATAAGTAAATAGCTATAATTGATAAACAAGTTGTTATAGTTACAATAAATAAAGATAATCTAATTAGCCCTATAGCTTCTATATTATTTTTTGGTAAAACAATTGCCACAGGATAAGTTAAAGCAACTAATGGAATTAGAATATTTACAAATGAATTAAATGCTCCCATTAATCCGAATGCTTCTGGACCGAACAACCGAGTTATTATTGGTGACATTGCCATTGTGATAACTTGTGCACCAATAGTGCCCGTTGCCATAATAACAACACTTTTTATAAACTGACTTTTTTTTAGTTTACTTATCATTTAGAACCTCTTAAGACTTTTTGTGAATTTATCGTTTTTTAACATTTTTAACTATGCTTAAAAAAAGTAAAACATTTAATAACTTTTATTTTCAACATACATGACTCTATTTATATTAGGTATTCTTTCTGCCACTATAAATTTTTTACAATTATAGACTAAAAATAACACTAAAAGTTGTAATAATATTGAGTAAACCTCTGTAATCATCATTCCCCATAATGTAATCACTGAAATAATCAATATACTTGCGATTTTATTATTTTGAGATAAAGCAGTTTTATTTAGACTGTATATCATTAACATCAAAAATAACATTAATAATATAAATCCACCTTGCAACATTACTTGTAAAAAGATATTATGTGCATTAAATTCCGCTGTCCCAATAGTTATATATCTTGCATCCTGAATTTCCCCATAACCAAATATAAATGTTTTTTTTATTTCTTGAATTGCTAATTCCCATATCCTAGTTCGCCCTGATAAAGTTATGTCTTTTTCAAAAAAGTCTACTATTAAAAAAGAAAATATCTTTTGAATTTCTAATACTACAATTAATATATGAGCTAGCAGCATAAAGCTAAAATATTTCTTCCATTTTAAAACTTTATTTTTTCTACTCATAAGAAAATAAAATCCATAAAAAAAGGTTAGCCAAATTATTGAGGTTACAGACCATACATTAAGTAAAGTCATATATACAACTATATTTAAAAATACAGCGTTTAAAGTTACCTTTTTTTTCAAGATACAATAAAGTATAGAAATTAATGCAGCAATAAGCAAATAGGAGCCCAGTTGATTATTAACACTTAAAAAGTTATACCCTACATCTTGAGTTCTATATTTAGTAGCTTGCAAGATACCTTCTGGATAAATAATCATTAATAAATAATTAATATATACTATGATTGAAAAATACATATACAATGCTTTTATTGTTAAAAAGTAATTACGTTCAATAGCATATTGCAATAATAATACCATTCCCACTACTGGGATCATGGTAGTAACCACTTTAACTATGGCACCATCATTTAGTAATGTTACAATGATTTGATAGAAGAAGAAGATGAGAGTTAATATTAGAAATTTAAAATCACATTTTTTTACAAAAAACAAGAAAATACAAATAAATATTACAATCACTTGCCCTATTCTAAAAAGCGTATGTAATTCAGTAAACACAAATACTACTGGCTCTATTAAAAGAAATAAAGAAATAAGTAAAAACAAAATAAAAATAATATTTTTTTTATTTATAAAAATTGAATCAAATCTCATTTACTCATCCCTCTGTTAATTTCTTTAAAACACTAAAAACCTTTTCATTTTGGTATTCTCTAGAATATTTATTAATATTTTTTTTATTTGTTAAATAATCAATTTTATTATTAGCTATTTCCGTTATCGCTTTATAAACTTCTTCTTCGGTTTGACAAGAAAAACCACTTTCAAAACTTGTAACCAATTTTGCTAATTGGGTATTCTTTTTCCCAATATATATAATGGGTTTATTTATATATATATAATCATATATTTTGGTTCCAATTGCGTGGTTACGGATATCAATTATCACACAAACATTCGCATTTTGCAGAATTCGTATACCTTGATGATATTGGCAAAATCCTGTATTAACATATTTTTCTTTATGCATTCCTACTTCTTTCATAATATTAATTGTTCGTTCTTCTTCAGTACCAATTTGAATTAACCTTACATGACTATATTCATTACAAATTCGTTTAAGTGCTTTTAAAAAAATAGTTGAATAGTACTCCGAGTAATAAGTTAATTTACCAAAAGTCATAATTTTAAAGCCTTCTATATTAAATCTCCCATCATCTCTAGGTTCTTTTGGTTTAGTACTAATATCTTCTAAATCATATCCATTAAAAATAATTTCCACTTTATCTTTATATTTAAAATATACCTTTTTTAGAATTCGACCCCAACCCTCAGTTACAGTTAAAACCACATCCGCATATTTAATAGCATTTCTTTCAATTGGATAAAAGATAACTTTTTTCATGATATTCATCGGTTTATAAAACTCTTTTTTTGATCGCATATCAAAAATCCATAAATCCCTAAAATCGACAATACATTTTGTATTATATCTTTTTTTAGCAATTTTACATAATGAAAAAGTATAGAAGGGGCCACCTGTAATAAATATACAGTCGAAGTTATTGTTATCCATTACTTCAATAAATTTATCTTCATATATTTTCTTTCGCACAAAAAACTTTTCTCTCGTGTTCTCAACTTCAATTTTTTTAATGTTCTCTAATACAAAATCATTTGTTTCCTCTTTTTCCTCATAATACTTATTAGTTAATACAGTCACTTGACAACCTTGTTTTATTAGATAGCGTGTTAAACTAGCTATTCTAACTACAGCAACAGTTTTCTGCGGCGGGAAGTAAGGTGCAACGATTAGAATATTCATAATTACACTCCAAAACCACTAATATTTTTCACCATTTAATTTCGAATAAATAGATTTTAATTGTTTAATAATATTTTCTTCACCAAAAATCTCTTTAGCATTTTGCGCTATTAAACATGAATTATATTTATCTTTTTGTTCATAAATTTTCTTTAAAGCTGATTCTAGTTGCTTAATATTTCCATTTTCAAACAGCAAGCCATTTGCTTCATTAATATAGGAGGCTATACTACTATCAGAAATACCAATTACCGGCTTACCACATGCCAATGCTTCAATAAATGGAACACCAAAAGTTTCAATCTCACTTGCTGAAACAAAAACATCACAATTTTGTAAAAGAAAAGCTGTTTTTTCTCTTGTTAAATATCCATGCATAAAAACATTTTTCAAGTTGTCTTTTTTTATTTTTTTGGACAATTTTTTAAACAGTTTCCCATTACCTACGATATGTAATTCAATTTCTGTTGTATTAAAAACATTCCTAAACGCAGTTATAAGCAAATCTACTTTTTTACTAGGTATTAAACTTCCAATAAAAATAAACTTGAATTTATTTTTATTTTCCGCTTCTATATATTCAAATGCTTCATTTAAGATATTAGGTATAACTAGAACTTCTTTATTAGTTTTAGTAATTTCAATAACACTTGCCTTTAGTTTTTTTCCAACAGTAATAATTGTATCAGATTCTTTTACAATTTTTTTCAAGAATGTTTTTCTATAAGGTTCAATAGTTTGATTTTGAACTTTAGACCAATGTTCGGTCACGATAATAGGTACATTATAAGTTTTTATTTTTTCCCATATTCCGTCTGTTAAATTTATTAACGGATAGTGTATATGAATATTTTGTGGTAAGCCATGTTGAGCAATTATTTTATTCAAAAGTTTTAAAGTCTTTTTTGTTTTTAAATTATTGAACAACGAATTAGGTAAGCCTCCGATTGGATAGTAGTATCCATATATTTCTAAACCTTCTTTGTTTAAATAAAATTCCTTTTTTTTTCTTAGTCGTTTTACTGATCTTGTATCTACAAAACAATATATTGTTTCATTACCATATTTTTTTAAGGCAATTGCATGTTCAAATTCAAAAATACCCATCATTCCTGTATCCTTTTCTGGATAGGATCTACCAATTACTAGAGTATACAATGAATATTCCTCCTATCCAGAGATACTTTTATGTTTGCATAATTCTTTTATCATCTTCTCAACAGTAAAATTTGGTCGCCAATTAAACGTTGAGTAAAACAAATTACTATCAATTAAATTATTAAAACTATTTTTTTCTTCAAGTAGTTCCACATTTATTTCTTTTTTATTGTATTTCCTAGATTCTCTTTGAACAATAGATATCAATTCTAAGAGTGTCACTGCTTCATTATTCCCCAAATTATAAGCGTTTTCCCATTCACTTGCTTCTGATAAAATCATTCTTATTAGAGCTTCTGCTGTGTCTCTAACTTCCAAATAAGAAATTTTTTGTTTTCCACCATAAATAGTAATCTTTTCTCCATTCAAGGCTGCATCAACAAAACGATTAGTCATTCTTACATCAAAGTTTAAACCTGTTAAACTTGCTAGTCTAATATTTGAATAATTCATTTTGTATTCTTTACACAACAATTCTACTATTCGTTCACAAGAATATTTTGCCATACCATAAAGTGTTTCGGGACTAATCAAAGCTTTTTCATTTGTTATTATTTTATCTTTTTGAGTATATACACTTTGTGACGAGATGTTTATCAGAGATTTAATTTTCAATTTATGAGCATACCTTACTAGTTTTTCTGTAAATAGTATACCTTTAGCAAGTTCATCTGGTTGAGATGTTCTAGGAAAAGCGCAATTTACTATTACATCTACTTCTTCTTTTAAAGTTTCTTGCCAATTACTAGTGTACAATGCTAATAAATCAAAAGATAGATACTTTAATTTGATATCATCAGGTTTTGATGTTACAGCAACTACCCGAATATTATCTTCTTGTAATAATTGATTAACTAATTCGTTCCCTAAAAAGCCGCTAGCTCCTGTAACCATTACTGTTAATTTGTTATTGTTACTAGTCAAAGCAGTACACCTCTTAATTCTGTAAGATCAAAACCGTCTAATAGCATATTTTCCTCTTTATCAGAGATTACTTCTAACTTATTATAAATATCATCTAATAATTGGGCTAACTCATTCTGATCTTGTGCAGTAGCAAAAACTCTTAAGACGATTTGTTTCAATGTACCTTTAGCGGTTTCTGGCAAAATGTCTCCTTCAACATGAGCAAGAGTTGCATCAATTACTTGTGGCATTGTTTTAATTGCTTTCAATCCATTAATTTTTTTAATAGTTCCAGGCTTAATTAGAAAAGATACATTTAAAGCATATTTTTTCCATATTGCTTCTAATTTATTATTAATGTTTTCTGTAAACATCTTCCCTGTTAAAGCAAAGCGAATTAACATTTCTAATGGATTATAGTCATAAATCTCTTCCATTAATTTGTATTCTAACGTCCCAGTAAGTCGATATCCGATATCATATACTAAACAGTTACCGTTTTCTACTATACACTGCATGAATACCATACCATTTTTCATATCAAGTGATTTAAACATTTCTTTTACTCTTGGTTCAACTTCATTTTGATATTTTTTTAAATGTATTGAAGGGAATGTATATGCTACTGGCAATGGGATAACACCTTCTTGATTATGTTTTACATGCCTATTCCCCATTCCATTTAAATACACTTCCCCATCTTTTAATAGATAGAATACAGTTACTTCCTTTCCTTGAACATATCTTTCTATTAAAACTTCCTTACTTTGTGAATATTTTAAGGATTGTTTATAATACTCAATCAATTCATCCTTATTATTACAAACTAGTACTCCTCTTGCTCCACTTCCATCTGCTGGTTTTACAAGTACAGGGTAATGTATCTCATTAATTTTTTCTGTTTCAAGATCTGTTTCAGTTATATAATATTCATCTACTACGGGGACTCCAAATTCTCGACACAGCTTTTTATATTTATTTTTATTTGTTAGAATCTCAAATTGTTCACGGGTACCATAACTTGGAAGACCAGTCTGCTTACACATCTCAGCATAATAAGGTAATACAGAATCTGTATACCCGGTAATCACACCATCAACTTTATGTTCCTTGATTAAATTCACCATTGCTGGAATATCTGCTGTACTCGTCATAAAGTACTCATCTGCCAGTTGTTTTGCCGGTGATTGTTCTAAAGGATACCAATCTGTTACCATTGTATAAATCCCTAGTTCCTTTGCTTTACGTACAATTTCACAGGAGATTCTTGAACCTCCCAATATCAAAAGTCTTTTTCCACCTAAAGTATCCATATTCTAAACCCCGTCCTATATCATTCGATTATTTTAATTAGATCGGTATGCTGGAAAAAATTCAATATCTTGATCGATATTATTAATTTCACATAATTGGTCATAAACATCTTGGTTCCATATCTGTTTTCCTACATAAAATTCAAATTCAGTATTTTTTCCAAATTGTTTTTTAAATTTATATAGTGTATCAGAAGGATCGCTCGTTCTTCCTCCACCATGATGAATATACTTATATCCATTTTCCTTACCCCACAATGTAATTGCATACCTTAAAACATACGCAGGTGATAAGTACAAAAACTCACTTAACGTGCCTGATAAGTGTATATGAATAAATTTATCAAAAACGAAATAAAAACCCATAGCAATTACTTGCTCATTATAAATTGCTTCTACAAGAATAATATTTTCTTGAAATGCATCTAAACATTTTGAAAAGTATTCTTCGTCAAAGTAATAATAATCCGCTGCATTATTTCGATCCATAGTTGAATAATAGATATCAATAAAACTTCGAATATCTTCTGGCTTATGAGTAACTTTGAACTCCACCCCTTCTTTTAGGGCTTTTCTAATATTTTTCCTACACGATTTAGAAAACTCCTCTTGAAAAGGGTCTTCATATCTCCCTAGATTCGTACCTACTGTGTTTCTAATATGTAATGTATCGTAACAAATATTAAAATCCTGGGCGTTATTTAACATTGGATGAAACCTAATAAATTCACTTACTATATTTTGTTCTATACAATATTTCTTAAACTTTTTCTTAAAATCATAAAGCAAAAATTCTTTTGTTTCGTTACTACCTTTAATGATAATTGGGCCACCATATCCATAAGGAGTCACGATATCATAATACCTCTCTCCGGAAATCAAATGAGGAATTGATCTTTTAATATACATATGTTTAATTTTGCCATATTCATTTTCTATTTCAAAAACTTCACATATTCCATTTTCCATCTTTTCATATAATTGACCGTATCGATTGTCAAAATAAATATCTTTAATACTCAATTGTATTCTCCTACTTAATTTCGTTATTTTAAAATTCTTTATCCCATTTTTTTAATAAACTAATAATATATTCCATTTCATTAATTGAATATCGTTGATCACAAATCAAAGATAATTCAATATCTACTATACAGGAATTTGGGATGTTTTTAGGCTTTGGCCAGTGTACTGGACAATAAACATTATTTTCTATTAGAAATGTTCTTAATTCATCCCTTTTCCCATTCTTTACTAGAATAGGGAAAAATAAGGGAACTTGCTTATCTAAGTCTGGATTAGGGAACATTGATTTTATATTTTTCAACTCATTAATCCCATAAAAGAGGTGTTTGGCATTTCTACGTCTAATCCCTCGAACTTCCTCTAAATTAACATTATTTAAATAATTAAATGAATAATTGTCAATTTTATAAAGATAATCTCTAAATTCTAATTGTTTATCACTCTCAATGAACTTTTTTAGAAAACTTTCTTTATTAATTTTTTCTCCATTTATGTATCTCAATTTATCTTTCATGGCTTCTATTTTTAATGAAACATATTTATTGCTACCTAATACAGGTTTTACTAATAATTTCCCTATTCTTTTATACACCATTCCACCTGAAGCTATCGGTAGCCATTTTCTTAAACTTGCAACACAGTAGTCAGCTACATTTAAATTTGAGTTAGTACTATACAAACTATGTGTAACATCTTCAATTACAATAATATTCTTATCTTGAAACGAACGAATAATATTTTCTTGATCATACTGCTCTAGACCAAAGTAACTTATTGCGAAGAAAACATCACAATCTTTGTTATAATCAATATTATATTTTATTCCATTTCTACTATCTAAAGAGACGGAATAAAATTCAACATCTATACTATTTGAAATGAATGGATCAATCATTGACTGACAACAGTAATTGGGCATATATACTTTTTTTATTCTACGATTAATTAGAATATCTTTAATAGCCACTTCTATTGCTGATCTCCCTGAAAATGTATATGCATATTGTTCGTAACCAATGGAAATACATTCATTACTACTTTCTTTAATCACTGTATCATCATGTTCAAAATGGCTACCGATTTCAGAAATCATTATACTCACCTATTCATTATTTAATAGAGCGAATTAACATAAAACTCTCTGCATTACGTACGCATATAGTTGAACCTCTGAATTTAGATAACGCCTCTATAGCTTCTAAGGAACGCGGATGTGGAAAATCATATAATTGTGATTTGAAACATTTCATAGCTTTCAACTTACTATCAATGGTCTTAGTAATATCACTCCATACTGTAGGAACAAATAAATTGTCAGGTGAGGGAATGTTCCATTCTGTTTCAGAAAGAGTCTCATAAACATATATTTCCTTTAATTGTGGGCTACTAACAGGTCTTAATGCAACCATTGCAGCCTCTGCCACCATAGTATGATCAACATGCATATCTCCTTTATGAGGAATATATGCAACGTCCGGCTTAATTTTTTGTACAATTTCATGAAAAGCTTTATTTAATTCTATTGTTGGAATGTCGGCAAGTGCGACAACTGGTAAGTCTAAAAAAAACGTCTTCTTTACGCCAAGAATCTTATGTGCTTCTAAAGCCTCATTACGAATATTAATAAGTCTTTCTTCATTCTTACCTCTAGTTACTTCACAAATATACACATCGTGTCCCTCTTTTGTATATTTTGCAATAGTCCCTCCAACACCTAAAACCTCATCATCATTATGTGGGGCAAATACAAGTACTTTCAAAAATTACACTTCCTTTTTTATTAATGGTTTAGCTGGATTACCTACAACTGTAATTCCAGAGGCTACATTTTTTATAACTACCGAACCTAAACCTAAAACCGAGTTATCTCCAACTATGCATTGATTTTTTATTACATTTGCTGCTATATGGCAATTTTCTCCTATTTTGACACTTCCTCCGACGAAAGTCGGTGTTGTAAAAATAGTGTTTTTTCCAATAATTACATTATGAGCAATAACAGCATGCTTGTTTAACTTAACACCCTTTTTAATTATGGTATCATCTATTGTTCCCCTACTAATTCCACAATGTTCTCCTACTTGTACGTTGTCCTCTATAGTAACACCACCATAGTGTTTTACCATTGTTCTATTATTTCCTTCTTCTTTCAGGGGATTAAACCCATCTTCACCAATCACTGCGCCAGATAATATCTTACAATTTTCACCTACAGTAACCTTATTCCTTAAAACAACATTGTGATGAATTACTGTATTTTCTCCAATTAATATATCTCCATCAAGAACACAGCCAATACCAATCTTCACATTTTTACCTAATGTTACATTGGGGGAGATATATGATTGTTTTTTAATCTGGCTTATATTTGATGTAATTGGACTACAATCAAATGATTGAGGCGCTTCAAAAAAATGCTCAATTATCCGAAAAAAAACACTTTTTGGGTTTTCAATTTGAATTGTATTATTAAAACAGCTATAAATTTTTTCTTCTTGAGAAGTTATAACTAACTGTATTTTTTTCGTTTCAAATAAAGGTAATACATCTTGAAACTTATTTAATGAAGACACAAATGTTAAAGTATTAGCTTTATAATTAAATAATGTAGAAAACCCATCAATTGAGTCATCTTTGCTACCTTTAAACTTAAATTGATAATTTCGTGATTCTAGAAAGTCTACTATTTTTGAAATTTTGATTCCCATAAATTAGACACCATTCTTTTTTTTATCGTTAATTTTCCCCACATTGTTTCCCATAAATTTCCCACGATCACTACTAATGTTTTCTCTTTTTAAAACTGTCAAAATTGTTTTAAAAATAATTTTACAATCTAACCAAAATGATACATTTTTAACATACCATACATCTTTTTCCAATCGTTCCTCCCAAGAAAGCGTCGCTCTACCGTTCACCGCAGTATAACTTGTTAACCCTGGTCGCACATTATGACGTTTCATTTGCCTTTCGTTATATCTTGGCAAATACTCTTCTAATAGTGGACGTGGACCAATGATGCTCATGTCACCTTTCAAAATATTAAATAATTCAGGGAGTTCATCTAAACTTGTTGAACGCAAAACTTTTCCAAATTTTGTTAATCTCATTTTATTAGGTAATAATTCACCCTGTTCATCTGTTTCATTTGTCATACTTCTAAATTTGTATAATGTAAATACTTCTCCGTACAGTCCTGCTCGTCTCTGAGTGAAGATAGCTGGTGATCCAAGATTAACTTTTACAAGAATATATACAATTAGCATAATTGGTGAAAGCAAGATAATTGCTGTTAATGATAAGATAATATCAATTAATCGTTTAACATATTTTCGATACACTAAAATGTTCCTCCAATAATCTATTAATTATTCCTTTTTCTAAGCACATTTTTAATAACCTTGACGACTCTTTCTAAATCTTCTTCCTTCATCTTTGTGTCACTTGGTAGACAAATTCCTGATTCAAACAACTTTTCTGCTACATTTCCACCTATGTAATCAAAGTTCTCAAAGAATGGTTGTAAATGCATCGGTTTCCAAATATGTCTCGCTTCAATATTTTCTTCTTCTAATGCCTCAATTATATCTAATGGCTTAACTTCACCTTTTAGTGTAATACAGCTAAGCCAATAATTCGGTTTATCGAAGTCATTTTCAGGCATAAAACCAATATCTTCAATTTGGCTTAAATCTTCTTTATAAAATTGATAGATTTCATTCTTCTTTTTAACTCTTTGATCAAGCACTTTAAGTTGACCACGGCCGATCCCGGCTAGAACATTACTTAACCGATAATTATAACCAATTTCACTATGCTGATAATATCTAGCATTATCTCTTGATTGTGTAGCCCAAAATCGAGATTTATTAATTTTTTCCTCATCATTAGATACTAACATCCCACCACCAGAAGTAGTGATAATTTTATTTCCATTAAAAGAAAACACGCCATAATCTCCAAATGTTCCTGTTTGTTGCCCTTTATATAAGCTTCCTAAACTTTCCGCTGCATCTTCGATTAAAGTAACATCGTATTCTTCACACAATGCTTTTATTTCTGCAATATTTGCAGATAATCCATATAAATGAACGACAATTACCGCTTTAACATTTGGGTACTTTTCAAATGCCTCTTTTAAAGCTTTTGGACACATATTCCAAGTCTCTTCATCACTATCGATAAATACAGGTGTAGCGTTTTGATAAATAATTGGATTTGCAGTAGCTGAAAAAGTTAGTGATTGACAAAAAACAACATCATTTTCACCTACACCTGCAGCCATTAATGCCAAATGTATTGCTGCTGTACCAGATGATAAAGCAGCAGCAGATTTTATACCAACTCGTTTTGCAAGTTCATTTTCAAATTCATCAACATTCTCTCCCAATGGAGCAATCCAATTCTTATCGAAAGCATCCTTGACATAAAATTGTTCATAACCTTCTTCACTCATATGTGGAGTAGATAGAAAAATTCTAGACTTTGACATATACTCTTATCTCCTTTTACGACAAATATGTGTCTAACCAAATTATATTAAACAGTTAGTGCAAGATTTGCTTCTTTTTTGTTTGCTATTGCTATAAGTGTATTCTTAATTTCCACAATATCAGCATTTGGTTCCTGCATTTTAGCTAATATTATATTCATTTGTTCTTTAGTTAACGGAGTAGCATTACCAATAAATATCTTTTCAAAAACTTGTTCCTCTTGCACTTCACTAGAGTCTAGTAATTCTTCATATAACTTTTCTCCTGGACGCAAGCCTGTTACTTTAATTGGCATCTCTTCTAGTGTGTACCCGGAAAGTTGGATTAAATTTTTGGCTAAGTCAACTATTCTCACAGGCTCTCCCATATCAAGCACAAATACTTCTCCTCCTCTTGCTAAGGAACCTGCTTGAATAACTAATCGTGATGCTTCTGGAATAGTCATGAAATACCTTGTCATTCTCTCATCTGTTACTGTCACTGGTCCACCTTTAGCGATTTGTTTTTTGAATAATGGAATGACTGACCCTCGAGATCCTAATACATTACCAAAACGAACAGCAACAAAATTAGTTTCGCTTTCTTTTGCTAGATTTTGAATGATTATTTCTGCAAAACGCTTCGTTGCACCCATAATATTTGTTGGATTAACGGCTTTATCTGTTGATACTAATACAAAATTTGACACTTTATTTTCATGAGCAGCCTCTGCAACATTTTTCGTTCCAAAAATGTTATTTTTAATTGCTTCAGTTGGATTAGCTTCCATTAAAGGCACATGTTTATGCGCAGCTGCATGATATACCATATCTGGACAGTATGTTTCCATTATATGAAACATCCGTTTACGATCTCTAATATCAGCTATAACTTGTACAATATCAACATCGCCATTTCTGACCGTCTCTAATTGATTTAATTCCATATAAATTTGATAAATAGAATTTTCTCCATGTCCTACGAGAATTAATTGCTGTGGTGTAAATCGGATTATTTGTCTGCATAATTCGGAGCCAATCGAGCCACCCGCACCTGTAACTAAAACTGTCTTATTCGTAATTTTATTGGAAATACTACTCATATCTAAAGAAATTTCTTCTCTACCAAGTAAATCTTCAATTTTCACATCACGAATTTCTGAAATAGACACATCTCCTTCCCATAAATCTTCTAAAGAAGGTGTTGTTTGCGTTTTTATTCCTGTAGCTACACAGCGATTTGTTAAGGCTGCTAATTGTGATTTTTGCATAGATGGGATAGCAATGATGATATGTTCTATCTGAAGTTTTTTAACTATATTCTCTAAACATGACATATTACCTACGACACTTACATCGTAAATTTGGAGACCAATCTTTTGTTCATCATTGTCAAGAAATGCTACTGGTTTAAGTGTTGGTGATTCACTATGTTGTATTTGGTGAACAATAGATGTCCCTGCAGAACCAGCACCAATAATTAAAGTACGCTTCGTGTTTTCTAGTGGTGGCTTCTGAAATCGAGTGTCTCTGAACAATCTCCATATAAATCTTGAGCCACCAATAAACAGTAAATGCATCATCCATGTAATGATAATTGCACGAATTAGTACTTTATCATAAATAAAGAATTGCGCAACAGCCACAATTATCATAGATAAAGAAACTGCCTTAAAAATTGCTGTCAGTTCTGGCATCGACGCATAAGACCAAACACGACGATAAAGACCGTAGTATACCGCTGCAAGATGATGCGAAACAAGCAATACTATGGAACTCATAATTAAAATCGCTTGAGATAAGCTTTCTCCAGGGTATAAAAGTGCATAGCCAATGAAAATAGAAAATATTACAATAGATGAATCCAATAACATTAATGCACTTAATCTTAATTTTGAGTTCATGTAAAACTCTCCTTCTTCTAAAACTCTACAAACCCTTTAACTTTCATAAGTAAAACCAAACTATAGACCCAAAACAGAAACAAAACAATGCAAATTCTACTTTTTCTTACAAAGTACCCTTTTATTCGTTTCAAGTAACATTTATTTTATCAAAACATAAAAATCCAATGTCTCAAGTAATATTTTTTTAACAAAATAGTAACCTTGCCACTAAATGGTAATATCTCCTTAATAAAATAGTAAAGTCACAATTTTATTAAGGAGAAAATTCTTTTTTACAAAAAGTATAGTTCACTCTTTGATTATCATATTTAAAATGCAAATTGCCACCATGCTTTCTTCCTCACCGTTTCAGGTTCTAACAATTCAATATCCATGTTATCCACAATACATTCATTATTTTCTAATAATATATCCGCGTCATCACCACGGCGTTTCTTCTCTAAGAAATCTAAGCTTTTTTCAAATAAAAATGGCCGTGTATCCAGACTATGCACGTCAGAACCTAGCATATGGACTAAATTTGCATCAATCAATTGTAAGGCTAATTTTTGTACTTCTTTACCAAAATGTCCTGTAATTGATCCCGCTGTGACCTGTGCAAGTGCTCCTTGACGAACAAGACGCTCTAAACGCTCTGGTTTCTCCATAATGCCACGATTTCTTTCAGGATGTGCAATTACCGGCACCATTCGCATGGATAAAATATCTGCAATTACTTTTTGTGTATAGAGCGGAACTTGTCCCGATGGCAACTCAATTAACACATATTTGGAATCCGCCAATGGAAGTAGTTCATTATATTCAAGACCCTTTTTCAAGTCTTCATGAATTCGTATTTCATGGCCATGATAAATATCAATCGGAATTCCTTCTTGTTTCACTGTTTTCTGTAATTCTTTTACTAGTTCTAACACAAGAAAAGCAGCCACATCAAACTGTGGTTGCTTTGCATGGGAGGTCGAGATGATCTTCGTGATGCCTTCATCAGCTGCTTGAACTAGCAAAGCAATTGCTTCTTCCTTTGTTTTCGGTCCATCATCGACACCAAATAAAATATGACTATGCATATCAATCATGTCTTATCTTCTTCCTCTCCATATGCATTTGCGTAATAATTATTGTAATAATAACTATCATTCTTAGATGTACTAATATTATTCATTACTGCACCTAATAGCTGCGCCTCGGCAGTCCGCAATAATTCCATTGCTTTCTCTGGTGCCTTTCGTTCTGTATATTGTGTATCAATGACGAGTATCGTACCATCTACTCTATTCGCAATAATTTGTGCATCGGTTACTGATAATGTTGGAGGAGCATCAAATACAATAATATCATAATGTTCTTTTGCTTCTACTAATAATCGTTCAAAGGCAATAGATCCCAATAATTCGGACGGATTAGGTGGAACTGGTCCACTTGTTATTACATGTAGATTCTCTATCCCTACTTTATCATTAATTACCTCTATTAGCTCAGCTTGTTTTGACAATACATTGGATAAACCTGTTGTATTAAATAAGCGAAAAGTATATTGCACAGTCGGTTTACGCATATCTGCATCAATAAATAACACTTTCTTACCTTCAGATGCAAATAAACATGCTAAATTTGCAGAAACGGTTGACTTTCCTTCGCTCGGCAAAGCAGAAGTAATTAATAGAGTGCGTAATTCATCCTCTGCTTTCGAAAATTTAATATTACTACGCAGAGTACGGAATTGTTCGGCAATACTGGATTTAGGTTCGATTTCTACAACTAAATTACGCGCTGCTTTCGCAATTACTTTCTTCTTTTTCTTAAACATCCTTTATCGCCCCCTCTTCCTAGTATTTCTAGTATTTCTGATGTTTTTTCTTTCCTTTTTCATATCCATTTCACTAATCATTCCAATAACAGGTAAGCCTAACAGTTCTTCTACCTCTTTTTCCGAACGGAATGTTTTGTCTAGAAAATCTAATAAGAAGGCCAAGGCAATTCCTAACATTGCTCCAAGCACTAAACCAATTGCTAAATTTATTTTGACATTAGGACTAACTGGCGAAAGACTGTCTGCTATATCAGCAGTCATTAATACGTTAACATTATCAATACTCATTAAACCTTCAATTTTATCAACAAAAGTTTCTGTAATACTATTAGCGATATCTACAGCCTGCTTTGGATCGGTATCTGTTACAGTCAATACCATTACTTTCGAGTTTTGTTCATTACCTATTGATAATTTACTACTTAATCCACTTGCCTTTATATCCAACCCTAAGTCTTCAATTACATCATTTAAAATAACTGGACTTCTTAAAATAACACTATATGTATTAATTAATTGTAAATCAAACTGATTCGATTGTTGAAGCTGACTTGTATTTGATTCTTCTTGTTCGTTATTTACTAATATTTGTGTTGTCGCTTCATATTTTGGTGTTATTACTACAAAAGTTATTAAAGCAGTTAATGCAAGAACTAGGATTGAGACAGTAATAATTAATCCTAGTCTTCGACGTATCGTGCGGAAAATATCCTCTAAACTGATCGTTTCTTCTGTCATGAAAACATACCTCTCACTTTTCTTTTATTGTTCACTATTGCAAAAAAGACATATAACATTTAATATTTTAACATAGGTAGAGAGATTTTGTTAACGAAAATTATCAAATATAACATTTACTTGTAAAATAATCATGACAATTATCGGGGGATTCATAATGAAAAACTTTACTTTGTACACAGCTGCTATTGTGCTGAGTTTGATTGTTATTGTCTTTTCTTATTTTATTTATCAAGAAAAGTTACGGCAAACAGAAAAGAATGCTACAAAAATTGAGGCCACAGATTCAGGAGAAAATGGTAACGAAACAGATGAGCAAGACGACAAAATTAATGAAGATAGTGAAGACAAAGAAGATAATATTGATCTAAACCAATTTATCGCCAATCTACCAGTTAATGTACAAGAGCTTATTTTAAAGCGAGCAGAAGCAGGTGAGAAAGTTAATCTTTTAATTACTGGTTCGAATTCAACTGTTTCCTATGCTAATGCTTTAAATGAAGCTATTAACAATACATATGGAGATCTTTTTGAAGTTACAATTCAACCATTTGGTTCAAATTCCAGCTTATTTATCAACTTACTAGATAGTGAGATTACCTGGAATGAACAGTATGATATTATTTTATTTGAAGCCTTTACTTTGAATGATGTTGGTAATGTTGAATTCGAAACAAGTATATCAATGATCGATCGTTTTGTAGATAGAGCCACTCAAGAAGTTCCAGATAGTATTGTATTGATTCAGCCTGACTTCCCAAATCAAAATAAAGAAAACTATCATGAGCGCATTGAACAATTGAAAGAAGTCTTACAAGAGAAAAATATACCTTATGTAGATCATTGGCAAAATTGGGATATAGAAACAAATTATTTAAATACTGACGGCTCCTTAAATGATGAGGGACAAAGCCTTTGGCAAAACTATCTATCTGAATATTTCACTGCGAATTAGAAAGGAGAAAACAATTCATGGCAGCACAAAAACGTGTACGTAAAAAAAGGAAAAAGTGGCCTTGGGTACTCGGCATTTTTCTCGCTATTATTCTAGCAATTGGCGCATATATTTATCATCTTTATAGCAGTATCGAAAAAAGTATGGAGCAAGCTAATATCTCTTATAAAACTGAAAAAAGAGAGAAGCCTGCTAGTATCACAGAAACCGATTCTGTATCGTTCTTATTACTAGGAGTAGATCAAAGAACGAAAGATCCTGATTCAGGAGTAACAGGTCGTTCTGATACAATTATTGTTATGACTGCAAATCCAAAAACAAATGAAATGAAAATGGTAAGTATTCCTCGTGATACATACACAGAAATTGAAGGTCGAGGCTTGGATAAAATTAATCATGCTTATGCATTTGGTAAAATACCTTTGGCTACAGCAGCAGTGGAGAATTTAATGGGTATTCCAATTGATTATGTTGTATCAATTAATATGGAAGGTCTAATCAGACTTGTCGATGTGGTTGGTGGAATAACAGTAAACAACGATCTAGAGTTTAGTTCCGGTGGTTATAACTTTAATAAAGGTACCATCACATTAGATGGAAAAGCTGCACTTGCATATTCTCGTATGCGTAAAGAGGATCCTCAAGGGGACTTTGGTCGACAAAATCGTCAACGTCAAGTAATTACAGCAATTACAGAAGAATTAATTTCTCCAAAGACATTACTTAACTTTAATGAACTGCTTGATGTATTAGGTAACAATGTCCAAACAAATGTAACATTTGATGATGTGAAGAAACTACAGTCTAGCTATTTAAAAGCATTCCGAAATATGGAACAGCTCTCCTTTACACAAGGTCAAGGACAAATCATTAATAAAATTTGGTACTATATTATGAATGAGTCTGAATTAAGTGAGATTCAAAACGTCTTAAAAACTAATTTAGAATTATAAACAAAAACCGTGCTATCCTGTAAATTTGATAGCACGGCTTCTTTTTATTTTTTAAATGTCAATCCAACTTGCTCTAAAGCTTCTTGAACAACTGGTAATGATTTAGGACCAATCCCATGAAAAGAGAGGAATTCTTTCTCTGTTAAAGTAGCTATCTGTTCGAAAGAAAGTATTTCTGCATGAAGAAGTGCATTACGCGCAGGCTTTGATAGCTTTGCTAAAAATGTTTCATACTCCACTTCTTTTCCTCCCCGCTTCATATGCCTTAATATACTCATCTACTGTTATTTTCTGACATAGTTCTGCGATTAATTCATATGGAATACGTTTTGGATTTTTAAAACGAATACAGCTTTTCCCCATATCTAATTTAGTAGGAACTTGCTTTGCGTATTCTTCACGGAACCATTCTTCTAATCCTTTTTGTGCATAGATCCCCATATGATATAATGCGATATGATTTTTCTGTGAGGCAAGCGCCATAAATGGTAAGGCTTGCCCTTCATTCACATGATAACCAGCAGGATAAGTTTCTAATGGTACAACATAATTTAACATCCCATAAGTAATTTCTTCTTGAAACCCTTCTGGTAAGTTATCTAAAATAATTTGACGTAGCTTTTCTATTACGGGTTTGCGCTCCTCTGGTAGTTCTGCAAGATATTCTTCAGCAGAATTCACATTGTACTGCATTAATCTTCCTGACTCTCTTCCCAAACGCGTATACGTTCTTCATGACTTACTACTTTATGTACTTCATGTAGCATCCAAACATATCCAAACGGATCTCTAAACATTGCGTTCGATAAGCCATAATCCTCAAGTTTTGTTACTTCTTGTACAATGGTGCATCCAGCATTCATGGCTTTTTCATAAGTTTCTTCAATATCTGGAACGGTCACATTAAACCATACGCTTGTAGCTTGATCATCTCTTGGTGCTACTAAATTATATTCTGGGTTTGCATCTAACATATGAAATTGCGTATTAAAGATTTTAAATACAACTTCATTCGTACCTAATTCTAGGTCAGTCACTTCGATACGCTCTATTTCAAAAATATTCTCATATAATGCTAATGCAGCTAAAGAATCTCTTACCACAAAATCTATTTCTACTGCCTTCATTTTTCCACTCCTCTTATATATCTCATTACTGTATTTAGCATACCTTTTTCCAAGCTAAAATTCCATTATTTCAAAAGCCAGCATCTAGGAAGTTTGTTTTTTGTCACAAATTAAGAAAGTTGATGAAATTGTCTGTATCTTATTTTGACGCTTCTCCTTAATACTTATACAATAAGCATATGAACAAAATCTTTCGAAAGATTGTGAAATATGGTGAAAGCGTTTATGGTTAGAGTGGAATATTTTTAATTGACGTAAAACAAGTAATTACAAAAAAATAAAGCTCGATAATATCGTTGCAGATGGCCTAAGGCAAAGGCATTAATCGATCCTTCTTAAGGAATATAGAAACACACTTGAGCCTCTCAGCCCAAGTGTGTTTCTTTCTATATATTCTCCTGTTTCAATGCATCAATAATATTCTCTTTTTTCACTTTTGCACTAGCATAGGTCATGGAGATTAGCACGATCAGGAATACTGCAATTACAGCAAAGAGCATCTCAAACCATGGTAAGGTAAAGCTATAGATAAAGCTTGAGCTTAATGCATGATGAACGAGATACATTGCTCCTATACTTAATGGAATTCCATAAAGTAATGCCTTTATTCCATAAAAAATACTTTCATAATTAATCATTTTATTAAAGCCTTTTGGAGTCATACCGATTGATTTTAACATCCCAAATTCTCTTTTTCTTAAAGCGATACTTGTTGAGATTGTATTTAAAATATTAGCAATGGAAATCAATGTAATTAAAGCAATGAACCCATAAGTGAAAATAGATAGAATTGTTGTAAGCTGCTCATCACTCTGACGGATTTGGTACAAATTAAAAATATTGTGTTCATTCACATCAATTTCTTCTATTTCTTGCTGTGTAGCTACAGGATCTGAACTAGTTAAAAAGAGTCTTTTTAATGGACTATTTAACTTGTCTTTCTGCTCAAATTGCTCAAAGGACTTTTCAGAAACAATGAGATTTAAGTTACCATATCCTTCACTACTCACACCCATTGGTAATTCATCCGTTACTTTAGCAATGTTTACGTCTGCAAAATAGGCATATTCAAATTCATTTTCATGATATATCTCATAATCTAAAGTAATTTTATCTCCTTCTTTTGCATCAATCACTTGTTCTTCTACATATTTTCCTGCATTGACATCTTCGTATTTTGCATTTCCAATTAAAATAGCTTGGTTTTCTTGATTTAATGTATCATACGAAACATCAATTCTTTTTGCATAGTCTTGTAAATAAGTATCATCTAACACATGAAGTACCACAGAATACATATATTTACCATTTTCCTCTGGTGAGCTACTTTCTAGAAGCGATTCAGAGACTTGATCCTTGTCAACTAAAGCCTGCATATAGTGCATACTTATGTGAGTGGATTCCTTTACGTCTTTCAATTCTCTTATTTGCTGAACAAAATTCTCATCTTCATCATTTAGTAAATCAATGTATATATCAAAATTAACATCCTGTTGTGTTAAGGAAAGTGATTTTTTCATATCATTCGTAAAATAGGTTACTGATAAAAATAAAACAAGGCTAATAACTAATGAAAATACTGTTGCTTGGTAACGACGTTTATTTCGTTTTAAGTTTTTCAAGCCTATTTCCGCTTCAATACCAAAAATCTTCCTCACTAATTTTGAAGTTTTTACACTTTTCCCTGATAGCTTAACATCTGTCATTTGTTTAATCGCATCAATTGGTGAAACTTTTGATGCTCTGCGGGCAGGAATAAATGTAGAAATAAAAATCGTGATAATAGACACGATAATTGCAACAATAATAGATCCTGGTGTTACAACGACATTAAGCCCTTCTGCCACACCTAAGGCGGATGCTAAACCACCTTTATAATTATTAATAATTGTAAAGGTTATATACATACCAAGCAGTCCAAATAAGATACCTAATGGGATACTAAAAATTCCTATGACTGCCCCTTCAAAAAATACTGAGTTTCTTTTTTGCTGCTTCGTTGCCCCTACACTTCCTAACATACCTAGATAGCGTGAACGTTCCGCAACGGAAATAGCAAACGCATTATAAATTAGTGATACAGAACCAAGCATGATAATCAGCATAATAACAGCAGATACACCATAAAGAGCTGACTTCATTCCACCATCTCTCATCACACCAGAAAATCGTAGTAAATCAGTATTAAAGCCTACTTCTTCTATTTGATGTTTTTTTGCAAATGCTTCCCCTTCTTCAAAAATAGATGGGGAGAATAGAGAAGAAATTTTATTTAATATGACTGCAGCATTCACTGGATTTTCTGCAGAGATTGTAGTTTCATCTACATAGGTTATTGCAGTATATCCTGGCGACCATGATAGCTCCCATATTGGTGTCTTCATCGTTCCAACAATTGTGTATTCTTGAGGTACTTTATTTTCTAATACTTCGGCAACTTCACCATCAACATCTTTGTTTAAAGAATAGCGCTGATCATATGTCGTTGGTTCTTCATCACCTTCTTCATTAGTAAAATAGCGCTCTCCTATTTCTAAATCAAGTTGATCACCAATCTTCAGCCCAAATGGTAAAACTGTTTCAGGAACGACAATTTCATTTTCCGCCTTTGGCCAGTGACCATCCGCTAATTCTAAAGGATATTTAGCAATTGCTGCATCATTATAACCTTTGATAAACAGATAAGGTTTATTAGGATTTTGACTACTAGCTAATTCTGCATACCCTAAATCTCTTGATAAAAGAACTTCTTTGGTATTTTCTTCTTTTTCTATTGCTTCTATTTGGTCCTGATCTACATCTTTATAAATCGTATGCCATTCTCCTTGCTCCGCTATCGTCTGTCTCTGCAGGAGGTCAAGAAAGGAAACTCCAATGGTTGCTACCGCAGTTAACATGGCTACAGAAATAATGATGCCAATAATCGTCACAAATGTGCGGCGCTTATTTTCCTTTAACTGTCTTAGCGTTATCTTATTGACAATATTCATGAACGAACCACCTCATCTTTTGCGATACGTCCATCTTCTATAGTGATAATACGATCTGCTTGTAGGGCAATTTGTTCGTCATGTGTGATTACAATCAAAGTCTGATTATATGTTTTGTTGAACATTTTTAGAAGCTCAATAATTTCTGCACTGTTTTGGCTATCTAAGTTACCTGTTGGTTCATCTGCAAGCATTAATGCAGGGTTACAAATCAATGCTCTTCCGATTGATACACGTTGCTGCTGTCCACCTGAAAGCTGGTTAGGTAAATGTTTTAGACGTTGTTCTAGGCCTAAATTTCCAACAATATTTTTAAATTGAGTATTATCCACAGAGTGACCATCTAATAATAATGGTAACGTAATATTTTCCTCTACAGTAAGAACAGGAATTAAATTATAAAACTGATAAATCAAACCGATTTGACGACGGCGAAAAATCGCTAGCTGTGTTTCGTCTAAGTTATAAATATCAGTGTTATCAATATAGACCTTCCCACTTGTTGGTCTGTCCACTCCACCGAGCATATGAAGCAAGGTTGATTTCCCCGAACCAGATGGGCCAATAATCGCAACAAATTCTCCTTTTTTCACGGAAAAAGAAACATCATTTAGTGCCTTAACTGCTGTTTCACCTTTACCATATACTTTTGATAAATTTTCTATTTTTAATATATCCATGTTATTACCTCCAATTTGAGCTGTTAAACACAGTATAAAATGGTAAAATGACTCTCCCGTGACTTTAAAGTGACAAAATCGTCACTTTGGAATAAAAAACGTAGAATGCCGAGTGAAATCTCATACTTATTGGGTACACACCATCTCTGTCTAAAAATTATCCTAATCAAAAAAACACCTATCTGCCATTATGTCACAAATAAGTGTTTGAATGATTATTCTTTATGAACAACCTCTTTATGTACATGATAGAGTTTCACATGAAAAGTTGTACCAATTCCCGCTTGGCTAGTAACATCTATTGCGCCATTTTGCTTTGTAATAATCTGATGGGCGATTGCTAATCCAATACCGACACTATTTTCGTTTGCATTTTTCCCTCGATAAAATCGTTTAAAAATATAAGGCAAGTCTTCTTTGGAAATCCCTTGTCCATTATCACGAATAACTATTTCTGTATACAATGGGTTTTCCTCAAAGGATATGGAGATTTTTCCTCCCTCAGCTAAATGCTCGATATTATTTTTCATTATATTTAGCAATGCTTCCTTCGTCCATTTTTCATCTCCTTGGAAGCTAGCCGTTTCTGAGCCATTTATATTTATATCAAGCTCTTTAATTTCTATCGGTATTGCTAGGCTATCTAGGAGAGAATCGATTATATCTTTCACATAAATAGGGTCTTCCTTAAACTGAATGGCACCTGCATCTATTTTTGATAAAGTTAATAACGAACTAACAAGCCATTCAATTCTTTCAAGCTGTGTCTGAATATGATGGACAAATTCAATCCGCTTTTCTTGTGGTAAATTATCTTGTTTCAATAGATCTGTCATAACTGTCATAGAAGTCAACGGTGTCTTAAGCTGATGAGAAATATCAGAAATGGCGTCCATTAACTGTATTTTATCCTCCTGTAGCAAGGATTGATGATCAGACAGCATCTTTGTCACTTTGTATATATCACTCTTTAAAATACTAAGCTCACCTTCATGATTATCACGAACATCTAGTCTATAGTCTCCTGCACTAATTTTCCGTAAATAAGAGGAGAGTTGTTTTATTCTTCGGTAACGCCAATTTGTAAAAATCAGCATTGCTGAAATAAGTAGGATACTTGTAATAGCTACAATGACAACCGCAAATTCTGTATAAAGGCTTGTGAAAATTACTGCCAATAAACTAATAAAGATTATAATAATCAAAAAAACTCGATACTCTTGGTTACGTAACATATTACTCACCCATCTTATAGCCAAGTCCACGAACCGTTTTAATAATCTTTGGCTGTTGTGGTATGTCTTCTAATTTTTCACGTAGTCGCTTGATGTAAACCGTTAATGTGTTATCATTTACAAAATCTCCGGCAATATCCCAAATTTGCTCAAGCAGCTGATCTCGTGACAGTACTTGACCTATATGATTTGCAAAAATAAGTAAGAGACGGTATTCCAATGCGGTTAATATAACCTCTTCCCCTTCCTTATACACTTTTCCTTCAAGTAACAGAATCTTTATATTTTCAATTTCCACAGCAGATGTTGAACTTATATGCTTTTGATAGCGTCGTAAGACTGTTTTAATCCGGGATAGTAACTCACGAATTCGAAATGGCTTCGTAATATAATCATCTGCCCCCATATCGAGTCCCATAACAACATTTACTTCATCATCTACTGCAGATAAGAAAATAACTGGAATATCGCTACGTTCTTTAATTAAACGACATATATCATAGCCACTACCATCAGGCAATGTTAAATCAAGTAAACAAAGGGAAATTTCTGTAAGACTATCCTGAATAAGCACTTTAGCAGAGGCAAGATCCTCACAAATCCAAGTAGTAAAACCCTCTTGTTCAAGTGAATACTGGATACCTGTTGCAATTGTCTTATCATCTTCTACTAATAAGATAACCATATTATTTCCCCCTTATGACGAATGGATTGAATATTATATCATAATATCATTTTATCGAATATATGGAGGATGGTCACTTGATAAGTGCAGGAAAAATTAGACGCAGTAATTTCCCATAATGGTAATCACTACGCCTTCCTTATTTAAGCTTTCGAAGCTTGACAATTCTTATCTCGTTTATTTTTTCCTCGGAAAGAAAAATATGTCCACATTCTCGCAAGATGCTCTAATGGCCCTGTGTTAAACACCTTGAAATACAAGTAGCTTAAAATCATTTGTCCAATAAAAATACCAATTCCTATCAAGAAAGCAGTTGTTACCCCTAGCTTCCCAAACCATCCAAAGCCATATCCGTAGAATATTATCGTACAAATAACAGATTGCAAGATATAATTTGTGAGTGACATCTTTCCAACGGCTTCAAAGTATTTCATATTCTTTCGCAGGGCTACTTGATGATAGATATAAGCAATCAAGCAAATATAACCAAATGATAGGCTATATGTTCCAATAAAAAATACTAAATCGCTTAACCATAATGTCTGCGCTAAAATATGAAGAGATTTCCCAGCAATTCCTATAAAGATAAGCGTACCTGCCAGTAAACCTAAACGCTGGCTACATCCATCTATATTCATAAACCATTTCTTCTTCCCAGCATACATCCCCATTAGAAACATTGGTAACATCATAAATGGTAAGAAAAGCATCGCTATTAGTATTTCTACACCATTAAGGATATCTACTTCCTCATTATTTCGGAAATCCATAATTTCCTGATATGTTCCAGTTCCATAAATTATTTTAGTTTTTTCTACATATGCATAGAGGGATTCTGAATCCTCAAATTCTGTGATATTCTCTTCAAGTGATCCACCAATCCCAATTAATACTACAAAAATTGTCCAAAGCACAATCGCCCAAATAAAAATTGCCTTCGCAGAACGACGTGCAAAAGGGATTAATAATAGCATTAAAACCCCGTAAGATAATAAAATATCCCCTTCCCAAATATATATGCCATGTAAAATTCCCAGTACAATTAAAAATATGGAGCGTCGGAATAAATGACGTTTCACACCTAGTCCACGATTTTCAAAATTATTGGTCATAATAATCATCGAGTAGCCAATTGAACTACCCCCACTTATCGACCTCACGATCTGATGGAAGTGGGAGATTCTTGGGAACAGAGCGTACTTGTGGACGTATTTCTTTGTCAACAGCGGTTTCTCTTATGAACCAAGCTATCCCCGTAGTCCCTACGGTTCTATATTTCATTTAAGCAGAGTTTAAGCTACTTAAACCCTCCGCTAAGATATTTTTACTCGCATTGATATCTCTATCGTGATGCTCATGACAAACAGGACAAGTCCATTTTCTCATGTCAAGCGTTTTCTTGCCAGCTAGCTGTCCACAAGCGAAACATATTTGACTAGACGGAAACCACCTGCTTATTTTTATGATGGTTTTACCGTACCATTTCGCTTTGTATTCTAATTTCGATACAAAAGCAGACCATGATACATCAGAGATTGATTTTGCTAACTTGTGATTACGTAACATTCCTTTGGTATTCAAGTCTTCGATACAGACAATATCGTGGTTTTTGATGATTGCTGTACTTAACTTGTTAAGGAAATCGTCACGTTGGTTCATTACTTTTTCGTGTAATTTAGCAACTTTACGTTTTTGCTTCTGATAGTTTTTGGCATCAAGCAGGTTCATGCCATTTTTCTTCGCCTGTAATGCACGTCTGGAAAGCTTTCGCTGTTCACGTTTTAGTTTCTTTTCCATTTTTGAGGTGAACTTATGATTGTCCATCTTACGACCATCAGAAAGGATAGCAAAGTCAGTGATGCCTAAGTCGATACCGATAGATGATTCCGTTTTCTCCAATGGTTGTACTTCTGTTTCGGCTAAAATGGATACAAAATATTTGCCACTAGGATTACGTCTAATTGTCGCATTTAGGATTCGACCTTCTACATCACGGCTTTTGGCAAAGCGAACAAGACCAAGTTTCGGTAACTTGATTCGATTATCTATAAGAGTAATATTATTATTTGTTTCTTTCGTCGTGTAGGATTGTACGTCATTCTTTTTAGACTTGAAGCGCGGTGCTTTATTTTGTTTCTTGAAGAATCGTGTATATGCATCAGCAAGATTTTTAAGGGAAGATTGAAGGGCAATACTATCCACTTCTTTTAGCCATATTAATTCTTTTTTCAATTTGGTTAATTCGGCAGAACAAGCATGATACGTTAATCCTTTGCCTGTTTCTTTGTATGTTTCGTTCCATTGCCTTAAAAAGTGATTGAATACGAAACGACTGCATCCGATTGTTTTAGCAAGTAGTATTTCCTGTTCTTTGGTAGGATAGATACGGAATTTGTATGCCTTGTGAACGAACATGACCTCACCTCACAGATTAGAATGTATGTTCCCATTTTATCACAAAAGTACGTGTTTTACCAACATTCATCTCCCACTTATTCACTGGGCTATTGTCCTTCTCGTTCTTTGAAGTGGGAGCCTTCTGTCGGAAACACGATAAAGCTATGCATCCACGTATCATAGCTACTTAGCTCAAATAAACTTATTTCCATTGTGCCCCAAAGCCCATATTGAAAAATAAGTAAGTTTGCACTTAAAATGCCAAATAAACTAAAACCGCGAATTCCGTCAATCGTATGTATTCTCCCCTTCATATTTTCCATCTATCTCTCTCCCTTGCCATTCATCTACTAGTAGCTTACAGTGCTAGCTTTACAGATAAGAAAACAAAAACCTTAACAGTACCTTAATTTGCTTGGAATTTGTTAAGCTAAACGTAAAGCTACTATGTTATGATGTGGGAAATCTCAAGAATGATAGAGGTGCAAAAATGAAGGATATTCATATTTTACTTGTTGATGATGAACAATCCATTATACAAATGCTTGAAATGGTATTAAAAAAAGAAGGTTTTTCTCAAATTCATCAAGCTTCAACTGGTGCAAAAGCACTTGATTATATTCGTAAGTATCCTGTTGATTTTATTATTCTAGATGTGATGCTACCTGATACAAATGGATTTGAGCTTTGCGAGAAAATTCGTACATATACAGATGCTTATATTCTATTTTTAACAGCAAAAGTAAATGATTTTGATGTACTCTCTGGCTTTGAAAAAGGCGGCGATGATTATGTGACAAAGCCATTTAATCCCCTTGAAATCATTGCTCGGATTAAGGCATATATGAGAAGACAGCAGCACACACCGGTTGCTGAAACATCCATTCATAAAAAAATTCATGATTTCGGGCATTTTATTGTTGATGAAGATCTCGGGGAATTAATTGTTGACGGTAAGGTTGTTCCTTGTCCTGCACAAGTATTTCTCTTGTTGCTATATTTCTGTAAAAATCCAAACCGCATTCTTACGAAGGAGCAAATTTTCCAAGCAGTTTGGGGAATGGATCATTATATTGATGATAATACCGTGATGGTACATGTTCGCCGTATTCGTGAACGGATTGAAGTGAATCCGAGTCAACCAGAATATTTATTAACGGTTCGTGGACTCGGCTATAAATTAATGAAAGGAAATGCACAATGAAGCTTCAAAGAAGGATAGCGTTTCATTTCACTTTTCAATTTTTTGTTTTATTCGCAGCATTGTTTTTCTTTGTCATCGTGCTTCTCCTTATGATGATTAATTTATTTACTAATGAAGAAATACGAATCAATGCAAAGCAGGGATTAATTTCTAATATCCCCCTAATGGCCACTATTGATGGAGACGAGGTATCTCTTGAGGATAATTGGATTGAGCTTTTAGAAGAGCATGATATGTGGCTACAAATTATTAATGAAGAAGGCGAAGTACTTTCTGAATTCAATACACCCGATGACTTGGCCGAGCATTATACAATCAACGATATTTTACAAATAGAGGAAGAAAAGCAACTTGGAGAATATAATGTTAGCACCTCCTTTTCAACCTGGCTTACGGATTCATATTATTTTTTATTTGGTTTTTATCATCCTGGGGATAAACTGCTTGATAAATGGATCAAACAATATGGAGATCAGAAAACCATTGATGAAGCAGATATTCAAACACTAGAGCAACAATTAACTCCTCAGGATGCAGTGCTCTATATTTATGAAAACAATGAAATTATCCAGTCCGTTGGTGATACTTCACAAGCACCTGAAAATATTCTCGAGCTATTGATGATGATTCATGAACCTGGAGAAAACACTGGAAATATAGCATTTCGCAACTTATCTGAACAAGACACTGCTTGGGTAATACATTTTCCTGCTGACAATAAGCCACAGGAGACAAGATTTTTCAAGCGAGAAACGCAGGTAATCTTATATGCAGGGTTAATCAGTTTAGCAATCGCTGTTTTATTCTCGATTTGGAATGGTTATCGTTATGGGCGACCACTGTATATGATGATGAAATGGATTGGGCGTATTGATGACAGGAAGTTTCAGCTTTTTACCGAAAAGGAAAAACAAAAAGTATTTAAGAAAAATGGAAAAACACGAAGAAAATACCGCTTGTATGAAGAGGTTATTCAGGAACTACAAACAATGTCCGAGAAGCTTACAACTGCTGAGGCAGAACGAACACAGCTTGAACGTACGCGTGAAGAATGGATGGCTGGAATTTCTCATGATATTCGTACACCTCTCTCTTCGATTCATGGTTACGGACATTTGCTTGAAAGTAATCAATATACTTTTTCTCAAGATGAAATTGTTGAGATCGGTAAAACTATTCGTGAAAAAGGCGATCATATCGTACAGCTTGTTAACGACTTTTCCCTTGTCTTTGAACTAAAAAACAATGTCATTAAGCCTGATAAACAAATGATGGACATCAGCCACTTTGTCGAAGAAACTATTCATGCATATCAAAAGGATTTGACGTTACAGAATACTAAGTTTTCTTTCTCAAGTGAAGGTACAGAGCTTTTTGCAGAAATCGATCGAAATCTATTTATTCGTGCGCTTGATAATGTCATTGGTAATGCAATTAAGCATAATCCAGCTGAAACACATATTTCTATCCATGTTGATGTTGCTACAAATCATGATGCTCATACCATTACAATTGTTGATAATGGGATTGGGATGGATGAGGAGGAACTTGCAACGTTATTTGATCGTTATCATCGTGGGACAAATACGAAGGAGCAGAAGGAGGGCTCTGGTCTAGGAATGAATATTACTAAAGGGATTATTGAGCTTCATGGTGGAACAATTGATGTTGAATCAAAGCCAGGTGAAGGTACAAGAATAATCATTCAAATCCCTAAAACTTAAAAATGGATGTCTAGGGAAATCCTAGACATCCATTTTTCATTAATAGGTACGAATTTTTGGTGGTTCATAATTAACGATATAGTCTTCTATTTCTAGTAGAGAATCTGTAACTAGCATCGCTCTTCTACCCTCTACATCTAGAAATCCGTTTTCCACCATATTATTGAAAAAAGCTTCTAAATGATCGTAATAACCATTTACATTATATAAAATGCTTGGATTGAGGTTTTGCCCAATACGCCCCCAGGAAATAACTTCAGCAATTTCTTCAAGCGTACCTGGTCCTCCAGGTAAAGCGATATAGCAATCTCCTAGTTCAATCATGCGATTTTTACGTTCAGACATGGAATCTACAACATCTAATTGTGTTAAATCAGGATGGCTAATTTCGCGATCTACAAGGAAGCTTGGTATAATACCAATTACTTCTCCACCATGGGCAAGTACCTCATCAGCAACAGCCCCCATTAGTCCGACCTTTCCTCCACCGTATACAAGTCTATAATTATTCTTGGCAATCCACTTCCCAAGATTTTTTGCTTCTTTCATATAAGTTGAATCCACACCTGCACTCGCTCCGCAGTATACAACGATATTCAAAATTCTTCTCTCCTTCCACCTTATCATTCTATCATAAATCGGTTACTTGTAAGAGAAATCTGCAAAGCTACAAAGTTTAATTTCCTGTGTCTTTTAATGCTATATATATTTCTACATCTCCATTTGGATAATACTTCTCAAAATCAAAAGTATATGCTCTCTCTAAACTTTGTTCATCTTCTAGCTTCCAAATTTCTGCCCAAGTATTAACAATTCCCATCTCGTCAGCCTTATCTACTTGAAAAACTTTAAAATTGAGCCGCTCAGGTATTTCCAAATCTCCATCCTCTGCTTCTATCCCAACAGCTAAACTATAATCCCCTTTATAATCAGCTTGATAATCAAAATATACTCCATATTTAATTACATCTTGATCATTAATTTTTTCAGATGCCTCTCTCCAAAGCTTGGTGATTTTATCAAGCATTTGTTTATCATTAAAGTTATTTGTGCGAATTTGATGTGCTATTTTCAATTTCATATTATCTCTCCTCGTTCATTATCTATAACTACATCCTCTATCTATATCTTAAGTTGAAACGAGGTATTTTACTAGAAATTCAATTTTAAATCATTCCCACAAGGAACCAAAAATGACTTGCACCCCATAAAATCTGAGCACAAGCCATTGTCTTGTTTAAGCTATTAATATATTATTCTTGCACCCCAATAATGAGTGGGCGATCTAAATGTCTTTTTACATTGGAATGTCTTCTGAAGATTAGTTTATTTCCTTCAAAATGACATGTTACTGTGTCAGAGAAAGGCATATTATGATATGTCCAAGTCATCACAAATGTTTTCTCATTTTCCCAAACACCTCTTGCTGTAGCAGTTAAATCATCTGGTTGCTGCATATGGTGAATGATTGCCCCTGGCATTGAAGTTGGTTCTTGAATCCATTCGCCAATTCCACAACGGATTGTATGTGCTCCTGCATCATCTTCCATCGTAAATAAACATTCATCATTTGAAAAATCAAACTGGATCGTATGGATGCCATCTCCATTTGCTTTCATTTGATACTTTTTGCCAGATACTTTCTCAGCAGTTACAGATGAAGAATGAGGTACTGCTGGGAATAGAGATAAATTCTCTAAGTTCTCTTGTAATTGTTCATATGCAGCTGTGTCTTCTTCTAATGGACTAGATTGGAAAGCCGGATATAAATGCTCCCAAATCAATCCAATAACATCTTCACCTTGATCCATACCAGCAGTAATTGCAATTACTGTATTTTGGTGTGGTAACATAATAGCTGTTTGTCCAAAGGCACCATTTGCACGATATACTCCATGATGAGAAACCCAGAACTGGAAGCCATATCCTTGTTGTCTTGGCTCTTTATCTAAGTGAGCTGTAGATACTTGATAAGTTGTTGCTTGATCAATCCATTCTACTGGAAGGATTTGCTCTCCTTCCCATTTTCCTTTTTGTAAATAGAATTGGCCGAATTTCGCTATATCTTCCGTAGAAAAACGAATTCCCCAACCACCTGTGTTATTACCTTCTGGATCCTTGTCCCATGTGTAATTTTCAATTTTGATTTTATCAAATAATCGTGGCTTTAAATAATCACTAATTGGTAAACCTGTAACCTTTGTAACGATTGCAGATAACATATGACTAGAGCCACTGTTATATACAAAATGTGTCCCAGGTGCATAAGTTAACGGAAGCTGTAAGAATTCCTTCACCCAGCTCGTTTTCTTATGACTCCAAATAAGGCTTCCAGAAATATTTTCAATATAACCAGATGTCATTGTAAGTAGATGTCTAACCGTCATAGAAGCCATCTTTTCATCCATATCTAAATCGCTATGTTCTGGGAAGAAGGAAACCACCTTATCATCTAGAGATAATAATCCTTCTGATACCGCAAAACCTACTGCAGTAGAAGTCACACTCTTAGATAATGAAAACATGAAATGCTTTGTTTCAAGCTCATATGGTGACCATGCACCTTCTGTAATCACTTTTCCGTTACGAAGGATCATTAAACTGTGTAGCTCTAGCTTCTCTTTCTTCACACCGTCAAGAAAAGCTTGAATCGCATTAGAGGAAATTCCCTCTGCTTCTGGAGTACTTCTATGAAAGCAATTATTTTCGTCTAGTTCATGTGCTGGTACAGTAAAATTACTCATTATTTAGCCTCCTATTATTTTAAAAACACAAAGTTGTGAACCCTTATTCTGTAAATCCTGTATTCCAGAACATTAGTCCGTCCATCCACTCGATACCTTGTATATTTGAACGATATGCGTAAAGTGCATTTCCGTCACCAATCTTGATAATTGGTAAATATTCTGTATACCACTCTTGTAAATCATCATATAAATCAATAGCACTCTCAAGGTTTGGTTGTCCCCAGAAATCCTGTAATAGCTCTTCTAGCTCTGGGCTATCTGTCCAACCAGAATAGCTACTCTTCATAAATAAAAGTGATGTTGGCTCTGATCTTGGTGTATCTGACTTCATATATAAATCATAAGCATTTTCATCATCTCGTAATTCAGTAACTGTTGCTGAATCATATACTGCTAACTTCGTATTGATTCCCATTTGTTCTAACTGCTCTTGAAGCACTACAGATGCATTGTAAATATAATCATGATCTCGCCCTACCATGAGTGTGATTTCCTCACCATCATAGCCTGCTTCCTCTAATAATTGCTTCGCTTCTTCTACATCATTTTGATTAAATAAATCTTTTCCAATATCGCTATACCACTGTTCCTCTTGATGATACATCATTAAATGATGCGTAAAGCCATAATATTCAGGATTAGCGAATGAAGCTAATAAAATATCATCATTATTAATACCTACCGCTATTGCTTTACGTGCTACTGGGTCTGCGAATAACCCCTTTTTCTTGTTAAAATATAAGCTCATTCTCATATCTGGTGCTGAATCAATGACAATATTTTCATCATTTTTAATCTGATCAATTCCATCAAATGAAACGCTTGAAGCAACATCATATTCCCCTGTCATTAATCCAGATAATGTTGTATGTGAATCTGATACATAATGGAAATATAAATCATCTACTAATGCTTCTTTTTTCCCCGCTAATTTATCAGATGGTTCATCAAGTGCTACGTAATCATCAAACTTCGATAGATGAATGTATTGGTCTTGTTTCCATTCTTCAAATTGAAATGGACCTGTTCCGATATATTCACTTACATTTTCATCACCAGCAGCTTCAGCAATTTCTGCCGGCATAATAGATGCTAGATTTGCTCCATTAAATGCTAGAATTGCTAATGTAATAGATACTGGGGATTGTAGCTCTAATTGAACTGTTTGATCGTCAATCTTCGTAAATACAGCGTCAGTGAATGTTTCTTTTCCTGCTCCTGAATTCTCTAACCAACGATTCATGGAAGCAACGACATCATCTGCTGTCATTTCTTCACCATTATGGAATTTTACTCCCTCACGTAGATGGAATGTGTATGTTAATCCATCTTCACTTTCATCCCAAGATTCTGCAAGCATTGGAACCACATTATAATCAGAATCATACGTTACTAATGTTTCAAAGATATGTCTTGTCACTTCAACTGTTGAACGCATTGTAGTTAAGTGATTATCTAAAGTAGGTGGCTGAGAAGGAAATGCTAAATTTAATTCTCCACCACTTTTAATTTCGTCTTGTGAATCTCCGTTCTCATCTGCATTATCAGAATCTGAACATGCGATTAACACAAGTAAAAGCATAAATGCCCCCAAAAATTTAAATAAATTAGATCGTTTCAATCTGCTTCCGCCTTTCTAGTTTTTCTTTGTTGTTCGTTACTGTATAGATAATAAAAAGTTATGATTAATTACGCTTAAAATCCCCTCTTTTTGAACGGCCTATTTAAGCGAATAGTCTGTCAATTACTCTTTATAAATTATCCACAATTTCAAAACTAACATGACCTATTTAGAAATGTCAAATAGGTCAATTATCACAGTTAATTTTGAATAATCGGTAAAATTGTAGAGTTTTTTACTTCCCTTACTGATAGATTCGTAAGTATACGTGAAATCCCTAATTTATTAAGCTTACGAATAAATTGATCAAGGTTATTACGATCGTGAATGACTACTTTCAACAAATAATCATACTCCCCAGTAATACAATGACATTCCAGTATTTCTGGTAATTTTTGGAGCTCAGTCTCCAGTTCATCTAGCTGACTCATTTGATGAATATGCGTATTAATAAATACATAACAAAGCAGATCAAATCCTAATTTTTCCTGATTTAAAATAGCTATTTGCCATTTAATAAAACCTTCTTTTTCTAACCTTTTTACACGTGCATGTGTTGCTGGCGAAGATAGATTCACTCTTCTTGCTAGCTCTGCATTGCTAATCTGTGATTCTGTTTGAAGTAAATCAAGAATTTGAAGATCAATATGATCTAATATTTTATGGACTGCTGATTCCATGAAAATTCCCCCTTAATAAGCTTCCGAAATTAATCTTTCTTCCATTCCTTTTATTAATATTATTTCTTGAATCATACCATAAACTTAAATTCATTTCGTTTTTATCTATTTATCTATAATAATATTCCGTCTATACCTTTTACAGCTTATAATAGATAACATATGACAGCGTAGGAGGAAGACATCAATATGATCAATAAATATGTAATCATCGTACTTTTTACAAGTTTGCTATGGGGAGGTAACTTTGTTGTAAGTAAGATACTTGTCTCATATACTGACCCAGTAACTTTAACTACTTTACGTTGGATTGTCGCAATGGTTGTTCTCCTACCAATTGTATTATGGAAGGAAAAGAAATTTCTTCCACATAAAAAATCAATTATCCCCCTTATCATTATGGGGATAACCGGAGTTATATTTGTGAATATATTCCAGTTTATTGCACTAGAACATACTTCAACAACAAATGTAGGATTGATATCCACATTAAATACTATTTCTATTGCTTTCTTTGCTTTTATATTTTTACGCGAAAAAATAAACCATTACCAAATGGGAGCAATCATGATTTCATTAATTGGAGTTATTTTTGTTATTTCTCAAGGGGATTTAAAGTTTTTATTAACATTAAACTTCAATATTGGAGATTTATGGATGATGGGAGCAGTACTGTCTTGGGGGATGTACTCAGCATGTAGTAAATGGGCAATGCGCCACACTTCATCCTTATTATGTACATTTTACTCAGGAGTAATTGGACTTGCACTATTATTACCGTTTAGTGCTTCTTCACTCTCTGTATCAACAATTGATACATCCTTTGTCTTTGCACTATTATATACCGGAATTATTTCAACAATTGTTTGTATGCTCCTTTGGAATATTGGAATTCAAAATCTAGGTGCATCTAGAGCTGGAGTTTTTCTCAACTTCAACCCTGTTTTCACATCCATTTTAGCGTTTATTTTCTTAGACGAGAAATTAACATGGATGCAATTTGTCGGTGGTCTTATCGTTATTTGTGGCTGTTATTTATTCTCCTATTTTCAAAAGCACAAGTTCCCAATATTATTCCGCCGTGTCCGAGTAAGGAAAGTATAGAAAGTTTGTAAATGAGAGATTGGAAGCTTTCCACTCTCTCATTTTGATTTCTTCAATGTACTTTTTTTGCTGGTCTTTTTAGTTGTATTCTTTAATGCTTGTCTAATCCCACGTTTTGCACTCATTTTGAAGATTCTTTTCCAATTCAATGATTTCATTGTTCATCATCCTTAATTACTTCTCGTTTTCTATGTATACCCTTCTTTTTCTTAAGAAAAACAAAGCAGACACTCTCATCAAATGTCTGCTTTACTCATCAAATAATTAAAATTGCACTTTAACTGGGTGGTCTTCTGTGTAATCAAAGTTTTCAAAGCTGAAAATGTGTAAAGTCATTTCGAAGTTTTCCTTCATTTCTGGAAAGTCATAGCTCTCCATGTTCAGAATTTGAAGCACTGCTTTTGCCTTTTTTCCAGGAGCAATATCTTGACTCATCGCAAGGATGGTTTCGTCAATCATTTCTCCGTCTGCTGATACAGAACGTGCTTGCACTTCAATATTATGGTCAAGCTTATTCTCTACTTCAAAGACCACATTGTAAACTTCGTCAAAAAAGATATCCTCTTTTCTCTCGATTTCTACTAATGTTGCATGCACATTATCATTATCTACTATTACTTCATTCACTTCTTTTACTTCGTCTTGAATTTCTTCATCTTCATTAGAATCAGGTTTCTCATCTGGTTCTGTTTCATTTTCATTGTTATTTGTATGCTGATCGTCATTATTTTCACCACACGCAGCTAAGATAAGTAAGCCTAAAATGAACATTATTAAAACTAATTTTCTTTTCATAAATAAATCCTCCAAAAACATAATGCCATTCATTAGCGTATCATATTGATTCTTTTATTCAAGAATTCTAAACCTAATCTAAATGATATACAAGTATTTTTTAGAAAATTTTGTGACGAATTATTCACAGTTATATTATGAAAAACACGACTACACTTCAAAATATTGATTGGAGTCTGTTGGTGCTTCTTGACGATCTTTTTCTGTATAAGATCGAATTGTTTTTGTAACTGTAATACGATAACTTTCAAAAATAGCGTCACGTCCTGAAGCTTGACTATAGCGATGAACTTCTAGATTACGCCATTTCTGTACTGCTTCTTCATTTTCCCAAACTGACATGCTAAGCAGTTTTCTTTCCTCAACAATGCTCGAAAATCTTTCTGCCCGAATAAATCCAGGAGATTTCTCTAAATGCTCCTTTAATTCAGAAGCAATTTGTAAATAATCTTCTTTTCTTCCTTCATTTAAAATAACTTCAAATAATACAATAACCATTATGTTTATTCCTTTCTCCATTAAAGCCCTATAGCCTTTTCTCTATGTTTTAAACCTCTATATTAATTACACAGACCAATCATAAAATCCTCTTTTAAGAAATTAACTTCTATTTATGCGTAGTTTTTCCTCTAATAATTTTTATAATCGTGCCTTGTTTATTTGAGATAATTTCCCAGTTTAGTTGCATACCTTTTACCATCATATCAACAATGGACAAACCAATTCCTGCTCCTTTTTGTTCTGTAGCTCCCTGTATACCTTGACCTTTGTCTATAATCAAAAAAGCATCGTATGTTTTTGTCGATTTCGTACGTACTCCCACATATTTTGCATCTCGAGCATGTCGTAATACATTCTGCAAGAGATTGTCTAAAATACGACTAAACCATAAGGGATCAATTTCCCATGTATTTTGCTCAAAAGGTTCTATTTCAATATCAACCTCAAACCCTTCTTTTTCAAAAACAGGGTACCAGGTTGCTAAGTGTTCTCGCACATATCTGGTAATATTTACTTTTTCTATTTCCTTTTTGTATTTACTTGCCATCAGCAATGTATAGGACATCAGATTTTCAATTAATTTATCTACTGCTTCAATGGATTTAGATGCTGATTGTAATGCATGTTTTGCTTCCTCTGGTAAATCCATTCTCTGTAGAGTAAATGTTTGTGCGTTTATTTTGGTTAATGGTGTACGCAAATCATGTGATAAATTAGCAATTAACTCTTTGCGAAGCTGCTCTTCTTCTTGTTCCCGTGCTTTACTTTCCCGTAATTCCTGTACCATGCGATTAAAAGTTTTTTCCAAATCTCCTATTTCATCCTGTTTCTTTTCTTGAATTAGAATTGGCAAGCCGTCAACATCACGAATTTCCATTGCTTCTTGTAGAAAAACTAGTCGCTTTTGGATTCCTTTGAAAAACCATAGTGAAATAAGAATAAATGAACCGACTACAGCAATTGTCAATGAAATAATGATCCAGCCGTATTTTTCATTTAATGCCTGGCCTTGTGACTTTATCTCATCTCGAGGTAGTTGAAAAACAATGAAGCCATCTTGCTCAGCTTCTCCTACAAAAGCAACGACAGTAAATGGGTCATTATCATAATGACTTTTCAAAAATTGTGCTGTATAGCTCACGTCCCATTCCTCGGCCAATTCTTCCTGCACATTATGCTGAGTCTTTAAGACTCCTTCTCCATTCACCCAAAACATGCCTGCTTTTGAATAATTCTCCTGCCAATCCTCAAATATTTGGGTAATATCCTCTTCCGATAAGTTCTTATTTGCCTCTTCATGCCATTGTTCTTCGATTTCTTCAAAGCTTCTGTTTCTTTGCGCTTGTTCTGAGTCATCTTCATATATATTAAAGAATATAATAATAATAGTAAGGTATGCAGATTGCAGTAGAAAAAGCGCAATAAAAATAATTAATATATATTTCGCTAATAGAGATTTTAGAAATCGTTTCATTGCTTCACCCGATAGCCAATCCCACGAATGGTCTCAATAATAACTGGTTTTGCTGGATTTTCTTCAATTTTTTCACGTAAATACCGAATATGCACCATTAATGTTTTATCCCCTTCAATAAATTGCTCGTCCCAAACCCCTTCATATAGCTGTTCTTTCGTTAAGATTTGATTTAAATGACGGAGGAAATATTGGAAAAGTTGAAATTGTTTACCTGTCAGTAAAATTTCTTCCTGTGTATTTTTATTTGTAATTGCTAAGGTCTTCATATCTATTTGCAAGTGCCCAACCTCTATCATATCTTCATGCTTCTGAAAACGACGTAATAATACCTCAATACGTGCAATTAATTCATCTGGATGAAATGGCTTTGTCACATAATCATCTGCAAAGCTCAAGCCTTCTAGCTTATCTTCTACAGCAGAACGAGCAGATAGCATGATGATAGGAATGTCTTGATTTATCTTTTTGATTCTTTTACCAATGGAAAATCCGTCTAATCCAGGTAACATAATATCCAGTATAGCAAGGTCAACATCTGCTATTTGTTCCTCTAACTGTTCACCTGAGGTCAGCCAACTTACTTCATATCCTTTGTCAGTAAGCTCAGCTGTTACCCAGCTGCCAATTTCCTGCTCATCTTCTATATATAATATCTTTGCCATTTCTTTCCCTCCTTACTTTTCTATTATAACTTTAACATCCTGTAGAGATACAGAAGCACTTTTTCCTATTAATAGGAAAAAAGGAATAACAGTATATCCCTGTTACTCCTCTCTCGTATTAGACCGCTTTTCGCTGTAAATAAAGGTAGCCAGCTATAAAGAACAGAAGGAAACTTCCCCCAACAGCAGTTAATACTTGTTCCCATGGCACAAAAAAGAAATCTTCTGCACTTCCTCCAATATTCATCATTAGAAAAGGCTGTGACCAAGGATAAAATGGACTAAACTTTTCTGAATTAAGTACTAAAATATTTGGGATGGTAAAAATTACATTGATAGCAAATGGCATGGCAAAGCTGTTAAAGATTAAAGAAAACCATAGCTGTAATGCAATGAGCGGAAAGGTTGCTACCCAACCTCCGAGAATAGATTTCCAGACAATATCCATTGGAAAAGGGTCCGTAATAGCCCCAATAGTTCCGACCAAATAAATAGATCCTAGATATAATAGCTGCATCACTAACATCATAAGAATCAATACTAGAAATTTAGCCAGATAAACATTTCCTCTTGTCACAGGTAGTGCTAAAAGCTGTTTCCAGCCACCTTCTTGATGCTCATAGCGACATATCACTGCTGCGAAAACACCAGTAATCAATGGGAGCAATAAAACGCCATACGAAAAGTTCATCATAACTATCTTTCCATACCACTCATTTATACCTTCCATTCCAGGTATCGAACCAGCTAAACCACCTAACAGGCCAATGAGTGGAGCTACTAGTAAAAGAGATAACACCTTGGATTTTCGTAATTTAAACCACTCAGAACTCATAAGTCCTAGCATTACTTCACATCCCTTCTTTTAAAATCAGTCATTCCAAGTACATACAATAAGAACCCAAAACCAATTCCTAACAAGACATTTATATAAGAATGTCCCCAATCATTTGATAATGTTGGCCATGTCCAAATCAACCAATCAGGTAATCCAGGCGCTGAATATGCTAGTATTACACCGACTACCCCTAGTGTTATTGGAATAGCCTGATTCTTAGAGATAATTGCTATCCAAAGCTGTAATCCAAGTACTGGCAATGCCGCAAAGAAAGGAAAGAAGCTATATTCCAACAATCGTAAATATGGAATATCCTCTCCTAATCCTAATGTCATTCCATAGCCAAGTGTAAATAGAAATAGGAGTATAGAAGAAACAAATAATATACAGCTAATCACTGTGAATTTTGATAAATAAACTGCTCGCTTTGATACTGGCATCGCAACTAACTGCTTCCAAGCATTAGTTTCGTCTTCAATACTAGCAATAAACGAAGTTAAAATGACAATACCTAAGACGATTGCAAGTGTAGTAAACGAATTAATATTCAAAATATAGTAAAGCCAGCGATCATCCATTTGCTGGAACAAATAATCTTTTCTTACTCCATAATTGACCATCTGCAAAGCAACTACTCCAAATGGTCCAATCAGGGATAAGAGCCACATTCCTTTTCTCCTGATTTTCAGAAAATCTGCTTTAATCAATGGAAAAATCATTATGCATGCTCCTCCCTCGTCATCTCTAAGAAGATATTTTCTAGAGAGCGTTTCTCCTCCTGCACACGATAAATCGAGAAGCCTTGTTGAACAAGGTAACGAACAACAATAGCTAATTGCTCATCATCTTCTACTTGTAAAGCAATATTCTCATCTTGTAAATCAGCCTTTTGCCCATTAGCTAGTAAGGCACGCCATGCTCCTTCATTATCATTAACTCTTAATTGAATAGAAGCTTGAGCAAATTTGCGCATCTCTTCAATCGAATCCTGGAAAATTAGTTTCCCTTTTGAAACCACTCCAACTCTAGTAGCCATCTGGTCAATTTCTGACAGTAAATGACTAGATATAACCACTGTCATTCCATATTCTTTTGGCAAACGTTGGATTAATTGTCTCATTTCAATAATTCCAGATGGATCCAGCCCATTTGTAGGCTCATCCAATATTAGTAATTTCGGCTGATGAAGCATAGCAGCAGCAATACCTAATCGTTGCTTCATCCCTAAAGAGAAGCCTTTTACTTTCTTATTGCCAGCTTCTTGTAGGCGAACTAGCTTTAATACTTCATTAATTCTTTCCTTTGGTACACGCAAAATTTTACGGCTAGCTTCTAAATTTTCTCTAGCTGTTAAATGTGGATAATAGGATGGGTTTTCTACTAATGATCCCACATTTTTCAGAATACCTATTCGATTGCTTTTCATATCTTCTCCAAATAAATGTACAGAACCAGACGTCGGTTTCATTAATCCAAGTAACATACGAATTGTCGTAGTTTTACCTGCTCCGTTTGGCCCTAAAAAACCATAGATTTCACCTCTTGGTATTTTCATTTCTAAATTTTTCACTGCTTGTTCTTTTCCAAAGCTTTTCGTTAAACGTTTTGTTTCAACGATATATTCCATCTTTATCACCTCTATATTCTAAGATAGAGGTCTAAGGTTAAAAGGAAGGGTATACTTTGTTTAAAGTTTGTTTAAATCCATTAATGAACTCTAGAAAACAAGCAAAAAAATCGACTGATTCAAGGCAAAGCTCAAACCAGTCGATTTACTTTATTATTTTGTTAATACTTTTACCGGCCACATGGAGAGGTTTTCTGCCATGTCCCAGAACATATATTCAAAGTAGCTTGTTTTTACAAAGATTCCTTCTAGCTTTTTAAGCTCATGTTCTGGCTTATCTTTCGCATGTTCGTTGATTAGATCAATACAATCCTCCGCAAGACTTGTAAATTCATCAGAAGCATATGTTTTCACCCAATCTCCATATAATTCATGCGTGGTAGCTCCTGGCCATGTTGCTAAATTTTTCCCAATCCAGTTATAGCTCCATGCACATGCCAAAACTGCCGCTATCGTATTCTCCACTCCACCAAGCTGTGCTTGACTAAGCATATAGCTTGTGTAAGAAGTCATGGTCGCAGAAGGTTCTGTTGCTTCTAGCTCTTCCTTGGTAATACCAAATTTTTCTGCATATTGACGATGTAAATCCATTTCAAAATTCATTGTTCCGTGAAGTAGATTTGCGAAAATCGTCATTGTTTTTAGGTCATTAGCCTTTGTACTACCAATCGCAAATACACGGGAATACTCAATAAGGTACACATAATCCTGCTTCATATAATGAACAAACTTTTCCTTATCAAGTGTTCCTTCGCCAATTCCCTTTACAAATGGATGCTCTAAATAACTATTCCAGACTGGTTCTACAGCATTAAACAGACGCTCGCTAAATAACATGATATCTCTTCCCCCTTATAGCTTACTTACAGTTTTATAAATATCTGCTGATTTTGTAATAACGGAGATAATAGCAACACCATCAGCTCCTGCTTCGATTACTTGATGGGCATTCTCTGTATTAATTCCACCAATTCCTACAATAGGTAAATCAGGATGCTTATTCCGTAAATAAGCTATCCATTCTGTTCCAACAGCCGCTTTGGCATCTTCTTTTGAGGTTGTTGCAAATACTGGCCCAGCACCAACATAATCAGCTAAATGAACAGGACTGCTCTTTAATTCCGCTTCATTGGAAATAGATAAGCCGATTAATAGATTAGGGAATTGAGCACGTAAGCTAGCAAGATTTTCATCATCCTGTCCCACATGAATCCCATCCACATCAAGTACAGTAGCAAGTTCTATATCATCATTGATAAAAAATGGAATGTTAGCATGATGACAAAGTGCTCGTAGCTTTTTCCCCAGCGTTATTTTCTCTTCTCCACTTAAAGAGCCTTTTCCTTTCTCTCGAAATTGAAATGCGGTAATACCAGCTTCAATTGCTTCCTGTAAAATAATCACTGGATCACAATCACAATTCTGACTCCCCATAATAAAATATTTTCGTAAATAATGATGCTGCATAAATTACTTCACTCCTTATTTTCCAAGCTCATCGATAAAGGCAGGAAGGAATGTACCTGTGCCTTTTACATCGCTTCTTTGAGCAGCTTTTTCAGCAGCTAAGCCATAAAACTGAACTGCTTTATATGCTGCATCTAGTTTTTCTGCTTGAGCTGTTAAACAAGCAGTGATAATAGAACCAAGCAAACAGCCTGCACCTGTGATTCTTGTGAGATACTCATGACCAGTGCTATTTTCTTTTAATTTTCCGTTATGATAAATCATATCAATTTCTCCAGTTACAACAGCTAAAGTATTGTATTTTTCTGCAACCAATTGAGCAATCTCTGCTAATTTGGAGCTATTATTACCAATAGCATCTACACCTTTTGTCTCCCATTCAATAGCTACTAAATGTGCCATTTCCCCAGCATTACCTTTAATGGCAGTAAAAGAAATCTCCTCTAATAGGATCTGAATGATTTGCTTTCGAAAATGTGAAGCACCAACACCTACAGGGTCAAGTACAACTGGAATTCCTCTTTCATTTGCAGTTTGTCCAGCAATAATCATCGCCTTCAAATCCTTCTCTGCCATCGCGCCAATATTAATCAGTACTCCCTTTGCAATCCCAACGATATTGCGTATTTCCGATGGTTCTTTTGCCATGATAGGAGATCCCCCAAAGGAAAGTAATCCATTTGCTGTAAAATTCATTACCACTTGATTTGTTAAATGATGAATCAACGGCCGCTCTTTTCTAACTTGTTCAATCAGATTCATGAGTAAATACTTTCCTTTCTAGTAGCAAAATGATTGGTAGGTCCATTTCCTGCACCTAGATTAAATGAATGCCTAATGGCCTCTGTCACATAATGCTTACTTTTTTCAACCGCTTCTAATAAAGAAAATCCATGACTTAAATAAGCGGTAATGGCTGCAGAATATGTACATCCTGTTCCATGTGTATTTACTGTATCAATCCGTTTTTCGGTAAAGGTATGCATTTCTTTTCCATCATAGAGAAAGTCAACTGCGTCTCCCGAAAGATGTCCACCTTTCACAAGTGCTGCTCCTGCTCCATATTCATAAACAATTTTCATTGCTGCTGTTTGCATTTCTTCAATATTTTCGATCTTTTCCCCAGTTAAAAATTCTGCTTCTGGAATATTTGGCGTAATGATTGTACAAAGTGGCACAAGCTTATCCCGTAAATAAATTCGCGCATCTTCATTGATTAGCGTATCTCCACTTGTAGCAACCATCACAGGATCAATCACGAAGGGAAGATTCCTATCCTTAATTTTCGTATAAATAATATCCATCATATCGATATTGGCAATCATTCCTGTTTTAAACGCATTTACTGGCATATCAGAAAAAACAGAGTCTAACTGATCAGCAATCATCTCAAGTGGAAGATGATGAATGTTTTGAACACCTGTTGTATTCTGCGCAACAACAGATGTAATAATAGACATCCCATAGCTTTGTAATTCTTGAAATGTTTTTAAATCTGCTTGAATTCCTGCTCCACCTGAAGGATCTGTACCTGCAATCGTTAAAGAACAAGCTACTTTTTTCATTCTAAGCAACCCCTTTTTACTAATTTTTTATTTGGATAAACTTCTCATGTTTAATACGAACAACGATAAATAAGGCAATCCCTGCTCCGGCAATGCTACTTACAAGGAAAGGTGGGATAAAGAATAGTGCACCAAATGAAGTGCCCATCACAATTTTTGCAAAAGGTACAGAGAATAGCGCACCAATAACCCCGCTTCCAATCACTTCTCCGATAGCAGCAAAATATTTCTTACCTAGCTTTTGATATAAGTAGCCTGCTAAAAATGCGCCAATCATTCCTCCTGGAAATGCGAGTAATGAGCCTAGTCCTAGCATGTTTCTTAATAAACCAATAATAAATGCAATCACAACAGCTGGACCAGGGCCAAGTACTACAGCAGCAATAACATTTACTGCATGCTGAACTGGATAAGCTTTAGCGATACCTGCAGGAAACCAAATAAGGTGTGATCCTAACACACCAATAGCGATTAGCAATGCCATTGTCGTAAGTAATCTTGTTCGATTCATTATTACTTCCTCCTTTAAATATCTTGGAAGAAAGTCGTCTTATAAATATTAAAAACCAGGTTCAGAGCATAGCTGAACCTGGCCGTCGTAGTTAAATGGACAATTAAATTATTCGACTACTTCCCTCCGCTAGTATGAACTAGATCAGGTTCACAAGAGTTAGAAATGTTTACATTTCCTCTCAGCTCAATAAATAGAGCACCCCTAGTAGTGTGACTATTAAATTCTTCATTCAGTATATCAGAAAATTTAAATTTTGTCTTGATTCTGATTATTGTAATTCTACTTTCGTTCCTTTATTTAAAATACTTTCATGATCAATGTATTCATAAATATCATCTTTAATTAAATCAGTAAATTCTTGTAATTCCTCTAAAGTTAATTCTTCTATCCCTTTATCCTGGTCCTCACAATAAATAACAATCCGACCAACTACCCCATGAGCATCTCTAAATGGCATACCTGCTTTCACTAAGTAATCTGCAAGCTCTGTTGCATTTAAAAATCCTTTTTTCACTGCTTGACGCATATTTTCCTTATTTACCTTTAATGTACGAATCATTTCTGACATAATCGTTAAGGACGCAATCGTTGTATCTACCGCATAGAAGAAGGACTCTTTCTCTTCCTGCATGTCTTTATTGTAAGTAAGTGGAATTCCCTTATAAACAGAGAAGATAGAGAATAAAGCACCATATACTTTCCCTGTTTTCCCACGAATTAGTTCTGCAGCATCTGCATTTTTCTTCTGTGGCATAATACTACTTCCAGTTGCATAAGCATCATCAATTTCCACAAATTTAAACTCTTGGCTACACCAAATAATTAATTCTTCACTTAATCGGCTTAGATGCATCATAATAATGGAAAATGCTGAGGTTAATTCTAAAATATAATCACGCTCAGCAACGCCATCCATGAAATTATCTACAGGTTTATCAAAACCAAGTTCCTTTGTCGTAATCGTACGATCAATTAGATGAGTCGTTCCAGCTAAAGCACCTGATCCTAATGGATTTTCATTTAATAATTCCAATGCATTTTGCACACGCTTTTGATCGCGGTCAAACATTTGATAATAAGCAAGTAAATGATATTTAAAAGTAACGATTTGTGCACGCTGTAGATGTGTATAGCCTGGCATGATATATGGATTTGCTTCTGCTTTTTCTTTTAATACAGCCTTGAAATGATCTAAAATATCAATAATTTCTCGGGCTTGCTTTCTTGCATACATTCTCGTATCTACAGCTGTTTGGTCGTTTCGGCTACGTGCTGTATGTAATTTCTTACCCACATCTCCAATACGCTCAATCAGATTCATTTCCACAAAGCTATGGATGTCCTCGTAATTTCCTTCTATTGGTAATTTACCATTTTCTATATCTGCTAAGATTGATTGTAGACCAGCCCGAATTTGCTCGCCTTCTTCTTTCGTAATAATGCCACATTCTGCAAGCATTTTTGCATGTGCTAAACTCCCCGTAATATCCTCCACATAGATGCGTTGATCTAATTCTAGAGAACTATTAAACTCCTCCATTAAACGACTGCCTTCATTTCTAAAACGAGCACCCCATAAATTCATTGATTTCCCTCCAGTTTATCTGATTTGAATCATCTTCTATTTCTAATTGGAAAAACGAACAAAGTCAGTCATTGATTTGTTCGTTTTTCTATTCTAGCATATTTATTTTTATATTTTAGAAATTTTAATTAAATAATCCTTTGATTTTTTCAATTGCCCAATCAAGGTCTTCTTTCTCAATTACTAGAGGAGGAGCAAAACGAATTACCGTATCATGTGTTTCTTTACATAATAATCCTGCTTCTTTTAGCTTCTCACAGTATGGGCGAGCATCTTCATCTAATTCAACACCAATGAATAGTCCGCGTCCACGTACATCTTTAATGGATGGATGATCAATTTTCTTCAGCTCTGCTAGGAAATACTCTCCTAGCTCTAAAGAACGCTCACATAAATTTTCTTCCTCTAATACTTCTAGAGCAGCAATAGATACTGCACATGCTAATGGGTTTCCACCAAATGTAGATCCGTGGGAACCAGGGTTAAATACACCTAGAATATCATCATTAGCTGCTACACAAGAGATTGGGAATACACCACCACCAAGTGCTTTACCTAAAATATACATATCTGGCTCGAAGCCTTCCCATTCTGTTGCAAACATTTTACCAGTACGCCCTAATCCTGCTTGGATCTCGTCTGAGATGTATAACACATTATGCTCTTTACATAATTCATAAGCTTTTTTAAGATAGCCAGCTGGTGGAATATTAATTCCTGCTTCTCCTTGAATTGGTTCAGCAATAAATGCAACTGTATTTGGTGTGATTGCCTTTTCTAATGCTTCAATCTCACCATATGGAACTGTCTTAATCCCTGGAAGCATTGGACCAAATCCACGCTTGTACTCTGCTTCTGAAGAAAGGGATACTGCAGCCATTGTGCGACCATGGAAGTTACCATCACAACCGATAATTTCTGCTTTATTTTCTTCTACACCTTTTACTTCATAACCCCAACGACGAGCTGTTTTAATAGCTGTTTCAACTGCTTCAGCTCCTGTATTCATTGGTAAGGACATGTTTTTATTTGTTAGTTTACTAACTTTTTCATACCATGGTCCAAGCTGGTCATTATGGAACGCACGCGAAGTTAATGTTACACGATCTGCTTGATCAATTAATGCTTGAACAATCTTTGGATGACGATGTCCCTGATTCACTGCAGAGTATGCAGCAAGCATATCTAAATAACGATTGCCTTCTGGATCTACTACCCAAGCACCTTCTGCTTCTGAAATAACGATTGGTAGTGGGTTATAATTACGTGCCCCATATTTATCTGTTTGTGCAATAACTTCTGTTGATTTAGTCATTTTATTTCCTCCTCATCATTTACAGTGATACATTTATTCTTTCATAAAGATCTCGCTGATTAACTTCATGTGCAATCAGCGAGCTTTTTTATTGCATAGGAAAGTATAAAATTTTCCTAAGGTTGGTTCTTGCTCGGAGCTAGCGTTGTCTAGCTCCGAGCGCCAAAAACTTAAGAGCTAACGCGAGCCATCCTACAATAAGTCAACATCGGTTTTGCTTTATAAGGAAGCCCGACTAAAACCAGGCTAAGGCCTAACGTCGGATACCGCTAAAGGGGCATGTTTCCTTTATCTCGGTTGTGACACTCCAATCTCTACGTTTTTCGACGTACAGGACGTACTAGTGCAGGACGCCCGAGCTCGTGACGTCACGTTTTTAGCCTGTAAGGGCGCGACTTGCGCTTTTCGTTCTCAGCAAATTAAAGCATTTCTGATGTTGTTTTTCCTTGCATGTGAAGCTGTAAGTAGTCTGGTCCACCAGCTTTAGAATCTGTACCTGACATATTGAATCCACCAAATGGCTGATATCCAACAATTGCTCCAGTACATCCACGGTTGAAGTATAGGTTACCTACATGAAAATCTTCACGAGCTTGTTCTAAATGTAGGCGATTATTTGTAATGACAGCACCTGTTAACCCATATTCCGTATTATTAGCAATTTCAATTGCATCATCAAAAGTTGGAGCTTTGCATAATGCAACAACAGGCCCAAAGATTTCTTCCTGCATCATACGTGCTTCTGGATCAAGATCAGCAAATACTGTTGGAGCAACGAAGAATCCTTTAGAATCATCTCCAACACCACCAGCAACGAGACGTCCTTCTTCTTTACCAATTTCAATATAACTCATCACTTTGTCATAAGAAGATTGGTCAATTACAGGACCTGTAAAATTATTTTGATCAGCTGGATCACCGTATGTTAATCCTTCTGTCTTCTCTTTCACCATTTCCACTACTTGATCATATACATCTTCATGAATTACTGCACGAGAGCATGCTGAACATTTTTGGCCACTGAATCCGAATGCAGATTTAACAATGGAATCAGCTGCTAACTCTAAATCTGCTTCTTTATCTACAACAATTGTATCTTTTCCACCCATTTCAGCAATAACACGCTTCAACCAAATTTGTCCCTCATTTACAACAGCAGCACGTTCATAAATACGCTTCCCTACATCACGAGAACCAGTGAAGGAAATAAAACGTGTGCGAGGATGATCTACTAAGAAATCACCGATATCACGACTGGAACCTGGTACAAAGTTTAGAACTCCAGCTGGCAGTCCAGCTTCTTCTAAAACTTCAACAAATTTATAAGCTACAATTGGTGTAGTTGAGGCTGGCTTTAATAACACCGTATTACCAGTTACTAATGCCGCTGCTGTGGTTCCCGCCATGATTGCGAATGCAAAGTTCCATGGTGAAATAACAACGCCTATTCCTAAAGGTATGTAGTCAAAACGGTTGAACTCTCCTGGACGGCTTTCTACAGGCATACCATCCTTAAGGCGCAACATTTGACGTCCATAATACTCTAAGAAATCAATTGCTTCTGCTGTATCTGCGTCTGCTTCATTCCATGGCTTCCCAGCTTCTTTTGTTAATAAAGCTGAAAACTCCATCTTACGACGACGAACAATTGCTGCAGCCTTAAATAACACATCTGCACGTACTTCCGGCTTCACTCTTTTCCACATATTAAAAGTTTGATCAGCAATCTCCATTGCTTCCTCCGCTATTTCCTGAGATGCCATCGACATATTCCCAAGTACTTCCGAATGATTCGCTGGATTTACTACGGTAGTTTTTTCTTCTGTAATGACATGGTGGCCATTAATAACTAGTGGAAAATCTCCGCCTAAATATCCTTCTACTGTTTTTAAACCTTCTAAAAATGCATCTCTGTTCTCTTTGATGGAAAAATCTGTAAATGGTTCGTGCTTGTATGAAATCATCTAAATCTTCCTCCTTATTTTAGAAACGCAAAAAATATTTGCAGTTATTCACATTTATATATATAATAATGCAAGAAATTGTTGCGTTTTTCAAGTATTATTATCTGAAATTTTTAGATAATGATGAAATTTATCATTTTAAGCTTTATTTTAAAATTTATTTACCCAGTTTTCTTTATGCTATAACGGATTTTTTGCATAGGGGAAGCTAGATTAACTCTATGCCTTTCGTGGCTTAATTTACCAAGTTTTCTTTACATGGGAGAGACGACTTTTGAATACATTGAATGAATTACAAGCAATCCATAAATTTATTATTGACTATGCGAATATTGGTATACATGCAATTAATAAGCATGGTATTACTGTGATCTACAATCAAAAAATGGGAGAAATTGAAGGTTTACAGCCTGGAAATGTTATCCAAAGAAGGCTTGATGAGCTAGTTAATTTTGATAATACAGAGAGCACATTGCTACGCGTATTACACACAAAGAATCCTCTCTATGATGTAGAACAGACTTACTGGAATCTTAATGGTGATGAAATTACAACAGTGAACACAACCATGCCGATTTTTGAGGATGGAGAAATTATTGGTGCTGTTGAATATGCATCAGATATTTCCCATTATAGGAAATATGTTTTACAACCAGTGAAAAAGCATTCCTATTCAGAAACCTATAATAAAATTATTGCAGAAAGTAAGGCTATGCAGGAAGTGTTAGTATTAGCAGAAAAAGCCGCTTCAACAAGACTTCCCCTATTAATTATTGGTGAAACGGGCACTGGGAAAGACTTAATTGCTGAACGGATTCATATGGCTTTAGAGCCGAAAAACAATTCTTTCTACACTTTATTATGTCAGGCAGTAGATGAAAGATGGTTGGATCAATTAGCTAGTGAGCTAGAAAACGAAAAACAAATGACTTTATTTTGTGAACGTATTGATTTACTACCATTACATTTACAGCCAAAGCTTTTACATTTACTGGAACAATATAAAAATAAAGATCATCTTCTAATAGCTAGTGTTGATGATGATCCAGTAGAGTTAATTTCTAAAGGGGCCTTACAAAAAAATCTCTTTTATTTATTTTCTAACTTTACGATTAATATTTCTCCATTAAGAGAGCGTGTAGAAGATATTGAACCATTTATTCAAGCCTTTTTTGTAGAACATGCAGAAAAATTTGGCACTGGGATACCAGCTGTTCACCCTGATGTCTTAAAATTACTTTTGAAATATGATTGGCCAGGTAATATTCGTGAACTACAGCATTTATTAGAAGAAATAATTACCCATGATCCTAAGCTTGAAACAATAACAAATGATGTATTGCCAATGCATTTTCTGATTAAACAGGATAAACATAGTATTTTAGAAGAAGAGCAAATTCCAACTTATGAAGTGCCTGAACTAACATTGGAAAGCTATTTATTACAAGCAGAAAAGTATTATATTGGACGTATGATGAAAAAGCATGGGAATAATATTACAAAAACAGCGGAAGCACTTGGGATGAGTCGACAAAATCTCCAATACCGTTTGAAAAAAATTCGTAATCAAAAGTAAATTAATATTCAACTGAGGTTTCATTAACACCATAGCACCACAAAAAAATGCCGCATCATTTGATCTATTTACATAGTCAATCATGCGGCTAATCTATAACAATATCCAAATTACATCTCCAGAGCAGTGGAGGGTTTTATGAACCATAAAAATCACTTGTAGATAAAAAACCTATTTATAACTTTGCTTTCCCACCAACAATACTTAGTTCAGGATAGGATTCCATACCCACAATCATAGGCTTGGCTTTCTTAATTAATTCTTGAGAAGCAGGAATTGTTAATGAAGCCTGATGTGCAGCTTTACTCTCCCATACTTCATAAACATATACAGCATTCTTTTCTTCTTCATTAATTCCTACAATGTAACAATTACATGTTTCCAAGTCTTCCATTCCACCTGCGGCTTCTAACAAATAGTTTAATAACTCGTCCCGCTTTTCATCTTGTGTAATGAATTTCACACTGATTGCATATTTTTGCAATATTTCACACCTCCTTTTGTTATTTTAGATTGAGTTAGTCACATTTGAATGAATTCTATTCTTCTATGCTGTATTATTTAGACGTAGAAATGAATAGGAAGTTTTAATTTATTCAGAAAAGATTAATAGGATCTATAAAATTAGTTTTTCCATCTCCCTGCACTAAATAAGCTATAATAATTAAGAGAAGTCACTTCCCATTGATATTTTTGCTACTATTATAGTGGCAGTAGAAATACAATATACAGCTAGAAATAATTTAAAAAGTGAGGATATATAATGATTGCAAAAACCAAAGAGGATTTTATCGGATTAAAAGAAATTGGTGAGATTTGTGGGTCAATTCGAGATGAATTAGTCCGTTATACAAAGCCTGGAATTACTACGAAGGAACTCGATGAAATTGCGGGAGAAATGTTTAAAAAGGCAGGAGCTGAATCTGCGCCAAAAGGAGAATATAACTTCCCTGGATATACATGTATTAGCGTAAATGAAGAAGTAGCACACGGAATTCCGGGGGAACGAATCATTCTAGAAGGAGACCTTGTTAATATTGATGTTTCTGGTTCGAAAAATGGTTATTTCGCTGATACTGGAATTTCCTTTGTAGTTGGAGAAGGAGAGGAAATCTTACAGAAAGTCTGTGACATTGCTAAGGAAGCATTCGATGCTGGATTGAAGAAGGCAAAAGTCGGTGCGAAAAAAAGTGCGCTCGGAAAGGCTGTACAAAATGTAGCAAAACAGCATGGCTTAACAGTCATTAAAAATCTTACAGGGCACGGTGTTGGGCGTTCCATTCATGAAGCACCAGATCATATTTTCAATTATTACTCTCGCTGGGATGACGAAATTTTGAAAGATGGTATGGTAATCGCCTTTGAACCTTTTATCTCCACATTTGAAGAGGAAGTTTCCCAAGCTGATGATGGATGGACCTTCCTAACTGAAGATAGCTTTGTAGCTCAATACGAACATACGATTATTCTTACAAAGGAAGGGCCAATTATTACTACTTTATAAGAATACTAATAAAAGAGCGGTACCTATTTCACTTGTATAATAGGTATCGCTCTTTATTTTATTCTTCTGTAACTTTAAAGAATGTTCGAATTGCTGGAAGGCCTGTTCCCGGATGATCATCACGATACGTTAATTGTGGTTTTCTATAAATATCTGGGAACTGAACTTTTCCTTGATAAATAGATGGATAAATATCAATCAAATGATAACCCGGTTCTCCTGAAGCTATTAAAGGTAAGGTGATTGTACCTTGACTATTAAATGCACATACATAGCCTACATAAGCATTATCATAAGTCACACCGAGTGCATTATCAAATTCTGTCCAACCTGACCCTTTAATCGTAACTGTGATTGGAGTTCCTGGTGGTCCTTCTGCTGGCTCCACAGAAATAAGTGACGGTAGAATACGGAAATATGTCTGGCCATATACTTCTTCTTCCACTTTCGCTTCAATTAAGTGCGGAAGTCCACCTAAATCATCTGGCACTGCAAACTCATAAGAAAATGAACCATCAGCATCTGTAGTAACTGTCCCTAGAGGGAATATTTCAGGTCCATACCCTTCTGCAGTAACACGTGTACCAACCATAGTATGCCAATCCAAAGTAATTTCTTCATTCGCTGGAAGTCCTTCTCCAGTTAATGTTACCTCTTCATCTACAATTCCTTCTGTTTTATTTAAACTAAGGTTTACCCCATTTTTGTTTTCCGGATCTGGCATTTGAATACCACCATGTGCTGCTTCTGGTACATCTTCAACATAAGCTAAATATTCTTCAACAACAGGTTCTTCATCTGTTATTGTAAAATTGAAGTGGTGTGTATGAATATAATTAATTGCAGATGAATCTCTACTTAAATATGGAGATCCACTTGCTCCACTTTCTACCGTAATTGTATGAAGGCCAGAAGATCCAGAGGCACGAATTACCCCTTCTGCCTTACCATCCGTAGAAACGGCTGTAATCATACCTGTATAAGCATTGTCATAATTTATATGCCATAAGCTTCCATAAATTTTCCAGCTTAACCCTTCCCCACTAACCGTGATTTCTGTGCCCGGAGGTCCAGATTCTGGAGACATCGTGAATACCGTTTCAACAAAATAGTTTGCCTTAGCAATGGTATTATCTCTCTGCTTAATTAAAATGTCATGATCATCACCAAAGCCATCAGGTATTGTAATGGAACCGCTCCACTCTCCATTTTCATCAGCAGTACCTTCGCCAACTTTTCTTTCGACTTGATCATATACCATACCTAGAAAAGAATAATTATTCTCAATTTCATAGCTACCTTCCATATCTACATAAATGACTTTCAAATCCTCATTTGGTTTTAAATCTGTAGCTGTCAATTGAACTTCATCACCAATTCTTCCAGATGTCTCATCAAGTGAAAGTTTACCAGTTAAATTGTTTTCCTCAGTCGATGACTCTTCCTTAGAATCTGCCTTTTCATCTGAACCAAAGCAAGCAGTTAAACCAAATAATGTACAAAATAATATCGCTATTAAAACAAGTTTTGTTTTACTCATAAAATTCATCCTTACTGAGGTTCAACAATTGTCAACTTAGAAGGTTCCACATCAAATGGCTCATACTTATATTCTTTTCCATCTACAGTTGCAATAATTTCATAGTCTAATGTACCTGTTGTAAAATCCTCTGGAATATCCCAAGGAGCAGTATAAAGCATTGTACTTTCAGGTCCATGTGGTCCTAATTCCATTTCAAATTCTTCACCATTCTCTAAAACTGCTTTTACTTTTGCATCTTCAATAGTTTCTCCTGTAGTTTCATCAATAACAGCAGCACGGAATAACATTCTCCAGCCCTGTTCAAATCTACTGTTCACAACACAAACAGCATCTTCAACAGTGTGTGAGTTAATTGTATCTCCTTTTACAACAATATGTGCTTCGTCTTTAGAGTCTCCACAAGCTGCTAGAAATATAGTCATTAAAAGAAGCGTAAGTAATAATAACCCTTTTCTTTCTCTAATCTTTTGAAAAACCATAAAAAATCTCCCCTTTTAGTAAGATAGTATTAGTATATCTAATCTAACTTTATCACATAGACAAGAATAACTACAAGGTAATACTTTTTATTATTAACGTTTTTAATATCTCTGTAAACGGTTACTAATATGGGATTTGATTGTTTTTATTCTAAGTAAATTCAGATCTTTTTTCTTATTTTAGAAGTTAATTTCGTACTTAAAACAAATAGTGCTCCCCCACTTCAAAAGTGGAAAGCACTATTTTAATTAAAAGCATATTATGTTCTCTTTAGATCAGATAGAAGCTCCTTCAACCCATCCTCAGAAACCAACTTCTCTAGATTATTAAATATCTTTTCTTCATCCCAATCCCACCACTTTAGCTTTCGCAAGGATTCAATTTGAGCATCACTAAAGCGTTTCTTAATCAATTGAGCAGGGTTTCCTCCATAGATGGAATAAGCCTCAACATCTTTTACTACTGTTGAGTTAGCTGCAATAATTGCACCATCCCCAATTTTTACTCCAGGCATAATCGTCACTTGTTGACCTATCCATACATCATTTCCAATTACTGTGTCTCCTTTAAATGGTAGCTGTTCTACTGTAGGAGTCACCTTCTCCCATCCTCCACCAAAAATATTAAAGGGGTATGTTGTGATGCCATCCATTCTATGATTGGCACCATTCATGATAAACTTAACACCTTCTGCGAGCGCACAAAATTTACCGATAATTAGTTTATCACCTAAAAATTCATAATGATGTTCAATATTTTCATAAAACTTGTCTGGAGATTTATTATTATCACTGTAATAAGTATATTCTCCAATCTCAACATTCACTCTTTTAGGCAGATTACTGATATAGCAAACTGTCTTGATGTTTTCATTTGGGTACAATTTATGCTTGTTTGGTCCAATCATGAATGATATGCTCCTTTCTTTTCACTAAAAATTTCCTTCTTATTTCAAATTCCTAAGAGTGCTTGAAGTCCATATAGCAGTGCTATTACTATAAAAGCCCCTATCAAGATAATGATGTATGGTTTTTTCCATAATACCAAATAGGCAATCCATTCGCGGATAAAAGCGTTAATTGAAAAATAAAGCTTTGTTCGTGAACCTCTTCCATCACAGGCAATCCCCAAATTTTTCGCTAATAATAATGCACGAAGCACATGGTACCTTGTTGTAACAACTAATAGATTAGGTTCGTTTATTGTCATGTGCCTTCTAATCAATTGCTGTGAAAACAATAAATTTTCTCGGGTATTTACGGACTTGTCTTCTACTAAAATATCGGATGCTGGAACACCTTGCTGCAAAGCATATTGCTTCATTGCCTCCCCTTCAGCAATTTTTTCATCAGCTCCTCGCCCTCCTGAAAGCACTAGAATACTCCCTGGATTTTCTCGATAAGCTTGAATTCCTTTATCCACTCGGTTAGCTAGTAATGGCGTTACTTCCTTTCCATTTCGCAAACCGCTTCCTAAAACAATGATGTATTGATATTTTTTGCGAAAATGCTTTAATAAGTTCAGCATATTCGTAACCGTATACAAAACGAAAATAAATAAGGTGAAGAAAAAAACAAAGGAAAGATAAGTATATAAAAAATCAAAAAAGGTTGACTTAAAAGTTCCTTCTAGCAATGGCCATATTATTAAATACAAGATATAGGCGATACCAAAGCCAAAGGAAAGCATATGCGACAGAGTAATCCCTTCTCGTCGCATCAAACGAATACCAGAAATGAGCATAGATAAAATGAGTACCAGTGGAAACAAGAGTATTACTATACCAACTAAGAGCGCTCCCCCAATTAACATCACACGAATAAAACCTATATCTGAAATTCTAATAAGCGGGAAACTAATATTAGCAAGTACTGTGATTAATGCAAATAGAAAGGAAATGCCAAGCCATAAGCTTCTTTTTTCTTTTCGATATTGTAAAATAAACCATGTGATTCCTAAAATGGCAGATAGTAAAAATATAGATAATAATATTAGAAAATAATCCATAAAAACTCCTTATTATTTCTATTTACTTGATTTGAGAATGCTTGTTCTTTCTTCTTAAATTATCATAGGAGTAAGAAAAAACCAAACATACAATGGTAAAATATTAAGTAGATGATTCTAAGTAAAGGAAGTGTGTAAATATGAAGCATGAATGGAGAAAAAAGGAAAAAGCTTTATATATTCCAAAACAAACTCCTGAATTAATTACTGTCCCTAAACAAAAGTTTTTTATGATCAAAGGAACAGGAAATCCCAATGGAGAAGAATTCGCAGAGAAAATAGGTGTGCTTTATTCGATGGCTTATGCTGTTCGTATGATGCCTAAACAAGGATACACACCAGAAGGTTATTTTGAATATACCGTCTACCCACTAGAGGGAGTTTGGGATTTAACAGAAGAAGGTAGAAAATTAAATACTTTAAATAAAGATGAATTGGTTTATAGCATAATGATTAGACAACCAAATTTTGTAACAGATGAAGTAGTGGAAAGAGCCTTGGAGAGAGTACGTAAAAAGAAACCTCACCCCTTTTTAACAGATGTGACATTTGACACAATGGAAGATGGTTTATCTGTTCAAATGTTACATGTAGGCCCATATGATGACGAGCCACAAACTTTTACACAAATGGAAAGGTTTTTAGAAAATAATCATCTAAAAAGAACTTCTTTAATACATAGAGAAATTTACCTTTCAGACTTTAGAAGAGTAGAACAAGCAAAATTAAAAACAGTTCTAAGATATAAAGTAGAGCATAGACAGTAAAGATACGCATCGTTGATGGAATTAATTAAACAAGTAGCGATTTCATCATTAACGCGCTTCTTAAAGGATTATCTCCATAAATCGCGTATATATATTTTTTTGCTTCATCTTTATGTTCCAATACGAAAACATGGTAAAATAATTTCAGTTAGGGCTCTGTCCTATTGCTAAAGAAACTGATATTCGAGTGGGTGGTACATATAAAACTAAAGCGCATAATTGAGCATCCTCTTTTTTCAAAGACCATTCTAGTACTCATTATGTTAAATGCAGTCATCATTTGTTTAGAAACATATCCAAATATTTATAAGTCCTATTCTCATTTATTAATTGGGGTAGACCGAATTCTTTTACTGATTTTCACTGTTGAGATTTTGTTAAAGCTCTTCGTCTATCGCTCAAGCTTCTTTCGAAATGGCTGGAATATATTAGATTTTATTGTTATTTCTCTAAGTCTAATATTCATTCATTCTAATTTCATTACAATCTTACGTATCGTACGTGTACTTAGAGTTTTAAGAACATTATCTATGTTTCCATCCTTAAGAAGACTAATTAATGCCTTATTCCTATCCATCCCTGCAATGGGAAGCACTATCCTTTTAACAACCATTTTATTTTATATTTATGGAATATTTGGGACAACCATGTTTGCTAATGCTGCACCTGAGTATTTTGGAAATTTCCATTCTACGATTCTAACACTCTTTCAAATTTTCACGTTGGATTCTTGGGCTACTGGAATTTTCCGCCCACTTTTAAGTGATATTCCATGGGCATGGTTGTATTTTGTCACTTTCGTCTTAAGTAGTGCCTTCATTCTTGCTAATCTCTTCTTCGGAGAATTAGTCAATAACGCACATAGGCTCGCTGAGGCAGAGAAGGATCCTGAAGAAGATGGGGTTTATAAAGAGCTAAAAGAACTAAAAGCACAAAATCAAGAATTACATCGCAAGGTAGATCAGTTGATGGAAATAATGAAGAAATAAGGCCTTATCAAAAAAGTGTAAGTTAGGATACCCTACTTACACTTTTTTAGCATATGAATTATCGATTGTCCTTTGTTATATATGCTATGATTCTTTCATTTCTCCTTGATATTATTGCAAGAGAAGCCTCAACAAATGCTTTGTATGCCGCTTTATTTTGTGATCTACTTGAATGGTATACATCAGTATTTGATAACGTTTTATATTGTTCTTCCTCATCAAAGGAATCCAAATTTTTAACCGCGTAATGCTCCTTTTCCACTACAAAATCCTGCAACAGAAAATAGTCTATAAACCCTTTAAAGTCTTTAAATAATAATAACCATTCTCTGGAATTTTCATAGGCCTCTTGTAATTTACACGGCAGTCCTAAGTACCATTGTTTTAAATCAAATAATGTAAAATCTATTCTGTCGTAAAATCCTTTTTTTCCTCCACGTGCCGTATTCACCGTAATGGTATATGGAATGATAGATGTTATTTTATCTTTTCTATTCATTTTGTTCCACTCGTTTAGAGAAAAAGAGTCTCTTTCTTTTTTATTAAAACAGTGAACTTCATTAGGTTTAATTTTATTCTCTTTCAACTTTGTTGCTTTATTTTTATACCAGAATTCATATTTATGCCATACCTTCTTGTTGTCATCATCACTTCTTTTCCACCATAATAAATGACCACCAATAGTACGTGACACTTCCAAAAAATCACCTATTTCTTTATCGTTCATTCCTACTTCAACCGCCCAATGAACAGGTGGGCCAATGTAATCTGAACCCAATATAAAAACGGTCTTATCCTTTGTATTTTCTTTAGTAACTTCCACTTCTAATTCATAACCACCATATTTATTAGGACCAATAACTTTACAGTTTGTAATTTCATCCCCATTTGGTAATTTACTTTGATTAGAAAGGCTACTCAAATCTTCATATAGTTTTCTACTCAATAAATCGGGATCTTTTCTATTCTTGCTAATAAAGGATTCCTTTGAAAATCTTCCATTTCCTACATCACTTAAATAATTATAATTATTTTTAACGCTCCACTCTATCCTAGTCATGCAAGTAATATGTTCTGTGCGAATTTCATTTATAAGCTCCCATTTCTGATCTTTAACTGTATATTGATACTGAAATCCACACTTTTCCTGAACCCTCTTTGAGTTTTCGTTTCCATCAAAGTAGCCACACCATAGCTTCTTCATTCCTAAATTCTCAAACGCATATCGTATTATTTCTTCCGTAGCTTCAGGGATAAATCCTTGCCCCCAAAATGGCACGCCAATCCAATAACCGATCTCTGCCTCATTCTGAGCAATACCTTTATTACTCTGTTCTCCGATCAGCAAGCCAATACTACCAATAGCTTTATTATCCTCTTTTAGACATACTGCATATGTTTCACTTGCTGATAGTACATGTTTGATGATTTCTCGACTGTTTTCCACACTCGTGTGCACAGGCCATCCAGCAGAAGGTCCTACTAAGGGATCCTTTGCATATTCATATAAAGTCTCCGCATCATCTTCTTTCCATGGACGTAATATCAGTCTTTTTGTTTCAAGTACCATTTTATCTAACACCTCATCCCTATTTTTATTCTGTAAAAGTAAATGTAAAATAATGAAATATCTTCTTCGTATGTAGCCTTCTAGTTAAATTGTTATTTTTCCTCGTATCATTTTAACACTGATTATTAGTATCCATAGCATAAATAACAAATCAATAGCTTCATTAAAATCATGCATATTTTGCTTTGCTTGCATTAGAAAGAACCAAGAAATTCTTATGGAAAGCAATTGTGTTTCTTCTTAGTAATTTAAGTAGACATAACCTTTGCCTTAATCAGTAGAAAATCTGGTTTGTGATAGTATCTTTTATATAAGGGATACTGTTCCATCGTCTTTTTATCTGGTAAAGGTTCCAATACCTTATCTATTTCAAATCCAGCTGAGATTAATGAATTAAAGATCGAAGCAAATGTACGATGATACTTAGTCACACCATCAACAAACCATGTTACTTTTCTTTCACCCAATAAACTGTAATCTGATAAATTATAATGAATAATGTTTCCTTCATTATCTTTTGACCAATAGTTTTCATGCATTAATGCCGTAGTCATTGGATGCTCTTGAGAATAAATAAATATTCCATCTGCTGCCAGCAAATTAGCTATATTATTCATTAATCTATCAAAATCCTTTATGTAATGTATAGAAAGTGAGCTAACCACAACATCATATTTTTCATTAATAGCTGCTAAATCATTCATACTAAGTCGCAAGAAATCAACATTATTACATTTATTCTCTTGTTCTGCCACTTGCAGCATTTTTTCAGAGATATCAATTCCCAAAACCTTCTTAGCCCCTAATCGTGAAAACTCTCTACAATTTTCCCCATAACCACAGCCTAAATCAATTACCGATTTTCCTGCTAAATTTGGAAGAAGGGAAAATAATGCTGGTTTTTCTACCATATTATTTGCTGAGGTCGGATTTTCACGTAGCTTTTTGTAACCATCAAAAAAGGTTTGATTATCGTAAATATTTTGTTCACTCATGTTAATACCTCCATGTAATATGAATTTTTCACGCTAGCAGCATATTTATTAAGGGAAATTTGATGATGAGGAATTACAACAAATCATATGGTAATCATTGCCGTCAACTTGGGTATAGATAATTTTCTTTAGTAAGGTTTCTATTAGTATAGCTTTTACAGCTATAATACTAAAGAGAGTTTATACAACTGCAGAACATTTAACCTATTCCAGTGGCGGAATAAAGGTGGCAGTAAGCCCAACATCATGTAAATGGATAATAGATAGCAACGGTAGCTGACACGGAAAAGTACAGCTCTTCGTCTTTCAAATCAACAAATGAGAAATTCTGCATTAATTGTGATTCATCTTGAATAACATGCTCATGGAAAATTACACGATAACCTGTTTGTTTAAGTCTATCGTAACGAGTGGTTGTTTGACATTTTTGGCCCTCCCATAAATTAAATTATTATTCCAAAACAAAAGTTCCTTTTAACGATAATTTAAAATTTGATTTAACATACAATATTTCCCCCTCAAAAGTGACATCTGGATAAATTTGTTAATAATCCTCGCAAGAATATATCTCAAATAAATGAAACAGCTATTCTGCTTAAATAGCAAAAAAGCTATTTAAGCAGAATAATATTAAAGCAAATCTCCATTCTTCCCTTTTAATCTCTATTTTTTCTAATTTCTTTTTGTATTTTTCGAAGGGCTTTTTTTGAACCACGTTCTATATCATGTTGCATTTTACGCGTATGATGGTCAATAAATAATGTGTCTAAATCATAGCCTTGCGGATATAATTCACTCGCTGCTATATCTAGTGCTAGTCTTTTTACATTTACTTCTATAAATTCTCCATTATAAAATACAACTATATTACGAGCATAATCCATTTCTTTATATACGATGCCAAGCTCATCATGCTCTAATAATTTTACGCGATCTCCTTTTTTATATTCGTACTCTTCTTCCATTGTCTTGTTAGAGTGTTTAGACTTTGACTTCCTTATTTTATCTTCATTTACAAGTTCTAAATCATACTTTTTCTTATCTATATATGCTTGTGCTCTTGTTAACACATTGTCTGGTACATTCATTTTTTTAGAAATCCAAAGGGCATTACTTTCTCCTGATTCTCCTATCATTAATTTGTACAAAGGTTCTAATGTTTCACTATTAAATTGCATTGCGGCATTCATGAAATCAGCATGCAACTCGGAAAAACGTTTAATTTCCCCATAATGTGTTGTTGCTACTGTTATACACCCCATATGATAAAACTCTTCTAAAATAGAAATAGCCAGCGCTGCACCCTCATTAGGTTCCGTTCCACTTCCTATTTCATCAAACAGTAGAAGTGTGTTATTGTTCGACATTCTCATGATTTCTGAAATGTTTTTCATATGGGATGAGAATGTGCTTAGTGCATTTTCTATACTTTGATCATCGCCAATATCAACATAGATATTTTCAAATATTGCTACTTCCGTTTCTTTTTCAGCATGAATATGAAAACCAGACATGACTGCCAATGTTAATAAACCTACTGTTTTAAGTACTATTGTTTTTCCTCCAGCGTTTGGTCCGGTAATAATCAAACTCCGGTTCTCTTTCCCAATTTCAAAATCTAATGGCACTATTTCTCCTGCTAATAGTGGATGTTTTGCACTAGCTAACTTAATATAGCCATGATCGTTTAATTTTGGTTCTATACCATCAATTTGCTTACTAAATTTTGCTTTTGCAAACCCCATATCATATTGACTGATAAGCTCCATATTTATCTTAATTTCAGGAAGGTTTTCTAAGATCATTCCTGATAAAGTCGCTAATATTTGATATTCCTCTACTGCTTCCTCAGCTTTTAGACTTGCCAGCTCCACATTTAGCTTTGTAACTGTATTCGGTTCAATAAAAACGGTGGAGCCCCTGGAAGAAACTTCTACAATTGATCCAGAAACTTGATTTTTATAGGAAGCTTTAATTGGAATAGTGTATCTTTCGCCTTTCTTAACTACTAAGAACTCCTGAATATATTTTTTATTCGTACCATTTTTTAAAAATTTATCTAAACGTTCTTTAATTTTTTCTTCTGTTAAATGAATGCTTTGTCTTATCTTCTTTAATTGTTTGCTTGCATTGGCGTCAATACTATTTCCTTTAATAGATAAATTAATTTCATCTTCCAATCCTTTAAATTCGGACATTGAATTAGCATAAGATGCAAGAACAGGTGCAAAAAACGTTTTATCAAGCATAAACCTTTTTACTTTTCTACATCCTCTTAAAAAATCCGCTATACTTAGTAAACCATTTGGATCTAGAATAACGCCTTTTTCAAGGTTTTGTATGATATTTTCAATGTTAGAAACCCCTAAAAAAGGAGCTTGACTTCCTGTATCTAATATCGCTCTTGCTTCAGTAGTTTCATTCAAACGATTTCGAACCACAGTTATATTCGAACTTGGCTTCAATTTTTCTATCATATTTTTCCCTAATCCACTTATACAATAAGATTTCACAATTTCTTTTAACTCGTTATACTGAAGTTTCTCAAAAGTTTTCTTGTTCATTTTTTTATTCTCCTCACGAATGATTAATCTAACGTCATACATGAAGATACCTAAACAGTAATTTCCAATGAGTATCAACGCATTTGACTTTAAATAAAACAAAAAAAGCTACGTGGATACCGTAGCTTTTTACATTTATAGGGACTATGCAATATACACAGAAATAAGCTATTTATCATGCTTATAGCTTTCCTGCAGTAATTACATAATTTATAAAGTATAATAGGTATCTTCATAGGTCTAGAAATAAATCCATGATGAAATAAAGGATACACTATTGTGAAAAATCCTCTTTTCTACATTTCATTTATTTCCATGTTAATTTTTCCTATTTAGAACCTAATACACTCACAAAAACACCTCATATTTTATTAAAAAGTTTTTTACTCATTGAAATCTGCCTTATACATAATATAGTACTCATTATTTATATAGAATGTCAACTTTATGCTTAATCAAATATAGCTGAAGAAGAGACTGCAGGGACAAAGTTTAAGAGTTACCAAACATGATTGTGGAAAATCCTCGCTTTGGAAATGTATTTCATTTTATTGTACTTTCTTCAATCATTTAAGATGAAAATTTTCTTTTGTCCCGCCTTATCTTTATCATTATTTTATCCATAACATGAGGATGGATACACTAAAGCTTTACATAAACCGCTCATTATTCACCTAAGAAATTTCTCAATATCTGCTCACCGGCATTTGTTAAAATAGATTCTGGATGAAATTGTACGCCATAGATTTCATACTCAGCATGTTTTACAGCCATAATTTCTCCATCATCAGCTTCCCCTACAATCAAAAGCTCTTGCGACAATGTTTCTTTATTAACTGCAAGCGAATGATATCTTCCTACTTCAATTGTTTCAGGGATGTCCTTAAATATTGTAGCTTCATTATTTACCTTAATTTTAGATACTTTGCCATGCATCAGTTGATCCGCATACGTAATTTCACTTCCAAACACTTCACAAATTGCTTGATGTCCTAAACATACGCCAAATATGGGTATCTTACCTTTGAAAAATTGAATTGCTTCTTCACAAATACCTGCGTCTGAAGGTCTTCCTGGTCCTGGTGAAATAATTAAATGGCTAGGATTCATTTTTTCAATCTCTTCACAAGTAAATTCGTCATTTCTAATTACTTTTATGTTTGGATTTATTCCACCAATCAATTGGTATAGATTATAAGAAAAACTATCATAATTATCTATTAATAAAATCATGATTATCTACCTCCTGAGCTTGCTCTACCGCATTTACTACTGCTTGTGCTTTATTTATACATTCCTCATATTCTTTTTCAGGAATACTGTCAGCAACAATACCCGCACCAGAACGAATAAATACCTTACCATTCTTCTTATAAGCAATTCTTATCGCAATACATGTATCCAAATTTCCTGTAAAATCCATGTATCCTACTGCTCCGCCATAAATTCCTCTTTTATTATTTTCTAGACGATTGATAATTTCACATGCTCTGATTTTAGGTGCTCCAGATAATGTACCTGCTGGTAGTACTGCATCAATTGCATCCATTCCTGAGCAATCCTCTCGAATTATCCCTTTGACGGTGGAACCTATATGCATCACATGGGAGTATCTTTCAATGGACATATATTTCTCCACTTCTACAGAACCGAATTTACTAATTCTCCCTAAGTCATTCCTACCCAAATCTACTAGCATATTGTGCTCTGCAAGTTCTTTTTCATCTGACAGTAAATCACTTTCTAATGCTTTATCTTCTTCCTCATTTGCACCTCTAGGTCTTGTTCCTGCTAACGGAAATGTGTGCAATGCTCCATCATTAAGTTTAACTAATGTTTCAGGTGAAGATCCTGCGACTTCTATTTCATCACCACTAAAATAAAACATGTATGGAGATGGATTCGATGTACGAAGCATTCGATAAGCATCAAACAGACTCCCTTCAAATTCCGCTTCTAATCGATTTGACAAGACGACTTGAAAAATATCCCCTTCAAAAATATATTTCTTCCCTTCCTCGACCATCTGGCAAAATTCTTTTTTATTAAATAAAGGCTTAAATTCTGACTTCAGTTTAGAGGTCGGTATTTTAGAAGTAACTTCTTTACGTATAATAGAAACTAATTGTTTGATATCTTCCACCGCTTGCTTGTAACCAGTTTCCATATCATCTGTCTTGGCATTCGCAATTAGAATGATTTTCTGTCTTAAATTATCAAAGCATATTACCTTATCGAATAACATTAAATCAAAATCATGAAACCCTTCCTCATCCTTCCCATCTAATACCAACGTAGGTTCTACGTATTTTATATAATCATAGGAAAAGTAACCAACTAGACCACCTGTAAAAGTTGGTAACCCTGTTAACTTTGGACTAGCATATTCCTTGAGGAATTTCTTGATATGTTCATTCGGCTGAAGTGTCTTCTCTTCCTGAATAATATTACCTTCCACATCCTTCACCTTCACAACTCCATTTGAACAGGTAATATTTAAAGTTGGATTATAGCCTAAATAAGTATATCTACCACTGTATTCTTGATTGACAACACTTTCTAAAATATAACAATGCTCACTTTCTTGCTTTAGTTTTCTTAATAATTCGATTGGTGTAATGACATCAGACATTATTTCATAACAAATGGGTACTACCTTATACCCCTTGGTTGCTAACGCTTTTGCTTCTGAAAATGTTGGTTTCATCATCTTTATCATCTCCTTATGAAATAACAAAAAAACCGTCCTTGTTTTATATAAATTATATAAAACAAGGACGGGTTATTATTTAACTCGCGGTACCACCTAAATTGATGCATAATGCATCCACTTTACTAAGTGTACTAACATACACTCTTCATTGATAACGGACGAATTTCCGTTGGGTATTACTCGGCAGCTGCCTTTCTTCCCACCCTTATGAGCCCATTCGTCAAACATTTCCTGCTGCAATCTCACCATCTGCAACTCTCTGAATATCAATTATATTTGACTACTCTTCTCAATCATTGGTTTAAATTATTTTTTTATAATAATCTAAGATGAAGGTATATGTCAATATTTTTTATTTATTTTCTTAAAATTCGAAAATCATTTACAGAAAATCACTAAACTTGATCTCCCTTATTTTTATTCATTTGGTGCAATAGCAAAGCAGCGTGCGGTAAATCCTGGCGCATCTACAACAGCAGGGAATGTACAAAAGATTAATGCTCCTTTTGGTGGAAGCTGATCTAAATTACGTAGCATCTCCACTTAATACTTATCTTGTTGTAAATAATATAGCTCACCTGCCCATAGTGCTGTTTTGGCTGTGATAGCTGGGTCAGTATCTGGTGGTTCATGACCAATTGCCGCTACTTTTCTTACCTCACATAAATATTCTAAAGCAGCCTTTGTCCAACCTGGATAATGGGGATCTCCATTTTCATCTTTATTAAAGAAGGCCTCTCCCTCACGCTTGGACCAATCAGTACGCATAGCAACAAAGCAATCTTCTGGAATCTCTCCGTGCTCTGCTTCCCATTTCTTAATGTCTTCTACATCCATACCAAAATCATGATTTTCAGCCACTTCTTTAGAAACATCAATAACACATAGTGGATAAATCATCTCTTTTACACCAATTTTATCGAGTGCTTTTCCATCTTCAATAAAATGGAAAGGTGGGTCAATATGTGTGCCAAATTGACTGATCATCGTATATTCTCTAGCACTTACTTTTTCTTTATCAAAAGTCATAATATCTTTAACCTGCAAATCACGAAATCCTTCATAATGTGGAGTATTTTCGTCGACTTTATAGCTTAAATCCACCCATTTATATTGATCAGACTTCATTTTTTCTAGCATCTTCCATAATTCCATGTAGCCGTCCCCTCTCTTATTTCTCTATCGTTTGAATAATTGCTTTTGTACCTTCTATAAATCGATTAACTTCTTCTTTTGTATTATAAGGGGCAAGCCCTGCACGAATAAATGAACCTTTATCTCTGATTCCTAATTTCTCAGCTAATGTTTTAGCATAGAAATCACCTTCAGCAATGAACACACTATGCTCTTCACACATACGGATACAAAAATCTTTAGGTGAAATACCTTCTACCCGAAATGCAATGGTTGGTGTTTTAGGTACAGAAGCATCAGCCTGATATAATGTCACCTCATCTATTTTTGAAAGCTCAGATCGCATCAAATCAGCCAAATTATTCTCGTAAACTTCGATAGCATGGTAGCCAGACTTAATCTGTTCTTGTAATGTTTCTCCATGACCAAGACTTGCTATAAACTGAATCGCACTTGATACAGTTGGAATTCCTTCATGATTTTGTGTTCCCATTTCAAGACGATCAGGTACATCATCTGGAGCAGGAACAACCTTATAGACATCTAAGTCTTCAAAAATCTCTTTACGGATAATCGCCATTCCGACATGAGCAGCAAAAAACTTATAAGCAGAAGAAAAGAGCATATCAATGTTTTGATCTTCCATATCAACATACATATGTGGGATGGCATGAACTGCATCGACTGCAACTAATGCGCCAACCTTTTTTGCTTGTTCAGCAATCGTTTTCACATCAGTAATTGTCCCAATACAATTAGAAGCAGAACCAACTGCCACTAGCTTTGTTTTAGAAGTTAACAGCTTAGGTAAAACCTCTAAATCTAAAGTGAGTGTAGAAGGATTAAAAGGAATATATTTTACTACAACCCCTCGATCATCAGCAGCTGTTCTCCAGGAATCAATATTGGAATGGTGCTCTAATTCCGTGAGGATAATTTCATCCCCTTCTTCCCAAGAACGTGCTATAGCTCGACTTACCGCAAACATTAAAGTAGTAGCATTAGGTCCAAAAGCAACTTCTGCTTTGTCTGCATTAAATAAGGATTTTATATCTTGTTTTGTCGTCGCAATTAACTCTTCTGTTTCATAGCTTGATGGAAAGTTCCCATGTAGGTTTGCTCCACCTCGAGTAAGGTAATTTGTAATTGCATCGATTGCGCTCTGGAGTGTTTGTGCACCACCAGGACCATCAAAATAGACAGCTGTTTTATCTCGATAAGTACGTTTTAGTGAAGGAAATTGTTTACGAATCTCTTCTATAGGATAAGTTGAAGACATCAAATCTCTCCTTTAATCTGAAATTTTAGTTAATTCTATTTTGTTTACTGCTTATATAAATGATATAATAACGTTCAAGTTAGTGTCATCATGCAATCAATTGACCAAATTTTTTTATAATTAGTATCGTAAAAAGCACATAATATAAAATTTTAACTATAAAATGAATCGAAAAAAGAACAATCTAGAAAAGAGGGACAGACCATCATGCGAAATGATTATCTGAAGGAAAAACTAGAAAAAAATCCCTTTATTGTCTTAGGTGAAGAAGTATATAAAGTTTTATATAATGATATTATTCAGTTAAACATCCTGCCGGGAACAAGATTAAGTGAATCAAAAATTGCTAAAGAGTTTGGTACAAGCAGGACACCAGTTAAAAATGCGATTGATCGCCTAAAAGAAGATGGTTTAGTTATTACGGAACAAGGAAAAGCACATGTAATTACTTTAAATAAAAAAGAAGGACGTCAGCTTTATGAAGCTAGATTAGCTTTAGAAGGATATGCAGTTTTTCTAGCTGCAACCAGAATCAATGAATCACAGTTAGAACAATTACATCAACTGGTCATTGAATATAATCATTCAGCAAATACAGAAGACTTCCTAAATCATGCCTACTATGACCATGAATTTCATAAAATAATTATGAAAGCAGCAGATAGCCCCTATATCATGAATTTATATGAAACAATTGAAAGTAGAATACTGCATTATCGAAATTCTTTATTAATCAATGTACCACCTGATCGCTTTCGTACAATTTTATCACGAGCTGGGAAATGCCATACTGCTATTTACAATGCGATTCGATTAGGGTTTGCTGAAATTGCAAAAAATGAAATGGAACGAGATATTAATGGAATGATGGATGTGTTTGTGGAATGGAATTAGATGGGGAGATTTTATTTAAGAAGAGGAAATCATCCAGTGAACCTCAAAATAAACAAGAGGAGTTAGATAAATCATCTGTCTCCTCTTTTTTTGTATTGCAGGCATTTTTATAAGCTGCAATTCCAAATACTTTAATAATTGGAAATAAATATCAGTATAATTTTGATCATTTTTATTAAAACTAAAAGTGTATTACTTTTTGAATCTAAATAACCATAAAAAGGACGATGACTTTAATGAATAACCGTGTGATTACTTCTTTACTAGCTGTAGGTGCTGCTGGTGCCACAATTTATGGAATACGCAAAGGAATTCAAAACGGAACGTTTCAACGTTTACCTCAGCAACTTTCAAATGCAATGAATAATCCAGCAGCTCAACAATTCGTGCAGAACTTGGGAACCACTAGCCAAGACATGCAACAGTTATCAAGTGTGTTAGACACTGATAAACCAGAGCAACAAGGGGAAACCAATAACCTAAATAATCAATAATGGGTAATCAGAAATTAAATAATAAAAAATTCAACCAGGTGAATACAATGAAATTTAAAAAACTTCTATTAGCTTCTCTTACAGCAATTCTTTCTACTGGATTATTGTTTGGGTGTGGTACACCTAATGATGAACAGGAGCCTGATCCAACTGAAGAGCCTTCAGAACAACGTGATCAAAGAGATAACGAACTAAAAGAAGAGCAAAATCAATAATTGCGGAACAAAGGCAACAACTCCCATTTAGCAACACACTAACTAGTAATGAGATAAAAGAAACATAGCAAACGTAGAGATTTGATATTGATTTATCCTTTGAAGGAGTGTGCAGTTTATACATTGCTTGGTACTGGAGCCAGACAAAACTATAATTGCCAGTTCAATTTAATACTTCTAAGACAAGGGATGAGTTTACGTGTTGTGCGTTTTCAATCCAAATAATCTCCTCCAAAAGCAAAAGGTTTCATTTCCGCCCATTCTCTCACTCAATAAAAAGCGTAAGTAAAGACCATCTACTTAGGATGGTCTTCCTTATGAGGTAAAGTACTTCTGATATAATGTGTCCTTCGACATAAGTAAATATCTAGGCTCAGGCATACTCTTTGACAATGTTGATGATGAAATGAAATGGATAGAGAATAAAGCAAGTTGTTTAAACCATTTATAATATGGGTTTTGTATTGAATATACCTCAAAACCTAATTTACGACATCCTTTATACAGCGATGTAATACCTATCATTCCTTTCACTCTATCGTTATAACCAGTTGTCTCGAGATATTGCACTAAATAGGGGAGTATATCCTTTACTTTCTTATAAATAATCATTGCCCTCCGAATATCATTATTATAGACTTGGAATTGCTTCAACAATTCGGCATTATGAAGATGTATTTTTAACAACAAATCATTTTTATGGATTATTGTTCCATCCTCTAATGTTAAGGTCCTTCCTTTATACTTCGTTAATCGAACACGCATAATAGTTCGTTTACCATCCCTGTCTTCTACATAATTCAGCCTAGTAAATCGAAAATATAGCGTGTCAATTAAATTCCAAAAGAATAAGCAATTTCTTCTAATATTTAAATTCATGTCCTACTATACTCCTTAAATCTTCATTTACCGTTATATTTTGCCTCTATTGATTTGAACTTATGTTGGTAATTAAAGGCTGGGAATAAAATAGAGTTTACTTGAAAAACTAATTTGTAAGGAGGCGTAGTATATGTATCGAGTTCTCTTTATGCCATTATTACAAATTCCATCTGGGCACCACCATGTAGCCGATTGTATCAAAGAGGAGTTAGAACAATTTTCAGGAGTGTTTCAATGTGAAAAAGTAGAGATTCTCTCCTATTGCTATGGCAAAGCAGAAACTTTGATTTCGATTGTCTATTTACAATGGATTCATAAGCTACCACACTTATACAGCAAAGTGTATAAAAAATCTGCTGTGAAAAATGCTAAAACCAACAGACTAATACTTACCTATAAATGGTTATTTTATAAAAAAATTCTTCATTTACTTAGGCAAGTAAATCCAGATATCATTCTTTGTACGCACGCCCTTCCTTCCCATATACTAAATTGCTTAAAAAGTGAAAAACTCTGGTCAGGAAAGGTAATTAATGTGTATACTGACTATTTCATTAATAATTTATGGGGAATCGATCAGATTGATTATCACTTTGTTCCTTCTCAACGTGTCAAACAAGAGTTAATACATAAAGGGGTCAAGGAACAACAGATCTTCATTTCTGGAATCCCCATTCACCCTGTTTTTAAAAAAGCTAAACCATCTATTAAAAAAAGTAAACCGGTTATTCTAATCAGTGGCGGAAACTTAGGTATAGGTTCCATTTCACAGTTACTGCATCGGTTAATCCCATCTGGAACGATACAGTATAAAGTGCTTTGTGGAAAAAACCAGATTCTTTTTGATTACTTAACCAAATTAAATCACCCACACATCCTCCCCATCCCCTATATAGATTCAAAGGAAGAAATGAATAGCTTCTATGAGAAAGCAGACGCGATTCTTACTAAACCCGGTGGCGTTACGGTTGCAGAATGTTTATGGAAGAGATTGCCAATCTTTGTCTATGAAGTATTGCCAGGACAAGAGGAATACAATCTAGAGTATTTAAAGGAACAAGGACTTGTATTCCATTTAGATAACTGGAGTTCTTCCATGAACATAGAAAAAATTGTAATTCATTACTTACAAAATAAATTGGTACACTTTTATAAAAGTGTAGACAGTTTTAATCAAACTTTGGAGGACCATAATACGTCAAATATCATTAGAAATTTTATTGTTTAATCAAAAGCTGTTTAGATAATAAAAAACAAGCCTTACCCCAATATTTACGTGGGAGTAAGGCATTATCTACTTTATTGAACAATTAAACGAAGCACAAATTCTTTAATATCTACAAAACGTGGAAACAAAGGTTTTTCATCTGTACCTGCGATTATCAATGGTACCAGTGATTCCTGTCTGTGTATGGATCCATGTGCTGCACCTGCAAGATGAAAAGGCGTAGATTGGGCTTTAAATTCACAGCCCGGCTTCGCATTCACCACAATGAATCGTCCCGAATGAGAGTGTAATGCACCATACAAACGTGCTAACGCGTCTGGGTAATCTCCATAGGACAATATATTTTGATTAGACGAGGTCAATTGAAGAAGTTCATGATTTCCATCTACGTTCCATGTTTGATTATACACATCTCTATACTCTCCATTCGGGCTATATCGCAATGAACCTTTTCTCAACCCCGATTCAATGTTTACTGAAATCCCATCTTCGTTCTTCCAAGCAATGATATCGATACGATGATCCTTTTTTAGCATTTGAATAATAGGCAGCAATGAGAGACTTTCATCAAGCACATAAATATAAGCCATACGTTGATTCACACTAAAGGCTAGCTGATTACTTTTATGTACTGGCCGTTCAATTCGTGCTATACGGTATTTTTTCAGCAATTTACGTAAATCAATAACAACTTCTCGATATTTGTAACCTGTTGGAGAATGACCGTTATCCCCAATAATCAACCAGACATTCTGGTTAAGCGCTTCCTCTCAACTTGAAAATAAATTCAATGTTTTTTGTATTTCTTTGTCTATTTTAGTAATCCCCTTTATATCCATCGGACCTTTAAAATGAATCCGGGTGTCCATATCCTGAAAGATACAGAAAGTAAACCATGGTAGTTTATTTTTACGAATTAAATATCGGAGTTCCTTGGCTGTATATTTACGATTTCCTGCAGCTATCTTCGTCGGAAAACTCCATGGTCTTAACTTTGAAAAAGTACCTAACGAGAGGATAGATGGGCCTTCAGCTATCCACTTACCATCTTCAAAATGAGTCAACGTGCTAAGTAGCCGCGGAACACGCAAACGTTTAGGAGTATTTCCTCGATAGACAAAGGAGTTAATAGAAGCCGAGGGAATCCCCTTAGAAGCCAATTCTTCATAAATAGTAGTGACTTCACTACTCAAATGTTCATTGTTTAATCGGTACAGCATATTATGAACAGATTTTCGCATACCCATTCGAAATGTTTCACGAAAACCCGTACCGTAGTTAATAAACTGGTTTTCCGAATCATCAAACCAGTTTAAACCTGGAATATGATGTTTATCCGCATATGCACCTGTCAAGAGACTACTGTCAATGGTTACAGACATGGTTGGAAATGAAGTTACCATATTAGATATATAATTTCCGTTTTCCATTAAAAATTGTAGGGCAGGAGCACGTCCTGTTTGGGTAGCTACTTCCAATGGGCCGCTCATCAATGAATCAATATTTAGTAAAATAACTGGTTTTCGAAAAGATTGGGATTCTTTCATGTCATTTTCATCCTCACCGCGTTTGTTTGCAGAAAAATAGAAATTAAGAGTAGTTTTTCTTGAAAATATTGTATCCTTTTGATGATAAAATTATGCCACTTATCTCGCGTCCTATCCGACTACATTTCCATTTTTTAGATAATCAAATTTTTCCAACTTAGAAATCAAGTGAGTTTTATTAATAGACAATGACATTGTTGAATTTGTCCAAAAATGAAAGTTTTCAAAAGAATAAAAACCATAAAAAATAACCCCTCATGCACTTTAGCAGGTTCGTGAGGGATTATTTCTTCTCGCCGCCTGACCCCTCTTGTCGGGGTTCAGTCTATTGCTAACCGATCCATGTTCCAGCATGGCCGGTCTTTTTATGCATTAAGAACAGCTATTTATTTCCATCCTATTGAATGGGGAGATCTATGTTATTTGTCTTCGCATTATCTTAAACCATAAGCATTGAGCATTTCTTCAATGTCGCTATTGAGATTTTCTATTGAAAAATCTAATTTCTTTTCAGCTTCTAAATGATATTCTTTTTTCAACTGTAGGATACGTGTTAAACTCTCATTCAACCTTTCCTCTGTAATATCACCATTTTCAACAGCACCCTTTAATGAATTAAAAACGGTAGCGATATCCTCATAGTTATGAGCGACTAAAATAACATCTGTTCCTGCTTTTATCGACTGGACAGCCGCTTCACCAATATCGAAATGATTCGTCAACCCTTCCATTGTCATATCATCTGTCATTACAACCCCATCAAACGCCAGTTCTTCACGTAGTACACCCTGAATGATATTTTTTGAAATGGAGGCCGGATAATCCGGATCTATCTCCGGCAGTAAAATGTGTGCTGTCATGACAACATCAGCACCTGCTTCAATGGCCTGTTTAAACGGTAGTAATTCAAGTTCCTCTAATTCTTGTAAGGTTTTATTAACTTGTGGCAACTCAAGATGTGAATCTGTATCTGTATCGCCATGACCTGGAAAATGTTTAATGACTGGAATCACATTCTCAGATTGAATTCCCTTCATCACTTCAACACCATGCTCCCCTACTATTTCTGGTCTAGTACCAAACGAACGATCACCAATCACCGGATTATTTGGATTGCTATTTACATCAAGTACAGGTGCAAAATCAAGATTAAAACCATACAATTGAACTTGTTTGCTTAATAGCTCACCGAATTCAAATGACAAATCCAAATTATCTTGCTCTCCGATTGATGCTGCGGTGGGTAATTTTTCAACCTCTTCTGAAAGCCTTACAACCCTGCCTCCCTCTTGATCGACACCTAAGAAAAGTGGTGTATTGTTTTGATCATTTTCATGCTCTATTTCCTCTAACAATGCTGATGTCTGTTCCTGACTTTCAATATTATCAGAAAACAGGATGATACCGCCTACTTTATAATCGTTAATCAAGCGTTTTGTTTCATCTGTCATCATTGTTCCATCAATCCCGGCGAACATCAATTGCCCTATTTTTTCATCTAAAGTCATATCATCAATCCACTCAGAAATAGGATGCTTCTTTTTTGGCATGTTTTCAGCTGTTTTTTCATCCATTTCTTCACCATCCATCACAAAGTAAAAAAAGATAACAAGGAATAATAAACCGAATAAAAGTAAATAACCTACAATTTTTCTCATTCATCTTCCCCCATTCTTGGTGTATAACTTTCTAAGATAGGCCACTTGCTTTAGGGTTCTTTTACTGACTACTTCAGTTGTATGCTTAATGAAAGCCTGTCTTTATCCATCTACTGCAAACAAGGCATTAAATGCTTCTGTCATTACTGGGTGATTATATACCTGATCTCTTAAATACGTATAAGGAATATCAAAATCCATAGCTAACTTTATCAGATTAATTATTTCTGGGGACTCAGGTCCAAACAGACTGGCACCTAGAATTTTATTTGTCTGTTTATCGATAACCACTTTAAATATTCCCCGCAAGTCATTAATTACATGCGCTCTAGGATGAGATGCAACTGGCATCTTCCCTTCTACGATAATATATCCCTTCTCTTCTGCTTCTTTCGCTGTAAGTCCTACTCTAGAAAAAGGAGGATCAATGAAAATAGAATAAGGTATATTTTTTCGACTTTCTAAAGTATATTTTTTATCGCCAAATAGATAGTCCTCCACAATTCGATCGTCATCTAGCGAGATATACGTGAATTGCATTTCTCCTCGTACATCACCAAGTGCCCATACATTATTCGCTGTTGTTTCAAGATGTTTATTAACCTTAATTGCTTCTTTTTCTGTAAGCTCAATCGTTGTATTTTCAAGCTCAAGATTTTTCACATTGGGTTTTCTGCCAGTAGCAAGCAACACTGCATTCGCCTTTACCGTTTTATCATTGGATAATGAAATCGAAACCTCATCTTTACTTAACTCATTGATTTCCTCTGCTCTAGCTCCAAATATAAAACAAATCCCTTTTTCTTCCATCTCCTTCTGAACTTCTGCAGTAATTTCATGATCTTCACCAACCAAGAGTTCTTCATCAGGAGTAATTACCGTGACCTGGGAGCCAAAGCTTCGATACATCGAAGCGTATTCCATTCCAATATATCCTCCACCTATAATCGCAAGGTTTGGCGGAAGCTCTTTACGCTTAATCAAGGACGTACTTGTATAGATTTTATCTAAGGTTAGATCTCCTTTAATCGATGGAATATTGCTGATTGCACCTGTATTGATAAAAATATGTTCAGCTGTTAAAACCTCCGTACTTCCATTTAACTCTATTTCTACCTCTTTATCAGAACGAAATTTTGCTTCAGAATCATAAATAGTAATATTTCTATTATCAGCTAAGCTTTTGTAGTTTTTCTCACGTAGTACTTCCACCACATTGTCTTTTCTTTCTATCGCTTCTTGATAAGGAATACCCTTCAATCCATCCTCCACAAGCGCCTTTGTAGGAATACATGCAATATTAATGCACGTCCCGCCGTACATATTGGAATCTCTTTCAATTAGCGCTAACTTCCAATCTTTTTGAGCTAGGTTTCCAGCTAAAGTTTTCCCTGCTTTACCAAATCCAATGATTATTGCATCATAAACTAACATTTACATATACACTCCCATTAATCGTATTCAATAATCTGTCCAAAAATAGTTAAAATATGTCTATTATTAGTTGCTATACCCTTTACTGTAAGAATTCAAGCTGATGAACCTATCTAGTTTGTTTCTAAAGAAAAGCCGCAAAATCATACATACTGTAGATTCAGTTGGAGGTGTTTCAAATGTTGGTACCAAGCAACCCTCAAATACTAAAACTTTATATTTATTTCTCCTTCCGTCGGAGGTCACATTTGATATGAATTTCTTTATCTGTACATAAAATAACGATCAAAGGAGCTTGTTTTAAAAGACCTAGAGCTCTAAAAAATGTAGTTCTAGAAATGAATGTCAACGAATAATGAAAAAATATGTCTTCCTAATTGGTAAAAACCTATCACAAATCCTTTCCATAATATAGAAATTATTCTTTATCTTGTGATACAATACGCAACTATGGAGGGAAATATAATATGGAAAGAAAATTATTATTGCCGCTAGTAATACTTATTACATTACTAGCCGCTTGTTCTAATGAAACGAAGGAAGCGGAAAGTAAAGATACAGAAGATAAGGAGGCGACGAAAAAGGTTGAGGATAGCATAGAAGAGTTGGCATCCTATGAAATTTCAAACGAAGATATGTTCGACATGTATAATTTTAAATCTACATATGAGGGTGACAAGCTCATCTTTTCTGGTAACAGAACAAACAAGAGAGATGACATCCGTAAACGATATGTTATCACTGCAGATAAAGCGTTAATTTCCACAGAAGATTTAGCGAAAGAAGACAATGAAAGAGATCATTGCATTGATGGCGAGCTATCCCCTGACGGTAATTACTTTGTATTTAATTGCTCGAATGATAATACAGTGTTCTCCTTGTACGACTTTGATAAAGAAGAAGTAATCTATCGCGAGGAGAATGAGAATCAAACATTTGATCACTATGAATCATCGACATTACACGCAATGGCCATAACGAATGATCAAGAGATTATTTTAGGTCAAAAACATGAAGGCTACTTCAAAATTTATGATTTGAAAGACGCTTCTATAAAAGAAGTAGATGTTGCAAGTGAAATAAGTGATGATGACCGATTAGTTGACATAATACTTACGGATGACGATTCGAAGATATTCATTAGTACTGAGCAACAAGTATTTGAATATGATCGTTCTACCGAAAAGTTTCATCCACTGATAGATGATACAGACGAAGAAACTAGAGTAAGCTCCTTTAAAATGTCTGAAAACGGCAAGTATGCAACATACCATAAAAAAGAAAACAGAATAAATGGTCCACTTCAGGAATATGATGTATTTGTCAATCTGGAATCTGGTGAGCAAAAGGCATATGATAAACTTGATTATTCAGGCTATTCTACACCTGATGATAATGGAAATATTGTATTCTATGATGCTAAAGAGCAAGCAATGTTCTTATATAATTTTGAAATAGAGGAGAACAAAATAATCCCTATTGATAAGGACAAGCTTTTCATGGCGGCAAATAACTTCAGCTTCTCTTCCAATGGTAAACACTTATTTGTTTATGATATAGACTATGGAGATGAAAAGACTACTTATACATTTTACCGATTCACATTTGGAGATATTGATAGCTATGAAGAGGATGAATTTCGAGGTAATCTATTGAACGCATCAAATAATAACGTTGATGAAAATAAGGACAATGACACTGATCAGCCTATCACATTGAATGATTACGACGAAGATCCTCGTGAGGGATATAAGAAGCGATGGGAGAAAAGTGTAGATGCACAGTTTCCAACGCAGTTCCCGTTTGAACCTGATGAAATACAATATAGTATGTATGGGAATAGATACGAACAAGAAATAATAAATGGCCGAGAAGAAATTGAATACTCGACATTTTTGAATGGTAATATCACAAACTCTAAAGATTGTGCGGCAGATGATCTTGAAAAGGATATAGAAAAAGATGGTATCGAGTACTATTATTATGATTTTACCATGGAGCATGAATTAGCTTTTGCTAAAGATGGCGATTGTTATACAATTGTGCAGGAAGACTTTGATAAAGAAACGAGCTATTCTATTGCCGACTCCATTCAGACAATAAATGATCCGCCATTTGATTTACCGATTGATCAAATAAAATTCCCGACAAAGCTACCAATGAACGAACTAAATATTTCTACACAGCATATTAATTATAATACGGAAACAACAGAGCTTCGAATTTTTCATACATTTGAATCAAGAGATGACAAGAAGTTTAATATAGGATATGCTGCCTCAACAGAAGATACACTAAAATCACAAAGCGAAAAGCATGAAGAAGTGGAATCTTCGGATTGGGAAGAAATAACGTATTATGAAGATATGCATGAGCTTGTCATGTATGATGGTGATTTTTATTATCGTCTTACTGCAGACAGAATAGATAACGAATACCAAGAAGAACTTGGTGAAGAAAATATTAAACAAATACTAATAGACGTAGCTGAAACAATGGAGAAATAATGATTAAGAAGATGAGCTTCCCTTTTTAAGGTGTAGCAAGGCTTATAGTTTCTTGTCCCTTTTAGGGGAAGTTTTTTGTTTTGAAAATCCAACAAGATTATTTTCATGTTATATCTTATTTTAACTATAGATTTTGTGGTAAATAATATTTCTTCTCGTTTTTTTCTGCAGAAACATAATTACCCCTCTGTATAATAATTTAAAAAAGCCCTTCATCTCCAGTATTTTTCCGGAGACGAAAGACTTATTCTTACGCAGTGTCCCTCCTGTAGACATCTTGGTAGGTATTACTCCCTGTTGTTCAGAACCAGTATTCTTAGTTTTCCCTTACTATCCATTACCTATCAAGCCTTCATAAAAATGTTTACTTTATTCATCAAGTTTTTCAATACTCTTGTCAACTGCCTCTAGCTGCTTCTTTTTCTCGTCATCCTCTAATTTGTCATCATCATTAATCTGTTTCTTCTTTAATTGTAGACTTTCCTTTTGTAAAGCTTTATTATCTAATTGCTGTGCCAGCTTTAATGCATCATCTGGTCTTTTGAGTTTTAATAAGCTTCTTGTTGCCAAATAAACAATGCGTTGATTATCTTTCCTCTCATCTGCGATTTGCAGAACTGTTTCGTGGTTCTCCCCTAAGTATGCCTGCTCTGCTAAAATTTGAGGATTATTTGATTCATAATCTAATACAATTTTATTTGCTTCTTCATTTCCAAGCACTGCTAATCTTCGGATAATATCACTTTCATTCTCTTCCGTTGACATAGCCAATGCTTTTGTCAGGCTTTCAACTGTACCGCTTTGTTTGTACTGTGATAATAACAATTTTTCTGTTTCTTCATCTTTATTTTCAATTGATTCCAATGTTTTAATTGCTGCCTCTACATCATCATTTACGATAGCATGGTAGGCACTTAATATTTCTTCTTTTACTTGCGCATTTTGTTCAAAATTTACAATTTCTGCTTCAAATTGTTCTACAGCAGCTTCTTGCTTTTCAAGCATAGCCTCTTGATTTTCTATTTTATCATTTAAAGAAGATATTTTTGTCATATAGGTTATTCCTATGCCAATTAATATCCCAATAATACCCACCAATAAAACTAACTTAGTAGTCTTACTTTTTAGTTGTTTTTCATTTTTTTCTTTTAAAGGCTGAAAATCTTGGTTATGTTCATTCGTTTGATTAGAATCACTAAAATTATTTATTATATGTAATAATTCCTCAGCGTGCGTACATTGATGTAACTGATGTAATATATGTTCATTATTGAAATGAACTTTAAATAGTTCACAAATAATTGTTTTACAATCATTAAAAATATCACTTCGCGTTATTTCTATATTTGTAGTTACCATCCGTAAGCCACGAAAAGCGAATTTCACAGTATTTACATCATCTACAAAAATATTCTCTTTCGTCACTAATGGTGTATAAGGGGTTCCTGCAAGTTTTTCCACTGTAAGTATTTGCTGAACTATCTTTTGGAACTGTTCTTTACCTGTAAACGCAATATTTTTTAACATTTTAAATGTTTGTGGAGCTTTATAATCTAAGCGAAGTCCCTGCTCTTCATATTCAAAACTTTCTAATGGAAAAAATAAAGAATCCTCTTTAGATAATTCATCTAATTGAACATCATCGATTATCTTCATATTTTCACGATCCACATATACCTGCACGAGATCACCATGATATGTTAAGTTAATGATCTGATTTTTCTTTTCAGTTATACTCATTTAGTCACTTCCTGAGACTTACTAATTTTTGAAAATAATTAACTACTTTATCCGTACGCGACATTTTTATGTTATGAAATACAGCCGCAACTTCTGTAATACTTTGGTATCGATTATTAAGATTCATCTGAGTTAGTCGCTCCACCATCTTCAAATAAGATCTAGGAATGTTCGGAATTATAACAGCTTCCTCTATTGAAGCTGTGTACACATTTTTCCCACCTGATATTAAGTAGAATAGTATCGCACCTAGGGAAAATAAATCGGATTGCAGACTTGCCTGGCCTACTTCAAATTGTTCTGGTGCTGCAAAGCCAATTGTTCCTAAAGATATATTTTGCAGCTCAGAGCCAACTTCTGTTGCACTACCAAAATCAACTATATAAATCGAATAGCTTTCCGTAATTAATATATTTGATGGTTTTAAATCTAATAACATGATTGGTCTCTTCAACTGATGAAAGTATAAAAGTAATTCCACTAATTGTTCGGTTATGGCAATAATATCACTCCATAACAGGAATGCATTTTTTCTTTCAACCATTTCAGATAACGTTATTCCTGGCATCTTTTCCATCACAATGCAATCATATTTATCAGCATAGATAAACTTATCATACAACTGTGGTACCATTGGATGGTGGATTCGAGCTAAATATTTCGCTTCATTTTTTATTTGTTGATTAATTTGTGTATCTAAATATTTAGCGACTTTCAGTATTTTCGGGGTTCTTGAATGATCAGAAACCTCGTATATTAAAGAAGTTTTTGTTTCTGCATATTTATTTAAGATACAGTATTTATCTTCAAGCCTCTCGTTTATACAAAGCACCTGATTTCATTCCTTTCCCCAAAAATTCAACCAAAAATTAGGACAGCTGTAACATCATCCTGAATGCTCTGTTTATTAAAATGTTCATATAACACTTTTATTTTTTCATCAATCGAATTATTTTCCTTTAAAATTTGTGTCATTTCATTTTGCGATAGTACTTTCATTACTCCATCAGTAGCTAATAAAAATCTATCTCCATCCAGATAATCACCTGTTTTTATAAAAGGGTTTACTTCCCCTTGTACACCGATGCATTGTGTTAACATATTGGAAGAAAGCGCACCATTTTTTTGTTTTACTTGTTTTACATGGTCAATTGTTAATTTATGTAAAGATTGAAACTCAAGTAAATCTATTGTATCCTCATTTACTTCTTGAATTTTTATGGCTGCCTTATATTGATAAACAGCACTATCACCAACATGAACAATAATATATTTATTTTGTACCATAATAAATACTATTAATGTGGTGCCGATTTTCTTATTTTCTATGTCCCCTATTGAAATTAAACGGTCATTGATAAGGTGAAATTGCTCTTTAAGTTGTTCTTGGGCACATTGAAAGAAAGTTTCCAGCGAATGATGTTCCCAACAAAATGCTTTCCACCAAGCTAGAATTTGCTGTACAGCAAATAAACTTGCTGCTTCACCATCATCATGTCCACCCATTCCATCAGCAATTACAAATATATCTGCTTTTTCTCCGCCAGATATATTTGTAGTCACATATGCATAGTAGTCTTCATTTACTTTTTTAAATTCAGGCTTTATGGTAAAAGACTTCACTAACGGTTGTTCTTCTTCCTTTTTTATCATATTTCCACCTTATATACGTAGGTTTCTTTCCCAATCAGAATACTATCTTCATGATTTAACTCATGGATTTTATATGGAATAATCTTTTCACCATTTAGAAAAGTACCATTTTTAGAACCTAAATCTTTAATACCATATGTATCTGATAGTTTGATTAGTTCGGCATGAAACCTTGAAACTCCAGCACTTTTTGTACTTATTTCCGTTCCCTTTTCTGCTCTTCCGATGACTATTGTTTCATTTACTAATTCAATTTCGGTCAGTTCATCATTCTGATTGATTAAATAATTCTTTGTAGTTGGTGCGAGTTGAATTTCGCTATCATTCTCATAATCAAGTAAAATAGTTTGGTCATTATAAAATGCAGCTTTTTCTGTTTCTTGCTCCACATTATTTTCATTGTTTAGTGCTATTTCATCTAACTTATTAGCAGAACTATTAAAAGCTATTTCTTCTGCAAAGTTAAAATCCTTTGTAGTGTTAGGTTCTTCCGCTGTCATTGATTCTGGGGAATGCACAGGTTCTTTCTTTTTCGCTTTTGCTTGTTTTTCCCCTTTAGTTTTAGATGGTTTAGCCGCTTTCTTTTCCTTGTCCCTCTTCAAACTAAACTGTTTCATATTTGGTATTCCTTTTAGATTTATAAATAATAAGATACCAATTATTAATACTGAGATAACAGAAGCAATAATTATACCAGTAGAGCTTTCCCCTAAAAGATTCCATACAACTGCAGCAAGTAATAATCCAAATAAAACACTATACAGTTTATACTTCGAATTTAATTGTTTTAATGGTTCTTTTGGTTTCTTTTGCTTTTGTTTTACTTGTACTTCTTCCGTTTCTTCTTCCGTTTCTTCAATTTCTTGATGAAGTGAAATAAGCAGTTGTTTTACTCCCTGTAAACTGAAGGAAGAATCTTTAATATAATTTAAAATTAACTTGAACCTTTTACCATCTAATCCAATTACCTCACTTGCTAAATGCAACAATAATTGTTTTAACTTTTCCTCATTATTTGCTGGATTTTCAACTTTCACAGGTAAGTAGACTAGCTTCAATGTTTGAAGATTGTTATTTACAAAAATATAATCTTCTTCCAAAACAAAGGATGCTTCATCCAACATATTGTTACTGGATTCCTCCAAGGCATTAAGTAGTTTAATAAAAAACGAATAATAGCTTTCCATTGTAAAGGAATTTTCTTTTAAATAGTTTCGAATACTTTTCAATCCATCTATTTTATAAAATAATGTACATTCATCATTGAGTTCTTCAAAATGAATTGGTAAAACAGCAGGAAAAGCATTTGACTCAAGCATCTTTCTCTGCAAATCCTGCAGTTCCGTGTTTTTGAAAGGTATTCCATTACTTTTTTGTACTTTAATATAATTTCCATTTTTATTTACTTTTTCAAAGTAAAAATCTTTCTCAATGGTTTGCATAAGATCCTCCTTTTCTACTGTTAAATATTTACTAAAAGTGTGTGTTCAAAAAGGTCAGTGAAAAGGACCGTCATCGGTTAAATTCGCAACGTCACACGAGCAACACCGATACTAGCACTTCGTGTCCGTCGAAAGTTCAAGGCAGCGCAGCTTAGAGTAGCGGACTTCTACAGGATGTAGTGACTTCTGTGTTGTCCACAGGATGTGGACGGTTTTAACAGAAGTTCCGCTGTGGTTTTAATACATGAGCAGACGCTCTTGCACGCAGAAAAAGTGATTTTCTTTTTCAAGGAACGGAAAAGCAAGCTAACGACTTTCATAGGATGTGATGACTTCGACGTTCGACACAGGACGTGTTGGAACTTAGTCGAAGTTCCACTGCTTACCGTGTCATTTTTATTGAACTTTTTGAACAACCTCTATAAACATATAGTAATACGTTACTATTACACCTGGCACTACGGCATAAATAAACGGAAATCGATTTGATATATTATTCTTAAACTCATCTAATGGAGTCAATGATTTCTTTTTAATTGATTCTAATATATGTAACCCAGCTAACGTTAAATTAACCAGCAACGTTTTTGTAAAAATTAAAATGATAATAGCAATTATTCCCGCAAAAATGATGGAATACATAATCGAATATAAAGTAAATAAAGTTCCAGATATGGCACCAATTGCCGCAAATAATTTTACATCTCCAGCACCAATCGCTTTGAAAACGTATAATACTAGCATAATACCTAACCCGACCAGGAGTCCGAATATTGAAAATAGAAAACCATCAAGTTTGTTTACCAACAAATGATAAAAGATTCCCGTCAGCATACCGGTCACATTTAACCAATTTGGAATTTTGTGTTTTCGTACATCATAAAAAGCTACTATAATTAAAAAAACTGCTAAAATAATCGTGTTCCACAACATTTTTTTACCTCATCATTTTTCATTTTCTATTTTTACCATTACGCTTAAGAAGTTTGATTTAATTGCCAACCCAGCCTCGCTCGATGCCAATTTTTTTTATTTTTATATCTTTTTGATAGAATGGTAAAACTAGTTTCAATGTATTCTCTACCTCAACCACTATATCAGCACTATCTCCACTTGTTGCTGTAGTGTAGTGTGATGTTAAAACCTTTATGCCTCCGGGGTTGTAAAATGAGGATGATGGAACATATTTCTCATATTTCTCTTTAACTAGTGTTTCAAATAAGCCATCAGAAAAATGGTTAACAACATCACCACTGCTAGGGATTTCCCCTTTTACCTGGTCAACTAATTTATCCAACAAATACTTTGCAACAGTATCATTGTCCATAGCACCTTTTGCACTATCTGTAAGTGCACCAATAAAAGATTCACCAGTATCATCGATTAGCCCTTGAACTGCAAGACCGAGATATGCATAATGGGCACTTGTTTGTACGGTTTCATCTACTGCTTTTTGTAAAGAAATCTCCGCAATGCTGATTTTTACAAAGGAGGACAATAATAGGATAAAAGAAAGAAATATTGGAATAATTAATGCTGCTTCTAAGGTAATACTTCCTTCTTTATTTTTAAGTAGTCTCACTTTATTATCCTCCTCTGGCTTACTTAACTGTATTTGGGAGTTCCCAAACTGTTTCCTCATCTGACATTACTTCATATTTAAACCAATATCCTTCAATATCATCACCCTCGTTGATTGTTACATGGTAGATGATATCACCTGTAATAGAATCTCCAGGAGCTAAGTCCTCTTCCACTTCTGGAAAATAATCATCCACAGATGTATCTCCTGCTTCTTGGCCAATCTGAGATAAATTTGCAGAGAACATACGGTTTGGTACATAGGTTTGATCAGTAATGTTTTTTATCGTTACGTTGACAATAGCGATATATTTTCCCTCACTATCCTCCTCAAAGCCTTGATAAAATTCATTCATATCATATTTCTCACTACTATTCGTAATCTCATAATCATTTACCGTAATTTCATAATCAAAATCATATAAATCGCTTGTAACAACAGCTGTTTCTCCTACTTGATAGATTTTATCTTCTGCTGTTTCTTCGTTTTCGTTCTGATCATCTGTTGTTGCTCCTGCATCATTTTGATTATCACCCGTATCCGTATCTCCAGAGTCACAAGCTCCAAGGATGAATAATATAGCACTTAATGTAAGTATGACACTTATTTTTTTCATGTTTACCTCCTGTTTAATACGAATATACTTTGTGTTTTTCAATTTTATATCGATTTCCTTCCACCTTACCTGGAAGAACTTCTGCAAGCTGTGGGATAAACCATAATTTTATATCCCCGCTTACATGTCCCTCTATATAGGAAGGACTCTCTAATAAATTACGGTTTGTTTCATGTGATGCAGCCGCTTGAATCCGTCTTATTTTCCCATCATTATACGTTGGATCAATCGATTTGACTGCGAGAAATATTCTTAAAAACATGGTTCCTGTAAAAGTAAATCTTTTAGATGGGGCAAACATTTTAAAGGGATTCCATTCTAATTTCCCATCATCTAAAAAGCTTGTAAGCTCTGTTAAAGTCATAACCATTGCAGTTGCAATCGCCTTATAAAAACCTAACGGCCCTGCAAATCCACCTCTTTTTAACTCATCTAATAAATTTACAATAAGTAATATACAAGTGATATCTAATAAGAAATGGAAATAATTCATTCCTGATACATGATGTCCATAAGCGATATACTGCCCTTTTTTGGTATCATATTTGTAGAAATCACTTGAGGTAAACGCATAAGGCTCTTTTGTAGCGAAATTCGCCAATACATATTCGTTAATATATAATTCATTCCTTATCGATTCAGGGAATCCTTCGACAAATTCAATGAAATACTTAAATCTATCAAATGCATCTTGGATAAAAGCAAAAACACCCGAATTATCTGCTTCCTCTTCCCCTGCAAAAGCGCCATCATATTGTAAAACGTACTCTTCCAATTTATTATATGTAGCTTGGTCATCGCTTAAATTTTTCAGTTCATTTAGCATTTCAAAAATATCCGACAAACCGGTTTCAGCTTTTTCTTCTTCAGCATCTACATCTGCATTGTCGAGTTCTTTTTTGATCAATTCATACTTATCAAATTCACTTTTTATTTTTTTGAAATGTTCATTTTCAAAATCGGTGAATTTATCATCAATTGCTTGAAGAATAACTCCTAATAAATCTTCATCATCTAGCAATAAGGAGTTATAAAAATAGTGTATTAATTCTAGTAAACTAAGCTGGCTTAAATCGTTGGGATTATCAAGATTATTTTCTTCTAGAATTAATTTGTCATAGACTTCGTCTGTATTGTTTAATAATATTTCAAAAAAGGAATCCTCTATAACTAGACTTTTTAAATCATCAAATTCCTCTTCTGTGCCAACCATGCCCTTTATCTCATCATTATATGCCTTGGCAGTAGAATCCTCTGGGTTAGAGAGTGTACCATTATTTCCAATTAAGTGCAGAGGAACATCATCGTAATAGAGTTTTACGCCAATAGCAGTTAATAAATCTTTACTATCAATGGAAGCCTTGTAGTTTTGGAATTCTTCTTCCTCGTCATCATCACGCTCTTCCATTTCTTTAAGCGTTATATACCTTGAATGATATGCTTTTAATTCATGAAAAGTTTTTAAGTTTTTAGGAATTTTGTCTTTAACATCTGTCACTCTTTTACCAGTGATCTTAGTCTGTAGTGCTTTAACCTCTTCTATGAACTTATCAATTTTCTCTTTTCCACTGTCTATTTTATTATTTCTTTTTTTCATCAATTCTAGTATTTCTTCATAGTTATCTACTAGATCCTGCATGTTATCCACATCACCAGAAGACATTTCATTTAGCTTAAACATATCGAAAATATCTGTTCCAATTTGGACTGGTGCTTGATATTTCATCGTTTCAATAACTTGTGAACGGAAAACATCCAAATCAACTAAATTTCGCTCAAAATCAAACGATATCGAAGATTCTCCCATATCAATGTTTGGTACAGCAATGTTGTTATACCCTGATAGGGATGAATCAGTAGTTGCCTTCTGTAAATAACTTTGAAAGTCACCATTTGCTGCTCCTTCGTCTCCACTGTATGCAAACAAGCCCAAATTAGCTAATTTTGTATCGAACTTTGCCATTGTTGATCTAAGCGCTGCATCTAGAGAACTTTCAATTTGACGTTCAGCAACTAAGATACGCATCGTATCAATAAAAAGTGCATTCATTAAGAAAACTGGCAAGATAATGATGATAGCGTAAATAGATACTGATCCACGGTTATTAAATAATAAATTTTTCATAATTTGTTTTATATTTCGCACATCAACTACCACCAAAAAAGTTTTTTATTGATTCCTTTGCCTTACCCATTACATCATCTAACCCAAATTCACTCCATAAATACTTTGAAAAATTATGCGTACGTATCAATTCAGGTGTTTCTGTAACTGTATGTGTGGAGGAAACTGTTATACTGTCACTTACCACACTTTTCATAAAAGATGGAATATATAAATTAGAAGTTGCTGTAACCTTTACTTCACCATCCAATATATTTGACTTATATTCCGATTTTAAAGTAACAGTACCATTATTAAACTTGGTTACTCTTCTCAGTTTGCCACCCGTGTTACCTGTAGATTGAAAGTCGTTCAAATTAAATAATGATAATAAATCAAACTCTTGAACTCGCCAATATAAGCCATCACTTTGATTTCCTGGCAAACCAGTATATGTTGATTTTCCAAATTCACCGGTAACAATGTCCTTCTGGGAGTTGTTCCACACATAGGCTAAATTTGTTGAAGCACGATGAGCAGAATAACTAGCTGTTCCTGTTTGAAAAAGAATGATACAAAAGAAAACACCGATTAAAGTAAAAATTAATAAAGAAGGGAAGACGAGTGACGATTCAATCGTGAAGGATCCTCGCTCATCTTTTAGAAAAATTTTCATTATAAACATCCCTTCATGTCCTTATTTAAAATCGGTTTGCGTTATTTCCCATTGTGCATAAGTAACAATTTGATCTGTTTCACTTCCATAAATTAAATGATACTCATCCGATTTTTTTGTGTCATAAACGGATACCATGGTAACTTCCTCACCTGGTGCGATTTCATCATCGATTGTTATTTCTTGCCCATCTTTAGTAATTTCCTCATCAAATGTTGATAACTGATGATTTAAACTGGCTGTATCTTCCTCACCAGCATATGGAGCTAAGGATGGTAGCATAATGTTGCTTAACGAATATGCTTCGTCACCTGTATTCTTAATTTTGGCAGTATATTTAACAAGCACTTCTTCCCATGCTTCTTGCACACCATTTTCATCTTCATATTCATCAATAAATTCAATGGATTCTGGTGTCACTTCCATTTGATAATTCTCTGACACATCTCCAGAAATAACGGTACCTGTTTCACCAAATTTTAAACCTGTTTGATGATCAACTGTTTCTTCTGATCCGTCATCTCCTTCTGTTTCATCCTCTGAATTTGCATCCTCTGTATTTTCGTCTTCTACATTTTCATCTTGCGAATTTTCATCTGTATTTGGCTCTTCACCAATTTCTGTATTTTCTTCTGGTTCCTCATTATCATTACTATCTGAACAAGCAGCTAATAGTAAAGATAAACTGAAAAGTGTAATGATTATCATTGATAGACGTTTTATTTTCACCATTCCATTTACATCCTTTCTATTACGCTAATAACTTATGATGTTTTTACCTTACATAAATAGAATATATGTAATCGTTTTATAGTTGTTCTTCCCAGTTATATGTCTTTTACATATTGTAAGAATTAAACTAAATATCTTCGGTTGAAATCTATTCTAAAATATCATTATCAATTCTATTGAATAAATTATTTGCCCATTGGCTAATCTTATCTTTAAACATAACTGCTATTACTACCAAAACAGATAAAATTAATAAAATCTCAATCGTTTCTAACCCTTCTTCATCTTTCCAAAAATCTTTTACAAAATTCATCATTAAAACACTCCTTATAAAATAATTTAAAATATTGCTATTGCAGGGTACGCAACAATTAGTAGGATAGCTACAAAGATAAGCATAATCGGGAATATTAGTTTTGAGGAAGCTTCTTCCCCTTTAACTCTAGTTAATGTCTTTCGCTTATCCCAAAGTGTAACCGATAATTCTTTTAAGGATTCTACTAATAATGCACCACCTTTTCTATAGTTCATCATTACAGTTGTAGTAAACACAGATACTTCTTGAATACTACATCGATAACTTAAATCTTTCATCACCTCCTGAAAGGAAACATTAGCATCCAATTTTGCTACCGCTTCATTTAATTCAAAATACAAGGGTGATTTTTGAATATTTGCCCTGTTTTGCAAGACACTCTTTTTCATTGCACCTTGTATCGTATCACCAGCATTGACTAACAAAATAACCTTATTTAGGAATTCTGGCATTTCCAAAATAATCGCATCTCTTCGTTCCTTTACTTTCTTTTCTAAATCCCTCACTAAGTAAACTGCAACAATGACAATAATAACTGCACCATAAACTAAGTTACTATAGCCTTCATCACCTAGCTCTACTAAAATAAGTGTCATCAATGTCATCAAATAAATTAGTGTAATAACTTTAGCCAGATAAATTTTTGTATAATCATTTGATAATTTACTTCCTTTAAGAATGATCATTTTCTGGTGAATAAAGTTAACTATTTTAGGGAACTTTTTATATATTTTAAGCTTATCAATGATTGCAAAAGCAAATGGAGAAAATCCAGGTAATGTTATGTCTTCTTTATAATTTTTTACAAAATCCGCATATATTTTTTTGTTTTTTAATACAACTAAGATTAATAAAACAAGCATTATTAAAATGATTATCCTCAATACCATGTGAATTCACTACTTTCAAGCTATTAAATTTTTATGTCCATGATTTTCTGGCTAATCAATAAACTTACTCCAATACTTGCAAGTGCAACCGTCATAATAACTGGTCCTGGAGTACCTAAACCATATAATGGAGCTACGTAATCTGGCGATGAAGTTTTCAAAAATAAGATCATTCCAATTGGCGCTATCGCCATAATTTTCGATTCAAACTTCTTTTGAGATACTAGTACACGAATATCTTGTTGAATTTCAATTTTGTCAGCTATAATATCTGCGGTTCTTTTAATAATTTCAACCAAGTCCCCACCAGTACGTTTACAAGTGATAAAAACATCTGCGAAATTCCGAATGTCGTCCAAGTTCGAACGATTTGCAAAATCGTCTATTGCTCTTTCTACTATTTCTCCATTAGCAATTCTTCGCGTAATTAATTCAAATTCTTGAATAATATACGTGTTTTTATCTGGATATAGTAATTTAAGATCTTTTAATGCTTCTTTGAATGCATTTTCTATTGATTGCCCTGCAGCAAGTGAAGATGCCAATGATGCTATTGCCTCTTTAAATTGAAGATTCAATTCATTTTGCCGTTTAGCAATAAGGTTTTTCTTTTTAAATCTCGGATAAAAGATTCCAGTTGCAGAGAGAATCGCCGAGAAAATAATACTATCGTAAAATAAATAGGCAATTCCAAAAATCACTATAGCTGCGAAAATCGTATATTTTATTTTCTCTTTGATCGTCAAGTTATACACTGCATAATCAATTAGCAGCTCTCCGCCAAGTGTACGTTTCCTAATTGCAGAAATAGTTTTCTGACGTTTTTGGAATTCGTCTTTTCCTATCTTTTTTTGTTGACGGCTGTTCATTATTCTACGAAATATAATAATGCCTAACAGGATAACAATTGCTATGGAACCTATTATTTTATCCATTTCCATAGTATTCGCCTACTTTCTATTTACCCTATTAAGTGTTTCAAGTATTTGTGATTTTCCTGCCTGTTTTATTTTACTAATGGAATGAAACTTTGCTTCTGTTCGTTCCAAATGCCCAAGTACTTTTCCATTTTCATCCTCACCTGATTCTCGAAACACAAATAAATCCGATAACTTTACTTCTCCATCTTCTATTCCTAATACTTCAGAGATTTGTACGACTTTACGTGAATGATCACGAAATCGGGTTAAATGTATCATAATGTCTATTGATGAACTAATTTGCTTTCGAATTACTTCGACTGGTAATTCAGCACCACTTAATACCATTGTTTCTAAACGGCTTAACATATCAACTATAGAGTTAGCATGACCAGTAGAAAGTGAACCATCATGACCAGTATTCATAGCTTGTAGCATATCTAATGCTTCAGCGCCACGGACCTCCCCTACAATGATTCTTGATGGACGCATTCGTAGGGATGATTTAATTAAATCACGAATTGTTATTTCCCCTTTTCCCTCTGTGTTTCTGTTTCGAGTTTCTAAGCTAACTAAATTCGGGACTTTCTTAATTTGTAATTCTGCTGAATCTTCTATCGTTATAATCCGTTCATCCTCTGGTATAAAGTTAGATAAAACATTCAAAAATGTAGTTTTACCAGAACCCGTACCACCACTAATAAAAACATTATATTTTGCTTCTACTAGATGTTGAATGAAAGATGCCGCCTCTTCGTTGATTGCACCAAAGTTCATCAAATCCTCAATCGTTATTGGCTTACTTGGGAATTTACGAATAGTCATTGCCGGTCCTTTTAATGCGATTGGGGGTAAAACGACATTGACACGTGAACCATCATCTAATCTAGCATCAACAATTGGACTTGATTCATTTACTACACGGTTTACTTTCGATACGATTGATTGGATAGTATCTTCCAAACGTTGTCTACTTTCAAACTTTGCTTCTGTTTGAAATACTTGACCATCTCTTTCAATAAATATTTCATCAAAATCATTTATCATTATCTCCGTAACTGTTGGATCATCAAGAATTGGTTGTAACACACCTAGTCCTCTAAATGCATGATATATCCGGTCAATTATTTTCTTCATCTCATCCGTATGTAAGGTATTCTCTTTTGCATATTCAATCACTGTCTCTTCTATCAAATCCATTAATTCTTCATTTGTAGGAGAATGCATAAAGTCTAAAATATCTCTTAATTTTTCAATTAAATGATGGACACTCTCATCTAAATTATCTTTTTCGACTTGTTGTATTGTTTTTAACTTTTGCGACAAATGCTCTACACCTCCACTACAAAATGCTGTTCATCTTGAATAATTTGATATAATCGTCTACCAACCTCAGAATCTATTTGCAATTTATCTACTTCATCTAGCAGATCCCAATTCTTTTGGTAATCAATTTTTTCCTCAATACTAAAATTGTAGCTATTATACGAAGGAAACATAACATCCTTTTTCTTGTTTAGAATGAAATGAATCGGAATATTTTGTGAATTCCTATCCCACTTTAATTGCTTCTCTAGTAAAAACTGTGTATGATGGAAGCTTTTTTCTGTGCTTTCTAATATCCAAAATACTTCATTCGTAATAGATAACAAATGTTCACATTTTTCATCTATTTTTGCGTCTGTATCCACAATAATATAGTCATAATTATTCGTACGTTTTATTGCTTCAATCAAATCATCAATATTTTCGTTTGATAACATCCCTATTTCATCCGGCGATACAGGATAATAGACATAATCAATATTTGTTTGTGAATCAGTTGATTTTAATCCTTCAATTTTCGCCACTAATTTATCGACATTATTTTTTAAGTAATAGAAAAGTTCAATAGATGATTGCTCTTTGTTTGCAAAATACAAATCCATCGTATGGTGTGTTTCTAAATTTAAATACAGAACATTTTTATTATATTGTGCTAAACACTTTGCTAAACAAAGCGAGAGAATTGTCTTTCCTTCTCCACCTGAGCCGCTGAGGAATGTGATTACCTTCTCCTCATTTACTGCTCCCTTCTCATTTTTAGGCGCACCATTATTTTCATAATATATAGCTAAAGACTGAGAAATTATTGTATTTATTGGACGGAATTTGTAAATAGTATTATCTTTTTCAATATTTTGCCCCATTAAAAATACAATTTCATTAAAATTTCCTTTAGCAAAATCTATGTCAGTTTCATCTGTCAGTAAAATATCCATTTTTTGATTACTAATTGCTTGAGCAAATTTTTCCTTATCTGTGTATACCTTCAGTGTGTATCTATTTTCATTTGTAAGCTGTCGATTATATCGAATAAAGTACTGTGCATATGTCTCATCATTCGTAAATAAATTCATTGTAATTTTTTTCATTTCTTCACCTTCTATATGTATTAATAAATAAATTCCAATGAAGGAGACTAAACTCCTTAATACCTCATTAGTTATTTATTTCCTATCCCTGTATCCATTTTATGTATTTTTACTATATCGAGATTACTAACATAATAGACCCACTCTTATATACCTATCGTAAATAAATGTCTCTAAAACTTGTGTTCATGAATTATATTTATGTCTGGAAAAATTTTCAAGTAATTTTTTGTTTTGTTGCATAATCATTACGATTTTTTAATGATTTTGTAATAAATAATTACCCGTTTCACCTTCAATAAACCGCCTTAACAACAGCATTTAAGGCGGTTTTTGGGGAATTTAATTATTTCAAAATGTGACATTTACAATTCATTTAAAGCCCTCGATATAAATAGGTCTTTGTAATCATTACCAAGGAAGCTCTTCAATATCTGATAGCAAATTAATTACAGGACATGATGGTATTTAGCACTGTTTACACTTTTCGATTTGCCAATCGTTATTCTTCTTTTCTCCCATAGAGGAAGAAAAAAATGTTTGTTAGTCGGTTGAAATTTCACTTTTTCTAACGTAAAAAAAGACGTTCATTTTAATTGAACGTCTACAGTATCTATTTATTTTTTTATATTTCTATACACTAGGCCTAGGCTAAAACATAAATATAATTTTTTCAGTTCTATATAATTTGGTGTCTCTAGAATAAGTAATCATCAAGAAACCCACCTGTTGAACTATCTATAATCAAATCACCATCTACAATTGCTTTAAATCCTGCAAACTATTCTTCAGAAGTAAGTTGGAATTTTCCATATTACCTATAAATATGTTTTTAGTTCACTAATGTTTTTTATAATTAAATCTGCTTCATCTAGTTCTCCTTCAAGAGAAAATCCATAACTACATCCAATGGTGTATATCTCATTTTTCTTTCCTGCCTCCATATCCTGAAATCTATCACCGATTATGACCATTTCTTCCGAATATTTATCTTTTATATCCCTCAAAATTTCATGCTTTGGTATGAAATTATATTCCTCTGAGGATACTAGCTCCTCAAAATATTCGTCAAGGCCAAAAAGAGTACTATGACGGTCTCGATAAGAAAGTTTGCAGTTACTTATAAATATTAACACATATCCTTTGCTTTTAAGATATTTTAGTGTATCTAAGGAACCTTCATAAAGCTCTGCCTTTCCTTTTTCAGTCAACTTAAGCATCTCTTCACCAATTATTGCACTACATTTTTCCCTTGTATTTTCTTCTAAATTTGGCATAAAATTTTTCCACATTTCCTGAGGGTTAAAGCCAAGCCAATAGCTTATTTCTTTGTCAGACCAATATCTTTGATTTGCAAACCCCTGTTCAACAAGATAAGTATAAGCTTTCCTAAAAGCAGGTCCATATATCTTTATGCTGTTATGGAGAGTCCCATCATAATCAAAGAAGATAGTCTTTATGTCATTAAATGGTGTCAAGTTTGCCAAATCCATTATTATAACTGTTTAAGCAGGTTTGCCATTTCAATAGCTGTAACAGCTGCATCATAACCCTTATTGCCAGCTTTTGTTCCTGCCCTCTCTATTGCCTGCTCAATTGTATCAGTAGTTAATACTCCAAATATTACTGGGACTTCAGTTTCTAAAGATACACTTGCAATTCCCTTCGTTACTTCTGCTGATACATAATCAAAATGAGGTGTGGACCCTCTTATTACTGCACCAAGACAAATAACAACATCATACATATTAGATTTAACCATTTTTTTCGCTACAAGTGGAATTTCAAAAGCACCTGGAACCCAGGTTATTTCAATTTCCTTTTCCTCGACTCCATGTCTCCTTAATGCATCTAGAGCCCCCTCTAGAAGTTTACCACCAATAAACTCATTAAATCTTCCTACTATAATACCAAACCTTAACCCTTGTGCTATTAAATTCCCTTCAAACATTTTCATTTTGGTTCCTCACTTTTTATTTAATATTATTGTTATTTATCTTTCACTAAAATTAAGCATATGTCCTAGCTTTTGCTTCTTGGTTCTTAGGTAAAAATCATTTCTTTCATTGTGATTCATTTGGATCGGCTCCCTGTTTACAATCTCAACTCCATATCCAGTAAGTCCTGCTATTTTCTTAGGGTTATTAGTCATAAGCTTTACTTTCTTCACACCTAAATCTGATAGAATCTGAGCTCCAACTCCATAATCTCTTAAGTCTGCGGAAAAACCTAAAGCTAAGTTAGCTTCGACAGTATCCATACCCTGATCTTGTAGCGCATAAGCCTTTATTTTATTTATAAGCCCTATACCTCTTCCTTCCTGTCTCATATAAATGAGAATTCCACTACCTTCATCTTCTATCTTCCTCATAGCTGCTACAAATTGTTCCCCACAGTCACATCTTAAGGAACCAAAAGCATCCCCTGTAAGACATTCTGAATGAATCCTTATTAGGACTGGCTGACTTCCCGAAACATTACCCTTTACAAGTGCTATATGATGTTCATCATTTAAGGTATCTACATATCCTAACATTCTAAACTCACCGTATTTTGTAGGCAACTTTGCTTCAGTTACTCTTTTTATATAGGATTCGTTCTTCCTTCTGTATGCAATCAAGTCTTCTATAGTAATAATCTTTAAATTATGTTCTTTTACAAATTCCATAAGTTGCGGAACTCTTGCCATCGTTCCATCTTCGTTCATTATTTCGCAAATGACACCTGCCGGATATAAGTCTGCCATCTTGGACAAATCTACTGCTGCTTCTGTGTGTCCTGCTCTCTTTAATACTCCGCCATCCTTTGCCTCCAATGGAAACATATGCCCAGGTCTTTTAAAATCTGTCCCTGTTGCATTAAAATCAAGAACCTTAAGTACAGTGGCGGCTCTCTCATGAGCTGATATTCCTGTTACTGTTTCAACAGCATCAATGGAAGCAGTGAACGCGGTCTGAAGTGAATCTGTATTTCTTTCTACCATTGGAAGAATATTTAATTCTCTTAATCTCTCCCTTGTAATCGGCATACATATAAGCCCTCTCCCGTACTTTGTCATGAAATTGATAGCTTCTGGCGTTACCTTCTCTGCAGCCATAAGAAGATCTCCTTCATTCTCTCTATCTTCATTGTCTACTACAACTATAATCTTTCCTTCTTTGATATCTGCTATTGCTTCCTCAATTGTGTTAAACTTATTCACTCTCTGACCTCCATCTCTATTTATGCAAATCCTTTTTCACTTAAATAATTAAAATCTATGCCTTTATTAATTGACACTTGTTCATTAGCATCCAGTAATTTTTCGATATATTTTCCTATCATGTCACATTCCAGATTTACTTCATCTCCTACCTTCTTTCGAAACAGAGTAGTCGTATCCTTGGTGTGAGGAATAATTGATACTTTGAATACGGGTTCATCTATATATGCTACCGTAAGACTAACACCATCAATAGCTATCGATCCTTTCTGCACTATATATTTAAAAAGTTCAGGTGAGGTTACGATCGTAATCCATAACGCATTATCTTCCTGCTTGAAATTTTCAATAATTCCAGTACCATCAATATGACCATTGACAATATGTCCACCCAGTCTATCGCCTAATCTTAAAGCTCTTTCAAGATTAATCTCGTCATCAGGTAAGAAGCTCCTCAAATTGCTTCGTCTTATTGTCTCTGGCATTACATCAACACTAAATCTTCCACTATCAAAGGAGCTTACAGTAAGGCATACACCATTAGTGCATATACTATCCCCCAGCTTTACTCCTTCAAGAACCTTTTTTGCCTTAATGGTTATTCTGGATGACTTTGTAGATTTAATAATGGATTCAACTTTACCAATTTCTTCTACCAATCCTGTAAACATAAACTTCTAGTTCCCCCTTCTTATATAGGTTTCTAGCATGATGTCTTCACCAAAACGATGAATATCAAAACAATCAAGATTTATTGCTTCTTCCATATGCGCTCTTCCCTGTCCATCAACTGGAGTTTTAGCGGTATTCCCCCCAATAATTTTAGGAGCTATAAATGCATTTACCTTATCAACAATCCCCTGCTCAAGTGCGGCATAATTTAATTCGCTTCCGCCTTCTAGCAAAATACTATCAATCTTTCGTTCACCAAGCTTCTTCATAAGCAAAGTCAAATCAACTCTCGCATTTTTGGAAGGTATCACAATAACTTCGGCACATTTTTTCTCAAGCATCTTTATTTTTTTCATATCTGCTTTTTCAGTAACTGCTATAATAGTTCTCGCATTAGATGCAAGGTTTAATACCTTCGCTTCAAGAGGAATTCTCGCACTACTATCTACAATTATTCTTATTGGATCACAGCCTTTTCTATCTTTTAATCTCGTTGTTAAAGACGGATTATCAGCAAGCACTGTACCTACTCCAATCATAATTCCAGCCACTTTATGTCTAAGCTCATGTACATATTTCCTGGACAGTTCCCCAGTTATCCACTTGGATGAGTTTGTGCGAGTGGCAATTTTACCATCAAGAGTCATTGCAGTTTTCATTATGACAAAGGGCAATTTTGTAGTTATATATTTCAGAAATATTTCGTTTATTTTTTTGTTATCCTCCTCTAGAACACCTGAAACTACTTCTATTCCTGCCTCCTCAAGGATTTTTATTCCCCGTCCGGTTACAAGAGGATTAGGATCTTTTAACCCGATAACTACCTTCTTTATTCTTTTTTCAACTATTGCCTCTACACAAGGTGGTGTTTTACCGTAATGTGAGCAAGGTTCTAAAGTAACATACATAGTTGCATCTTTAACATCCTCAGTTGCATTTAGAAAGGCGTTAATCTCTGCATGATGACTACCATAAGCTTTGTGATAACCTTCACCAATGATTCTGCCTTTTTTAACTATTAATGCACCTACCAGTGGATTAGGATTTACATATCCTAATCCACCTTTAGCCAATTCAAGAGCTCTTCTCATATACTTAATATCCAAACTATCACTCCAATCTTCTGGTGCAATCAAGTAGAGGAGAAAGTTAGCTGAAACACCTTCGCGAACAGATATAATCTTCCGCTTTTCTAATGTCTTTAAAACTTAATGAGCAATAATAAGTTCCTGGCTCTATTTTCTTTTCTAAATGAATCTAATTTCCTTGTAAAAATGATTGTCCTTACAGTGCGATTTTGAACTACATTTGCAAACGTTGGAATTTGAAATTCCATTTCTAACACAATTCGAATGGGATTTATTCCACCTCGGGGTCTTCTGGTGGTTAAAAGAGGGTCGTCATGTAAGATATTCCTACCAGCATTCTAACAAGCTCATGACAGTGCTGATGTAGAACTTGACGTGAATCAGGAGAGCTAATCCATTTATTATCTCCCGATTTCGCTGCTATTTAAATGCCTATGACCGCTTTAATTGTTACGATTGGAGTGTTTGTTTGAATAAAATGGGAAAACTCTCCATTGAGTTGTATAGCATAATCCGATTTCCACCCTAATACCTGGCTTGTAAGCTTTTCAACACTCCCTTCTGAAGCTAGTGGATTTAGAATTGCTACAATGACCTTTTGAATACCAATTTAGTCAGCACATAGAGGTATTTCCCTTCATGGCTACACAGATTAAGTGTAATACAACTTCTACTAAAGAGTTATCAGCTTCATCGATAGCGCGAACTTCTATGGGGGAATGTCAATTTCACCAATCCCCACGAACTGACCGTTCTCGATTAATCCAGTACCTAAACTCGGGTTAGGAATTGGCTTAAAGTAAAACGCGCTAGTGAAAGCAGATTCATATATTCATGTTCATTCATTTCAAAAAACCTTTCCTAATAATCCTCTCCATACAAACAAATCTCCCTTACCTATTTCGGCAAGGGAGAAAAAAGAGCATAACAAATAAACATCAAAAACAGCATTAGTTTGAAGAATTTGTTTTTCCTTCTCCCATCCAGACTTTTACTGTCGGTTTTGGAATTTCACCAAATCCACCGTTTTCATATTATCTATGAATCCGGGTCACGGACTAAGAGGCATGCCTCATCACCGCCGGTTAGGAATTACACCTGACCCCGAAGGAAATCCTATTGAATTGAAAAAATTGTAACACAACTAAATCGCTTATACAAGAATTACACTTTATTGAAAATTAAAATGAGTTTTAGAAACAGAGAGCTTCTTGCTCATCTAAAGGAATGACCCCCTAGCATAGTGAAGTGACCCCCAAATAGACGATGGTATATCAACCTTCGCCCAGCCAATCGGAAATGCTTCAAGGATTTCCTTCTCGGATTGGAGTTCATTAAAAGTTAAGGTATTCATTGATATACTCCTTTTTTAATTATTACAACATATTAACTTATTTGTATTCCCAATATTCAACATACCAAATTTCCCTTTTTAATTTACGAAATATTTTATTGTTCTATCTTCATTTTATTTACCTTCTTTAATTCTCAAATACTACTATTTCATAAGACTAGTTTACATTAATTTTACTAGTTGTGTAGATTTATTAATCAAAAAATTCAAATTTCCCCTATCTATATTATTCTATAATTAAAGTTTACCTAATAATAACTATTCTCTATTTTCTTGAACTATGATAATTTTCTCAGTATAATGTAAATACAAATTAAATATCACCACTAGGGGTGCTTCATAGAAGCTGAGAGAAGAAAGTTTATTCTTTAACCCTTTGAACCTGATTTGGCCAGTACCAACGTAGGGAAGTGAATGAAGCTTTTTTAATTATGGGTAACAAGCAGAATTCACTTATTTTAGTGATTCTGCTTTTTTTATTATAAGAAAATATGAGAGAGGAACTTCAAAATGGAAGAAAAAATATCAATTGGATTAGAATGGTTTTTAAACCCTGACCATATTCCTTTAATTATTGGAATGGAAAAGGGGTGGTTTAAGAAAGAAAATATTAGCATTAATATGGTGGAGCCAGAGGAACATTTTGATGCAATAAATGAGATTAAAAAGGGAAACATGGATATCGCTATCACTGAGCCTCTCCATCTTGTTGAAGACCGTGCAAACGATGAATCTGTAATTGGATTTTCCCGGTTCTTACATACAAATGGTGGAGTAATGTATGTTAAAGAGAAAGGAATTACCCGTCCCAAAGATTTAATTGGCAAGAGAATTCAATATCCAGGTGCTCCAGGATTAGGTGGTCTTGCAATTGTTAAAACAATGGTCGAATCTGATGGTGGTGTATGTAAACTAGAGGATTTTATCCCTGTTAACAATGGTTTTTATCATAGTGACGCTTTACTAGAGGACAAAGCTGATGCTGCCACACTTACCTTTCAAAACTTTGAAATCATAGAAGCGAAACACAAAGGGCTGGATGTTGAGTACTTTGCACTAAAGGATTGGGGTATCCCTGACTTTTGCCAGTTGATTTTTATTACTTCCCCAAAAATACTTCGCAACCGCAAGTCGGCTATTGCGCGATTTTTAAAAGTTATTCGCCAGGCCATTGACTTTATTTATGAAAAGCCTGCAGAAGCAAAAGATATTTATAATGCGTTCACCAATATGGATAAAGCTGACCCGCTTTCCAATAAAATTACAGACGCCACACTACCTTGCTTCACATATGACTTTTCAATGGCATACGAATATTACGATGATTTACAAATTTGGCTAAAAAAATCTGGAAAAATCAACAAAATAATAGATCCTAAAAAATATTGGACAAATGAACTTTCTCAGTAGAATGAATATACATCCATTTTGAAAAATTAATCAAAATGGATGTGTTTCTAGTAAAGCCCTCTGAAAACCTGTATTACTCTCTACTTAAAAGTCGTAATTTTTATAGATTATTCATCCTATTCAATCATGGCAACTATCCCTTTTATATTCATTATCCTTTCTATTTCTTCTGCATTTCGCGGATAAATTACACACCATTCTTCATGACTGCTTGTTGCCAGCCAAACTTCATCATTTTTAAAAAAGTATAAATCCTCTGCATGCTTAGGCATTTCCCATTATTTATCACTTTAGAAAAATACATATAATCATTTGATATTATCTTAAACCTCGTATATTGTTATTGACTAGTATTTTTACTAGTTTTAAAATCGTTGTACCTTTTTATAGGTATAATGTATTTAATCAGATAGAGGTTGTCGTGTGTAACCTTGAAGCTTTGTCTTCGTTGGATAGACTGACACCTCTGTCTTTATAGAATCATTCGTATGAGCTGGATGGCACATTAGTTGTCGCATATCGGACGAGGTTGGATATCTATAAAGAATAGAGGATTTTCCTCCATCTGAAATACTTAATTTAGGTGGTGCTTTTTATGTTTTATGTTGGGATTGATATTGGTAAACGTCATCATGAAGTTGGGGTGATTGACGATAAAGGACAACCTGTTGAGAATACCTTACGGTTTGCCAACACAAAGGCTGGTAGTCATAAACTTCTTGAATATTTTAAAATGTACCCTATAAGATAGACACTTTAAAAAGTCTCTCTTATGGGGTACTTTTATTTATAATGAAAGAAATTGCGAATGGGGCGGATGAAAATGTCGAAAATATTATTTACAGATCAAGAACAGTACTTATTGATGAAACATCCTTATGTAAAAGCGGTTAGTAAAAAGGCAATTACATACACGGATGAATTTAAAGCAATAGCTGTTAAAGAATATGGAGAAGGAAAATTTCCTCGTCAAATATTTGAAGATGCAGGATTTGATATTGAAATCGTTGGGATTGAACGCGCTAAATCGGCTTTAAAAAGATGGCGTACTGCCTATCAAGAAAAGGGTTTGGAAGGGCTTGAGGATTCACGTAACTCTTCTTCAAGACGTCTTCTTGCGCGTGAATTAAGTATAGAAGAAAAGTATGCTCGATTAGAAGCACAAAACGCATTATTACGCGCAGAAAATGAATTACTAAAAAAGATCGATCTAGCAGAAAGACTAACTATATAAAGTCAAGTGGAAAAGTAAAGTGATTTTTAGAAAAATGTATGGAAAAAACTCATGTCAAATAAGCATCAGATAAGCTGCCTTTTTTTCGCTTACTGACGAATTTCATAAGGTTCATTTTTAGTTAATATCGCATGAATGATGTAACAGAGTTTTCGAGACACGGCACCTATTGATGTGAGATGATGCTTTCCTTCAGACCGTTTTTTCTCATAAAAAGCTTTCAAAACAGGATCACTTCTTGAAGCGACAATGGCAGCTTGAAACAGTGCTTTTCTAAGATAAGGAGAGCCACGCTTGCTCATGACATTATGGGTTGAGTCAAATTGGCCGGATTGTGATACAGATGCATCAATACCAGCATAAGCGACTAATTTTTTAGGATTAGAAAATTTGTGAATATCACCAATTTCTCCTAATATCGTTGCACCAATTACTGGACCGATACCTGGAATCGTTTCAATAACTGAGTCAATAGATGTCATCAATTGGTTTATTTCTTCTTCTGTTTGTTTTATTTGCGTTTCTAGAAAATTGAGCTGTTCAATCATGGAGCGGAATTGGAAAGTAAATGCATCCTGTGCAAACCGAATTCCAAAGGAGTTTGAAGCTGCTTTCTTTAGCGCTTCGGCTTTAATTAACCCCACACGATTACGGCTTGCTAAACCGAGTGTTTCAGCAAGCATATCGGCTGTAATTTCATTAAATGCATCCGGTGTGGAATATTCAAGTAGAGCAGCTCTTGAAGCTTTCCCAAACACACCAACTTTAGAAAAAACGGTATCGTATTCGGGGAAGATTTGATCTAAAACAGCAATGATTTTACGTTTAAAATCACCAGCAGTTCCAACGAGGTAAGAACGATAACGCGTCAATTGACGTAAGGAGAACATATCCTCATTCGCTAAGGTAGTGTCTTCAAATGAACCGTAACGAATAAGATCGGCTATTAATACCGAATCAATGATGTCAGTTTTTCGCTTTCGAATTTCAGTCCCTTTCCTCCAACCATCAGTTTGGATGGGGTTAATGACATGGACGAAATAATTGGCTTCTTCTAGGAAGGAAAAAAGAGCGAGCCAATAATGACCGGTCGCTTCCATTCCTGTAAGGAAATATGATGGATCATCTGAAATAGCATTTAAACGAGTGAGTAATGAGTGACCGCCTTCAAGTGTGTTAGGGAAAGAAAATCCTTTTAAGACTACTTTCCCTGCATCGTCCATAACAGAAGCAACATGTGTACGTTTACCAATATCAATACCAAGATAAAACATCGCTTCACCTTCTTTACTTGTTTTGGATTGAATGCCACTCAACTGAAAAGCGTCACGACCTTGTGCTAAATACGGAGTAAGGCAATACGCCTTCAACATCTAACTCATTCGCAATCAGCTTAACAGAGAGAGGGATCAGTCTTTCGATAACGAGTTTTATCACCCAAGGTTGGAACGATCCACCTCTCAATCCATTAAGTATATTTTCTCAAATAATTGAGGAAATACCAACTTAGAAACAACTTAGGTTCATAAGGTTTTCCTTTCAAAGTCGGGAGACTAAAACCTTAAATATAATATACAAGGTTGTTGATAAAGGAAAAGAAAAACTAACTGCGGAACAGAAATTTCAGTTAGTCCAATTCGTCATTGAAAAATACGGTTTAAATCGAATGGTGAGGTATCTTTGTGAATTAGTTGGCGTCTCTAGATCAGGTTATTATCGTTATTTTTCAGAAGAAGCACAACTGAATAGACAAGCACGAGATAAAGCAGATGAAGAAGTAAAGGCAATCATTTTAAAAGCGTTCAATTTCCGCCGTCGTAAGAAAGGTGCACGTCAAATCAAAATGACATTAGAACATCAGTATCACATTACCTATAACTTGAAACGCATTCGTCGTATCATGAAAAAGTTTCAAATTATTTGTCCCATTCGAAAAGCCAATCCTTATCGAAGAATCGCGAAAGCAACGAAAGAACATAGAACACTACCGAACCTATTAAACCGTGAATTTAAACAAGGAATCGCTAGAAAAGTATTATTGACAGACATTACCTACTTGAGTTATGGAAAAGGAAAACGTGCTTACTTATCCACTATCAAAGATGCCGAAACCAATGAAATTTTAGCCTATGAAACATCTGATAGAATCACCCTAGATATTGCATTAAATACAGTCAAGAAGTTAAAAAACAGTAAGATAAAGTTGGCTGAAGACGCATTCATTCACTCAGATCAAGGAGTTCACTATACGAACCCCCATTTTCAAAAGAAGGTGAAGGTAATGGGGCTAGGTCAGTCAATGTCCCGCCGTGGAAACTGTTGGGACAATGCCCCTCAAGAATCATTCTTTGGGCATTTTAAAGATGAAACAGACTTTAAATCGTGTGAAACATTAGAAGAGGTAAAAAGAGAGATTAAGAGTTATATGATTTATTACAATCATTATCGAGGTCAATGGAACTTAAAAAAGATGACGCCTGCACAATACAGTCATCATCTTCTTCAAGTTACTTAATTCCCTAGAGTCTTTTTAAAAATGTCCTTTACAAAGGGTACACTTTATTTTAACCAACATAGACTAACACCTGATAACTCCGTAATTGGGCTTGAAGCCACAGGTCATTACTGGTTATCTGTTTTTTCATTTATTCATAAGCTCGGATTTAAAACAACAGTTTTTAATCCACTACAGTCTGATGCTTTACGTCATTTTTATATACGTAAAACAAAAACAGATGTAAAAGATGCCTATCTTATTGCTCAAGTCATTCGAATTGACTCACCAGACGAAACTCCGTTTATAGAAGAAGATTTACTCAGGTTAAAGCATTTAGAACGTTTGCGTTATAATTTTGTCGATCAAGCCTCTGACATCAAAAGAAAGGTAATTTCGTTACTTGATCAAGTTTTTCCAGAATATGAAAAGCTATTTTCTGATACTTTTGGCAAATCTTCTACTGAGATATTAATGAATTACACGTTACCTGAAGAATTTATCGAAATTGATACAAATGAGTTAGCTAATCTTCTTCTGGAAGCAAGTAACGGAAGATTTGGTGAATCTAGAGTACTTAAGAAAGCTACTCAAATAAGAGAAAGTGCATTAAATACCTTTGGTATCACCATTGGTACTGATGTGTTTAAATTGCAAATTCAACTTCTTCTTGAACAGATTCAATTAATCGAAAAGCATCTGTCTGAAATTGAAGAAGCAATGATTGAAATATCCAATCGACAAAAACATTATCTAACAACAATCACAGGCATTAGCGATGTAACCGCGTGTGTTATTCTTGGCGAAATTGGTTCTATTAAGCGCTTTGAACGTCCCGAACAACTTGTAGCTTTTGCTGGTTTAGATGCGTCTGTACATCAGTCAGGTGATTTTAATAGCCAGAATACACGTATGTCTAAACGTGGATCACCTTACATGAGACGAGCTATTTGGCAAGCTTCTTTTGTTGCTAGCAATCATGATCCAGCACTTTCTTTACATTACCAAAAGTTACGTAAACGTGGAAAAGCTCATGGAACTGCCGTTGGTGCCGTTGCGTGGAAGTTAACTCACATTATTTTTGCTATATTACGCGACAACAAACGATATGAGCCAAGACCACAGCCTAATCCAAACAAAAAAGTCCTACCAACCTTAATTTAAAAATTTCAAAAATAAGGTTTATTTGGTGTGCCCAATTTTAGATAAATGAATTAAATTTCACTCCTAAAATTATTTTTATAATTCTCTTGACTTTTTATACCTTAAAATAGTCCCCCACCACTCCAGTACGTTTACACTATAATATCATAAATTCAATTTCATTTATTTTAGCAGTTCTTTCATCATTGGAACACAATTCAGCTTGTAATATCAGAAATAACACCATATTCTTTCATTAATTTATTTTTAAACATATAATATTCTTTCTCAGTAATCAATTTACGGGTTAGCAGTTGTTTTAACATAGCAATTTGCATACTATAAGGAATCAAGTTCTGTTTCAAAAAACACGCCCCCTTATAATTAATCAATTAAAATCAGACGGCTGTTGGTACAGCTCCACGGGAATTTCACCCTGCAAGTATTCCTTCCAGCTCTACTCATAGCTTGCGACGCTTTGAACGCTCGAACCATGACGGTAGAGGAGTATAATGCAAAATAACGTAATTCATCGCTTCTGGATCACCCTTATTTGCAGCTAAAATAATTGGATACGGTAATAAGCCACATTCGTTGTCTTTTGTGTTAGCATCAATCATCCCAGTCATCTGCATGTTCCTCCAAAAATCGCTTTAACCTTTTAAAAGAGCTTGTCCGTCTATACTGAACCGTACTACGAGGAATCTCTAATAGTTCGGCTATTTCTACATCTGATTTATCAAAAAAGTAATATAGTAGGACTGTCTTACGCTTTTCTATTGGCAAATTATGCAGCGCTTCAGCAAGTAATTTTGGAGTGATTTTCTTTCCAGCCACTTGAAAACTTTGTCCTTCTTCTCCTTCATATTGCTTATCTAAGGTAAAGGGTTGATTTTCTTCTTGTGGCGTGAGATCCGAAAATGTCATCTCCTTTGTTAGACGTTGTTGCCTTTCGTTGAAAATATTGATTGCTTCATTCTTCAATACACGTTTACAAAAAGCATTAAATGCACAGCGAACTTGCCACACGGTACGATCTGGTTCTATCATGCATTTCCGCTCCCTTCGCAACTGCAAAGGTGGGTGATGATTTCCCCTTTCATAACCTTCAACAAGATTTTTTATGAAATGCCAAAAATAAAAGCAATATTTTAAAAAATATTCATTAAATACAAAAAAGCCCAACTGAACATAAGCCAGGTGGGAGTAAAAATTTATACATATTATTAAATGGAAAATTCTATTTAAAAAAGTGAAAAGCCTTAGTTCAAAAAGAAAACAAATTACGACAAAACAAAAAGTAAAAGTAATATATGAGCTAAGGCACGATTATCCTGTGAAGACATTACTCAAAATTTCCGGTATTCCACGTAACACTTATTATTATAAAATTAATACTTTTGAGCACTCAGATAAAAATTCCAAGTGGAAAAGGCTCATTAGTTCTATTTTTGAGAAGCATAAGGGCAGATATGGTTATCTATAAATGATACTCTAACAATGTACAAAAACGATTGGATAAGAATGTACAGTTTTGATTATAGTGCTTTAAAAACTTTATATGGAGAAGTGGACATGATAGCCTGATAGCTATGCCAGACTCTGTAGGGCCTGGCTTCCTGGCATGTCAATCATGTCCACAGGGGCTCCATGTAAAGTTCGCATATTGATTGACAAATCATTAAAAGTCATTTCTGTACATCATTTTACAATCAAAAGTGTACATATTTAAAACATCATTTATAGTTATCGTCGTATCCTCTTTTTTTCTTTAATATTCACCATCCTAAAGAATCTTTGACGCAAAGGGAATCTGCTTAATTATATAACTTAACAAGAAGCAAAGTGGTATCGTGATCAGAATCATAGCTAGAAACATGAAGGATGGTGGAAAGTGGATGACCTTCAATCCAGCAATAACAATAGCGATAATCGGTATATGAATGATGTAAATCACGAAAGAATGGGCTGACAAGAAGCTCCAACCTTTTCCTTGATGAAAAACTCTTCTCCGAAAGAATATGATTAATCCGAGAATGACGCCAACACAAAATAGAGCTTCCCACAGAGAATAAACCAAAGATGTCCAGTTCCAGCCACCAGAAAACTGTAATCCGTCTACCCCAAATAACAAAACTAAGGGAAGAAGAAGAATCGATGCTCCAATTGCAATTCCAAAACCCGCCCTACCCATAGAATCAGGAATATTTCGAAACCAATTGCGCTGGTAAGCGATGATGCCCAAAATGAATAGCCCGACATATTGTGGGAGATCATAGCCGCTTGCTGTAAAAAGTCCAACGAATGATTGAACCCCGGGAGATCCACCGGGTAAATCAAGAGCAGGGACCCACAGTCTTATGATGAAGTATCCTACCGCTAATATCATGACAAAGACTGTAAACATCCTGTAGGTGGGTGGCGTACTCTGACGAACTACTGATAGCTTATTTTTACTCATAAATTTCGCCCAGACTGCGTATAAACAAACGAATACGAAAAGTAGCTCGACGTACCACATCGGCCCGTAAGTTAAATGTGAAAAATAGGTTTGCCATGTAAATGGCTCCTGGTTAAGCATATAGACTTCAATTGATTGAACTTGGCTAAGAATGAGAACGTAGAAGATAAACGGGACTAGGAACCGGATGAATCTATCTTTGATAAATCGGGTTGCTCCATTACGTTCAAAAGATGAAGGAACAAAATATCCGGAAATAAGAAAAAACGTCCCCATGAAAAAAGTCTGATTAAAAGCAAGGAATAGAAGGCCCATAACAGCCCCAATAGATCCTTGTGATAATACCTCGTTATAGATGGAAAAATACACTAAATGATGTAGCACTACTAACATTGTAAGAGCTGCCCTTAGGTTATCGATAAAGTATAACCGACCTTCCCTTTGGAGAGACGAGCTCCCTATATGTCTTGAATTCATAATAATTCTTATGTTCCCCCTATTAATATTTAAAAATATATCTCAACGGAGCATCCGCCAAGCTGGACGGCTATGTATAATCCGTCCTATTTGCTCTATATTCTAATTTTCACTTTTAGTTGATCCGCCTATTTTCCAAGAGGCTAAACCTATGATCCCGCCAACTACAATAAATATAATGTCCATAACAATTTCAAATCCCTGAAACGCATTAATATAATTTACCAAAAACCAACTTTTTCCACCATTAGTCAAATGATTGATTAATCCGCCTACTCCCTGTATAACGAAAAGTAGACCAAGTCCACTGATAATTTCTTTCATGATGAACACCTCATTAATAATTTTTTAATTTAATATGCCTCTAATACCGATGTTGAAAAAAACCGCACCTACTACTCCTATCGCTACCAAGAGTGAGGAAATCGGTGCTTCATTTAATTTTGATCTAATTTTATTTAGAAATTGTTGCAGTCTCTCTTTAAACATAATATTAACCCCTAACAAAAGAAGAGAAGGAAGCACCATTACAAGATTGTAGCCAATTATAATAAAGATAGAAGAGGAAGGCTCAATTGTTAGGTGATTCATTAACAAAATTGAATAAAAGTAAGGCAAGGCAGTTACAAATTCAATTAGAAAAACAATGATACCTAATATGATCATCCCTTTCATCGTTGTTTTTTGGGGCATAAATGAAATTAAACGTTTTTTTGTAGTATCATTTGGTTTACTGAAGCTAATTAGAACAATAGCTGCTCCAAAAAGGATATAAAACCAATTGATAAAGTCAAATTCAGATAATTTTCCAATTCCTTTCAATAGTGAATCTCCACCAAAGTATAGGAATAAGCCCACTACGAAGTAGCCAAACTGCGTAATAAACAAAAAAACAAGCAAGCGAGAAGATAATTGATTAGGCTGTGTCAATAATAAATAGGCAGTTACAGCAAGTACACCAGGACTTAATATATCAATTAATGCGCAAATAGAAATAATTAGCAAAGCTATTGATGTGTCTATTGATGAAGAAGGCATTAATGCTTCAATACTTTCGATCAAATATAGAGTCCCTCCTTTTTATATGTTATAATTTAAATAACACAGTGTGTTGAAAACATAGTAACACACTGTGCTAAAAAAGGGAAGTGATTTTTTATGCCGAGGATTGTTAATCATGAAAAAAAGAGGAAGTCAATTGCTGAGGCCGCTTGGAGTATTATTAAGGAAGAGGGAATCGAAAAGGCATCTATAAGAAGAGTTGCTATTGAAGCAGGCATGTCTGCTGGAGCGTTAAGACATTATTTTTCAACTAAGGATGAAATGTTATTATTTATCATGGATTATTATCTGGAAGAAGGGAAAAAACGTTCTCAAAGTAAAAGTTGGTCAGACAATCCATTGCAGGCGGTTGCGGAAGTTTTATTAGAGCTTATACCAATTGATGAAGAAAAGAAAATCGAAACGAGCGTTTGGTGGATCCTTGCACTTCAGTCACTTACAAGTGATACATTAAAAGAAAAAAAAGATGAGATGACTAACGGTATGTATGAATTAGCAAGTTCAATGATCGAGATATTAGTTCTACAAGGGATTTTATCTGATTCAACTAATGTAAAATTAGAAAAGAGTAGGCTAGCGGCATTAATTGATGGATTGTCCATTCATGCTCTTTTAAGACCTGATGTCTACACTCCAGAAAAGGTGAAGGAAGTAATCCGTTATCATTTAGAAACACTCTGCGATGAAAGTCAATTGAGTTAATTGATCATGTATCAATATTATTCAATGATTTAGTAGATTTTGTTTTTTAGAAAATTTTTTTCACTTAAAAGCTGCAATAGCCGAGCAAGGAGTGACCCAAATTTGGCAACTACTATTGTTTTAAAAAAGCAGATTAGTGGAAGAAATCAACTGTTCGTTTGTCTATATTCGAATCGATGTTCTGATACCGATTTTTCTCTGTTTTTGAACTCAAAGAAAAAAGCAAGCGGCCTAAAAGACACACCATCTGACCAGCCAAGAGTGAGCATACGAAATCCCTTGAAAACCTTCCAGTTGTGTGGTTCTTCATTCTGCTAAGCAGTTCAATCTCCTTACTTTGATTAGATGAAAATAAGGAGGATGATTCTGAACCTCAAGAGAAGACAAAAAGAAGAAAGCTGACCCAATGCTTGTTTTATTCACGATGGCCGTGGCCAGTTAATAAATGAAAGTCGTTTAGTAACTGTTATGCAACTGTAACTGGATTGTATTAGCTATAGGAGCATATCTGTCTAAGGTTTTTGGGTGGTTTCGATCACTTGCTTTAGGAATGATGTTTGTCTTAGCATTGGGGGTACTAAAAGGAACAAATATGACAACGACAATCTCACTAACAAGACTCTGCATAGCTCTTCCTCCTTTAGGTGTTCAAGTTTTGAAAAGTGGGAGTAAGTCCAAATTGAAAACCGTACTTTTTTACGTAATTATTATTGTATTGGTGCTCGTTCGTGGTCATTCATGAGTGAAATGGAAAGACCTAATTAAATTCATATTGTGTTTACTACAATTAAAGATATATGTAAAAGGTGCTTCTGTTGATGTAATAGGACTTCCCTAATCGACAGGAGCTTTGCATCTCTTTCACATTTCAATCTTCCACAATCGGGAGCTATTCTTATAAAGAAATTAGCCCATTTAAGGCCATTTTCTTTGTGAATCAGATGTGGATTTGAAAAAATTGTTATTAATTCAAGTTTCGGACATGAAAAATAAGCTCTAACGATTGGTATGAAAGGGATAGGTGCAATTCTATTATCTTACAATCAACCGGATATCAGAAAGCAAATTGAAGTGCTAAGAGAACAAAAGGAAAGCCATACACGTACAAAAAATTAAAAACAGATAATGGATAAAGGTAAGGATCTCCTCCTGGCAGCAAAGAATGAGCGTATCAAAAAACTTGAAGAGGAAAACAGACAGCTCAAAGTGAACTAAAAAGTTTCGTGGGAAGCTTTATGGGACACTTTTAGAATAAAGATCAACAATGTCACAGAGATTTACCCATGTACACTCATTATTCTCATGGCGCAGCTTCATCCGCCGGCAATATTGATCAACTGATTCAATAATTCCGTGCAGTATCAATTGATCATAAGAGTAAAAAAACTTTACATAGATGTTTGTTTACTGGTCTATAGCATCAGAAATCGTTCCAGCAACCTCTTCTATTCGCTAAACATAAGGAAAATGCAACGTGAACTAACGTTTCCCTTCCTCATTTTTGCAATGTCATAATTTGCCCTGTAGGGTTATGTATTTCTGGCACCATTTGTACCATCATATTGAGTAATGTTAATTCGTTACTATTAGCACTAAAAGTAAGTGGAGGCATATTCAGATGAGGTTGCGACACTAACAATTGGGGTTTTAATCTCGCATCTTCTAAAATCTGAATTATATCAAATGATTCATTAGCAAGTGTAAGAGCTTCTTTTTTTGATAAATGAAGCCCTCGCTCAAACTCTTTATCTCTATCTCCTTTATCTGCTACATTAAAAAATACTCTTTCAAATCGTTGAGGCACTGGACCTTTTATATGAGATATTAGATTTATACCTATTTCTACGTCGTAAAATAAATTCCCTTCTTAGCTACCTGCTAGTTCGCTTAAAAACTTCAACAAAAAAGCATTAATTCTTACTCAATTAACTACCTCTTTAACAGAATATGGATGCCTTGGCATTCCCTTCAGATTTTTAAGTAAAGATGTTCAGCTATAAGAATGATGGGAAAATTGACATGTACGCGATGTTAAAGGGAGTTTTATTTATACCGGAAAAATTTTTCATATTCATCAATTTGATCCGGACTTATTCCAGTTTTATTAATCGCTTCTTGTTGAGATGAATTATTGCAACTTTTACATATATAGTATTTATTTTCTCCTTTTTTGATTTTATAATATTGTGAATCGGAGCGATTAATCGTAAATTTATTTTTGCAGAAAAAACATATAGTATCTAACATATTTTTTTACACTTCCTATCAGATTTTTATTGAAAAGTAACTATTTTTTAAACCTATGATTCAAAATGTGAATTTTACCTCTAATTTACTGCCATCCTAAAATAATTTATTTTTAACTTCAACAATTAGTTACAAGTTTATCCGTGAACTGTATTTTTACTAAAAATAGGACAGCTGTGCCTGTAATGGAAGGAAAAGCCATAATATAATAAAGTTACTTCATGCAACTGTTCAACAAAATGCCCCTTTGAAGTGCAGCTCGTTATAACACAAACGGACTATAACTTCAAAGGCATATTCAATGTATTTTATCTACCTCAAGCCATTTAGGAGGCTCAAACTTAAATAATGAGTAGTCTTTAAAGATTTTCTGACGGTAACCACATTCAGGATAACGTTATGGTGGGTCAATTGCTTCCACTGGCAATTTTCCCGAACTGGAACTGATCCCTTATCTGTGTTTTCGTGATATTACCATTCTAGTAAGTTCAAAAAATGACTGATGTGGTCGGAAACGTCCTTAGGATGTGTCAAAGTGATGATGTGATTAGCACCAGGTATACGCACAAAGTTAATATTGGAAATTTCCTTATATAATTGTGCGATTTTAAAGAGATCTTCTGAGTCCTCCTCGCCTATGATAAAAAGTGTCTTCGTTTTAATTTCTCCCAATCTTTCCATCGCTGAATTTGAGGAAACAGTTTCGAATGTTTTCCAATCAAAAGTCTTTTGAATATTGTGTATCATCATTTCGCGCAATAAATCGTATGCTTTTCCGAAAGAAACACTCCAGGAAGGCTCGCTTAATGTTATATTAGTCATTTTCTCGACATCTGGTGCAACTTCAGAAACTCGGCTCTCTAATTCAGCATGTTCGGAAGAAAATTTAAACCCCGACAGGCCTGGAGCGATCAATACCAGTTGTGACACCCTTTTTGGATAGGACAGAGTAAAATCAGTTGCAATTTGTCCACCTAGGGAATGTCCAACGAGGGCACCTTTCTTAATTTTAAGATGATCCAAGAGTTTTCTAAGATCCTTAACATAATCAATGGGTTCATTCGGAACAGGTGACTTCCCTGCACCCCGGACATCAAGAGTGATTACTTTGAACGACTTTGAAAGATGTGGTGTGATGAATTCCCAGTCACGTGAATCCATAGCTCCACTATGAAGTAGTATAACCGGCTTTCCGTTTCCTTTAATTTCGTAATGAAGATCCATCTATTTCAATCTCCTTTCCCTGAAAAAAGTAGTCACTGCTCATGACTATCTTCGTTTCATTTCTATGATTCCTTCCCTTTCCCCAAACTGTTTATAAAACCATTTATTAAACTTATTTGGTCATAAAGGAAGTTCAATGTTCCTTACAAATGATTTAATTGCTCAACAAGGTCCTATTTCACCACTTTGATAATGTCCATCCGATTTAATGTTCCAATATTTATTTATTTCACACACTGTAATAAAACAACAATAACACAGTGTGTGAAATAAAAGCAAGAGGTGATTTAAATGCCGAAAATATTTGATCATGATCACAAAAGAAAAATGATTGCTGAAAGACCTTGGAAAACTATTGAAACGGAAGGTATTGAAAAAGCATCTATCCGAAGAATTGCATCTGAAGCTCGAATATCTTACCTGAGCACTTAGACATTATTTCTTAAACCAAAATGAATTACTATTATTTATTATGGAATATTTTCTTGCTCATAAGAAAGAACGGTCGGAGAATAAATCATGGTCAAAAACCCTCTTATTGCGGTATAAGCGTTGTTAGAACTAGTTACTGTGAAAATAGGGATAATCAAACTGAACCTTGCGTTTGGCTAGTTTTCCCATTCACCCACTTACACGATGGCGGTAGGGGAGTATCATTATCCTACTGATGGGTTATGATGGGTTATCGCCAGTAATATACCACGATTACATTAGATTTATTGGTTTCACTCGTTTCTATGAAAAGTCATAGCGCAAGAGTGAGGTAGCTCATCATCAGCAGAACCTATCTGAATTTATTTCCAAAACCGCCGTTTGATATATTGGCTCACTAGCGTCGCATTAAAAAACAAAAGTATAAAGTAAAATACTGAATTTTCTTTAACTATATTTTTCCATAAAAAAATCCTTTATAATGGGGTTTGGTAGTAAACTATCCAAATCCAATATAAAGGACATACACATGGATAAGTTTACACGAAAAACATCATTTGAACAATGGTTTTCACCGATTTCGACTGAACTTTTTAATGAAATGGTTGGAAACTTTCAATTAGATTACTATACAAAGAAGCTTTATATGGCGCCATTCATGAAGTTACTGCTGTTTGCGCAACTTCATGGTACCGAAAGTTTACGGGCGTTAGCTGACGCTGTTTTTTCAGATGATCTTCAAAAAGCAGTTGGGTTTGAATCCATTAGCTTTTCACAATTAGGCAGAAGACTAAATGAAGTGCCTACTTCTTTTTTTATGATTTTAGAAAACCCCTGGCTATGCCGGGGGTTCTAAAGAGCTTCAAGCGTGGGGTCAAAAAAAGCCTCTCTTCATGGTAAGCTAAGGTTGGTTTCCCGACCACCAAAACTCACCAAAGAAGGAGGCAAAGCCCTATGCAGGACAAGAATAGTTTAGCACATACAAAGTGGAGATGTAAGTATCATATAGTATTTGCTCCAAAATATAGAAGACAAGTGATTTATGGAAAATACAAACAAAGTATTGGAGAAATTATAAGAGAGCTTTGTGAAAGAAAAGAAGTTGATATACACGAGGCAAATGCGTGTAGAGATCATATTCATATGTTAGTGAGTATACCACCGAAATTAAGTGTATCTTCCTTCATGGGATACTTAAAAGGAAAAAGTAGCTTAATGATATTTGATCGTCACGCGAATTTAAAGTACAGATACGGTAATCGAAAATTCTGGTGTCGAGGCTACTTTGTAGATACAGTGGGAAGAAATAAAAATCAAATACAAGAATACATAAGAAATCAGCTTAAAGATGACTACATGAGTGATCAATTAACTTTATTCGAAGAATTTGATCCATTTACAGGGAAGAAAAATAAAAAGAAATAAGAGATTCTTTTAGAATCAGTGAGTAAGTGTGGTGCAAAAGGGAAACCCATTCAGTGGGCCTTTAAGGCCAAGGCCGGTAACAGAGGCTTCTAGCCGCAGAACAAACCACCAGTTCACACTGGTGGTTTTGATTTGAAGCCATCTTCTTAAATCTAGTAGCGAAAATTCATGAAAAAACAGACTTTCAGCACAGAAGAAAAACGTCTACACCTTGGATGTTGATTGATTCTACCACATTACCTTTAAATTTAACGAATCACAGATGGGCTGAATTCCGAAAAACAAAGTCTGGCGTAAAGCTTCATCTGCGCCTTGTATTTATGGAAAAAGGCCTTTCTTATCCGGACAAAGCAGTCATGACGAACGCAATAGAACACGACCGTGGACAGTTAGAAGTATTTGTTGACGATAAAGAATGCATGTACGTTTTTGACCGTGGCTACTTGGATTACGAGCGTTTCGATCGCATGACAGATGACGGCTATTTCTTTGTATCACGTTTAAGGAAAAACGCTGTCGTTCGGGTAATTAAAACACTTGAAGTTCCATCAAACTCATCTATTTTATCAGATGAAATGGTCGTTCTCGGATCAACTCAAAACCGAACAGAACACGTTTTTCGTAAAATAAAAGTACTGGATGATAAAGGGAAAGAACTCACGTTAATTTCAAATCGGTTTGACATTAGCGCAGTTGAAATCGCCGATGTTTACAAGTCCAGATGGGCAATCGAACTCTTTTTCAAATGGATGAAACAACATCTCTCAATCAAAAAGTTCTACGGGCATAGCGAACAAGCAGTCCATAATCAAGTGTACGTAGCGATGATTGTCTATTGTTTAAACGTACTCGCGCAGCTAAGCACAAACAGCTCGCGGACTTATCTCCAAATCAGTCGTTATTTAAAAGCCGCAATTTGGAAATCTGCCCATATTTGGATTCGTAAAATCAAAGGAAAAGGTGTCCCGTAAAACTTTTTAATTTTTGTCGCACTCGTCTTTGGCTATAGTCAAAAAAATGGATGTTTACTACCTTTGTTTAGGTGCTTTCAATTTTTTCTTTAAAACCAGAAATGTAGTTCAGAACATTCTGCATTTATTTATGCGACGCTAGTGATATTGGCTGTATATATAATTTTGCACTCTTAACAAACAACGGTTTTATATTGTATTAGTAAATAAAGAATAGAGAAATATCATCAATACCTTAATCATGAATTAATACAGTCCAATATTTGATGAAAAAATAAACAATGGACTTCTTGAACAAGCCGTAATTGAAACCATTCCAGGCTTTGGTTCAATTATAGGTGCAACGATTTTAGGAGAAATTGGTAATATTCGCAAATTTTCTAACCCTAATAAATTAGTTGCCTATGCAGGTATTGATGCCTTTGGTATGCATTTATTTCGGATTATTTATCGATCTTAATTTTGTTTATTCACTTGACTTTATATAGTTAGTCTTTCTTATTGCTCGCCGGCTAAAAGCACGACGTCCTGGGACTGCGATTACTCGCCCCATCGAAAAGCCTTGTCGCAACGCCAGTACTTGTACGTCCTGTGCGTCGTAAGTGCAACTTTAGTTCTCTCAGTAAAGGCGTAGCGAAAGTCAAGTTTTCTAAGCTTGCTTTTTTAGGTACTCATGTATGTAAAAGCTTTAGGGGATCTTTCGTTACATTCGCCCACGTCTTGTTCGGTTAAAAGCGTCACGTCCTGGGACATGGAGTTTTTAGCCAATGGAACTTCTCAGGGCTTCTTTTATCGGCCTTTTTGAACACACATTTATAATGCAAAATATTACTTAAAACAGAAGCAAAATAACGTTTAAAGTGACAATCTTTGGCTAGAAACCTAAATCCAGAGATCTTCCGGTTTCCGCAATTGTCTTAATGTTACTCAGTATCATCCACCAGTATTGCTCTGTTTTACTGAAGAGAGGATTGTTCTCTGTCCATTGATCATTAATAAGATGTAGTTTTGTACATGCCCCTACTAATTCCAAAGATAAGGTAACTCGACTTTCCATCTGAGCATGTTCGGCATAGTGAGATGGGCCAGGGTGATCCGTGTAGCTTAAAATTCGATTTGGTTCATATTGAAGTAGTTTGCCATAAATGTGAACAGTCTCATTTCCATCGGCACCTGGTCCTATAAATTTAATGTCATCGCCCACCTGATATGTTGAGTGGATAACTCCACCCATAAATGCTTTAACCGATTTTTCTGGGTTGACCAAAACATCCCACACTTGCTCAGGATTCGTATCGATATAAAATACATACTCCAACTTCATTGTTTAATTCCTCCATCTATAAACTAATATTTTCTGCTCGTTTAATGAATATTGCTCCTTCCGTTAGGATTAATGGTAGTTTATAATGAAATCATAGCATGTCTCATACATTAATTATTGTAAAATCGCGCCAACCATGAGTGTAAGATAGATTTTCGTGCCGGGGGGTGAAACAAGTGAAAGACAATCGCAATCCGAATATGGGTATTTTGAATTATGAAACGGGCAAAAATAAGTTTTCAATTACTCGTCACGCTCCATCCGACAGTCTCCAATTTTTTATACAGCATTATTGGCTTGTCGAGTGGGACTTACGTGGACAGCCCCCATATACCCAAGAAGTTTTACAGCATCCGGGAGTAAATGTAGTTTTCCAGCCTGGCAATTCGTACATATGCGGAATAGAAAGCAGAAAATCTGTACATATTTTACAAGATGAAGGGCAGATTGTAGGCGTTCTTTTTAGACCCGGAGCTTTTCATTGTTATTTCCAAGCGCCTGTTTCTACACTTACAGATCAAGTCGTCAATATATCCGATTACTTTAGCTTAGATATTAATGCTTTGGAAGAGCAACTATTTGCAGTTAAGAATAAAGAAGATAAGATTGTGATCGTTGAACAGTTATTACGGAAAAGTATGCCTGAACATGATAAAACGGTTGACTTACTGAATGAAATGATCGATGAAATCGTCCACAATGTTGGCATCACCAAAGTCGAACACTTAGTGGATCAATTCGGCATTTCCAAGAGGACATTACAACGTTGGTTCAATCAATATATAGGAGTGAGCCCTAAATGGGTAATTCGGCGTTATCGAATGCATGAGGCGATCGAGTTAATAGAACGTGGAGTGGATATGACTGTATTGGCGATGGATCTCGGCTATTTCGACCAAGCTCACTTTAGCAAAGATTTCAAAGCAGTAATCGGCAAATCTCCGAAGCAATATGCGAAGAACAACGATTAGTGCAAAGGTACCTGAAGAGTAAAAAACAAGTTGGATATTGCTTTTTATCCTCTGCTTTCAGGGTGTCCCACCTTACTAAGATAAGAGGGCAATTTATAGTCGTGTTTCTCCGTGGGAGATTGAGAAATTAAATCAGGATGACATTGATTTTGGAGGTCATTCGGAATTGTATATAGGAAAGGGATCTCGTCAAGCAAAGCAGCGCTAATGTTTTATTATTAGTCATGAATTAGCGTTGGACGTAGATATGGTTATTGCTCCAGTTACAGGTCAAGGGGCTAGGAATCAACTGGATGTTGCTTTGGAGTGTTGGGAAGGAGCTGGATTATTGAAGCTTTCTACCCGCGTACTTCTAAAAATATTTCTTGTTTTATAATACAAACCATGACGTTCAGCAATTTTTATAATGCTCTCAACTTTAATAATAGCCATAAAGACAATCATGGACCCTCCATGTTTTAAAACTCTAACAGATTCTTCAAAGAAGTTGTCCATTGATTCTTCCCATTCCTCAAAACTTAAATCATCCCATCCCGCAGATACAAAGAAATTATCTCTCATTTTTTTCAAGTTTGTATCCCGATCTTTCATAAAATTCCCCAAATTATAAGGCGGATCCGTTAAAATTAAATCCACGGAGTTATCTTCAATACTTTTCATTGCTTCTATACAATCTTTATTATGTAAAATCGAATTAGCCACAACTAATTTTCCCTCGTTTCAACTATATACTATTTAATTAAGTTTGATTTTCAAACTCTACTTCAACAATTTCACTCAACTGACAATTTAATGCATTACATATTCTAACAAGCACATCCAAACAGGGTTTTATTTAGAATTAATAAGGGGGGAATGGCACCCTAGTCTTCAACTTGTGGATTTCGTTACATTACTCGGCTCCATACTGGTATTTTCCTTTATTAACATCGAAAAAACCATCTAGGTTACTTCTATCACACCATTTCGCACTATTAAGTCTTTTTTATGCCAGGTGCTTGGACAACCACTCCTTAATAAGTGGTAAAACGTAATCGGGCTGCATTGCTTTAGTATGATCCATTTCTTCACCTTGTAAAACCTCAACATCCCATCCTAATTGCCCTAACTCTTTTTTATTTCTTTCAATTAATCCAACAATATCTACGGTTACCCCTCCAAAATTATCACCATAAACAATGGTATCTTTTTCACCAACAAAGGAAAGTCTTGGTATGGTCAATAGGATTTGAATTGATTGATCATTAAAATTAACTAAGTTCTGATACAGCGTAACAAATTGCTTTGTCTGACCTGGATTCATTTTAATCTCAACATTTTCCCAATCAAATTCATCTGGTGTTTTATTTTCTGAATCAGTAAAATTAGAGTAATCATATGTGTTTTGATTACTTATAGATTGCTCGTAAGTTTTATTTGTTACAACTAACATTTCCTCATATGGGCCATCTAACGGAGGAAATCCTCCCATTATTAAACTTTCAAGGCGATCTGTTCTAATTGCCAATTGTAAACCTGAAAGAGCCAACCAAGAATACCCATAGTAACTAAAGTGGTCAACACCCATTTCATCTGCAATCAATAGAAAGTCCCTCACAATATTTTCGGGTGTAAGATGGTCGGGATTTGGATTACGTAAAAGGTGTCCTTCATAATCAAAATACAAAACCTTAAATTCATCTGATAGTCCATTAACAAAACGTTCCCCTAATTGAGGATCAACACCCCACATTTTGAGATTTTCAGCTTCACAACCGTAAACTGATTCCTTTGCTATTGGCAACATGATAACATTACATCTTCTTTTCCAACTAATCCTACTTCAATTTCTGTGCCATTAGATAACTTCACATTTTTAATTTCATTCAATTAAATCACTCCTAAACCTTTATTACTTCTATCATATAACATTCATGCAACATTTCGATTTCACGTTTGTTTATGCCTATATCATGCGTTTTCTGATTTGTTATGTTAATGTATCACTTGAATGTTTTACTTTAATTATTGGAAGGCAGGAATGAAAGTAAGATGATCTATTCCCCAAAGCAAATTGCAGAACATCTAAATGTCAGCACCACCACCTGTTGAGTCTAGTTTAGCAGTTACACAGTAAGCAATGGGCAAGATTTCAGGAAGTCAAGTGTATTGGGCAGGTATGAAAAAATCGGCTTCCTAATGAGGGAAACCAGTGAAAATATTGGATGGGCTAAAATGGGTGAAATCATGATTGTTTGCGAAAATATATGAAGACTCGTAAGTAGTAACACGCAGTCTCTAGTAGCTTATTCGAAGCGAGAGGCTACTCTATTACAAGTTTTATATAAAGAAACCACCCTTAGCTTTTGGTCTAGCGATTCGGCGTGATTTTCTTTTTTTATTAACTCATTCTTCTATTCTGTTGCCTTCCCAACTGTATCAATCCGAAGGGCTGGGATCCCTTCCGATGTTTTTTCAAAATTATTTCAATTACTTTCTCCACATTCATTCTTGATTTCCCCAAAAAAACTTGGAAATTATATGGATCGGACCCTATATCAGTATTTTCCTCCCGGTAGTATAGCGTTACAGTAATTCTACTATTCCTCCATCTTATATCCCAGGTTCCATATTGTGGATGAAGTATTACAAACCAAACTAAATTCTTCTCCCTACTATGTGTCCGTGTTTTATACATCACCGAAAACCCCCACCCAAACCCCGCATTCCTTCGTCCAAGTTAAAATAATGTTTTCCGACCGAACCCCAATTTCCATCCTTTTTTGGTTCAAAAATGCCCCTTTTTCACCTGTTTTTCACGTGTTTTGTTCACGTTTTTTCAGAGTCATAATAATCTTCTCCCAAAATGTTGCATAAGTGTGCCAAAATAATACTCTCCTCCGAAATCCACCACCCCAAACCCGCATTCCTTCGTCCGAGTTATAATAATGTTTTCCGCCAGACCCTCGTTTTTCATCCTTTTTCGGTTCAAAAACGCCCCTTTTCCGCCTCTTTTTCACGTGTTTTGTTCACGTTTTTTCAGAGTTAGAATAAAGTTCACCGATATTGGAGAGAAGAGATATTGGAGAAAAGAAGTTGGGAATGAAGAAGAAACTATTGGAAAAGCCGTTGGAATGATCTTGGGTAGTTCTTCGAGCTGTTATGAATAGATTATTGGATAAAGTGAGGAACCACAAGGGATAGAGGAGAAAAGAAGCTGGGAAAGAAGAGATGGTTTGGTGGTTTTAGGCTTGAAAAAATCCCGGAATCCTATTGAGGAAAACCGGGATTGTATTGAGTTAAACATGAGAATCGGAAATGTTTATTGTAATTGAAACAAGAAAAATTAGATTGAAAATCGGAAAAGTATATTATCTGTCGGTGATGTTTATTTTAGTTAGACAGTTTCTCTTTGTAGCAACGATACACACTCCACATGGGACGAGTTGATAGAATTGATGTATTTGCGTTTTTTAGCAAAACGGTCGTATACGGGAACATGTCGACTGTTTTGCATGTATGTGGGAACATGTCTACCAATCGTACCGTTTACGAAAAGGGCACTCTTGCTAGGAGTGCCCTCAATCATAAAAATCGGTGTAATTAATAGTCTTTTTTCTTTACCGGAATCCAGATTTCGCTTCGATACTTTGGATTTCCAGTGTCTGGACTCTCGTTCCACAAAATTTCTGGGCCTTCAACTAACTCATAACTTGAAGACGGAAACCACTCTGAGTATATTCTACCCCATACATTTTGAAGTGTCTCTGGGAATGGTCCAATCGATTCAAATACTGCCCAGGTACAAGCATCAATTTTTTAATACATCAAATTCTGCTGTTTCATCACCTGAAGTTGCTACCCCGATGTAATGATCCAACTCGCCCTTTTCTTCCATTCTTCCTTCTGAAAAATTAGTGGAAGCACTAATAATACCCATTGGTTCTACATTTGAGATTGCTTTTAATTGTTTAATAACCTCCGGTGTTAAAAATTCGGTCATTTGTGCAATCTCTTGATTGACACCTTCAAAAATAATTGGGACTCTCTTCTTAAATCCTACTAACTTAAAAGGCCCTTTCTCAACAATACGATAGTTCATTTCGCATCCTCCTTTAATTGATAATTGAAAGGTCATTCGTGGATAAGCTTTTAATTGTGTATTCTCACTCCTTGCCTCAGAAGGGAGAATACCATGCAGGGAATGAAAAGCACGGGAAAATGAATCAGCCGAATTATAGCCATATTTGACGGCTACATCAATTATTCTCAAATCCTTATCTTTCAAATCAATTGCAGCCAACGACAGTCTTCTTCTCCGAATATATTCTGATAAACTTATGCCTGCTAAAAATGAAAACATCCGCTTAAAATGATACTCTGAACAGTAAGCGATTTTAGATACTTCACTATAGTCAATTTCCTCTGTTAAGTTCTCTTCAATATATCCCAATGCATTATTCATACTTCTTAAAGAATCCATTGAACAACCTCCTTTCATCATCAACATTATCAAAGGGTGCGTTTTTCTATCCGACAATCTGTGCACAATATAGTCGAGTCTGTTTTAAAGGCAGTACCAGGTACGCAAACAATTCTGAATTGTGTCTGTATCTGGTACTACTAATTATATAAAGAACCAATATGATCGTCATCATAGTGAGTAATGATAATACTCTTTAAATCAATCATTTTATACTCATTTTTATAATTTCACTTTCAATTGAGGGTAGAAAATTGACATAACCAGTATCTACTAATAGCAACTTATTATTTGAAACAATTAAGCTAGGGATCCTATTGTGGAAAACCCGAATAATAGTTGAATTTTTTATAATCGTTTCAATTTAGGCCTACTACCATTTTTTAAAAACTTCAACGCCCAATGGAAAAAGTGCGTTGCAGGCCCAGTTAATGAAATAATCGTTGTCATATTTGTTCCTTTTAGCACCCCTAACGCTTACAAGCGGCTAACTGATCTGGGAAAAAGAAATTAAATCTTATTCTCAGCAAAGCGAAAATAACTAATCGGATGGGAACTACAATTTAAGAGATTCCCGAGCCATCTTTCTGGAATGATTTCTGAACTCCTTGTAATGTTTTTTCTCTTGATTCATTTTCTCACTTCTCATACAGCAAACTTGCTTCACTTTTATCATGACATCACCATTACATTTCTAGTCTAACATTGGCTACTAATAACGCTTAGACAAACATTTTTTACCTAAGTGTTCAATTTTTGTTACGATAAGCTGTGAATAGAGATAATTCTTTATTTACCATCTCTAGATGGACTTGACTTTTTCATGGATAATAAACCAATTACTCCACCAATAGCAATTAATAAAATGTCTATCGCAATTTCCCAACCTTGAAACGCATCAATATAATTCACTAAAAACCAGCTTTTTCCACCATTTGTCAAATGATTGATCAAACCTCCTACTCCTTGGATTAGGAAAAGTAAACTCATTCCACTAATAATTTCTTTCATATCAAACACCTCGTTAATTTTTTTAATGTAAAATACCTCTAATACCAATATTAAAAAATACAGCTCCTACTACACCTATTGCTACTAATAGTGAAGAAATCGGTGCTTCATTTAACTTTGTTTTTATTTTGTCCAAAAAATGCTGCAACTTATCTTTAAAAACAATACTAATCCCTATCAATAATAGAGAAGGAAGCACCATTACAAGATTATAGCCAATTATTACGACTATAGATGAAATCGAAGGGATTGACAGATGATTTAATAAAAAAATCGAATAGAAATAAGGCAATGCTGTTATAAATTCAATAAGAAACACAATAACCCCTAAAATAATAATTCCCTTTATTGTTGTCTGTCTAGGAATCCATGACGTAAGACGTTCTATTGTGTTCTCTTTTGGTTTTATGAAGCTAACTAAAACAAGAAGTGTTCCTGTAACAGTATAGAACCAATTGATAAAATCAAATTTAGATAAACTGTTAATCAATCCCAATAATGTATCTCCACCAAAGTACAGTAATAAACCAATCATAAAATAACCTAACTGAATAACAACTAAAAATACCAATAGACGGGAAGCTAGCTGATTAGGTTGTGTAAGTAATAAATAGCCCGTAATAGCCAGCACACCAGGACTTAATATATCAATTAAGGCACAAATGGAAATGATAAGTAGAGCTACGGACATATCTATTGATGAAGAAGGCATCATAGCTTCAATGATCTCAATCAAATCATTAGTCCCCCTTTTTAAATTGTGATATCATCTAAATAACACACTGTGCTAAAAAGATAATAACACACTGTGCTAAGAAAGGGAAGTGATATTTATCTATGTCAAAATTTGTTAATCATAACAAGAAACGAAAGTTAATTGCTGAAGCTGCATGGAATATTATTGAGAATGAAGGTATTGAGAAAGTATCCATACGAAGAGTCGCAGCTGAAGCAGGAATGTCCCCTGGTGCGTTAAGACATTATTTTTCAACGAAAGATGAAATGCTACTGTTTATTATCGAATACTTCATAGAAGAAGGAAAAAAGCGTTCTGATCAGAAAAATTGGTCAAAAAATCCATTACAGGCAGTTGAGGAAGTGTTACTGGAGCTTGTTCCAATCGACGAAGAAAAGAAAATTGAAGCTAATGTTTGGTGGATTTTTGCCCTCCGTTCCCTAACGAGTGATGTATTAAAAGAGAAGAAAGACGAAATGACTAATGGTACATATGATTTAGCAAATTCAATGATTAAGATATTAACTCTAAAAGGTATATTATCAGATTCAGTTAATGCTGATTTAGAAAGCAGTCGGTTATCTGCATTAATTGAAGGGCTGTCATTCCATGCTTTGATAAGACCTGATATTTATACCCCTGAAAAGGTGAAGGAAGTAATCAATTATCATTTAAAAACAATCTGTAATAAATAAACAGTACTCGGAAGTAGATAATTCATTCTCATTAGATTATCTACTTCCACCCTTATGGATATTAATATCGATTTCCTAAAATTGAAAAACCTTATTGAAAAGATATTGAAAAACACATAAAAATATTCGGTATCCTAATTAAAAAAACCAGAGTAATTGTTGAGTTTTATACTAAAATGGCAAATCTGTATTATGAAAAGCATTGGTGGTGGAATTAACAAAAGATTATTTTAACTAACACTCGTTGGGTATTCATATTATACTTCTTTGATAATTTCAATTCCTGACTTAAATTCAATCGTTAATTGTCTTTCATAAATCGTTATCTTTTCAATCAATCGCCTTACCAGTAAATCATCGTACATTTCAAGTCGCTGCGGTTGTCCTTTTAAAAACTTTGTCATTTCTTCAATCCGCTGCCTGAGACCTTCTCTTGCTGCATTTTTCATCATGACTTCCTGTTTCAGTTCCCGCAATCGGTATATTTCTTCTGCCACATCATCATAATCTTCTTTTGAATTTGCAAGCCTGAGAAGTTCCATTTGAAGTTCTTCTAACTTATCGTCAATATCAGTTGTTGGTTTATCCGCATTTTCATTCAAAACTGTTTCAATATTTTCTATTAATATATTCAAATAGTTATCCTTGTTTCTCAACACTTCATTGATAGCTTGTACTATTGCTTGGTGTAGTTCATCTTCTCTGATTGTTTCTGCATTGCAAAGATGTGTTTTTCTTTCTAGCCTGCTAACACATCGCCATACAATAGATCTGTATCCTCGGTTATTCCAATGTACCCTTCGGAAAACATCTTCACATTCTTTACAAAAAACAATACTCGACAAAGCATACTTGCTGCTATACACTCGTTTCTTTCCAGTTTTTCCGTTTCGGATATTTGCCCTTCGCATCATTTCTTCTTGAACTTGTAAATAAATCTCCCTTGGAATGATGGCTTCGTGGTTATTTTCTACATAATATTGTGGAACATGACCGTTATTTACAACACGTTTTTTTGTTAAAAAATCTACGGTATATGTTTTTTGAAGCAATGCATCTCCGATATACTTTTCATTTTGGAGAATTTTTTTAATCGACTCTGGCCGCCACTTGGATCGTTTAGCTGCGGTAAGTATTTCGTCCGCTTCAAGTCCTCGTGCGATTTGAACTAAACTGGCACCTTCTAAATATTCCCTGTAAATCCTTTTGACAATTTTCGCTTGTTCTGGATTAATGACTAGTTTGTTGTTTTCGTCTTTTGTATAGCCTAGAAAGCGATTATGGTTCACTTGCACCTCACCTTGCTGGTATCGGTATTGTATGCCAAGTTTTACGTTTTGGCTAAGTGACTGACTTTCTTGTTGTGCTAGGGATGCCATGATGGTGAGCATAATTTCACCTTTTGCATCCATTGTATTGATGTTTTCTTTTTCAAAAAACACAGGTATTTCTTTATCCTTAAGCTGTCTAATGTATTTCAAACAGTCCAGCGTGTTTCTCGCAAAACGACTGATGGACTTTGTAATGATCATGTCGATTTTTCCATTCATGCTATCTTCAATCATTTTATTAAACTGTTCACGCTTTTTTGTGTTTGTTCCAGATATTCCATCGTCCGCATAAATGCCTGCCAACTCCCATTCAGGATTGTTCTGAATATAGGTAGTGTAGTGTTCCACTTGAACTTCATAACTAGTTGCTTGTTCTTCGCTATCTGTTGATACCCGACAATAAGCTGCTACTTTTAATTTTTCCTTTTCCTCTGCATCAACATCCCTCGTTCTTCTCCTAGCCGGGATAACTGTGACACTTCTTGCTAAGGTCATTTTAAGTCACCTCTTCTTTTATTAAGCTATATACATATTCTGCTTGTTTAATGGGATTGTCGTATTTGTTCTCCACTTTTCCGATTGTGAATGTAAAATTAGGTGTAAATGTTTCTTCCGCTTTTGTTCTATTTAATCGTCCTAGTTTTTTCGCCCGTTTAAACCTTTCTTCTTTCAACTGTTCAAATTGCTCTTTTGATATTAATCCAGGGAATATTGCATTCCCTAGATACCTTTCATTTGTTAATATTCTAGTAATTACGCCATGTGATCGATTAATGCCAGAATCCCTTGCTGCATTAGCTAAAGATTTACCAGATAAGTATGACTGAATTAAAAGCTTAAATTGCTCAGCTTCTATGGCATGAATTTCAATTTTGCCGTCTACTATTTCATATCCAAAGGGTGTGTGTGCCATCAGCGTTCAATCCTTTCTCTAAGTGTAATGCCACATTTCAAATGAAATCCTATCTCATTAGGCGAATACACGATTACCTTTCTTACAATATCTTGAAAGGTTTCTTCATCAAATGTGGCTATGAAATTTACTTGTTTAAAGTATTTAATGAGCCGCTTCACTTCATTTAGCTGATTTGAACCATCATTTATTGAATATAGTAACTGGTCTCTTTCTTCTTTTAGTCTCATATGCCGATGGGTCAATTCGATTTTCTGTTCATTAAAAATTGCTGGTTCTAAAAACCCTTTTGTCATTAATTGAATTAATATATTAAGTTCATCTTGTGTAACTTCGAGTTGTTCTTCTATTTCGGTAATTATTTGATAGTTTTCATCTTGATTTGACGTTTCTAGTTGTTTGGATAGTGGGATTAATACATAACTATAACCAAACTTTAGTTTATTCATCATCGTAATAAAGGCTTGATGAATACGTTCTTCCCTTATAAAAAGCATCGAACATTCATCTTTATTTTTGACATGTGTTGAACAGCACCAGGCAATATATTTTTTATGGGTAGAAGTATGAATCCTTCTTTTAAATGTATCGCCACATTCCGCACATTTAATCTTTCCTGAAAAAGGATAGCGATTTAAATATTTTCTACTTCCGACTGCTACATTCTTTTGGCTTGCTTGATATTCTAACATTCGATTAGCCGCTTCAAAATCAGCATGTGTGATAATCGCTTCATGATGATTTTCAATTAGGTATTGATCCAGTTCACCTTGATTTACCTTTCGATTAAAATGCTCATCAGTAAAGGTTTTTTGAAGCAACACATCTCCAGTGTACTTTTCGTTCTTAACTATTCCGCGAATCGTGGTTCCCGTCCAATTGCCATCTCGCTTTGTTGGAATCCCTTCTTCGTTTAACTGCCTGGCAATTCGTTCTGTTCCCACTCCTTTAAGCACACTATTGAATATCCGCTTGACTACTTGTGCTTGTTCTTCATTTACAACCACCCTTTCATCAATATAATCGTAACCGTATGGCGGGTACGATAACTTGTAAGTCCCTCGTTTAAATCTTTGTCTAATCGACCATTTACTATTTTCGGAAAGTGACACTGATTCATTTTCTGCTAGACTACTTAAGATTGAAAGCATAAGTTCACTTTCCATCGAATTTGTATTAATATTTTCTTTTTCAAAATAAATGTGTACACCTAAATCCATCAATTTTCTGACTAACTCTAAGCAGTCAATTGTGTTTCTCGCAAATCGACTAATTGATTTCGTTAAAATGAAGTCAATCTTTCCTTTTTCACAGTCAGATATTAATCGAAGCAATCCTGGTCGTATATCCTTTTTGGTCCCTGTGATGCCTTCATCACTATAAATATCAACGAGCTGCCATTCATCATTCTCTTCGATAAAAGTTTTGTAGTGTCGTCTTTGAGCCTCTAAGCTAATCAGCTGTTCCTCGTTCGATGTTGACACTCGTATATAGGCAGCGACCTTTTGTGTCGGGTTTACTGCTGAAGATTTTGTCACATCAAGTGTTGTTATCTTTCTCATTTACTCAACCTCCCTTCTTGTACGTGACATATTAGCGTTACAACCTTGTTATATCAAGGTTTATTGCACATTAAAGGGCCTAATAAGGGGTTGAATTTTTGACGATTTAATTTGTTTATTTGATTGAATTCTTCTTGTGTAATGAGATTGTTTTTAAGAAGTTTCATGAGCAATTCTTCCACCTGATAAAAATTGAGTTCATTTTGTAACTGGGCATGACTTATTTCGTGTTTGTTTTTCACTTCACCTGTATTATTTGTTGAAAGTTGTTTTACTCGCATATAGATTCCTCCTAAAAGTCTTCTACCTATATGCGAAAATAAGGGGGTAATCGAACCCTCTTATTAAAAATTTTTATGTATCTATGAGTTAAGTATAATGAAATTAGATTATTCAACAAAGGGGTCATATTGTTGAATAACTCTTTACAGGTAAAGTCGTATTTAGCTATTAAAATGGTAATGGCATCGGTGAGCAAAGAAAAGTCCGCCAAGGGTTTATTAAAATGTACCCTATAAGATAGACACTTTAAAAAGTCTCTCTTATGGGGTACTTTTATTTATAATGAAAGAAATTGCGAATGGGGCGGATGAAAATGTCGAAAATATTATTTACAGATCAAGAACAGTACTTATTGATGAAACATCCTTATGTAAAAGCGGTTAGTAAAAAGGCAATTACATACACGGATGAATTTAAAGCAATAGCTGTTAAAGAATATGGAGAAGGAAAATTTCCTCGTCAAATATTTGAAGATGCAGGATTTGATATTGAAATCGTTGGGATTGAACGCGCTAAATCGGCTTTAAAAAGATGGCGTACTGCCTATCAAGAAAAGGGTTTGGAAGGGCTTGAGGATTCACGTAACTCTTCTTCAAGACGTCTTCTTGCGCGTGAATTAAGTATAGAAGAAAAGTATGCTCGATTAGAAGCACAAAACGCATTATTACGCGCAGAAAATGAATTACTAAAAAAGATCGATCTAGCAGAAAGGTTGTTGATAAAGGAAAAGAAAAACTAACTGCGGAACAGAAATTTCAGTTAGTCCAATTCGTCATTGAAAAATACGGTTTAAATCGAATGGTGAGGTATCTTTGTGAATTAGTTGGCGTCTCTAGATCAGGTTATTATCGTTATTTTTCAGAAGAAGCACAACTGAATAGACAAGCACGAGATAAAGCAGATGAAGAAGTAAAGGCAATCATTTTAAAAGCGTTCAATTTCCGCCGTCGTAAGAAAGGTGCACGTCAAATCAAAATGACATTAGAACATCAGTATCACATTACCTATAACTTGAAACGCATTCGTCGTATCATGAAAAAGTTTCAAATTATTTGTCCCATTCGAAAAGCCAATCCTTATCGAAGAATCGCGAAAGCAACGAAAGAACATAGAACACTACCGAACCTATTAAACCGTGAATTTAAACAAGGAATCGCTAGAAAAGTATTATTGACAGACATTACCTACTTGAGTTATGGAAAAGGAAAACGTGCTTACTTATCCACTATCAAAGATGCCGAAACCAATGAAATTTTAGCCTATGAAACATCTGATAGAATCACCCTAGATATTGCATTAAATACAGTCAAGAAGTTAAAAAACAGTAAGATAAAGTTGGCTGAAGACGCATTCATTCACTCAGATCAAGGAGTTCACTATACGAACCCCCATTTTCAAAAGAAGGTGAAGGTAATGGGGCTAGGTCAGTCAATGTCCCGCCGTGGAAACTGTTGGGACAATGCCCCTCAAGAATCATTCTTTGGGCATTTTAAAGATGAAACAGACTTTAAATCGTGTGAAACATTAGAAGAGGTAAAAAGAGAGATTAAGAGTTATATGATTTATTACAATCATTATCGAGGTCAATGGAACTTAAAAAAGATGACGCCTGCACAATACAGTCATCATCTTCTTCAAGTTACTTAATTCCCTAGAGTCTTTTTAAAAATGTCCTTTACAAAGGGTACACTTTATATCGGATGTTATCCAACTATGGCGGACTTTTTCATCTGATTTTTTCTTTAATACTGGTATTGTGAATACAGAACTCTATAAATAACCTTATGGATGAAGAAGGAATTGATAAATATTTATTTCCCAGAACTGTTATGGTCATTGACTTTGTTGTTGGAACAACGAAAACGGTTGAATTTATATAATTTGTTAATCTTGACCTATATTAAATTTAACTTTATAATTAAGTTAACTTTATAGTAAAGGAGAATTAGTATATGAAGATAAATGAGGATAAATTATTTGAACTCGTTACTGAAATAAATGAGATGCATTATACAATGAATAAAATCATCATAAAAGAATATCAATCTTTACTTGATGATGATCTTACTAATAATCAAACAATTCTAATGGATATTGTTAAAGATTACGAAAAAATTTCTATTGGAGAGATTGCTCGACTAATGAAAATAACATCTAGTGCTGTTGGACAGATTGTTAATAAACTCGAAGATGAAAATTATTTAATGAGGACGATTAATCCAAAAAACAGACGCGAAATACTTGTGCAACTAGCAGATAAAGGAACCCGATATTTTGAAAAGGAAGAAAAAATAAATCGTGAAATTATTAATCGTTTTTACTCACAAATGGAATGGAGTGAAATGGAAGAACTCAAAAGAATTCTCACAAAGCTAACTAAAATTGTAGAAAAAAAATGTACAATACAAGATTGGGAGGAAACTAATCATGACCAACACAAAAGCTAACCTAGAAAGATTATTCGTGGATATTAAAAAAAGAGAATTATTTAATGGCACAGTTCTTGTCGCTAAAAAAGGCGAGATTTTATACGAAGGAGCTTTCGGTGATGCAGATTTGTCAACAAATCGTCCATTAACATCACGATCTGTTTTCAACCTTGCATCTGTTTCAAAGCCAATTACAGCAACCGCAATATTGTTACTCGTTCAGGAAGATAAACTAAGTCTTGATGATCCTGTGCAGAAATGGATACCTAATCTTCCTTATGAGGGCATTACAATTCGACATTTACTTAACCATACGAGCGGACTCCCTGATTATTTAGATCTATTTGAGATGTACTGGGATAAAGCGAAAATCGCTGACAATGACGACTTACTTAGGTATTTAATCAAATACAAACCTGAGCGTCTCTTTGCACCAAATGAGCGTGTTGAATATAGCAATACTGGCTATATTTTACTCGCAATCATTGTCGAGCGTGTAACTGACATGGATTTTGCCGATTTTTTACAAGAGAACATTTTTAAACTACTTAATATGATTCACACTCAAGCCATTGGCGTTAGAAAAGAGAATATCGAAATTGCTGATTATGCATACGGTTATGTCTACGATGTATATGCAGGCGAGTATGTTTTGGCAGATGATTTTGAGGAGTCAAAAATGGTTACCTATTTAGATGGAATGCTTGGTGACGGTGGTGTTCAATCAACTGTTAGGGATCTCTATCTTTATGAGCGTGCTCTAAGCACGGGTAATTTAATCAATGATGAATTACTAAAAGAAGCTTATACACCAGCGGTGACAGAAACCGAAACACCATTTAAATATGGTTTTGGTTGGATCTTGGAGGATGATAAGGAAAAAGGTCAAATCATTTGGCATAGTGGTGGTTGGCCAGGTTATGCAACAAGCCTTAGACGCTTCATCGATCGTGATATTGTCGTTATTGCACTAAGAAATAAAGAACAAGATTTCGATTTTGAACAACAAGTCTTACATGCAATCGAGCAAGCTGCTTTCGATGAACCTTATGAACTTGCTGAGGAAAAACCTCCTTTAGAACGTGCTCAAGTTATTCCAGTAGATGTTTTAAAACGTCTTGTCGGTGATTATGCACTAACAGAACATCCTGATTTAATCATTCATGTTTTATTAGAAAACAACAGACTTTTTATCAAGATGCCTGGTTCAATGAAACTCGAATTACACGCTAAGTCAGAAAAAAAATTCTTCTTAAGAGGATTATCAATAGATGTTGATTTTACAGCGGAAGACGGTAAGGTATTAGTAAAGATTATTGATGGTAATGAAGTGCAAACAGCAGAGCGTCAGTAATTAACAGAGGATAAATGGAGTTTTAAACATACAGATTACAACGAAACGACTACTTATTCGGCAGTTCAAGCAAGAAGATTTCCCCTTCGTTTACGCATACATCTCAGATGAGAAAACGATGTACTATCTACCAAAGGACACCTTCACTGAGGACGATACAATAAAGTTTATTGAAAAACACAGTTGTGGCAATCCCGAAGCTTATCCTGTCGTCCTCCTAGGAACAAATGAAGTCATCGGTCATATCATCTTCGAAAAATATTTTGGCAAGCATACGTATGAGATTGGCTGGGTATTCAACAAAATGTTTCATGGCAATGGTTATACCACAGAAGCTGCGGGAGCAATGATCGCTTATACATTTGAAACATTAAACTTACACCGCGTTGTTGCTACCTGTCAGCCTGAAAACACAGCCTCTTATCGTGTCATGGAGGAGATTGGTATGCGCCGTGAAGGATTTTTAAACAATGTATTCCCTATAAAGATACGTGGTGTATCGCCAATAGAAACACAATTCAGCCTGTAATATCAGAAATGATGCCATATTCTTTCATTAATTTATTTTTAACCATGTAATATTCTTTCTCAGTAATCAATTTACGGGTTAGCAGTTGTTTTAACATAGCAATTTGCATACTATAAAGAATCAAATTCTGTTTCAAAAAACACGCCCCCTTATAATTAATCAATTAAAAATCAGACGGCTGTTGGTACAGCTCCACGGGAATTTCACCCCTGCAAGTATTCCTTCCAGCCCTACTCATAGCTTGCGACGCTTTGAACGTTCGAACCATGACGGTAGAGGAGTATCATTATCCATACTGATGGGTTATCGCCAGCAATCCACCACGATTGCATTAGACTCATAGATAATCGCTCGTTTCTATCGAAAGTCATGGCGTATGAATCAAGTGGCTCATCATCAGTAGAACGTATCTGATTTTCGGTCTATACTGCACGGCGTTATCTTCCGTGCTTTCTTTGTCAAAGAACAATATATGTGAAAGGGAAAACTTAACCATGTAATTAAATCTTGAAAGCTAAAATGCCCTGCATAAGCTTCGAACGTAAACGATCATGTATGTTTACATCAATGCCCCAATACGTATTACCACGCTCATTGTTTTCCATAATAGTATTAATCATCCCATTCATCTGCATGCTTCTCAAAAAAGCGTCTTAACGGTTTAAAAGAACTCGTTCGCCTATACTGTACAGTACTACGTGAAATGTTGAACAATTGACCAATTTTTACATCAGAAAGATTAAAAAAGTAGTATAGTAGGATGATGATAATACGCTTCTAAACTAGCAAGCTATGCATCGCTTTTGCAAGAAGTGTAGGAGTAGTTCTCTTACCAGCTACTTGATTGTTCTTCTATTCCTTCTCCCTCGTAGTGTATGTCTAAGGTATAGAGCTGATTTTCTTCTTGCAGTGTTAAAATTGAAAATGTTATCCCCTTAGATAGCTGTTTCTGCCGTTCAGTACGAGAAGGCTCCATACACTCATCTCCCTTCGAAACTGTAAAGATGTGTGATGATTTCCCCTTTCATTATCTTCAACAATTTTTTTTGTAAAATGCCAAAAATCAGAGAAAAAGTTTTAAAAAATAACCCAACTGAATATTAAGTAAGCGTCAAATAGCCCCCACCTTTATGCATTAATGGTGGGGGCTTATATTATTAATTAGATAACTTATTAAAAGCTATGCAAGAAACAGGAAGTGTTGTAGACCAAGGCAGTAACTGGTCTAAGGCATTTTCATCTGTCGTATCCAAATTGGGAAGCTGCTCAAATAGGTAGCGAAGATAATAATATGGATTTAATCCATTTGCTATCGCTGTCTCTACAATGCTATAAATAACTGCGCTGGCTTGTGCACCTTGCGGTGAATTTGAAAAGAGCCAAGCTTTTCGACCAATCACAACGGGCTTGATCGAGCGTTCACTTCGATTATTATCTATCTCCAAACGTCCGTCCTCTAAAAAGGCCACTAATTTGTCCCATTGGTTTAGACAGTATGCAATGGCTTTTCCAAGTCCGCTTTTAGGTAATACTTTCTGTTCTTGTATTTTTAGCCATGACAAAAAAGCATCTAGCAGGGGTTTACTTTTTTCAAGGCGTTTCTGATGGCGTTCTTCAGGTTCTAATTCTTTTAACTGTCGCTCAATAGCGAAGAGTTGATTACAGAATTGTAGACCTTCCGTTGCCGTTACAGGCTTTAGATTATTGGCAGGCACGGCTTTCAGTACATCTGTGAATCCCCTTCGAGCATGTGCCCAACAGCCAACGAGGGTTACATCTTGCACTTTATGATAACCAGCGTATCCATCAACCTGTAAATATCCTTTAAACCCTTTAAGAAATTCTTTCGGGTTCTCTCCTGCTCGAGTTTCTTTATAATCATAAAGGATGATAGGAGGCCCTTCTTTTCCAGTGCGATACAGCCACAGATAGGATTGGGAAGTGGCCGATCTGCCAGGTTCACGAAGCACTTGAAGCGTGGTTTCATCGGCATGCAAAATATCAAGCATCAAAAGAAGGAGATGCATCCGGTCATACAGTATACTCAACCACCGTTCTGCACCAATTATCATCCAATTGGCGAAAGTTTGGCGAGAAAGATTGATACCCATTCTATTAAATTGTTTCTCTTGGCGATATAAAGGGAGGCCCTCTACGTATTTTTGAGTCATTATATGTGACAAGATAGAAGGAGATGCAAGGCTCCCCGAGATGGCCGGTTTCGGCATAGGGGCTGTTTTAATAGGTGTTTCAATCTCAACATGTTCACAACGACGGCAAGAATAAACATATTGAACATGCTTTACAACCTTCAATTCCGCAGGAATATAGACAATTTCTTGGCGTACTTCCGTACTCATTTCGTGCAGTGTTCCATTGCAGCACGAACAGACCTGATCCTCGGCGGATAAACGGTATTCAATCGTTTCCACAGGCAGGTTTTCTAACATCGCTTCGCGATGACCGCGTTTTTTTCGGCGGCGCTGATAGGTGATGGATTCTAAAACAGGTTCTGGTAAATCAGGATTTGCTTCTTTTTCAACCTCATTAAAAAGCTCTAATTGACCAGGGAGGGTTTTTTCGCTAGAAGCACCGAATCTCTTAAGCTGCAGAAGGCGAAACTGTTCTTCGAACCATTTTAATTTGGCCTCTAACTCACTTTGCTTTTTTAGCTTCGCCTCTAATTCTGCATTTTGCTTTTCCAGTGTTTCTAAGCGTTTTAGAAGTTCTTCAATTGTAGTAGTGGTGGGTAATGTCGCTGACTTATTCATAAAATTATTATACGATAAAAAAGCCCCATCTCTTCAAATTTTCATTATTTAAATTACTGTTCTTTCCATTACAACAGGATGGGCTTGTTTCTGTTCCAACGTAAGTCCATCAAGCAGCCATCGAAATTGGCGCGGACTAATTTTCAAAGGATCCGAACTATTATCGGATGGCCAATGAAATTTACCGCGCTCTAGCCGGCGATAATAAAGCCAAAAACCACTATGATCCCAAAATAAGATTTTTAATTTATCCCTATTTCGATTGCAGAAAACAAACAGATTTGAAGAAAATGGATCTAGGTCAAACCCCTCTTTCACAAGAATCACTAGCCCATCAATGGATTTTCTTAAGTCGGTACTACCTCGAGCGAGGTACACTTGGTTAATTGAAACTTCACTTAACATGTTTGAGCACCTTTACAACTTCCATTAAAAATGATGGATTAAATCCAGGTCTGACTTCTATAGAAGCCGAGCCAACTGTAATTTGTAATGATTCATTTAACGTTCTGGTAGATTCGTTCTCAATCGCTAATGAAACCCATTCTTGTTTTGATCTGGTTTTAGAGCTTTGATGTGAACCCCCAATTTTCCTTAACCAGTACTTAAGTTGATGAATGTTTACATTATTGGCATCACACCATTTTGCATGAGTCATTCCACTGGATTTTAAATCGGCAATTCGCTTTTCCCACTCTTCACGTAAATCAATTTTCGGCATAAAAAAACCCCCTCTATAAATAATTTTCCTGAGGTGATTATTGCATAGATTCTACGTTGTGCATATGTGGGGAAAGTTTTACGCTTACAATATTAACAGTTAGGTAGAATCATTTTTATTATTAAGAACCAAAACAAGAAATACTTTAAATGTCAAACTCTATTTTATTACAATTTGTTTAGTGCAAAATAAAAGTTAAGAGTATTGCAACAAAAATGTTAGAAGATTGTACAAAGAAAAAGGCTTGCCAGTCCCTTCGAAATACCCTACCGTTATTGGTGTCGAATCAATCAATGGTGGGAGGACGAAAGGATGCTAGCAATGCCTGAAATTAATCATATCAAAAAGTTAAGGAATATTAAATCACTGTCAATCAACGAAATTTCTAAACGGACTGGTTTTAGTTGGGTAACGGTAAAAAAATACGCTGATGAAGATCAAATACCCCAAGAAAAAAATATAGTAAGGAAAGGCATGATGTACGAAGATAAATGGGGAGAAATTGTAATCGATTGGTTAAGTGAAGATTATTCGCTAAAAAAGAAACTTAGACGGAACAACAAGAACATTTTTGAAGGATTAAAAAAGATGGGTTTTACTGGTTCTTATCGAACCATTTGCAATTTTATCAAGGAAGAATGGAAAGAAAAAATACTAGAAGATTCGGAAGGATTGAGAGAAGAATATGAAAGGTTAACTCATCCACCAGCTGAAGCACAAGTGGATTTTGGCGTTACAGAAGCCATCGCAGATGGCAAAACAAAAGATATCCATGTTTTGGTGATGAGTTTTCCTTACAGTAATGCAGGTTATGTCGTACCACTACCAGCCGAAAATCAAGAATGTTTTTTAGAAGGTCTGAAAGTACTTTTTAACCAAGCTGGATTTGTACCTAGGAAGCTCCGTTTAGATAATCTTTCAGCTGCAGTTGTAAAAGCAAGAGGACGTGGTCGAGAAACAGTCTTTAATGAAACATTTTTACATTTCGCAAATCATTACGGTTTTGAAGCACAAGCTTGCAACGCTAGGAAGGGAAATGAAAAGGGTCATGTAGAAAACAAGGTAGGATATATTCGCTATAATTTTTTCACACCGTCCCCTATCATGAAAGACTTCGCTCACTTACGTGATCGTTTATTTGAAAAGTGTAAAGAGGATCAACAACGGTCTCATTATATAAAAGGCTGTTTAATTACAGATTTATTTAAAGCAGAAAAGAAATATGGACTGGCATTGCCCGAATCTGAATATCCAGTTTTTAAACAAGCGATGACTTCTGCGAATAAATACGGAGAAGTGCGAATTGACGAAACGTTAGTCCATGTACCTAAAAGTTATCATTACGGTAAGTTACAACTCATTTTATATTGGAATACATACAAAGTTGTTTCCCTGAACGGCGAGCTACTTTCCAAAGGGCCTAGACCATACATGAATCAAGAAAGAGAAATCCCATGGCAAGCTATTCTAAAAAATTGGAGAAAAAAACCACGTTCAGTTGTATATTCAAGATATTTTTCATACTTACCAGGCCGCATTTCTTATTACTTGAACATAGATTCGATGAAACTAAGAAAAGAACGTATAGATTGGTTATTAAACTTGATTATTCATCATGATATGAGAGAAATAGATTTAAGGTTTTATGAATTATTACCCGAAGAGTCACTTTATAATAATCATTCTAGAGACTCAATAAAACATCCCTATGATGTAGATTGGAATATATATGATTCGTTAAGACCTACCGGTCAAACAGATGTGAATGAAGGTGCTCAGCATGACTGATAGGGTTAAAGAAAAATGTAAAGTTTTACGTTTAGCTTATATTGCCGATATATACGAGAAAATTAGCTTTGAGAATCCAGAGCAATATTTAGTAGATGTATTAACCCAAGAAATAGAGCTTAGAGAAATAGCAAAAGCAGAACGTTTAATAAAAAAGGCAAAATTTATGAATAAGAAAGAACTAACGGATTATCAATGGGATGATCAAATCCATTTTCCGCAAAATTTTAATAGAGACACTCTTGAATCCCTTAGTTTTATTAAAAGGGAAGAGAATATAATTCTAACAGGAGCACCAGGAACTGGAAAATCCCATTTAGCAACAGCATTGGGAAGAAAAGCTTGTAGAAATGGATATGAAGTTCGTTTTTACAGAGTAGCAGATTTAATTGAGATATTGGAGAAGTCGTGGACCGAAGGTCGATTTCAGACCTTCCGCAATCGCTTTCAAAAGGTTGATATGATTATTCTAGATGAGATGGGATACGTGCCATTTAGTAAAGATGGAGCTGAATTATTATTTCAATTAATTTCCGATTGGTATGAACGAAAAAGTCTCATCATCACATCAAATTTAGAATTTAGTCAGTGGAATAAAATATTTGTGGATGCACGTTTAACTGCGGCTTTAGTAGATCGAGTAATCCACCACGCACATATTTTGAGCTTTACTGGTGGTAGTTACCGTGTAAAATACGCTTTATCAAATCGTTAATCAAATTAAAAATAAGGGATGGCAAAGTTCTAAACTTTCCACTGCATTTTTCTAAACTTTTTGCTTGCAAAATACACAATTCACATAAAAACTAATCGAACATAATAATGAATAATACAAAAATAAAGTTTTTTTAAAATCATTTCTTATCTGTTAAACGTAATGAAACTTGAAAGGTCCAGCTAAATAAAATAGTAAGAACATAAAAATATAACCAAATAAAAATCTTAAATAAAGTATTTGAGCCTCAGTCGATTTTCAAAAGTCATAGCATATGCATGTTGAAACCATGGATAATATTTCCCATACTTGGAACTGGAGATAAAAAGAGGACATATAACTTTGATTTATCGTGGTATTAATAGAACCATTTTTGAAAAGTTCGATCAAAAAATAATAAAAACCTGTTATAGCTATTTTCAATTACTCATTTTTTTATCAATTAGTAATAATACTGTCAACATAACCACACTAAATACCACTATAAACAGAAATAACAAGTATAACGTCATCAATCCTTCAAATGTCTTATCAAACTCCAAAAGAGTAAAATCCGGATCATACATCGCACCCATGGAAATATATCTAGCAACTTCAAGATAAATAATATGAAAGATAATACTCATCCATAGTGTTCCTGCATACTTTCTATATAGCTGTAAAGCAATTCAAAAAGTGAAGAGCAATATAAAATAAACTATAGTAATTTCAATTAGCTCACTAAAGAATATTGGCTCCAATGCCATCACCATAATCGGCACACAGATGAAAATTAATGGTTGTAAATCAGCTAGATGATGAAACGAAATTTCTTATGTAACTCTTCAAATATTAATCCATGAATAAAGACTTCCTCTGGAAATGCCTCATAGATAAATGCTGTCACTGTATTGATTAAAACTGTAGTTAAAACACTTGCTGTTAAGTTTAACCTGACATTTTCAATGCCAATAAATAAAAAACTGTTAAAATACCTGATACAAGTAATGTAAAAGGTAACGTAATTACCACGATCAATTTAGATCGTGAATTTACACCCTTCAATCCTATTTTTAGACATGGATGGATTTTTACTTTTAAACATATAGAGTACCTTGTAAAAGCATACCTATTTGCGAACCATACCTAGAATTTCTATCAAATATGTCAAACATTACCGAATACAAAGAGAAATAATGAAACGGGTATAAAATACAAAAGTAACCGACTAATACTGAATTTCGACGAATCCAATTGAATGCTCCTTTTTTATTAATGTAATATTGATTTAAACTACGTATTAAGTCTATAGTTTCAGTTCACTTATTGTTTTTAAATTAAGATCGATCCTACTATCGACATCTACTGTTGGAAACAATTCACTAAACCTTATTTAATTTAATAGCTCTTATAAACAAAAAATCCGCCGGTCTTCTTCCATTCTAGCTCCAGATAATTGAATATTTTTTTACGTCTTTTATTACCTTATTTTTGGTTGCGTTAACCTTTTGTTACCCTAATTCACTTACTATTGACTATATTATTTAATATTTATTAAGCCTTACGATAAACATTATTCTACTCGAACACCTTTAATTTGATACTTATTTTCCGATTAACCAATTTCTTTAACCCACCATTATACTTATAGATGATAATAATTTCTGATTTTTGGAAAGTGGATGATGACCTTCGTATATTTCCCATCTTCTGAATGAATGGAAAGGTCATGTCCTAATTTAAGAGCCATTTCTTTTGCAAGGTAGAGACCTAAACCGGTAGATTTGGCATGACTTCTCCCAATAAATCCTGTAAATCCTTTTTCAAATACGCGGCTGATATCCTCTGGCTTAATTCCAATGCCTGTATCTTGAATCTGTAGCCGCTTTTCTTTTCGATCTTCCTCAAATTGTACGGAGATTTCCCCGCCTTCACCTGTATATTTTAAAGAATTTGAAAAAACTTGATCCATAATAAAACCAAGCCATTTACTGTCGGTATGGACAACCTGTTCAATATTGTCCATATGAAAACGAATTTGCTTGTTAATAAAAGATTTGGCATATTTCTTTACACTGTTTTTAGCGACTTGATCCAACACTACCTCGGAAATAAAATAATCTTTGGAAAAAGAATCAATGCGAGAATAATAAAGAGCCTGCTCTACGTAATTTTCTATTCTATCCAACTCATCTTCAAACTTGTCCACAAGGTATTCAACAGTTCTTCCATTACTGTTTTCCATAAGCAAGCGACCTGCCGCAATCGGAACCTTGACTTCATGAATCCAAGATGTAATAAAGTCTTGATGATCCATTTTTCCGTTATACAACTTTTGTAATTGATCGCCATGCACACTATTTACTTTTTTTAATAACTCAAGATATAACAGTTGTTCATCGTTTCGCGGTTTAGGCAGAGTTGCGAGAAATTCTTCATGATTACTTTCAACCAAATCATTTAATTCCCGATAAAATTCTCTATTGTAATAGTATTCGATGATTACGTATATAGCTACAATAAAAAAGATAACCATATTGGTATATACGATATTACTTACAGCGTTTCTGGAATCTGTGCTCACAATCATCATCAAAGAAACAAAGAACATAATGATCATGTTTAATATAAAGAAATTCCGTTTATCTTTTAAGTAATGAAAGAAATTCATTGAATTATATAACCTTGTCCTTTCTTAGTTGTAATAAAGTGTTCTTTTCCAAGTTCAACAAGTTTTTTACGCAGGCGAGCAATATTAACCGTCAATGTATTTTCGTCCACGAAATTTTCATTCTTCCAAAGGCTACGCATCATTTTCGTACGACTGACAATGATTCCTTTATTTTTCATAAGAATTTTTAAAATAAGAAATTCTGTTTTCGTGAGTTCCGATTTTCGATCTCCATGTAAGACCTCTCCGTTTTCAAGATTTAATATAATTCCATCATGTTCCATTGTCTGAGACTGTGTTTCCATATAGGAATACGTTCTGCGAAGGAGTGCATTAATTTTTGCAATCAATACATCCATATGGAAAGGTTTTTGAATATAATCATCTCCTCCCATGTTCATCGACATCACTATATCCATTGGTGTATCACGGGAAGAGAGAAAGATCATAGGGACCTTTGAAATTTCTCTGATTTTATTACACCAGTAAAATCCGTCAAACGATGGCAAATTGATATCCATGATGACTAGGTGAGGATCATGATTAAGAAATACCTGCATGATTTGGTCAAAGTCTTCAATCTTAACGGTTTCAAAACCCCACTTTTCTAATGTTTCCCCTACCATATCACGAATGGTCAAATCATCTTCCACAATCATGATTTTCATTCCTCTTCCCTCCAAACAATCATCCTTCTGTAACATCATATTAATTGAATATCGACCAATATACAAAGAAAACATAATGTTTAAAGATACTTTTTATCAATGTGACGAAAATGTAAGGTTACGAGATCAAGCTGTAAGTTTATATTAAGGTTTCCTATTGTACAATTAAATTGTAGAAAAAACAGCTCTGAATGGAGGATTTATATATGAATATTGTAGTCGAAGCAAAACAAATAAAAAAAGTCTATGGTGCAAAGGGAAATATATTTTCAGCTTTGGAGGATATAGACTTAACGGTCATGGAAGGTGAATTCGTCGGTATTATGGGACCCTCGGGTGCTGGTAAATCAACTTTACTAAATATATTGGCAACTATTGACGAGCCGACTACGGGTAACATCGTGGTTGACGGAATCAATTTGACAAAGATGAATGAAGAACAATTATCTGCCTTTCGCCGTGACAAACTTGGTTTCCTTTTCCAAGACTATAATTTATTAGATACTTTAACTGTGAAAGAAAATATTATCTTGCCGTTAGCCTTGGCAAAATTGAACATTAAAGAATTGGAACGAAGAGCAGATGAAGTGGCAGATAAATTTGGAATTCGCGACATTTTAAATAAGTACCCGTATCAAATTTCTGGTGGACAAAAGCAACGCACGGCAGCTTCTCGAGCGATTATTTCAAAGCCAAGCCTAATATTGGCAGATGAACCAACAGGTGCGTTGGATTCGAAATCAGCAACAGACTTGTTAGAAAGTTTAAAGGATCTAAATGAACAAGACAAGGCAACCATTTTAATGGTTACCCATGATGCTTATGCGGCAAGTTATTGTAATCGCGTCCTATTTATTAAAGACGGTAAAATCTTCACAGAACTTGTGAAAGGGAAAAGATCCCGCAAAGAATTTTTCAACAAGGTGTTGGATGTTCTATCCGCACTGGGGGGTGGAGCAAATGACGTTATTTAGTTTAGCAAGGAAAAATATTAAAGGTAATTTCAATAATTATTTTGTCTATTTTGTTACGCTCGTATTCAGCATGGTTATTTATTATACGTTCACTTCCTTGCAATATAGCGAAAAAATTCAGGAAAGCATTGAATTGTCGGATACAATGAGTTTCATGTTTGGGGTATCATCAATTATCTTAATTTTATTCGTAGCAATCTTTATTTTGTACTCCAATTCATTCTTCACAAGAAAAAGGAAGAAAGAAGTCGGATTGTACGCCATACTTGGTTTACGCAAGAAAACCATTGCAAAAATGTTGTTTTATGAAAATTTGATTATGGGAATCATTGCAATAGTTATTGGAATTATTCTTGGGACCTTACTTTCCAAATTATTTGCAATGATTTTAATAAAACTTACGGGTTCAATTGCCGAGATGGACTTCGGTATTTCCATTTTAGCGATTACCCAAACAGTCATAGTCTTTATGGTCATTATTTTATTCACTTCCGTTCAAGGTTACCGTTTGATTTATCGTTTTACATTAATCGAATTATTCTATGATGAGAAAAAAGGAGAACAAATTCCAAAGGTTTCACTTATTTCGGCTGTTATCGGAGTTATATTGCTTGTCGTTAGTTACTGGCTGATATTAAAACCATTTCCTGACGAATTTACTACGGAATATTTAATAAAAAATTATGGGATTGCTTTTGTTGCTCTCGTCATTGGCACCCAATTATTTTTTCGATCTGTAACGGTCTATTTATTAAGATTTTCACAAAAAAATAAGTCGCGTTATTACAGAGGAACTAGAATAATTGAAACATCTCGTTTACTGTTTCGTATTAGAGGGAATGCACGTACCTTTACAGTCATTGCATTGTTGAGTGCTGCTACGATCTGTTTCTTAGGTGCAACTTACAGTGGGTATTACAGCAACGAAAAAAGAGCTAAGGAAGTTGTTCCGTTCAGCTATTCACATTTGTCAAAAGGTCCAGAAATTGATTCGCAGGTGGAGAGCATAATAAAAGCAGATCATCGACATCCAATAAAAGCCAAACTAGACATACCCGTCATTCAGGTAAAAGGAATACTCTCATTTCAACTGGATTATGACATAAATCCTGTGAAATTAATCTCAGAAAGTACATTTAATAAAGTAGCGAATGCTTTAAATAAGGATGAAACAGTCTCACTATCAGGAAATCAAGCAGCAGTAATCCAGCCAAGGTTTACTGAATATACGAAGTCGGTTTTTAAAGGAGAAAATATAACGATTCAATTGCCTCAAGGAAGCAGCGAACTGCCATTTGTCCATATGGTTGAAAGTAATGTGCTACCTTTCGATTATCCCGATTTCTTTCTCGTAGTCAGTAACGAAATGTTTGCCAAGATAGCCAAAAAAGAGGCACCATTAACTTATAAAGTGTATGAAGTGGAAAATGAAGTAACGGCACAAGCCACTTCAAGGAAAGTAAATAAACTGGTTGGAAACGATTTTCAAGTTTCTTCATCATTTTATACGGAGTATAAGCAAGGTAAAGAAGGAAACGCAATTACTCTCTTTATTTTTGGTTTTTTGGGACTTGTATTTTTAGCGGCAAGTGGAAGTATCATTTATTTCAAACAGTTAACAGAAGCGAATGAGGCGAAAGGACAATATGAAATCCTTAGAAAAATCGGTGTCAATAAAAAGGATATACGTAAATCAATCAAAAGACAGTCATTATTTGTGTTCGGATGGCCACTAACCGTAGGAATATTGCACAGTTGTGTGACATTGTACTTTACTAGCAACTTTATTTCTAATCTAATTGGAATCAATCTTATCTTCCCTATTCTAATGGCTATAGTCTTCTTTGTTATCATCTATGCAGTCTATTACGTATTAACTGTTAATACGTACAATCGCATTGTAAACAAATAAGAGCGAAACATCTCTCGAATGTTCGGTTCGAGAGGTGTTTTGTCATGTATTCCTTTGTTAAAAAAATCCTCATTACTCTGGAATCTAGACCGATTATATTATTGAAGTTCAAATTGAACATCCTTAAATCTTCTAACAACAAAAAATCGAATGATTGGAAATATGATAACTCCCATACAAAATGTATCGCCAATAGAAACACAATTCAGCCTGTAATATCAGAAATGATGTCATATTCTTTCATTAATTTATTTTTAACCATGTAATATTCTTTCTCAGTAATCAATTTACGGGTTAGCAGTTGTTTTAACATAGCAATTTGCATACTATAAGGAATCAAGTTCTGTTTCAAAAAAACACGCCCCCTTATAATTAATCAATTAAAATCAGACGGCTGTTGGTACAGCTCCACGGGAATTTCACCCCTGCAAGTATTCCTTCCAGCTCTACTCATAGCTTGCGACGCTTTGAACGTTCGAACCATGACGGTAGAGGAGTATCATTATCCATACTGATGGGTTATCGCCAGCAATCCACCACGATTGTATTAGACTCATAGATAATCGCTCGTTTCTATCGAAAGTCATGGCGTATGAATCAAGTAGCTCATCATCAGTAGAACGTATCTGATTTTCGGTCTATACTGCACGGTGTTATCTTCCGTGCTTTCTTTGTCAAAGAACAATATATGTGAAAGGGAAAACTTAACCATGTAATCAAATCTTGAAAGCTAAAATGCTATGCATAAGCTTCGAACGTAAACGATCATGTGTGTCTACATCAATGCCCCAATACGTATTACCACGCTCATCATAAAGTTTACGCATAGACAAACTTGCCATATAGCTTCCATAATGCAAAATAACGTAATTCATCGCTTCTGGATCACCCTTATTTGCAGCTAAAATAATTGGATACGGTAATAAGCCACATTCGTTGTCTTTTGTGTTAGCATCAATCATCCCAGTCATCTGCATGTTCCTCCAAAAATCGCTTTAACCTTTTGAAAGAGCTTGTCCGCCTATACTGAACGGTACTACGTGGAATATCGAGTAGTCCAGCTATTTCTACATCTGATTTGTCAAAAAAGTAGTATAATAGGACAGTCTTACGCTTTTCTTTTGGCAAAGTACGCAACGCTTCAGCAAGTAATTTCGGAGTGATTTTCTTTCCAGCCACTTGAAAACTTTGTCCTTCTTCTCCTTCATATTGCTTATCTAAGGTATAGAGTTGATTTTCTTCTTGTGGTGTGAGATCAGAAAATGTCATCTCCCTTGCTTGTTGTTGGCGCCTTTCGTTATAAGTATTGATTGCTTCATTCTTCAATACACGTTTACAAAAAGCATTGAATGCACAGCGAACTTGCCATTCGGCACGATCTGGTTCTATCATGCACTTCCTCTCCCTTCGCAACTGCAAAGGTGGGTGATGATTTCCCCTTTCATAACCTTCAACAAGATTTTTTATAAAATGCCAACAAATGAATAAAATCTTTATGAAATATTTATTAGACAAAAAAATAATTAAGGCACAAGTTGGATGCACATAAAAGTTTATACACGTTATTAAATAATGTATTAAACTATATTACAGTCGTTATATTCCTAGAAAACTTCAAACGATTACCCATGCATTTGGAACAAAGCCACCTTTTACTAGCTAAATTTTTTTTAAACTACACTCTGATTGAATTTCACATTATATTTAACCAAAAAAATACCCCTGAGATTAACTTGATCTCAAGGGCACACATCAATTGACTTGTTTCTTTAAAAAATTCACTATTTCTAAGCCTATGAGCTAGGCTTTCTTATGATTAAATCTGTAAGTCAATAATGCACCACCTAGTAGCAGTAATATCCCTACCAACATTATATTAAATATGTTTGTTGCTGTAGTAGGTAATTTATTACCAAATGTTTCTGGTGTTTCTGGTGTTTCTGGTGTTTCTGGAATTATCTCTACTGGTACTTCTGGTTCTTCCGGATTCTCTGGGTCTGTTGGATCTGTAACTGTCGCTACGTTCACAATCTCACCTGAGGCATCTTCCGATACTTTCGCTGTGAATGTTACTAGTGCTGTCTCTTCACCTTTTAATTCAGGGATTACTACTGTTAATGTATTACCATCAATTTCTGTTTCAACATCCTCACCGTTTAACTGAATCGTATCGTCTACTAGTGTTAATCCCTCTGGTAAGGCATCTGTGACTTCTAAACCTTTTAATGTTGAACCTTTTACCGTATTCGTAACTTCGATTGTGTATTCTAATTCATCACCTGGTTTTGCTTCATCTTTATTAACGAGCTTCTCCGCTGTGAACTCACCATCTGGAGTCACTTGTACTGGTACTTCTGGTACTTGTGGTTCATCTGGATTATCTGGATCTGTGACTGTCGCTACGTTCACAATCTCACCTGAGGCATCTTTCGATACGTTAGCTGTGAATGTTACTAGTGCTGTCTCTTCACCTTTTAATTCAGGGATTACTACTGTAAATGTATTACCATCAATTTCTGCTTCAACATCCTCGCCGTTTAACTGAATTGTTCCGTCTACTAATGTTAAGCCCTCTGGTAATGCATCTGTCACTTCTAAACCTTTTAATGTTGAACCTTTTACCGTATTCGTAACTTCGATTGTGTATTCTAAATCATCACCTGGTTTTGCTTCATCTTTATTAACGAGCTTCTCCGCTGTGAACTCACCATCTGGAGTCACTTGTACTGGTACTTCTGGTACTTGTGGTTCATCTGGATTATCTGGATCTGTGACTGTCGCTACGTTCACAATCTCACCTGAGGCATCTTTCGATACGTTAGCTGTGAATGTTACTAGTGCTGTCTCTTCACCTTTTAATTCAGGGATTACTACTGTAAATGTATTACCATCAATTTCCGCTTCAACATCTTCACCGTTTAACTGAATTGTTCCGTCTACTAATGTTAAGCCTTCTGGTAACGCATCAGTAACTTCTATATCCTTTAATACTGATCCTGCAACAGTGTTCGTAACGTTGATTGTGTATTCTAATTCTTCACCTGGTTTGGCTTCAGCTTTATTTACTAGCTTCTCAGATGTGAATTCACCTGGTATTATTTTAGCCTGATTTTTTATTACAAGTATGTGACCTTTATCGTCATTTCCTATAGTAAACTCATGTTTTTGATCTGGATCAAATTCTACATGATCAGGAGCAGATACTTCTGTAACATAATAATCTCCTGGTTCTAAATTTGGAAATTCGAATATACCATTTGATCCAGTTGTCAATTCTTCCCCACCTGGTACTGGCACTCCATCACTGGTATATAAATTAAAAGTTACACCTGGTAAGGGTGAAGTTTTACCATCCTTTTCTAATAACTTTATTAATCTAACAACACCTTTTCCTGGAAATACCTCCCCTCCCGCTGAAGGTGGTTTTACTTTACTTGTCTGTGTATCTTGAATTTCCTGACCATCCTTTGTATAGTTAGCAACGGCTGTGTTTTCTATTTCCGGGAAATACTTTCCTTCATCTGTTATCCGTGTTCTATAGTTTAATTCAAATCTCATATTGTCAGGTATACTATTTTTATGGAAAGTAAAAATAACCTCCATATCATTTACTATATTAACACTGACAATTCCCTGGGCTACCGCATTTTCTAATGACAATTGAGGTTGTGTTACTATATCCCCATCGTCATTCATTATCCATATTCTAAAAAAAGAACCTGATAAGAAATCATCGGGACGATACTGTCCCTCTCCTAAGATATCGTGTACAACAACATCACTTTCCAAACCACTATGATTATCATTCACTCGAATAAACCATCTTATTACTTCAGCATTAGAAGAAGCTATATCCCCAACTTTAGTAAATAATGGAGCTACAGTTCCATGAGGATTTCGATAAATTGTATATGATGCTTCAGGTGCATCGGTTCCTAAATTTGTTGTAAAATCCATAGAGTAATAAATGTTATCAGGATGCACCGGTAATGGAGCAGTCCTCACATCCATCTCTAGTAATCCACCCGTGATAAACTGATAGTTTTCTATTATTTCACTAAAGACAACTGTCACCTTTTTAAGATTATTAGATTCCACAATTGCATGACCAATTACTTGTCCATTCATATATATTTCCACAGGATTTTCCCTGTAAAATGCACTTAGATTATCAGGTAAAGTTAAGGTTATATAGTCACCTGGAAAAACTTTCATTTCATCCTTTGACGAAAATCTTACAGTCATTCTGGTGTTATTTCCTCCATTTATCACCTGAGGTTCAAAAGAGATACTATCCAGAAATTGGAGTTCATGTGGGTTAGGAAGAGGCCACCAAGCGCAAGCGCGGTAGCCTTAACCCCAACATTTGACATAGAACCATTTTTAATAAAACGTTTGGATCAATTCCAGAAATATTTCATTTCCTTAACCCCTGCATCCCAAAGCTTTACATTTCCCTTAACGATTATCGTAATCTTACTTGCACGTTCAAGTGGAATTTCAAACAGTTGTGGAAACAATTCCGGATAATTCAGTTGCTCCGTTCCAGAGCCGGATAATACCTCACGATCATCGACTAAAACTCGTATACTTCCATCACGATCCATTACGTCCGGTATTCCATAATAAAATGAAAACATAATCTCCTTCTCGGACGTATACGTGTAGGTTTCACTTCCTTTGCCTTTGGCGTCAAATACATTATATTCCGGTTCGACGTTTTGACCGCTAACTTTAAAGCTGTACGGTTTTGTTCCCGCTGTTGTCTGCCCGGAACTATCTTTCAGTTCATTCAAAGCGATAAAGGGACCTTCTGCTTTGGTGAACGTTTTCTCCACAATTCCGCAAATTGCTAATACCCCGATTAGAAGAACAATACACAAGATACCGGTAATGGCCATATTTAGCCAAAAGTTCTTTGTTCGATACCCCAGTTTGTACGCTCCGAATCCGATGCTTGCACCTAAAGAGTTTTGGATGGCATCGTTAATATCAAAGCTTCCGAGCAAAGTTAGTGCCTGTATGGTTTCGATCACGAGAATAGACAGGAAGAACAATGAAAAGAAACGAATAAACCTCACACGGAATAATAATGGAATCAAGATGCCGAATGGAATGAAGGCTGCTACATTTCCTAGATCTACGAAATCCATCAGAGTAGGATGCAGAAAATCAGAAATCTTTGGCAAATGGTAGAACTCAATCGGAAAAAAAATAAAGGTGGCCCCAGTCGTGCTGGCAGATGCACCTATTCTGCCGAAAGCGAAAAAAATAAAATATAGTATCAAAATAGTATAAAGAATAGTTACGGTAAAAATAACTGTACGTTTTTGCGGCAACTTGTCAGTCATATAAAAACACCTCTTGAAACAGTGTATCAAAAGTCATGTGTAAAATACATCGTATTGGAGAAAGTTGGATTACAAAAGAGGAGGACATTCAGACAGGATGATCCTCCGCACCGACGAAATATATTTATGGTCATTTCCGCAAATGTATGGACAGACTTTTAGGACCGTTTCACAGCGGCAAACCGTGCAGGAGTAACCCTGCCACCTTTTCGAAAGAGTGGATGGAACATAACTCACTGCGAGTATATAAGCCATAATCACTTTTCAAAAATTACCAGTGATGAAAATGCTCCCCAAAGGTAGAAGAAAATTTTTCTTTTTCATCTGTCTACCAATGAGGAGTATTAAATCACTTTCTTCAAGTAGCTTGGCCTTACAAAAGGGTCATTTACAAAGGGCACATGATAAATGTAACGTCCTCTTTATAGTATATTTAGAATTTGAATCAAATGTTGCTTTTCTGCCATTCTTCTTGATTTAATTCTCCGTTTATTGCGGCTGCGGATACAGCGCCTGAAGCAGCTGCCACAATAGATTGGTGCAAGTGTGTCGTTGCATCGCCGGCTGCATAAACACCAGGTACACTTGTTTTTCCAGACTCATCGACTTCAATGATTCCTGTATCCGATATACGGCAACCAAGTGCGACAGGCAATTCCGAACCAAGTACCAACTCTGATCGGAAGAAAATTCCTGTGCACGGAATTTCTGTTCCATCTTCAAGCTTAACATGGTTTACCATGCCCTCATTTGATTGGATGGAATGAATCGGCGTATTGAATACCGGGATATGATGTGCACGCAATTCTTCACGTTCTGCTTCACTCAATTCATCGGGACCATTTGTACAAACTACAATCCGCTTCGTCCACCCGGAAAGCAATGGGACAAAATGCATTAATGCCGCTCCTCTGTTTATGACAACTAATTGCTGATCCCTTAGTTCCCAGCCGTCACAATACGGGCATACAAATGCGCTCTTGCCATAGACTTCCGCCAACCCTCGTATGCCAAGATCGCGATCCTTCATTCCGATAGCAAACAACAGTTTTCGTGCGGCTATATTCAACCCTGAAGCAGTTTCCAACAAAAATTGGCCATCTGCCCCTTCTATCAACTCGACCGTATCTTCCAAATGGGAAACCGACGGATACGTGTGAAGCTGTTCTTTTGCAATGTTTCGAAAGTCATGCGGGCTAATGCCATCGCGGGTTAAAAAGGCATGAGCCTCCCTCGTCACTGCATTACGCGGTTGCCCCTCATCGATAATCAACGTCTTCTTCCTAGCCCGTCCCAGTATAAGTCCAGCACTTAAACCGGCAGGACCTCCACCAATAATCACAACATCAACTTCCTTCATGATTCACTACCTTTCTCTGATTCGTTTAACTTTAAAGATGTGCATGCGTTCAATAATTACTCTGTACATCTCATCTAACCAGTACTACTGAAAATATCCGTCATTCCGTTTATCCTATATTCTTACTCTTCTAAGGTGATTGCATTACATGTTGGCATCACCTCCTTACATAAAAGTTTCATTTCATCAAGGACTTTAAAGATACGTATTGTCTATAATTGGTCGAAAAAATATGTGCTAGAAAACGATGTTCGTTTCCTGCACAAGATCGGACATTTTTTTATTTCGTAAATGCTCTTCCATTTTTTCCTCTGCTGCCAATACGACTTTTTGAATCGGACAATCTGGTCCGTGATCGAAACTACAATCAAACAAGGAGGCCGATCCCTCAATCGCTTGAATAATGTCAAGAAATGAAATATCTTCCCAATTTCGTTTCAGTCTGTATCCACCATTCACTCCTGTTATAGATTCAATCATGCCAGCCTTTACTAGTTTGGTCAGGATCTTGGACAGATACGTTGGTGACACCTTTTGCTTCTCAGCAAGCAGCTGAACGCCAACAGGTTTTTCCGGAGTCGCTGCAGCAAGAAAAAGCATCGTATGTAGAGCATAATCAGTAGCCTTTGAAAACTTCATTCCTCATCACCCTAATTAAGGATTTTATTTATCTATAATAACTTGAATGTTGTTAAACGCCAAGCATCATGCATGGGCTATTTATTATAGCAGCTAGTCGAACTTCTTGAACATGCTCTAATCGTATGGCAATGCTTCTCTTATTTATTTTTCTGCAGACACATTTTATTGTTACTCTATGCCACGCAACTTACAGCTTATAACCTATCCTTCTTTCTTATAATAGCTTGTCTAGTTCTTTTTTTATTATATTTGATTGGAGGAAGGCTTCCATGATTTTCATACATTGAGAATTAAGTGGAGTTTTAAATTTAGTATTTGAAACGTAACTTCGATTTGGCTTTTCTCTTTATTTCATTCTAGCCTTGACTTTTATTAAATAGTTTAGCAAATTTCAAGTAATGTAACATGTACTTAGCAAGTGTGATGACTGCAAAAATCAACATTAAAATGATTGTGATGGAAGCGCCTGGCGGTGTACCCAATTCATAAGAAGCGACTAAACCGCTTAACATGCCAACAAGTGCAATGACCATTCCATTTAGTATGACACCGTAGAAGCTTTTGCTTAAACGAAGCGAGATCGCTGCGGGCAAAATGATAATGGCTGAGACAAGCAAAGCCCCGACAATCGGCATGATTACGGCTATTGTGACTCCTGTTAACACATTAAACAAAATCGACATCGCTTTAATAGGCAGGCCAGCTGTAAAAGCTGTTTCCTCATCAAATGTAAGAACATACATCGGTTTTCGATATATTAAATATAATAATCCGATCATGATCGTTAATCCTAGTAACATCCATATTTGTTCTTTGTTAATCGTAACGATGGAACCGAATAGAAATTGCGTTACACTTAATGTAGCTCCACCATCACTTATTTCCATCAGGACAAGCGCTGCTGCCATTCCGACAGACATTAATATGGCAATCGAAATTTCAGAATATGTGCGGTACATTTGCCGCAAAAGTTCAAGTAAAATTGCAATGACGATTACCATGAGAATATTGGTCCATGTCGGATTGATACCAATGAACAGACCTAGCGCTACCCCAGCTAACGAGACATGGGATAAAGTATCTGCCATTAGTGATTGTCTGCGCAATACTAAAAACAATCCTAATATTGGAGCGATGAATGAGATTAAAAATGAAGCTTGGAAAGCTCTTTGCATGAATCCATAGAAAAACATCTCCAAGGTGAGTTCTCCTTCCGTATCAACGCAATGTGTTTATTAGCGTAGTGACGAATCTCTTCATGATCGTGTGTAACCATTAAGATACCTTTGCCATGCTCTGTACTATGGTGCTTCAATAATTGATAAAATTCTTGACGTGAACGTACATCCATTCCAATTGTAGGTTCATCTAATATAAACAAATCTGGATCTGTTGAGAATACACGAGCAATTAATATCCGCTGCTTTTGTCCGCCTGATAATTCTCCTATCTTTTTATGACGCATCTCCCACATTCCCACTGATTCAAGGGAACGACGAACATGCTCTTTATCTTCTTGATCTAACCTTTTAAACCATTTGCCTCTTTGAAAACGCCCAGACTCCACCAGTTCTAGTACAGTGCTCGGAAAACCTGCATTAAAGGAAGCGACCTGCTGGGAAACATAGCCTACAACTAACTTTTCACCGATACGGTTTTTCGGTGAAAGTTGAACACTTCCTTTTGAAGGTTTGAGGAGGCCTAAAATATTTCGCAAAAGTGTTGTCTTCGCCGCACCATTTTCTCCCGTAAGCATTACAAAATCTCCTGGAGCTACTTCAAAAGAAATATTTTCTAGTACGGGTTGATCTTCATAATGAAAGGCAAGATTTTCCACTTTGACATAATGCATATTAAACAACCTCCCGCAAAAAAAGTTCGTTTTTCTTAAAATATCGCTGTTTTTCTTTCTATTAGTCCGTTTATTCTTTCTGCATAATCAAAATATGCAGCATATATAGCGTTCTATGAATTTTTTAATATCCACTCATCTATAATCAACATATTATTGAATACTTAACTGCAGAGATTTCAAGTTCTCACGCATTGCTTCTACATAGCCTAAATTTTTATCCTGCAATTCTTTCGATAATACTTCTAAATCATATAGTACTGCTGTCTCCGTTCCTGTTTCATTGGCGACAGTTTGGGCAATTGCTGAGTTAGCTCCTTGTTGATAATAGATAATTGGCACATTATATTCTTTTAATAAGTCGCCAATCTCTGCAATACGTGAAGGACTTGGTTCGATTTCTGTCGATAAGCCGCCAATCGCAATCTGCTCTAAATGATAACGCTTCGCAAGGTATCCAAATGCTTGGTGTTGTACGACAAACACCCGATGTTTTGCATCTTTAAATGCGGATTCATAATCTTTATGTAATTCTTGAAGTTCTTTTATAAATGATTCCGCATTTTGTTCGTAAATGTCTTTTCCGTCTGGATCCGCATGAATAAGTGCGTCACGGATCACCTTTACTTGCTCTTGTGCCAAAACGGGATCTAACCAAATATGAGGATCCTGATTGTCATGATTGTCAATGAGAACGGACACAGGCTCTGATTCAGCGTAAACATTATGGTCATGATCGTAAAGTACTGCTTTGACTTCAAAGCTTTCTTCAGACATTTTATACTCAAAATGGTCCGTTTCTTGACCAGTGACTACTTCCCATTCTTCATCATGGTTTTCGCGTGTAAACCAGTGCCAATTCTTAAAGTCCGTCTCTTCTTTAAGCTTAGCAACAAGTGTAACGACATCTCCTGTATGATAATGATCATTAAGCCCGATGATATCTACTGTTGCAGCTGTTTCTTCACTTCCATGTTCGTGGTCATGGTTTGGATCATGTCCGTCATGATTATCTATAACAATTTCTATTATTTCTGACTGTGCAACTTCATGATGGGCTTCATCATATAATACCGCTCGCACCTCAAAACTTTCTTCCATTGCTTCAGCATGGAATTCAGGTCCAAATTGATTGGGAACCGTTTTCCACTCTTCGTCAGAACCTTTTCTTGTATACCAATGCCAATGATCAGCATCTACATCTTCCTCTATTTCCGCAATTAACTGAATCCTGTCACCCGTATGATAATGGTCCTCAACACCTTTAATTGTTATCATTTCAGTAGCTTCATGATGATGAGGATGTCCGTGGTCATGATTGGCTAAATCAACACCATCCGCGGCACGAGCTATAACAAGATTATCGTTTTCTATTGTTTTGAGCAGGCTATTTACCCAATGCTCCATATCTTCACTACTATAAACAAACACGTCTGCTTCATTGACACGTGCCACGTCTTTAGCACTTGGTTCATAGTGGTGTGCATCTTGCCCATCAGAGACCATTAACGCTACGTCTGCCCGGTCCCCAGCTACTTGTTTCGTAAATTCATACATTGGATAAAATGATGCTATCACTGAAAGCTTATCAACTGATGTGCTTTCTTCATTTTGACAGCCGAAAAGAATCACACTAATCATTGAAATAAGTAAAATTGCAGCTAGGCAATTTCTTTTCATTTCTTTCTCTCCTTTTTCTGCATTAAAAATTTCTCTCCTTTTACTCCCTCTAACAATGAGATTCACTATTCAATGTGGTGGTGAGGAATACATCTTTTTCGCTTCTTATTTCCTGGACCCGCACAAAAAAATCACCAATGCAATCACTCGTAACCGTTCTTTCCTTTTTTTCATTTTTCGTTTATCAAAAAGACGAATCCAGCGATTGCTATCCGTGCCGCCATTGTAAAGGAACGCATCAAGCTTGGATGGAAGGGCACTTAAACAACGTTTGATTGTACGAACCATTTGAAGACGTTCAAAAAATGTAGAGTTACACTTCTTACAATGAGTTACGATATATTTTGACTAGAGTCTTTCCTTCTTTTGTTTCCCAGCTTTTGGTTAACAAAGAGGGTGGGGGAGTGTGTTTTTTGTCCTCTTTTTAGGAATTGATTCAACTCACCACCACATGCAGTATTGAGCCCGATAAATCTATAAAGATTTATTTTTTTCTAGATAATGAGAAGAATAGAAACAGACATTGTCGCTGATCCTATTTTTCACACCTTTATAGGCAAGCAAATGCCACTAATGTGCTGGCACTGTGCCTTCCTCATCTGGCATTACATAATAGTAGATGCCATACTAATGTGCTAACATATCACGCACGAGACTTTCTGCATCTAACTCTGCTGGATAATATGTTGGCCAATTCGTCACTTCTTCTAGTAGTTCATCTCGATCATCTCCCCAGTATAAATGGAAATGATTGGAGTCGACTGGGAAAATGTTATGATCGCTAAATTGAATATATTGCGGCATACCTTCTGTTCCATCTACTAATTTATAAATAAAGCGAACTCCTCGATTGCCTTTTTCATAAGTAAGGATTTCATATCCATCTGATTCGTACTTACCTGAGTATTCTTTGCCATTTTGGTAGAATGTTACTACATTATTCGCAATCTTGATGTGATCTACATCTGTTTCATATCCTGCTGTGTAATACTCTTTATACTCTTCAGCAGTCATATCTCCGTTTTTTGCTTTATGTTCAAACACAACATCTAAATCTCCAGATAAAAGATATGGATAAACAGACTGCCACTCTCCATCCCAATCCGATAATTCACGGTCTTTCACTTGCGCGTCTTCAAAATATCCTTGATAGATTTGTTTACTTGCTTCGTCATGTCCATGATGATCATCAATGACGATTTTAACTGGCTCTGATTGAACGATTGGTTCGTGATGATCATCAAACAAAACGACTTTTAGTTCTAAGCCATCAGTTGTTGCCTCGCCTATGAATGTTGCTGTTTCCTGACCAGAAACGACTTCCCATTCTTCACTTGCACTTTCTCTGCTATACCAGTGCCAATGTTCATGCTCTGATTCTTCATCTAATACCGCGGATAACTCAATCTTATCACCAGTATGATAATGGTGAGCGAGACCTTCAATTTTTATCCCAACAGGTGTCTCTTCATCATTCGAATGCTGAGCGTGTTCCTCATCATGAACTTCTTCTTCCCCTGTTACATGCTCTTCTTTCGTTCCTTGACACGCTGTTAAAACGAAACAAAGTAAAAACAAGCTGAATAAACGAATTAGCAGTTTCTTCATTTTCTCATCTCCAATTTTTTATTTTTATATAAAACATAAAACGTAATTGTTACGTTTTATACCTCATACTTATTTCAATCAATACATCTTTGTGTCAAGATTTTCGTTTCCCGATGTAGAGAATGTCTTTTCAAACGAGGACAAAATTTTTGTTAGCGCTACGGTCAAAATTTGTTCGCTTATTTTTTGCAGGAATATAATTTCTATCGCCTGTTTATGTAGAGGCTAAAGTAATTTTGACTCCCATAATTATCCCTCCCAAATCATTGATATGTTTCTTTGCTTACATATTGTTGCTTCAAAAAATAAAATTATTTCGTAAACTCGATGTATTGAATTACTTCGATAATATGCAATCGATGCTTAAGGATAAAACGTAATGATTACGATTTAAAAAAGTACTTCATAATTATAAAACGAAATCATTACGATTTGCAACTATTTTTTCTCACACCTAATAAATAATAGCAATTAGCTGATTTTTTAAGTGTGTTGTGGCAAATATGGCAATTCGAAAATCGCAATTTTAATTTTTCAACCTAAATGGACTTATAAAAATTCCAAAGTTCAGATGTTAAAAAGATGCTGTACAATGCCTTAAATGGCATTTATTTGTTCAGTTTGGTTCGAGATTTCCATACATTTTTTATCCATATCACAATTCCCGAAACGTTGATATTAATGGATTCCGGGGTGTTCAATACACTTAGCGTTTATCTGTATATGTCCCGAAAAATCAAAACCACCAGTGTGAACTGGTGGTTTGTTCTGCGGCTAGAAGCCTCTGTTACCGGCCTTGGCCTTAAAGGCCCACTGAATGGGTTTCCCTTTTGCACCACACTTACTCACTGATTCTAAAAGAATCTCTTATTTCTTTTTATTTTTCTTCCCTGTAAATGGATCAAATTCTTCGAATAAAGTTAATTGATCACTCATGTAGTCATCTTTAAGCTGATTTCTTATGTATTCTTGTATTTGATTTTTATTTCTTCCCACTGTATCTACAAAGTAGCCTCGACACCAGAATTTTCGATTACCGTATCTGTACTTTAAATTCGCGTGACGATCAAATATCATTAAGCTACTTTTTCCTTTTAAGTATCCCATGAAGGAAGATACACTTAATTTCGGTGGTATACTCACTAACATATGAATATGATCTCTACACGCATTTGCCTCGTGTATATCAACTTCTTTTCTTTCACAAAGCTCTCTTATAATTTCTCCAATACTTTGTTTGTATTTTCCATAAATCACTTGTCTTCTATATTTTGGAGCAAATACTATATGATACTTACATCTCCACTTTGTATGTGCTAAACTATTCTTGTCCTGCATAGGGCTTTGCCTCCTTCTTTGGTGAGTTTTGGTGGTCGGGAAACCAACCTTAGCTTACCATGAAGAGAGGCTTTTTTTGACCCCACGCTTGAAGCTCTTTAGAACCCCCGGCATAGCCAGGGGTTTTCTAAAATCATAAAAAGAAAACAGCCTGCATGTGCACAGACTGTTTCACAATTTTTATATTTACTTATCCAACATATTCAAATACACCATGTGACGTAACGAGAAAGTTTCCGTTTAATTCTAAATCTCTCCCAAGTGCTCGATAGTCAATATAGTTCTGTAAATTAGTAGGAACTTCCCCAAGCATGCCTGTTTCTTCCACATAATACCGAGCCACATCTTCCATATCTTCACAATCTGTATAACAGATAATATCATCTTGATTTTCTAGTAATTCTTCTAAACTATCAAACCAATAATTTTTAATTTCGGATAGCTCATGATAAATTGGCGATCCTTTCAATTCTTCTACCATCGCACATAACCGATTGATTTCAGAGATTGGTGTGTATTCATCAATTTCAAATGGCAACTCGTAATCATGCACGGCATACTCTTCATATTCGCTATTTAATCCGATACGCTCTTTTACGTCTTCCATATCAATCGGAGGCGTAAACCAAGCGCCAACCAATTCGCCCTCATTGTATTTTCCGAGGTTGGCAATGTAAACTTGCATGTCCATTAGTTTTCACATCCTTTTTATTAAAAATGGGCATAAAAAAACAGCTAACTGTTCATTGTAGCTGTTTTCATTTTCGTATTTTGATTTCACTAGAGCCAACAATTAATAAAAATATTTGTTGAATAAGATCTAAGAGATATCTGCGTTAAACTTTTATTAAACAATCGCACCCTTTAGTTGAAGAGTGTTCCATTAATTTTTGACATCGTAGTGTAGTTCAACAAATTGATTGAAATTCCTAGTTCCTTTCAACGAAAGATCCAATTGATAATCTCCCTCTTTAAATAATGGAATCCCTTTACCAAGTATTGTTGGAGCAACCGTTAAGATCAGTTCATTAACCAATTTTTCTTGTATAAATGACTGTAACAATTCTCCTCCACCAACAATCCATATGTTCTTTCCTTCTTGATTTTTCAATTTATGAATAAAATTAGTTACATCATCATTAACAAACCTTACATTTTCGGTATCTTCAACAACCGATCTTGTAAACACATAACATTCTTTGTTTTTATATGGGAACTCCTTTATATCTTGCTTCATTATCCAATCGTAAGTTCTTTTGCCCATTAAAACCGTATCGACCGTTTCATAAAACTCTGTAAATCCGTTATCTCCTTCACCTTCAACCTTAAATAACCATTCAAGAGATTCCTCTTTTGTAGCAATATATCCATCCAAACTTGAAGCAATAAATAATACTAAATTACGTTTTTTGCTCATCATTTTTCCCTTGCTTTTATTCCATTAACTGACCCGTTTGTTGAATAAACGACTCTTTTTCTAGTATTAATATTTCATACTATACAGTAAACACACATTTTTTTCTATAAATCACATTATCTAAGCTCCAATAATTCTGTTGAATAAGTTTAACAATACATCTTTCACTCCACTCGCATTAAAGACTAATCCCACCGCAATTAAGGCAACAATCAAAAAGCCAATCAGCTTAGAAAATTCACGCTTAAATCCTAAATAAATCCCGATAACAACAATTGCCATCAACACTAACGATTGTGCATTACTTAAAAACCAATTATAGAGATTTTGACCAAAATTCATTGTTTATTTCTCCTTTCATTCTCTAATACTTTGTCACTTGACGCATACATTCGATAACCCATAAAATAACACCGCCCATAATCGTAATAAAAATGTACTTTAATAACTTCATACAATCCCTCCAATCTATCGGTTAATGACTTCTTCTGTCGCAAGTGCTTGTTGCATCAATAATTGTTGGTGACGCTTAGTTAACTTTGCCTGGTCTAACATATCTTTAATCACAGTCGTTTGATTGATTTCATCGAGCTTCGTTGCTAATTTCCAAGTAGGAGCCACTTGTCGAGCCAACCATCTAAGTGTTTTATCAAATGTGTACGGTTCAGGTTTTGTTGTTAAAGTAATTTTTCTACTTACACCTAAATCCAGAAATCGTTTCCATTCTTTATTGATTTTCCAATGACTACGACGCTTTTTCTCATCCTTATCGACAAAACGAATATATCGGTTAATGATGGAAAACGCTGTTCGTCCAGCGTCTTCATAGGTCATTAAATCAACAATCGCGTGATACGCACGATCATTTTTTAAGCGTATTTCAAAGCGATTTTTCACTTTTGTATCTTCTAGTGATGCTCCATGCTTTACGTATTGTTCGTAATCCTTCTCGTAAGCACAGAAATATACGTCACTTTTTAACGAGCCAATATATAACGTATTTCCCATATCAGGCTTTTCTCGATTCTGTACAAGTTCACCCGAACGATAGCTTTTAAAGCTACGGAAAACAGAGATACATTCTTCCTTACGACATTTGTGTGTGAGAAACGGAATATCTAAGATGCTTGCCCTGTCATTGATCGCAAGGTCAATGCGTTTAAATACGCCACCAACACGAAATACGTCCATAAAAAAATCAAACCATGTTCGCTGTTGGGCTAGTAGAAAATTTTCAAATTGGCGACAACCTTTTCCTTTCAGTTCCAGTAAACAACCTTTATCTTCATCAGGTGAAACCATGACGACAATATCTCCAAACACATATTGTTCCATGTACGAGTAAAATGCGTAATCCTCATGCATCATATATTCCATTTTAAGTTTCAAAATTTCTTTAATGACAGGCTTCGGATTGGTCGTTATAAAACGAATCCGTACATAGTCAAACAAAATTTCCAAAGGTGCATCTGGATTAAATTGTTCTAAAACATTGAATAGAGCATTTTTTAATGTTGGAGTCGGAGTTACTTTTCCTGTTTCGATTTCACTGATATATTGTCTAGAAATCCCTACATGTACAGCCAATTTATTTTGTGATACGCCATATTCCACTCGTCTTTCCTTTAAACGTTGATACCAAGGCACTTGATTCATGTGCATTCCTCCAAACTAAAAAAAGATGTCAACTTTTTCGTTTGAGTTGACATCTTTGTGATATCCTTTAAACTATTGTGCCTACAGGTGTTAAGGCATTTCTCGGACAGTTTCCTATTGCTTTTCTACCCCCCTGTTAGAAACGGGGGGTTAAGGCGTGGCTGTCGCCACGCAGGCTTCGCCCAGCACGTCGGCTTTCGCTTCGCACGCCGCCGCACTGGGCAGCCTTTATGGAGCTAGTTTTTCTATCTCTTTTAAAAAGTCATGATCCTTTGGCACAAGTGGTGTGTAAAATTCAGTTATGACATTATCCCCTTTATCGACATAGCCACGTCCTTTGATCTGTTTTAAGAAAAATTGTTTTTGCACGTCGCTTCCAAACATCATGCCATATCCTAGTTCAGACATCCTTCCTAAAGCAACCCGAAAATTAAATTGATCTCGAATTCCATCGCCTAAATATTTTGCATCTGGCCGCTGACAGGCAAGAATTAAAAAGAAGCCTGCTTGCCGTCCCAACATAACAATCTGTTTTAATTTTGTTAATACGGCAGTACTTTCCTTAGAAGCAAGCATTTCCATAAATGCTACATATTCATCAAAAATTAAAAAGTGGGGAGATAAGCCTAAATACGCATAGTTTTCTCCTGTTTTATAATTAGGCATCTGTTTCATTTCTTCACTGCGAGCCATCATAGATTCATAAAACTCATCGATACAGGTTATCATGTCTTCCTTTTTGTAGTACACATCAGGCATAACGGTAGCTTAGTCCGCTAAATCAGCATTTTTTGGATCTAAAACATACAATTTTGCATCTGTTTTGAGCAGCGCTTCAATCAAGGTTAAAATAAAGTACGTCTTTCCGCCACCTGTTCCACCAGCAATCAACATATGTGGCAACTTATCATATTCCCAATAGAGGAATTTCATCAGTTTTAAGCTGCCATTTTGTACAGTAACTTCCTCAATCGAAATACGATTTGCAATCATATCATAAAAAAGGACATACTCTACATAAGAGTCATGTAATTCTTTTGATACCAATTCACAATACAGCCCACTTTCTAACTTGTTTTCAAGGTTCAGCAATTGATCTTGATATTTTCCGAGTGTGATTTCTACTTGAATACGAATCATCCCTTTTTCAAGGCGATAGTATTTTTAGGAAAATAACTGATTTTCTCTTTTGTTTTTCCATTTGGTATATCTTCAAAAAAACTATTGGATTGCACTTGTTTCATTTCATACCATCCGTTTTCCAAAATCATTTTTGCGAGCTTTTGACGATGAATGACTTGTTTGATCTTGTCATACCGATAGTGATAATAAGCAAAAGCACAACAAGCTACCAGCCCTAGACTAATTATTAGTGAAACTAATCCATACGCACCCATAAAGTGTGCTTGAAAGTCATCCAATTGCCATGTGGTCGAGAGTAAAAAGGATAGATGAAAAGGGAGAAAGAAAACGAGCCATACACTAACCAGCCCAAAGAATATAAATTGAAAGACGAGGGAACCATCTTTTTCTTTAATGCGTTTCCCTCGCCTTCGGAAGGTCTTCATTATTTATCCTTTGTTGGCGAAGCTTTTGAAGTGTTACTACCCGTTGTTCCTGTTTTTCCCCTTAAAACCAAATCATCTGCCTTCACATACCAATCGACATCAGCGCCACGAAAAGTCGCATTTGCAACGGTATCTGCGACAGGATTAATCAGTTCGACTTCCGCATTATAATCAAATTCCTTTAAAGGAACGGAAGCAGGTATGCTTACTTGAATCATGCGTCCTTGTTCACGAGACTTTAAATCATATGTGCGTTCCTTGACTTCAGAAGATACGGTACCATCTTCATTTTGAAGAAACACCTCTCGACGTAAGGCCGAAAATTTTAATAAACCAAATGTCTTTTCTTTATCAATCACGATTCCTTGTGCTAATCTCATCTTATTTTCCTCCTTATGCTTTGACCATATCGTCAGCATGTAAAATATAACTTGTGAAACCACGATCACCAATTTTATAACCTTCTGCGGTAATGCGAGGATTGATCAGTTTCACTTTTTCCTCATGTTCAAAAAACTTTTCTCCAGCATCTTGGGGGAGAATCACTTCAATATCATCTGCCCGTTGAATATCAGAATACAGATTGTAGCTTCGAGAAAGGGTGGTCATACGGCCATTAATTCGTCTCTGTTCAACTTTACCTTCACCAGCATATTCTAAATTTCCAAACGTTTTTTCCATGTTTGGAATGACATATTTTAATTCCATGATATAGCCCTCTTTTCTTGTTTTAATTTTTGATTATCTATTCAAATGGAAAGCAAGAGCAGAAGGGAGGGGAACGAGAATAATACATCTTCATGAATGAATCACTCCTATGCTTCTTGTAGTCGATAATCTACACGTCCATAAATGACACACCAAAATATAATCATCGTTTCTCCATTCTCATCACGTATCAACTTCCCACAAGGAAAGAATGGAAAATCTTCTATTTCAATTTCATTGATTACAAATGATCCTCAATCCATTCCATCACTTTTATTTCATTTTCTTCCAAAGAAATCACACTCCCCCTTGATTGAGACAATAAAAAAAGCATGACAGGTAGAATTTGTCATACCTTTGTTTGTTTATTTATAAAACTTCTGTAATACCAGCCATAATATATGCCGCACATGGTACCGCAATCGCATTTCCAATTGCTTTGTATCTAGCATAATCACTTATCGCTTCGTCTTTATACCCAAGAGATGTCCATCCCTCTGGTAATCCCATCAAACGTTCACATTCCAATGGAGTAAGTTGACGAATAAACCCTTCTTTTTCTTCTCCTTCGTACCAAAATGAAAAATAGTTTACGGAACCTGCGAGCAAAGTGGGAAAAGGGTCATTTGTCCGTCCAAAACTTGCATGGAAGCCTGTTTTATTTTTGTCTTTTGCGGTGCTTCGCATACGTCTTTCTTGAAAGGGTCGGACAACGGGTATTTTCCCCCTTGTTTTTGGAGCAAATATTCGACCAGTGCTGGTGGAGGACAGCCTGTCCTCTTCGCAAGACGTAAGAACCGATTGCAGATGGCGGGTTTTAAATAATATTTCTCTGGCACGTGTTCCTCCAAAATCTGCCACGAGGAAGATACGTCTTCTTCTTTGAGCGAGCGTGGGCTTTCCCCAATATCGGGCATCCAACACGCGCCAGCACAACTCAACATCCTTCCCTCGGACCATTCCGGCATTTGCCCAGACTCCAGAAGCAGGCATTGGAATATCGGTTTTTGTGAACGACTCCAGTACGGCTTTAAAATCCAGCCTGTTATTTGATAAAAAAGCTCCCATGACGTTTTCCCAAACAGCGATAACTGGATATGTTCCATTCGTTGCACACCTCATTTCCTCAATAATTCGTATAGCGTGATAAAACAAACTAGATTGACTTCCTGTAAGACCTTCTCGATTTCCGATATTGGATAAGTTCTGACAGGGTGAACCAAAGGTAATGATATGAACAGGTGGAATTTCTCTACCATCTATCTTTGTAATATCTCCGAGATGGAGCATGTTAGGGAAATGCCGTTTTGTAATAGAAATAGGTGCTTTCTCTACTTCACTTGCCCATATAGGAATAATTCCATAACGAGATGCAGCTAATGGAAAAACACCGATACCATCAAATAAACTTCCTAAAGTTAGTTCAATCATGTTTCACCTTCTATTCTCCATTTGCATGTATTTGGCAATTAAAAAATGTACCAAATGGCATTTAAATATGCATGCCACTTGTCACTTCAAATTATTGATGCAATAAAGACTCTTTATAACGAAAACTATCTCCTTTAAAAACAAGTAAATGAGAATGGTGAATCAGGCGGTCAATGACAGCTTCTGTTAGAATCGGGTCGCCAAAAACATGATTCCATTGACCGAATTGAAGATTGGTTGTAATCACTATACTTCGGTTTTCATAACACATAGAAATCACTTGAAATAAAAGCTCTGCTCCTTCTTTGTTTAACGGAATATAGCCGAGCTCATCAAGTATTAAAAGGTCTAGCTTTTCGATTTGTTTCATCAGCTTTGGTAGAGTGTTTTTCTGGTTTGCTTCAATTAGTTTATTAACCAAGCCTGCCACTGTATAGAACTTTACCTGGCTGCCAAATCTATGTATGGCATTTAAGGATAGTAATGTTGCCAAATAAGTCTTTCCTGTACCGACACCACCGTATAAAATAAGGTTTTCCCTCTCCTTAATAAAGTCACCATTAATGACAGCTGTACGTTCAATTCCTTGTGGAATTTGTATATGTTCCCATTGGAAAGGAGTAGAACCTGTCTTCGGTAGCTGAGCTTGACTTAGTAATAAATTAACTTTTCTTTCTTCTCGATTTTGGACTTCCTTTTCAAAAAGCTTTAATAGGTACTCTTCATTTGTTTCTGCTTCTATTTGATTAAAATTCTCTCTAATCCAACTTAACTTTAGTCGCTTTGCGTAGGCTTGTATTTGCTCGTTCATTCACTCGTACCCCCTTGAAAGAAAGCATCGTAATGAGAAAGCCCACGAGTTGCGCTAGGTACTGTTGGAACATTAAGACGAGGAGTAATCGCCTCATAAGATGTACCTTGATTTAGTAGAGAATAGAAACAATGCTTGATTTGATCCGCACTAGGATGACCATGTGAAGAAGCTAACTCTAATGCCTCATTCAATAAAGTAAAATCATCATTTTTTAAGAGCGTAGCTAAAAGACGTAAAACTTCTTTCTGCTCTTCTTCTGTACAATCTCTTAAAAAGTTGGACCATTCAAGGGGAAATTGGTCATATAAACTAGAATATTTAATTGCCTTTGGACGTTTTGATAGTAAGTGTAAATATGGTTGCCAGTTCATCGACCTTCTTTTTACTCCATATAAACGAGAATGCTTTACAATAACCTGACGTTCTTCGTTCAATACAATAATAGAGTTATAGGTTACACAAATATTTATGCGCTGCTTGGCAAATCTAGGCGACGTTGAATATTCCTTGTTATCGATGTTTATAATCCCGTATTTATCTGCCTTCACTTCCTGATAACGCACACATTCAAACTTCTTCTCAGGAAGGATAAGCCATTCCTTTTTGTCTTCCTTATATAACTCTGATTGAAGCGTTTCTTTTAAGTAGTGTGGACGATTTCGGTCTTCCTCTGCGCATTGCCAAAGTGTTTCATTAAATTGGTCGAGATCCACTATGGTGCACTCGGGTAATAAGAAGTTATTTCGAACATATTTCACCATTGCTTCAACGTGTCCTTTTTCATTCCCCTTCCCAGGATTACAAAATTCGTAACTGAACCCATAGTGTAAGACAAAACGTTCAAATGTATCAGTGAGTTCACGTTCACCCTTACCTTTTATCTTTTTCACAGCGGGGGATAAGTTATCGAATCGTATCGTTGTCGGCACACCACCCATATAGTGAAACATACGTTGTAGACCCTCTAGTAAACACTCAGTGTTTTCCGAAGGAAATACCTGAAACAGGAATGAATTACTGTACGGAAATGACATCACTAAATACGGTAGGTCTATTATCTCTGATTCATATAAGAAGGGTGCTGTACCAAAATCAACTTGTGCTGTTCCTGGTATGGATTCAAGAGGTAATGAAGCTCCTTCTATATATTCTTTTAGCTCTTTCTTCCTTCTTGAAACATAGTCACGAACTGTACGTGCAGAACCTTCGAAGCTATGAAACTTAACTAACTGCTCGTACATTCTTTTGGCAGTTCTATGATTCTTCTTTTTCTTTTTTAAGTCTTCTCGAATCCACTTATCTAAAATAGGCTTCACTGGATCCATCACTCTAGAGCTTCTTTTCTGTGGTTTTTTTACTGGAAACTCTTCTTGATTCGCATACTTAGAAACTGTACGAGGATCCAGCTCCATCTTTCTTGCCACACTGGAATAAGTTCCACCTTTTTGATTCACTTCATGTCTGATATAATCAATTTGTGCCACTGCTAACATCTCCTAATAGCCTCCTGTTAAACGTTGTTGGTCCAACGAGGAGTTTAAAGTTATTTTGAGAAGTTGACAAGTGGCTTTTTTAATTTGTGTAGGGCCCTCCGGGCCCTACACAAATTAACTGCCATTCCCTACATATTTAGTTTGCCATAAACAATTTGCATGCATAAAAAAAAGACACTCATTTTAATTGAACGTCTAAATACAATAGGTTTTATTAAGTTAAAAATTATTATTATATTTTATTTATAAAAATTTCAAACATGGTGATACTCTTAAAGTTAATCTACATAAGAACCTTTTAAAAAATAAATAGCTAACATCAATTTTTTCATGAATTACTAATGTTAAAAACTTATTATACAAAACAGAAACTCACAAATAGATATTTTAACACTAATATTGTGATCTTCATCAAAATAAACAAGATAACGATAGATTCCCTTTTGAACATCTATCCAATTCAAATAGATGCTTGATTCACCATTTTGAAAATTCAATCCCGATTCGATGCGATTAAAAACCCTTGATCCTACTTCTGGCATAATATCTACAGACGGAATCATGTTAAAGCTTTCTATTTGTTTTGCATTTAAATTAAATTTCCAATCATACCACAAAGTAGTTACTCCATCGACATCAACATAATCAAACTCAAACCCTGCATGACCTTTAGCTAATTTAATAATAATATTTTGAAATTTATCTTTATCAAACGAATAATAAATTTCCTGTTCTACTGTATTAATTTGTGAATCCAATAACTCTTTTAATTTTCTATCTCGTTTTAATGCTTTATCTATTTTCTCATTGAAAAATCTTGGGTCTAACTTTCTTCTGAATACATTAATATAGGATGCTACATAAGATTCATCAAAAGAAAATCCATTATTACATGGTTCACAAGCCGATATTGTAGGCAAATTATCTGGATAAGGTTCAATCATGAATGCTTTCGATGGAACATGATCTCTTGTTTCAGCAACATCTCCGCAATAAATACAATAATTTTCATCATTTTTATTCCATTCTGTAAACTTTCCTACTCTTCTATCCCCACCCAAACGTTTAAATTGTTGCATATTTTTCATCTCCCATGTTTTACTAATCTTAAGCATACTACCTTAACAATATCTCATGCTCTTTTTCGTTTCCTTTGACTAGATTCAGCAATATCTGTTGATTTTAATCGTTTTAATTATCGTCAAAATAGTATCGAACAAATGTTTTAACTTCAAATACTCTTGGGGAGTAGCCGTCGATAAAGCTATATCAATTAACTCATCTTTCTGAATACAGGAGTTTTTGAATCAGGTGGAATAACAGGTGGATTAACTTTTATACTAAGTGGCATAGAAAAATCTACACCTGTTAGAATAGCTTCACCTTCACCTAAAACTGGTAAAAAGTCTAGTATTGCAGCATTAGCGGATGAACACGCTTGTCTTACTGCTTCTTTGTCGTTGTAATTTATTAATCTATGAACTAAAAATGTTCCCATTTGACTTAAAGTTCCTAAAGGTATATCCCTTGGCATTTGTGTAGCTAGGCAGAGAAATAAGCCATATTTCCGACTCTCTTTTGCAATTTGATCAAATGCAGAGAGATTCTTAGTATCAAAATAGTCATCAACAATACTATTATTAAGAAATTGATGTGCTTCATCAATAAATAAAACAATAGGATCTTCCTTAAAAACCTTATCTCTAGCTTTGTTAAGTAAATATTTTCCTATTGCATTTGCTACAATTTCTCTAGCCTGAAATTCAAATCCAATATTTTCAAACCCTATTCTTAACAAAGTACTATCACTTGAAATAAATGAATTGATTCTATCAGTTAAGCTATCAGATGTTAATGAGTTATCAAAATTGAATATAGAATTAAATAAATCTGTCTTCATTAAGTTACCAATTCTAGTAATCATACTTAAACAATATCCAAAATCCTGTTCATTAATACGACCAAACAATTCCTTATTTTCCCAATCATTAGCCCAAATACATTCTTCACGAATTTGATGTTCTAATTTACTTATATCAAAATCAAGATATCCTGTTTCAATTTCTTTATATTTTAAATACACAAACCTCTCGAAATTCTTTATGTTTTTTCCACTTTTTATTAATAGGTCAGTATTAACAAATTCCTTTATATAATCATTATACTGATCTTCTTGATTTTCTTTATAAACTCTAACACATTTTAATGATCGTATTGCTTCTAATAATTTAGGTGCTTGAGTTTTTTCAGAAGGTTTAATCAAAAAAAATAAATCCTCAATCGTGAGATTTTTATATGAAAAATGTATGTCTTCCCCTAATATTAATGATTCAACAGTATCCAACTCAGATAAAGTAGAGTACTCACCAGTAGGATCTAATAATATTGCTTTCGTTCTGTTTTTAGAAATACCTTCAAGTAATTTAGATATAGTCCAACTTTTACCTCCACCAGTTGTTCCAACAACGGCACAGTGTCTACTAAACACTGATTGTTGAGAGACAACTACTTTCGTATCTTTATTGGAAGTCAGGCGTCCTAAATCTAAAAATAAAGTTTTATCAGATTTTTCTTTTTCTCCAAATCTCAAAACATATTTTTGAATGAATGAACTTGAACATACATAAACTTTTGAACCTATGCTCGGAAATGTATTGAAGGAATTATTAGCTTTATTACTTTCAAAGTAATCGAAAGACAATAATATTTCTATTTTTGCAGTTGGATGAAGATCTGAACTTCTAAAAGATTTATCACTAAGTGCTAATCGTTCTTTTTCCGGTAAATCAATTTCAGAGATTTTCCCAATAAAACCATGATTTTCTCCTTCTATTGTTACAAAGTTACCAACTAATCCCCCATTAAATTCTTCACCAGAAAAGAATGTTTTGCTCAATAAAGTTGAAGAAGGAAAATGTACTTTTACATATTGGGGATTTACATGATTAATATATCCAAGAAAATATTTGTTATCAAACGGATTACTATTAGTCAATTCCAATTCTCCTTTCTTCCGAGAGGTCATAAACATCAGATAATGGATAGTATTTTACAAAACTCTCAAATGTTTCATTAATTAAATTAATGTTTCCTGACTTTTCAGCTTTTTCTTTGAAGAATTTATACTGATCTTTTTCTTCATGAACATCAGGTGAGACAATAAGCATTGTAATACTTAAATTCACATTCAAAGCTTCTTTAATCATTGCTGTAATGTGGGCATCACCAAAACTAAATCCTATTATGATTAGTAGGGTATTCTTGCTTCTCGTTTCCTGTTGAAACCTTGACATCATTTCAAAAAAAGGTTGTCTATAGGAAGACTCATACTTAGTTGAACTAGGATAAATCATTAATGGTTTTTTAGTGTTATTTGTTTTGAATATCTTTCCATTACTCTCTTCCCAATCAATTGAGCCATGTGGCTTGTATAAATGAATAACATTAGAAACAAAATTTTCTTCAGATAATAATTTATGACTTGCACGTGAAACGATGTCATAATCAAAATATGCTCCATTAAACTGTCTTGGTGAACTAAATGAAAAACCATCTATAATAATATACCCCCTGTCGGAAGCGGCTTGTTCAAAAAGGGTGTCATAATTTAAAGTGAAAATTTTAGTTCTAGAATACTTTGTTTTTCGAGAGGTAAGTTTTTTTATAAATTCATGATGCGGTGCATTTTCAGGAATAATAATATGACAATTATTACGAATAATACTTTTTATTTCATTAATTGTAGAAGTAATTTTATTATCAGACGTAGAAATTTTTTGGTATAAATCGGCATGTGAAATAAAATCCTCTAAATTAGTATTTTCCTCGGACACATCTAAAAAGTTTATTTGATAAGCAAATTCTTTTATCTTCTGATAAGAAAGCGCTTCTTTCACTTCATTCCATAATCCAGTCATTAATTTGCCTTGATTAGTTTTACCAATATTATATGAGCTACCTGCACCTGTCAAAACAACTATATTTTCATATTGTTTAGCTAAAATATTTTGATAAGTATTACGCATTAATCTATTTGCGCAGTCTTCATTGCTTTCGTTCTCTTCTTTATCTTCTTCAGATAATATCTTACCATCTACATATACACCTTTTTCATCATAAGCGATTGTATTTACATTGGAAAAAAAGATTTTTTTCAATATTGTTCCTCCTAGAAGACTAATAGTCTATAGTAATTATATCACTCTTACAATAGGAGTACTAAATATTCCCATCAACATATCACATAGTCATAATTTATATGTGAAACATTTTAATCTTAAACTTTTTATATTATAAGTGGTATTGTAAACGAATTTTTAACCATTCTATTCTAGGTTAACAAATAATTTCGTTATATTTAATAACCAAGTTAAAAATCTAAGCTGATAAACATCCCATTGATTTTTTAACAAGTAAACGGCGACTGTAAATTTTCTTATCCTACAATCACCGTTAAAAGAGCTACTATTAAATATGAACTATCAAATAATAGTTTTATACTTTTTCTATTGTGTTCCCACACCCCAGATCAATTACCACTGAAACGGTAATGTGGTTTTTCAGTACTTTATTTCTCGTTTTTTCACCTTCTCCTACAAACACGAAATACTTGTAAAAGTGTTTAAAACTAAGGATTTCTATATAGTTTCTCTTTGTAGCAACGATACACACTCCACATGCAACGAGCGGGGTGGATTGATGTCTTTTACATTGTCGGTAGTCGGGAACAAGTCAAAGGCTCTTTTTGCACTATCGGTAGGCGGGAACAAATCAAAATCTTATGAAAAACTTATTATTTCCCAATACTATTGTATACAGCTAATGCATCAGTAATATTATACTGTTCAGAATGGATATCTCCTTTTGCACCAGCTGTAATCAATATATATTCTTGGTTACCCACTTTTGCAAGACTCGCAAGACACAGACCAGCTTCATCGGTATATCCAGTTTTCCCTCCTAAAATTTCTCCTCCAATAATGTTTTGATTGTTGAGTTTTTCAAACATGGTACTATAAAATGTTATCCCTTCAGGGTGCTTATTCGTGGGTTGTGTGGAATGTCGAGACGAAGTAAAAATCTCCCTGAAAGTTTTATTTTTCAAAGCGTAATTTAGAAGAATAGCCAAATCTTTGACTGTTGTGTAATGACTTTTATTGTGAAGTCCTGTGGTATTTTCAAAATGGGTGTTGTACATCCCTAGTTCTGCTGCCTTTTGATTCATCATCGTTACAAAGTCTTGCTCCGAACCAGCAATCTGATCCGCAAGACCAATACAAGCTTCTGCACCACTTGGAAGCATCACTCCGTATAAAAGGTCAATAGCTCTTACCTTCTCTCCTGGCTGGAAACCGGCCATAGAAGCATTGGCGCTATAAAGACCATTAAAGGTATTATGGGTTAGTTGTATTTCTTTCTGCAAATTTGTCAAATTTTCTATCGCAACAATAGCTGTCATCATTTTAGTTAACGAAGCAGGGTAGATCTTTTCTTCGCTACTTTTTTGCATCAGAATATTTTGATCTTCTAATCGGATTAGGATCGCATGGCTACTGTTTAGTTTATCGAGAGATATAGAAACAGAGGAATCGGGTTCTATATCTGCAGAGGGAACAAGCGATGTATTATCGTCATATTCTGTTTCAAACCTATGTTGGTTTCCTGGAGTAATGATGAATTTGAAAACAAAAACAGCAACTATCAATGAAAATATAACAAATACGCATATTCCAGTCTTTCTCTTTTTCACTTTTCGTACCACAATAAATCAACTCCTTATTCTGCGATGATAGTATTATTTAAACACAGGACAAGGAGCTATGTTGGAATTTCATCTTATGAATTTCTTAATATTTTCTTAAAGCAATGGAAGTTTTACTGTAAATATTGTATTTTCCGAATTGCTTTCTACAGAAATCGTCCCACCGTGAGCTGTGACAATTTCTTTTGCGATTGCCAAACCTAGCCCTGCTCCACCAGTATTTGTGGAACGAGCAGAATCTAATCGGTAAAATTTTTCAAAAATAGTATCAAGTTTTGTCTGTGGGATTGGATCTCCCTGATTCATAAACGTTATAACAATATTTTTATCCTGTTGCTCTGCAGAAATGTCAATGACACTATTTTCATCGCTATAGGCTATGGCATTTTTCAGAATATTATTGAACACACGGGCTAGTTTGTCTGCGTCTCCCCACAGAGTGAGTCCGTCAGGTACATTGACAGATACCTTCTTTCCCTGTGGAGTCAGCATCGGATAGAATTCATCTGCCATCTGCTGGAGCATGAACAGTAAATTTATTTTTTCTTTATTCAAAACAATAGTTTGAAGATTGAACCTTGTGATCTCAAAAAACTCATTGATAAGGTGTTCTAATCGATAAGCTTTTTCCAAGGTAATTCCGATATATTTTGCCTTCTGTTCAGGTGGCATATCAGGAGCCTCATCCAGTAGATTTAAGTATCCTATAACGGAGGTCAGAGGTGTCTTTATATCATGAGCCAAGTAAACGACCAAATCATTTTTGCGCTGCTCGGCATCAAGTGCAGCTTTTTTTTGTTTTTCCAAGTTGTTTTTTATCTGATTAATCTTAATTTCCATAAAATCCAATTCCGGTGATAATGTAATTTCATTATCGGATTCTTCAACAAGTTTATCCATTGCGTTAATTACTTCATCGAAATATTTAGTAAACCAAGAAATTGAAAATCTAAGCAAAATAACTAAGAATATGGTAATCACAATAAGTGTGATAATATCTTCATTATAAAGAAATGTATACCGATAAATTATTACAGCATCGCTTTCACTCAAGTAAAACTTATTCTTTAAAAATTCTACAATGCTCTCTCCAACACTGAGGTTGTCTTGAATTACAAAACGCAAGAAAATAACAGTTGCGACTGTGGCAAAAACAGTAAGGAGCATTCGAAAAAATATTTTCCCTTTTAATTTTGCATAATAATCCCTTCTCTTACCTCTGTTACTTTTCAATTTTATAGCCAACTCCCCATACCGTTTTTATATATTTTGGATGTTCCGCACTATCGCCCATTTTTTCTCTTAAATGCCGAATATGAACCATTACCGTATTATTGCTGTTACTAAAGTACTTGTCTCCCCATACCTTGCGAAACAATTCTTCAGAGCTTACCACTCGTCCTCGATTGGAACAAAGAACCCAAAGAATTGAAAACTCTGTAGGAGTGAGAGATAACTTTTTTTCATTCAGTGTACATTCATGGCTCTTTATGTCCAATACCAATCCGGAAAAAGCAATCAGGTGTTCTTCCTGCTTTTTCTCTGGAGAATTATATTTGGTAAATCTCCTGAGCTGCGCCTTTACACGAGCAACTAGTTCTAAAGGACGGAATGGTTTAGTGATATAGTCATCAGCACCTAATGTCAGTCCGGTAATCTTATCGATTTCTTCTTCTTTGGCTGTCAGCATGATAATTGGAAAATTATGCTTTTCCCTAATTTTCTGACATATAGTAAAACCGTCAATATCTGGTAGCATAACATCAAGTATCGCAAGCTCCAACTGTTTTGAATCAACACATCGTAACGCATCTTGACCGTTATAAAATTTGTAAACTGTAAAACCTTCATTTTTCAGATAAACTTCAATTAGATCTGCTATAGCTTGTTCATCGTCGACAACTAAAATATTGATACTCATAAATTTTTTCCCTTCTTTCTACTTGCCAATTGTCTTTTTATACCTCTGCTGATTAGATGAAGTCTTTTCAATAGCTTTTATATTACCTTCCATTTTATTTACGTAGTTTAAAAATAAAGTCCCAAGCAAAAGTCGATCCTTTCTGGGTATTCTATTCCATACATAACCCTTGAACAGGTCTTTAACAAGAAAGACTTCACCTTCATTCAAGTTTTCAGTTTCCTTAATAGCTTCTTCTAGTAGCTCATTAACATCACTCATGTTGTCATCTCCTTATCAATAACAATATAAACAACATTGTCAATAAGATTATATGCTTTTTACCAATTCCAGTCAATACGAAGAAAACCACCAATCAAGAGAATATATCTCCTGAATGGTGGTCATTCATGAAGGTTATGTTTATACATCTACTTCTACACCAGATTTAAATTCAATAGTTAGTTTACCATCATAGACCGTTATTTTCTCTATAAGTCTCCTTACTAGTTGCTCATCATACTCCTCAAGGAGGGTGGATTGTTCATTTAGGAATTTTTCCATATCTTCTAGCCTTTGCTTGGAGCCTTTTTTGCCAGCTTCTTCTGCTAAAGCCTTATGCCTTTCCTCTCTGAGCCTATAAATCTCATCGGCTATATCGTTATAATCTTCTTTGGAATTGGCCAGTCTCAAAAGGTCTTTTTGTAATTCCTCTAGCTTTTTATCTATCTCGGCGACAATATTATTGTCTGTTTCACTTATTACTGTTTCTATATTTTTCTTTAAAGTAACCAAAAGGTCATCTTTTTGTCCAAGTAGCTTATTAATTGCATCCACCGTAGCAAGACCTATCATATCCTCCAGCACGGTTCGGGAATGACAAGTTAACCCTGTATTCTCAAGTCTACTGACGCATCTCCAAACAATCGATTTTTTGCCTCTGTTATTCCAATGAACTCTACGGTATATTTCACCACACTCTCCGCAGAAGATAATTTGCGAAAATACATGATTTGAACTAAAGTTTCTTTTCTTTCCACTAGTACTTATATGTCCTCTACTTCTACGAACTAACTCTTCTTGTACCTGCATGAAAATTTCACGTGGGATAATGGCTTCATGGTTATTCTCTACATAATACTGAGGTACGATTCCGTTATTCACAACCCTCTTTTTTGTAAGAAAATCTACCGTATAAGTTTTTTGGAGCAATGCATCACCAATGTATTTTTCATTGCTTAATATTTTCCTTATAGTACTGGTATGCCACCTTTTTTTCCCCGCACCTGTAAGTATGCCATCAGCTTCAAGTCCTTTTTTGATTTTATCCATACTTGAGCCTTCAAGATACTCTCGGTAAATCCTTTTGACTATTTCAGCTTCCTCCGGCACAATTACTAATCGCTTATTTTCATCTTTGGTATATCCTAAAAACCTAGAACAATTGACCATTACCTCTCCCTGTTGGTATCGGTATTGATAGCCAAGCTTTACATTCTGGCTTAATGACTGGCTCTCTTGTTGCGCTAAGGATGCCATAATGGTAAGCATAATTTCACCTTTGGCATCCAGTGTATTGATATTTTCTTTCTCAAAATATACCGCAACATTTTTATCTTTAAGTTTTCTGATGTATTGTAGACAGTCCAAGGTATTTCTAGCAAATCGGCTTATTGATTTGGTAATAACCATATCAATTTTCCCAGCCATGCACTCATCAATCATTCGATTAAATTCGTCGCGATTTTTTGTATTTGTGCCGCTGATACCATCATCAGCAAAGATCCCTGCAAATTCCCACTCTGAATTCTTCTTGATAAACTCTGTATAGTGTTCAATCTGCACTTCGTAACTACTAGCCTGCTCATCACTATCTGTAGAAACTCTGCAATAAGCAGCGACCCGAAGTTTTGGTGTTTCATCTTCTTTTCGATTGTTGCCTACACGTTTTATTGCAGGTATAATCATTACATTTTTATTAACTGCCATCTTGCTGCACCTCACTTTCTATTAAGCTATATACAAATTCCGCTTGTGTAAAAGGATTTGTATACTTCTGAACTACTTGTCCTATGGTAAATTTCTTAGAAATAGTAGGTTTATCTTCTATCTTGGGTTCAAAGATTCTTCCTAGCTTTTTCGCTCTCTTTACCCTCTCTGCTTCTGCTCTTTCGTATGTCTCTTTATCAATGATGGCAGGGTAATAATCATCACCAAGATAACGTTCATTTCTTAGCATCCTTCCAGCAGTTCCATGATAAGCATCTATTCCAGCAGTCTTTGCCGCGACCGATAAGGAAAGGCCTGATAAGTAACCCTTATACAAATTCCTAACCTTTTCAGCTTTTTCTTCATCGATAACTGCTATTCCATTCTCTATCCTATAGCCATAAGGCGTATGCGCCACTTTTCTCACATCCTTTCCCTTAGTGTGATTCCACATTTCAGAACAAAACCTATCTCTACCCTTGAGAAAACGATAATTTTTTCAACATAATCATTGAAAAGTTGGTCGTTAAATGAATTTATCATTTTAGCCTTATTAGTAAACTTTATTAAGTTGCTTACTTCCTGCACCTTTGATAATTCTCCATTTAAAGCATGAATTAAAGCTTCTTTTTGCTCCATATAATTATCTGCTTCCATTTGCAGTTCATTGTTTTCTCTGTTAAAAAGGGCAGGTTCTAGATAACCCTTTGCCATAAGCTTTACAAGCAGTTCTCTCTGTTCTGCATTTTTTTCAATTTGCCTCTCTAATTCCTGAATTCTTGAAAGGTTATCTGAGTTGCTCATTCCACGCAAAGCATCTAATAGTGGTTGTAGAATAAGTTTTCTACCGAAAATCAGCTTGTTAATCATAGTAGCAAAGGCCTTCTTTATATCCTCATCTCGAATAAACTGCATTGAACATTCTGTTATCTGCTTTAAGTGTTTACTACAACACCAGGCTACATATTTTCTTGTGCCGGATGAATGAATTCGTCTTTTAAAGGTGCTACCACATTCCGAGCAAATAATTTTTCCGGAGAAAGAATACCGGTTTTGGTACTTATCATTACGCTTTTCTATTCCCTTTTCTTTTGCCCTTTGATTTAAGGCAGCCTCTACTGCTTCAAACACTTCATGGCTGATAATTGCCTCATGGTGATTTTCTATTAAATATCTGTTTTTCTCACCATAATTGGTGCGCTTATTAAAACGGGAATCTGTATAGGTTTTTTGCAGTATAACATCCCCGGTATATTTCTCATTTTTTAGAATTCCTCGAATTGTCGTAGCCGTCCAACGGCCGCCTCTTTTAGAGGGGATACCCTTTTGATTAAGATCATCTGCTATTTTCTGTGTACCCTTGCCTGATAATACTTCTGCGAAAATATACTTTACAATTTCAGCTTGCTCAGGATTTACCACCATTTGACCGTCAATGTTGTCATAACCATATGGTGGGTATGAAATCTTAAAAGTTCCGTTCTGAAATCTCTTTTGAATTGCCCACTTGTTATTTTCTGAAATGGAGATTGACTCACTTTCTGCAAGCCCGCTTAATATAGAAAGCATCAACTCACTTTCCATTGATTGGGTATTGATATTTTCTTTTTCGAAATAGATATAAATCCCTAGGTCCAACAGTTTACGAACCATCTCCAAACAATCCGTAGTGTTTCTCGCAAACCTACTAATGGACTTTGTAATAATTAAGTCAATCTTCTTATTTTCACAATCTGACAGCATTCTGAGAAGTTCCGTTCGGTTTTCTTTTTTGGTGCCACTAATTCCCTCATCATAATACAAGCCAACATACTCCCATTCTGGGTTTGCCTTTATGTAAGTCTCATAATGGGATTTTTGTGCTTGTAGACTTACTAACTGTTCATCACTACCCGTAGAAACACGACAGTATGCGGCCACTCGTAGTTTAGGTTTGATAATCGATGCAACCTTATTTCCTTCTATTTTCGTTATCTTTTTCATCGCCTCACCTCCTTCTTGGTAGGTCACATATTACCTCTGAAACCCTTATATATCAACGACTTCAGGGCATTATCTCTGCTAAAAAAGGAGAGAAAGTTTGGCGGTTGAGTGCGTCTATCTTGTTGAATTCTGCCTCCGTTATTAAACCTTTTTGAAGCATCTTTCTCAGCAATTTTTCTGCTTGGATATAATCAAACTCACGTTGTAACTGTTCCTGTGATACTCTCTTAAGTACGGTGGTGCTTTTGTCTACAACCTCATCCGAGATCTTAGTAACTTTTTTATCCTCGTGCTGATTCACTAAGAATCACCTCCTACCTAATAGCCGTGGGAACAGGTCGAAGTTGAGGATTTGTAAAATTTAATTTGAATCAGAGCATAAAAAAAGAGCCTGCAAGGGAAGAACCCCTACAGGCTAGATAATCTAACAGTTTAATATTTTATTCAGGAATCTCGATGATTTTTAACTCGCCCCATTTGTTAATCATACTTAATAAATGCATCCGTAAAGCCTGCCTTTTTAGCTTTAGCAAGCTGTGCCTCAGCATTTGCACTGTCAGAATAAGCACCGATCTGCACTCGATAATATTTCTTTTTCACAGAGTCTACTGGTTTATTTTCAGCACTTAATAGTTTCTTCACATCCGCTCGAAAGGTGTCCATGCTCTTCCCATGTTTAGGGAACCAGTGCATCACATCGCCATGGTTACTGGCAATGCCCTGTTTATAACCTTCGCTGTGACAGATGATATCTTTTTCACTAAACCCATAGAGTTTGCAAAGATATACACAAAGCTCCAAGGCTTCCTTGTAAACAGCAGAAAAATACGAGGCATCGGTCAAACCGTCCTCGCAAATTTCAAATCCAATATGAGAATTGTTTGCAGTTCCTCCAGCATGCCAACCTCGGTGATTCCAAGGCAATGTTTGATAGGTTGCAATGGAACCATCTGCTAATTTACCAATAAAGGCATGGACACATACTTGACGGCCTCTCTTTATCATTAATATTATTATACTTATACCCCTATATGTATTATATGGGGCTGGATATGCCGTGTCAATTCATCTTAACGAGCGAATGTTTTCTTAGTCTCCGCTAAAAACAATAAGGCCGATGAAGCTTAATACTCCATCAGCCTTATTGATCTATTAAGAATGGTCCTCGGATTCGACTAAAGTGTACACATTGAATGTTGTAAAGATATAGTTGTCGTCGACATATAGGATTTGCTCCCTTTCATATAGCGAGAAACTTTGATCATAATCTGCCGCTTTAATTTCGCTAAACTCTTTAAAATCTTTGGTCACATACAAGGTAGGCTCATGGGACATAACCTTCTTCATAAAATAGTAGCCCTTATAATAGATTGCTCGAGATGAATAAGAATGACCATTTGTGAACATGTCACTCGCTTCGAATGTTTCGCTTCTCCAGTTTATGCCGTCATCAGATACCACTATTTTGTCGCCATTTATGACATAATATTTGCCGTCATTTATAAAAATTCGATGCGCATGGAAATGAAAGTTCTCAAAATCTGTACGCGGATCAAAATAGACAAATTCCCAGTTGATCACGTCCGTTGAGCGGATGATCCCGAATCCAAAATAGTCTGATATGGTGTTATAATACGCCTTACCGTCGAAGGCTAATTTCTGGTCGCCAGTAGTGAGACTTGTGCCCTTGCCTAAGTAATTGTATCCCGGAGGTGTTACGTTACGAGGATCGGTAATCGTGTACTTCGTCTCGCTTGTGAAATCTTCTCCATTTGATGAGAAGAACGCCCTCATGCTATGTAACAGGACAATCAACCCATCTTTTTCAAAAAGGAAAATGTCCGGTGACCTGGAGGAGCCTCCAGTTCCAGGCTCATGGTATCCCGATATGACCTCCCAGTTTGACCCGTCCTTTGAAGCGGCCACGTTAATTTGATCAGTCCCTAATAAGTCAAATTCGTTTCGTCCGTTTCCTTCATACAGCTTTCGTTCACCATTCTCGTCGACATAGTACATCGTTGCCGAATTGCCCACGGGTGTAAAATCTCCCACTGCCATATACTTAGAACCGTCGTAAATTAGTTTGCTGAGACCGAAAACAGGAATAGGGCCTTGATCCTCCCAATTTACACCGTCGGTGGAGATGAACACATGCGGCACATGGTATCTTCCTACGTCCCCAAGTGCAATATATTTTTCTCCATCCCATATCAAATCATGGAATGGTTGTGTGTATGTTTGCGTTTCGCTGGATGCATGATAGACGATCTGATAGCGGACTTGCTCCAATTGAATATTGGGCTTCTGCAGCATTTCATAAATGGTCGGCTTCCCTTCGAATTTGGCGACTAAAGTGCTGATGTCGGGAGCCGTTTCTCTAGCTTGTAAATATCGGGCGAGCATAACAGCTGCTTCTGCTCTCGTTGCTAAACCATCAGCGCGAAATGATCCATCTGTCAAACCGTTAACGATGCCCGAACCACTAGCTAATGCGACATACGGTTTGTCCGCACTCGCCAGATGTATTCCATCTGTAAAAGGTAATTTTATATACTTCATTTGCTGCAGTTCATGCAATGCTTCTTGCCAAACTGAGTGTTCTGTAGCCAAAGCTCTGCTGATCATTTGGCTCATCTCTAATCTCGTAATCGCTGCATTCGGAGCATATCCATGGGGATATTCACTCGGTAGTATAACCCCTTTATCAACAAGCCCGCTAATGTACGATTGTGCCCAATGTCCTGCGATATCCGTGAAAGCTGGATTCTCGCTTGATACATCCATTAAGCTCCCTAATATTTTACTAAATTGTGCCCTTGAGATGCTTTCGTTCGGCTTAAATGTGCCATCAGGATACCCTGCAAGAGCACCTGTTTGGACGATGAGTTCGATGTCGGATTGCGCCCAATGTCCCTGAATATCCTGGAAATTCACTTCTTCGTCATTCGTCGAACCAGTAGCAATAACAGGATGTCCAATACATAATGCGAATAGGAGCATTCCGGTAATCAGTATTTTTTTCATTTTCCTCTCCTCTGTGTTGTGTTTTAAATCATTCGGCTCGGCTGATAGCGACCATTACAGGTCAATCGACATCATCTCCTCTAGTATAAAAATCCTAAAATGTTATTTCAACATTTTACATCGCTTCCAAGTTTCCTCCGCTGCAACCAATGACTTACTCACTCGCGACTTTATGTGCATCTCCCGGCTAATTACGCTCATTTACGCACCTCCGTCATTCGGTTCTTGTGTAATAACTGTAATAACGGAAGTAAAATTTCTCTTATTTGCTCATTTTGGGCGATTTCCGTGAAATAGCGGAAGTGGAATTTCCTCTATATCGGAAATTTCGGCCGAAATCGCAGTGAAATTGCCAAATTCCAGCTTATAGCGGAACTTTGGCTTCCCTTATTTCGCGTAAAACCGCTCTTTTCCTCGAATAGCGGAATTTTCTGTTCCGCTATTCGGCACGGGCATGGCTGGCGAGACACCGTCACCGAACACACCTCTCAACTAAACGTTTGACGATAATGCCGATTACGATAAGCTTGCTAGTGGCTCTATATGTTTTTGGATAAAGGCCACTCGATCAAACACTCGCGGTTTGAATGTGGAAGCAATGGACACAACCAAATCTATACTTTTATTCACGTAGATGATATTCCCGCCATCTCCCATTGCTGACACGATCCCCTTCTCCGCATCGTGAACCCACCACAGAAAACCATATTGCATAGAGATGAACTTTTCGCCACATGATTGTTTGGGAGAAAGCATGTGCGTGAACCATTCCTCAGACACAATCCTCTGTTGTTGATACATTCCATCATTCAGACACATTTGACCGATTTTTAACATTTCATCAGCGGATAGACATAACCCGAAGCCTGCTACCGCTGTCCCTTGCGGATCGCATAGCCAGACCTTATCTTTAGGACTCTTAGAAGTTATAAATTGGATATGTTCTTCTTTATTTTGCACGGTAATACCAGACCGTGGTTCGATACCTAATGGCTCAAATAAATATGTATTGGCAAAGTCAATTGTACTCATTGCGCTTGCACGAGTCAGGATCTCGCTTAATATATGAATGCCCAATGTCGTATAGTGAAATTGGCCAGTTACCCCTTTACGCCCTCCCAACAAATCCAAAACTTCCTGCGTCCAATCTTTAGATGAGCATACCTTCGTCCAAGGCTCCGACTTGAATTTGAATGGGGCCGTCATCGTAAGCAAATGATGCAGCGTTACTTCTTGGATCGTTTTTTCGCCCCGCTTCACCTTATATTCAGGGAAAAAATCTAAAATCCTCGTCTCAACGCTTTCCATGAGATTTTGATCTATTGCAATGCCAATCAACAATGAAATGATACTCTTGGTGACGGAAGCAACATGTAAGTGGTGTTCAGAGCTGTAATTATTCAAGGATTGTTTGTACAATACCCTGCCACCTTTACTGGCTACGATCTGACAAATGTTTGGATAGTTTTGTTTCACAATTTCATATAAATCCATATTTCACATAGTCCCCATTCTTGATTATTCTCTATGAAAATTGTCAAATGATGATATGTATAGCAAGACTATGTCAATATAAAAAAATTTGCAACCATGTGATGGCACCAAAAAAATCGAGGGTGCGAATGACTCGCATCCCCAGATTTGTAAGTATGGTAGTATAATCATCACGATTCAATAATGCTGATGATACGGAGCATGATCATGGCAGCTTCAGCACGGGTGGCAGACGCATTCGGAACGAACTGGTTATTCCCTCTGCCCTGAATAATCTCTTGCTTACGCATCGCTTCTACTGCGGCTTTCGCCCAGGAAGGGATGTCCTCATCATCCTCGAACCGGGTGTGCTCCACCGTCTCTTCGCTGAGACCGATCGCCCTGGCAATCATCACGGACATTTCCGTTCGCGTAATTTGCTGGTGCGCTCTGAAGCTTCCATCTCCATACCCTTGCACGATGCCGAGCTTCAATGCCTGTGCTATTGCCCGTTCTGCCCACGAGCCGATATGCTCGCGATCAACGAAGGCGAGTTCGGCTTCCTCTTCTTCCGGTCCCAGGAGACGCATCAGCATCACGAGAAATTCCGCACGGGTGATCGGATTGTCTGGCCGGAAGGTGCCGTCCGGATAACCGGATATAATCCCGCGAGCGGATAATTGTTGCATGGCTTCTTGCGCCCAGTGGTTTTCAATATCGGTGAGGTTCAGAGGCTGTAATTCCTCTTCATCCGCTTCGATCTCATCCGTCACATCTGGCTTATCCGATTCATCCGGCTTATTCGTCCGAATCGGGCTTATCGTCTTGCTATCATTGCTGCTTGGACTATATACGATTACGGTGCGTATGACCGGATCTGCTTCATTGCCGGCACGATCCGCAACCCGGTACTCCAATTGGTACGTGCCTGATAGATTTGAATTCACCACATCTCCGCTTACTACGATCGCCGCACTTAGGTCACCGTCCTGTTCATCCCAAGCGGTTGCCCCCGGATCTGTGAACACACCGCCCCTTGGAATCTGCATCCGGTCAAGACCAATCAATTGGATAACTGGCTTATCCCGGTCGATGTTTGTAATTTCCAAATATTCTACTGCTTCGTTTCCGGCATAATCTCGGACATACACCGACACCCAACCGTTATCCTTCATTTCAATCGGGTCTGACCCGAGCGTTTCTCCACTTGTTGCAAAATATTCGAGCGGATGCTGTCCGAAGTCATACTTCTGCACCTCAATCCCATGCTGTGCATAGACAGACACCGTCACCGACACCGAACTGTTCGTCGGATCAGTAGGCATGGCAGTTAGCGTAATGTCCGGCTTTTCTCTGAAAATATGAGAGACTGTAAACGATGCAACAGCTTGATTTCCAGCTTCATCAAGCGCGTAGATCGTGTAGGTACCGTTCATCTTTACGACGAAGGAGCCATCAAACGATGTGCCGCCCAAATCAAAATATTCTACTGGCTGCTCGCCGATCGTCCATCTCGTATCGACAATGCCACTTGACTGATCGTATACGGCTACAGTTACGGTTACATTCTGATTCGTCAGCTTATCCGGATTGAAAACAGCCGGCTCGATAATCGGCTTATCTTTATCGATGTTGCTCACCACATAAGTCGCTTCGTCACTCACATTACCTGCCTCATCGATCGATCGGGCGTACACGGTTCCGTTCTCACTCAGGACGACCGGGTCCTTATACTCCTGCCATGGTTCTTCTTCACTCATTCGGTATTGTCGCAAGTAGGCGTCCCCCGGGTAGACAATCGTGACGGTGACGTCTTGATTGGTCGGCCCTGAGTTATCAGGATGTAAGGTCGCAGATGCTGGTGGCGTGCGGTCGAATTTCACTTGCGATCCGTCCGCTGTCGTTGTAATTTGGGCACCGTCATGACCTGCCAAGTCTGTGTAATCGATCGTAAATGCTACAACGTCCTCAATCTCGGTTCCTTGCATCGTGTACGTCGCTTGGTAAGCATCAGAGCCCAAAGATGTGACAGCTGCTGGTTGCTCGGCGATGGTGACGACCGGCAAAGCAGCCAACGTCTCTGATGCTTTAAATGTCAGCGAGATCACATCGCCGACTTTCGCCCACTCACGGTTGTCATTGCTGGACGTGATCGAGACGTCAAAGACAGTCGGCGGCTCATGGTCAATATTATCGACGGTATATTCAGCAATACCACTTACATTTCCTGCTTCATCTACAGCTCGGGCATAGATGGTGCCGTTCTCATTCATTTCAATCGGCTGGACATACACCGTCCATGAAGCGTCATCCTCGATTCGATACTCACAATAATCTGCATCCCCTGGGCAACCGACCGTTACCTTAACGGTTTCTTTCGTGGGCACTGTAATATCGGCTGAAAGCGTTGGTGCAGATGGAGGATCACGGTCAATATTATCGACGGTATATTCAGCAATATCACTTACATTCCCTGCTTCATCCACAGCACGAGCATAGATGGTGCCGTTCTCGTTCATCTCTATCGGCTGGGCATACGCCGTCCATGAAACGTCATCCTCGGTTCGGTACTCACAATGGCTTACATCCTCTTCCTCTGGGCACACAATCGTTACCTTTACATTACTCTGTGTGGGCACCGTTATATCGGCTGAAAACGTTGGCTTGGCCGGAGGTGTCCGAACAAACCGAATCTCGAAGCCGTCGCTGGTTGAAGTCACCCCTAACCCCACGTTGCCAGCCAGATCGCGATAGTGAATGGTGAACTTGATAACTCCTTCCGGGTCTGTTTCCTGCATGGTGTATGTAGCCTGATACTCCAAGCCACCCATATCCGCAATGGTTGCCGTTTGTCCGGATATGGTCACCTGTGGTAGGCCACTAAGTGCTTCAGAAGCCTTGAACGTCAGCACAATCTCATCACCGACTTTTGCCAGCGCCGGGTTCAAGTTGCTCGAAGAGATATACACGTCTGATAACTCCGGAGGGTCTCTATCAATGGTGGTAATTGTCATAGATTCCACCGCATCATATCCGGCAGCGTCTTTGGCATATACGGTATAGTTACCGTTTTCGGTCACAACAAATGAGTTGCCCTCGATGTCATCTCCAGATCCAGTACGGAAGTAATGAATATCTCGAATTCCCATCGCCCAATTAAATTCTACGATGTCGCTTGCGTCCTTTACATTTACCGTTACTGTTACATTCGTATTTGATGGCGTCGATGGCACTTCAATATCGAATGTTGGTGGATCGACATCGATAACGGTCGCTTCCACCTGGCCACTTTCCGCCTTACCAGGCTGGGTAAAGGTCACATATACCTTGTCTTTCCAACGCAAGTCTTTGCTGACCGATACGGTCACCGTGCCCGGGCTGCTTCCGTTCTTATTTGAACCGATCAGCGTCGTGCCGTCGGCCGCATACACGTTGACTGTTATATAAGCCGGTACGTTCTGTACAGTTACTTCGTTGGTTGTTCCATTGGCTTCAATAATATTTGCTCCTGTCGGGTCACTCGTCACCGAGAGCACATACGGATTCGTATTGCTCCCCGTCCCTCCTCTGATTCTCACCGAATCTTTCAAATATAGAACAGGCTGAACTCCGATGGTAGAATTGTTTGCATTAGGAGTGTCGAACCCGCACCCAGCGCCTGAACTTCGCGTAGCAATAATTTGCACGGTATTATAATAGCTAGGTGTGCGCGTCCAAACAGCAGTGCTGCTCAACACTGGCTGAAAATTGGAGCACAATGAGTTATCCTTATGTGAAGGTAAACCCAGCTTTTGCGTAATTGAAAGAGGATATATATCACTGCCTCCTGCCGTGTCATATTCAGTGTTATATTTAGCCGGTTCCATACTACGAATTTGCCATTCTGTCTCCGCAATCAAATCCCGATCTTCCTCAGCAGTAATGATCTGATCAAATTCATCATTCAAAAATCCGAATATTTGGTTCGCATTCCTATTATCATTAAAGGTGTGCCATTGCCTTTTCTTATAAATGGAATCCATCATTAAGTATGGTTTTCCATCAACTACATCGACCACGATCCACTTTCTTCCGCCCATCTCCACATACTTGCGGACATGATCTGATGCATTGAATTCGATATTCATGCTTGCCTTGACCGATTCCACCGGCACGGCAAACAACGTCAATGCCAACACGCATAACAGCATGGCCGCAAGCTTGCCATCGAAAAATGTAACCTTCATCACTGTGATCCCCCTTAGTTGATATGATTCGCATGTCCTGGCAGGACACCATCACGAACGATCACTCCTCTTTTGAAATGCTGAGGAGCCGCTATTCTACTACTTAATTTATCGGCTAGCATCGGAAACCACTAGTTACTGCGGTCACATTTTTCACGAAATCCGATTCTTAATACGAATACTGGCTTCAATATGCATGATCTAGGTATTTCCCGAAGCTGCAAAAGGGTCTTCATTCCTTCCGGGAAGGATGTTTTATTTAATTGTGTCTGCATTCTTTTATTCATTTCTGACCATTGTTTATTCATGAAATTCATGCTTCCTTCCCATGCTATGAAACAATTCCATTTCTGAATACGTTGTTATATGAGGTTTTGTTATCCATTGAATTGTTTATTGTATTTCGCCGAGTTAACAGGATATCCTGCTGAAATTTGTCTGTTATGTATTTATCATTGATTGCAACTTTATCATCAGTTGCAAGTTAAATAGAGAGCAATATGTTTTCATGCTATGATGGAAATGTATTGAATTTATCATGCGGGGGAGTCGATATGCCATTAGAAATCATCCAAGGCGATATTACGAAGTTGCAAGTAGATGCCATCGTGAACGCGGCGAATTCGTCACTACTTGGTGGAGGAGGAGTGGACGGAGCCATCCACAGAGCAGCGGGGCCCGAACTCCTTGAAGAGTGCCGCAAACTGGGCGGCTGCGAGACTGGACACGCCAAGATCACCAAGGGGTACAGGCTGCCCGCTTCCTATGTGATTCATACCGTCGGCCCCGTGTGGCGCGGTGGAGATTACAACGAGGAAAAGTTGCTCCAGGACTGTTACCGCCATTCCCTCACATTGGCCCAAGAACGTCAACTTAGGAGCATCGCTTTCCCTCTGATTTCGGCTGGAGCTTACGGGTATCCCAAAGAGCAAGCATTAAAAACAGCCGTTGCAACGATTCGCGACTTCTTATCGAACCATGAGTTGAGCGTATACTTGGTTCTGTTCGATGAAGAGTCGATCGCGTTAGCAAGGGAGTTGTTTCCCTCTGAAATGAAACTGTGATGAAACTGTAGAAAATAATGCCCGCATCAGCTTACTCGTATAAATTTTTACCTTAATCCATCCATTGATGTGCAGAGGCGGCAAGCAATGCGCGCACTTCATCCGTTGACTTGGTGTTCATCAACTGATTTCTTAATTCACCAGCACCGCGAAAGCCTTTGACATATATTTTGAAGTGCCTTTGAAGTGATGAGAAAGAAAGCGGCAATTGTTCCGCATATTGATCATAAAGATCCAGGTGATAATTTAGAAGCTCCAAATATTCTTGCGGGCTATGTTCTTTCGGTTCTTGTTCGAAAGCGAACGGATTCTTAAATATCCCGCGGCCAATCATAATGCCATCAACACCGTACTTCTCCCAAAGCTCCAGACCTATTGTGCGGTCAGGAATGTCCCCATTAATAGTCAGGAGGGTGTCTGGTGCTACCTCATCACGTAATTTTTTAATCTCTGGAATCAGCTCCCAGTGCGCAGGAACTTGACTCATTTCCTTCCTAGTACGCAAATGTATAGACAGATTTGCAATATCCTGCTGGAGCAGATGCGTTAGCCAACTACGCCACTCATCAACGTCTGTGTATCCAAGTCTTGTTTTCACACTAACTGGCAGCCCGCCCGCTTTAGCCGCTTGGATAAGTTCTGCTGCTACATCTGGGTGTCGTATCAGGCCAGCACCTTTGCCCCTTGCTGCCACATTAGGAATTGGACAGCCCATATTGATATCTACGCCTTGAAAGCCCAGCTCCGCCATCCCGATACTCATTCGCCGGAAGAATTCGGGCTTGTGCACGAAACCCAACTGCAACGGGTGTACCCACGTTTTCACTGGCTGAGATTAATACTCCGTTATCATCTGTAGAAGCACCAGTTAAATCCGCTGCGACTGTCGGACCAATGTCGTCTACACCGAGAGTGAGAGTACCACTGTTAAAATCTTTCACAACCTCAGCCGCTCCGTCGTCAGCATACAGAATTGCTTCCACCAGTTCTACCGAGAGTTCAGCAGTGATGGCTTTTGCAAGTACAGAAGGTTGGGCATAAGTTTCCTCACCGTTAGTGTCCTCGGTTATTTTTGAATAGTACAGTCTATCAAGACCGATCGTTGCCATGTGTTATTCCTCCAATCTATAGTTTTTTGCCACATCGATGGCATAATGATGATATCCAGTATCATCCTCGTGACCGATATATCTTCGTTCGGTCAAAGTAAAATCTGCATTTATTAAAGCAGTTGTGAGCTGTCTTTTCTGCTCTAGGTAGTTATTTTTTGAGAACAGTGATATCCTCGCTTCCTGCACATCAAAGCCTGGACGGTTATCCGCATGAACTTCAAAAATATCCGAAAGAGGGAGAATCACGACATACTCATCTGGTGCCAAACCTGAAAAAACCCCAGTTTCCACGGGGAGCGGTATAGTGGAAACAAGGGTATTCAATTCCTCTAAAATATTCATATCTTCTCGATCTCCTCCTCCAGCTTGGCGACCATTGCGTTGATGCAAGGTTTCCTAGATGCATTCCTCGCAGGCTTTAGGAAGGGTTTTGCAGGCTGACCATGTTTGCCATATTCAATGATGCTGGCAAGTTTAGCATTGCTCTCACCATCAGATCGCGGCTCAGCAAAGCCAACTTTTACATTGAAGTTACCATTTCTATCCTGCTTTGCACTCGAGAGTCCTAATGAAGATAGCAACTCGCCAGTGCTTTTGGATGGATATTTCGTGCCCTTGCCAACCACCTTGCTCAAATTTCCCTTAACTTTATCCAGCACCACTTCACCGCCAACTTCCAAAACCTTAGGAAGAATCACATCGGTCTGGTCAGCTAATCGAGATACCTTTAAAAGGAATTCTTCTGGCATCTTTATATTCGCTTTTGCCATATCCATCACCTCACAGTTGGTTCTAGCTTTTCGGCTAAAACCTCGACATACATCCCTCGGTTTCTTACATCCTCAACACTTAAAATCTGATATCTACCATCATCACAGACGATGACCATTTCATTCGTCACCTTAAGTCCATAAATTTTCCTAAACCGAAACAAAGAAGTTGCAGATGAAAATGATGCCATATTCGTCCACCGCTCACTGCCATGACGATCTTCCTTGTAAGCAAGTACACTTGCGAGTATGTTGTCATCTTTTGTGGCGAAGCCTTCCTTATCCTTTGTGGGTATCGTGCAAATGATATCGATAAAGGTGTTCATCTTCCCAAAGCTCACACTAAACACCCCACTCTCGATCAAGTCGTAAAAGCAAGTTCACTGTATTCCATACTTGTTGTCCCGCCTGTACGCTATCAGCAAAGAAACCTGCCGTCGAGCCATCTCTACTTTCATAGAAATGACTCGACAACATGATCACTGCTTGTTCTGTTGTTGGAGGCATGGCATGGGTTTCATAATAGTCTTCAGGAACGTGCTGATAGCTCTGTGCATATGAGACTGCAGCAGTGATAAATCCGATAAGGAGGGCATCATCCTGATCATGCGTTAAAATTAAGTTCGCTTTAACTTTAGGCAAAAGATTATCTGCCACTGCCATACCACCAACCTCCTTTACGTTCCACCTTAGTCAGTCTCCATAAGCCCCACTGCTTTTAGTTTGGCAAGCAGAGCATTAAAGTCCGTAACTAAACCAGCAACATCGGTGGCTGTGCTGTCTGCTTGGTTTCCTGCAACAGGAAGCCCCGTAACCGAGGCTCCCTCTTTAATTTCTAAAACACCGCCAATTACAGTTTTTTCTCCGCCTTGTTCGGTATAGTTCTTCGTGTTATAACTCATAAAGCACCTCCGTTACGCCTTCTGTTGGAGTACCTTAACGGCCTCCGGCAAGATAAGCTTTCCATCAACACGCTGTGTAGCAATAAACCCTACTTGACCTGTGACAGCAAAGAGTTCATTTAATCGTTTGAATACTCGTCCTTGACGGTCTGCCACCCAGTAATAACTAAAATCACCGAATACCACAGTTTTTGCACCTGCTTCAGCAGTAGGTACATATGATGAGGTATACAGCGGGCGGTTAAGAATCGTATCAGGTGTTCCCGCTTGGATGGAAGGTTGCCATAGGTATTGCCCATTACCGTCTTTCAATTTACGAATAGCCTTTATAGTGGCATCGTTCATTACGAATACGGCCTTATTACGATAAGGTGCTTTCAAACTGTAGAATAAATCTAAAACCTCATCCAAAGTGATGGCAGTGGCACTTGCCGCAGTAACCCCAACTTGACCACCACCAGTAGCATTCAGAATTCCTGTTGGCTTTCCTGTACCGTCACCTATGAAGAAGGCTTCCTCCTCCTTGTTACCAATGCGACGGGCGAATTCTCTTGTGATGTAGCTTTCGAGATTAAACACGGAATCATTTAGCAGTTCCTCAGAGACTTTGATCATCGTTGCTAGTTTATAAGCACCAATCGATACTTGACCGAAGCTGTCATCACTCTCTGGTATAGCTCCCTCTTCATCGATCCAACTTGCAGTGCCTTTGCTTGCAACAACAGGAATCTTGCGGTCACCAGAAGATGTCGTGATTACATTGGCCAGTCTACGGAAAATATTTTCTTCCTCCAGAGCTTCTACTAGCGTACGTTCAAACTCATCTGGCACAAGGAATCCGCCTTCAGAATCAGTGCCAATCTTTAGAGCGTTCCTTACTTCATAGCTGACATTGTCACGCATCGCATTCCAGAAAGCTTTTTTGTATTCAGCACTTGCACGACCAGTCTTTTCTTCTCCAGTTCTAGTAGGTTCATTCATAATTGGGTTACTGGTTGCTTTCGACAGTTCCAAATCGATAGATGCTTGGCGTTCCAAACGTTCAATTTCCTTACCAAGAGCCACCACATCGGCTTCCATTTTTTCATAGGTTGTCGTGTCCTCAGCTGATAACAGTCCATCACCGCCACGTTTTGAATCAAGAAATGCCTTTGCTGCGTCCCATGCTTTAGCGCGTTTCTCGCGCAATTCAAGAATTTTACTCATTGTTATTTCCTCCTTTAAATTAGTGCGAAATTAAAGAAAGCCGCTTATCTAGCGACTCAATGGGTGTACCTGTTTTCTGTTTTGGTTGTTTTGGCAGTTTGCTGATAAGCGAGTTAGTAACTGCCATCCTGCTAAAGATAAGACTATCCGTCAAATCCGATGTTTCACTTTCCATGAACATAATCTTGTCTGCAAAACCAAGTTCAATGGCTTTATTTGCATTCATCCATGATTCTGCATCCATCAGATGAGAGAGTTTTGTTCGAGACAGACCCGTCTTTAACTCATAGGCATTAATAATGCTTTCCTTGACTTCATCCAATAGAGCCTTTGCTCGCAACATTTCCTCACTGTCACCAATAGCAATTGTTGAGGGGTTATGAATCATAAGCATAGATACAGGAGACATATATACATCTCCACCAGCCATTGCAATAACGGAAGCCGCACTTGCCGCAAGCCCATCAATCTTTACAGTGACTTTTCCGGTATACTCCATCAGCATGTTATAAATCTGAGCTGCTGCGAACACATCACCGCCAGGGGAATTAATCCACACCGTAATATCGCCGGTGCCTGCCAGCAATTCATCTTTAAAAATCTTAGGTGTAACCTCATCCCCCCACCACGTTTCTTCAGATATCACTCCATTTAAATAGAGGGTACGTTCTTCATCAGAATCTCGCACCCAGTTCCAAAACTTCCTCATTTACTGACCTCCTTCGGTTTTGGCAAACGCACCTGCGTCAGCCAGTTTTGTCATATTTCCGTTAACCAGATATAAATCGCCACCTTCCTCAGCTGGTATTCTGTTCATGTCCTCCAGTTCACGGATATCGTTGGCTGACATCCAGCCATTTTGACGACCTGTAGCGTAGCCATTCATACGACTTTGGTAATCACCACGAAGCAGACCGTCCAAATTGAACTTGATAAACAGTGAAGTTTTCTCAGAAGGCAAAATAAGCGATTGCTGGAGACTTTGTTCCCATCGCACCACCCACGGATCAAGGGTGTATTTTACAAACTCCAAAGACTGCTGTTCAATATTGGAGAAACTGGATTTCTCTAAATCTCCCACCATATGGGGCGGCACACGGAAAATTCTCGCAATCTCATTAATTTGAAACTTCCGTGTTTCTAGAAATTGAGCCTGTTCTGGAGGGATGCCGATGGCTTGAAACTTCATCCCCTCTTCCAACACAGCAATTTTGTGAGCATTGCCTGTGCCTTGGTAGGCACTATTCCAACTATCCTTGACCCTCTGTATATCTTTGATTACTCCTGGGTGTTCCAGCACACCTCCGGGATTAGCACCATTGGCAAAGAATGCCGCACCGTACTCTTCAGTAGCAAGTGACATACCGATTGCATTTTTCGCCATAGCAATTGGGCTATAGCCAATGAGTCCATCAAAACCTAAGCCAGGTATGTGTAGAACTTCATCTTTACGGAGTGTGACATAGCCACCTTTTGGGTTTAGGCCACTTTCATCAGTATCACGGTAATAGGTGTAGACCAGCTCACCATTAGTTGCTCGGCTAACTTCCATTTTGTTGGGGAGTAGGGGATAAAGAGCCACTGCCTGCCCACGACCATTTCTGACCACCTGTGCATAGGCATTTCCCCAAAGCAAAAGATGACTCATCAGTGTTTCTCGAAATACGAATGAAGTCATCTCTGAATTTGGTTCATCATGAAGAAGGTAATACAGCGGGTGGAAAGGAATCCTTTCTTTACCTCCATCAGAACGATATCTATATACATGAAGTGGCAGTCCGGCAATCGCTTCAGCTAGTATCCTTACGCAAGCATACACCGCTGTTGCCTGCATTGCAGTACGCTCATTCACTGTTTTGCTAGATGACGTACCACCAAATAGGAAGGAAAATGCACTGCCCACACGGTTTTGCGGTTTGTCTCTTGACCGAAACAGTCCTTTTATTAGATTCATAGGCGTCACCTCCGAATAAAAAACTAGCAATATTGTGTTAACTATTAAAGTTTAAAAGATAATCAAACCTCTCTCGTCATACACCGAATCTCCACTATTACCTGAGCCGCAACGGATGGCACGGTCAAGTGCCATGATAGTCGCTACCGCACCATCTATTTTTTCTGTGCTTTTTTCCTTGTCCGGCTTCACGTTGCCAGCCGGATCAGTTTTTATAAAGATGTTGTCCATCATCCAACGAAGTACTGGATGCCCACCGTGCGCTATTCTTTCTTCTAATGTCAATTTCATCAGTTCTTTGGTTGGTGGTGACATATCTTTAAAGCCTTGACCGAAGGGAACGACGGTAAAGCCTAATCCCTCAAGGTTCTGAACCATTTGAACAGCTCCCCATCGGTCAAAAGCAATCTCTCGAATGTTATACTTTTCTCCAAGTTCCTCAATAAACCGCTCAATGTAGCCGTAATGCACTACATTGCCTTCTGTGGTTAGAATATACCCTTGCTTCTCCCAAAGATCGTATTGCACATGGTCTCTTCGCACTCGGAGGTCAATGTTGTCCTCTGGCATCCAAAAATACGGAAGAACAATGTATTTATCTGTCTCATCCTCCGGTGGGAACACCAACACAAAGGCTGTAATGTCTGTTGTAGAAGATAGGTCAAGACCTCCATAGCATACCCGCCCTTCAAGACTTTCTGGTATAACTGGAAATGCACAGGCATCCCACTTTGCCATTGGCATCCATCGGACAGACTGTTTAACCCACTGATTCAAGCGCAATTGCCGGAAGCTATTTTCCTCAGCTGGGTTCTGCTTTGCACTTTCACAAGCAGCCCTTACCTTGTCAATCCCCACCGTAATTCCCAAGCTTGGATTTGCTTTCTTCCACACTTTTGGATCTGTCCAATCATCCTCTTCTTTGGCACCATAGATTACGGGATAAAAGGTAGGATCGTATTTTCTGCCCTCAATAATATCAACCGCTTTTTGGTGTGTTTCGTAGCAGATACTCTGAGTATCCGTCCCCGCAGTGGTGATAAGAAAATACAGCGGTTGGGTCCTTGCATCCCCAGATCCTTTCGTCATAACATCAAATAGTTTCCGATTTGGCTGAGTATGAAGTTCATCAAAAACAACACCATGTATATTGAAGCCGTGTTTGGAGTAGGCTTCAGCCGACAATACCTGATAGAAGCTGTTGGTCGGCAGGTACACCAATCGCTTAGTTGAAGCAAGCAACTTTACTCGTTTATTCAGCGCTGGACACATCCGCACCATATCGGCTGCTACTTCAAATACAATTGATGCCTGCTGGCGATCTGCGGCACAACCGTATACCTCTGCTCGTTCTTCACCATCTCCACAAGTGAGGAGAAGTGCGATTGCTGCTGCAAGCTCGCTTTTTCCCATCTTTTTAGGTATTTCTATATAAGCCGTGTTAAACTGACGGTATCCATTAGGTTTTAAGATACCGAATAAATCACGGACAATTTGCTCCTGCCAATCGATAAGTTCAAAAGGCTTGCCTGCCCATGAACCTTTCGTATGGGAGAGTGCTTCTATAAAAGCCACAGCGTAATCAGCAGCGTCCTTATCGTAATATGACCCTTCAGCTATAAAGGCGGTCGGCTTATATTTCTTCAGTTTCCGCATATACACCGCCCCTTTTATGGAAAAGGACATAAGAAAAGAGCCTCAATCCTATAGATGAAGCCCTTTTCTCTATCCTATTTAGATTTAGTTATTTCTTTATATCCACTTCACCCGTCAGTATGAAATGGGCATATTCTGCTTTATGGTCTATTAAATAGACTACCAATTCATAAAACCCTCGTTCATTTGCCTCATACTGTACTCGGTCCACATCAAACATATTTGTGACTCCACTTTCTCGGATGGAAAGGATTTGTTGCTTAATTATCTCATTCATTGGCTACCTCCTCCGATTCTATTGAATCAATTGTAGCTTTGCGCAGAATTTCCACATCGAAGCCCGCACTCTTATAGCCTTCTAAAATTGTACTGTAATAATAACAACTCGGCTGTCCAAGCGGTCTACCATCATTCATGATGTAGACCATCGCCTTGACGGTTTTGCTTCCCAACTTCACTTTTATTGTTTCCTTTCGATAAAGGAACGGCCATCCCTCGTAACGGTCAAGTGCCGCTTCATCGGTCGGTGTAATCTCCCAAACTAAAACTGGTACGTTGCCACCCTCAAAAGGCTCGATTGTCGCCACAGCACCCGCGTGTGCCCCTCTAAATAATAGGCGGTGGTCATTAATTTGGCTTGCTCCTACCACCTTCGCTGTGGGGCATCTGTCGGCCATTTGCTTTAGATTAAGGTTGGAGCCATAGGCAAGGTATAATTTATTCTTCATTGTAATCCTCCTTCTTAGCTTTGTGGGTTAGGGGCAGCTCAGGCCGCCCGAAACCGCCATGCAGCTGAACCCGAAAGTGCTGCTGTCAAATGTTCTCTGCAGTTTGCAAATTCATCCCCAATGAAACCAATCCGGTTTAGATAGGTTCTCATGGCAAATTTCTCGTTTTCCACCTGCGGTTTCTTTGCTGATGCGCACTTTTGTGTTAAGGCTTGGTGGTTGATGGCAAGTGCTAGAACAATGTAGCTTCTTATCTTTCCTGCATGAAGTTCGCTATTGAATCCTCTAAGTTCAACTGTATGGTTTCCGGTAAAAAAGCTGTGAAGGTTGAGGAAATGGTAGCGGCTGTTGTGGTAATGAGTGCTTCTACTCTCGCTGTAGCCCTCGTACCAAATGTCCTCAATTTGTCTCATGGTTTTAGGCTTTTTACGGTTTATCTTCTCAACCAAAATGCTATCCATCTTTTTGCAGTAATTCATTCTCTGCGGTGCAATCTGAAGTGCTTTATAAAATAAGTCGTTTTTGCTTGCAATGATATTTACAAAGTTTCGAATGCTTCGTGGGGTATGTTCAGCACCGTCTAGATGAATGTGAATTCCGCAAGATGTATTTGTAAAGGCTCCAGCTTTGCGAAGCTTTCTTACTAGTTCCTGCAAAGTTTCAATGTCCTCCCAGTATGTTAGGATTGGGCTAACCAGCTCAACACTATAATCTCTACCTGCAGCTACTTTTCTTCTACCTTCTTTTCTTTGGCAATTGATGCTCCCGTCGTACATAAACTTCCACACTCGACCATCTGGAGTTTTTACCTTCTTGGTGTCGTAGTATGTCCCGCCTTCACTGTAAATGCCTTGCAAAAACTCTGCAGCTACTTTAGCCGCCCTTTCCCTTGTAATCCCGGTAAATTCAATCTCAATCCCGAATTTTGCACTTAACATCGTGTCTCGCTCCTTTTAAAGTGTGTTTGTCCTTTCGGCATGTACATATATCACTCTAAAAGGCTTATATAGCAAGACAATTCTGCAATACAAATCTACATATTTACTGCCATATTGGGCTTAAAATGTGTATTTTTATTCTTCGATTTTCTTGCATAAATCCTCTCCAAAAACCACTCCAAGGGAACTGCCTGAATCCCAACTGACGTGGATAGTTCCCATATCATCAACACTAGTAACCGTACCTTTATCTCCTGGCTGAAGCTTGGTATAAGGGTCATTCATCTTAAGTAGCATGACACGAGTTCCTGGAGTGTAATAACTTCTAAGTTGCTTTAGCATTTCTGGATGAATGATATTCATTATTCACTCACCTCCTCATGCTTGGCACTTCCGCTTTTGAAGGCAGAGCTACCCGACAGTTTGGAGAGGAGAATTTTTCGTTCTGTTTTGTATTCTGGCCCGATAAAGCCAAGTCTTAGAAGTAAACAACGGAAAGCGTACTTTTCATTCTCCACTGATTTCTCGGTCGAGTTGACGCGGGTCTGCTTCTTTGCCATTTCACAAAGTGCTGTTACAAAGTGGGTATAAGCCTTAACCTCCTCTGCGGAGCACTCACTCTGGAACCAAGGGAAGGTTATAAATTCCTCATTTATGATAATGGGAATAGAGTCAGTATCAAGTGCTTTCTTTATAAGGGTTTCTTTGCTTTCTACCAATCCTTTTAGGTTACCAAGTGCAGTTTCGCTAAAACCCTCCCTCGGCATTTGAATAATCAAACTAATAGCTTCTTCGGTTTCATTTGATTCGCTGTATACGGGAGGTTCTTCGTAATCACTATTTGGACTTTCCCTACCCCCAAGAGCCGCTTCATTGGGAACTTGAATATTTTCAAGAACAGGCTCTGCTGCTGGAATTGGTGTGTCAAATTCTACTGTAACCGCCTTAAAGTCATGAAGGCCTAATAGATCATTAACCAGTTCAGAATTATCTGGTCCTCTGACTACCCCGTTTTTGTCAATGTTGTAGTCTGCCACCTCATATGCAAATGTAGGTGCTCCAAGATATCTTGCAGGAGCATTCAGTTTTTGGCTGATTGCATTGACTAGCTCTTTTCTTTTTGCTCCTGTGACATTATAGTTTATCTGCATTTTTTATACCGCCTTTCTATTTTCGGTACATACATATATCACTCTAAAGGCTGTTAATATCAAGTCATTTAGAGCATCTTTCTGTAGAAAATACTGTTCCATTAATCGGCGGTAGCAACGTCTGGCAGGTCACAATATCTTATTTTCGAACCATCTCTTAAAAGAAACACACCGTCTGAGTTTCCAACTTGCTCAATATACCTTTTCACAATAACATCACAGTACTTTTCATCCAGTTCAATGGTGTAACAGATTCTATCTGTCTGCTCACAGGCAATCAGTGTGCTTCCTGAACCACCAAAAGGATCAAGCACGATACAATTAGAAAGGCTTGAATTCAAAATAGGGTAGGCCACAAGTGCAACTGGCTTCATCGTAGGATGATCACTGTTTTTCTTCGGTTTCTCAAACTCCCAGATGGTGGTCTGCTTGCGGTCTGAATACCAGTTATGCTTACCTTTCTTTTTCCACCCAAAGAGAATAGGCTCATGCTGCCATTGATAAGGAGAGCGACCGAGAACAAGGGACTGCTTTTTCCATATACAAGTACCGGAAAGATAAAATCCTGCATCAGAGAATGCTCTTCTAAAATTGAGTCCTTCGGTATCCGCATGGAATACATAAATAGAAGCGTCCTTTGCCATCGCTGCTTCGGTGTTCTGAAATGCTGCAAGCAGGAAATCGTAGAACGCTTCGTTAGCCATATTGTCATTTTTGATTTTTCCAGCGGTGCCTTCATAGTTAACGTTATATGGAGGGTCCGTAACTACCAAATTAGCAGTTTTCCCATCCATCAAGACATCAAAGGTGTCTTTCTTTGTACTGTCTCCGCAGACTAATCGATGCTGCCCAAGTAGCCAAACATCCCCTAAATGCGAAACAGCGGGCTTTTTCAGCTCGCTGTCTACATCGAAATCATCTTCTTTTATATTATCCTTAAGGGAATTCTTGAAAAGATCGTCCAACTCTCCTGGGTCAAAACCTGTCAAAGACACATCAAAGTCTGAAGCATTTAAGTCCGTGATGAGAAGTGCTAATTTGTCTTTATCCCAATCACCACTTATTTTATTTAGTGCAATGTTCAGCGCCTTCTCCTTTTGCTCATCCATTTCAACAACTACGCATTCTATCTCATCCATGCCCATACTCAGCAGGATTTTCAAACGCTGATGACCTCCGATGACTCTGCCTGTGGTCTTATTCCATATTACGGGTTCTACATATCCAAACTCCTCAAGGGAGCGTTTTAGTTTCTCATATTCCGGATCACCCGGTTTTAAATCCTTTCTTGGGTTATATTCAGCGGGGATGAGTTGTTTAGTCTTTATCTTCTCTATCAACATACTTTTCCACCGCCTTTCTAAATTCACTATACTTATTTACATCCTCCCACGGGAATAGACAACTATTAAAGTGACCATAAACAGCTGTATCAGAGTAAATCACATACCTTAGACGCAACTTCTCTATGATTGCCGCAGGTCTTAAATTGAAAATCTCCTGTGCAGCAAGAGTTAATATTTCGTCAGAAACAATACCTGTGCCAAGGGTATTTACAGAAAAGGCTACAGGATTTGCCTTACCTATTGCATAGGATATACTAACTTCACATCTCTTTGCATAACCACACCAGACGATATGCTTTGCAATGTACCGAGCCATATAGGCACCGCTTCGATCAACTTTGGTGGGGTCTTTACCACTAAGTGCGCCACCTCCATGGGATGCAAGTCCTCCATAGGTATCAACCATAATTTTTCTACCAGTTAAGCCTGTATCGGCAGCGGGACCACCTTCGACAAATCTACCAGAGGGGTTAATGAGAAGTTCTGTTTCATCATCAAATGGGAAATCCTCAAAGCACTGCCATAGGACATTGTTAAGGATATCTGTCTTTAGTTCTTCCTGTGTTTTATTCTTATCATGCTGTACCGATATCACGATAGTCTTTATTCGCACTGGAGTGTCCCCTTCATATTCCACCGTCACCTGTGCTTTACCATCTGGGTGTATACCTTTTATCAGTTTCCCTTTTCGGCAATCATCCAGTCTCTTTACAATCCTGTGAGATAGTACAAGGGGTAGGGGAAGCATTTCTCCCGTTTCCTTTGTAGCATAGCCATACACAGTTCCTTGGTCTCCAGCACCTATCGAACCATACTGTTCGTTTATCCCATTTCTTACTTCCAGTGCAGTATCCACGCCAGTTGCAATATCTACACTTTGTTTGTGTACAAATACATAAATCAAGAATTTAAGAGGGTTGTATCCAACCTCTTTAAGGACATTCCTAACAATGTATCGGATGTCTATTTTCTCGCTGCAGGAGATTTCGCCCGCCACGATAATTTTCCCTTTGGTTGCCATTACCTCACAAGCGACACGTGATGCTTTGTCTTTACGTAAACATGCTTCTAAAATGCTATCTGCTATGATGTCGCATAGTTTATCAGGATGTCCAGCACATACACTTTCAGCTGTTAAATATCTTTTACTCATTACATATCTCCTCATCTTTATTTTCCTCTGCGGGCAGATAGCAGTCGCTCCATCACATCGTCCTGTGGGTTTAAACCAGAATACTCTGTAGCACAATTCTCTTTAACGATTTGATAAATCTCCATCCACAATCTGTTTGTCTGACTCATAAAGTTCTGACTCATAGCTACATAAGGACTTTGAATAGCATTGCCGGTAGTTGGATGCTTGGCAAGAAAGCCAAACTCAGTTATCGCCTCCTCACACTGTATCCATCTGGCCGCACTCATGGCATATCGTTCTAGAAGCTGTGGGAGCACCAAATGGGCACAGCCTCGCTCCTCAAGCCATTTCCAAGTAATTTCATAAATCTCGCTGGCTACTAGGGTTTTCCCGTCCTTTTGCACCGCTGAGAGCATGGCCCTTGGCTTTGGCATTTCCTGCCCCTTCAGGTCAGCAGTATTTTGGAACTCAACGACTTCAAGCTTTCTTTTACCAGGGTTTCCCTCTGCAATTTTGTCAGCAAGTGGTTTCTTCTTTTGACCGGAGCCTATACGGGCGCCGCCACGATTTGTTCCATCTTTGGCCATTCACTCACCTCTTTTCGTCGATGGGCCTATTACCCCGTTTGAAACCGCGAATTTTCACGCGTTACCCCACGCCCGTTGCACAATCAATAAGCTGTAGAGATTTAATTCCCCCTACCGGGTTCCCCAACGGTCTCCATCTTTTGCAGTGATGGTAGAGTGACAGGAAGTACAAAGGGACATCAGATTGCTTCTATCATGAGTTCCACCTCTTGCAAGAGGAAGAATGTGATGCACCTCGGTTGCTGGGGTCAGCTTTCCTTGCCGTTTACACTCCTCGCAAAGAGGATGAGCCGCAATGTAACGGTCACGTATTCTTTTCCATGCACGGCCATATCGCTTACGGGTTGCTGGATCGCGGTCATACTTTTCATACCGTGCGGCTTCTTTTTTAGCATGTTCTTCACAAAAACGTCTGTCAGTCAGCTCTGGACAACCAGGATAAGAGCATGGTCGCTTAGGTTTCCTTGGCATACTACACCTCCTTTTGCCCATAGAAAAAGCCCTCGCAGGAGAAATGCTCCCGTGAAGGCTACTGTTTATTAATATTCCATACTACCATTATATAGCTTTCACTACGGACAAACAGTGTCATCGTATGCCAACCTGTGCCAAAGTGTGCCAACTTTTATTTAGGCACCTTTAAATGCTGCAAGGCTGATGAGTGAAGTCTATGCACAGTTCTCATAGAAACATTAAGGTTGACACAGATTTCTTCCCAGTTAAGAAAGTTAATGTAGCGGTAGCGAAGAAGCAGCTTCTCATCTACGTTTTCCATCTGGTTAATCGCTTCACGAATATCTGACTTCAGCTTTATTAAACGTTCCACCTCTTGTTGTATCTGCTTCTCCAAATCTACTATTCTTATCACATATTTTTCAAAAGGTGGATCAGTACTTTTTGTTTTACTGACTTTTTCCTCAAGAACAGGAGATGAAACACTTCTTGAGAGTTCCCTTAGATTTTGCAACTCCTCTAGATCGGAATTAATCAGCTCATTTAAGCGATATGCTTGTTTCAAGAATTCCTTTGCCGTCATCGCACCACCTCCTCATGTAGCTTTTTAATTAGCATCTCAGGATCGAGGGATGTCAGGGTATTGAAATACCCGGAATGAAAGAAACGCTCAATCTCACGTTTCGTATATCTAGCAGAATCATTGCGAGGGTATTTTGCTAGTCTTTTCAAAGCAAAACGATAATCCTTGACCGCCTGTAAAATAATGGCATTTGCCAGTTTTTCAAATGCATCCATCATACTACATTCCTCGCTTTCCCCAGATTTGCTTTGACAGCGTTAATAAGATCGGACTGTGTCTTTTCCTTTTGTTTCAAGGCTCTCATCACATCTTCATCAATCGTGCCTTTAGTAATAATGTGATGGATAACCACCGTTTCATTTTGTCCTTGTCTCCAAAGTCTTGCATTTGTTTGCTGATAGAGCTCTAGACTCCAGGTAAGACCAAACCAAATAAGTGTTGAACCACCACTTTGTAAATTGAGACCGTGTCCTGCTGATGCAGGATGGATAACCGCCACAGAAATATCACCGTTGTTCCAGTCCTTGATATCCTTGGATGTTTTAATTTCTCTGACATTGAATTTTGCCTTAATACGCTCTAAATCGTGATTATACCAATAGGCAATAAGCACAGGTTTGCCGTTAGCACCTTCAATTAAATCCTCAAGAGCATCTAGCTTGCGGTCGTGGATAATATGAGAGTTTTTATCATCATCATAGATCGCACCATTTGCCATTTGCAGAAGTTTACCTGAAAGGACAGCTGCATTCATGGCATCTATTTCTTCATCAGCAAATTCAAGAACCATCTCTTCACGAAAGTGATCATATACGGATTGTTCTTTGTCATTTAGATACACAGGTACTTCATTGATCACGCACTCTGGCATTTTCAGAAAATCCACTGATTTCATGGAAATGGTGATATCCGAAATGAGCCGATATATGGCATCTTCAGCACCTGGCAATGGTTTATATGAAAATACGATTTGCTGATTGCGTTTATCTGGAGTAAAGAATGAATTGCGGTAGTGAGTTATGTATCTGCCGAGTCTTTTACCCATGTCGAGAATACGAAACTCTGCCCACAAATCCATCAAGCCGTTACTGGATGGAGTACCCGTAAGACCCACGATGCGTTTCGCTCTAGGTCTGACTTTTAGTAAACTCTTGAATCTTTTTGCTCCATAGGACTTAAAAGATGACAATTCATCAATGACCACCATGTCATAATTAAAAGGAATGCCACTTTTGTTTACCAACCAGTCCACATTTTCTCTATTTATAAGATAGACACTTGCAGGTTTTCTAAGAGCCGCCAATCGCTCCTGTTCTGTGCCGATGGCTACCGAAAACTCCAGTCCTTTTAAATGCTCCCATTTGTTTATCTCAGCTGGCCAAGTATCCCTTGCTACTCGAAGTGGGGCAATGACCAGAACCTTTCCAATTTCAAAACTATCAAGACATAAGTCAAATATAGCCGTTAGAGTAATGACAGTTTTGTCAACCCAAGCCCATATCCAAAAATAATGCAGAAACCGAATGATTTAAAATGTGGTCAATTGCGAATTTCTGATAATTGTGTGGTATGAACTTCATTGGGCATCACCCCCATTCCAAAAGACCCGTTCTCTCATGTGTAACTTTGCGTGTTCTGACTGCGATGGAAGCACCATTAGATTCTCTGGATCATTATTTCTTTTATTACCATCAACATGATGAACCACTTCTTCATCAGTCAGTGCTCTACCCAGTAGCTTTTCTGCAACAACCCGATGTTCATGAACACCAAAATATTTTGCATACGTAACTCCATTACCTGAACCTAACCGAGAATCACGTAGTTTTTGTCGTGTCTGTGGAGTCATTCTAGATGGATTTATTTCTTGATTAAGCTTAGAAAGATGTTCACTCATTTTTGTATAGTCCTTTAATTTCTTGTATCCTTCAGGGTTTCTTGTTTTGTTACTATAATCAGCTAGACATTTGCGGCAACAGAAATTAAAACGCTTTATTTGGGATGGGTAACGTGGTATTTCTATTCCACACCAGTCACAAGGAATTGTTAATTTCACCCAGTATCCCTCCAATCTGCTCAACATCATCAATGACATAGCAGGTAAAGCCTAACTTCTGTAATTGCTTTATTCTTCTAATCTGTAACAGGCGAGGTTTCTTTCCGGGAGCCTTTAATTCCACAAAAGCCATCTTCCCATATGGTAAAAGCACTAGGCGGTCTGGCATCCCATCTAAACCCGGACTAACAAACTTCGCAGCAATGCCTCCCATCTTTTTTACCTCAGCCACCAGTTTCTTTTCTATATATTTTTCAAGCATAAATACCTCCCATATAAAAAGGCTCGGAACAAGAAAACAACTTTGACCCAATTTTCCTATACGCGCGTGTATACGTGTATGCACAGGCTACTATTACTTCTTTTTACTATTTATAAATAAATAGGATACTTCTTGTTCCACTTGTTCCGAACCGTTGATTTTCCTTATCATTACTAACTTTAGGGAAAGAACCAGGATGGGAACAATGTAAGGTACAACTTAGCGTTGTTCCTCGACTCGGGAATAAGCTCGTTGCTTTCCGTAGACAGGAAACGTCACAACACCATTCTTGTTCCCAGTGTACTTGTTCCACTCACTGATCTTTCTCATAATGGCACCGATGGCATAGGAATCTGAAGGCTTTAGCATTGATGCCTCTTTACCAAAACACTCACACCAAATTTCCATATTGCAGACAAGGGTTCTTTGTACTGTTCCAACCCGGGTGCCGCCGCCAAATTCGCTACCGCCAAGGAAATTTCTACGCTCGTACAAAGACATCGTGTCCCAATCATCCGGCAAGAGCGTATCCAAGTAAGTACGAACTAGTCCTTCTCGTTCATCTGTTTCCATGGCATCTGCCTGTTCACTAGTTGCCATGGATACATCATCACCTTCAAGGTAGAGTTTTTCTCCATTCTCATAAAGCACTAGAGCCTCTGCCCAAATCTGCTGTACTTCCTCTTTGGTCATCTGCCAAGCTTTCTTTTTACTGTTTCCGCTAATACGGACTGGCCAGAATCTGCGGTTGCCTGTAATATCCCGAAGAAATCCGCTTTCTGCATTGGTAGAACCTACAATTACGCATTGACGGGGATGGCTTTCCACGTTGACACCATAACTGGCACGGTACTTATCATCAGCCCTCGAAATAAAGGACTTCACAATCTCCACATCCGTCTTACGCATTCCTGCAAGCTCACCGAGTTCCAACAACCAATATCCTTGAAGTTTTTCAGCACCTGATTTATCTTTCATGTCCGTAATGGTCAAACTGTCTGAAAACCAATCTCCGGCAAGCTTAGCAAAGAAGGTTGATTTACCGATGCCTTGAGGACCATTTAAGATAAGAACACTATCAAACTTTGTGCCTGGTCTATAAATACGGGCTACCGCTGCAACCATCGTTTTGCGAATAATTGCCTTTGTGTAGGAATTATCTGTTGCACCGAAATAATCAATGAGTAGATTTTCTACTCGACTAATACCATCCCATTTTGGCAGTGAGTCGAGATACTCCTTAACAGGGTGGTAGGCTCGTTCTGACGCTACAGCTAACACAGCATCTTTGGTCTTGGTAGGGGAATAGACTCCGTATTTACTGCTTAAGTACACCTTAAGAAGCGCGTTATCCGAATCATTCCAACCAGCCTTGATCTGTTCCCAAGGCAGACCACCTTTGGCATCGATCCCATCACGGTGGCAATTGAAAGCGATATGTTGTAATTCCTCATCATGCCGAATAATCAAGACAATGTTATCCAATGTGTCTTTTATCCGACCTTGCTTATCCAGTTCCAAACCTGTCTGCCAATCCTCAGCACTAAACTCCTCTTCAGCCTGAGCCTGTCTCTCCTTTGCGAACTCAGCTTTTACCGCTTCATCTTTTATAGCAAACTCGCACATTGCACAAAAGACGGCATCCTGCCAGGAGCCGTAGTAGTGGAAGCTCTATCATCTAAAGAGCCGAATTTATGAATACGAACGAGATCAAAAGCATTAAGAAGCAGGCCGCTTGCTGGGTCAGTAGCATGGTGGCTGTATGCAAATTTATCATCATAGATAATCACACCCGCACTACTGTCAGCTGGAATATAGTCATATCGACCTTCCATAGCAGATGGTTCATAAACTGCACCTAAAAATTTATCGATTGCTTCACGAACGGAATAGGAGCGACAGAAAGTTCCTACCACACCTTCCTTTGAAAGCGGATCTGCTTGATCTTTAAGACTGCGATTAATAACTTCAGACTGCCTGCTTGATACGGGCCAAGTTGATGTATCTCGCCAGTTTTCATATTTTGAAAGATAAACATCCGGGTCAAGTAATGCTCCATCCTGCTCTTCGTAGACAAATTCACCATTAGAGGAAGTAGATGGCCAATACATAAGGCGATGAGCTTCATATGTCGTATCATCGAAAAGGTCAATACCGATTTCTTTTGCCACCATACGTCCAACGGCTGCATATTCTTCTTCACTGATCTCACGAGCAAGTGGAACGATAAGCCTGAGTCTCGGATTTTCCGGTGTATGCTTATGAGTGGAGTAAACGCAATATTTGAAATCGAAAAGCATACTGATTTGTTCCCAGATATCCGGTCTACCGTAATCCATATCAAGGGTAAGCAAAGAACGGCAGAGAACATTGCCCTTCTTTCGTCTTCCTTCTTTTAAATGTCCTCCGACAAAGCCACCAACATCTTTGATATCATCTTGCTGACCTTTTTTAAGTTTCCGATATTCTTCTACCGTTTCTGTGGTACGTTGGGTTGTCTTTACACGGGAGCAAAAATCCTCCCAGGAGATATCTTTGTTTTTCCATTTCCTGTCCATCCGGCTGTTGCCCACTGCAATTTTCATAAACTTTCGACCTCCTCATGCTCCGGACTAAAATATCTGACAGTTTGTCTGCGTTTCTTGGCTATTTCAATCTCCCTTGCCATACCGCTTGAGATGGTATTGCCTAGCACCCAGACTTCCGAGCATTTGCCCATGAGTACGATATCCATGAATATGGCAAGCTCCCTTTCCTCTGGGTTTTCATCATTCATAAACTGCGGAAACATAAGGTGGGGAGCAATCGGAATACAATTACTTTCCAAGGCAAACCTGCAAAAGCTACGAGCCTTTTTAACATTTTCTTCTACATCACCTGAATAAGGAGAACAGATATATATAAGCGGCTTAAAGGCAGATTTTTTCTCTGCCTTTTCCTTTCTCATTATGTTGGTCAGTGCTTCATGGGGAGTTGGGTCATGGTATCCTTCATGATTGAATTTGTTAATTCCCATTACGCACCCTCCATTTCTATCTGAGGCAAAATACCGTCTGCCTTCATAAGTTCGTAAATGAAGAGTCTGCCTTTTTGAGTCCAGTATGTATGGACCTTTGTATGCTGTTGCCCGTTACTGCCAAGGTAGCTATGAGTCTTAGTGCTGGTGTAACCTTTTTCCGCATACTTCTGATATAAAAGCCAAATGCCGCCTTGTTTAAATTGGATGCCCTTTTTATTGAGATAGCGGTTCATCCAAATAGCTGACTTACCGTAATCTTTGGCGATTGCTGATGTGGAAATGAGGTCTTTGCAATTTAAAACCACATCGTAATAAGACACTTTCGGTTTCATTTCTGCAATTTGCTGATTCTGAACAGCAACCGTACCTTCAAGCACTTTATTTTGTTTCCTTAGTTGAGTTAGCTGTTGATTGGCAATCTGAAGTGCCCTTGCCATGATTGCTTCTGGGGAATTCCATCTTCTTTCTATTTCAAGAAAGTATTGACGGCACTCTTTCCCTTTTGGAGTTCGTTGTATCATGCATAGCTCTTTTGCCATGTCGATTGTTAACTGATGGTCTATAGCTGGTCTTCCACCTGTACTTTCCGACAGAAATGTCGAAAAGTCCGCCCCTTCCTCAAATCCGTACTCACACATTCTTGGAAACCATTTATCATAAGGTGTTTTTACTTCCAAGGCTTCATGTAAATCACGACCGAGTACGGTTGGTCGTTGATTTTCATAATTGATTTTTACTAATTCGTCCATACGAATTACCTCCTGCAATATAGTCAGAGGAAAGTTCCTCTACCTAATAGCCACAGGAGGTAATGATTGTTGAGGATTTTGAAAAAATAAATTATACATCCGGATTTTTGTTCGAAATTTGTGTATGTAAAATAGATTTAAAAGCTGATTCAGTAATTTTCTACTTTTACAAACGGACTAGATTGATGAACAAAAAATGGTAACGTAAACTGTAATAGGCCTATAGGATTTGGAGCTAATAAGAGAAGAGGAAAACAATCATTTTGGTATCATATTTTATCTATGACCTGGATGAGTAAGGTTGGTAGAGCCTCGAGGAGAATCAATTAAAATAAAAAATACAGAGCGAGAAATTCTCACTCTGTATTTTTTATTTTACATCATTCACTTATTGCTTTTACTTGATGTTATTTTACGAGTGGCTAAAGCTATGATTCCACCAACTGCAATAAATACAATGTCCAAAACGATTTCAAACCCTTGAAACGCATCAATATAATTTACTAAAAACCAACTTTTTCCTCCATTAGTCAAATGATTGATTAATCCTCCTACTCCCTGAATAATAAAAAGTAGGCTGAGTCCACTGATAATTTCTTTCATGATGAACACCTCTTTAATATTTTTTCTAATTTAATATGCCTCTAAGACCGATATTAAAAAAAACTGCACCTATGACTCCTGTCGCTACCAAGAGTGAAGAGATTGGAGCTTCATTTAATTTTGACCTCATTTTAACAAGAATTTGTTGCAATCTTTCTTTAAATATAATATTAACCCCTAACAGTAATAGAGAAGGAAGCACCATTACTAGATTGTATCCAATTATTATTAAGATAGCAGGTGTAGTCTCAATTGTTTGATGATTCATTAAAAAGATTGAATAAAAGTAAGGCAATGCCGTTACAAATTCAATTAGGAAAACAATGATTCCTAGTATAATCATCCCTTTAATTGTTGTATTTTTGGGGATAAATGAAATTAAACGTTTTTTTGTAGTCTCTTTTGGTTTACTGAAGCTTATTAGAACAAGAACTGCTCCAAGTAGGATATAAAACCAATTGATAAAGTCAAACTGAGACAATTGTTCTATTCTCTTCAATAATGAATTTCCACCAAAGTAGAGTAATAAACCCGTGATGAAATAGCCTAACTGCGTGATGAATAAAAACACAAATAAACGAGAAGATAACTGATTCGGTTGTGTCAGTAATAAATAGGCTGTTACAGTCAGTACACCGGGACTTAAAATATCAATTAAAGCACACAAAGAAATAATCATTAATGCTGAAGAAATGTCTAATGATGAAGAAGGCATCAATGCTTCAATAGTTTCGATCAAACAAACTAGTCCTCCTTTAAATGTTGTGGTATTATCTATTTAACACATCGTGCTACAAAAAGATAATAACACACTGCGCTAAATAAAGGAAGTGATTTTTATAATGCCAAAAATTGTTGATCATGATGAAAAGCGCAAACAAATTGCTGAGGCTGCATGGAATATTATTAGAAAAGAAGGGGTTGAGAAAGCGTCTATACGAAGAGTTGCAGCTGAGGCAGGGATGTCTTCTGGTGCGTTAAGACATTATTTTTCAACTCAAGATGAAATGTTATTATTTATTATGAATTACTACTTAGAAGAAGGGAAAAAACGTTCTCACAATAAAGAATGGTCAGAAAACCCAGTGCAGGCAGTAGAAGAAGTTTTATTAGAGCTAGTACCAATAGATGAAGAAAAGAAAATTGAAACGAGTGTTTGGTGGATTCTTGCATTACGTTCACTTACAAGTGATACAATAAAGGACAAAAAAGATGAAATAACGGACGGTACATATGAATTAGCAAATTCAATGATTGAAATCTTAGCTCTAAAAGGCGTATTATCAGATTCAATGAATGCAGAATTAGAAAAGAGTAGGTTAACGGCATTAATAGAGGGATTGTCGATTCATGCTTTATTAAGACCTGATGTATACTCTCCAGAAAAGGTGAAGGAAGTTATTCGTTATCATTTAGAGACACTCTGCAATAAAATCAATTAAGCTAATCGGTCGATGTATCAATTATTGTCCCATGTGTTTTTAATAGATTTAGTCTTACCCCTTGATTTATTATTAACTTTATAGAGAGAGGAGTCAAAATCGGTTCTTTCACTATATTTCTTCAAGATTCGAATTTTAACCCTTTATTCCACAAAAATGGAGCGTTTATTAAACAAACAAGATAGCACGTACCGGTCATAAAATAAGTGCTATCCTGTTTTCATTATTTAAAAATTGAAGGTCTTTTAACCTCCTCCCACACGATTATCCGATTACCAATTAATTTAATCTTTTTGATAAAACTGACACTCATAACCATCAGCACTAAGCAACAGGCCATTTGCCCATGTTGGTATCTTAGCCATCTGTTCACAGATAGCGGAAAGTGACGTCCCCATATCTGCCTCGATGATAATTTCATCGTGTACATGAGCCACAATGGAACAATTCTTTAATGTCTGCATGGCATGACACAAAATGTCACGACTGATTGCTTGAACAATATTCTCTACAAATTTGGGACCGTAGCTTTCGATTCTTTCCCATTTCTTCGTTCCACCGACCCCTTCATAAGTAACCGACTCACCGCCAAACATATTCTCTCCCATACGAGGTTTCACATAGGCAAGCCGTCTGCCAGAAGGAAGAACAATAAAGAGCATCCCTCTTTGATAGATAAATTTAATGCCGTGTGTCTCTGTGGGAGTTTTTTGCTTCACACAAGTTTTTACTGCTCGGTCTACTTTCCACCAGAGTTTTGTAATATTGGGATTGGACCGCCTCCAGGCTGTTACAAGGGGTTGCAGTTCCTCTTCTTCAATTCCCATCTCCAAAGCACCCATTGATTTTAAAGCTCCAACAGAGCCTCCGTAACCGAGAGCAAGTTCAGCAATTTTTCCCTTCTGACGAAGGTGGCCATTCACACCATGCTTTTCAACAGGTACATTAAACATCTGAGAGGCACTGGCACAGTAGATGTCTCCGCCGTTTTGGAATACACCCATTCTCCATTTTTCACCTGCAAGCCAAGCAATGACGCGAGCCTCAATTGCTGAAAAATCTGCCACAATGAACTTCATACCTTCTCGTGGTATAAAAGCAGTGCGGATAAGTTCCGACAGTACCTCTGGGATAGAATCATAGAGCAAAGTAAGTGCATCAAAATTTCCACTTCGAACTAAAGCACGAGCCTGTTCCAAATCAGACATATGATTTTGGGGGAGATTTTGTAACTGAATCAGCCTGCCAGAGAATCTACCGGTTCTATTGGCTCCGTAAAACTGAAACATTCCTCTTGCACGACCGTCACTACATACCGCATTCTCCATTGCAGTGTATTTTTTCACCGATGATTTCGCAAGCTGCTGACGAAGTTCCAAAACAGTGCCTAGTGGTTCAGGTGCTGTCTTTAACATCTCAGCAACCGCTTTTTTACCAAGGGTATCTGTTTCTAGCCCGTTATCGGCAAGCCAGTCTTTCATTTGTTGTACAGAATTTGGATTCTCCAAATTGGTTATATCCTGCATTAAAGCCATTAGCTTTTCACGGGAATGTTCATCTATTGCAACAGCCTGTTTTACGAAAGTCATGTCAATGGCAATGCCACGATCATTGATTTCCTGGTCGAGATGATATTCCTCCCAGATGTTCTCAGGCATCGGAAACTTAGATAATTTCTGTTGTATAAACATCTCGGCTTCCACATCACGAAGGTTATATGCTTTAAACCGCTCCCATTTATCCATGTCATGTTCTGGCAGATTACGAACTCGACCACCATTTGATTTAGTAGGGGAGCAAGGTGTACAGAAATATTTAATGAGGTCTTTACCCTCTGTTAACTTTTGTTTCTCCAAACCTAGAACTGCACCAACTCCCTCCAAAGAAAGAGGTAATCCCATATATGCCGACCATATCATGGAACATTTCCAGGATGCAGGATCAAGATAATCTGCCAGGTTAAGCCATTTTGATAGACACACACGCTCAAACATTGCATTGAAAGCCCACTTGGTAACGGAATCATCCATAAGTGCGTTTATGATTTCATCGGGGATTTCCTCCCCACTGGCAAGGTCAACCACCTGTACTTCACCGCCATCCACCGAATACCCAAATAGTAGAATTTCAAAATCATCACTCTCTGCATAACGGTAAACTCCAGACTTTTGAAGGTTGGCACTACTAAATGTTTCAATATCAATAGAAATAGAATTCATGTAAACCGCCCTTTCCAATGCAAACGAGGTGGCAGAAGAACAACCTCCACCACCTCGTCTGTATTTATTCCTTATGCCAGAAAATCATCATCTTCAATAGTTGTGAAATCATCAGCCGCATTGCTTCTTCCGCCTAAAGGCTCCCCATCTCTTATCTTTTGGATGTTGCCAAGACCACAAGCTACACCCTTATTGCCATTAGAGTTAAAAGCATAGAAATTCAGGGATACTCTTGCATAACAACCACTGTAAACCTCGTCGCGATCCAAGATAGGTCTGACTGCTTTATCTACTATTTGGGGTGGAGTCTTGCTGTTGGCATTTACAAAGTAATGTCCTTTGTAAGCCTCGTCATCACGTTCTACGTCACCATCTCGAAGTGGCAGTTTGATAGCAGCCTTATTCGGCTTTTTACCACCAAACTTTGCAAGGCCCTCTTCAATGGCTGCATCTACTGCTGCATTGATAGCATTGATAGTTTCCTTATCTGTTTTGGGAATCAATACGGATACGCTGTACTTTTCCGCTCCGCCATTGATGGATACCGGCTCCCAGCCGTGAAAGTAGCTAAGACGTGTGTTGACGCTTGTAACAACCTTCGTTCTGTTTTGATTATTCATATTCCTATTCCTCCGTTATCTCGTTAAATTCGTTTTTTACGTTTGATATATTCATAGCCTGCCGCTTATCCGAAAGTGGAACCAGCGTTGGCTTACCTGGTGGTTTATGTATGAGACCACCGAGGATTTCTTGAAATTTCGACTTACCCATCAGCTTCTGCATTTCCGTAAGGGTAATGAGACTCTGACGGTAAATATCTTTATAGCCGTTTGCCTTGGCTGCTTCAGCCACAGCCTCTTCGTCCTTATATTTACGGATAGACCTACCCTCAACTACCTTAAAACCGTGCCACTCTTTCCCGTGATTAACGGCGGCATCCGTAGCATAAGAAATGATTTCATTTGCCCACTTTGTAAGGTCGGACAATTTAGAGAGAACTTCCTCAATTTCAGAATCTGTAAGCAGGGGTGGCAGTTTAAATTCCATCTGTGCTAATTTCAGCTTTTCTTCTGCTCTTGCACGGCATTTAACAGCCGCTCGGCAGAATGTACACCATTCACCTGGAAGGTAGTCACCTTCGCCTTCATAGGCCTTTTTCGCCTTTGGCTTCAGCTCGTTTTCTGCCCAGTCTTTTAATTCCTTTACCGGGATTGTCCATGTACTGACATTTTCCCTGCGGGGTTGGAAGATGGTCATGGAAACCTCCTCGATATCATACAGGCTATCGTAGATTTCCAAAGCACCAAGGGCATACAATTTCATCTGCGGATTATCCACCGCATCTACTAACACACCCATGCCATACTTAAAATCGATAATATGAAGCTTTTTATCGCCAATGATGATGCAGTCACCAGTTCCGAACCCCTGTGGTACATAGCAGGAAAAATCAAGACGTTGTTCAATAAGTATTAACGGGTCCGTACAGCTTTGTTTTGCCAGTTCAAACTGCTCCATTACAAATTCCACATAAGCATCGCTGTGTTCTTCCATCTCATCGTTGTTATAAGTTGAAACAGGACGCTTACTTCTCATGTGAAGTGCTTTTTTAAGTTTATGTTCACAAAGAGCATGGGCGGCGGTGCCTTCAGCAGCTGCATTGGATTCGTTATTTTCAAATTCTAGTTCCAATCTTGCAGATGGAAGGCAATTCAGCCACCTATGGGACCCCGATGCGGAAAGTACTGCGTGATCACTCATTCCCTAGTACCTCCGCATCTTTCAACATATCTGCATAATGTTTCGGGTCAACTTCGCTTAATTTAGAGCCACCGTATTTTTGGATGATTTCTCTCACTTGGGCAGTAAGACCGGCTTGACTCTTTTCAGCGAGTTTTGCTCTTACTTCCTCTAGAGTGATCTCCTTTTTCTTTGGCGCAGGTTCTTTTACAGGTGAAGTCGGCTCTTTTGCTTCGACAGGTTCATTGCCCGCCATTGCATCGGCAACCGCTTGTATGCTGTCTGCCAAAGAGCGCATATCTGAAACCACATCAAGAAGTAGTTTGATTTTGCTCATGGTTTAATCCTCCCTCCTTAATCTCACTAATGGCGAGTTCCTGTACGGTGTCACCCGGAACAAGGATAGTCAGTTTCTGCTTATCACCAAGTAAGAAACGGAGGAAACGCTCCCTTATGGTGACATTACGACAGGAAACAATCCCGCCAGATTGTGGAGTTTTTGAAACACTGATTTTTAAGTTGTGTTTCATGTTCTTCACCTCTTTCCGAGAGCGTTTATTTGCTGCCCTCTATCTATTAGCCGTGGCAAGAGGGGAAAGTTGAGGATTCTGGAAAAACTTTTTTGAAATTCTTCTTAGCTGTATCTAAACGGTGTGAAATGGCACTTTTACTAACACCCTCACGCTCTGCATACTCTGTTACAGAAACACCATCTAGGAATATAGCAATCAGTAACTCTGCTTGTTTCTCCTTGAGGGTCTTACGGATAATTTCACAGAGGTATTCATACTCTTCTTGTTTCTCACGAGTCACTTCATCGGTGTTATCAGGATATAACTCAATCGTATTTTCCTTTATGTTTTTACCTTCATTGTCATCAGTAGCTTTTGAATATCCCCTTTTTCCATTTAGCTTCTTAGGCGGGGTAGTTGCAGCTGAATGACGATCAAGCTTATGCCAATTATTGTACTCTGGCTTGTTGAAACGCTCGTCCATAATTTCCTGTAGCGACCGTCGAGTCACCGTTTCCTTATCTTCGGCACAGGATAGCCTATCCTCATAGTCCATATCAATCATTACAGTGCAGTCCTCGTCTGGTACCTCCAAATAGGTAGGTTTGTTGTCGTACATAATTCTAATTTTCATTTTGCATCCTTTCCGTCCCGGCATTGGGCGGTAGAATGCAAAAAGAGCCTGTGGTGAAGATGGCCACAGACTCCGCTTGTCCTAAATATGGGCACACGAAATTACGGTGGGTGCATCTTCATTCCTAACATGGGCGTGTTTCCATGTTCAGAACTCTTATGCATTCCGCCGTCCGTATGCGCACTAGGACATTGAGATTGTTTTTTTGAGCGATAACCGCTCTGGATAAATCCCCCTGGGGGGAGAATAGGCAGGCTGATTATTCAAATCTGTCGCTACCTGTCAATTAAAATAAAAAACTACTTCTTTTTGCTGGGTTTTGTTTGACTTAATGCACTACCAGCAACCGACTTGGAATTTTTGCTATAACGTCTGTCACTAAGAATCTTGCTTGCTTTTGATGCAACCTTTTTAGACGTTTGACGTGTATTACGCTTGACCATTTGGTTTCACTCCTTTCACGATTTAAATTCGAACATTCACTTTCGTAAATAGAATGTATATTTTCGCAAATATTCGTGATAGAATATTTTTGTCATCTCTTTTACTAAATGATGCTGAAATAAATCCTATCTACATAATAAAAAATCCCACCTTTCGAACTGGGTACATCCCAGGTCGAAGGCGGGTACAAAACGGGACAACTATCTTGAAAGGAGTTAAGGTAATGGAATTTAAAGATTTTTTCACCCTAATGAAACCTGTGCTAGGTAAAGAAAGAGCAAATTCTAAGTTGGTTCGAAATCTAGTAGCAATGATTACCAAAACTGATAGTGATGTTGACCCTTCTCAAAATCAGTCGGATGATACATTGAAATCTTATTCAAATGGAAGAAGACCTTTGTCCCCGGAATATGCTCGAGGGATAATTGCAGAGGTTGAATTTCAAAATTTCGTTGATTCTGTAAATTCAAATGATGAAGTTGTTATTGAGAGATTGTCAGATAGCTTTAAACAGTATGATTCAACTGTAACTCCCGATGTTGTTGGTACAGTCGCAGGGGAAATTTTCTTGGATATTCTTTATAAAGCTGCTGGAGAGAATGTTAATAAGCAAAAATCCATAGTCCCTTCAAAGTATTATTTAAGGCACAGATATGGGAATCAGTTACTAGTTGAAAATAAAGGTAGTTGTTCTTATAAGGGATGTGGAAAACCTCTTGTTTTAAGCAACAATGAATCCACTCAAGCATACTTTGATGTGGTTATGATAAATAACGATGATGGTGAACAAATTGATAATCTTATTGCTCTTTGCCCTGAATGTGCAGGAAAATATCTATTATCACACTCAGAAGAAGATCAAGAGGAGTTACATGATTTAAAAGCTACTATGCATGAACTTTTATTGACTCGGAAATCACTAACTGATATTAAAATCGAGGAATCTGTATCTGAGATATTAGAAATTATATGTGAAACTGATCCCAAAGAAATTACCAATCTAAGTTACGAACCTAAATCAGTAAGAGATAAGATTTACAAGAAAAACTATCTGCTATTCAGAAGTAATATTGCTAACGTAACACAGTACTATCCATTCATCGAAACACAGTTTAAATCTTTTTCTAGAGAAAAAAAGATGAATTATGAACGGCTTTCTATGCAGATAAGATCTGCTTATTTAACAGCAGCAGAAAAAACAAGTCTACAAGACGAAATTTACACATCTCTAGTTGAGTGGCTTATGGACGTCACAAGAAAGCCTAGAGTATCTTGTGAAATTGTTATTTCGTTTTTTGTACAGAAATGTGAGGTATTCGATGCTCCTACCAAACAAACTATTTAGCTATAAAGAAAGCACCTTATCTAAATTTCCAATACTTATTAAGTGCTTGATTAATAGACCTTACTCGGTAGAGGAATTATATAACACAAATAAAAGTCTGTTTTTAGATATAGAAGATTATACAGAAACGTTGTGCTGTCTTTACGCATTAAGAAAAATTAAACTCGATGAAGAAAGGGGAGTGATTGTCCATGCTGAAGAAGATTCAGTGCGATAAATTCATTTCCAAAGGGCAAATGCGTCCACCGATAGAATTTAAGAAAGGTCTTAATACTATTCTTGGAGGGGTGAATGCCAATAACTCCATTGGCAAGACAACTCTGCTACTGATTATTGATTTTGCATATGGTGGAAACTCCTACCTTGATAGCGATGCTGTAAACCAAGTGGGACTTCATACGATTAATTTTGAATTTAAATTCAATGGTACATCCTATTTCTTTTCTAGAAGTACAACACAGAGGTCTACAGTCAATAAATGTGACGAGCAATTTAATTTTGTTGAAGAAATTAACATTAAAGAGTTTTTGAATTTTCTACAAGAACAATATGGTATTGATTTTTATGGAAGTTCATTTAGGGAGTTAATTAGTCGCTATTTTAGAATCTATGGAAAAAATAACCATGATGAAAGAAAGCCTCTACATAGCAATCCAAAAGAAAAAAATGTAGTAGCAATTACTGCATTAGAAAAGTTATTTGATTCATTTGAAGTTGTTGAATCGTATCGAACAGAACTCAAAAAAGTATCTGATAAACTTGATGCTCTTAAAAAAGCCAAAAAGCAAGATGTTATATCTTACGGCTCTATCACCACAAAGAAACGTTATAACGAAAATCTTAATGAATTAGAAAAATTGAATGAAGATTTGAAGAATCTCGCAAGCTCTAATAACTCTAATTATGTAAGTCTTGATTTAGAACAGGCTAATCAAATAAGCCAGATTAAGACCCAATTGAGTGTTTTGATGAGAAATAGAACGTCAACTAAAACGCAATTAAGTCTTGTTGAAGATAATCTCTCTTCAAACCCAGAGATCCATCACGGACCATATGAAGAGTTAGAACAATTCTTTCCAGGAGTTAATATTCGCAAGCTGTCTGAAATCGAATCATTTCATGAGAAACTAAGTGAAATATTGATGACTGAGTATGAGCAGCAGAAAAACGAACTTAGCAAAACTCTTGAACAACTAAATAAAGAAATAGATAATCTAAAGAATCAGCTTTCTAAGCATGGAGAGCCAGCAAACTATTCAACGACCTACTTAAATAAGTATAAAAATTTAAACCTTGCAATCGAAAGGCTAGTAGCACAAAATCGAGATTATCTTTTAGTTGAGGAATTAAATGTTTCAAAGAAGGATGTAAAAGAACAACTTCAGAAAGTCGAAGAAGCTGAATTACGTAGAATTGAGAGTAGTATTAATGAACAAATGGTGCGTTTTAACGATAGAATCTACGAGAAAAAAAGGAAAGCACCTGTACTAGATTTAGACAGTGGTACAACCTATGAATTCTATACTCCTGATGATAGCGGTACCGGAACTTCCTATAAAAGTCTTATTGTATATGATCTAAGTGTTTTAGAAACGACTATGCTACCTGCACTAGCACACGATTCGCTTCTGTTTAAAAACATTGGTGATGAACCACTAAATAAGATAGTTCAGCTATACACAGAGTTTGACAAACAAATATTCATTGCTTTTGACAAAGACGAATCTTACTCAGAGGAAACTAGTCAAATCCTTAATAGCACAGCTGTCATTCGACTAAATGAAAACGGCGATGAACTATTTGGGCGCTCATGGAATATCAAGGAGTGAAAATTATGGGTATCAGTCTAAGCTACAACCGATTATGGAAACTGTTGATAGATCGAAGAATGACTAAACAAGATCTTCGAAAAATCACAGGTCTAAGCTCTGCTCCAATTGCTAAGTTAGGCAAAGGCCAGAATGTTAATACCGATGTATTAATTAGAATATGCAATGCATTAGACTGTGATTTACACGACATTGTAGAAACTGTTCATGATGAAAAAGTTGATACTTAGAAACTAAAAGTTCGGTATTACCTAATAAGCATGTTGCTTCCAAATAAATAAAAAAATGGACACTCTATTCTTTTATTATAACGGGTTTCTTTATATCATTAGATATGGGATTTGCAAGAAACTCAGTCTTTTTTATGTAGGAGGGGCATTATTGCAGTAAAAGAATCAAAAATATATAAGCTTATCTTTTCTACAATACGAAGAAAATAAATTACTGAGCATCACTCTTATGCGGGAGTGCCTAATTTATGGCGAGACGATGGGGCTATACAGTGAGAGACTCCATCTAATAGAGATACAGGTAGATTTCAGTTTTCACACGACAAATAGTATTATTAATAAGAGCTTAGTTGTGAAGTTAGATAAAGATGCTTATTCGGTTTCCAAGGGGACAGAAAGGAGACTCCTAATGAGGATTCAATACAATAAGTTATGGAAAGTACTTATTGATAAAGATATGAAGAAGAAAGATTTACAGAATGCTGCGTCATTCAGTTCTTATACTATCGCTAAATTAAAGAAAAATGAGCCTATTAGTATGAAAATATTTGTGAAAACCTCTACATCCTTAGATGTGTAGATTAGAGGATTTATTTGAGACATTTGCAAAATTAAAAGGAAGGGGTATTTACATGGATAAACAAGGTTTTTGCTCTTTTGTTAATTCTATCACTAAACAACTTGAAAAAATGCATACTATTGAAAATGACTCCAGATTTTCTAGAAAGACATCTCCTACTGATTTTGAAAAATTAGTAGTGGATGCATCAAAGATAGTTATGGAGACAGATAAGATTGCTTGTAAAATAGACTACACCGAGGGAGGGCATGCCTTTCCTGATATTGTTTACACTTTTGATGATAAGATATCTTACGGCATAGAAGTAAAGAGTTCGACTCAAGCCAATGCATCTGAAACTTCTTGGATTATCTTAGGAAATAGCATTTTAGGTAGCACAAGAATTGATGTGGATGATCTGTATATCGTTTTTATAAAAGTTGGCAATAATGGTTGTTTTATAAAGAGTGCTCGCTATGAAGATTCTGTCTCAGATGTTGCTGTTACACATAGCCCTAGATATAAACTAGATTTAAATCAGTCAGCAGACCAATCTTTTTTCTCAAAAAGTGGCATATCCTACGATAAAATAAAGAACTCTGAAAATCCAATAGGTTTAGTAACCGACTATTTTAAAGACAAAGGATTAACTGCTTGGTGGATTGCAGAAAGCACCCCTGCCGTCATCAAAAATTGGAACGAATTAACCTTGGATGAAAAGAAGGAGATTCTCTCGAAATCTTTAATTCTATTTCCAGAAATCATATATTCAAGAAGCTCAGAAAAATATAAGAGACTTTCAAAATGGCTAGTGGCAAACTATAGTGTTGTTGATTCTAGTCTACGGGACAAATTCACTGCTGGTGGGAGAGCCACATTGACAAGCAATGGAGAGGTTTTCAATAATCTTCCAAAAATATTTGAAACCTTCCAGAACCTGTCTGATCAATTTATAGTTGAAATAAAAAACGTATCATCAGAAGACATAGAGGAATTTTGGAATTCATATAATCTTCAAAATGATACACTTGATAACAGATTGACTTATTGGTTAGATGTTGTTGCTCGTGGTTTCAGTACCGATAGTAGAGTTGATACCTACATAAAATTTATCAACAATGTATTATCCGAAGTATATAGGCCATAAATCTTCAAGACGCTTAGCAATATGAAACGCCATTAATGGTGGAACAGCATTACCAATCATTTTATAAGCACTTGTTGCAGATACCCCCCCACGCCCTGGTCTTATAAATTGATAATTATCAGGAAATGATTGTATACGAGCACATTCCCTAATTGTTAAGCGTCTTTGCTTTTTCCCTTTGGAAAGCTCATCAAAATGCATCCCACCATTTTCTTTTGAAAGCCTTCTAAATTCAATATTCCCGTGGTGTTCAGATCTGATTGTGGGTGCAATCCCACTTAAATCAACTTCAACTTGCCCCTGGCAATGTTTACCCATAAATTTAGCTTTTGAGTACCTTTGTTGGTCAATATCGGAAGACTCTTCTGGTTCATCTAAGTCGCTTAATATTTCCTTAACCGTTACATAAGGCAATAGTCCTGCTTCACCTGAATTATTATGTGTTTTTAATGGATAAGGATCTAACTCAGGATAATCATGTATATTTTCCAACTTTTCTAGAATTCCTGGCTTCAAATCCTTTTTTCTAACCCCGATGAAAATAACCCTTTCCCTACTTTGAGAAACTCCATAGTCAGCTGCTAACAAGACTCTTGTTGGAAATACGTAATAACCTCCTTCAGATATACTTGAAAAGTCCGACTCTATTATCTGCTTAATATCTCCTAAATTAGTTAATCCCTTAACATTTTCCGCCACAAAAACTTTTGGTTGGGTGATAGATATAACTTCTCTCATCCACATGTATAATTGTCCCCTGCTCTCTTCCGTAGGGTCATCAACATCAAGCTTTCCACCATTATGGGAGCTTTCCGAATTAAATCCCAGCCTTTTACCTGCTATTGAAAAATCTTGGCAAGGGAAGCCTCCTGTCACTACATCAATATTGTCTGGGAATACTTTAATTTGATTCTTTTGATGCAGCTTTACAAGATCTACTATACTATCTAAACAATAGACAGGCTTCTTATCAGCAAAAAACTCTGACCATGCAATTTGTGTTGCTGGAACAATGTCATTTGCAAAGACAGTTGTAAATCTTGTCTTGGGTAGTCTAATGAACTTATCGTTTACTTCTTCAACATTCCAATCATTATTTATTCGAGGATTATATTGTTGTTTGAAAATATCGAAATGCCCTTCAAAGCCCAAATCCATACCTCCGCAGCCAGAAAACAATGAAAGTATGCGTAGTTCTTTTAACTTTTTATCATAGGGTTTCTGAGCATTCTTTGGGACTAGCCATACCCCACTCTGTTTAACTACTCCATCTATCTGTAACTGACGACAATAATACTGGACTTGTCTTTCCGAAACTTTCCATTCTTCAGCTTTCTCTTTAACTGAAACATATTCCAAAACGCTCACCCTTTCGTTCAAACGAAATATAACTCAATTATACTTCGTTCGAACGAAATGTCAAGTTTAATAGAAACATTTGTTCTTTTGTGTTTTATTTTCTACTTGTCTCTCATTTCGCACCAATGGCGGCACAAAAATAAGTCACATCACTATCACTCTATCCTAAACCGAATGCATCCTTTAAAAATTACATTGTACAAAACGATGCAACAGAGAATTATGCTATACGCTATTAAATTGTTCAACACTATTTGAACTACCTAGACAGATACCCACACGTTTTTCTTGCTTTGGTGGTGTTGGTGGAATGAAATGTACTTTTGGATTAACAGTTATATTACACCTCCGTGAAATAATAATAGGAGCAAACCAAAATTTGTTGAGTCACATAAATATACTTTTTAAATACGATCCGATTAATCGACTATTCAGCATACCAAAAATAACCCCTATGATGAGTAGGCTATTTATTATATTTAATTAATTACATCTATTCTATCTCCACAACCCCATGAAGTTATCTAATCTGTCAACTCAACCCTACGCACTTTATAACAGTCGATATGTTTCCTCAATAAATAAAAATAAGGATTTTCAAGGTTAAAAGGTACTGCCAGAAATCAGGCAGAAAATCCTCCAACCTTGGAAATCCTTTATTTATCAGTGCTTTGAATAGCCCCTATTTCTCCACCCGTGACATCAAGACAACACACTCAACATGTGTCGTCTGCGGAAACATATCTACTGGTTGTACTTCTTTTGTTTTATAGCCGCCATCTTCTAAAATACGTAAATCGCGGGCTAAGGTTGCTGGATTACAGGATACATAGACAATACGCTTTGGTTTCATCGAAAGCATAGCTTGTAATAGAGCTTCGTCACAGCCTTTTCTTGGAGGATCTACAACGATAACGCTTGGTTTGAGGCCTTCTTTCGTCCATTGGGGCATAACTTTCTCAGCGCTACCTACGACAAATTCTACATTATCCATTCCGTTTAGCTCTGCATTTTTCTTTGCATCTGCAATTGCTTCTGGGACAATCTCTACACCGTATACTTTTTTTGCTTTTTGAGCGAGGAATAGAGAAATAGTACCGATTCCACAATAAGCATCTATCACGACATCGTCTTCTTGAATATCTGCATAAGCTAATGCTTGTTCATATAACACTTCTGTTTGTAGTGGGTTTACTTGGTAAAAAGAGCGGGCAGAAATACCAAATTTAAGGCCATTTATTTCATCAAAAATATATTCCGAACCCCATAAAACATTTGTTTCATCTCCAAAGATTACATTCGTACGTTTAGGATTAATATTTTGAACAATGGATTTTACATTTGGTAATGCTGTAACAAGTGCTTCAATCAATTTATCCTTTTGTGGTAGTTTCTTTGATCGTGTAATAAGCACAATCATTGCTTCTTTTGTTACTTTCGCGCGTCGCACCATAATATGACGGAGTATACCTCGATGCTCGGCTTCATCATAGGCAGTAAGCTCAAATTGATTGGCTATTTCTCTTACTTTTGCTACAAGTGCATCATTATCTTTTTCCGTAATCAAACAATTATCTTTGTAATCGATAATATGATGGCTACGGGATTGATAAAATCCAGTAATAAGTTGCCCGTCCTGTTCTCCAACTGGGACCTGAACTTTATTACGATAACGCCATGGATCTGCCATTCCCTTTGTCAAATGAACAGGGACGTCTGGTAGGTGCGCTATTTTTTTCATCACATTGCGTACTTGATTTTGTTTCATTTCTAGCTGTAAATCATAGCTCATATGCTGAAGCTGACAGCCACCACAACGCAGAAATACCGGACAAGGAGCATCCGTACGATGAGTACTGGGCTTATGAATAGCTAATAATTTTCCATAGCTGAAGTTTCTATTTACTTTCAAAACCTTAATATCTACTTTTTCACCTGGTAGTGCATAGGGGATAAATATTGGGTAGCCATCTACTTTACCAACACCGCTTCCCTCTGCCGTTAAATCTTCTATCGATAAGATTAAGGTTTCATTCTTTTTTACAGGTGCTTGTCTCTTCACCATGAATTATCTTCCTTTATATTAATTTACTTTTTTTCTTACCTGAAAAAAAGAGATAGCCATATTGCAGCTATCTTGTTTGGTTGTTATTCTTCTGTTCGTTAATAAATTCTTGTGGAACCATAAATTCAATATGCTGCTGTAAATTTCTAAATTCACCTGGTAATTGTCCACCATATTCACCATCTATATTCATTTGCATATCATCTGTCGGTGTGACTTTAATATGTTTCGCTTGTGTATAAATAACACTTTTATCATTAAGATGTGCTCCACGTAATGCAGATGTTGCCACACGAATAAAATCAGCCAAATGGCTTTTTAATAAAATAATCACATCAAAATAGCCATCATCTAGCTTAGCATTTGGTGCTAGCTTTTCAAAACCGCCAACAGAGTTTGAATTGGAGATTAAAAAAAGCATGATATCTTCTTCGATCACGCGATCATCTAGTTCAATAATAGTATGCACTGGTTTAATAGATGGCAGCATTTCAATTCCTTTTATGTAATAAGCCAGTTGTCCAATCATTGTCTTTAATTTACTTGGTACATCATATGTTAATTCTGTTAGCTTTCCGCCACCAGCAATATTAATAAAGTATTGATCATTTGCTGCACCAACATCTAAATGCATTGAATTTCCATTAGTAATAACCTCTACAGCTTTCATAATATCAAGTGGGATATGTAATGCACGAGCAAAGTCATTTGTTGTACCTGCTGGAATAATACCTAATTTCGGGCGGTATGGTTTTTCAGCAATTCCATTGACGACTTCATTAATCGTTCCATCTCCACCTGCGGCAATAACGAGATCGTATTTTCTTTCAACAGCAATTCTCGCTGCAATTGTCGCATCCCCTTCAGAGGTTGTTGCATGGGCAGAAGTTTCATAGCCTATCTGTTCTAACTGTTGTAATATCTCAGCTATGTTCTTCTTTATTAGCTCTCGCCCAGCAGTAGGGTTATAAATGATACGTGCTTTTCTCAACTGTGGTACCTCCAATAGCCATATAGCAAGAAGCTGAGACAAAAGTAATGATTACCTAGCCTATTTCCAAACACATATAAAGCGAATATCGGCTACGCTTTATTTACATATGGGTTGGTTTTTCAAACTAAGATCTTCTTTTGTCGCAGCCTCTCTTACTGGCGCTTATCGTTTTTCTATTTCTTCTACAAGAAGCTTATTAACCATTGGTGGGTTTGCTTGTCCTTTAGTCGCTTTCATGACCTGACCAACTAGGAAGCCAAGCGCACGACCTTTACCGTCTTTATAATCATTAATAGATTGTTCATTTTCATCAAGTACTTTACTGATGATTTCACGTAATTGTCCTTCATCAGAAATTTGTACAAGACCTTGTTTCTTCACAAACTCTTCTGGATCTCCGCCATTCTCTACTAATTCGGCAAAAACTTGTTTAGCAATTTTAGATGAGATAGTTCCATCTGCAATTAGCTTAATCATTTTCGCTAAACCTTCTGGAGTAATAGCTAATTCATCAAGTTCCTTTTGATGCTTGTTCATATACCCAGAGATATCACCCATTAACCAGTTAGATGCTTGTTTCACATCTGCGCCAAGGGCAATTGTATCTTGGAAGAAGTCAGATAATGCTTTTGAGCTTGTTAAAACGCCTGCATCATATTCTGGTAAGTTAAGCTCTTCTATATAACGTTTTTTACGTGCATCTGGAAGTTCTGGAATTTCTGCACGAATACGCTCTTTCCATGCATCGTCAATATACACAAGTGGTAAGTCTGGCTCAATAAATGCACGATAATCATCTGAGTCATCTTTCACACGCATTAATGTTGTTTTCTTCGTCTTTTCATCATAACGACGAGTTTCTTGTTGCACTACTCCACCTGATTCTAAAACTTTAGCCTGACGTTTTTCCTCAGATTCTAATGCTAAACGAATATAGTTAAAAGAGTTTAAGTTTTTAATTTCTGTTTTTGTACCAAATTCTTTTTGACCAACTGGACGGATGGAAATATTCCCATCACAACGAAGTGAGCCTTCTTCCATACGACAATCGGAAACGCCTGTATATTGAACAATATTCTTTAGTTTTTCTAAGAAAGCATAAGCTTCTTCAGGCGAATTAATATCTGGCTCTGTTACAATCTCAATTAATGGTGTCCCTTGACGGTTAAAGTCGACAAGTGAACCATTAGCTGTATGCGATAATTTACCTGCATCTTCTTCTAAATGAATACGGTGAATTCCGATGCGTTTTGTCTTACCATCTACTTCAATATCGACCCAACCATTTGCTCCGACTGGCTTATCACCTTGGGAAAGCTGATATGCTTTCGGATTATCAGGATAATAGTAGCTCTTACGCACAAAATTCGGTTCTGTCGCAATTTCACAGTTTAAAGCCATAGATGCTTTCATTGCGTAATTAAGTGCCTCTTCATTAATACGTGGAAGCGTTCCTGGATATGCTAGGTCTACGATACCAATATTTGTATTTGGAGCTGCACCAAATCCGTTCGGGCTGGAGCTAAATACTTTAGCATTTGTTTTTAATTCAACGTGTACTTCTAGTCCTATAATTGTTTCAAAACTCATTTGCTTGCACCCTCCAATACCGGACGTTTTTTATGATGATTTGTTGCTTGTTCATATGCATATGCAGCACGATAAATTGTTGATTCATCAAAATGCTTTCCGATAATTTGTAAGCCAAGTGGCATGCCTTCTTCTGTAAATCCACAAGGTAAAGAGATTCCTGGTACTCCTGCGATATTTACTGGTACCGTTAATAGGTCACCTGCTTCAATTTCTTTTATATTACGATTCTTCTCACCTAATTTAAATGCAGCTGCTGGAGTTGTAGGTCCAACAATTACATCATAGTCAGCAAATACTTTATCGAAATCTTGACGAATTAGCGTTCTTACTTTCTGTGCTTTTTCAAAGTATGCTTCAAAGCTTCCAGCACTTAATATATGTGAGCCTAATAAAATACGGCGTTTTGCTTCCTCACCAAAACCTTCACCACGAGTATGTTTCATCATATCAATCATATTCTCTATATTATCTGATCGATAACCGTAACGCACGCCGTCATAACGTGCTAAAGATGTAGATGCTTCGGCAGCCATAATCATTGAATAAACAGCTGCAGCATATTTCGCATGTGGTAGGGATACTTTATCAATTTTCGCACCAAGAAGTTCATACATTTGTAATGCATTCATAACTGTTTCTTTCACATCAGATGAAATACCTTCCATGAAAAATTCTTCTGGTACCGCAATTTTCATTCCTTTGATATCACCTTTTAATACATCTGTATAAGATGGGATAGAATGACTTGCTGTTGTATGATCCATCTTGTCATGTCCTGCAATAATTTCTAGAATACGTGCATTATCTTCTACATTTTTCGTAATTGGTCCAACAACATCTAAAGATGCTGACATTTGCACGGCACCGTGGCGGGAAACTAAGCCGTAGGTTGGCTTCATTCCAACAACTCCACAATAGGAGGCTGGTTGACGTACAGAACCACCTGTGTCTGTACCTAATGCAAATAATACTTCTCCTGCTGCTACTGCTGCTGCAGAACCACCACTAGATCCACCTGGTATACACTCTGTATTCCATGGATTACGTGTTTTTTGATAATAGGACGTTTCTGTAGTAGATCCCATCGCAAACTCGTCCAAGTTTAATTTGCCAAGCATAATACTTTTTTCATTATTTAATCTTTCTACTACTGTTGCATCATAAAGAGGATCATTAAAGTTTTCTAAAATCTTACTTCCACAGGTTGTGCGAACCCCTTTTGATACAATATTATCTTTAATACCGACTGGGATAGCGAATAACTTCTCACCATTTGAACCAGCTTCATCTAATTCTTTTGCTTTCTGACGAGCATTTTCCTCATCCAAAGTGATAAATGCTTGTACTTGGTCCTCTACCTCATCAATACGTTTATAAGCCATATCAACAACATCTGTTGCTGAAAGCTCTTTTTTATGTAACTTTTCTTCTAATTCTTTAATGGTATATCCCGAAAACGACATGCCAGCTTCCTCCTTAGTCCATTATGGATGGTACTTTAAAATGTCCGTCTTGTTGTTCCGGAGCATTTTGTAATGCTTCTTCTTGCGAAATTGTATATTCAGGCGTATCATCACGCATTACATTTTGTAGAACAATTCCATGGGTTGTTGGCTCAACATCATCAGTATTCACTTCATTTAAAAATTGAGCATATTCAAGTGAAGCGTTTATTTTTTCTGTGTACTTGTCCACTTCTTCTTCTGAGAGTGCTAATCTAACAAGGTCAGCAATTTTGATTACTTGTTCTTTTGATACTTTATCCATTCTCTCACACCTCCAAATACGTTCTAGATGTATATTCCCTATTATTCCTGCTCATAATACACATCTTTGTATTTTTTCTTTCAAAACTATCTACACTATTATCTTCTATAACATCCTTTATCATATCAGAAATGCTATCATATAGGCAAATTTGCGCTTAGTTACTAATAAAAAAACTTTTATTTTTTTGAACATAGAAAGAATATTTTGCCATTTTTTATATTCAAATAATTCAAAAGCAAAAAGAGCCGCAATATCAATCATTGCGACTCTAACATCTTAAAATATGTTATTCATTCACAGAAGTATTCCAAAATACTGCTCCTAAAGGAACTTCTAAACCTTCTACTTTATCTGTAATACCATAAAGTGTATTTCCTCCACCTAAATTAATAATTGGTAGGTAATCCCATGCATATTCCTGTAATTCATCCCACAGCTGATGTGCCTGATCTAAATCGGTAGAACTCTCGATTTCTTTTAACATACCGGTAATTTTTTCATCATTTACTCCACCAGCCCATGTCGGACTCAGCATTAATAATTGCGGCGGTGTACTCGTCATGGAAATTCCCATTACTTCAATATCCCATTCTGCTGTTTTCGATTCCATTTCATCTAAGGTTGGCCAGTCATAAACATCTAGACGTGAGTTAATCCCTACGTTGGTCAACTGTTCATTGACTACGACCCCTATTTGGTACATATATTCATAATCACGTGTTGCCATAATAACTACTTCTTCTCCATCATACCCATAATCCTCAAGCATTTGCTTTGCTTTTTCCGGATCATTGATATTAAAATTCTCATTTCCAGCTGAGCTTGCCCACTCTAAAACATCTTTATGCATATAACTAGAATCTAACCAATAAAAATCTGGACTAGCAAAAGCTGCTAACATAATTTCTTCATAGTCTAAAGCCGTATTGATAATCTTACGGAATTCTTTATCTCCTGCCATACGTTCTACGTTATTTAACTTTAAAATCGTATTAGACCCTGGAACAAGAACTGGTTCTACTCCATCCGTATTTTGTAAAATATCATAGTTATCAGCTGGAATACTATAAGCAAAATCATATTCTCCAGACTGTAAACCTGCTAATCGGGTAGAACTATCTGGTACAAGGTGGAAGTAAATATCTTCTACTAATGCTTCCCGGCGTCCCCATAGTCCATCTGGCTCTTCATCACGCATTTGATAATCATCATATTTCGTTAAATGAATAAATGCATCTGTTCTCCATTCCTCTAATTTGAATGGCCCTGTACCAATAATTTCGTCCACACCCTCTGCTGGTGCATTTTCAACAATTTCTTTCGGCATAATTGCTGGTGCATTTTTTGAGGTTGCCATCGTGTCAATAGTTAATGCCGAAGGAGTAGCTAATTCTAAATGAACCGTATAATCACCATCTGCAGTCCATTCTGCACCATCAAAAATAGATCCAGATAAATTCGTTACCTCTAACCAACGCTTCATCGAAGCAATAACATCTTCTGAAGTCATTTCTTCTCCATTGTGAAATTTAATGCCTTCTCTTAAATGGAAGGTATAACTTTTACTATCCTCACTAACTTCATAGGATTCTGCCAACATTGGTTGTGGCTTCAATTCTGCATCTGTTGTTATTAAACTCTCAAAAATTAAACGGGATACATCACGTGTAGCTGTCGCTGAGTTTTTTGGTTGGTCTAATGTCGGCGGTGTTGCATCCAGTGCAATATTTAGCACGGATTTCTTTTTTGTTTCTTCCTCTTCATTATCCTCGTTGTCTTCATTAGCTGTCTGACCATCGCCACCTGAGCTATTATTATTTGAATCATTACTACATCCAACAATTACAATAAGGGCTAAAAACATAATTAATATAAGTTTCCATGTTGATTTTGGTAAATTCATAAAAATCCCCTTCCTAAAAATAGGCTTTTTTTATCTCATCTTACAACTACTAATAAAATCCCCCTTAATTAATCTCCCCCTCAAAGGTCAATATTTTGAAATAGATGAAGTTCATTTCTCTATCACATTTTTATTAGAACTCATCTCTTAAAACACGATAGATATAACGATTATTCAATTTCAAAAAAATATTTCCGAATAAGATTAGTATGAAATAAATGCTAAAACAAATTATTTATATATGAATAATTATTCACTTATTTTTATAATTATACTTTCATTTACTTTTATGTCAATAGTAAATTTGAAAATATAAAGCCTAAATATTTTCCTCTAAGTAAAAAAGAATAGCGAAGATGAGAGACATGCTTTCTATCCCCCTATCCCCGCTATTCATTAATGCTAACGAAGCTTCATTTACCCTGTAAAATACGCATTCCAGAAAACTCATAAACATAAAATAACAAGATCCCAAATGGAGGTCTTACTTTCATTTGGGATCTTGTTCTATACATGATTAATGAAAGACATGAACAGTTGGTTCTTCTTGGCCTGCTTCTCGATAAATAAAGCTTTCAACCTGATTACTTGATGTTATTTTTATCTCCAGGTCGAAGCTATCAGAGAAATTTTTCAGAACAACGCCATAAACATATTGCGTAAAACCAATAATCTCTCCTGCACTATAAAATTCGAGTGGGATTTCTATCGTTAATTTTCTTAAATTATCATCAACATAAAAACCTTGCCCAATATAACCTACATAATTTGGAAAGTACTCTGCAATATCTTGCCCAAAGCTCTGTAACACTTCCGAATCATCTACATGATCTTCTTTCGCTTCATCGGATGGGAATAAAACATTTTTCTCGTTTACATCTTCCCAGCCTTCTATTTGGTTTTCATTTCCAGAAACGGTTGTCATTGCGATAAAATTACCTGGTATTGGCGAACCTTGCTCCTGTTCTTTATACAAGGCAATCATAATTGGTATGTTCTCTAATCCTTCCATTGCCCGAACACGTTCCAAAACAGTTTGGGCAATCTCTTTCCCTTGACTCATTACTTCATTATCTGGAAGTTTTTCATATAAATAAGGACCGCCTGTCTCTGTTTGAAAGCGATATACAGATTTTAATGCAATTGCTAATGAAATTCCCCGTAAGGTAATCGAATCATCATCTTTTTTCTCTAGAAAGTTATGTTCAAGGATGTGTGATACATACCGTGGATTACCTCTTTGCTCATCTTCATCTTGATTATTTTCAATCGGTGGATTCAATCCTGCTTGTAACTCTGCACGAATAGCATCTTCATTCACTGTTCTTTGCTCTCGTTTTAGCCTAGAAATTTCATTATCTACTGCTTGTTCTAACTGTTCTTCTGTGAGCTGTCTTCCTAACCATTGGTAAATTAAGGATTCTCCTAAATTTTGCCCTTCTTCAAAATAGTACTGTTCTGGGTCAAATACACTTGTTGATAAACGACGCAGCCCTGTTTCTATCTCGTTAATATCCATTCGGTTTGTCATTTGATTAACGATGACACCACGTGCCCGACTTGGACGATATGGTAAAATCATGCGATAATTTTCTTCTGACAACTTATAGTTAGGGACAATAGAAACTTCCTGGTCTGTGCCATCTTCTGTTTGTAAAATATCATTTTCAGGTTTCTGTATACAGCTTGTAAGCATCAGGAGTGCGCCAAGTAGCAATATACATATCTTCTTTTTCAATTTATCTCCACTCCATTTGTTACTCGTTTTCTATTTCTTCTAAAGCATTCCTTAAGTCTGTTTCATCCCAAATTGTGATTCCAAGTTGCACAGCTTTATCATATTTCGATCCTGCTGCTTCCCCTGCGATAACAATATCTGTCTTCTTACTTACACTTCCTGTTACACTGCCTCCAAGTTCTTCAATAAGCTGCTTTGCTTCAGGTCGTGTGTAAATTTCCATTTTACCAGTAAGTACGATTGTTTTTCCAGCAAATGGTGATTCTATTTTTTCCGTCGCTTGCTTAGGCCCTGTGTAAACCATATTTACTCCTAATTGCTGCAGGTCATCTACTAATGCAATAACCTTTTCTTCTGCAAAAAATTGAATGACGGATTCAGCCATCTTATCGCCAATTTCATCAATGCTTACTAAATCTTCATAGGTTGCTTTCTGTAAGGCTTCTATACTTTCAAAACGCATTGCTAAAATCCTAGCTGCCTTTGCTCCAATATGCCGGATACCTAGGCCAAATAATAAACGCTCTAATGAATTTTGCTTGGAAGCTTGGATTGCATTCAATAAATTATTAGCAGATTTCTCTCCCATTCTCTCTAATTCAACTAGCTGCTCCTGTGTTAAGCGATACAAATCAGCAAATGTCTTTACTAAGCTCTCGTTGAATAACTGTTCTACAACTTTTTCCCCTAATCCATCTATATTCATTGCATTACGAGAAACAAAATGAATTAAGCCCTCTACTAATTGAGCAGGGCAATTTGGATTAATACAGCGTAAAGCTACCTCGTCGTCGATTCGAACAAGCTCACTATCACATGCCGGACAATGCGTTGGCATATGAATCTCTTGCTCTTCTCCCGTACGCTTCTCCTCTACTACACGCATGACTTTAGGAATGATATCTCCAGCTTTCTGAATAACCACTGTATCTCCCAATCTGAAATCATGCTCACGGATAAAGTCTTCATTATGAAGTGTTGCGCGCTGCACAGTTGATCCATCAACAAGTACTGGTTCAAGAATAGCTGTTGGTGTAATTACCCCCGTACGTCCTACACTTAATTCTACATCATGTAAAATAGTAATCGCTTCTTGAGCTGGGAATTTATGAGCAATTGCCCATCTTGGATTTCGTGCAGTGAATCCCAATGCTTCTTGTTGAGCTAAATTATCCACTTTAATAACAATTCCATCAATATCATAAGCTAAATTTGGACGCTCTGTTGTCCAATAGCTAACATAATCGATCACTTCTTCAATCGTGGAACAGGCTTTCCAATGGGGATTGACCTTAAAGCCTTGTTCTTGCATATACGTTAAATGTTCACTATGTGTAGCTAATTCTGGCCCTTGCCATTCTCCATAGCCATACAAGAATAAATCTAAATTACGACTTGCAGCAATTCTCGGGTCTAGCTGTCTGAGCGAGCCAGCCGCTGCATTTCTCGGATTAGCAAACAAGCTTTGCTCATCTGCTTTTCGTTGTTCATTGAGTTTTAGAAAAGAAGCTTGTGGCATAAACGCTTCTCCTCGAACTTCAATTCTCCCACGTTCTTTAATCGTTAGAGGCAGACTTCGGATTGTCCGTAAGTTTAACGTAATATCCTCGCCAATCGTTCCATCCCCTCGTGTTGCACCACGTACAAATTTTCCATCTTCATATATTAGTGAAATAGCTAAACCGTCAATTTTTAATTCACAAATATATGTGACATCTTCTCCCACTTGCTGGACAACTCGACGATGGAAAGATCGCAGATTATCTTCATTAAAAGCATTGTCCAGGCTTAACATTGGCACTAGATGCTCTACTTTTGTAAACGTTTCTCTTGGTGTTACTCCTACTCTTTGCGTCGGTGAATCTGCTGTAATTAATTCAGGGAAATTAGCTTCTATTTCTTTTAATTCGTTCATTTTCTTATCATATTCTGCATCTGGTACAGACGGATTGTCTAAAACGTAATACTCATACTCATACTTGGTTAATAGTTCTGTTAATTCCTCTATTTTCAGTCTTGCTTCTTGAATATCCATGGGGAGAAACACCTCCTATTGCTTTGTAATGGGTGCAAATTTAGCTAATAACCGCTTAATACCAGTTGGTGCAGGGAATGCGATATCTAACTCCATATCGTCACCGTCCCCTTTCACTCGGACAACGGTACCTACTCCCCATACATTATGTTTTACTTTATCTCCTGGATTCCATGCTTTTGTTTCTGCTCCTGATGCTGATTCTATTTTTCTTGATTTACGCTTTACGACTGGTTTCGTTTTTTCCAATGTTTGATTGTAAAATCCAGAGCTTGTTGTTTCTTGCTTTTCTATGCCTTCTAGCAAATCTTCCGGAATTTCACGGATAAAACGGCTAATTGGATTGTAATTGGTACGTCCATAGATTGTCCGCATTTTCGCATGTGTTATGTAAAGCTCTCGCTCTGCTCGTGTAATTCCCACATAGGCAAGACGACGTTCTTCTTCCATTTCTTCATCATCCATTAAGGAGCGACTATGCGGAAATACATTTTCTTCCATTCCAATTAAGAAAACAACCGGAAATTCTAACCCTTTTGCCGCATGTAAAGTCATCAATGTGATTTTATCCTGATTGTCTGGGTCTTCTTCATCTACTGCATCGATATCAGCAATTAATGCTAAGTCCGTTAAAAAAGCAATTAATGTTTTATCTTCTTCATTGGCTTTTTCAAAATTGCTCGTTACCGTCTTAAATTCTTCTAAGTTTTCCAAGCGGCTATCTGCTTCAAGTGACTGCTCATTAACTAGCATTTCTTCATATCCAGAACGCTCTAGCACCTCATCAACCATATCTGTCGCTGATAAAAACTCTTGTTGCTTACGAAGCGAATCAATCAGCATATTGAATTTAGCCAATGCTTCTGCCGCCCTTCTCGGCACTCCAGTAAAATCAACTTCTTTTACTGCTTCATATAAGGAAATATCATGTGCAACTGCATAAGCACGTAATCGGTCAATGGATGTTTTTCCTATCCCACGTTTCGGTTCATTTGCTACACGCTCATAGCTTAAATCATCATTAGGATTAGTAATCAAACGTAAATAAGATACTAAATCTTTAATTTCCTTGCGCTCATAGAACTTCATCCCACCAACCATTTGATAATCAATTCCTGACTTTATCAATGTATCCTCTACTGCACGGGATTGAGCATTTGTGCGGTACAGCACAGCAATTTCATTAGGCTGATATTTCTTTTGACGAATAAGCTCTTGAATGGTTTCAGCAATAAAATAAGCTTCATCTCTCTCTGTTTCTCCTTGATAGTACTGAATCTTATTCCCTTGCTTATTTTCAGTCCATAAATTCTTTGGCTTACGTCCTTTATTATGGTCAATGACTTCATTTGCAGCAGATAGAATTGATTTTGTTGAACGGTAATTTTGTTCAAGCAAAATAACTGTTGCTTGCGGATAATCCTTCTCAAACGTCAATATATTAGCGATATTTGCACCACGCCAGCGATAAATAGATTGATCTGAATCTCCAACTACACAGAGATTTTGGTATTTTTTCGCAAGTTGCTTTACTAAGTAATATTGCGCATGATTCGTATCTTGATACTCATCTACATGAATATATTGAAATCTTCTTTGATAATATTGTAAAACCTCAGGAACACGATCAAATAATTGAATAGTCTTCATAATCAAATCATCAAAATCCATTGATTGATTCTTTAACAGCAATTTCTGATAAGCTTCATAAATTTGTGCGACTTGGCGATCATAAAAGTTTCCAACCGTTTCACTGAATTCCTCTGGTGTAATTAGTTCGTTTTTTGCACTACTAATCTGCCCTAACATCGCACGAGGGTCAAAGTTTTTCGGATCTATATTTAAATTTCTTAAGACTTGTTTTATGACTGTTAATTGATCACTACTATCTAAAATCGTGAAGTTACGATCCATCCCAATTCGATCAATATCTCGACGAAGGATGCGCACACACATGGAATGAAAGGTAGATACCCAAATTTGATCCCCTTCAGGTCCAATTAATTTATTTACACGCTCTTTCATTTCCCTTGCTGCTTTATTTGTAAAAGTAATCGCTAAAATATTGCGAGAACCTACTTCTTTTTCTGTTAATAAATAGGCGATTCGGTGTGTAAGTACTCTTGTCTTCCCACTACCTGCTCCTGCCATGATAAGCAAGGGCCCTTCTGTATGTTGTACAGCTTCACGCTGTTCTTTATTTAAACCACTGAGTAAGCCATCCTTTGTTTGACTCACTAGTTACACCACCTTATTTTCATTATTTTACCGCAGTAACTGTTTCTAATGCCTTCACAAAATCATCATAGATAATGTTCCCAACAATAATCACGTCGGCATGCTTCTTCATTTCCCGTGCCTTATCATGATTAACAATTCCACCGCCATAAAATAATAATGTTTGCTTTAATTCAGCCTTTACTTGTGCTACAAGTTCCGGATCTCCATACATTCCACTATATTCTATATAAAAAATCGGCAAGCTAAAGAAATGCTCTGCCATGTAGGCATATGCTATTACATCCTCTTGATCAGGGCGTTTGCAATTTGTCTTTTTAAACGCTTTACAATCCTCATTTAGGATACAATATCCTTCAACAAGCAATGGAAGTCCCCAGTCTAGAAATGGCTTATAATGCTTAATTGCTTTATGTTGAATATCCATCATCCATTTCTTTTCTGTACTATTCATAACCATTGGAATGAAATAATAATCGAAGCCAGGTACAATAGCATCCATTGTGGACACCTCAAGTAAACAAGGTAACGCATATGCTTGAACCTTTTCAAGTAAGCTCTCTACCTTGTCATATGTCACACCATCTGTACCACCTATGATTATTGCATCTGTTCCTGATTGACATAATTGATCTATCTCATCATCAGATAATTCTTTCGCAGGATCAAGCTTAAAAATATGCTTCCAAGATTTCATCATTGGCTCCAATTGAACTTTCCTCCATCATTTATTTCCATTCTATTATTATAACAGAAAAACAACTAATATTTTTTAAAATGCAATCTGAAAATCGCCACTGTATCTATGTACAGTGGCGACATTAAAAAATAATTATATTTTCTTTTTCAGGTGTTATTTTGCATCCGGCAAGCGCCCTAATACAAGCTCATATCCACCGCTACCATAATCAATACATCTGCGCACTCGGGAAATTGTTGCAGTAGAGGCCTTCGTTTCTTTTTCGATATCATTGTATGTACGACCTTCTGTTAACAATTTAGCCACTTGAAATCGCTGTTTTAATGAATTAATTTCATTCATTGTTGCCAAGTCATCAAAAAACTTATAGCAATCTTCTCTTGTCTCTAAAGATAAAATAGCATCAAATAATTGGTCTAATTGTTCATCACGTAGCTTATCAATTTGCAAAACGAACGCCTCCTATTATTTTTAATACGTGTTCAAAAAGGACGATAAAAAGCACCAAGTAGTTCAAGGTGACATCATTTTTACGAACGGACTTACGCGTGTGGTGGTGACTTCTGTGTTGTTCTCGTGACGTAGGCGGTTATAACAGAAGTTCCTCTATGCTTTTAAATACGTGAGTATCGTAAAAATGGTATCAACGACTTGCGCGTGTGTGATGACTTCGACGTTCGACACAGGACGCGAGAGGAACTTAGTCGAAGTTCCTCTTTTCGATGTGTCATTTTGTTGGACTTTTTGAACATCCTCTTTTAATTATTTATTTGGACAGATTGATCCATGCCTGGGCTTGTTGGAACAATATTAATCCATGTTTTCCCTGGCGTAAATCCTACTGTTTCTCCATCTTTCACAGGAATAATGTACCCATTTTCATTTTTCCATTCTAATGTCTCTACTTTTCCTTTGCGAATAAGTAATGCATTTCCTCCTGAAGTAATATCAACAGCACGACGCCCCTCATCATCAATAACTTCATGCTCTGTTTCTACAATAAAAATATTATCTGTCAAAATTGGTTCTTCTGTATCTAACTCAATAAATTGTTCTCCTCCCATGTATCGTGTATATTTTTCCAGTGTTTCATCATAACGGTATTCAACAAGATCTCCAGCTGCATTTGAATAGGCGATTTCTACACTTGCGGCTGCTTCTCCAGATATTTCCTCTCCTTCTGCTACAAAAGGAAGTGGGGCTATATCTGTATTGATAGTATATCCTTCTGCTTCAGCCTCATCGTAAACGGCTTTCATTTGCAAATAAGAATTATGTGGTGCTTTACGGAAGGATTCACGTTTAAATAAAACTCCATCATTATCATGGAATCCACCATCAATGTAATCAATACCACGATCTTTAATCATCTGACTGACAAATTTCGCGGCACCATGATGAATATAGATAGCATCATAGCCTTGTGCAAGTTCAAAATAATATTCACGTGCACTTCGCACAGGACCTACTACTTCCGGTAAATCACTTTGATAGATAGCAAGAAACCTAGTAATACTTGCTTCAGATAGAATTTCAAAAACGATATCTGCATTCGATAAACCAGTTTGTGGACGTGCTTGAATTTGATTATTAACCATTACACTAATTGGGCGATTAGTAATTTCGCCCTCTACTGGCAAACCAGTTAATGGGGCAATATTTGTTGCTGTTTCTTCGGATTGTTCTGGTTCATTTGATTCATCTGGTTCAGATTCTTCTACTTTGTTTTTAGAACAAGCAGTAAGTAATACTACCATTAGAAGTACTAGTATCGCATATTTTCTTTTCATCAGTACATCTCCTAGTTTTGCATTTTAATCTTCTTCTTTTTATCGTTTTTACAATGATATCACTTTAAAGTACAAAAGTCTTTATTTAATAGAAAAAGTTTATCTTTGTTGTTGGTGTAAAACTACTTTTCGAGATCTCGACATAAGAAATCCGATGAGGGAAGTTTTTATCTCTCATCGGACTTTTGATTAAATTTCTTATCTTAAAAGGTTATTTATAAACTCGATTTACCAATATCTTTACGGTAAAAGAACGCTTCATTAGCATCATATGCTTTTAAATATTCATATACTGCTTCTGACGCTTTTTGTAAATCCTTTCCTACAGAACCAACTAATAGCACGCGTCCTCCATTAGATACGATTCCTTCATTTGTTTGCTTTGTTCCTGCCTGAATAACAAAACAATCTTCTGTATCTTCTACTGCGGGTAAAGGCACCTCTTTATTATAAGTTCCTGGATAACCAGTAGAAGCAAGCACAACACCTAAACATGCTTCCTTCTTCCACTTTAACTTCGGATCATTTCCAGCTACAACATCCTCCATTACTTGAATCAATTCATTTTCAAGTAATGGTAGAACAACCTGTGTTTCTGGATCACCAAAACGAGTATTAAATTCGATTACTTTTGGACCTTCAGCAGTTTGCATTAATCCAGCATATAAAATACCCGTAAATGAACGGCCTTCAGCAACTAAGCCATCAGCTGCTTTTTGTAGAATTTCTTTTGTTGCATAAGCAATAATATCATCTGTAATGTCAGGCACAGGAGCAAAAGCACCCATTCCACCAGTATTTGGTCCTTCATCATTATCATAGGCACGTTTATGATCTCGAGCTGGAGTCATTGGATATACTTGATGGCCATTAACAAATGCCATTAATGAAAATTCGACACCTGCAAGAAATTCTTCAATAACTATTGTCGAACCAGCACTCGCAAAACGTTTCTCCACCATCATGTCATCAATTGCTTGGATTGCGTCTTCCTTTGTTTCGGCAACAACTACTCCTTTACCTTCTGCTAGGCCATCTGCTTTAATTACAATTGGTGCACCTTGTTCTTCGATGTATCTCTTTGCCGCCTCTGCTTCTGTAAATGTTTGATAGGAGGCAGTTGGAATTTGATATTTCTCCATAAAATCTTTAGCAAAGCTCTTACTTCCTTCAAGTAAAGCAGCTTCCTCTGTTGGTGCAAAAATAGCTAGGCCTTCTTTCGTAAAACGATTAGCAATTCCAGCATTCAATGGATTTTCTGGTCCAACTACAGTGAAATCCACTGCATTTTCTTTAGCAAAGTTTATTAAAGCGTCGATGTCCATTTCATTAATTTCAACACATGTTGCATGTTGTTCCATGCCACCATTTCCAGGTGCTACAAAAATATTCTCAATGCGTTCGCTTTTTTTCAGTTGCATAACGATTGCATGCTCGCGGCCACCGCGGCCAACTACAAGTACATTCATCTTCTAAAACACCCTTTTTTTGATTGATAAGAGCAATTCGCTCCGGAAAAATTCTTACAAACTTTTATTAGTTATGTATTCAGCTTATCCTACTGTGAAAAAAGGGCTTATCGAATTTCGACAAGCCTTTCCCATAAAAAATCAATGTTTGAAATGGCGCATTCCTGTATGTACCATTGCAATCCCAGCTTCATTACAAGCGTCAATGGAAGCTTGATCTTGTTTGGATCCACCTGGTTGAATAATTGCTGTCACACCCGCTTTGGCAGCTGCTTCTACGGTATCTGGCATTGGGAAAAATGCATCAGATGCTAGCACGCTACCTTTTGCCTGTTCTCCCGCTTGATTAATTGCAATTTTTGCTGCACCTATACGATTCATCTGTCCAGCACCAATTCCAATGGTCTGATTACCTTTTGCTAAAACAATCGCATTTGATTTCACGTGTTTTACAGCTTTCCAAGCAAATAATAAATCTACTAATTCTTCTTCCGTTGGCTGACGTTTTGTCGAGCAGGTTAATTGTTCTTCTGTAACCTCACCATCATCACTATGCTGGATAAGCACGCCACCTTTTACAGTAACGAATTTATAATAATCTTTATTATCTTTGTCCATTGTTAATTCAAGTAAGCGAATGTTCTTTTTCACAGTCAAAATATCCAATGCTTCTTGTGTGAAGCCTGGTGCAAGCACAATTTCGATAAATAGCTCACTAATTTGAGCAGCAGTTTCTTTGTCCACTTCACGGTTGCAAGCAATAATTCCACCAAAAATAGATATTGGATCTGCATCATAGGCACGCTTAAATGCTGTGCTAATCGATTCACCAGAACCAATTCCACATGGGTTCATATGCTTAACCGCAACAACTGTTGGAGTATCATATTCTGTTACCATTTCTAAAGCTGCATTGGCATCTTGAATATTATTATAGGATAGTTCTTTTCCGTGTAATTGCTTCGCTGTTGCTAAGCTCATACCCTTCTCTTGTGGATCTTTATAAAATGCAGCTTGCTGATGTGGGTTTTCACCATAGCGTAAGGATTGGACCTTTTCATAGGTTACTGTATAAGCTTCTGGGAATTCTTCTTCTGTCACACCCATAAAATAACGCGCAATCATTGCATCATAATTTGCTGTATGACGGAAAACCTTTGCAGCTAATTCCATTCTTTTCTTTTCATCTAGTTTATTAGCTTCTAAATCAGCAAGTACTTGATTATAATCAGTAGGATCTACAACAACTGTAACATCTGCAAAGTTCTTTGCGGATGCGCGCAACATTGTTGGGCCACCAATATCAATGTTTTCAATGATTTCTTCATGTGTTACGTCTGTTTTAGCCAATGTTTCTTTAAACGGATATAAATTTACAACAACCATATCAATTGGATCAATTTCATTTGCTTTTAATTGTTCTACATGACTTGCTTCACTACGCTTTGCAAGTAGTCCACCATGAACTTTTGGATGTAATGTTTTTACACGCCCATCTAAAATTTCTGGGAAACCTGTTACTTCATCTACAGCAATAGCTGGAACGCCAGCATCTTGAAGCAATTTTAATGTTCCTCCGGTAGAAATAATCTCAAAATTTAACTCTACTAATCCTTTAGCAAATTCTTCAATACCTGTTTTATTCGAAACACTGATTAAAGCTCTCTTCGTCATTCAAGCTCTCTCCTCATTTACTTACTTCGTCGTTAATTGTCTAATAACACGCGGATATAATTGATGCTCTACTTGATGGATGCGATTTTTTAACGTATCTAATGTATCGTCTTCTTTCACCAATACTTTTTCCTGAGCAATAATTGGCCCTGTATCAATGCCTTCATCTACATAATGTATCGTAACTCCTGTTTCTTTTACTCCAGCACGAAAAGCATCACCGATCGCATCTTTGCCTGGAAAATCAGGGAGTAAAGAAGGATGGATATTAATAATTCTTCCTTCATATGCATTTAAAAATGTTGGCCCTACAATACGCATATAGCCAGCCAGGAAGACCCATTCGATATTTTCTGCTTGTAGCTTTTCGACAATTTCTTGCTCATAGACTGCCTTTGATTCATATGTCTTCGCATCAAAAACAAATGTCGACACATGAAAGGCTTCGGCTTTTTTGATTACTGTAGCGCCTGGTTTGTCGCATACGAGTAATGTAATATCACAATTTAATTCACCAGCATTCATGATTGCTTCAAAATTACTACCTGTTCCAGAAGCAAACACTGCGGCACGAGCTCTTGTCATGACGTAAACTGCACTCCTTCATTTGTGGTGATCTTTCCAATGATGGAGGCATCTTCCCCATTCTCTTTAAGGATTGCTAGAGCTTCCTCTGCGTCTTCTTCTTTTACAACTACTGCCATTCCAACACCCATGTTGAAAGTGCCATACATATCTTGTTTTGGAATTTCCCCTTTAGCTTGAACAAAGGAAATGATTTCTGGTACTTCCCATGTCCCTTCTGTAATTTCTACACCCAAGCCTTCTGGTAAAATTCTTGGTAAATTCTCATAAAATCCACCACCAGTTATGTGGGAGATCCCGTTAATTGCTACCTTTTCTAAAAGCGCATGGATTGGCTTCACATAAATTTTCGTCGGTGTAAGTAAAAGCTCGCCAAGTGGTTTAGATAATCCATCATATTGCTTCGTTAAATCAAGATCCTCCACAATTTTGCGAACAAGGGAGTAACCATTTGAATGAATTCCACTAGATGGGAGTCCAATCACAACATCTCCTGCTGCTACAGCTTTCCCTGTAATTAATGCCGATTTCTCCGCAATTCCTACTGTAAATCCGGCTAAATCATACTCTTCTTCTGCGTACATTCCAGGCATTTCTGCAGTTTCTCCACCAACTAAAGCGGCTTCCGACTGCACACACCCTTCTGAAACACCTGCAACGATTTGTTCAATAACAGCGGGATTATTCTTTCCACAACCAATATAATCTAAGAAAAATAACGGTTTTGCCCCTTGTGCAACAATGTCATTTACACACATTGCTACTAAATCAATTCCAATTGTGTCATGCTTATCCAGTTCAAATGCTAATTTTAGCTTGGTTCCTACTCCGTCAGTACCTGAGACTAATACGGGCTCTTTGTAGTTTAAAGATGAAAGATCAAATAAACCTGCAAATGAACCTAATCCACCAATTACTTCTGGGCGCATTGTTTTAGCAACATGTTTTTTCATACGTTCAACAGCTTCATAGCCTGCTTCTACATCTACGCCTGCTTTTTTATACATCGACATATTCCATCTCGCTCCTAGTGTATAATAATCTCTTATTTATTTTCATAGAGAAGGGACAATAGTAGTTTTTGAACCATTATCTGCACGTCGTAAATGTACTTCGTTTTATCTACAGATTGTTCATTTTTATACTAACCACTTCTTCTATCACAGCCTCTTCCTTTGTCCCATACTTTCTTTATCCCAATAAGTAAAACGAAGGTTCAGTTGGAGTTGAGAGCTTCAGCTGAACCTAGTCTGTTTTACTTTATAGAGTAAGAAAGTATAAAAATTGCGCAAAGTACTGCTAATTCAAAGCTAGCGTTGTCTAGCTCTTATTCATGCATTTCTGCTAGTTTTTCGCCTTCTTCTGCGGGAAAGTCTCCTTCAAAGCAATGGCAAATTCCTTGATTAATTGTTTCTTCAGTAACGATCGCATTTTCTAATCCTTCTTGACTTAGGAATTCTAAGCTATCTGCACCGATGATTTCTCGGATTTCTTCTATGGAGTGTTTAGCTGCAATTAATTCTTTTTTCGTCGTTACATCTACTCCACAATAGCAGCGATTCTCCATTGGTGGGGATGCAATACGAACATGTACTTCTTTTGCTCCTGCTTCTTTTAATAACCCAACAATACGTCGACAAGTCGTTCCACGAACAATCGAATCATCAATCATCACAACACGCTTCCCATCAACAATTCCACGAACAGGTGATAATTTAATTTTCACCCCTTGCTCCCTAAGTTCTTGTGATGGCTGGATAAATGTACGTCCAACATAACGATTTTTAATAATTCCCATCTCATAAGGAATACCTGATTGCTCTGCATATCCAATAGCAGCAGAAATACTCGAGTCTGGAACCCCTGTTACTACATCCGCTTCAACTGGTGCTTCCTTCGCTAACTCAATTCCTGAACGTTTACGAGCTGCATGGACATTCACTGTATTTAAATCTGTATCTGGACGAGAATAATAAATATATTCCATTGCACAAATTTTACGTGGTTCTCTTAAATTAAATCGAGTTGTTTTAACACCTTCGTCACTAATTGTCACAAGCTCTCCTGGTAAAATCTCACGAACAAAGTTAGCTCCAACAATGTTAAAGGCACAAGTTTCTGATGCTACTACATAAGCATCACCAAGTTTTCCTAAAGAGAGCGGACGAATACCACGAGGATCTAAAGCAATAAATAATTTATCATCTGTTAAGATCATAAATGCATAAGCGCCAACTACCTGCTTTAACGCATCAATAACTGAATCCTCATTAACAGCTCGTCCTTTTCTTTTAATTAAATGAGCAAGTACCTCAGGAGTGGAGTTTGTCTGTAAAATACTTCCCTCTGTCTCTAATTCCTTAATAAGCTCCTGTGTATTTTTAATATTTCCTTTATGTGCTACTGCCATGTTTCCAGAGAAAGAACGGAATAGAAGGGGTTGTACATTATCAACCTCTACCCCATTCTTACTCATATTCAACACATGACCAATTGCCGCATGACCTGGAAATTTTGAAAAATCAACTCGTTTAAATACATCATTAACTAACCCAGTATCTTTATGAAGTTTTAATGTTTTTCCATCATTAACGATTAATCCAGCACCGTCTTGACCACGGTGTTGGAGTGCATGAAGGCCATAATAAGTTATTTCCGCCGCTTTTGGATGTCCCCAAATACCAAACACAATACATTCCTCATTTATTTATCTGATTTTAGTAAAGCTGCTGGGATAGCTTCTTCCCAAAGCTTTCTAAGTTCTTCTACTTGTTCCGAAACAACCAGCTCACTATCTACATTAATATTTAATGCTTGTTCTGCTGTTACACGTCCGATTTCTATTGCTCCTTCTACGAGGGTAGCAAATTTTTCTTTATTCTCTTCTTTTACTGTAACAATAAAACGTGATTGTGATTCACTAAATAATGCTGCTGTTGCGTCACCTGTTAATGTAACTTCTGCTCCAAGATCTTTTGTGACAATAGATTCTACTAAAGTAACAGCAACTCCACCTTCAGCAACATCTTGTGCTGATTCAACAACACCATGCTTAATTGCTTCTAATAATGCCTTTTGACGACTAAATTCTACATCTAGATCAATAGAAGGAGCTTGTCCCTCATATTTATTTAGTAATAAATTTTGTAGCTCACTTCCACCAAACTCGGCTTTCGTCTCACCAATTAAGAAAATTGCGTCTCCTGCTGCTTGGAAAGAGTTTGGCGTAATATGTTCTAGTGATTCATGTAATCCAACCATTCCAATAATTGGTGTTGGGAAGATAGGGACATTATTTGCTTGGTTATACATAGATACATTCCCACTAATTACAGGAAGTCCCATCACCTTACATGCTTCGCTGATACCATCGATACTTTTATCCATTTGCCAGAAAATCTCTTCATTTGTCGGATTACCATAATTTAATCCATCTGTAACTCCTAATGGACGAGCTCCGGAACAAACGATGTTACGTGCTGCTTCTGCAATAGCAATCTTTCCACCAGTTTCTGGATCTAAATAAATATAACGAGAATTACAATCTGCAGTAATTGCAATTGCTTTATCTTGATCACCAATTTGTACTACTGCAGCTCCTGCACCTGGTCCAGCAATGGTATTCCCTCTTGCTTCCGAATCAAATTGCTCATAAATCCATTTCTTGCTAGCAATCGTTGGCTGTTGCAATAATTGCTTTAATGTTTCACCATAATTATCAACTTGAGGTGCATAAGGAGCCATTTCTTGGTAAGGCTTGAAATAAGATGCCTCTTTTGTCGGTAAATAATAAACTGGAGCTTTTTCATCTAAAGCATCAGCTGGAATATTAGCCATTACCTCCCCTTGATGCTTAATGCGAAATACTTGCTCTTCAATTACTTCTCCTACAACACAAGCAAATACATCATGCTTCTTAAAAATATCTAAAATTTCTTGTTCTTGTCCTTTTTTCACTACAAGTAACATACGCTCTTGTGTTTCAGATAACATCATTTCATATGCTGTCATATCTTCTTCTGCTTGAGGAACGAAGTCTAAGTTTAATTCCATTCCTGTGCCTGCCTTGCTTGCCATTTCACTACCTGAAGATGTTAAGCCAGCTGCACCCATATCCTGCATCCCAACTAATGCGTCAGAATGAATAGTTTCTAAGCATGCTTCAATTAAACGTTTCTCTAAAATTGGATCTCCTGCTGCCGGTTTTGCATCTTCATTATCCTTATCATCCGAAGAATGTGTAGCTCCATGAATTCCGTCACGTCCAGTAGCTGCACCTGCATAAATTACTGTATTTCCTACACCAGCTGCAATTCCTTTTTGGATATCATCATGATTTAATAAACCAACAACCATTGCATTTACAAGTGGTGTTCCTTCATAACAATTATCAAATTGAACTTCTCCACCAACAGATGGTACGCCTACTTGATTACCATAATCAGCCATTCCACGAACTACTTCTTTAAATAGATAATTCGTACGTTCTGAACCTAAATTACCAAATCGTAGCGAATTCAATGCTGCTATCGGACGAGCTCCCATCGAAAAGACGTCACGTAGGATTCCACCAATACCTGTTGCTGCACCTTCGTATGGATTAATACGAGATGGGCTATTGTGACTTTCCATTTTGAAAACAACTGCTTGGTTATCTCCAATATCAATAACACCTGCTCCTTCACCAGGACCAACTAATACTTGTGGTGCTTCGTTAGGGAATTTTCTTAATAATGGTTTAGATGATTTATAGCTACAATGTTCTGACCACATAACGGAGAAAATTCCTGTTTCAGTGTAGTTTGGGTGACGGCCCATTACCTCTTTAGCTAATGCATATTCCTCATCTGTTAATCCCATTTCTTTGTACAACTTTTCGCTTTCGATTTGTTCTGGTTTCACGTTTTTCACGCTGGATTTCTCCCTTCTCATTTTCCAAAAATTAAAATAGGTTCATGCTAGTGCATCTATATTAATGAAGCTTTATTGCAAATGTTTTTATTCTACTTAAGCTTGATCATTTTCCTCATATGCTGCTACTTGCTTAGCTACTTTTTCAGCAGTGTCGGCGATAAATGTAATATGTCCCATCTTACGCTTTTCTTTTGCCTCTGCTTTCCCGTAAAGATGTACATGTCCATTTTCGGATGTTTGCATATGATTAAGTACATCCTCCATATGCTCTCCTAGAATATTTACCATGACAGATGGTTGCAATAATTCAATTGGTGTTAGTGGTAAGCCACAAATTGCACGGATATGCTGTCCAAATTGAGAAATATTACATCCTTCTATTGTATAATGCCCTGAATTATGTGGTCGTGGAGCCATTTCATTTAAATAAATATCATCCTTATAAACGAACATTTCAATGGCAAATGTCCCAACAATATTCATTTTTTCTCCAAGTAGCTTTGCTGCTTCCATTGCTTTTTCTTGTACAACTGTACTGATAGCTGCTGGAACTGTTGTTTTATATAAAATATGATCTCGATGTTCATTTTCAGCTATTGGAAAATATGCTATTTCACCTGTTTGTGAACGAGAAAATACAACTGATACTTCTTTATCAAATCTAATCCATTGCTCGATAATACATGGATGATGAGCGTCAGCAAATTTAATTGCATCTTCTATATCTGCTACGGATTCAATTTTCAACTGACCTTTTCCGTCATATCCGCCACGACAAGTTTTAATCACTGCTGGAAGATTAAATTCTGTTAATGCTTGTGCACATTCTCCCCCATTATGAACAATAGCAAATTGAGGGATTGGCAAATTCAAATCTTTCATAATTGTTTTTTCTTTTTCACGATTTTGTGTGATTTCTAGTGCATAAGCACCTTGAGGCAGCTTTCCTTTTTCTTCTATATACGTTGCTGCTGTTAAATCCACGTTTTCAAATTCATATGTAACTACATCACTAATTTCTGTTAGTTCCTTAATTGCGTCCATATCATCGTATGCTGCGACAACATGATGATCTGCTATTTGAGCAGTGGGACAATCTGGCGTTGGATCTAGCACAGCAATTTTGTAACCCATATACCTTGCAGCAATTGCCATCATTCGGCCAAGCTGTCCTCCACCAATAATTCCAATCGTTTGACCAGGAAGTGTTACTTTAATATTCGGCAAGGTTGTCCCTCATTTCTTCTACTTTAGTTTGCATATTTCTTCGATATTCTTGAAGATTTTCTGCAATTCCTGTATCGAAAGCTCCAAGAATTTGTGCTGCAAATAATCCAGCATTCGTTGCTCCAGCTTTACCGATTGCCATGGTTGCAGTCGGGACCCCACCAGGCATCTGTACAATAGATAATAAAGAATCAAGTCCATTTAATGCTCGGCTTTGTACAGGAACGCCAATAACAGGCAAAGTTGTCTGTGATGCCACCATGCCTGGTAAGTGTGCTGCTCCACCTGCGCCTGCGATAATTACTTTTAATCCTCTTTCGCGAGCAGACTTTGCATATTGAAACATTTCATCTGGTGTACGATGTGCAGAAATAACATCTTTTTCATAAGTAATTCCTAATTCGTCAAGAACGTCACATGCGTGCTTCATCGTCTCCCAATCAGAAATACTTCCCATAATAATGCCAACCGCTGTCATACAATCCCTCTTTCTTCAAAAATATTCAATTTTATTATCAAGTTTAAAATATAATCATTTCTTTATCAGCTAGTCGAAAAAAGTAAAACTTTGGTTTATCTATTCCCTTTTGCCTCTCATTTTAATCCTGAAAAAGACAAACAAGGTTGTTATTAAATCCGTGTTCAAAAAGGACGATAAAAAGGACCAAGAAGTTCAAGGCGGCGTAGCTTTGAGTAACGGAACGTATGTTTTTAGATACGTGAGTAACGGAAAAGCAAGCCAACGCAGAAATTCGCCATGTCATTTTTATTGGGCTTTTTGAACATCCTCTTTAAGAAAACAACCTACGTTTTAACTGATATATAGCATAACAAAATTTGAAGAATACTGTCAATAAAACATCGAACATTTTTATTCATTTTAATATTAATGTTCGGTTTTTGCTGTTTTTTGTTCAAATTTCTTCACACAAAATTCATAAAACAGGAATTACTTGCTTAAAACTATAACTAAATTCGTACATAAAATCTGTTTACATAAAAGCACAAAGTTCAACCGTTTATTTACGAATCATTTTAAAAGTTGCCGTACTATGTGCAAGCAATTTATTAGTCTCATCATATAATTTGCCTTCTACCAACGCAGTCGAGCGAGTTCGATGCACAATATTCGCTTCTGCATAAACCTTGCCATTCGTTACTGAGCTTAAAAATTGAACATTCATCTGCAAAGTTACTGATCCATCCATACCGATTGTTCTTGAGGTTAATCCCATCGTTGAATCAAGTATGGTCGCATAGATACCACCATGAAGCGTTCCATTAACATTTAGTAATGAAGGATGAATATTTAACTCTGTTTTTGCTGTTCCTTCTTTTATTTCAATAATATGTATCCCTAAAAACTGCCAAAAAGTACTTTCATTAAATTCTCTTTCTAACCTTTTTAATCGTTCTTCCATAACTTCACTTCCTTTTAATACTTCCCACCGATTTCCCAAATATCTTCAACGATACCATTTCGTACACACATAAAACGTTGATATAAATTCACTGTTGGATCACAATGTGGAGCAATCACTTCTACACGATCGCCAAGCTGGATAGAAACCTCTGCTTCATTAAAGCTTAATCTTCCATGCTCATCCCCTGAGAATTGAAAATCAATTTTCTGATTCCCTTTAATTCGTGGATTAAATGTTCGATCTGTTGCCATCGCCTTTAATCCAGCATCAATGGTTGCAATACCAGAATGATTTTTGCTTACAACTGTAGCTAGTACAGTCAATGCATTATCAAAATCATCATATTCTGCTTTTTCTTTACCACCAATTAAATGATAATCCGTATCCATGAAAATATAAGAGCCTACTTGAAGCTCTGTCATCACACCAAAGGTCGGATCAATATTATATGTCCCTGTACTTCCACCAGTCATAATCTCTACTGGATAGCCCATTTCTTTAAGCTTTAAAAAGGTTTCCATTCCTGGTGTCATTGCTTCCTTTGAATGACGATAACGCTCTTGATACCCATGAATATGTGCTGATTTACCGCTATAGCATTGGACTCCACATAACTGGATATGTGATTGCTTCATAATACAATCCGCCAATGCAATCGTTGCTGCTCCAGCAGCAACTCCTGTACGATTTAGATTTGGGTCAATATCAATAAGTACATTTAATTTTACGTTCGATTGACAAGCCACTTCATTCAATTGTTCTACATGTAATGCATTATCTACTACTGTTAGAAGGCTTGGTTGTTTTTGAGTCAATGCTACAAGCCTTTGGATTTTCTCACGCCCAGCCATTGGTGATGTAATTAAAACCCCTTCCACTCCTGCATCTACCATTGCTGTTGCTTCTTGAATGGTTGCTGTACAAATACCCACAGCCCCAGCAGCTAATTGTCTACGAGCAATCTCTGGGGATTTATGCGCCTTTGAATGAGGACGAATATAAATCCCAACTTGTTTTGCATGCTCACTCATTTTCGTAATATTTTTTTCGAATAAATCTAAATCCAATAATAGAGATGGCGTTGGTAGTTCCTCAACGCTTTTCCCTAGATACTCCCGTCTATATTGTTCGATAGATGTCATGTGATGCCCCCTCCTAAGCTAGGTCTTGAAGACGAATAACTTTTCCTGATGTTGTACCTGTATACTCATTCTGCTTAATGGTTATTTCTCCATTAACAATAACGTACTCTATTCCAATTGGAGCTTGCATAGGATCTTCATAAGTTGCTTGATCTGTAACTGTTTTAGGATCAAAGATAACAATATCTGCCCAATAATTTTCACGTAGTAAACCACGGTCATGTAATCGCAAAAATTGTGCAGGTGCCGCTGTCATTTTTCGAATTGCTTCTGCTAAGGTAAATACCCCTTCTTCACGTGCATACTTCCCAAGCACTCGTGGAAATGTTCCACTCACTCGTGGATGTGGACGTCCACCAAATATTCCGTCTGAACCTACCATTTGTAGCTCATGCTTCATTCCATAAATAATATCTTCTTCAAATCCCCATTCCACAATCATTGTCACTGCTGCATCTTCTTCAATTAATAAATCAAACATGGCATCAAAAGGATCTTGTTTACGCAGCTCAGCCACTTCGTACATTGTTTTTCCTTCTAAAACTTTATTCGCTTCCGTAGCAACAAAATTTATAGTAATCTTCTTCCATTCATTTTCATCTTTAAAATTCTTATAACCACGTGAAACATCATAATCTGCTTTCACTTGAGCCCGTGCTTTTGGATCCTTTAAACGCTCTAACATTTTCCCGGTGCCACCTGCATGCATCCAAGCTGGTAATATGGATAGCAGAACTGTTGAACCATGCACATAAGGATATTGATCAAATGTCACTTCAATACCTTCTTCACGTGCTTCCATCATCTTATTTAAAAATATTTCGTATTTATCACGATTTCCTTCGCCCGCTACTTTAAAATGTGAAATATGCAAACGTACACCAGATTGTCTAGCAACATCAACTACTTCATCTAAAGCTTCTAGACATGTATCGTCTTCATTACGAATATGCACAACAAGTGATCCATGATATTTCGCTGATCCTTTACAAATCTCAATTAGTTCATCTTTATCTGAATATAAATTCGGCGTATATTCAAGCCCTGTCGATAAGCCAACAGCACCTTGACGCATTCCTTCTTCCACAAGCAAACGCATTTGCTCCATCTCTTCCTTTGTTGCAATACGTTCCTCAAATCCCATAACTAAAGAACGCACAGCACCATGTGGCACTAAGTAAAGCGCATTACAAGGGATAGATGATTTTTCTAAAAAAGCTAAGTACTCTGCAATTGACTCCCATGGCCAATCACCAATATCTCCGTTTAACGCTTTTAGTTGTTGCTGCCATAATGGACGAGTCTTATCAGAAACAGGTGCTACAGATATCCCATCTTGGCCAAGTAATTCTGTTGTCACCCCTTGCCTCAACTTTACTTTTTGCATCTCTGGCTTTGTGCAAAGTAAATCTGAATGGGAATGTGCATCAATAAAACCAGGAGATACAGCAAGATTCTTAGCATCGATAATTTGTGTTGCTTCTGCGTCGCCTAAGTGCCCAATCTTTTTTATTTTTCCATCCTTTATTCCTAAGTCAAGCTGTGTTGCTGGATTCCCTGTTCCATCATAAATTTGTCCATTTTTAATAATTAAATCGTACATAAAAAAAGAACACCTTCCTTAAATTTTAATAGAAAAATCCTTAATCCAACTTAATTTTACTGAACATTTCTTATTCACTATAATCTTCCAACTAGCGTTGCTATTCCTTCTTCTCTATTATACAATAAAAATCAATAACGGTAGTTAATGGAAAGAGATTTCATTTAAACTTTTGAGGGGTGAAGTGCTTGGTTATTTATTACAAAAATGGCTTTATGGAAAGAGAAAATGCAAAAGTTGATATCGAAGATCGTGGTTATCAATTTGGAGATGGAATTTATGAAGTAGTCCGAGTCTATAATGGAAAGTTCTTTACATTAGATGAGCATTTAGCGCGCTTTGTACGCAGTGCAACAGAATTACATATCAAGCTTCCTTTTACTGTAGAAGCATTAACAAACTTATTAGAGCAGCTAGTTGAAAAAAATGAATTAATCAACGGTTATGTATATATCCAGTTAACTCGAGGCGCAGCTGATCGTATCCATAATTATGCTGATAACTTAGAGCCAGTATTGACGATGTATTCAACCGTACGTGAAAGAGCCTTATCAGATATAGAAAACGGTGTTGACGTATATTTACATGAAGATATTCGCTGGTTGCGCTGTGATATTAAAAGCTTGAATTTACTTCCAAATACCTTAGCAAATACTGCAGCTAAAAATAAAGGTGGTCATGAAGCAATTTTACATCGTGGGGAAATTGTTACAGAAGCCAGCGCAAGTAATATTTTTATCGTAAAAAATAATGAGTTAGTTACACACCCTGCTAATAATCTTATTTTAAATGGAATTACTCGTGGGAAAATATTGCAAATAGCGGAGGATTTGAAGATTCCTGTAAAAGAAGAAGCTTTTACAATTGAAGAATTATTCGCTGCGGATGAAGCATTTATAACGAATACTGGTGTTGAAATTGGACCAATTAACCATGTGGATGATAAAGCGATTGGCACTGGGAAGCCTGGGCCTGTTACTCGTAAATTACAGAAAGCTTTTGAAGCATTATTACCAAGTTAAAAATCAAGTTATTTAATGAAGTATCCTAGGTAAATTTAGGATACTTCATTTTTTACGAGAGAAATGCCTAATCATTCTCCTTATCCTTATTAACTTGCTCCACTTGATTTGTGTCATCTGTTTCTAATGCTTCTTTATGTTCAACTGGTTCGCTACTTTGTGGTGGTTTATTTTCTTCCGGCTTCTTATTTTTATTCTTAAATAATCTTCCAGCACGAACTTGTTTGACCACAAAACCACCGCGGATTTGTTTTGGTTCATATGAAATAATAAATGCTTTTGGATCAATTTCTTTAATCGACTGATATAGCTTCAATTCATATTTTCTCGGAGTTAAAATTTGCATTGATAATCGATCACCTTCCATCCCATATGAGGACCAACTTGTCACACCATATCCTTTATCGCGTAGCTTACGTGTAAACGCAAGATCTGGATTAGCTGAAACCACATTTACAGTAATATAGCCAAGCGCTAGTTTTTCTTCAATGATTGAACCAACAATAATTCCGATTCCAAACCCTATTGCATAAGCAATTAAATTTTGAATTTGATCTAAATTATCTAATACTAAACCAAGTCCTAAAATATAAACAACAATCTCAACCATACTAACAAGGGCAGCTAAATACCGTCGTCCCTTTAATGTTAAAATCATTCGCATTGTTGAAAACGTAACATATACAATATTAATGATAAGAATAATTAAGACCATTCCATATACATTACTTAATAAACTGCTAAGCATTATGCATCTCCTTTAAAAATCCCAATCGGGAAACTAATGTACTACTTATGTTTCCTTCTTCTGCCGTCATTAAACGGTTAATTTTATGCAAAAGAAAATAGAGGATAGCTAAATTAACTATTTTATACCTCTATTTTCCTGTAAAAACCTACTTAACAATTATTTATTTTTTCAAATTTCCTTTTACATTCTATATTTCAACAATAATCTCCACTTCTACAGATGCATTATTCGGTAACGCATTGGAACCAATTGCAGCACGAGCATGTTTTCCTTTTTCTCCAAATACCGCGTGTAATAAGTCAGATGCTCCATTCATTACTGCTGGCTGATCATAAAAATCATCAGCACTTTGTACAAAACCAAGTACTTTTACTATTTTCTTAATCTTATCTAGATCTCCTAGATGATCCTTTAAAACAGATAAGCAACGGATCATACATTGTTCTGCTGCTTTTTGTCCTTCTTCAACAGAAACCTCAGAGCCTAATTTTCCAGTTGAAACAAGCACTCCATCCTTTGCACAAACTTGACCAGAAGTATAAAGAAGATTTCCTGTTTGGTTGACCGGTACAAATTTATTAGCTGATGGCTGCGCTTCCTCTAGAGTAATGTTCAATTCCTTTAATCTCGCTTCAACAGACATTTTATCAACTCTCCTTATCGATTTCTTATTCTCACTTATTTTATCATAATATTATTAAAATTGCTTTTTATGAAAATCGCTCTAATCTCTAAAATCAAATATAGGTAAAATTAAGTTTATCAACACTTGTAAGGAGATTATGATAATGAGATAGTTGCTTATTTATGAAATAATCTCCTAATACATAGAATATCTAATTGATAGATTTTTAAAGCTATTTCACTATAAGCAGTTGGTAAAACAGTATATGAATAGATGACAACAAACATTAGAGAAAAATTTAAAGAACAAATTTATGCAAAACATTTATACTTTTTTAATCTCTGAAAAAACTTTGAAGTTTAATTACTAAGAAGTTATTGAAGATCTATTAAATTATGCATTGTTAGGAATCATTTATTTAGAAAGTTAATTGGTGAAGCATTTACCGTTTTAGCAAAAGTTTTATAGATGATACAAAGCCAATAAAAGTGCACAAAACAGGTTGATTCACTACACTTTTCGTTTAAATTCAAATATGCTACAGTTAAATACTAATACATCAAAGAAGGCTTGGCTTATTATGAAAAAAAATATTATCAGTAAATTTTCCATTGGCTTATTAGTTATCTTTATCCTTACAATCTTTGTAGGGATTATATTTCTAGCATTTATGGGGTTCTTCAAGTTAACAGATGTAATCTATGAATCTTATACATCATTATTTTTATTCGTTTTATTATTTATTGGGATTAGTCTTATTTTGGAAGGCGTCTCCAAATTAGTCATTTGGGCTTCTACACCAAAAGTAGAAAGTAAGCTGTCTAGTTTTATCCGACGCATGGTGATTGACTCCTTTTGCACATGGTTAGCGCTATACACTGCTGATGAATTTATGACGTCCATTCATGTTCCATTACATATAGAAATTATTATTAGTGTACTTCTCTTTTTATTAGAAGAAATTTTTGATGATCGATACAAAAAGAAGAAAAAGTAGGACGTGATCATTTGTTTTTGAAAAAGATTACTTTATTACGTGACAAAGTTCCTTCTTATCAAAAATATCCTTTTACCATTCCTTCCATTCATCATTTAGGGGAACTGAAAATAACAAAGCCAATTACTTTTTTTGTTGGAGAAAATGGTTCAGGGAAATCAACTTTACTTGAAGCAATCGCAGATAAATGTGGCTTTCATACAGCAGGTGGCGGGCGTAATAACGTATATGAGGTGCATGAGGCAGATGCGGCACTTGGAGACTTTATCCGATTATCCTGGATGCCTAAAATAACAAATGGTTTTTTCCTCCGTGCAGAAACTTTTTATCATTTTGCTTCTTATCTAGATGAAATAGAAGGTGCTGATAGCTTAAAGCATTATGGTGGAAAATCATTACATCATCAATCACATGGGGAATCTTTTCTCTCGTTATTCAAAAATCGCTTTGGCAAAAAGGCAATTTATTTATTAGATGAACCTGAGGCTGCTTTATCACCGCAGCGCCAGCTTACATTTTTAAGAATCCTTCATGACTTAACTAAAGAAAAGGATTGCCAATTCATCATTGCTACACATTCACCAATCTTACTAGGTTTTCCTGATGCAGCTTTAATTGAATTTACGGAAGAAGGATTAAAAGAGACATTATATCAAGACACTAGTCATTATATAATTACTAAATACTTCTTGGAAAATCGAACTCAATATTTAGCAGAAATATTAAAAGATTAGAAGTAAGGAATTTATTGTTCCTCGCTTCTAATCTTTTCCCTTTACATAATGGAAGCTAAAATTGCCTTTTGTGCATGTAATCTATTTTCTGCTTCATCAAACACTACAGAGTTTGGTCCATCAATTATTGCTGCCGTAACTTCTTCTTCACGGTGAGCTGGCAAGCAATGGAAGAAGGAATAATCATCTTTTGCATGAAGAACTAAGGCTTCATTCACCTGATAATCTGCAAAATCCTTTAAACGCTTCTCATTCTCGTCCTCCCAGCCCATACTCGTCCACACATCTGTATAAATCACATCTGCATCTTTACATGCTGCCACTACATCATGTGTTTGCTCAATTTTTGCTCCTGATTTCCCTGCTAGCTCCTGCGCTTTGGCAAAAATCGACTGATCTACTTCATAACCTTTTGGTGTTGTAATAACACAATCCATTCCCATAATTGCACTTCCAATCATTAAGGAATGTGCCATATTATTCCCATCGCCAATATAGGTTAATTTCTTTCCTTCAAAGCTTCCCTTCTTCTCATAAATAGTCATTAAATCAGCAAGCACTTGGCATGGATGATATTCATTTGTTAATCCATTAATAACTGGAACTGTTGCATTCTCTGCTAGCTCTTCGATAATAGAATGTGCAAACGTACGAACCATCATGCCATCCACATAACGAGAAAGAACCTTTGCCGTATCTGCAATTGTTTCTCCTCTACCCATCTGCAGATCATCTTTACTTAAAAATAATGCATGCCCCCCAAGCTGAAACATTCCGGCTTCAAAAGATACACGCGTTCTTGTAGAAGATTTCTCAAAAATCATCCCTAATGTTTTTCCTTCTAATAAACGATGGGGAATGCCGAGCTTTTGCTTTTCCTTTAAATCAATTGCTAACTCAATAAGATACATTAACTCTTCTTTTGAGTAATCCGCTAATGTTAAAAAATCATTTCCTTGTAAATCGTATAATTTCATTTTCAGTTGCTTTACAGTTGTCAAAAAATCACTTCCCTTTTTTATTTTTATACAATTTTCATTATGTTTATGCATTATTATGCAAATTAGTGTTAGGTTTATTCCATCTTATTTTGATTATTCACATGAATTATTTTGAATAAATTAATGATATTTTTCTATTATATAGTGCATAAAAATAAAATCAAGGGTATATTTATAATTTTTTAAATTATTTCATCTGTTTTATCACTTATTTATGTAGTATAAATATACAAAACCTATTTCAGCATTTATTTTCTGGAAAGAAAAATATCCATTAGCTGAATTAATCAGCCAATGGATATTTAATCATAAATTATTCATTATAAATGGGTATTCGCATACGACAAAAAAACCGTCAGCTTAGAACATCTGGTTTAACTTTTAGTCACTTTTTAAATACAAAGCTTGATAACAGACCAAAAAAGCTGGGCAATCAAAGTCTAAAAAAAGTAATTATTGCCCGATATCATTGCCTCTACTTATATTGTATTATAAATTCGAAATAATTTATAGACTTATATATTTATAATTCCTGCACTATAATTTTATACATAAATTTAAGAATATGGGGAGAGATCAGTATGAATGAAAAAAAAGAGCTCTTAGATAGCGGCCCGTTTTTCCATGGTACTAAAGCAGAACTAAAAATTGGAGACTTATTAGAATCACAACACTTGTCTAATTACCAAGATAAAAAAGCTAACTATATATATTTTACTGCAACATTAGATGCTGCTAAATGGGGTGCTGAATTAGCAAAAGCTAATTCAAAAGAAAGAATTTATATTGTAGAACCATTAGGTGATTTTGAAAATGATCCAAACTTAACTGACAAAAGATTTCCTGGAAATCCCACACGTTCTTATAGATCTAAATCTCCTTTGAAAATTGTTGCTGAATTGAGTTCATGGGAAAGGCATTCTGACGAAGCAATAAATCATATGCTTACCTCTTTAAAAAAGTTACGTGAACAAGGTAAAGCTGTAATATACGATTAATTCTTAAAAGCTATAACGTCATGATTTGAGAAAACGAAAATCAATTATAAAGACAAACTGATTTTCGTTTTCCTTACTAAAGTTTACCTAAGAGGTAAAGCTTCACATCTTTTTTACAAGCAACGCTATTTTATTTTAAATTGACATTTGGTGAGATTCATAGAAGTTCTTCTTATCCTGTTATTTCATAAATCTCTTTTACAATGTATGTGTTTCTCCTAAATAGCGATATATTGGTACCTCTTCCCCAGCTTCAACATGGAAGTAATTTTTACTAACAAAGCTGTATGATGATTCTGGCTCTAATGCTAATGCAATTAAGCTCCCTGCTCGCTGTGCACAGCTAATAACATAGCTTCCTTTCGGGAATCTTACCTCACGTTCAACTATTTCTGTTTCGATATTTAATTGCTCACATTTCCCACTAATTTTATGGACATCATAGCATTCTACAGTTAAAACCTCTTCTTCAACAAGACGATCTACTACCACACCTTGCATCACTAACCTTTCAATAAGCCATTGATAGGCAGGCGGCAAAAGATAAGCATTAGGTAATTTCCGTTCTAAAGTTGGAACAGCTTCTGTTTCATCATAGTAGGTTACTGGGATCTCTATGACATCACCTGTTGCAATATCTACCGCTTCTACTGTAAGTCCTTCCATTTCTTGTGCTTCACTTTGCAATACAATAGAACGATTTTCTTCTCCATGTGCCGCTTGATCCACCAGTTCTAGCTTCGCTTCTGCTATTAATGTTTTGATTTCAGCTGCATATTTCTTAGTTGTACGTAAAATACTTGTATGTGTAATGACCTGGCTGGTAACACGACGTAAAAAGTTTTCACGACCAATGCTAATTCCAAGTGATTCTGTTAGGAAACAAAAGCTTGGTTTCAGAGCAAACGCGTTACGCCCTATCCCTATATCTCCACCACCTTCATGAACAACGACCTCGTTATTCTCTGTATGACTAACCGTGAAATAAGTACCATTGGAAATGCCTTCTGCATCTAAAGCGCTAAACACATCCGGTAAGAACCATTCATCAGATTTCAAACGAATTTCAGCTGGAATATTTAAATTTTTCCCTGATAAAATAAGTAAATCATGATATTTTAAAGCCCCTTCTTTTCCTACATGAGGGTAAGCAATATCCGCATCATATTCATGGGCATCAATTACTACTTCTGCTTCAAAACGATTATACGCTTGATGTAGTGCCTGTAATTCTGGCATTTCAAGCTGAACATGATCACGATTACCATTAATTCGCAAAGGCGATTTCTGTTCATGGTAGAACACACTATCTGGATTAATTCGAGGCACGACAACTACATTGACATAAGGTAATATTTCCTCACCTAATGCTTCCTTAGCCAGTTGATGAATAATAACAAGAGCTGATTCCCCTGAAGCCGGTTCGTGTCCATGTACATTCGCCTGTAACCAAACTGTTGGCTTGTCCTTCATTTCCTCTTCATCTTTATTTGTCGTAAAGATAACCATTGGAATTTCTCGACCTTCTAGTGAATTTCCAATAATTTCAAGCTGCATATGCTCTGTATCTGCTGATAGTTCATATAAAAATTTCATCAGCTCTTCTTGTGTAGTAAAATGACCTTCCTCACGAGTGAAGGCTGGTGTTGGATAAGTAATATTTAATTTTGGAAAACGCGCTTTTACTTGCTGAGGTAAAGTATACGATTGGTAAAAGTATGGTGAAAAGTTCTTATTTAATTGTCCTGCTGCGTGAATATTTTTCTTAGACATATATAGTTTCCTCCTCAGATATCATTCTAAATTATTTATTCTTCTTTCTTTTTCTCTATGGATAATTCCTGCTTAGCCTGTTCTATCGTAGAGTTGATGAATTCCAGCGCTGAATACTTATGCTTAACATCCGGTTTCATGATAACTGGAGGTGAATCAAGAAAGCGGAGAGAAATTGTTGTTCGTGTGCTCTGTTCTTCCTTGCTAACTGCTTCTGATATAGAAGTCTTATCCAGCGGAATAAGAATAGACAGCCATTCAACCCTGCCTTGTTTATCACATTTTAATTCACAGGTAAGCGTTTTTGTAGATAATCCAACAACATTGTCCTCTAAGGCCTGTGTTGCTTGAATACATGTAGAGGCTGGTTGCTTGGCAATATATTGCTCCATATTAATTGATAATCGGAAATAAGCGGGTTCCAGGACTGTTGCTTGTTCTATTCCTTGTAACCAGAATAAAGGCGCTAAGTGAGAAGCATCCCAGCCTGAACTCCCTGTTTCAAAAGCTGTCCATTGTTTATCTTGATTATCCACTTCCATCAGATGATAGATAACACCTTGGTGAAAAAGCGAAAGAATTTCATTAGTACCTATTTGTTCTTTTCCATCTATTTCGGCATCAGAAAATTCAAATGTATCTTTACTCGTATATGATATATTTTGAAAATCAACAGCTCCATAACTTCGACTAAGTACACCTTCTGCTTTTGTTTCCACTTTAAAAAGTGCGCCTGGCTGGTTCAAGGTCAGGTTAATTGATTCACGTATTTTCATTAAATCCACTTCAGACATTACTTACATCTCCTGTCCTTTTAGCAAATTCTTTCATAAGCTTTTCATATATTTTTATACTCATCATCACTACATTTTTCTTTCTGTTTATGTAAAAATTCCGACTCTTAGACTTATTCCCTTAATCAAACTCTAGCTTTATAGATAATACAGGGCCATTCTTAAATACTATATTCATATTATAGCATTATTACATATAATACTAAATTTCATGAAATCCATTGCAATTACTAACCAATGGTTATATACTATGAATATAACCATTGGTTAGTACAAATTTTAAATATATTAAGAGGAGCTTTTTTAATGGTGATCAAGAAAGAGCAACGTGCTCAAGAAACAAAAAATTTGATTTTAAAGGCAGCTGGCAAGCTTTTTTCGATAAAAGGGTATGATGCTGTAACGATGAGAGAAATTGCAAAAGAAGCCGGCTGTTCTCATACAACCATTTATTTATATTTCAAAGATAAAGAAGCTCTATTACATCAACTGGCAATGCCTACCTTGCAAAAGCTGTATACACAGCTAAGTGCGCTCTTAAAATCCGAGGAAGCAACCTCCCTAGATAAACTTAAAAATATTAGTCATGTATATATCATCTTTGGTTTAGAAAATCAAAACATGTATTCTGTTTTAATTAACGCCAAGTCGTCAAAGGTAGATGAAGCACAGCCAGAATTGGAAATAAATAAACTTCGAATTAAGTTGTTTGAAATGTTAATGGAAGCATTACAACATTGTCTATCTATTCCAAAAGGAGAACAATTACTAACTTACACACGGATTTTTTATTATCACTTAAACGGGATATTAACTACCTATTCCTATATGCATGAGTCCTTAGACACTTTGCTAGATAGGCTAACACCAACCTTTGATCTTTCTATAGAAATATTAATTGCGGGATTTAGAAAAAATACCGAAGAAAGAAGCGAATACAATGAAAGCAACTAGGATTTCAGAACATATTTGGAGCTTAAAAATCTGGCTTCTTATTCCTATACATGTATGGATTATAGTTGATAAAGATGGAGTTACGCTCATTGATGCAGGAATTTCAACGATGGCAAAACCGATTATGAATTTTATTAGAAAGCTCGATGCTGGTCCATTGCAAAGCATTTTATTAACTCATGGTCATTCTGATCATACAGGCTCTATCAATAAATTATTATCCAAAACAAAAGTTCCTGTTTATGCACATCAAAAAGAAATTCCTTACATGGCAGGTAATCTTCCTTATCCAAGAAGGAAAAAGGCAGTTAAAACTGTAGCAAAAGATGTTGTTCAACCATTAGGAACGAATACAGATGGAAGTCTAAAACAAATTGCTGGCCTTACTCCTTATCTCACACCAGGCCATTCTCCAGGACATGTTGCTTATTATCATGAGCTAGATCAAGTATTACTTGCAGGTGATCTTTTTACTTCTAAAAAAGGAAAACTGCGAAAGCCTATGGCCATGTTCACTGCAGATATGGATGAAGCAATAAGAAGCAGTGCTATTGTAGAACAGCTAAATCCAATAATGCTCGAGGTTTGTCATGGAAATACTGTTTATGATCCAGCAAGTCAAATGAAGGCATATTTAAGTTCGTAGCATAAAAAAACTCCAATAAGATAGCTATGGCTATCTTATTGGAGTTAAATATATTTCTTTAGATTTGTGCAAATGCTTCTTTAACAACTTTAACGACGAAATCAATTTCTTCTTCATTAATATTTAATGGCGGAGAAAGGGCAAAAATATTATTGAATCCATCTACGGTATCCATATTACTTCCTACAAGCACACCATTTTCCTTACAATAACCAACTACTTTTGCAAGCTTATCAACTTTTGCTGGTTCTTTTGTTTCTTTATCCTCTACTAGCTCGATACCAACTAATAATCCTTTTCCACGAATATGTCCTACATGTGGATGATTATTTAAGTCTGCTAGTTTTTCTAAAAGTTTCTCTCCCATTTCCTTAGAGCGATCAATTAAGCCTTCTTCTTCATAAATTTCTAAGTTTCTAAGTGCCAGGGCACACGCAGCAGCATTTCCTCCAAATGTATTTACATGACGGAAATGGTCATAGTTTTCCGTTCCTTGGAATGCTTCATAAATTTCACGACGAACCGCAGTAACAGATAATGGTAGATAACCACTTGTAATTCCTTTTGCCATTGTTACAATATCAGGCTGTACCCCATAATTTTGGAATCCAAATTTCTTTCCAGTTCTACCAAATCCACAAATTACTTCATCCGCAATTAACAATGCGCCATGCTTTTCGCAAATTTCCTTCACGCGTGGCATATAGCTTTCATGTGGAACAATAACTCCTCCACCTGTAATAATCGGCTCCATAATCACTGCCGCAACTGTTTCAGATAGCTCATAATTCATCACACGATCAATCTCATCAGCAGTAGCTATACTTTGCTCCTCTAACGTTCCTTGATACGGGCTACGATAAATATCAGGTGGTGTTACATGTAAAAATCCAGGTGCAAGTGGTTCATATTGAATTTTACGCTGTGCTTGACCAGTTGCAGCTAGTGCCCCCATTGTATTCCCATGATAAGCACGGTAACGAGCAATAAACTTATGGCGTCCAGGCTCTCCACGGTGTGCATGATATTGACGAGCAAGCTTGAAAGCTACCTCATTTGCTTCAGATCCACTGTTTGAATAGAACAGCACATAATCATCTTCTAGCCATTCATTCAACTTTTCGCCAAGCTTAATTGCTGGGATATTAGACTGTGTCATTGGATAATATGGCATTGTTTTTAATTGTTCATAAGCAGCCTCTGCTAGCTCATCACGACCATAACCTGCGTTCACACACCATAACCCAGCCATTGCATCTAAATATTTTTTACCAGTAACATCTGTTAACCAAACGCCATCCGCTTTCTCCACCACGATAGATGATCCGTCTGGGTTATAGCGACGCATCGCATGCCATATATATTTTTTATCTTTCTCCAATATGTCTTTATGATCTCCCATTTTTCTCGCCCCTTTAACTTTTTTGAATATTTATAAAGTAAAATTTGCGGAAAAGAGAGGAGAGACCCGTTTAAAGTCCTCTCCCTCTTTCCTGTATTACAAACGTGATGTAATCATTTTCTTACGTGTATAGAAATTCACGCCGTCTTTACCATTTGCATGTAAATCACCATAGAATGAATCCTTCCAACCAGAGAATGGGAAGAATGCCATTGGAGCCGGAACACCTAAATTAACTCCTAGCATACCTGCATCAATTGTTTCCCTGAAGGTACGGATTGCACTTGCATTTGTCGTAAAGAGGCATGCACCATTTGCAAAATTAGATTCATTTGTCAGTTCGATTGCATCTTCTAATGTTTCTACACGTACAACAGATAATACTGGAGCAAAAATTTCTTCCTGCCAGATTTTCATATCTGTTTTAACATTATCGAAAATAGTTGGTCCAACGAAATAGCCTTCGTCATCACTTTCTTTATCTTTACGTCCATCCCGAACTAAAGTTGCTCCTTCTTCAATTCCTGTTTCAATATAACCTAATGTTTTATCTTTATGAGAATCACGGATAACTGGTCCTAAGAAAATACCATCTTCTAAACCATTACCGATTTTAATATCATCTGCCGCTTTATTTAATTTCTCAACAAGCTTCTCTGCAACATCACCTACTGCCACGACTACCGAACATGCCATACAACGCTCTCCTGCTGAACCATATGCAGCACTAATAATTTGATTCACTGCTTCATCTAACTCTGCATCTGGAAGAACGATAGAATGGTTTTTTGCTCCAGAAAGAGCTTGGACACGCTTGCCTTGTTTTGCAGCATTTTCATATACGTATTTTGCAACAGGCTGAGAACCAACAAAAGAAATAGCTCTTACATCCTTGTGCTCAATTAATCCATTAACAACATCATGAGCACCATGAACGATATTGAACACACCTGCTGGTAAACCTGCTTCTACTAAAAGCTCAGCTAAACGATTTGCAAGTAATGGTGTCCGCTCAGATGGCTTTAATACAAATGTATTACCACAAGCAATTGCTAATGGGAACATCCAGCATGGAACCATCATCGGGAAGTTAAATGGTGTAATACCACCCACTACTCCAATTGGATAACGGAACATTTGTGATTCTATATTAGTTGCAATTGTTGATAGATTATCTCCCATCATCAAGGTTGGCGCACCACATGCAAATTCCACACATTCAATGCCACGTTGTACCTCTCCGTAGGATTCAGAAAATGCTTTCCCATTTTCGATAGTAATTAGACGAGCTAGCTCATCCTGATGATCGATTAATAATTGTTGATATTTAAAAAGAATACGTGCTCTTCTTGGCACTGCTGTGTTGCTCCAAGATGTATATGCTTCTTTAGCAACCGCGACAGCGTCATCCAAATCTTCTCTTGTAGAGATAGGTACCTGACATAAAATTTCTTCTGTTGCTGGGTTTGGCACAGCATCATACTGCGAGGTGCGTGGTTCCACCCATTCTCCATTAATAAAATTCTTTAGTTTTTCTCCTGCTGCTGAAACTCCACTCACAGTTAAAACCTCCTCGAAACAAAATTTATTTTTAGGATAGAAATTACAATGTTTTAGATTGGTTATTATCGAATATAAATTGTCAAAATACCCGCTCCGGAAATATACTCCGCTTTCCATGGGCGGCTAGAGAGCCTCCTCGTGCTTGCGCACTCCGGGGTCTCACCTAGGCCTTCCTCCCATAGGAGTCTACGCATATTTCCTACGCTTTATTTTAATATCATTCGATTTTCAAACTAAAATCTTAATTTTATCTTAGCTTCTTTCCTACCCTCTAGCTTTTTAACAAAAAAACATATATCAAGCACTCCATCATCCCCATAAAAGCGCTATCATACATTTCCCCCATTATACCATTTGTAAAAGATTGCAGACTAGACAAAATGTTAAATGTAAAAAGAAAGTGAATACACAAAATGTCTTAGCATAGAACTGTTTATTCGATCCCCTTTAAATCCCCAGCTGCTTTAACACGAATTCGAGTTGCATTTCCTGGCAAATAGGCAAGCGGTACATCTTCTATATCAACTATTACAAGACGATCTGGATCTGCGCCAGCGGTTATTGCTTCTTGCTTAGCCATCTCTTTAGCTAATTCGACTGCCTTCTCTCTTCCTATGTCTTCTAATACATATATCTTTTCTATTTGCCCACTTACTTGGGCAATAGCTGATCCAATTGCATTTGCTACTCCTGAATGTTCCGGACGAATAACTTTTGACGCACCTTCTAATTTTTCTGGTAATAAGATGCTTCCTCCACCCACAAGTATCACTGGCACTGGATCTGCACTAGTTTTCATTCTGTCAATTGCTTCTTCTACTAACTCTACCATGCTCTGATAGATTTCATTTAAAACTTCCTGATTCATATGGGAAACCTTCGCAGGATCACCTAGTTGTGCTTTTCCTAGTCCTACTACGACATCTGTTGCAGTTAAAGTGGTTCCACCAAATATTAAGCTTTCTTTGGATAAATTATAACCAACACTATCTGGACCAATTGTAAAACTTCCATCGTCTTTTATACGAATAATCGTTCCTCCACCAAGACCAATGGAAAAGAGATCTGGCATCCTAAAATTAGTCCGTGCACCTCCAAGCTCTACTGCTATCGAAGATTCTCTTGGAAATGATTGCACTAATACACCAACATCAGAAGTAGTTCCGCCTACATCAACCACAATTGCATCAGAAAGATCGCTTAAGTAGGATGCTCCTCTAAGTGAATTCGTTGGTCCACATGCAACGGTAAATATTGGATATTTCACAGCGTATTCTACGGACATTAATGTTCCATCATTTTGTCCAAAAAATACTTTAGCTTGAATTCCTTCATTATGTAATGCTTTAACAAATCCATCTGCAGCTGTTTTAGCAACATCAATAACAGCCGCATTAAGAATCGTCGCATTTTCTCTTTCCAATAAACCAACAGAGCCGATTTCCGATGAAATAGAAATGGAAATTTCCTCTCCAAGTATCTTTCGCATAATTTCATATGCTTTATTTTCATGTGCTTGTGAAACAGGAGAGAACACTGAGGTAATTGCAATTGAATCTACTTTTCCTTTCACTTGCTCTGCTATTTCATATAAATGTTCTTCATCTAAATCAACAATTTCCCTACCGTCAAATTCGTGGCCACCTCGAACAATAAATGTGTATTTGCCAAGTGATTCCGAAAGATCCTGAGCCACACCAACTAATGGTTTAACTGCCAATGTTGCTGGAGCACCAATACGTATAATCGCTATTTTATTCAATCTTTTTCTTTCAACAATTGCATTAGTGCAGTGAGTCGTTCCAAGCATGGCATATTTTATCTTCTCTCTAGCTATTCCAGAGTCATTTACTACTTTTTTCAAAGCTTCATTGATACCTGTCGCTACATCGTCAGTTGTAGGTGACTTTGTTGTTGCTATTATTGTATTATCTTTGTCTAAAATAACTGCATCTGTATGGGTGCCCCCAACATCAATTCCTAAACGATATATTCCCATTATGATTCAGCTCCTTTCTTCATCAGCTCTTCAACCGGCACATAATCAACATCATAGCCAAAGTATTTTGGACCTACTGTAGCAATTCCTTTCTCTGTTCTCCATTTCGGATTGCAAGGCATACCAATTACAACACATCTAGCCCCATATTTGATTGCTTCAGTAGTAATAGGAAGAGCTGTTTCAGCATCAAGAACTGCTATTAAATCAGGTGTCACACATAATAATTCTTGTCCTTTTTTAGCGATTAAATGTTCATTTTGGAATCTAACTTCAAGTGTTTCCCCTCGATATGCATGAATCCCTTCAAACATTGCTAAACCTCTCGTAAAACCTGTTTCCGTTTTTCGATCAATATCACTTACTTTTCCATGAAATAATTCGAAACCATTTGTTACTTTTAATACTTCTTTTATCGGATCCACACCATTCTCCTTAGCAAGTCTAATGGCCTTTCCTATATCTTCCTCTAATTGCAAAATACTTCTAATCCCGCTCTTTTTAATGTCTTTTCCAGTCATTGGATATATAGCTGTTGTTGCTCTTCCACCCATTTGAATCGTAGCACTTCGAGCGAGTCTTTCCGTCCAAACATTATCAACCGTATTCAATATAATTGAATTTCCCCGCTCATCCGCAAGAGCCATTGGCGTTGTAGAAACACCATCTAAGTGGAAGGTAACCATTTGTAACTCCGGAAAAGCTCTCCCCATTCCATCCACATCAACAACAGGTAAGCCTAGTTTCGCCCCTAATATTAAAGGCAGCATAGAATTCATTCCACCTGCTTCGATTGGCATTGTTGCATAAATCTTCTGTCCTAAATATGACTCCAAGCTTTCAAATGCTGCCTGTGCTTCATCACCACTAGGAAGCTTTTCTGCTGAAACTGTCGGGGCTCCCATTCCCGCTGAAGGTACAACTAATACTTCATCAGGCACTTCATCTACATCTAATAAGGTAATTTCTCCATAATCCTTAACAGCTTGTATTGCCATTAATTTTCCTACATATGGATTACCTCCACCGCCAGTTCCAAGTATTGCTGCTCCAACAGCAATATCTTCAATTTCTTGTTCACCTATTTTTCTCATTGCTTGATTACCTCCTTGAAGTATTTTCAATTCAAATTTCCAGCATTTCGACCGGATCTGAAATTTATTCCTCATTTACCTTAGTATTCCATAAAGGCATCATAATTGGCCGATCCATTACTTGAAGCCCTTCTATACTACTTTTAGCTGCCATAATAATTGGAACCGAACCAAATTGAGTAAACGGAACATACTCTGTCCAAGCATATCCTTGTAATTCGTCCCACTTTTCCTTCCCTTCACTTAAGGAATCAGAACTTATAATTTCTTCTAGTAAACCAGCAATCTTTGTATCATCTGTCCATCCCGGCCAATTTGGCGCAAGAGAAACAAGTGTGGATGGAACAGCCGGATAATTTATCCCAGCAGTTACGATGTCCCAATAATCCGGATCATCCCGTCTCTCAATATGTGCAGCCCAATCAAACACCTCTAGATTTACATTCATTCCCAATTGATTTAATTGTTCCTGCACAATCACGGCAATATCATAGTGATAAGGTATATCTCGATTGGACAATAATGTAATTTCTTCTCCATTATACCCTGCCTCTTCTAGCAATTGTTTTGCCTTTTCCGTATTATTTTGGTTAAATCCCTCTTGACCAGCCTCACTATACCAATTTACAACCTTCTCATTCATATAACTTGAACCAAATCCATAAAGCTCCTCACTAGCAAATGCTCCTAGCATAATATCCGATGCATTCAACGCTGCATTAACAGCTTGTCTCATTTTAACATCCGAAAATAATCCCTCTTTTTTATTATAAACGAGATTCATTGTACCGAAATAGGCACTATACACATTAAAATTCGGATCGTTTTTCACCTGGTCATAATGGTCAAAAGCAATACTATACGCGATATCAAATTCTCCTGTCTGAAGCCCTGTTAATAAAGTAGATGGATCCTGTGTTTTATAAAAATATAAATCCTTCACTAGTGCTTCTTTTTTCCCTGCTAAACCATCGGCAGGAGAGTCATCAAAAGTATAATCATCAAACCTTGCAAGATGGACATATTGATCTTGTAGCCAATCTACAAATTGAAATGGCCCAGTTCCAACATATTCTTTTACAAAATCGTCACCCGCATCTTCAATAATTTCTTTTGGCATGATTGCAGGGAAAAAATCTTGCCCAGCAAGAAGATCCAATAAATCCAATCTTGGATTTTGTAATTGTAAAACGACTGTATAGTCATCCTGAGTTTCAAATGCTGCATCATGGAGATGCTCCTGTGCAATCGTTGATCTTTCCTTCCATCTGTTCATAGAAGCAAGAACATCCTCTGCTTTCATCTCTTTTCCATTATGGAATTGTACTCCTTCTCGTAATTTAAATGTATATGTTTTTCCATCTTCACTCTTTTCTACAGATTCAGCTAACATTGGAACTGGTTGATAATCTGCATTAAGCGTAATCAGCGTTTCATAAATATGAATAGCTACATCTCGTGTAAGCGCATCTCCAGTTGTATGTACATCAAGTGTTGTTGGTTGAGAAGTGATAGCTATTTTTAATTCAGCATCCGTATTTTCAGCCACTTGTGTTTCATCATTTTCTTTTGTTGAATCATTTGATTGACTACATCCTAAAATAGACAAAAGTATTATTGCCATGATGAATATCAATATATTTCTACCGTTCATTTTAAACACCCTCCTAGTTAGTTGAATAATGTTGCTGGGTATTGCACTACAAATTTTGTATCCTTATAGTTCTTTTAACATCCTTTCCTAGTTGTTTTGATCTTGGATACATTTGTATAAACTACTGCAAATTAACATCCTATAATTACATTTGTTCATTCTATTTTATATAATATGAAAAGTCAATAAATTCAAAATAATAACTTTCTATGATCGGAAAAGGGATAATAATATTAAAAATAAGTTCCGTTGAAACAAAAAATAACCCCAAATTAATGGAGTTATTTTTATCTTCACTTATATTTAACAGTTAAAAATGTTCAATTTTCTCTAACGCTGATAAACAACTTCACCGTCAATAATTGTACATTCTACTTGAATGTCTAGTATTTCATCTGTTTTTGCATTTAAGATAGAACGGTCTAAAATAACTAAATCTGCTAGTTTACCAACTTCTAAACTACCTTTCATATCTTCATCAAATGAAGCATACGCAGAATTAATCGTATACATACGCAATGCTTCTGTTAGATTGATTTTCTGATTTGGCCCAACCTCTTGTCCCGTTTGTGATTTACGAACTAGCGCACTATGAATACCGCGCATTGGCGCAAAGTCTGTTACAGGACTGTCTGATGTAATCGCTGCTGGGATTCCAGCTTCTAAGTAATCTTTCAATGGAAACATATGGTTTGTACGCTCGCCATAGTTCTTTAAATAGCCGTCCCCATATTCATATAAGAAAGCCGGATTTGGTGTAGGAACAACTCCTTGGGCTTTCATTCTTTCGATTAAATCTGGTGTTGCAACTCCAGCATGCTCAATTCGATGTCTTGCGTTTGGACGTGGACATTCTTCATTCGCCTTCTCAATTGTGCTTAATATCATGTCAATTGCCGCATCTCCTTGGGCATGTACAGTAATTTGCCATCCTTGTTTATGTGCCTCCACAAAAAGACCGTCTACTAAATCTTGCTCATAATAACGGACACCATAATCATTAGGATCACTTGTATATGGCTCTTTTGTCCAAATCGTTGGACCACTACTACTACCGTCCAAGAAAAGTTTTACAGGACCTATTTTAAAGTATTCATTTCCTAACCCTGTATAAATTCCTGATTGAAGCATCTTCTCAACAAGCGCTTCTCCATTCACCGCTGAACCAATCATTGTATATAAACGTGGCTTTAAGTTTCGAGTTAAAGATGCTCTTTGCAATGCTCGTAAATTAGCAGGACTAGAAATAGATGCATCATGAATCGTTGTAATTCCTTTTTCAATTAATAAATCAGAAGCAATAGCTAGTGCACGATCAAATTCTTCCTCTGTTAATGCTGACTTTTTAGCAATTGGCGCTCCTGCTGTTTCAATTAAGACACCTGTTAATTCACCGTTTTCATCTTTGACAATAATACCTCCTTCAGGATCAGGAGTATCTTTAGTGATACCTGCTAATTCTAAAGCAAGCGTATTTACCATCTTAATATGTCCGCAAGCACGAGTAACCACAATAGGATGATCTGTTGAAACAGAATCTAGCTCTTCTTTTGTCGGATAACGCTTTTCTGTCATTTTCTGGTCATTATAGCCCCAAGCACGAATCCAGCTACCTTTGGCTTCTTTCTCTGCCGCTTTTCTTAAATCCATTAATAAATCTTCAATAGAAACAATGTGCTCTTCTTTACAGGAAACGGATAATGTATTTAGACCAATTGTTGTAACATGCAGATGGGCATCAATTAATCCAGGCATCAATGTTCTTCCTGCTAAATCAACAATCTCTGACTCATCCGTTTTCAAAGCTAATATCTCATCATTTGATCCAACAGCAATGATTTTATTCCCACAAATTGCTGCCGCTTCCTTTACTTCATTCTCTTCATTTACTGTGATGACTTCCCCATTGATAAATAACGTTTGTTTATCCATTTTGCATCTCCTTCATTTTTTCTTGCAGATTGATTGACTGTAAGATTTCATATTGAGATAGATTTATTTATCTAAGATAGAGCCTTTACTGCTGGAAGATTCACTCTATCTTATAGTTTTCATGAAATATCTTTAAGGACGCCCTTCTCCATAACCATGTTCACATGGATTTCCTTTTAACCATGTCAGCTTACGATCTGTTAAATTCATCGCAATACTAAAGACTGTTCTTGTTTGCATTTGAATAGGTTGTGTTGGATCTGGGTGACGACAAATTGAACTTGGATAGCCTTCATGATTAGCAAGCACATGAAAAAAGTCATCTGCTGTTAAATCTCGCTTATCAATTCCCTCCACCAACCTATCTATTGTTTCAAGGCGGGACGTAGAATCTGGGATTGGAGTTTCTTGAATAAGCTTTAACATATTTGCTGAGCATAAATGATTTGTATGTGTTAACATCCCATTCACTGTTTGAATCGTATCTGTTTGAATTGGAGAAACCTCCATACTCACCATTCCTTCTGCAGCTGAAGCAATCATAAAATGGGCAGGAGATGCCATTTGATTATGATCAACCTTTTTCACAGCTTCCTTTAAGGAAGTCGACTCTAAAATTGCACGAAGCCCAAGATGAATTGGCACTTTCACTCCCCATACATTAGTAATTAATGCATTAAGCCCAACCCCGACTCCGGCAGAATTACAACCAATTTTCCCAATGATTCCTGCTTCTGTAATCATTTCAATGATCGGCAATCCTTTCTGCTCGATTTGTAAATAAACAAGTGAGTCGATTTGCGATGCACGCCAATCCCAGTTTTGAGCAAGCCATGTCTTGGTTGTCTTAGGCTTGGACAAAGCAAATGTAGTACAACCATCTGGTGCATTCGTTAATGCAATTTCACTTCTTGCATTCAATGCTAAAATATCTTCAAATGTTACGCCAGCTCCCTTAGCAAGCCCTTCCATTTCATCTAAATAACGGGAATTGTATTTTTCAATTGCATCAAGATGCTGCTTCGCTTTTTCAATTGCTTGCTGCCATGTTATAAATGCTGTATCCTCAAACATTTTCGCATATGTCTGAATGCTCGTATGAATCTTTTCCTTTACTGCCTCACCATGCTGAAATCCAATTTCGTACGGTGTTCCCTTTAAGATTATTTTCTTTTCATTCTCCATTCCCATATTTGCCATCCCCTTTCTTCTAGTTCATTTTCCACCTGTTAGTGGAGCTAATCTATATTTTCGCATCTATTACTTTATGATTCGCGCTGGTAAACAATTTCCCCACCAATCATTGTATATGCTACTTGAACATCCAATAGTTCTTCTGTTTCAACCTCCAGTAATGCACGATCAAAAATAACTAAATCAGCTAGCTTGCCAACTTCAATACTTCCTTTTATCTCTTCATCAAATGAAGCATGTGCTGCATTTATCGTATACATACGAATTGCATCCATTAAATCGATACTTTGGTTAGCACCTACTTCTTGACCATCAAAGGCTTTACGAGTTAGCGCAGCATGAATTCCCCGCATTGGTGCAAAATCTGTCACCGGGCTATCTGACGTAATTGCCGCTGGAATTTCAGCTTCTAAATAATCTTTCAGCGGAAACATATGGTTCGTTCTTTCTCCATAGTTCTTCAAATACCCATCTCCAAATTCATATAGAAAAGCTGGATTTGGTGTTGGAATAATTCCTTGCTTCTTCATTCTTTCAATCAAATCAGGTGTCGCAATTCCTGCATGTTCAATACGGTGTCTTGCATTAGGACGCGGGCATACTTCATTTGCTTTTTCGATTGTATTTAAAATCATATCAATTGCGGCATCGCCTTGCGCATGCACAGTGATTTGCCAGCCTTGCTTATGAGCTTCCACAAATAATTTATCAACAAATTCCTGCTCATAATAATGAACTCCGTAATTGTTCGGATCACTTGTGTAAGGCTCTTTTGTCCATATTGTCGGTCCACTGCTACTGCCATCTAAGAAAAGCTTCACAGGTCCTATCTTGTATTTTTCATTTCCTAAGCCTGTATAGATGCCAGCATCAAGCATACGTTCAACAATTATTTCCGCATTATTCAAAGCTCCAACCATTGCATAAACACGCGGTTTTAAAAGCCCCTCTAATGCAGCTTTTTGTAGTGCACGCATATTTCTTGGTCCAAAGCTTGTCGCATCATGAATAGAAGTTATCCCTTTTTCTACTAATAAATCCGAAGCAATTGCATGTGCTTTATCTAATTCCTCATCTGAAAAAGAAGCTAGTGCTAATAGATTCATATGAGCATTTTCAATTAATAAACCTGTCAAATCTCCCTGCTCATTCTTCTCATAAATACCTCCTTCTGGGTTAGGTGTGTTTTTATCAATACCAGCCAGTTGAAGTGTATATGAATTTGCTACAGAGATATGCGTGCATGTTCTGACAACCAAAATGGGATGTTCCTTAGAAATAGCGTCTAATTCTTCGATGGTTGGATAACGCTTTTCTGCAATTTTTGATTCATTAAACCCCCAAGCACGAATCCATTCTCCTTTTGGAGTGTTCTCTTTTGCCTTCCTTAAATCAGTTAAAATATCTTCTATGGAATGAATATGTTCTGCTTTACAAGAGACAGATAAAGTATTTGTTCCAATCGTTGTCACATGAAGATGTGCATCGATTAGTCCGGGAGTTAGTGTTTTACCAGCTAAATCAATTACTTCTGCTTCTCCATCTTCATTTAAAGCTAAAACTTCCTCTGTTGTACCAACTGCTAAAATCTTATCTCCTTTCACCGCAACCGCTTCTACTACATCATTGTTAGCGTTTACAGTAACAACCTCACCATTAATAAATAATTTAACTTTCTCCAATGCATCACACCTCAAATACTTTTACAATATAAAGTTGAAATATTTTTACTTTTTATATTAATTTAATTTTGCACCTTCTCCCTCGCTTCCGTCAAGTTTTACTTATGCGAAATAAGAAGGAAAGCCTATATGCGAATAAGCAAGGAATTAGTATCTTTTCACAGAAAAAATAGTTGAGATAGCATGCAAATGCAAACTGCTCAACTATTAAAAATATCGTCTCTATAACAAGTCCTGATATGCTGGCAATCCAGCTACCCCTTTAGCTGCTTTTGTTGCTTCAATAACTGCTTCTGCCATAACATCCGCCGCTAATGTACCAACAAGGTCTGCAGATGCTTCCATTTCCCCTGTTGCTAATGAAAATATTGTATCTCCATCTCTTGATGTATGAATGGGATAGATGGTTTTCGCTAAACCATTATGCGCCATTTCAGCCACCTTTGTCGCCTTAGGTTTTGTTAAAATTGCATTAGTTGCCACTACCCCAATTGTCGTATTTGTATTTGCTGGAGCCATAATCCCTTCATTCTCTAGCATCCATTCCATACTGCTACGAATTTTCCCATTATCGTCACGGGTACCTGCAAGTATTTCTCCTGTGGATGGATCCCGCACTTCTCCCACTGGATTTACTGCTACAATTGCAGCAACTACCAGTCCATTTGGGAATACTTTAGAAACAGAACCTAGACCACCTTTCATGGCACGATGAAATTCAGCAACCTTTCCTATTGTTGCTCCACATCCTGCGCCTACATTCCCTAATGGAAACACACCACGTTTTGCATTTTTTGCTGCTTCATAACCCATTTGCTTGTCTGGACGTATAGTCCCATCTCCGATTCCTAAATCAAAAATAATTGCACCTGCTACTAACGGCAAAGTGAGACCACCAAAAGAACTACCTAACTTTTGTTCTTCTAAATATTGCACCACACCACTAGCTGTTTCTAAACCGTAAATACTTCCGCCAGATAGGATAATTCCATGCACTTCTTCTAAGGAATGAATTGGATGAAGTCCATCTGTTCCAATCGTTCCTGGTGCGGATCCACGTACATCTACTCCACAAACTGCACCATTTTCTATAATTAAAGCTGTACATCCTGTCAATGCTTGATGATTTTCCGCGTGACCTACTTTTATACCTGGTACATCTGTAATATTATTAAATATTGTCATTTATAGATTCTCCTCTAATAATTTGGGTCTTTGATGTATTAAATTCATTTTCTCGACTGCATAGGCAGTATTTAATACAGTTGCCTCCTCAAAGTAAGCTCCAATAATTTGTAAACCTACAGGCATTCCTTCAGATAAACCACATGGAATTGAAATAGCTGGTAAGCCAGTAATGTTTGAAAAATTAGTAAAACGAAGAAGTCCGTCAAATAAACTTACTTCTTTTCCAGCTAATTGAATCCTGCTTTCGCCAATGACTGGAGGAATAACTGCCAAGGTGGGGGAAATAATGACATCAATTTCTTTAAATAATGCTTTGCATTCCTCTTCCAAGTATTTCTTTATCTCTAAGGCATGTAAATAATCAACAACAGTTGGGAGATCTTCCTTTATTTCGTCTTGAATATCTTTGCCAAAGTCAGTAGGACGCTGCATCCGATTTTCCTGATGCAGTCCAGCAAATTCAGAACGTAAAATAACAGATTGTGCCCATTTCAATTTATCAATAGATGGTAAATCAAAAGTTGTTAACTCTGCGCCTTCCTTTACTAAGTGCTCAATAACACCATGTACTATCGATTCAATTTCTGGGTTTACTTGATCAAAGAAGAAGTCTTCATGAATCCCTATCTTCAATCCTTTTACATCACCCGAAAGTCCCTGTGTAAACGTTCCTTGCCCTGTTTCTGCAATAATATCAAGCATTAGCGCCGCATCTTTTACCGTCTTTGTCATAGGTCCAATATGATCAAGTGTGGATGCTAATGGAAAACTTCCAGCATTGCTGACACGACCATATGTCGGTTTTAATCCAACAATGCCACAGGCTGAAGCAGGAATACGAATGGAACCTCCAGTATCTGTGCCTAATGCCGCAAATGCCATATGTGCAGCAACAGCAGCGCCTGAGCCACCACTAGATCCTCCTGGAATACGCCCTAAATCCCATGGATTATGTACTGCTCCATAATGTGGATTATTATTCGTAATACTCCAAGCATACTCATGCATATTAAGCTTTCCAGTAAAAATAGCTCCTCCATCCCTTAACTTTTCAATCACCTTCGCATCATGATCTGGTACAAAGTGTTGATGAATTTTCGAACCAATCGTTGAAATATTCTCTTTAATATAGATATTATCCTTTATTCCAATTGGAATTCCGTGATATTTTCCACGATAAACGCCATTCAGAATTTCCTGTTCTGCTTTTTCTGCTGCTTCCTCAGCTTCTTTGCGAGTAATTGTGATATAAGCATTTACTTTATCATTAAATTTTTCTGCATGGTCTAACACTAACTTTGTTAATTCTACTGGAGAAATTTCTTTATTTTCTATGGATGAAGCTATTTCTTCAATAGATTTAAATAAAACATCTTTCATTTGAACATCTCCTGACTTCTAAAATAACGGACAAAGAAGGATGCTAGTTTAGCTAACATCCCTTTTAAAAAATTATCATCGTAATCTATGCAAAACGAACTTCATTTGTATTAGCCTGTTAAAGAAACTATATCATAGATAAAAAAAGCTTTTTCATCTTAATCGAATGAATCTAACTACTAGTAGAAGTGCCATCTATTACTAAATAAAGATAGTTCACCAAATCTGTTTCTGCTTCAATTCATAAATAAAATAAGCAAATATTGTAATCATTAACACACCTGAAACAATAATACTTCCCCAAACCATTAACTTAAAAAACAGTAACGAGACAATCATTTTGCACTCTCCTTTTCATCTAAGCCTACTCTAATTAGTTTCTGCCAATTGAAATCTGAAGGTGCTACTAATGTTCCTAACCAACAGATTAGGAAGGATAACCAACCGCTTACAACAACTCCTTGTAAGCTACCTACTGTATAATAGGTGATATAACCGCCTATTATAGCAAATATCGCTGCGTAAAATGCAGCATTTATATTAAGCTTTTTCCAGAAAAGCCCGAATACAATTGGGAAGATAAGTGCTGCATTCATGACTCCTAAGAAAATAAGCATTTGGAGCATAGAAGTAAATTTTGGTAGACTAACAAGTAAACCGACAATTCCAATTGTAATTGTTGCTATCTTCGCAAAAGCCAATTGTTGTTTCCCTGTTGCCTTAGGCTTCATTTTCAAGTAAACATCATTTAAAACTAACGAAACAATCGCATTTAATAGAGCCGCAATTGTTGAAGCAAGCGCCGCCCATACTCCTATTAGAAATGCCCAGGATGCGAATTCTCCTCCATAAACCTGTGCAATAAATGGTGCTACTTGGTTTACTTCTTTAGGTGCTTGACCAGTTCCAAGCGCAACAAAAGCAAGAGTTGCTACCGCTAACGGAACAAAACACCAGCCAATTCCAGATAAAGTAAAGATACTAAATACCCTATCTCGACGAATAGCATAGGCCCTTTGCCAGAATGTATTATCCATAAATACCTCTCCGATTCCAAGCACTGGAGCAGCAAATAAAAATAATAAACCAGCTGGTGCTAATAAATCGAGAGAGCCAAGATCTAATTCTTTCATTCCATTATAGACAGGTGCAACACCCGTAGTAAAATATACTAATGGCGGTACAACTACTATAACAATTAGAATTAACATTACTTGAATAAAGGCTAAACCTGTCACAGAAGAAAATCCACCCATAGAAGCATATACAATTACAATTGCAAAAGTTAATATAACCGCAAGCTCGTAAGGCACCTCAAAAATTTGCTCTAATAATAAACCTCCACCAATCCCTTGAGTCATTAAAAAACCAAACACCCAAATAAAAGACATTGCAATAAAAAAATAATAGTTCTTATGATCAAATCTATGTTTAAAGAAATCTCCAACTGTTCGCCCATTAGGAAGCACTTCATGAATTCGTTTCGCTAATGGTGCGAACGCCATAACAGCAATTCCACCTAATGCTGCATAACCAATGGCTCCTAAAACACCATCATTGTAAGCAGCTTCTGGACCTGCCATTACCGTATTACCTGTAATCCAAAAGGCAAGTAATGAAGTTGTTCCAAAAGCTACTCCTAGCTTCCCTCTTCCACTAACATACTGGTCAACCGAAGACACCTTTCGAGAAATAAACCAACTTGTAATAATAAATATTGCACCTAAAATTAAAATAATAATTACATTTGTCCAAGGAATTTGCATTTACTTTTTGTCACTCCTCTTCTCCACGTCACCATACAAACCCAAATATGGTCCATAAGATACTACTACTGTAATAGCTAAGATGGTTACACTAGCAATAAGCCAAAATGTCACTCCTTCTCCCTCCTATTCTATTAATTTAAAATAATTAATAAGCGGAACTATTTAGCCAATTGATAATCATTAGACAAAATGTTAAAATGTCTTCGAACTTCTTTAAAATAAAAAAAATTAACAAATAAAACAATCGTTTCTCTAAAGTTCATCGTTTGCTAATAAGTAAATTACAATGAATAGAAAGGGATTATTATGGAATTAAAAGTAAAGGATATTTTGCATCGTCCCCATTTTGAAAACGCTGAAGTAATTACTGGCAAAAAAGGTTTAGATAAAACCATTAATTGGGTTCATGTGGTTGAAATAAATAAATTTGGTCATCTTTTGCATGGGCAAGAAATGATTCTGACTACTGGTATTAGTTGGGTTCATGACCGTACAAAATCCCTTGATTATCTAGAACAATTGATTGATAATAATGCATCTGTTCTATGCATTGAATTAACTGGTGATAAAAAAGATTTGCCTAATGAAATGCTAGAATTAGCAGAGGAACATCATTTTCCAATTATTTTATTTCATAAAGAAGTTAAATTTATTGATATTACTAAGGATATTCATAAATTATTATTAAATTACCAAGAAAATATCTGGCTAGATTTAGAAAATCTTTATAGAACGATGCATCAAAATTTAGTTTCCAATGGACCAATTGAAGAATTCATTCGTATTTTGCACCAGGGAACGAGAAAACAAATTGCTTTAATCCAGCATCAAGAGCAAGAGTGGTTTTTTCCTATCCCATCCGCTAAACAAAGAATACAATGGCTTCAAGAAATAGAGATACATGCTTATTTTTCAATCCCAATCTACTTTTTAAATGATGTCATTGCCACACTATATATTATTGAAGATGTAGAACAAATCACTGTATTCGATCAGTTTGCTGCAAATCGATGTAGTGAATTTCTAACACAATACTTTTGGAAATTCCATCAACAAATTGAAATTCAACAAGCTAAAAAGAACGAATGGTTAACAGAGGCAATAGCTGGTAACCTATCTCGAGATAACATTTTAGATTCTATTCACCAAATCGTACCACAAGCAAAAGCTGATAATATGATCATTGGCGTCGTACCACAGAACAACCAGGTATTAACAAAGAGAGCAAATGATAGTTTTCTTACTGGCACGTTAATGACCATTCGTTCCATTTTTGAAAATCACGGTTTTTATTTAATTGCAACTCGTATGAGAGAACACCATTGCTATGTTTTATTACTATTAAACCAACTTGAACCTACCACACTATATAAACGTATTACGAAATCACAGCAACTTTTCAAACAAGCAAACTCGATGATTTTCAGCCAAGATCTCATGAAATGGATTAGCTTCGGAAAGGTAATTCAAAATCCTGAACACATTCCTCAATCCTTCCAAACGGCAATGTCTACATTAAAATACCAAGAGGATATTGCATCATTGGAGGAACCTTTTTATTATCAATTGACAACATATCGTTTAATTGATCAAATGAAGAACAGGAAAGAATTAGATTCTATTATCAATGATTATCTCGGTCCACTATTACAATATGATAAAAATAAAGGAACAGAACTACTAAAAACTTTACAGATCTATTTTAAAAACTTCGGTGCTAAAAATGAAACTGCAAAAGATTTATTTATCGTAAGGCAAACATTATATCATCGCTTAGATAAAATTGAAGAAATTCTTGGGGAGGATTATTTAGAACAACATAAAAGAGTAATGATTGAATTCGCAATGTATGCATTAGACTATTTAGCAAAAACAAAATAATCTATGAATCTATTTCATCGTAGAAAACCTACTACTATGCTATTATACAAATAAGCAAAAAACGAAGGAGTGTTATTAAATGACTTTTTCAATTACTGCAAAATGCGAAAAAACTGGGCAATTTGGTGTTGCAGTTTCCACCGCAGTTCCTGGTGTTGGTGGACTATGTCCATTTGCGAAAGCAGGTGTTGGTGCGATCGCATCACAATCATTTGTTAACCCATATATCGGAATTAATGGCCTGAAATATTTGGAGCAAGGCCTTTCTGCACAAGAAGTAGCAGATAAAGTGTTAGCAGAGGATCCTTTACCTGAACAGCGCCAATTTTCTATTGTTGATAAAGATGGAAATGCTATTTCTTACTCAGGTGATCAATGTGACACATGGTATGGGCATAAAACAGGAGAAAATTATGCAGTAGCAGGGAATATGCTAGTGGATGAAAACACAGTAGCAGCTGCAGCTAAGGCATTTGAAAAAAACGCAGATTTGACGCTTTCTGATCGTTTGCTTTGTGCATTAGAAGCAGGGCAAGCTGCTGGTGGCGATAAACGCGGTAGACAATCCGCTGCATTATACGTTGTGCATGAAGAAGATTATGCTTTCTGTGACTTACGTGTGGATGAACATATAGATCCTGTAAAAGAATTACGCCGTGTGTATGAGGTAGCTCAAGAACAGTTAGCACCACTTGTTGCTATGCTACCTACAAAGAAGCATCCAGCTGGGAGATTTGATTTCGATCATTCTAGAGAGCTTGGACTTTTACAAGATGATAAATAATAATGAACGAAAAGCGCAAGTCGCGCCCTTACAGGCTAGGTACACGACGTAACGACCTAAAGGGACGTGTTTCCTTTATCTCGGTTGCGCCACTCCAATCTCTACGTTTTTCGACGCATAGGCTATCTCTGAATAAGAATAAATTTGGTGCAAAACTTTTATACTTCCTTATCTCCCCAAAAAGCTTCTGATTAACATATTACTGATAATCAGAAGCTTTTTTTCTAGTCATTTTTATAAGAAAACATCGGGAGATGGCCAATTCCTAGATTCCGTAATGTTCCAAACTTGCTTACTAATCTCCCTGCACCATTTCCACTTCGGATAATACGGTTTTCAAAAGCTACTAAATTTCCGTTTACAATAGTATATGTTGCCATTTTATCCCGTCTATCAATAATTGTCACATTAGCTAATGCTCCCACACCCAAATGCCCTACTTTTTCACTCCACCAAGGATTTTTTGTTATCTGTGTCATTAGTTCAGCAACATTTGCTGTCATCGTTGCAATCGAATCTTGCAAAGAAAGAATCCCAGCTTCCACAATTTCTAATAGTGCCGGAATATTATCACGTGTATCACCAAATCCTTTCATTGTTGCTGCACTTTGCCCATCCGAATTTAAAATTTTTACAACACCAGCTTCTAAGGCGTCATAAGCAACTTGCTGCGAAGCCTTAGTCATTAATAAACCATCACGATTCCCTAATCCTGGACGAAGCATAGAAGTAACAAATTCTGCAGAGACGTTTTCAAGCTTACATAATTCCATCACTGTTTTCATTGCATTTACTGGATCTCCATGTGTTCCACCACCTGGTGCTGTCGCATGTGCTAGATGAAGTTTTCTTCCTTTTGACAGTTCAACGATACGGTTCGCGTGCTCTGGACACTGGGTATGTGACATAAACATTAAATTAGCTTTGGAAGTAATCTCATATATAGCATCAATTTTTTCATCTGGCATAATATAATGTCCCATATGATCTTTCAACCCAATAATAAACGGAGAATTTAAATAGGCAAAAACATTTCGTGTCATTTTCTGCGCTGCGGTCTCTTCCGCAAGCTCACCCTTAAACAAAGCAATTAATTCTTCTACATCTAACATGGTTCCCAAAATATTAGGGGCACCAAGTAGCAATCCTATATTCAGCGGTATTCCGCGATCCACCTCAGCTGCTAAGAGAGAGGGTGCCATAAAGGTATTTCCTGCCCCTGGAGAAAATGCCATTGTAACCCCATCCTGTGCCGCTTCAAAAATCGGTTGAACAGAGGTTTCAAATAAATCTCCTAAATGTAAATGTGCATCAATTAATCCAGGAACAACAAGTAACCCATCACAGGGGATAATTACATCTCCCTTTTCTTCTGGAATGACATCAGAAACTTCCACGATTTCATCTGCGATAATAGCAATATCCGTTTCCATTTCTTTTTGATTATATGGATCAACTACCATTCCACCCTTTAATATCATTCTTCCGGAAAGTACTCTTTCTCCATGTGGATCTTTGACTATATTATTTTTCACATGAGCAATCGAATCTAAGAAGTTTTGTTGATATGCTTGATACATAACCTTCCCCTCCAATAGAGTTATTACAATATGCTTCCTTTAAATCTACGCCAGAAAATATGATAGATATTACAAGAATATTTTTCGAATAATTTAATTTACCGTTTTCAGAATATCGTAGCAATTAGCATGATTCAATATTGACAACGCTTTCATGATTCGTATATTATTAAAATGCTATCATAAGTGTCAAAATCCGTTTCAAACTAGCATGTTAACACACATCAGGGAGGAATTCAGAATGAAAAAAACATTTTTGGCAATCTTTGCGGTTTTTGCTTTGTTTATCGTTGGTTGTAGTCAGAGCTCTAACACAGACGAGCAAGATAATAATGATGAGAAGGAGCAGGAACAAGAGGTACAAGCTGGTGGAGAATTAAAAATTGCAGTTAGTGCACAACCGCCTACATTAGATGGACATCTTTCTACAGCAATTATCATGATGGAAATTGGTAGGAATATTTTCGAAACATTAGTAGCTCTTGATGAAAATCTAGTACCACAGCCATTACTAGCAGAATCGATAGATCGAAGCGACGATGGATTGACTTACACATTTAACCTTCGCGAAGGAGTACTTTTCCATAATGGAGAAGAAATGAAAGCAGAAGATGTAGTCGCATCAATGAACAGATGGCTTGAGAACTCTCCTTTGTCAGATACAATCGGGAATGATGCATTCCAAGAGACAGATGAATATACAGTTACTGTAGAATTAGATGAACCTGTTTCCGACTTACTCGATATCATGGCTGGATTAGGACGAGGTCAATATACACCAATAATGCCAAAAGAAATCGTTGAATCAGCAACAGAATCAGGTGTTAGTGAATACATCGGTACAGGACCATTCAAATTTACTGAATGGAGACAAGACCAGTATATTCATTTAGAAAAATTTGAAGATTATCAGTCAATAGATAGTGCAGCAAGCGCGATAAGCGGTAAAAGAGAGGCACTTGTAGATGATGTATATTATTATTTTGTTGCAGATGATTCTACTCGTTTAGCTGGAATCCAAACTGGCGAATATGATGTAGCCGACAATATGCCATTTGATAGCTATGATCAGCTACAATCAATGGATGGTGTTAATATGTATGTTGCTCCATCAGGCACTCAAAATATCATCTATAATAAAAAAGAAGGTATTATGTCAGATGCAAAATTGCGCCAAGCAGTAAATGCTGCTTTAAATACAGAAGCAATTATGCTTGCAAGCTTTGCAAATGAAAATTTATATGAGCTTGAGCACGGTTATATGAGTACAGATCAAACGAGCTGGGCAAGCTCTGCTGGAAGTGAATCTTATAATCAAAATGATATAGAAAAGGCAAAACAGCTAGCGGAAGAAGCTGGATATAACGGAGAAGAAATCATTATCATGACAACTAGTGATTATGATTACATGTACAACACAGCAGTTGTTGCTCAAGAACAGCTTAAAAGTGCAGGCTTCAATGCAAAATTAGATGTTTATGATTGGGCTACTTCAATTGATCGTCGTAACGATCCTGCAAACTGGGATATCTTTGTTACATCCACTGCATTCGTTACATCACCTTCTCAGTTATTAGCTTTAGATCCAAACTGGGGCGGTTGGACAAGCGATCCACAAATTACAGAATTGATGGAGCAAATTCGTTTATCTACTACGCAGGAAGATGCAGATGAGCATTGGGACACACTACAAGGATACTTATGGGATGAATATTTACCAATGACCATTGTTGGACACCATCACCGTATCGTTGCAGCTCGTGACCATGTAAAAGGTCTTGAAGTATTCCCTGGAGCTATTCCTTGGAATACGTCGGTTGATAAATAAAATGACAAAAAACGAAGCCTATTTTTAAAATAGGCTTCGTTTTTCAATGACCTCTTATAAATACTCCGCAGCAATACGAGCTACAAGCGTTCTTGGTAAAATAACTGGTAACCCGCTTCCTTTGATGGCTTCTTCCTTATGCTGCTCATTATAGCCAATACAATCTAAGACAATCATCGCTGCTCCTCGTTCCTTCAAGCGTTTAGCAGCTCCAATAACATCACTTTCTTCATATGGTGTTGCTGCTTCGGCAATGACTTCAAAGTGCTTCCATTTCTTTATTAATGAATCTTTTTGTTCCGCAAGTGGTATGATGATACCCAATTTCCCTTGACTCATTACTGCTTGAACAGTACTATTTAAAATTTTGTCTGGATAAAGTATTGGTTTAGTAGATTTTAAATCTGGAAAATCTCCTGTACATAGCATAATTACAACAGATACTTCACGTTCTAGCTGGGCTAATTCCTCTTGTAATAAAGGCATTAATTTAGATTTACTAATTTTTACTTGTTTTCCGTTTCGCATTCGAGAAACATAAGTGGTGTCTCCAGGAATTGGTGCAACTTGCTCAACTTCATCATCCGTAAAACGATCTAAGCCACCTGCTTCTTGAATCAGCACATCATCTCCCAAAATGCCTTGTACAGATGGAGTGACATCTACACGTGGAGATTGTCCAATTGTCAGTACACCTATCGTCTTTTTATTTTCTCCCACTGTTACTCATTTCCTTTGCCTAAAGTTTGTAAATGCTTCATAGAACCATATAGCTTTTCCAAACGTGCAAATTCTTCTACATCATAAAATTCAAAGTTACCTAGTGTATACTCTTTTGCAACTTCAATTGCATATCGAACAGCTTGAGCAACATCTACTTCATGACTTGCTCCAGTTCCACAGCCCGGAACAGCAGTTTTTGCTGTAATTGCTACACCAACTACTGGTGCATCTGTTGCAACTGCTGGCTGCAGGATACTATTCAAATGATATACATCATTTCCATAAGGTGTAATATCCTGGGTAGTTACTGTAAAGGTTACTGGTAATTCACCTGTTGTCATTTCCATAATTCGTATTAAATCATCTGAGAATTTTAATACCCAACCTGATTTAACTGTTGGAGAAATTGCAATACCACGGTGGTTAACAATTCGATTCCCCTTTGTAGTATCGATAGAAATAATCGCATCCATTTCTGGTAATACCTCATAATGATTCATTTCTAAAATATCTACTGGAGAGCCCATAAAATCAACAGGCTCATGTGGTTCTGTTGGTGCATTTGGACAAATATGTGTGGTGATATATACATCTCCTGGTAGACGATCTCCCTTTTCTGTCATATTTGCTAGCTTTAATGCAGTAGATACTGCTGCTGCCGCTCCATCTCCATCTGATACAAAACCTATTCTAGATGGACGAGCTCCTAATCCTCCAAGTCGACCAACAATACCTAGGGAAGGTGCATTACCTCCAGTAAGCTTTCCATTAGTTCCTTTGACTACTACTTTGATAAAGTCTGTTGAACCTTCTGCCCCTGCTACTGTTTGATAAGAAGCCTCCACATGTTCAAAACCTTTAAATAAATCAACTACCATTTTCCCACTTGCACTTGCATCATCTAATAATTCCATTGCTTCCATTGTATATTTCAAAGACATAATTATTTATCTCCTTCATTTAATTTATTCCGATTAACTGATATCCTATCGCTTGTGCTTCCACGAGATCAATGATAGGTATGTTTATACGATTTTTCAAATAATCTTTTAGATGGATTGTCGAAAATCCAGTACAAGCAAATAAAATAACATCCGCACCAGACTCAACAACATCCTTAATTACATGATACAAATCTTCTTTCGCATTCTTCGAGAACAAATCAGTTGTTTTCCGGATGTTTGGTGAAAAAGAATATGAATAGAACTTTTCTCCAAGTTCGTGCACCATATTAGGAGGTGCAATATCTCTAATCCCAATAACTCCAACTTTTCTACCAACCATACTTGCCGCATGAACACCGCAAACCCCAGCACTTATTACTGGTATATCAATTGCTTGTCTTGTCTCTTCTAATGCTGGATCCGCCGCGCAACTAATTGTTATAGCACGTACCTCATGTTGCTTGGATATTTGCTCCGCAGTTTCAACAATTTTCGGTATCGCTATCCTTTCAGATTCATCGTCAAAAATTCCATTCGGTTGATTTAGAATACATTGAGTAATCGATTTTACATCAGCATACGCATGCATCATTTTTGCATGTTCGTATAGCACGTCATCGTTATCGGTTGTTAATACTCTGATTATTCCTAGCATATTTTTTATCTCCTATACTAATAATTTTAAAAATGTACACCCTCATCCATTGGATACATTGGCCGATTTATTCTTTGATAATTAATCTTTTTAAGATTAGAAGAGCTGAGTCCACGTGATTCTACAGTAATAATTCTCGCACTGATTTGCTCATATGCAGCCCTAAAATGTTGAGAAGATTTTAAAGCTACTATCTTATACTCCGAAACATCGATTCCGTGAAGTAGAAAAATTTGCTCATCAAAAACTTGTTCTTTTTTGGAACAAACAATAATATCAACTCCACCTACTTGAAGTCGAGCAGATTTTCCATTATCCACTTTCATTCCTGCCAACATGGGAGTTGTATAATTAAATCGTCCATCTGACAGCGACTTTACATATGCTTTTATTATTAATGGATCTCCGTGATATTTATCTGTTTTTCCTCCCAATTTCACATCGATAAATGAACCGGGTCCTACTTCATGCGCAATTTGTGCAACCTCAGGATCACAAATACAACCAAAACAAGCATTTGTTAATTTCTTATCTAACATCGCTTTTAATAAATATGTACCGTCTCCAGGTGCTCCTCCGCCTGGATTATCTGATGTTTCATTAAGAACAATTGGATTTCCCTTTATTTTTAAAGCTGCTTCTATTCCTTCTGCTGGACTTAAGTAGTTCGTTGCAAATTTATCACGTTTTTCCCAAATCTTTTGTGCAATTGTTTTTGCAATGTTTTCTGCTAAAACGGAATCATCATTAGTAATAGTCAGGACTGACACACCGGCATGTGGTATATCAGATTGGGTAAAACCGTGAAAGAAAGTACAATCAACCACTGCATCATTTTTTTCTTGTTCCCAACAAAGTTCATTAATATCTTTTGCGGGTGACAGGTTAGTGGTTGAAGCAGGAATCATTAACGGTAATTTTTTGAGACTCATAACTGGTTTTAAATGGCCCTCTAGCATTTGTTTGATCATATCAATCGCTTCTTGTCCTCTCTCATAGCCATCTATATGTGGGTAAAAGTTAACCCCAAGAAGTACGTCTGCATATTGGACCATTTTATCTGTAACGTTTGCATGCAAATCTAACGTGGCAACAATAGGAACATTTCCTGCAATCTCTCTTACCGCTTCTAAAACATTTCCCTCTAGGTCGTCAATTCCTTCTGCAACACCTGCGCCATGTAAACCTAAGCAGATAGCGTCATATTTTTTAGCATCTTTAATAGTTTTCAAAAGATTATTAAGCATCAGATCATATGTAGCTTTTGTTATTGTCCCTGATGGTGTAGCGTTTGCAGAAAACAAAGGAATTACATCAAAATCATAATGTTCTGCTTGGTCAATCATTCCTCCAAGATAAAAACGAACACCTTTATGAGTTTTAATAATATCGTCTCCATATGACCATTCCATTGCTTTGAACAAATCTACTGTTGTTTTTATATTGGAAAAGGTATTCGTCTCATGAAAAATTTGACCTACTAAAATTTTCATAAATGGTTCCTCCTATTATTGAAAACAGACGAAGTCATAATCAAATTTTATTATCTATTAAGCTACCTTTAGAACTTGGAGTATGTTATTCCGCTTAACTTTTGCCAGCCTTGGGCAATCTGTAGCTTATTCAACCTAATACTTAACGAGTTTATGCCAATCCTCCGCCCCATTCAATAAACTTCAGCTTTAACTGCTGAACGAGTACTTGAAGAGTATACTCCCTATAAAATGCATTAGTCATACTCCTCAGGGGAAAGTTTTTGTTTTCCTATTTTAATAAATAATAAGCTTACCTAACCCCATTATAAAATGACGGGGTTAGGTGCTTTAATTATTTATTTATACTTGTATTCCATAATGGCATCATAATTGGACGGTCCATCACAACAAGATTTTCTACATTTTTATTCGCAGCAATGATAACTGGTACTGCACCAAATTGTGTAAATGGCACATATTCTGTCCAAGAATAAGCCTGCAATTCATCCCAAATTGCTTTTCCTTCTGTTAAATCCATTGTTTTACCAATTTCAGACATCATTTCAGAAATCTTCGGATCATCTGTCCATCCAGGCCAATCACTTCTTAATGTCGGAATTTGCGTCGGTGTTGTTGAATAGTTAAATCCTGCTGTTAATAAATCCCAGTTTCCTGGCTCACCACGTTTTTCAACATGAGTTGCCCAATCATATACATCAATAGATACATTCATACCGATCTGTTTTAATTGTTCTTGCACAATAACAGCAATATTATAATGATATTCAATATCACGGCTTGTTAATAAGGTTAATTCTTCTCCGTTATAACCTGCTTCTTCTAAAAGCTGTTTAGCTTTTTCAACATCCGCCTGATTATATCCTTCTTCTCCTGCCTCACTATACCAATTAGCAACATCTTGGTTCATATAGCTATGACCCATTCGATATAATTCTTCATTTGCAAAGGCACCTAACATTGCGTCACTAGCATTTAGTGCAGCATTTACTGCTTGTCTCATTTTCACATCTTGAAAAGGTCCTTCTTTTTTATTGTATACAAGATTCATTGTTCCAAAATATGCACTGTAAACATTTAAATTCTCATCATTTTTTACTTGCTCATAATTATCGAATGCAACACTAAAGGCAATATCAAACTCTCCTGTTTGCACCCCTGTTAATAATGTAGATGTATCCTTCGTGATATAAAAATAAAGATCCTCTACAAGTGCTGCTTTCTTCCCTGCTAGACCACTTGCTGGTTCATCTACTGCAACATAATCTGTAAATGCCGTTAAATGAATGTATTGATCCTGTCGCCATTCTTCAAATTTAAATGGACCTGTTCCAATATATTCATTTACTCCGCTGCTGCCTGCTTCATCAATAACTTCTTTAGGCATAATTGCTGGATATTGTCCTTGTCCGGCTAATAAATCTAATATATCTGATTGTGGACTTGGTATAGTCATTACAAATGTATATTCATCTGGAGCTTCAAAAGTAGCTTCCTGTAATGCTGCTAAGGCTGTGCCTGCAACTTCCTTCCATCTATTCATAGAAGCTAAAACATCCTCAGAAGTCATTTCACTTCCATTATGGAATTTTACTCCTTCACGTAATTTAAATGTAAATTCTGTTCCTTCATCATTCGCTTCAACCGATTCCGCCAACATAGGAACTGGTTTATTTTCCTCATCTAATGTCAATAAGGTTTCATAGATATTTATACTAATATCTCGTACAATTGCTTCTGTTGTCATTGGAGCATCTAATGTGGTTGGTTGCGACATAATACCAACCTTTAATTCACCTTTTGGTTCTGAGTCAGTAGCTCCGGAACCGGTGTTTTCTGATGAATTAGGTTGATCCGTTCCTTCCTGCTCTCCTTCCGCATCTTCATTATTGCTACAAGCAGCAATAACGAGAATGAACGCTAGCATCATGAACAGAAAAATTTTCTTCATTGCCTTCATCTCCCCATTTTTTTAATTCTCTAAGAATCAATAGATAATTGAACGATACTTAACTTCATTATAAATCTTTAGAATTTTCTAGTATATGGGCAAAACGTGACAATTTAAGACAAGCTTATTTCCCAAATAGGAAATAAGCTCTTTTCTGCGTTTCAAATATTGACTTCCTGTTCACTTTGTTAAATTCCATATCTTCAAACAAAACTGTAAAACAAATAATGTTTCAGCATCATTTAAGTCCATTTGAAGCTCTTGTTGAATCCGTTGCAGACGATAATTAATTGTTCTTCTATTTACAAATAACCTTTGCGCAGTATGAGAAACATTCCTATTCTCTTCCATATACACATTTAATGTTTCTAATAAATGATGATCCACATTTAATAATGGAGTTAATAATCCTTCAGCGTATTGCCTCACATTTTCCTGTCTGCTTAAAGGAAGTAAAAACATATAAATACCAAGCTCGTGATAAGAAACTACTGGTTTATCAGGGAAAAGGCTTGTACCAATTGATAATGTCTTCTCTGTAAACTCCTTCTGTTTCTCTAAATCATCAAGGTTAGAAAAACGATTACTAATAGCAATACGCACATCAGCAATCATTGTTTTCGCAAAGGCTTTAGCTAATCTTTCTTCTATTGGCTGGGTTTCCAGCATATTTCCTTTAGCAACTGGAAGTAAAACAAAGACTTTCTCTCCATATTCAATAATGGAATACGATTGATTAGAAAATTTCTCCATACTATAGGCTAAATATTTACGATAAATACACATGTAATAAATAAAACTGGCATGCTCCTCTAAAATATGTCCATTTAAACCTCTTTCCAAATAAAGCAGAATATAGTGTGGAGCAGGATTTTTCTTTATATGAAATAATGTTAAATCCTGCAAACGTTGTTGTTGAATTTCATTTAATTCGCTCATCCAAGTGGTAAATATTTTGTTCTGTATCATTTTAATTGCTGTTGGATGAAATAAATGCTGTTCTTCATGACTTGAAGAAAGGAAATGAATATAAGCTACTTGACGGTTTTTCTCAATAAAAGGCAGGATAACACGATGACGCATACCTTTTTCTATATGATGAACAGCAGATGATTCCATCAATTCCATTCTCCATTTTTCCAATGTTTCTTCCGCTTTCTCATGATGAGGTTTAGAAAATAATAAAAAATCCTTTCGCCAATCATCACTTTGTACACGTCTCGAATGAACCAAAAGACGCCCATGCATGTCCTCTATAAAAATCGTACATTTCAATTTATCAGCTAAATCATTAATAAGCTCCTCCATATGCAGATAAGATTTAGCTTCTATTTCATAAAGTGGATGTGCAGATTTAGGTAAATGTGTAATTTCATTCATATGTAGTCGCGCATATAAAGGAGTTAAAATACTAATGTAAGATACCTCTTTAGGTAAAATAAATACAGGAATCTGATGCTCATCAGCTAATTGGATAAACTTTTCTGGCAATACATCTATAAAGCGACCCAGCTTTATCATAATACCAGCACCCTGTTTTTCAATAATATCTTTCATCACCTTTATCTGCGCTTCTACATTATCCTTCACAGAATAAAACGTCGTAATAAAGAAGGCACCCTCTGTCATCCAATTAGCCAGATCAGGTACCTCCATCACTTCAATAGATGTAATTTGTCTATGAAGTCCTTCTTTTCCTGCAATCACATAGGTTTTATATGACTTACCAATTTGTAATACATCTGAGACTCGCATCACAAAACAGCTCCTCTTCCCTACTAAAAATCCTTTTGTTGTTTGCGAACTAGCTTATCTAAATGCTCAAGTTCTACCATTAGCTTTACAATACTACTGGAAACAGGGAAAATATCAATCCATTTTTCGATTTCAGATTGTTGTAATTCATTAATTAAATCATTAATCGTTAAATTCATCACACTAAAGCTTTCTTTCTGCATTTCCTTTTGAACAGTGATTTTCCCTTCGTATGTCAGGATAATATTATCCTGATATTCCACAATACTTGCTACTAATTTCTTTACTAAAAAGGATTGATTTGTAGAAATAGCCTCTACTTTTTTTATTTTTTCATCTAGATTTTCTACTAAGTCAAATTGTAATTCAATAACTTTTAGCATTTGTTTAAACACAACTACATTGCGCAAGAATGCATAGCGCTTTCGAATCAGCATACTGCCCTTTTCATCATCAATCACTTGAAGATAATCTTGTACTGATTTAATATTCTTTTGTAATTCTTCTTCTTTCTTCTTTAATTCTTTTACTTTCATCATCTGATTAGGAATAACTCTTAATAAAAATCCAGTCTGTTCAAATGACTTCTTTATCTTTTCATAAATTAACTTTTGATGATTCGGTGGGAAGATTAACATATTCACTAAGAATGCCGCCGAAATCCCAATCACAATTAAAGAGAGACGATCGTATAAATAAATCAAATTGATGGTCCGTTCACCTGATAACATAATACTGGCAATCGTTAAGATCATAATATTCACCGATTGCTCCCAGCGCATCTTCATACTTAATGCGATTGCTAAAATCACCGTAATACCAATAGATACAGGATGCAAGCCTAATGTATAAGCTCCTGCTAAGGCAAATATAATACCGAGTATAGTAGATAGTGTTACTTCTTTTACATATTTTACGGAACGCATGATAGATGGCTGCATAGCTACCACCGCAGTAATAACAGAAACAATTCCTAATTCAATGTTATATGATTCAGTTACTAATATTGCTAAAGCAACTGCTAATCCTGTTTTCATCATTCGTGGCCCGATATTAAAATTCATAACTCATCTATCTCCCTCATACTTTCTTCACTACTTATTATATTATGTTTATTCTTTTCCTATTATCATATCATGGAAACATTATTTTTATTGTCTTTTTGAATACGGCACTCTAAATAAAATTAAGAAAATTTGTAAGCCTTTTCCATTTTTAGAAAACTCATAATTTGCTATAATAAATGACAATTGTATGAATTAACCTCCGTGCTTATTTTAGTGCGGAAAAATATTATTGGGGGAACTTAAATATGCACACCTTTCATGGCGGAGCTGTCGCAAGCGAAAGCCCAGAAGCTGCTCAAGCAGCTATTGATATTATGAACAAAGGAGGAAATGCTGTTGACGCTGCTGTTGCTGCCGTTGCAGTCCAAGGCGTAACACGACCATTTTCAGGAGGAATTGGTGGTGGTGGATTCATTAATATTTATTTAGCGGAAGAAAATCGTCATCTAATCTTAGACCATCATACATTAACATCAGCAGCATTCGGTCCAGAAGCTTATGTATATCCAAAAACTGGTGAAATTTATCCAATGGATGTACGAATTTCATCTGGTATGGCTACAGCTGTTCCTGGTGCTCCAAAAGGCTGGGAAGAAGCAGTAGAGAAATATGGAAATTTAACATTAGCTGAAGTATTACAGCCAGCAATTGAGGTTGCCGAAAATGGTTTTACAGCAACTCCTAACCTTATTCGTGAAATCAGTGAAAATGCAACACGCTTCCGTTTATTCCCAGAAACTGCGAAGCTTTATTTAGATGAAGATGGTAATGTACCTGAGGTTGGTACATTGATTAGAAATCCAGATATGGCTAAAACATATCGACTTGTTGCTGAACATGGGAGTAAGGTCTTTTACGAAGGTGAAATTGCTGAAGCCATTATAAAAACTGTTACACAACCGCCCGTTAGCGAAAATCCTGATTTTGCTGCAATAGATGAGGATTGGAAGGAAGAATACGGAGTGATTGCTGGAAATATGACATTAGAGGACTTAAAAAATTATGAAACATTAACCTATAAACCTCTTAAAACGACCTATCGTGGTTACGATTTGTATCAAACTCGCTCTGTATCAAGTGGCGGTATTACGATTGGCCTTGCACTTAATATATTAGAACAGTATGACCTGAAAAACATGCCAAGAACAAAAGCAATGCATTACTATATTGAAGCAATGCGCCATGCTTTTGCAGATAGAACTGCTTATGTTGGAGATCCAAAGCATGTTGCAACACCGGAAAAAGGGCTTGGTGATAAGGCATATGCAGTGGAACGCAGGCAGCTTATAAAGGATAATATTGCTTCTACAGCACCAGTTGCACCAGGAGATCCTTGGCCATTTGATGAAGCCATAAAAGCAGAAGAAAATGAGCAGCAAGCTACTTATAAAATAGCCGGTACAGAAACTCCTGAAAAAGAAAATAAACGCCCTGAACAATGTACCATTCATTTAACAGTTTCAGATAAAGATGGAAATGTTGTTAGCTTTACAAATACCATTTTGTTTATTGGTGGAAACGGGATGGTTGTACCTGGATATGGATTTTTGCTAAATGATATGTTATTACGTGTCATTCCTATGAATCCACCTACTCATCCGGATTATCCAAGACCAAATATGAGACCATTAAGTAATATGTCTCCAACTATCGTATTAAAGGATGGTAAGCCTGTTATCGCATTAGGAAGTCCAGGCGCTGAAACAATTGTATCTACAGTACTTCAAACAATTGTTAATTATATAGACTTTGATATGAGCTTCCCTGATGCGATTGCTACACCACGTCTTACAGAATTAAATCATGAGGATGGGCATACTCGCTATGAAAGCCTTTTTGAAGGACAGTATCAAAATCCAGATGGTTCAGATTTAATTGAAGAATTAAGGAAAATGGGACATCAATTATTAGCTGATCCGAAAAAACAAGGTACTGGATCTGTCACAGCAATCGAATTTTTCCCAGATGGGAAAGTACTTGCAGTTGGGGAACCAATTCGTCGCGGTGGTGGGACAGCTCTTGTCCAGCATCCTACAAAAGAATCAACTCAGTCTCATCTCGCAGAGTAAGTAAAGCTTCAATCCGTAGAAAAGAGAATTCTATGGATTGAAGCTCTATATTATATATTAATCAAAAGGGGATAGTATAGTGGATATCAAAGCATTACATACAGATTTAGAAGAACTTTTTCCAAAAATGGTAGAGATTCGTCGTGATTTACATCGTCATCCTGAGCTAGCTTATCAGGAAGTTCGCACAGCAAAAATCATTGCAGATTATTTAGAGAATCTCGGTATTGAGGTTCGCACAAAAGTAGGGGGCAATGGAGTTGTTGGTACACTTAAAGGTGGAAAGCCTGGTAAGACTGTAGCTATCCGCGCCGACTTTGACGCATTACCAATTCAGGATGAAAAGGATGTAGAATATAAATCTACCATTCCAAATGTTATGCATGCTTGTGGACATGATGGACATACAGCAACACTTTTAGGTATTGCAACTGTCTTAGCGAAGCATCGTGATGAATTAGAAGGTACTGTCGTATTCCTACATCAACATGCTGAAGAGGCAATTGGTGGTGCTGCACCTATGATTGAAGATGGCTGTTTAGAAGGTGTAGATGTCGTATTTGGAACACATTTATCAAGCACAGAGTCTGTTGGAGGTATTTACATTCGCTCCGGTTATATGATGGCAGCAACTGACGGATTCGAAGTGACTATCAATGGTAAAGGAGGACATGGTGCATCTCCTCATGAAACAGTAGATCCACTTGTAATCGGAAGTCAGCTTGTTATGAACCTACAACAAATTGTCAGTCGTAATGTTGATCCGATTGAATCCGCTGTTTTAACAGTTGGCTCTTTCCATTCCGGAAAAGCGTCTAACGTCATTCCAGATACAGCAAAAATTACGGGTACTGTTCGAACTTATGTCCCTGAAATTCGTGATTTAATGGAGAAGCGTATCACCCAGCTTGCCAATACAGTTTGCCAAGGTAATGGTGCTACTTGTGAAATAAAATATCACCGAGGATATGACGCGGTATGGAACCATCCAGCAGAAACGACTTATATAGAAGATATCGCAGCAGAGGCCATCGGTGAAAATAATGTGATTGAATCCCCACCATTAATGGGCGGAGAGGACTTCGGATACTTTATGCAAAAAGTCCCTGGAACTTTCTTCTTCACCGGAGGAGCAATGGATGATGCAAACCTTGTGTTCCCACACCATCACCCACGCTTTGACTTTAACGAAGAAGCAATGAAAGTAGCAGGAAAAGTATTGTTATCTGCAGTAGCAAAAGCAAATGAAGCAGAGATCGGAAAGAAATAGAAATTTTTAGAAGATATTTACATTCATGGTTCCGCGCTCTACAATAATAGATAGGACTTATACAATAAGGAGAGATTTCATGGATATTAAACAATGGCATCAAGATTTAGAAGAACTTTTTCCAAAAATGGTAGAAATCCGTCGTGATCTACACCAACATCCTGAGCTTGCTTATCAAGAAGTTCGTACAGCAAAAATTATTGCAGATTATTTAGAAGACCTTGGTATTGAAGTACGTACGAAAGTTGGAGGTAATGGGGTCCTTGGAACAATTAAAGGAGGAAAACCTGGTAAAACTGTAGCTATTCGTGCAGATTTCGATGCTTTACCTATTCAAGATGAAAAAGATGTAGAATATAAATCTACTATTCCTAACAAGATGCATGCCTGTGGACATGATGGACATACAGCGACACTTTTAGGTGTTGCAACTGTCTTAGCGAAGCATCGTGATGACTTAGAAGGTAATGTTGTTCTCATTCATCAGCATGCAGAAGAAGATATCGGCGGCGCTGAGCCAATGATTGCAGATGGCTGCTTAGAAGGAGTAGACGTTGTATTTGGAACGCACCTCTCAAGCACGACGCCTCTTGGAGAAATATCTTGTAGTCCTGGTTATGTCATGGCTGCAACAGACTTTTTTGATATTGTAATTAACGGAAAAGGTGGACATGGTGCATCTCCGCATCAAACAGTTGACCCTATCGTTACAGCAAGTCAATTAGTCATGAATTTACAGCAAATCATTAGCCGTAATGTTGATCCGATTGAATCTGGCGTTGTAACTGTAGGTTCATTCCATTCCGGAGAAGCACCGAATGTTATTGCAGATAGTGCAAAAATCACTGGTACTGTTCGTACATACCTTCCAGAGGTTCGAGATTTAATTGAGAACCGTATTAGTCAAATTGCTAATGCAATTTGCGAAGGAAATGACGCTACTTGTGAAGTACAATATCATCGAGGCTATGATGCAGTATGGAATCATCCAGCAGAAACAAAATATCTTCAAGAGGTTGCTTCAGAAATTATTGGAGAAGAAAATGTTATTGAAGGACCACCTTCTATGGGTGGAGAAGACTATGGTTACTTCATGCAGAAGGTCCCTGGGACATTCTTCCATACGGGTGCAGCATTGAGTGATGCTAGCTTAGTTTACCCACATCATCACCCACGTTTTGACTTTGATGAAGATGCAATGAAGATAGCAGGAAAAATCCTATTATCTGCAGTTGCAAAAGTAAATGATGCAGACATCGGGAAAAAATAAGACACGAACAAAACGTCACCGGAAAATTTTTCCCTGACGTTTTTTATATATGGAAAGAAGGAGTTCAGTAGATGAATAAACTAGAAGAGAAGATTGTAAGTTATATAGAAGAACATGCTGATCAATTAATTGAGTTATGTAGTAAGCTTATCCAGTTTAATAGTGAAAATCCACCTGGTGATTCTAAACCAATCAGTAAATACATTGAATCCTTTTTAGAGCAAGAAAATATCTCGATGGATTGGTATGAAGCTGGAGAAAATATGTGGAATATCACCTCTACCATTGGTTCAAATCATGGGAAAACATTAATTTTCTGTGGTCATACAGATGTAGTTCCTGCTAGTGATTTAAGCCGCTGGGAATTCGATCCCTTTTCTGGGGAAGTAAAAGATGGATGGATTTTAGGTCGTGGAGCAAGTGATATGAAAGGTGGTCTTGCTGGATTAATTTTTGCTTTCTATGCGCTTAAACATTTAGATATTCCTCTAGATGGTAAGCTAATGTTAGCTATCGTTCCAGATGAAGAAACTGGCGGCGAGCTTGGAGTTCCATGGTTGTTAGAACGTTCTTTAATTGCTGGAGACGGTTGTATTATTGCCGAGCCTTCTTCCCCATTAAATCCAACGATTGGGCAAAAGGGTTCCTGTTGGTTTCGCTTAACTGTATCTGGCAATCAAGCACATGGTAGTCTTGCACCTTTGGCAGGAAAAAATGCGATTATTGATGCAATGAAAGCAATTGATACGATTAAAGAACTTTGGGATATGGATATTCGTGTTCCTGATGAAGTTCAATCTCTTATTAATATTTCTAAAGAATATATGAAGAACATGGAGAATACAGCTTATTATGAAGTATTAGAACGTATTACAGTTAATATTGGCGTAATCCAAGGTGGAACTAAATCCAATGTTGTACCAGATCAATGTATGGTAGAAGTGGATTGCCGCCTTCCTTTTGGTATCAGTAACGAAGAAGCATTAATGCATATACGTAGTAAACTTGATCAGCTTTCTATCGACTATACACTGGAGCCATTTGGATTTAAGAGTTCAGCTAATTATACCTCAGCAGAAGATCCTATCTGTCAGGCCGTAATGGCAAGTATTGAGGATATTACCAAAGAACACGCATATGGTGTAATGCAGTGGGCTAGTAGTGATGCACGCCACTTCCGTGATTATCAGATTCCTGTACTACAATATGGCCCTGCTTATTTACCAAGCATCCATAATTTTAACGAGAAAGTATTAGTAGAAGACGTCATACGTTGTGCAAAAGTATATGCATTGACTGCGTTAAAGTTTTTAACTTAATCCAATAAAACAAAGCTAGAACTAAGTATTCTAAAATACTCGGCTCTAGCTTTTTATTTAATTAACCTAACAGTAATTTAACCAAATCCAATGGCTCTACATACTTACCATCTTTATATACACGCATATTTCCTGCAGAAATTTCATCAATAAGAATAATTTCTCCTGTTTCTGCGTCACGACCAAATTCTAATTTAATATCATAAAGAACTAATCCCTTTTTAGCTAGTTCGTCTTTTACAATTGTAGAGATATCCTGTGTTAATTTCTTTAATACCTCATAATCTGCTTTAGGTAAAACATCTAACATATGTAATGCATCTGCAGAAATAGGCGGATCTTGACGTTCATCATCTTTAAGTGTAACTTCTACGAAAGCATCTAAATCTTGACCTTCTTCACAATACGCACCATAACGACGTAAGAAGCTACCAACTGCTTTAAAACGGCAAATAACTTCTAATCCTCGACCGAACACTTTTGCATTCTTTACTTGCATCGTTGCTTCTTCAATATTTGCTTCAATAAAATGTGTAGGGATGTTTTTTTCTGCAAGTTTACTAAAAAAGAATTCTGTCATACGTAAACCAGCTTTACCCATACCTTCAATCGTTAAACCAACAGTATTAGCACCTGGATCGAATACACCGTTCTCCCCTGTTACATCATCTTTAAATTGTAATAGGATATTTCCGTTTTCTAATTGGTATACGTTTTTTGTTTTTCCTTCATAGGTCAAATTCATCTTTGATTTCCCTTCCGCTTCTTTAGTAAATTCATTTTCTAGTATAAAGTGACACCCTTAAATGTCAACTACTTTTCTTCTTCAATTAAACCAACCTTTTCCATAGCTGCACGATCATTAATACCAGCTGGATTTTTCTTTGTTGGCATTAATTTCATACGAGGGACTAATTGCTCCTGTGCTAAAGTAAATATACGACGTAATTCTTGTACAGGATCTACATGCTCATCTACTCGCAAGTCCATATACGGATACTCTTCCTCGTTAACAACATATAATGCAGCGGATTGACGCCCACGTTTATCTCCGCCTGCCGCTTGAGCAGCTTCTAAAGATTTCAACAGACGTTCTGATAAATCCATATCTATATTTTCTTCAAATGTTTCTGCCATTGCTAATACGGTATCCTCACCAACCAGCATATTACCCATTGCTACATAATTTTTCCCTGTTCGATGTCCAAACCAACCAACACAATTCTCACCTGTATGTACAGCAACATTTCCTTTTGCATCTACTACACTAACCTGGCGTACATCAATTGCTGGATCTTGAGCTAACACATGCTGCAATGCTTCCTCAGCTGTCATTCCCTGCTCTAATGCTTTTAAACCATTAATTCCTAGATATGGATTACTTGATGCTTGAGATGTAACTGCGCCAACTCCTGCTTTTGCATATGGACAGCGACTACCAACACCAATTACCCTTGTAGAGATTGCAATACCAAATTGTCCTGTTTTCTCACATCTTGCCGTAATAGAAAAAGTCATTATATGCCTCCTCATCCTATGAACATCATACTTCTAAATATATTGTAACTTAGACTTCAATGGCTTACCATTACTTTTCAAAAACTTAAGAACTCTGCTCAAGCTTAGTAGTACTTCTCTCGCTTGTAGAGTAGTTGCCAAACAACCAAAAGATGCCAGGCTTTGCATCATCTAACATCTGCAAGCCTGACATCGATTATTTTATTTATTCACGGAAGTATTCCACGGAAGAGGTCCCGGATTTGTTTGTAACCCTTCTACATATTTCTGTGCGACAACAATACGTCCATGATGACCAAATAAGGTTGCTGGCACATACTCATCCCATAAAAATGCTTGTAATTCTTCCCAATGTGCTTTTGCTTCTTCTTGTGTAGTGGATAAACGAATTGCATCTTTTAATTCCGTAATTTTCGGATGATCTGTACCACCAAAGAAGTTTGGATCAAGTACTAATAACTGAGAAGGCGATGTAACAAATGCTGTTCCTGTAATAAACATATTCCATTTTGTTGTATCATCTAAATTCCCAATAACAGTTGCCCAATCATACACATCTAATTTTACATTGAAGCCAGCTGCTTCTAGCTGAGACTGTGTTACAATTGCCGCATTGTAATGGTAATCATAATCACGTGTAACCATTAAAACAATTTCTTCTCCATTATATCCTGCTTCTGCTAATAATTCTTTTGCACGCTCCGGGTTGTTCTGATTATAGGAGTCTGCACCAGCAGCCGTCGCCCAGCTCACTTGATCTGCACTTAAGAAACCATTGTCTAATGAATACATAGCTTCATTCACAAAGCTTGCTTGCATGATTTCTTCCATATTTAAAGCAGCATTCACCGCTTGACGCATTTTTTCATCTGCCATAAAACCTTCAATTTTATTATAAATTAAAGTATGCGTCCCTGAAGAACCTGGATAGATAGTTAAATCCGAATTATTATTTAATTGCTCATAACTATCATATGCCATATTGTCCGCAATATCATATTCCCCAGTTTGAATTCCTGCTAAACGAGTGGAATCATCCGGAACAAAATAGTAGTATAAATCATCCACTAGTACTTCACGTTTCCCTACCATCCCACTCGGTTCACCTTCAGGAGACACATATTCTTCAAATTTTGTTAATTTAATATATTGATCTTGTTTCCATTCATCAAACTGAAACGGCCCCGTACCTACATACTCTTCTACACCTTCTGCTGGCGCAGCCTCAATAATTTCTTTTGGCATAATTGGCGTATATTGCCCGCGCCCTAATCCTGCAATAATATCTAGTAAATCAGCCATTGGTTCTTCCATTTCGATAACTACTGTATATTCATCTTCCTCTTTAAAAGCATTTTCTTCTAAGATGTCTTTAATTGGTGAACGATCTAACCATCTGTTCATGGAAGCTACTACATCTTCTGCTTTCATTTCTTTTCCATTATGGAACTTCACACCTTGACGTAAATGGAATGTATATGTAGTTCCATCTTCGCTTCGATCAATCTTTTCTGCTAATAATGGCTTTGCTTCTAAATTCTCATCTAAAGCAACAAGTGATTCAAAAATATTTCTACTGATTTCCATTGAAACAATAGCAGTTGTTACATGCCCATCTAATGTCGGTGGTTGGGCATTAACCGCAATCTTTAATTCTCCACCTTGCTCTGCTGTTTCATTCACTTTATTTGAATCTTCATTGTTTTCATCTTTTGTTGTATTAGCGTCATTATCACTACATGCTACAACAAATAAAGAAAGTAGAAATAAAACAACTATTGCTTTAATTGCTTTCTTCCCCATTTTCTTAACTCCCCCTATTTTAATCTTGATCTATAAAAAGTATAAAAATTCCGAATTTTATATCCGGATTTTTTATATTCATCTAACGACTATAGATCTTTCCTTTGTTTAGAGCTTGGAAAAAGCCCCTATTCATCTTAAGCAATCGAATGATGCTTGTCAAATGAATAAGGGCTTTTATTCCATGCTTATTCTTTGTTCACTTTTATTCTATAGTTACGTTCCAGAAAATCGGTCCGGAAAATGCTTCAATTCCTTCTACATTCTTTTGAGAAGCGTATAATCCATGATATGCACCTAAAGTGGATACAGGTAGTAGCTCTTCCCATGCATATAACTGTAAATCATCCCAAATTTCTTTTGCTTCTTCAATTGTTGGTGCTAACTCCAGGGCGCGCATTTGCTCATGTACATGTTCATCTTCAATTCCTGCTGCCCATGTTGGACTTAACCCTAAAAATTGTGGTGGGGTACTAACTGTTGAGAAGCCCATAATATATAAATCCCATGTGTCTGCTTCATATTGGCGACTATTGATCGTTGGCCAATCCACAATTTCCAACTTCACATTTACACCAATTCTGGTTAATTGCTCTTGAATTACTACTGCCGTATTATAATGATGATCATAATCTCTTGTCGATAACAGGCGAAGTTCTTCCCCTTGGTAATCACTTTCTGCTAGTAATTCTTTTGCTTTTTCCTGATTATTGATATTGTAATATTCTTTACCAGCATCACTCTTCCAAGTAACCAAATTATCATCCATATAACCTGATTTTAATGTGTAAAGATCTGGATTTGGAAATGCTGCATTCATTATTTCTTCAGAGTCAATTGCTGTATTTAATGCCTGACGTAGTTTGAAGTCACTTACAGGCCCTTCTATTGTATTAAAGATTAAAAATTGCTCACCACTTGCTGTAATGTGTGCGTTTAGGTTTTCATCATTTGTAACTAATTCATAGCTATCATATGGAATACCATATGCAAAATCATATTCTCCAGATTGAAGACCAGCTAAACGAGTTGATGTATCAGGTACGATGTAAAAGTAAATATCATCTATTAATGCTTCTTTTTTCCCTGATAACCCATCCGCTTCTTTATCTACTGCTTGATACTCATCATATTTTGTGAAATGGATATATTGATCTTGTTTCCAGTCTTCAAATTTATAAGGTCCTGTTCCGATATATTCATTTACAAAGTCTTCACCAGCGTCCTCAACTACTTCTTTTGGCATAATTGCTGGAGCCTGCTTTGATGTAGCAATCGTATCTAATGTCAGTGAAGATGCTTCTTTAAGCTCTAAAACAACTGTATAATCATCTTCTGCTGTCCATGTTGCATCGCCAAAAATAGAACCTGTAATAGTTGATTTGGTTAACCATCTTTCCATAGAAGCAATAACATCTTCAGCAGTCATTTCTTTGCCATTATGGAATTTAATACCTTCTCTTAATTTAAATACATATGTTTTATTATCCTCTGTTTCAACAGATTCTGCTAACATTGGAACTGGCTTAAATTCTGCATCTGTTGTTAAAAGTGTTTCAAATATCAGTCTAGAAGTATCTCTGCCTGATGTTGATGTATTTGCCGGCTGATCTAAGTTAGGCGGTTGAGCATCTAATGCAATACGTAATCTATTTTCTGCAGCTTCTTCTTGGTTTGCTGCTTCACCTGAATCTTTTTCATTATCACTATCTGAATGACTATCCTTACTTTGTCCACATCCTACAGCAATAATTGCTACTGCAAGTAAAATAAAAAATAAACCTTTTCTAAATAAATTCATGTCTTATCCCTCCCGATTTATACCTAGAATTCACATTTGTTTACTAGGTTTTAAAGCTATGTAAAGCTTGATTTTACTGCTAATCCCTTTTCTGGAAGTCAAGAAAAGCGTAGAGCGCCCGTTTAAAAACGTAGAGATTGGAGTGGCACAACCGAGATAAAGGAAACACGGTGAGGTCACGAACCGATGTTGACTTATTGTAGGGCGTGACGCGAAATCTCTTAGTTTTTGGCGCTCGGAGCTAGACAGCGCTATCTCCGAATAAGAATTAATTTGTGCAAAACTTTATACCTTCTTACTCAACTAAAAAACCTCTTCCATCAAAGGAAGAGGCTATATCATGATAAATTATCCGCGCTCTTCCTTATCTTTCAAGCTTATTTGCTTGCTGGAATTGGCACCTTATCGAATACTTCTTAATTATTCGATGGTTGCTGCAGGATCGTAGGACCAGTTCCTCCCCTGACTCTTGATAAGGAATTATCTTTTTAAATTGTGAATTAATCATATATGAAGTCTATTATTATTGTCAAGCACTTAAATAATAGAATCATTTTTCTGAAAACTAATACCTATTCCCCAATTGTTACATTCCAAAAAATTGGACCTGAGAAGGTAATGATTCCTTCAACTTTATTACTTGATGCATATAAGCTATTATAACTTCCAAATGTCGTAACAGGCAGAAGCTCTTCCCATGCATAGCGTTGTAAATCTTCCCATATTTCTTGAGCTTCTTCTGTTGTCGGCGCTGTTTCTATAGCTTTCATATCTTCTACAACTTTCTCATCATTGACTCCACCAGCCCAAGTTGGACTTAATCCAAGGAATTGTGGTGGTGTACTTACCGTTGAGAAAGAAATTACATAGGCATCAAATGCATCAGTATCATCTTTAAGCTGTGTCACCGTTGGCCAATCATAAATTTCTAATGTCGCATTTATTCCAATTTGAGATAATTGATCATGGATGACAACTGCTGCATTATAATGATGATCATAATCACGAGTCGCTAAGATTTTAAATTCTTCGCCGTTGTAATCCATATCTTCCAACATCTGTTTTGCCTTTTCTGGATCATTGATATTATGATATTCCTCTCCAGCATCACTTGCCCAACTGACGATGTCTTCGTCCATATAACTGGAATGTAACCAAAACAGGTCTTCATTCGGATAAGCTGCCATCATAATTTCTTCAATATCTAGCGCTGTATTAATTACTTCACGCATTCTAACATCAGCAGCTGGCCCCTTCTCTTTGTTATAAGCTAATAATTGTACTCCAGTTACATCAAGATGAGTATTTATATTTTCATCACGATTAACTTGTTCATAGCTGTCATAAGGAACACCATAAGCAAAGTCGTATTCCCCTGTTTGTAAACCAGCTATACGTGTAGAGGCATCTGTAACAATATAGAAGTAAATATCATCCACTAAAGCCTCTTTCTTTCCAGCTAAACCATCTGCTGGCTCCTCTAAAGCACTATAATCATCAAATTTTGTAAAATGAATATATTGATCTTGTCTCCATTCTACAAATTGATAAGGGCCTGTTCCAATATATTCTGAAACCCCTTCAGCTGTCGCCGCTTCAACAACTTCTTTGGGCATAATTGCTGCTGCCTGTTTAGAAGATGCAATGGTATCTAAGGTCAGTGATGATGACTCCACTAATTCTAATACAACAGTGTAATTATCCTCCGCAGTCCAAGTTGCACCTTCAAAAATAGTTCCTGTAATTGCTGATTTCTCTAACCATCTTTCCATCGATGCAATCACATCTTCTGCAATCATTTCCTTACCATTATGAAATAAAACCCCTTCTCTTAGATGAAATACATAGGTCTTATTATCATCAGTCTCAACAGATTCTGCTAACATCGGAACAGCAGCATAATTGGAATCTGTTGTTAAAAGTGTTTCAAACATAAGTCTAGCTGTATCTCGAATTGCAGTTGGGGCAGCTGTCGGTTGATCCAAAGTTGGTGGTTGCCCATCTAGCGCAATTTTTAATACACTACCAGTATTTGCTTCATCATTGCTTGTTTCATCTGATTTATTTCCATCTACCTCTGATTCATTAGAGCTACAGCCTATAATAAAAAACACAATAGATGCTAGCATGACTAAGAATAGACTGCGTTTGGAAAATTTCATATTTGTACCCTCCTGTTGTCTTCAAAACTCATTATTCACATTAGTAAACTATGAATTAAAATTAAAAAATAAAATCGATCTCTAAACGAACGATTTAAAAGCCTATTTAATGATAAGAGCTGTGGCGGGGAATAAACTATAGACAATCCTAATCATTCCGCCACCGACAACTATTTTATTTTTTCTTAGATAGGAAAATATAAAAATTGTGCAATTAATGCTTATTCAAAGATAGCACTGTCTAACTTTGCACTTTTCTTATTATTCTACTAGCTTTGTATTCCAAAGAAATCCACCTTCGAATTCAGAGAAATCAACTACTTTATCTGTAGTAACAATGACATTACTATATTGTCCAAGGATAGAAATTGGTAAATAGTCTGCCCAGGCAAATTCTTGCAGTTCATCCCAATGCGACTTCGCTTCTTCCTGGTCTACTGCATCCTTAATGCCTGCTAGTAATTCATCAATTTTAGGATGTTCTGGCCAACCTACCCAATCATAGTTCAAGAATAATAAGCTTGAAGGGGTGACAGGAGTAGCAGTTCCATTAATATGCAAATCCCATAATTCTGGATCCTGGCGCATTTCTAATACGGTTGGCCAATCATAAAGCTCTAATTCCACATTGATTCCTACTTGTTCTAGTTGCTCCTGTAAAACGACAGATGCATTATAAATAAATTCGTAATCACGTGAAGTTAGGAGCGTGATTGGTTCTCCATTATAATCCGATTCTTCTAGTAACTGTTTTGCTTTCTCTGGATCAGCTTGATTATAGAACTCACTTCCATTATCGCTATACCAATTCGTTCGATCCTTCGTCATATATCCAGAATCAATTTCAAAAAGATCTTCATGCACGAATCCAGCCTGCATTATATCATCGGAATTAATCGCCGCATTGAGTGCATGCCTAAATTTCTGATCAGTCGCCGGTCCTTCCTTTTTGTTATACGACAGAATAAGGCTACCAAAATGGTAAGGACGGGTACTTAGTGCTTCATCTTGTAAAAGTTGCTCATATTGATCATTCGAAACATCATACACAATATCAAATTCTCCAGTTTGTAAACCGGCAAAGGTTGTGCTTGGATCCGGTACAATCATAAAATAAACATTGTTGATAAAGGCTTCTTTTTTACCACTAAACCCATCTGCAGGTGCATCTACTGCCACATAATCCTCAAACTTTTCTAAATGGATATACTGATCCTGACGCCACTCTTTAAACTGAAAAGGTCCGGTACCAATATACTCTGTGACTCCACTTGCTTCTGCTGTATCAACTATTTCTTTAGGCATGATCGCAGGAAATTGTACATGATCAGCCATAATTTCCAACACATCTGCAATCGGAGTTTCTAATTTTAAGAGAACCGTATAAGGATCCCCTTCTTCAAATACTGCGCCTTCTAATAATTTTCCACCTGCCGAGATGTCTAACCAACGATTCATCGATGCGACAACATCCTCAGCAACCATCTCTTTCCCATTATGAAATAACACACCTTCTCTTAAATGAAAGGTGTATGTCAGCCTATCATCACTTTGGTCAATTGTGTCTGCCAGCATGGGTACAGGTTGATACTCGGCATTTAATGTCACAAGCGTTTCAAAAATATTTCGAGCTACATGCGATGTTTTCGTCGCTGTGGACATCGGGGGATCAAGTGTTGGTGGCTGGATACTTATCGATACCCTAAGCTCCTCACTTTCACCGCTACCAGTATCCTCACCATTCGCTTGATTTGATTCATTCTCTGTACTTTGACAAGCGGCTAAAACCAACATCATAATCAACAGGCCAAGTACAGATTTAAACCTTGAAACTACCATTCTATAATTCCTCCTTGCAAACATCATTTTCATAAATTACATGAAACCTCATCTTTTCTATTCTTCTATTGTCACATTCCAAAACAACGGTCCAAGTGGCGATTCCAAACCTTGTACCTTATCACTTATCCCATACAATGTACTTGTTCCACCTAAATTAATAACCGGTAAGTAATCCCAGTTATACGCTTGTAAGTCTTCCCAAATTTCTCTTGATTCTTCAATGCTCGCTGCATTTTCAATCTCTTTTATTTGATCTGTAATATAATTATCTGCAATTCCACCTGCCCATGTCGGGCTCAATGATAAGAGCTGTGGCGGAGTACTGACCATAGATAATCCTAATGGGAAAATATCCCATAATGTAGGATCCGCTTGGCGCTCTGTCTTTGTTGGCCAGTCAAATACTTCTAATTTTGTATTCATTCCGATTCTCTGAAGCTGCTCTTCCAGTACTACAGCCATTGTATACATATATTCATAATCACGTGTTGCCATTATTTTAATTTCTTCACCATCATACCCAGCTTCTTCTAATAATTCTTTTGCTTTCTCTTGATTATTTTGATTAAAGTGCTCGCTGCCAGCATCGCTTTTCCAAAATGGTAAATCTACATGCATATAACTTGGATCTAACCAATAAAAGTCTTTATTTGGAAATGCAGCCATCATCACTTCATCATAATCTAATGCATAATTAATCGCTTTACGAATTGTTGGGTTTGAGACAATTCCTTCCGTTAAATTCAATTTAAAAATCATGTTAGATCCAGGGATTAAAATCGGGTCTATACCATCTGTGTTTTGCAATAACTCATAATTATCATAAGGAATATTATAAGCAAAATCATATTCTCCTGATTGTAAACCAGCCAAACGTGTAGAACTATCTGATACTAAATGAAAATAAATATTATCTACTAACGCTTCTTTCTTACCACCTAGACCAGTCGCTGGTAAATCTACTGCTTGGTATTCCTCATGCTTTGTAAAATGAATGTATTGATCCTGTCTCCACTCTTCTAATTGATAAGGACCTGTTCCAACATATTCCTCTATGCCTTCTGCTGGTGCCGCATCAACAATCTCTTTTGGCATAATTGCTGGTGCTGCTTTTGCAGTTGCTAATGTATTTAAGGTAAGCGATGAAGGGGAAGCTAATTCAAGTTCTACTGTATATTCATCTATTTCTGACCATGTTGCTGTTTTAAATAATTCTCCAGACACACTAGAAACCTCTGCCCAACGCTCCATTGATGCGATCACATCTTCTGCTTTCATTTCTTTTCCATTATGGAACTTAATTCCTTGTCTTAAATGAAAAATATAATTTTTATTATCTTCACTAATGTCAATTTTTTCAGCAAGCATCGGAATTGGTTCAAAATCTGCATCCGTTGTAACAAGCGTTTCAAACATCAGCATTCCTGTATCACGAGAAGTTGTTGCCGCAGTTCTCGGAATATCCATTGTTGCCGGCGTTGCATCCAACGCTATATTTAATACTGATTCTTCATTTGGATTTGCATTGTTACTTTCTATATCTTCAGTTTCACTGTCATCATTGTTCCCACAAGCAGTGAGACCTATCGTAATTAATAATAATATTATAAATACCGGTCTAAACAATTGCTTCACATCTAATTCCTCCCCTGTTTTTTTATGCTCTCTTATTTTGATAAAATCGAGTATACCATACTTTTCCGATAAAACAACTATGAATTGATTTCAAAATAATATTTTATTTATAAAATCATGTCTAATACACTAATTGAGAAAGGGTTACAATATATAATACTTAAGTTGTGAATTTGATTTAATTAATCATTTTTAATGGATACTTAAGAAAAAAACGGAAGCCTTTCATATAAAATAAGCCATAAAAAAACGGGTGGAGAATCTCCTACCCGTTTATGTTAATTAAATTGTGATTAACGATTCAGTTGTATAACCTACTGGATGGTCATGAACCGTATAAATATTATCTTCCTCAGTAGATTTAAATACTTTAAAATGACGAAGCTGTTTCCCATATACATGAATAGTAACAACTGTATCATTGCCTTCAGGCTGTAATATATGACAATCTGCTGGAGGCAAAAGCTCTCCTGTACTGAGTGCATTTAAATTCATCGTTCCAGAATAACTTAATTTCACCTTATTGTCTTCTGGATAAGATTCCATTTGTAAATAATTATGGATACGCATTCTTCCTGTTACAATACCTTCTACTCCCCATGTACCATCATGATCATGTAATCCTGTCCTCTGTCCTGGCTCCCATATTAAGGCAAGGATTTCAAATCGATCTTGAGGATCACGATATAAAGAATGACGTGCATACTGATTCTTATCAGATTGAAGCGCCTCGATAGGGATTGGATTTTCTGACTGAATGAACTTGCTGACATAACGCTCGGTTCTTTCCACCCTTTCACTATCTAATTCTGTCTCTTCAACAATTTGCGTGATATCATTAACTAGATCTTTAAGTGAATAATTTTTTTCGTCCATTATATATTCTCTCCCCTTATCCGCAATGCTTAAGATAACATTCTGAAGTAGTCTCATATGGCATTGAGTACTCTATAAATACTGACATCAGAAGTATCTTGTAGCAAAGCGATAAATTTAGTAATTATATTAGATATAAACCATTTCACTTTATTCAAAGCTTTTATAAGCTTTAACAGCCTTAATTACTTGATCCAGACTTGAAAGGATATGTTCTATCATGGCTAATTCAGCACCTACTTTATCCCCTTTAGCCATAAAATTAAAGATATGTTGATGTTCTTCTCCTGCCTTAAGAATTTTATCCAAGTTTGTCGTAGGAATTAAACGTCTATATCTGTGAATATGGTCGTTTAGTTGATATAAAATATTACTGACCGTCTTATTCCTACTCATGTTATATATATAAGTATGAAACTGACCACCATAATAGAGAATGTTATCAATTGCTCGATCTTTAGGGGTTTCCTTAATCATATGTATAATATTAGACAACTCCTGAAGGTCTTTATCAGTTGCATTTTCAGTAGCCTCTAAAATAGCAATCCCCTCTAATCTACTTCGAACATGAAAAATTTCACTAACTTCCTTAACAGATACAGGCGCGACTCTTAAACGTCCATTAACTTGTCTAACAACCAATGTTTCGAATTCAAGTCTTTGTAAAGCCTCTCGTAAAGGAGTACGACTAATCCCTAGCTCATTGGATATAGTCTCTTCAACAATTGGCTCACCTGGATGAAGTTGACCTTCAATAATTCTTTTTTTTATTTCAAAATAAGCGATATCTTTCGTGGAAATTCTTCTGTTTTGGGGATTACTGTTAACAATCCTCATAAGCATCCTCCATATATTAGTATAATTGTATACAATTATACTAATATACTAAAACCCAATTCGTCAATATTATTCAGATAATTCCCTGGAATAATATTATTCTGGCTAATAATCTTATTTGCTAAGACTCTAAGCTCCTTTACAGGCATTTACCATTCTATATTGTCCTGTATGAGAATTTTTCACTTTTTTTCATATTCATGATTAAACTTGAATACAAAACTTCTTTTATTTCCTCAATAAAATACACCCTATAAAATAGTCTTTTTTAATGACTACTTTATAGGGTGTTTTATTGTAGTGTAATTGAATGCCTGACTTCTTAGACATAGAAGCATACACTTTTATCTTAACAACTAAATCTACAACTATTTCTCTTCTAAATGATAACGTCCGCCTGAGATTTCGAAGTCTTTCGCTATGTTTCCTTTAAAATTCACCTGGAACGGTTTTTCTCCACGCTCTTTTAGGATATTAGCTACTAATCCTTCACCAATTGGTTCACAGAAAACAAGATTTCCTCCTGGTAACCCCAATGTGCGACATGTTGCTTGAAGTTTATCATCCACATATGCTTCGCCAATTTCAGGTAAGTCCAGCCATTCCGACCAATTCTTAATCACCTGATTCACATCATGTACCGCAAAATGCACATGCGAAAATTCCGCTTCTGTATCGTGTGGCGCAATTACTCCACGTTTTGTTAGATCCTCTCTTCTCTCAGCGTCTGATTCATTCCATTGAATAATATATGGAAGCTGGAGGTCTTCATCTTCTTTACCAATAAAAAGCAAATTCCATTCTAATAATGTACCATCTGGACGTTTTCTACTTAATGGAACTGGACCATTTACGGTTAAGCCTTTACTGCGAAAATGTTCAGCTGCTTGCTGAATATCTGAAGTTCGTACTACAAAACGTACAAAACCTTCATTATAATCACTTTCTATAATCGTCTCAATCATACTATGCCTAGGGTGGTTCATTTGTTCAAGGGTTTGTTTATCCGATGTACCGATAATTTCAATATAGCTTAAATCAAAATAAGTAAGTACATTAAAAGTTGGCCGATTTCCATGCTTTCCTCCCTCTACCGCATGGATACCCTCTTCTTTTAAATCTGCAATTGCTTGATGTGGGTCTTCCATATAATGAACAAGATGATCAAATTGAAAATCCATTTTATCTAGCCCTCCATTATGATTTATTTCATGTTAATTTTTTAAACTTGCTGCACCTTACAAAAACGATCTGGTGAAAAAGGTGACATATCCATAAAAGTTTCTTTGCCAGCGACAATTTCCGTAATAACTCTACCAGACACAGGCGCTAACGCAATTCCGTCTCCTTCATGTCCAGCACAAATATAGAGACCTGGAAGCTGACTTATTGCTCCAATAATAGGTAAGCCATCTGCCGTAAATGGACGAAATCCTATAAACGCGCGAATGATACGAGTATCGGCTAGCTTTGGGAAAGCTTGTGCCGCTGCTGTACTTATTGCCCGCACAATAGCATCTGATGTACCTTGTTTAAAGCCCACAAACTCTCTAGAACCACCTATTAATATATTACCACTGGCAACTTGACCAATGACTAAGCCTACACCTGCTGGATTATTTGGATCCACTTCATTTCCTTTACTCTTCGCTGCTATATAGGCACCACTTAAAATATTTGAATGAAGTGTTGGTGGTAATTTTTCCGTCACTAGAATATGTCCTCGTCTAGGAATGATTGGAAGCTCAACTCCTAAGTCTTCAACTAATGGCGCCGTCCATACCCCTGTCGTTAAGATTACTTTATCTGCATATATTTTTTCTTTGTTCACTTCTACACCAATAACACGATCTCCCTCTGTTAAAATGCGTGTTACCTTTGCTCCATAGCGAACCTCAGCACCAAGACGCTCTGCCGCGTTCACCAGTTCAAAGCTGGCCTTCATAGAGTTTACTTTTGCGTCATCCGCACACCATGTGGCTCCAAGTAAATGCTCCCCTAATTCCGGTTGCTTTGCGCGTACTTCCTTTGTTGATAGTGAATCTATTTTTATTCCAAACTGGCGGAGCTGATCAGCGTGTTTTTCGACCATTTCCTTTTCCAGTTCATTTTCCATAATAATTAACCCGCCGCCTTTTTTATATTCTATATCGGCACCGAGCTCTTCTTCTAATTGCTCGTACATTTTCGAGCTTTCTATTGCTAAATTTAAAGTTGGCCCTGGCTTTTTTGTCTGCAGTAAAATTCCTTGATCACATGCAGAAGACGTCCCTGCAGCAATGTAATCACTCTCTAATAAAATGACATCCATCCCTGCCTTTGCTCCATAATAAGCAGTTGACGCACCAATGATCCCACCACCAACTACAATAACACGTTGACTCATATTTACTCCTCCACTCATTCCAAATCCATATATTAATTATAATGATTTCATATCTCCAATAATAGTAAATACTACTATGCTAATTATATTCTGAATTTACAACAAATTATTTCTTCTCTACTTTCCCTTATAGTAGAATAGATAAAAAGCATACACAAGGAGGAATTTTTTAGCATGAAAATTTTAATCGGGCAGCTTATCCATGAAACGAATACCTTTTCCAATGTACCTACAGATATTGCAAAGTTTAAAGAATGGGACTTACACTATGGTACAGATGTAATTCAAAAACACCGTGGAGTTCGTTATTATTTAGGTGGTATGATTGCCGCATGTGAAGATAATGGTATAGAATATGTACCAACATTATCCGCAATGGCCCTCCCTGCTGGTCTTATTCCAGAAGAAACATATTTACGTCTTAAAAACGAGTTGTTAGATGCAATTAGAAGCCAAGAATCCTTTGATGCGATCGCTTTATCTTTGCATGGTGCTGGTGTAGTAGAAGGAATTGACGATATGGAAGGCGATTTACTCCAAGCAGTTCGATCAGAAGTCGGTAGTGATATACCTATTGTTGTCTCCCTTGATTTACATGCAAATTTAACAGAACAAATGGTTTCAAATGCAGATATTACGCTCGGGAATATTTTGTATCCACATGAGGATTGTTATGAAATTGGCTACGAAACTATTACACTATTGAAACAATATACAGAAAGTAGAATCAAGCCAGTTACCCATTTAATAAACTTACCATTGATTATGCCAACTTATACAACAGAACTCTCTCCAATGAAAGATTTAAATGATGCATGCGCACAGGCAGAACAAGATGAAAAGGTTTTAGACTGTACCATTTATCATGGATTCCCATATACAGACATTGAACAAATGGGAGTGAGTGTGCTTGTCACTACGAATGATGATCCGGAGTTAGCAGAGCACACTGCAAAACAGATTGCTAGAGAAATTTGGAATGTTAAAGAAGAGTTATTTGTTAATCACCCTTCACCAGAGGGAGGATTAAAGCTAGCATTAGCCCATGAAGGAAACTCAGTAATCCTCAATGAAACTTCTGACAACCCTGGTGCTGGAACACCTGGGGATGGAACATATTTACTACGTGCCATGCTTGAAGCAAAAATCGAGAAGTCTTGCTTCGGATTTATGTGTGATCCAGAAGTTGCCAATATCGCACATAAAGCTGGAGCTGGTACGTATATTGATGTCAATCTTGGCGGTAAAACAGATGACTTACACGGAGAATCTTTAAAAGTACATGCCTATGTAAAATCACTTACAGATGGAAAATTTATTCAATCTTCGCCTATGGGACGTGGAAATCAGGTTAATCTTGGAAAGTCTGCCCGCTTAATTATTAACGGAGTAGACGTACTTGTAACCTCGATTAACACACAAGTAAAAGATGAAGTGTTTTTCACACTGCATGGCATTGATATTTCTGAGTATAAGGTAGTTGGTTTAAAATCAAGCAGTCATTTCCGGGCAGGATTTAATCCGATTAGCTCAAAAATTATTACCGTTGATTCACCTGGATTATCAACACTTGATCTATCGGTATTTCAAATTACGAAGCCAAAAATGGAATGCTATCCATTTCATGAAGTAAATCAGCTACCATTTTAACTTATCAATCCTAGCTACAGCTGTGGCTAGGATTGATTTTCGATTTCCACTATCCATGCTGTGTTTTTTGACTTATCTTCTGTTAGCATGGATTCTTTTTGAAAAACAAATGACCATGGCTGCCAAGCATTAGCTTTTATTTGTAAATCCGTTGTGAAACTTTCTCTCGCAATGGGTTCTCCATCTTGCGCTAATACTTCAACATGCACCTTTTTCAAATGAATCATCCTGTCATAACCATTCCCAATCAAAACGGTTGCAACAATTGCCCCATTTTTCTTATACTTCCCACGAAACAAGATAATAGATAACATATCTTGTTCTATGATTTTCCCACTCGCAAATTGAAGAAGGCGTTCCCTTTCTAAATCTGTGACTTGTTCGTCCCATACTGGATGAAAATCAATATTTGCCATATCACTCACCTCTTTTTCACAGTTTATCATAACACGAAAGGCGCGATTCTAATTAAAATCGCGCCTGAAAATATATGCTTATTTATTTCTTCTCATATCTCCCATTTGCCAGCTCAAATAAACCCTTTTCTTTTCCACCTGATAGATTCACTTGGAAAATTTTTTCTCCACGAGTTGCCAATACAGATGAAACAATACCTTCATCGATTGGGCTACAAAACTGCAGATTTCCACCTGGGAGGCTTAGCTTACGACATCTTGCTTGCAAAGCATCATCAACAAAAGATTCACCTAGTTCTTCAAGCTTTAAAAGACGTATCCATTTCCTCACCGTTTCATCTACATCATGTACTGCTAATAATACTTCTTTTAATAGGTAGTCTTCTTCATGTGGAGCAATAATCCCCTTGCTTGTTAATTCGTCTTTTCTCTCTTCTTCTGCCTCATCCCATTGAATAATATAAGGCATTTCTAATGTAGCATCATCCGTGCCTACATATAATAATTGCCAAGTGACTTCTGATCCATCTGGACGTTTTCGCGCGCGCTTCATTGGCCCGTTTACTGTTAATCCTTCTGCCTTGAAATGCGCTGCCGCTCGCTTGATATCATTAGTGCTGACAACTAAACGAGAGAAGCCCTCTGCGAAATCATCATTAATAATGGATTGCATCAATGTATGTGGTAAATGGTTGATCTTCGTAAAAACTTCTTTATCTTCTACACCAAAAAACTCGATATAAGATAAATCAAAATAACTTAATATATTATAAGAACCTAAATCAGGATGCTTCCCACCCATCACAGCATGAATTCCTTGCTCTTTTAGAAAAGGTATTGCCTGCTTTGGTTCATTCATATAATGTACAACATGATCAAATGTAAAATGCATATAGGGCACCTCTCAACTTAATTCTTTGGTTCCACACCATCCGGAATTGGACAAGTATATGGATTTTGCTTTCTAAACAAATCAAACTCTTGCTTCACTGTAGCTAATGCTTTCTCATTTTCAAACAAACGAATACCTGTTAGTGCTAGCGCTTCTGCCGCTCTCAGCATTCCTTTATTCGCAAAGTCACTTAGTCCTTGTGCTGTCATTTGCCATGTATGTAACGCCGTACCAATGGCTGCTGTAGCAGTAGTAACCTTCGCTGTAGGAACGACCCAGCTCACATCTGATAAATCCGTTGAACCAAATAATATTTCCTCGGATTCTACATAAGGAGCGATAAAGTCCGTTAAATATTTCCCTTCTAAATCACTTCCATCTCCTGTATAACCGAATCCTTTCATTCCTTGTATGTATCCTTGTTGCTCAGCTTCTGTCAAAGTATTCCATACATCCTTTGCAAAATCATTATCTGCTTCTGTAATTTCCACAGTTTCAGTTTTCTCTAAACTGTTATATAATATCTTTTCTAAAGCACGATTTGGAATGTACTCCGAACAAGCATTATGGAAGTTAATCGACAATTCTGTTTCTGTCATTATTGCTGCACCTTCAGCAACCTTACAAACACGTTCATAAATATGTTGCACTTGAGTACTCTTTGGAGCACGAATCATATATAATACTTCAGCTGTATCTTGAACCACATTCGGCGAAACCCCACCTGTATCTGTCACCGCATAATGCATGCGCGCTTCTGATGTAATATGCTCTCTTAAATAATTAGCCCCAACATTCATAATCTCTACTGCGTCTAGTGCACTTCTTCCTAATTCAGGTGAGATTGCTGCATGAGAGGAAGTTCCTTTAAATTTAAATTTTACCTGACAATAAGCCAAGCTCGTTAGACTCATAATTCCATTTACTGAAGATGGATGCCAGGTTAACGCAGCATCTACTCCGTTAAACAAACCATCACGTACCATAAATGTTTTTCCAGATCCGCCTTCTTCTGCAGGACAACCAAAATATTTAACTGTTCCAGGTAGATTATTTTCTTGCAAGTATTTTTTTACTGCACAAGCAGCAGCAAATGCTCCTGTTCCTAATAAATTATGACCACAGGCATGTCCAGCTTTCTCTGATCTTTCATATGCTAAATTAAATGCTTCTTGATTCAATCCTGGTAATGCATCATATTCACCGATAAATCCGATAACTGGAGAGCCGCTTCCATATGTTGCTATAAACGCTGTTTCCATATTTGCCACATTGCGCTCCACTGTAAAACCAGCTTCCTCACATTGTTTTGCTAAATAATCAGAGGATATAAATTCCGCAAATTTTGTTTCTGGATTTTCAAAAATAAACTTACTAATGTCTTTAAACTTTTCCTGATTGTCATTTAGAAAATGCCTCACATCTTTTTGCGATGTCATCAAATCCCTCTTTTCTTAAACCAATATAGGATATAAGTCGCTCCCCTCAAGCTTGGAAAGCGACTTATATCTCTGACCTATTTCTAAAACTTTATTCTGTGACACTCACATTCCAAAAAATCGGACCTGAAAATGCTGTCATTCCTTCAACATTACTTCTTGCAGCATCAAAACGATTATTACCACCTAATTGAACAACTGGTAAAAGTTCTTCCCAAGCATAAAGCTGTAACTCATCCCAAAGTTCTTGAGCTTCTTCTAAAGTTGTTGCCGTTTCAATTTCTGACATTAAATCAGTAACTTTTGAATCGTCAAAGCCTGCACCCCATGTCGGACTTAAAACAACTAATTGTGGTGGAGTACTTACCGTTTGTGATGAAGAAACAAATATATCCCACTCATTTGTTGCATTTGACTGCATCTCTAATGCAGTTGGCCAATCGTAAATCTCTAAAGATGCATTCATACCAATATTCTTCAATTGCTCTTGCACAACTACTCCAATATTATATAAGTGATCATAATCTCTTGTCGTTAAAATTCTTACTTCTTCTCCATTATAACCAGCTTCTTCTAATATTTCTTGTGCTTTTTCAGGATCATTCTGATTATAATATTCACTTCCAGCTGTGCTAGCCCAATTCGTTAATGCGACATCCATATATCCTGAATCTAGCCAATATAAATCTGGATTATGAAAAGCCGCTAACATAATCTCTTCACTATCTAAAGCAGTATTAATTGCTTCACGTATTTTAAAATCTGATGCAACACCTTCTACTGTGTTAAAAGCAATTAAATCATTTGCAGAAGGTGAAATAACTGCTTGTAAATCTGGGTTTTCTAATAGTTCCTCATAGTAATCAAATGACAGACCATATGCAAAATCATATTCACCTGTCTGTAATCCTGCTAGACGTGTCGTTGTATCTTGAACAATATGGAAGTATAAGTCTTCAAACAATACTTCCTTCTTTCCAATTAGTCCATCCGCTTCTCCCTCAGCAGATTGGTAGTCAGCAAATTTTTTCAAATGAATATATTGATCTTGTCTCCATTCTTCAAATTGAAAAGGCCCTGTCCCAATGTATTCTTCGACACCTTCATCTGGAGCAGCTTCCACTATTTCTTTAGGCATAATTGCTGCAGATTGCTTAGATGAAGCCAAAGTATCTAAAGTTAATGCGGAAGGTTGTTTCAGTTCCAACACAACCTTATAATCATCTTCCGCTGTCCATGTTGCACCATCAAAAATATTTCCAGTAATCGAGGATTTTTCTAGCCAACGATTCATTGATGCTACAACATCCTCTGCCACCATTTCTTTATCATTATGAAACATTACACCTTCTCGCAAATGGAAAGTGTACACCTTACCATCATCACTCACTTCTATTTCTTCTGCTAATTGTGGCACAGCCTGATAATCAGAATCTGTTGATACCAATGTTTCAAAAATTAAACGGCCAATATCACGCGTTACTGATGCTGTACTAATTGGCTGATCGAGTGTTGGAGGCTGCGAGTTTAATGCGACATTAAAAACTTCCTTTTTCTCTTCACTTGGATTGCCGTTATTATCTTCTTCTGTATTTGAACTACAACCTACTAATGCGACTATACCTACCAGGAAAATTAATGTGACTATACACTTAAATTTTTTCATTTTTGTACGCTCCTAATTGTGATAATTTATGTGTAAAACAAATCTCAAAACAGTATATCATACATTTCCGACAAAATAACTATGAATTGCTTTTGTTTTATTTTTTTAGATAATGGTAGATATATTTTATGAATTGGCTTAAAAAACATGCAGTAGGTATCAAGAATACTCTCCCACTGCATGAAATATTATTTTATCAATTTTCGATCGTTGCATTCCAGAAGATTGGACCTGTTAATGTTTCGATTCCTTGCACCTTATTGTTAGCTCCATATAAATTATTATAACCGCCTAACATTGTTATAGGTAAATGCTCTTCCCAAGCATATTGTTGTAATTCCTCCCATAACACTTGTGCCTCTTCTAAGGTAGATGCATCTTCAATTTGATCTTTTAACCCTAAAATAGTTTCGTTTCTCTTTCCACCTGCAAACGATGGACTAATATACAATAGTTGCGAAGGTGTAGTTACTATGGATGAACCGATAACAGAAGCATCCCATTCAGTTGGTTGCTCTTGCTTCTCTAATAAAGTTGGCCAGTCATATATTTCTAATTTCACATTGACACCAATTGCTTTTAGTTGTTCTTCCATCACTACCGCAATATTATAAAATTGAGGATAATCTCTTGTTGTTAATACCCGTAATTCTTCGTTATTGTAATCAGATTCTTCTAATAATTGTTTAGCTTTATCTAGATCATGTTGGTTATAGAATTCTTTACCTGCATCAGTAGCCCAGTTAGTTACCGTTTTGGTCATATAACTCGGGTGCAGCCAGTATAAATCTTCATCAACAAATGCTGCAAACATCATTTGTTCTACATCATACGCAGCATTTAGTGCTTGTCTGAATTTTAGATTCGATGAAATTCCTTCATTTTCATTATATACAATTAATGTTTCCCCATAAGTATCAAATACCGGATAAACATTCGTCTCATTTTTCAATTGATCATAGCTATCAAATGGCACTGTATAAATAAGGTCATATTCACCTGTTTGTAAACCCGTATATCTCGTAGAAGAATCTGTTACGATATAAAGATAAATATCATCTATATTAGCAATTTTTTCTCCTGCTAAACCATCTGCAGGTTCATCTACAGGTTGATAATCTTCATTTTTTGTAAAGTGAATATACTGATCTTGTTTCCAATCTACGAACTTGTACGGGCCCGTACCAATATATTCTTTTACTCCATCAGCATCTGCTTCATCTACAATTTCTTTTGGCATAATTGCAGCTGCCATTTTTTGAGATGCCATTGTGTCTAGTACAAACACAGATGGAGATTCTAATTGAAGCACAACAGTATAATCACCATCAGCTTCCCAGGTTGCTCCCTCAAACATTGAACCAGTCACAGAAGATTTTTCTACCCATCTCTCCATGGAAGCGATTACATCTTCGGCCAGCATTTCATCACCATTATGAAATTTAACTCCCTCTCGTAATTTAAATGTATAAATCTTATTATCATCACTAACGTCTACAGATTCCGCTAACATCGGAACAGCCTTATACTCAGAATCTGTAGTAACCAATGTTTCATACATTAATCTCGCCGCATCACGTGTTACTGTCGCTGTACTTGTCGGTTGATCCAGTGTTGGAGGCTGCGTTGGTAAAGCAACCTTCAATACTGAATTCTCCGACTGATTTCCACTTTCTTCATTTTCATCTGTAGCTCCTGAAGGATTACTCGAACTACATCCAACCACCATTAATAATGCAGATATTAAAACTGCAAGGAACGGAATCAGTCTTTTCATTTCTATCTCCCCTATCAAATATAAGCCGATTCTTAATAAGTAAGTGCTTTACGATCTTTCGGATCAATCTTACTGTCTGTACGCCAATTTGTTACTGGAGGAACAATATCCGTAATCGGATCAATTAATGCATTTAAAAATACTGGACCATCTTGCTCTATTGCCCATTTAATTCCTTCTTCTAATTTTTCATCACTATCAATTGTTATACTCTTAATTCCAAACCCTTCTGCAATTTTTTCTCCATCAATTGCCGCGAAGTCTACCGCAATATATTTCTCATCATAATAAAGCTGATGAAGCTTTTTAATCCATCCATAACTATTATTTTGGAATAAGATGAACACGATTGATAGATTCAATCTTTTCGCTGTCTCTAATTCTCCAACAGACATTGCAAAGCTTCCATCTCCAAACAAAGAAAATACCTTTGAATCAGGACTAGCAACTTTAGCACCAATTGATGCAGAAAGCGCATAACCTAGGTTCCCATGTCCACGATCAAATACAACTGTTCTTCCTGCTTTTTTCGTCTTAAAGTTTGATGCCATGTATGGATTTTGTGTACCAGCATCCATAACGAAAACAGAATTATCATCTGCTTGCTTATCTAGTTGATCAACAATTTTCGCTGCATTCACAAAGTTTGTAGAAGCATTCACCTCTTCAGCAACACGCGCAAATTTTTCTTCCACACTTTTCTGGTACTGTGCTGTCCATGCTTGTAAATCCTGTTTGAAATCCTTACCAGAATTCTCCACACATTTATTTAGTTCTTTTAAGAACAAGTTGACATCACACATTAACGCTACTTCTGTTGGAATATTTAAATCAAGCATTTCTTCACTAATATCAACTTGAACAACCTTTGGATTACTTTTGAAAATTGTTTTTGCTACCGTTGTTACATTATTCAATTTCGAACCGAGGACTAGTATGAAATCAGATTCTTTAATAACGTCATTTGTTTCATCTGTTCCGCCGTTCACTCCAATTACACCTACTGCATGTGGTGAAGTTTCAGCTACACTTCCTTTTCCATTAATCGATGTAACAACAGGAATCGCATTGTCATTCATAAATTTCTCTAGCTCTTCATAAGCTTTTGATAAATGAACACCACCGCCAGCTAAAACAATCGGACGTTTTGCCTGAGCTAATAATTGGTATACCTTTTCAACTTCTTCCGCTGCCGGTGCATTTCTAAAGGAAATTTTACTAGTTGCCTGTAAATCTGCTGGCGCATAATCAAACTCCGCCTCATGGATATCTTCTGGAACAGAAATATGAATTGCTCCAGGTCTTCCACTTGTTGCAATACGAAAAGCCTTTTTAATCGTGTGTGGAACCTTCGAAGCTAATTTTAATGTCGTATTCCATTTAGTAACTGGTCTTAAGAAATCCTCTTGTCTTAGTTCTGTAAGTGCTCCTGTACCTTCACTGCTTCTAGAAATGTCTGAAGAGAAGCAAATAATAGGAATAGAAGATGAATTTGCTTCACTAAGTGCTGCTGCAACGTATAGTACCCCTCCACCACTTGGTACATCAACAACACCTGGTTTACCTGAAACTCTTGCATACGTATCTGCCATATAACCTGCATGACGCTCGTCACGACAAGAGATATATTTAATTTGATCTTTATATTTCTCAAACGCATTATGGAAAGTCATACTTGTATCACCCGGGATACCAAAAACTACCTCTACATTATTCGCAATCAATAATTCTACAATTGCATCTGCTGCTCTCATCATTCATTTCTCCTTTTATCCATTTTTTATTACAGACTAGCCACGCACCCTAAAATGTAGCTAACCAAAGTCTGACCGGTTTCATCCAATCAAATTTTCTGAATAATTAATGTTAATCTTAACCAAGCAAATTGATAAAGTCAATGACTTTTTACATTTTTACTTAAATAAATTAAGTATCACTTCATTTTTATAAAGTAAAAAAGCCATTTTGAAGCTGGGACAAAAGAATTTATTACTTAGCTAATCCAAACATAAATTGTGCAAATAACCGCTTCGGAAATATACTTCGCTTTCCATGGGCGGCTGGAGAGCCTCCTCGTGCTGTGCACTGCGGGGTCTCACCTAGGCCTTCCTACCACGACGGGCACGATGTCCTAGTGTCGGCGTTGGTCACAGGACGTGACCGACTTTAGCCGACGAGGAATCTACGTATATTTCCTACGCTTCACTTGAATATTGTTTGGATTTCAAGCTTAGTTTTCCTTTTGCCTCAGTCTCAAAACAGCTTACTTCATATTGCTTTCTTAGTTATTTACTTTACAAAATCCATATTTCCCCATTTATCTATGTTCTTCACAAGTGCTTCCAATAGTTTATAGGCAGTTTCGAAATCATTTAAGTCAGCTACCTCTACTGGAGAATGTGAATAGCGTCGAGCGATTACAATTGCTCCTGATAGCACCCCTTCTTTCACAAGATGAACTGCAGAAACATCTGAAGATCCATTCGCTGTTACGGACAACTGATATGGCAGATTTTCTTCTTTTGAGAAACGTACAAATAAATCTTTCATTTGATGTGCCATTATATTTCCATTTGCGGATTTTTGTCCTGCTGCTAACAGAGGAAAAACAGGGCCTTTCCCTATTTCTACTGGATAAGAATCTACATCTGGTGTATCTCCACATGCAATCGTATCAATAACAATTGCATAATCTGGATTGACCTTGTAAGTAGAAACTTTTGCTCCACGTAAGCCTACCTCTTCTTGTGCAGTAACTACTCCAACAAGCTTCCCACTAAAATTACGTTCTTGTAGATTTTTAAATAACTCAATTAATAATAAACAACAGCTTCTATTATCAATTGCCTTTCCACAAATTAAATCCGGGTTTGTAAAACGATCAATACCACTAATATATGTAACTGGATCACCAATGTTTATTCCCATTTCAATGACATCATCAAAAGATTTCGCACCAACATCTACATATAATTGATTCATTGGAGGTGCTGTGCGTTTTTCATCTGGCGCTTGATGATGCCCTGCCTTCACACCAACTACACCAAAATGCCCGTTAACTTCCACTTTACGCCCGATTAATAATGCTTCAGATACCCCACCAAGTCCTTCAATACGTAAGAATCCATCTTTTTCAATGGTGCTAACTAATGCACCAATTTCATCAGAGTGAGCACCTATCATAACGGTTGGACCAGGTTGATTACCTTCTAAATAAGCGTATAAGTTCCCCATATGATCAACTTCAACCTTATCAGCATGTGGTTTTATCAGCTCTACTAAACGCTTCACTACATGATATTCATGGCCTGGGGCTCCAGGAATTGCTGCTAATTCTTTCAAATCATTATAAAAGTTTTCTTTAAACAATATATTCATCTCCGTTCATTTTGGTGGGAATTTTTAGAATTTTCGTTTTTATTTTAATATAATTAGAAATACATGTCAATTTTCGATATACTTCTATATTTAACTTATCAAGCAAAATTAACCTGTCGTAAGGGTATAGAAAATGTTGAGATTCATTCATAGAATTATGCAGTTTATTACATTTATATTACAAAAAAGATATGCGCTCTAATATTTTTATGAAAAATGTTACAATAATCTTTATACATATATAGGTTAATTTAGATAAAAATGTCAAATCACATATAAATTTCATCATACTAAACAACATAGTCAACTCTATTACATTACTAACTTGTGGATAGTCTCAATATTAAGGGGAGGAAGAAAATTGGCAAAAAGAACTAAAAAGAGCAACAATAAGATTTTCATGTCTGTAACTGCCACTGCCGTTATTGCTTCAGCATTTGTAGCTGCTGATAAAGTAGATGCAGCAACACACAAAGTACAAAAAGGGGATACATTATGGAAGATTGCTAGACAACATGATACTACCGTTGCATCCCTAATGGATGTCAATAACCTAAATAGCGACTTAATTTTCCCGAACCAAGTACTAGAAACTAGTAAAGATAAAAAGACAACTGATAAGAAAACAACAAATAACCAAAGTAATAAATCTTCTAGTTCGTCAGCTCCATCAAAACCTGGTAATACATATACAGTTAAGGCTGGAGATACATTATCTGACATCGCATTTCAGCATAAAGTTTCTTTGAACGACTTAATGAAATGGAATAATTTACAAACAACATTAATTTTCCCTGGAAATGTATTTGTTGTAACCGATCCTGGCAAACCAAACACAGGAACATCTAATAAGTCAAATAATAACTCGTCTTCTAATCAGACAAGTAATAATAATTCATCTAGTAGCAATAAATCTACTAACAACAGCAGTTCAAACAAGAGCTCTTCTGGATCTTATACAGTGAAATCTGGAGATACGTTATCTGGAATCGCAGTACAGTATAAAACGACAGTTGCCAAGATTAAAGAGCAAAATAATTTATCTTCTGACTTTATTCTTACTGGTCAGACGCTACAAATTGGTGGAGGTGCGAATAACACATCTTCTAACAATAATTCATCTTCAAACAATAGCAGTTCTAATAATAGCTCTGCTAAGAAAGAAACACCTAGTAACAACAATTCTGGCTCCAATGCTAGTACTTCAGAATATGTAGTTAAATCTGGTGATTCACTTTCTAAGATCGCTTCAGAAAAAGGCACAACTGTTGCTAAATTAAAAGGATGGAATAATCTATCCTCTGATTTCTTACAAGTTGGTCAGAAGCTATCTATTGGTAAAGATGCAGATAATAATTCATCTTCTAGCAATTCAAGTTCAAATAGTAGTAATACCTCTAACAAGTCAGAGAATACTTCTTCTGGAGGTAGCACTGACTATAATGTTAATCAATTAATTGAAGTTGCTAAAAGTGTACAAGGTACGCCATATGTATGGGCTGGATCAGCTCCTGGTGGTTTCGATTGTAGTGGATTCATCTATTGGGCATATAATAATGCCGGTAAAGATATTTCACGCCTTTCCACAACCGGATATTATGATAGATCATACTATGTAAATAGTCCACAGGTTGGGGACCTAGTATTCTTTGAAAATACATATCGTAGCGGCATCTCTCATATGGGAATTTATGTAGGAAATAATTCATTTATCCATGCTGGAAGCTCTACTGGAGTAACCATTACTAGTCTGGATAACTCTTACTGGAAGGGTAAATTCGACGGATTTAAAAGATTTTATTAATCAAAACCACCAGTGTGAACTGGTGGTTTGTTCTGCGGCTAGAAGCCTCTGTTACCGGCCTTGGCCTTAAAGGCCCACTGAATGGGTTTCCCTTTTGCACCACACTTACTCACTGATTCTAAAAGAATCTCTTATTTCTTTTTATTTTTCTTCCCTGTAAATGGATCAAATTCTTCGAATAAAGTTAATTGATCACTCATGTAGTCATCTTTAAGCTGATTTCTTATGTATTCTTGTATTTGATTTTTATTTCTTCCCACTGTATCTACAAAGTAGCCTCGACACCAGAATTTTCGATTACCGTATCTGTACTTTAAATTCGCGTGACGATCAAATATCATTAAGCTACTTTTTCCTTTTAAGTATCCCATGAAGGAAGATACACTTAATTTCGGTGGTATACTCACTAACATATGAATATGATCTCTACACGCATTTGCCTCGTGTATATCAACTTCTTTTCTTTCACAAAGCTCTCTTATAATTTCTCCAATACTTTGTTTGTATTTTCCATAAATCACTTGTCTTCTATATTTTGGAGCAAATACTATATGATACTTACATCTCCACTTTGTATGTGCTAAACTATTCTTGTCCTGCATAGGGCTTTGCCTCCTTCTTTGGTGAGTTTTGGTGGTCGGGAAACCAACCTTAGCTTACCATGAAGAGAGGCTTTTTTTGACCCCACGCTTGAAGCTCTTTAGAACCCCCGGCATAGCCAGGGGTTTTCTAAAATCATAAAATAAAACAAACGCTTGGGAGCTATCCCAAGCGTTTTTCTATTAAATGCTTTATTTTAATATTGGTCGTTTAATAGAGAAAAGAGAAAGATCGTAAGGAGACTTCCCAGTCGTAACCATCTCAGATAATATTTCTCCAATAACACTTGCAAATTTGAATCCATGCCCTGAAAAGCCTCCAGCAATCGCAACATGCATATGTTCAGGATGATAATCGATAATAAAATGCTCATCTGGTGTTTTCGTATATAAGCAAGTAACACCTTCCATTAACTTCCCTGAGGCTTGTGGCATAAATGTATCAAGGAAAGTGCGTGTATCCTGCTCATCAGCTTCAACTTTTCCGTAGTCTACAACATTATACGTTTCGTCAAGCTCCTGCCCAATATCATGTCTTCCTGCTTTCATTCCAGAACCATCGATACGTGGAAATCCATAATATGTCCCTGTATCTGTTTGTGTTAAATAAATAGGAAATGTATCTGCATTATATAATTCTGGATCTGCATCGAAGAATCCATGTGTCTGTCTTAAAGGTTGTAGCTTCACATCAATTCCAAGCTTCGATAACAATGGCCCATTCCAAGCTCCTGCACTTAAAATTAGTTTTTTTCCTATATAAGTTTCTTTAGCTGTATGTACTGTAACAGTATCGTCTTCTATCTCAATATTTGTAACAGGAGAATGGCTCACTAAAGTTGCTCCATGCTTTAAAGCTCCTTCGCGATAGGCACGTATACAATTTGCACTGAATAATACACCTGATGTTGGTTCAAAACAACCATAATAGTTTTCTGGAACTGTTATGCCTGCCCATCGTTGATTGATATCATTTGCATCCAATACTTCTAGCGGCAGATTGTGTTCTGATGCACTAGCAATAGCTTCTTCAATAAATGTTGTTCCTTTTGGTCCAAATCCAAGTACACCCGTCTGCAAAAATAGGGGCATTTCTGTTTCTTCCTGTAATTTATCCCATAATTCTTTCGAACGAAGCGCTAAGGGAACATATTCTCTTCCTTCTCCATAAGCAAAACGGATAATTCGTGTATCCCCTGTATGACTTCCTTTATCATGTGGCGGATCATGAGAATCTATTAATAATGTATTTACTCCTTTTTTTGCTAAATAATAGCCAGCAGCCATTCCCATTGTCCCTGCTCCAACAATAATAACGTCAAATTGCTCCCCCATATGTATAACCTCTCTTCTACTATACTAGTTAACAGTCTATTCTATATTTTTCGATAAGACTATTATAGCACCTTTTACCTCCAATTCACTTTATCTCATAAAAAATGCTGACAAGATTTAACTGCCTAATCTCATCAGCATTTTTTTATTTAAGCTTTTCTGGCAAAGCATGGATAGAATCAATAAGTATATTCAGCTTTGCTTCAATACGGTGTAATAAATAAAACGTTACAACAATTGGAAAACCAACTTCCTTTAAGATCGATAACCATGTATCCACCGAAACACCCCTCTCTTGTGTAAAGAAAGCAGACCAGATTATTCAGCCTGGTCTGCTTTCTACTATTTAACCTAACTCAATTTCTTCAGTTGTTGTTTCTACTATACGAGCTCCTCTTTTTGAAACAATGTCTCCGCCATTTGAAGAAAGCGCATTTTGGGAAATTACCGTATCCATCACTTCATTTACTGTCGATCCATTAACTGGCTCTACCGGCTTATCAACCGTATATTTCACCATTTTGCCTTCCGCATTTTCAAAAATTAATTCTAATTTCTTCATGTTTTACCTCCTTTCTGAATAAATTAATAAACAACCTATTCTCGATAAAGATTGAAGCTGTCCTTACGTTCGATGTTATGAAGTGAAGATGCTTGTAGACTTGCTAAAGCTGCTCCTGTTTCAAACAATTGCTCTGTACTTGCAGCTTGCTTAACGTTGTTTAATGTTTTGTACTTATACATTGGATTACCTGTTTCAACGTTGTCCCCTTCAAAAAACACCAATCGAAGCTGTGTAGACGTCTTTTCTGCTACTGCCATATGTTCTTCCCTCCCTTCACTTCTATAATCGAACTCGCCTTCTAAATCGGGGTGTGATATAAATATTTTTTCTGACAAACTTCTTTCAAAGAACTTTTCACTTGCCAATATAAAGCTAGATATGAGAAAATAAAGGGTAGTTATATTTTCAATACATGTATGACATCACATTCTGCCTCTTCCTTTTAGGCAGATTTTATTTTGAGAATAATAATAAAGGAGTTTTAAACAAGTGCCAGATAAGAATTTAAATGTAATAAATAATAATCACGCTAAAAAAAGTAAACGTAAAAAACTGTTCCTTTTCCTATTACTTCCTTTCTTAATCTTAACTTCTGCTGTAGTTGCATATGGATATAATATTTATTCGACAGCACAGGAAAGTCTCGAAAACTCTTTCGAAGACGTGGAGCGTAAGCAAGAAGGAGTCTCTAATTTAAGAGCAGATACAGTCGACCCTGTGGAAGACAATGTCTCTATATTAATTATTGGTATCGATGAAAGTGAAGAACGTGAAAAGGAACAATATTACCGCTCTGATGCGCTGTTATTAGCCACATTCAATAAGAAAGAAAATAATATCAAACTATTAAGTATTCCAAGAGATTCACGTGTTTATGTTCCTGAAGTTGGCTATGAAACAAAGATAAATCATGCCCATTTCTATGGCGGACCAAAAGCAACGATTGAAACAGTGGAAGAATTTCTTAATGTTCCTGTAGATTACTATGTATCTATTAATTTTAAAGCATTTATGGATGTTATTGATGTCATTGGTGGAATTGATTTTAATGTTCCATATGATATTAGTGAAATTAACGCAAAAGGACAGCGTAATAAAGTGGTCATTGAAAAAGGCTACCAGCATTTAGATGGAGAACAGGCCTTAGCATTAGCTCGTACGAGAAAGCAAGATACTGACTTCAACCGTGGACAGCGCCAACAAGAAATTATTAAAACTGTCGCTAAGAAGCTAGCTTCCTCTTCTTCCGTACTTAAAATTGATGATATAATTGAAGCCGTAGGAAATAATATGAAAACTAATTTAACCTTTAATAATATTACTAGTTTCCTATCTTATGGAATGAGCACAAACCTATCCATTGAAACATTAAATCTATTAGGTGATGGTGGTAAAATGGATGATGGACTGTGGTATTACAATGTTGATGAAGAAAGTAGAAGCATTGCAGAGAAGGAATTGCGCAGACATTTAAACTTACCGGTAAATATTCCTGATCCAATACAATAAAGAGTTTGAAAGGGCGGCAAATACCGCTCTTTCTTTATATCAAATATTAGAAAGAAGGATTGCTAATATGTTGAATTTAGATACAGTCATGCAAGAACTAGAAGCACTCGGTAAAGAACGTACAAAGAAAATGTATATGTCTAACGGAGCACATGAACCACTCTTTGGTGTGGCTACAGGGGCAATGAAACCAATCGTAAAACAAATCAAAATAGATCAAGCACTAGCAGAAGAACTTTATGCGACAGGTAATTATGATGCCATGTACTTTGCAGGTGTTATCGCTGACCCGAAAGCAATGACGGAAGAGGATTATGACCGTTGGATCGATGCTGCATACTTTTATATGTTATCAGATTATGTAGTTGCAGTAACTTTATCGGAATCTGACATTGCACAAGATGTCGCTGATAAATGGATCGCAAGTGGTGATGAATTAAAAATGTCAGCAGGCTGGAGCTGCTACTGTTGGCTTCTAGGCAATCGTCCAGATGAACAATTTGCGGAAAGTAAGCTTGCCGAAATGTTAAATACCGTAAAGAATACAATTCATGAAGCTCCAGAACGAACAAAAGCATCCATGAATAATTTCCTTTATACTGTTGCCATCTCTTATGTACCACTTCATGAAAAAGCTGTTGAAACTGCTAAAGAAATAGGGATTGTAGAAATTAAACGAGAGAAAAAGAAAAACAGCCTTCTAAACGCTTATGAAAGCATCCAAAAAGATGTAGATAAAGGCAGAGTTGGTTTTAAACGTAAGTATGTTAGATGTTAGAAGAGGTTAGGGATAAAGGATGATGTTTAAGCATCATCCTTATCCTATTAACGTCAGAGGAATAACAATCAGTGCTTCTTGTACTAAATATTCATTTAATAAATCTACCACCCTTATCACTTTCCAGCCTATCTAATCTTTTATGTGCCGATTTTATATTTTCATCAATTCTTCCAAATTGTTCCTGCATGTGATCGATTTGTTTTTCGCTTGTCTTTATATCAATTTTAAGCCCATCAACATCTCTACTAATATATACTAGTTTAGCCAATATAGTAGCTTCTTCTTTCGCATTCTGAATAATATCTTTATCCCTATTTCTTACAAATGTTAAATACGTAATTAGCATTCCTAACGTCATGACTATAATTCCTACCACAACTTCCATATGATCAACTCCTTTTTAAAAAGCACCTCTAAATGTGCATTGAAACCATAAAGCCAGACTAAATATTAAACAGATAATTGGCAGGTTTATTCTCGGTATTCTACCGGACTCATTCCAGTCCATTTTACTTTTACTCACTTTTAATTGTAATATATATACTTCAATGACTTGTCTTATCTCCTTCGAATGATTCATACATCATACACTAATACATTTCTTGTTTCATTAAACCAAAGAAATTTTCATGGTCAGTTCCCTCTACGTGAAATACTTTGATAAATTCTATGATCCTTCAGTCGTTTACTGAATATCTTAATTTGATAACCCCAACCCTGATTGGTATAAACCATAGTCCGATAAAGGGGCAGGAACTTCCCAAAGTAACGCCCATGGAGATGAAAAGTTGCTTTCCTCATGGAAGTAATAAGCACCCATTTCAATTTTTCAAAAATTAAGTGGTGAGTAGTTCATATTGTATCTTCATCACTATTCTCCTAATAATGCTTTCAATCAAGCATCAGGTTCTGGTATAAGTACTAGTTGCTTCTTATAAATATCCTCTTATCATGCTATACTGGACTTGTGTATTTTCTTATACTCGTAATTGGTTGCCGCCTTTTACGAGTTTTTTTATTTGATTTGTATAAAAAATTTCTCTGCTCGCTAAACCTATATATTTCCAATACTACTTAACTTCAACAACATATTTTCACTCCTTTCTTTTTTCAAAGCTAACTAATTAGTCAAACGGATTGACTAAAACTAACGTATTTGTTAGTATAAATACATAATGAAATAAGACTTTAAAAAATCCTACAACTTAACATCGCAAACTATCTCTAAGATTATATTCACAATACCGAATTTTTTATTGTCTTTTTCACTAATCAAGTAACTTATGTACATGTTACTAACAAATATATTAGTTGTCAACAAAAAAACTAATATATTTGTTAGTTAAATTGTATATAGTCTTAAGGATGGTTGATATGACAACATTAGAACGTATAAAAGAATTATGTAAAGAACACGGCATTACAGTAAGTACCTTAGAAGCTAAACTAGATTTACCAAATAACACGATTTATCAATGGAAATCAAGAACACCCGGAACCGATAGATTACAAAAGGTTGCCGACCATTTTGGTGTATCTGTAGACTATTTACTTGGACGTACAGATAAAAAACGTTACTATGACTTAACAGAAAAAGATGAAGAGAATATTAAGAAACAGTTAAAAAAGGTAATTGATGGTGAAGATGTGGATACCGCATTTGCTGCTTTTGATGGAAGATTATTAGATGATTTAAGTAAAGAGGACAGGGAATTATTAATCAATTCATGGGCGAATACATTTAGACTAACAAGACGCATGGCAAAAGAAAAATTCACCCCTAAGAAATATAGATAAGGGAATGATTTTGTGACAATAAAAAAGAAGATTGAGCAATTAGTAAAAAAGTACGAAACTAATAACCCATTTAAAATAGCAAATGAATTAAACATAACAATTGTATATGAACCTTTAGGATCTATATCTGGTTATTACAGTAAATCCCATCGTTTTAAGGTAATCCATATAAACGAAAATCTGCCTTATGAAAAACAATTGTCCACCTGCGCCCATGAACTAGGACATGCAATCTTGCATCCAAATGAAAATACAGCTTTTCTAAAAGCAAACACCTATTATTCAACAGAAAAAATTGAAGTTGAGGCGAATATGTTTGCATTAGAACTTTTATTTGCCCAAAGAGGTGATTACACAGTAACTATAAAGGAAGCTACAGAGCAATATGGAGTGTCTGAACAGCTTTTTTATAAAAATTTTTACCCTTAAGAGGAACGTATGTTCTCTACCAAAAAAGAATTTCCTTTTAATGGAAGGCTTTACGCATTACCTCTATGATAGAGAGCATTTTATTTAACTAAAGAAAACAGGAATCCAGTTTCTCACTGAATTCCTGTTTTAAGCTGGGCCTGTACCTAGCATCTCACTCTTTTTATTCTACTGAAAATACCGATTCAATCGTTTCAATATCTTCAGCATCTAATTTTATATTTGCTGTTTCTAAATTATTTAATACTTGCTCTGTATTACGTGCACCTGGAATAATACTATCTACTCTATCTAAAGTTAAATAGAATGCTAATACAATCTGTGGAATACTCGCATTATGCTTCTTCGCAATATCACGAAGATAATCTACCTTCGCTGCATTTGTTGAAAAAACTTCCTCTTTAAATAATGGACGATGCTTATGACGATCTGGAATAGCAGAATCCTTCGTGTACTTACCAGATAATAATCCCGCTGCTAATGGGAAGTAAGGGATAAAAGAAATATCTTGTTCTTTCAAGTATGGGAAATACTCCTTCTGTGCAGAACGATCTAATAAATTATAGTTTCCTTGAACAACTTCCACATAGCCATCTTGGTTTGCTTCTTTTAATTGTTCTAAAGAGAAGTTAGATACCCCAATTGCACGAATTTTCCCCGCTTCTTTTAAACGTTGAAGCGCACCTACCGCTTCATATTTAGGCGTTTTATCATCCGGAAAGTGAATATAGTATAGATCAATATAATCCGTTTGTAATCGCTTCAAACTCTTCTCCACTTCATTTACCAAAAAGTCTGGAGAATTATCAAATTCATGCCCTTGATCCGTAATAATATGTGCACCCTTTGTCGCTACGATGATATCATTGCGCCAATTATTTTCCTTCAAAGTTTTCCCAATAATCTCTTCAGATTCTCCATTACCATATATAAATGCAGTATCAATAAAATTCAAGCCATTATTAATTCCTGCCTCGAGCACCTTTCCGCCATATTCCGTATTCGTTTCTTTATTTTCAGGCGCAACTTTATTCGCACCAAAACCAATTGGATGAATATGTAAGTCTGTACGTCCTAATTTCACTTTATCTACCATTTTATTCCACCTCTCTTATTTTATCACTGCTTCGATTATATCAATTTTCGGAGTTTTTTAAAAGTTTGGAGGAAGGATTAAAAAAACAGATAGAATGTATCTACTGAATGAAATACACTTTATCTGTTCAACTTACATCTTATTCTTCTATTGGATCTACAGCTGAATTGTGAACCCATACTTCTTTATCTTCTAATTTACCTTTATACCAGATGTTATTGCCGACAAAATCTGTTTCACTAACAATGAACTTTTGATTAGCATGTGATTTTAAATTTTTAAATATACAATTCTCTTTACCGCCCCATGGTCTATCAAAAGCCTTCCCATTACCGTTCATAATAAATTCTTTTTCATCAAAATCAACAATAATATGTTGATGTATAGACAAATTAGCTACATGCACCCAGCCAATTATTCCTTTAATTCCACTAGGTTCTTCACTTAATAAATAAAACAAATCCTCCTCATTTGAAGATTGTTTTCTAATATAGTAAACCTTATGTTTGTATGAATGAGAATTTACTGCTTCTGTTAGGTTAGAAGGTGATTTGTAAATAAATGATTCTCCACCTTTAAAATGACCAAGCATACTAACTGGTCTTTCTATAAAATCAGTCATCTTTTCCTTTGAATAATAATCATCGATATCCAAGTGATTTTGAATCGTTTCTCCACGTAATGCTTTTTGTTGATTTTCAAATGCTGCCTTCCGGTAATTTTCACGTTCATTTTTATTCATTACTTGCCATTTTTTTAAGAAATCCTCATATTTAGGGATTATTTCAGCCACTGGTCCATAATCCTTTACCATTCCAAACTCTAGCCAAAGAATTTTATCACAAAATTGCTTCATCTGACCAATAGAATGGCTAACAAAAATCATCGTTTTCCCTCTACCTTTAAATTCTCTCATTTTCTTAAGACTTTTTTCAGCAAAAGCCTTGTCCCCAACTGATAATGCTTCATCTATAATTAGGATTTCTGGATCTACATTCACAGAGATAGAAAACCCTAATCTAGATTTCATTCCACTCGAGTATGATTTGACTGGTTGATCAATAAACTTGCCTAGCTCAGAAAACTCAATAATTTTTTGTTCCAATTCTTTAATCTTTTTCCGACTGAAGCCTAGCATCAATAGCTTCAGCTCAATATTATCCCGACCTGTCAAATCATTTTTCAGACCTGCTGCAACTGCTATTAATGCTACTTCGCCATTAATTTCAACTGTTCCTGCTGTCTGGGGAACGATCCCAGAAATAATATTTGAAAGTGTGGATTTCCCTGACCCATTAATTCCAATAAAACCTACTACTTCACCATGTTCAGCTTCGAAGTCTACATTAGACAAAGCATAAAAAGATTCACCATATTCACTAGGACTGATTAAATCGAATAAGCGCTCCTTCATGCCACTATAAAGTTTATATTTTTTTGATACACCTTTTACTACTATTGCTTTTGTCAATCTCATCACAAACCTTTTATTATAAATAATCGATAAAGTGTTTTCTAAACTTCACATGTAAAGCAGCGCCTATGATAAACAGCACTAATACTAATCCCCAAAAGTATAAAGAATACTGCCAATGTGTAATAAAATACCATTCTGTTCCGAAAAATGCAGCTCGATAGCCCTCAATTAAATAATAAATTGGATTGAGCATCATGATTTTCATTATTGTTGGAAAATCGATTAATAAGGTAATTGGCCAAAGCACCCCAGATAAATACAACAACATACGAAGCGTAGCATTTAAAAACATATGGAAATCTCGAATTATTGTTGAAATAGTTGAAGTAATTAAAGATATTGCAAACAACAAACAAAAAGCAGCAAATAAAAAATATATAAACTGCAAATAATATATAGAGATAGAAAAACCTAAGAACTGCATCACAACCATTGATGATAATAATAGTACAAAATGTATATATAAATTCGACACAATAACAAAATTTGGAATAATACTCATTGAGAAATTCATTTTTGATAACATTCGTAATCGACTATAAATAGATTTTGACCCTTGTATAATTGACTGATAACAAAAAATCCACAGAAAAAAAGCTGCCAATAGCCAAGCAAAAAAGGGGATTTCTACCCCTCCGATGTCTATTGGCGCTCTATCTCGTATTGTTCCAAATACAAACCAATATATAAGCATTTGGATAGCTGGATTGATGATTTCCCATGCTGTACCTAAATAATTATTACGATTTTTATTTTTTATTTCATATAAAGAAAGTCTTCCAATTAAATAAAAGTGTTGGATTTGTTCCTTAGCTACCAATAATGCAGATTTCATTTAAAAACCTTCCCTAATTATAGATTGATTTACAATGATTCGATTAAATCAATCCAATTTTGCATATATTTTTTCTCACTAAATTTTTCTCGTACCTCAAGCGCATTCTTTGATAGTTTATCACGAAGTTCATCGTTTGTCATAATTGATATAATTCTTTCTGCTAATTGTTCTTGGTTCCCATTCTCTACTAAGAAACCATTGACATTATCTTCTATAATATCTCGTGGTCCGTATTTAAAATCATATGCAACAACAGGGGTGCCCATAGCCATACTTTCGGTAATAACCATTCCGAAGCCCTCACGGATTGATGTTAGTAAAGAACAGGCTGCTGAACTATAAGTTTCTTTAGGTTTAGAGGAAAAACCTTTTAGAAATACATTATTTTCTAATCCTAATTTTTTAATTAAATTTTGCAGCTCGTTCTCTGATGGTCCATAACCATAAATTTCAAGTTTTGCTTCTGGTATCTTTTGAACAACTTGTTTAAAAGCTTCAATAGATTCTGTTAATCGTTTATCTGGATGATATCTAGTCAAAGCAACAGCAACATTATTTCTTCTTTGAGTTGAAATTTTATTATTTTTAATGCTCAACGGTTCATGTGCATGTGGAATAACAGTAAAATAATCAGTTTTTCCTACTTTTGTAACAATATCCTTTTTTTGCTCTTTAGTAAGTAACACTACTTTATCGAATTGACCAATCTTTCTAAACAAATTTTCATAGGATTTATCAATATTTAAATAATTTTCATATGGCGATGCCAAGTGATTTGCATGAACAACAGCGACTTTCTTTATCGATTTATGTTTAACACTTAGGAGCATATTATCTAATCTTCTCATTTCTGAAAACACAATTGGATTTGCCATTGTTTTTAAAACTTTTCCTAACCATTTTTTTTGCATTTCATATAAAGTAGCAAAAGATTCCACTTTCCCTCCAAAATAGACAGAAAAGTTTTCCTTACGTTTAGGCTGATAGCCAATATCCACACTTAAAAAGCATTTTCCACTTTTATCAAAATACTGTTCAAAATGAATTTTTTTCGTATGCGCATTATAAAAGTTAATACGTGTTAAATATTCATCTTCATCATAATACTCTCTCTTTATTCTATTGCCAGCATCATCCATGTGATCTATTAAAATCAATCTTCCTAAATCATCGTAACGTTTATACTTTCTATAAAAACCTTCTTCATAATATCTATAGCCTGTAAACTCTTCTTGGTTTATCTGTACAACTTCAAAGCCCTTCTCATTTACTTTATGCTGAACTTGTTTTCTTAAAAATAACTTCTTATGATTGGCTTTATAATATTCAAAGAAATTTAAAACTTGAACCTTTTTATCCAAAACACCATTTTTGTATAAATTTGAAATAATATCATTATGGAATTGTTGGAATAAGATTGTGACAATATAAACTTTTTTATATTTTTGAGCTAACATATTAGCTCTTTTTATAGAAGCACGTGTTATTCCTCCACGTTCAAACTTCAAAGATCTCACTAATATTACAGGTGTCTTCTGCATTATAAAGTCTCCTTTTAACCCATATAGATTGCTATTTCTTTAACATCGTTTCTACAACTCTTTTAGCTGCATTACCATCCTCTAAGTTACAAAACTTTTCATAGAAACAGTTGTATCGGTTCCTGTATGTACTGATAACCTCATCAATACTCTTTACTTTTTCAATTACTTCCTTAGTAGTTCTAACTAAAGGTCCAGGGGACTCATTTTCAATATTGAAGTAAAATCCTCTTAATTTATCTCTGTACTCCTCTAAATCATAAACATAAAACAATATAGGTTTCATCAAATTTGCATAATCAAAGAAAACTGATGAGTAATCTGTAATAAGCAAATCCGATATTAAGTATAACTCTCTTATCTCTTCATATTTTGAAACATCATAAACAAACCCCTTAAAAGATGACAGTTCCAAGTTCTCAGCAACTAGATAATGTAATCTCAATAATACAATATATTCTTCGCCAAGCTCTTGCTTCATAGCCTCTAAATTTAATTGAATATCAAGTTTGTATTTGCCACTTCCATAAAATTGATTATCTCTCCAAGTTGGAGCATATAAAATAACTTTTTTATCTAAAGGCAGATTAATTGCTTTCTTAATCTTTTTTTTCTCATATATATCATTTTTATATTGAATTAAATAATCATTTCTCGGATAACCTGATTCAATAATAGCATTAGAATATTGAAATGCTCTTTTGAAAATTTCTGTAGAATATGCGTTAGGAGACACTAAAAAGTCCCATTTATTGGATTCAAATAAAAAGTCTTTTATATACGTATTAGTATTCGTACCATGCATATGCACTTCATTCATATCAGCGGCTAACTTTTTTAATGGGGTGCCATGCCATGTCTGCACATATATAGTATGTTTTGGTTTTGGTATCCACAAAGGCAATCGGCTATTTGACACCCAATATTTCGAACTATTCATAAGAAGTATCCATTTAAATGAAAAACGACGTACACATTGAATGTCTTTTTCTTTAAAATCTGAAAAAGAACTCTTATCCATACTCCAATAAAGTTTATACTCTGGATATTCTTTTTTGATATATTCATATATCGCCCTAGGATTATCACTGAATTGCTTTCCAAGGAAACTTTCAAAAACAATTTGTTTATTCCTTGTGGGCAAAAGATAACCTGTAATAAAAAAAAACAGTTTATATAGTTTTAACAAGAGATTTTTAATATGGTTAAACAATCAAATCACCAAGTTCAATTTATTTAATCTTTAAAAACAGTTTTCACTGTTTTTTCTGATGCGTTACCATCATCCCATTTACAGAAACGTTCATAAAACGCTTTATATTTTTCTTTATATTTATCATTTACCTCTTCAATGTTCTTGATAGAATTGATTACTTCATTAGAACTCATTAACAGTGGTCCGGGTACTTCATTTTCAATGTCTAAATAAAATCCTCTTAACTGATCTCTATACTTTTCCAAGTCATAAGTAAAGAACAGTATCGGTCGTTTTAAATTTGCATAATCAAAGAATACAGATGAATAATCAGTAATTAACATATCTGAAACTAAGTATAATTCTGCAATATCATCATATGTTGAAAAATCATATGCAAATCCCTCAATATCAGATATATCCATCTGATTAGCTATAAAATAATGCATTCTTAATAATACAATATAGTCATTACCTAACTGATTTTGCATATTTTTCAAATCTAACTTTAGTTCGAAACGATATTTCCCACGTGAAAAATAATCATCATCTCTCCATGTAGGAGCATATAAAACAATTTTTTTATCCCGTGGAAGATTCATTTTTTCCTTTATCTGTTGAATATGCTCATCTGTATTTTTTTGATATAAAATATCATTTCTTGGATATCCAAACTCTAACATTTCTTTATCAAATTTAAATGCTCGACGAAAAATATCTGATGAATATTGATTTGGTGAACTTAAATAATCCCATCTACGTGATTGTTGATAGAAATTCTCTTTATATTTTGGATCAGCAGAGTAAACATCATTCATATCAAAAACGAGCATTTTTAAAGGTGTCCCATGCCACGTTTGCAAATAGATATTCTCTTCTCGTTTGTCTAAATATTTTGGTAGACGAGAATTACTTACCCAATATTTTGCTCTAGCTACATAATAAAAATATTTTAAGCTAAAACGTTTTACTTGAATAGCATTACCTGGAATATTAGTTTTTTCATTAAAGCTCCATACAGCTTTATATCTATCATCATTTGTATTAACCAAATATTCATATATATATTTCGGACTATCAGAATAATTCTTCCCTAAGAAACTTTCGAAAAAGATTAAATCTTTTTTTAGTGGTAATTTCATAAAAACTCTTTTATATATGAAACGATATAATTTACTTCTTGATTTGTGTATACCTCGCATATCTCGAAGCAAATGGTGAGTTTCATGTATTTTTTTATACTTCTTTACCTTATTTTTGATTATTGGTTTTACTTCTCTTTTTAAAAACCAGTCATGTTTTTCAAGAATTTCAGGTTGCACTTTTGAAAGCACACTATTCAATTTTCCAAAATACTTATCAATATCTTTTGTTTGATGAAAATATGGAACCACTGTTTTTTTATAAAAATTTAATAAGTTTTTATCTAAAAAATCCTGTGCTAGAGGATCTTTATAAGCACTTTTTAAATCTTCATTTATTTTTAAGTATTCATCAATTTGTTGACTAATGTCATATTGCTTTAACGAAGGATTTGAGATCGGATCATTTCTTTTCCGTTTAAAATAAAGTGCTTCTCGTAGAAATTTCACATTTCCTACCACTAACAAAGCCGGTAACATAAAATATAAATCAGAAAATATTTTATGTTCCTCTGAAAAAAGTAATTTATTCTTTTTGATAAAGGAAAGCTTTATTAAATAGTTTGTAGCTGCTTCATTTTTTAATAATTTAAATCTATTATCTGTAAATAACTTAGGATTAAATAAGCCATCAAAAAGTACAACAAAACTATTATTTAAGTAAGTATTTTTCATCTTCCCTCTTATCATTGGTTCTTTACCAATGTGAGTAACTAGTAACTCTATTGTTTTAGGTGGTAAATAATCGTCACTATCCAAAAAATAAACGAAATCTCCTGTCGCCTTTGAAACCCCATAATTCCGTGCAGCTCCAGCACCTTTTCTGGTGTTAAAATGAAACGCTTTAATACGCTTATCCTTTTCTACAAATTCTTCTATTTTAATATCAGAACCATCATTACTATTATCATCAACTATTATAATTTCTAAGTTATTATATGATTGATTTAGTATCGAATTAAGACTCATATCTAAAAATTCAACTGTATTATACACAGGAATAATTACTGAAACAGTTTTCATAATCGCACTCCTTAAAATTTGAACATAATCTATTATAATTACCTTATACATAATACCATAACAGGATTAAAAATTTTATTATGTTAATAAAATTTAACAGGATTATCATACTTTGAATTGGTACAGTATTGTTAATATACCCACATAAAAACAAAAGTACACGAAAAGGATTGAGCAAAAAAATCCTCTTTCATGTACTTTATAATTTTATTTATATTTTACAATATCAAAATGTAATGTTGGATTATTTAATTGATTATACATATTCTTAATATTAGATATTTGCTTAATAGACCAAGCGATATCAGATGCATATTGGTGGGTCGAAGGCGCTACTGGATTCCAACGCATCTTATATAAGGTATTTTGTTTATAAGTACCGTGTATATATTTTTCACCTATAAACTTTGCTCCGCCTCTTATTGCAGTATCAGGAGTAAACCATCCTTCATTATATGCCCGTATTGCACCTGTATTTAACGCATTTCCATCTACTGCACCAATACCAAACATATTATAGGTCGTTTTAATATTAGTTAAGCTATTACGATTAGCATTTGTAACCCTCACTGGATTGCCATTACTATTTAATCCAACCTCAACCCCATTTGCAAGAGCAGAAGTTCCATGCCCCGTTTCAAGAATTGCATGTGATATCAGATAGACTTCATTTATATTTTCTGCTTTCGCTGCGTTAATAAATGCTTGTCCTCGATTGTTCAATACACCTTTTCCTGCTAATAATTTATTTAGTTCAGATGCAGGTACATTAACACTTGAATCTAAACGTAAATGTTGAAACTCATCATTTTTATTAGGATCAAGATATTCTCTAATATCTCCTGCTAAAGGTCTTAACCAAGTAGAACGGATCTGATGCCAACTATCACTAGGTTTATAATTTACAACATTCACTTCTTGCCTTTGGTTAAGTTGTGCAAATGCATGAAAAGTAGTTCCTTTTCCTTCTCGCACATTAACAATTGCTGTAGAAATAGCTTTCGTCCCTGTAACATCAGCGGAATGTACATAATATGTTTTATTATTTATATTAACAGAGTACCATAGACTATTTCCGCTTCCCGTATGTCCAGTAATAGAAATATTGTCACCTTGTTTTAATGTTGTTATTGTTTTACTAGAAACATTTGCCTGTTCTTTTATTTCAGCAGTATTACTATATATTGTTGCATCTCCAGTTAATCGTAAATAACTTCCACTAACATAGGATGATTTATTCCTAAATTTATCTGTCATGATTGGACTACTCACACTATTGGCATTGGTTTGTCTACTCAATGCTTCATTAAAACTGTAACGAGATTGAGTGTTTTCGTATAAGGGTGTTCTTTTTTCTTCTACATAGCTAGAATGTACCCATATTCTTTTCCCTTGAAAATCTCCACGATACCAAGTATTGTTTCCTACTTTTTCGGTTAGATGTACTTGGAAAACTTGTCCTTTATATTTAGTTAAGCTGGAAAATACGGTATCTTTATTGCCACCCCAAGCTTTGGAAGTCGCTTTTCCAGTACCTTTAATTGTAAAGATTTTCGATTGCTTATCTACGCTTGTATGTGGATGAGTACTGAGATCCTTCGCATTGACCCAACCAATGACACCTTTGGTGGCACTTGGCTCTGTACTTAGGAGATAAAAAGTGTCATTGCCTACCTTAGCTTGTCTTTTAATATAGTAAACTTTATTCTTGTAGGCATCTCCTGCATTAAAGGAAGCTCCATTTAATTCTTTGTAGACCTTTATGGTTCCAGCACGGAAGTGTCCTAATCTACTTGTTTTACTTTCTATTGCCTCTTCTACTTGACTAGCATGTACCCATATTCTTTTTCCTTGAAAATCTCCGCGGTACCAAGTATTGTTGCCTACTTTTTCTGTTAAATGAACTTGAAAGGCTTGCCCTTTATATTTGGTTAAGCTGGAAAACACGGTATCTTTACTTCCACCCCAAGCTTTAGAAGTTGCTTTTCCATTGCCTTTAAGCGTAAAATTTTTCTTTTGTTTGTCGACACCAGTATGTGGATGGGTACTAAGATCCTTCGCATTCACCCAACCAATGACACCTTTGGTGGCACTAGGTTCTGTACTTAGGAGATAAAAGGTGTCTTTGCCTACCTTAGCTTGTCTTTTAATATAGTAAACTTTATTCTTGTAGGCATCTCCCGCATTAAAGGAAGCTCCATTTAATTGCTTATACACCTTTTTGGTTCCAGCACGGAAATGGCCTAATCTACTTGTAGCGCTTTCTTTAGGTGCTTCTACATAATTAGCGTGCAGCCAAACTCTTTTCCCATCTAAATCTCCGCGATACCAAGTATTGTTTCCTACTTTTTCTGTTAGGTTTACTCGGAAGCTTTGCCCTTTATACTTATTCATATTTCCATAAACGGTATCCTTACTGCCGCCCCAAGCTTTGGTTGTAGCCTTTCCATTGCCTTTGATCGTCAGGACTTTTTGATGCTTATCGACTCCGGTATGCGTATGCGTACTAACATCTTTCGCATTCACCCAACCAACGACACCTTTGGTGGCACTAGGTTCTGTACTCATAAGATAAAAAGTATTATTGCCTACTTTGGCTTGCCTTTTAATATAGTAGACTTTATTTTTGTAAGCATCTCCTGCGTTAAAGGAAGCTCCATTTAACTGCTTATACACTTTGATCGTTCCAGCACGGAAATGACCGAGTCTACTTGTCTTACTTTCTTGAATGGAGGCACTTTGTGAGAAAGTCATGATATTCAAATTCGCAGGTTTGTTTTCTACTATTTCACTAGCCTCGTTTTCACTTTCTTCTGTGGATGGGTCAGACTCTGCCTCTTCTGCTTCTTCTACCACTTCTGGTTGTTGCTCCTCGAGGTCTTCTTCAACTGCTTCTGTTGATTGTTCCTCATTGTTCTCTTGTTCATCCTCTAACGGCTGTTCGTTTGCATCTTCTGATAAATTTTCTTCTGTATGTATGTCTTCATCAGCATCATTTTCTAGATCCTGATCAACATCTGATTCTTCAGCTTCAAAGAGCTTAGCTTCCCATTCTTCTAAGGAATAGATGTATTCATTTGGTATGTAACCTTCCATAACTTGTGGTGCTTCATCTGTTTCTAACACTTCATCCTCTTTTAAAATAAAGTGGATGAACGAAACTTCTTCCGTTTCACTCTTTTCGATAAAGAGTAAATCTACTTCGGAGGGATTCGGGATAGTGTGACTAATAGATTCTAGTAGTTCGTCTTCATAGACATGGATTTCCTCAGTTTCCTCATCTGTATACAAGATGACGCTTTCTTCAACAGAAGTCTCTTCTCCCTTAACATTTTCTGTTGAGGCTTCAGCTAAGAAAGAAGCTGGAAACAGGGTTGTAAACAACATAAATATAATAACAATGGTTGAAATTTTTTTCATTTTTTCCTCCTTATCTTATAAATAACTAATCGAATGAAAAAAAGAATTGGTATAGAAGAGTTTTATTTAAACTTTTTTTCGTTACACAATCTTGATTAAAATTTAACAGGCATTCATTTGTTTTTTCTAGATTTATTTAAGCGCATAACCTCCTATTAAAATAATATTTACCTTTTTCTTATTTTTATTTTCATTACGAATTTGTGTAGATATAAGATTTGTTTATGAAACTAAACACTTTTCTTTTTCAGGGTAATTATAACTAGGTTCAAAAGACTACAAAAATATCATAAGGAAATTACATTCTCTTATAAATGTAATTAATACAGCCTATGCACGTAATCTTTTTGTAATTCGAAGTTCATTTCGTAATGAAAAATTATTACTATTTTAATATACCATTTCTTTACAGAAAAATAAATTGACCATTTCAGTGAAAAATAACTCACTTATTCTGTTTTTCTAGTGACTAGCTTGTAACTTATTACCATTGCAAAATCTTTACATTTCTCATAAACTACTTGTATTAATACAACTTTGACTCTATCATAGTAAGATATGATAAAATAAATATAAAATTTATGTAAAATTCTTTGGAGGTTCTATAAATGAAGAAAGTAATTACGTATGGAACATTTGATTTACTTCATACGGGGCATATAAATATTTTACGTCGTGCTAAGCAGTTAGGGGATTACCTTGTTGTTGCTATTTCATCTGATGAATTTAATGCAGAAAAAGGTAAAAAAGCTTATTATTCCTTTGAACAGCGCAAAGCTATCTTAGAAGCAATTCGTTATGTAGATGAAGTGATTCCTGAACATAATTGGGAACAAAAAATAAAAGATGTAAAAGATCATGATATTGATGTTTTTGTTATGGGAGATGACTGGAAAGGCGAATTTGACTTTTTAAATGACCTTTGTGAAGTAGTTTATTTACCCCGTACCGTTGGGATTTCAACAACACAGATCAAAAAGGATCTAAATAATGCGAACAATCTTTAGAGAAATAGCTATCACTCTCTACTTAACTTTATTTAAAACATTTTTTTCAATCTGCCAACTATTCCCCCAAAAGAACAAGACAGTTTTTGTCTCCTCTTTTGGGGATAATATTTTCTATGTATTAGAAGAAGTTAAAAAAACAGATTCAGAGATTATACTTCTATCCACCAATTCTAGTAAAAACATTATAAATCATACCGATTATCCTGTATTGAATTTCAATGAAAAGCATGTACTAGACTGGATAAAATCTATTTACCATCTTGCTACTGCGAATGTTATTTTTATTGATAATTATTATGGTTTTCTAGCAGCAACAAATTTCAAAAAAAATGTTATATGTGTTCAACTATGGCATGCAGCTGGAGCGATTAAACAATTTGCTTTAAAGGATCCTTCAAACAGTCAAAGGTCACATCGAGCAAACGCTCGTTTCCGAAAAGTTTATAATCGTTTTGATAAAATTGTAGTTGGATCAGAAAAAATGGCAAATATTATGAAAAGTAGCTTTGGAGCTAATGATGACAAAATTCTTCGCACTGGAATCCCTCGCACTGATTTTTTTTATGATATAGAAAAAGTTGCTAAAGCAAAACAAAAATTATACGATTCTATACCTGCTGCAAAACAGAAAAAAGTAATTTTATATGCACCAACTTTTCGAGAAAATCAATCTCAGCTTACAAAATTTCATTTAGATTTAAATAGAATGTTTGAGGAATTAAAGGATGATTATATTTTGCTAGTTCGTGCTCATCCGTCTATCAAAGCAAGTTTTATAGATTCTTTTCCAGGCTTTCTTTATGATGTTTCTCAAGTTAGACATGTAAACGAAATTTTAACAATTACAGATATCCTTATCACAGACTATTCTTCTATTCCATTTGAATTTTCCTTGTTGAAAAAGCCTATGTACTTCTTTCCTTATGATTTATTTGAATATATGGAGGAAAGAGGTTTTTATGAGCCATATGAATCACTAGTACCTGGCCCAATTGCCTTTGAAACAAAAGAGTTGATTCAAATGATTAAAGAGAATGCTTATTCTCCTGAGAGATTGGAGCGATTCCAGCACCAATGGAATACTTATTCAACAGGTGATGCAAGCCTTCAACTAATTCAGGCCATTTATCCAGAAGAAACGAAAGAGCAGGATGTAGCTATACTAAAAGAATAAAGTACAGCCTGACGACCTTTTAACATTTTGCAACAAAATTGTAAAGTTTTTATCTCAATGAAAACTATGTTTTAAAAGTATTTTCGTGTAGAATATAAAATAATGTGCAATATTTGTTGAATTGGTAATTTATAAAAGTGATTATTGGATATCATGTTAATTTGGAAAGGGTATTATTATGACAAATACAAGAATTGTTAGAAGGCGAGTTCAACAAAACCAACCACCGCCTCCTAAGAAAAAAAGAAAAGTTTTAAAACGTATATTTCTTGTTCTACTCCTTGCCTTTTTAAGTGTCCTTGGATACGGAACATATTTATACGTCAAAGCTGGCAATACATTGTCTGATTCTTATGTGAATGATGGCAGGGAAAAATCAGAGTTACGGGATGAATTTGTTGATCCTACTAAGGATAATATTTCCATGTTAATTATGGGAGTAGATACGAGTGAAAAACGTGAAGGTGCTGGAACTCCTAGGACAGATGCACTAATGGTAGCAACATTCAATAAAAATGATAAAAGTGTAAATTTACTCAGTATTCCTAGAGACTCTTATGTGTATATCCCAGAGGTAGATCGTGAAACTAAGATCAACCACGCACATGCATATGGAGGCCCGAATGCGACAATTGATACTGTAGAAAATTTATTAGATATTCCAATTGATTATTGGATAACATTAAATTTTGAAGCATTTATCGATGTAGTAGATGCTATCGGCGGAATTACAGTTGATGTTCCATATGACTTTGAAGAGCAAGATTCCAAAGATAGAGCAGGAGCTATTTCCTTGAAAGAAGGAATTCAAGATTTAGATGGTGAAGAAGCACTTGCACTTGCAAGAACACGTAAAAAAGATTCTGATGTAATGCGTGGGCAAAGACAACAAGATATTATTAAGGCCATTGCCAAAAAGAGTGTATCTTTAGGGTCTGTCTTCAAATATGATGATATTATTGATGCTGTTGGAAAGAACATGTCTACCAATATGAAATTTGCAGAAATGAGAGCATTGGTTCATTATGCGACAACCAACCTTGATATTGAAACATTCACTTTAGAAGGTGAAGATTACTGGCCACCAGGTAGTGCTTATTACTGGATGATTGATGAAGAAGCACTAGGAGAAACAAAAGCTATGTTACAAAAACATTTAGATATAACTAGACCTACTGTGGTACAATAAATTGTTCTAAAATTAGTTAAAGATACTAACCAAATAAAAACTGATGACTGTCCTCTTGATTGTTGATTCTAACAATGAGGGGGCAGTTTTCTTATGACATAATTATTCATTTAAATATAATTTGCCACTTGTAATAAAATGTTCAATTTATTAATTCAATTGAAATGTTATTATTAGGAGCATAGAAATGTTATAGTATATTTAAGTTATTTCATGCGAACATTTATGTATTATTCCTTTTATACACAACATAGTGAAAGAAAATGATTACAAATTGGAATTTGTAATCATTTTCTCATACCAAAACATAGTCCTTTTGGTTTGGGCATAAAGATTTATTTATTTCCAACTCAAAAACCCTGTTAATTTCCCCTTAAAATCTACCAAATTTTCAAAATAAACATCTTTGACAGAAATTTAAAATTTCGATATGATGTAACCTAGATGTTTTTAATTAAGAAGAGGAATTGTAAGCGCTATCTAAAATTAATCAATCATATTTAAGGGGGATTTTTCTATGTATTTAAGTAAAACTCGCATCCTATTAGCATTCGGATTACTGCTTGCTGTATTAATTGGGTGCTCCTCTAACTCTGACGGGGGCTCAGACACAGATAATGAGCAACAAGAGGGAGAAGAACAGACACAAGAAGGCGGTACCTTAAACTTCGCTTTTCATTTACAACCACCATCCTTAGATCCACATACGAATACAGATATTGGAACTCGTGATATTTCCCAGCATATTTTCGAAGCTTTGGTAACAATGAATTCTAGTTTAGAGGTTGAACCAATGCTAGCAGAGGATTTTGAAATTAGCGATGATGGGAAAGAAGTAACCTTCAATTTAAGAGAAGGTATACTATTCCACAATGGTGAGGAAATGACTGCTGAAGATGTTATCGCATCATTAGAGAGATGGCAATCGCTTTCTTCTCAAGCACAGACATATCATGGTGAAACAACATTTGAAGCGGCTGATGAGTACACTGTCATTGCACATATTCCAAATCCAAGTACAATGGACATGTATATTTTCGCTGACATGACACAATTTGCTGCAATTATGCCAAAAGAAATAGTAGAAGAAGCAGGAGCCGAAATTGTTAGTGACTATATTGGTACAGGTCCATATCAATTCTCTGAATTTCGTCAAGACCAATATGTACATTTAGTTCGCAATGAAAACTATCAATCTCGTACTGAAGCATCAGATGCTTTAGCAGGCGAAAAGAAAGCTATTTTAGACGAAATCTATTTCCACTTTGTAACAGATGCTTCTACTCGTGTTGCAGGCTTACAATCTGGAGAATATGATATTGCAAATGCCATTCCACAGGATTCTGCAATGCAGTTAGAGTCAAGTGAAGATATCCAGCTTAATATTGCTGCTAACTCTTTTCCGACATTGATTTTTAATAAGAGCAATGGAGTATTTTCTGATTTAGAATTCAGAAAAATTGCTAATACAGCCATCAACGTGGAAGATATGCTGATTGCAGCATATGGTAATGAAAACTACTATGTAAAAGATCACGCACTTGTACAAGAAGAACAAGCAGGCTGGTATTCTGAAGCAGGAAAGGATATATTCGAAACCTATGATCCTGAACTTGCAAAAGAAATGCTAGAAGAGTCTGATTATGACGGAGAAGAAATTGTTATCTTAACTTCCCGTGAAAATCCCGATGAGTACAATATGTCTGTAGTAGCAGAAGAGTCTTTAAAAAGTATTGGTATGAATGTTACACTTGCTGAAAGTGACTGGGGCACTGTTTTAGAAAAACGCGAGGATGAGGAAGCATGGGATATATTCTTTACTTCCTTCGCGATGCGTCCTATGCCTACACAGTATTTATTTTTAAACCAAGGATGGTTTGGCTGGACAGATAGTGAAGAGCTTCGAAGCTTGGGTGAGCAAATCGTAAATGCTGGTTCAATTGAAGAAGCCCAACAGTTCAAAGATGATTATCATCAAGCATTTTGGGAGTATCTACCAGTAATTAAACCTGGTAATAAAACAGGTATCACAGCTCTTCGCAGTAATGTAGAAGGCTTTGATTATTTAACAGGTCCAATTGTATGGAATGTAACAATAGATAAGTGATATCAATAAGAGGACATGACAGCAAAAGCTTGTCATGTCCTCTTTATAATTAATTTCTATTTTAAATCTTCTAATGTCTGTAATGCCGCTCCACCTAATGTCTTCGCTGCAATAGCGAGTGCACGCTCATCAAAATTAAATTTTGGATGATGATGTGGATAAACAGCTTCTCCATCTGAAATTTGTGCTCCAGTGAAGAAGAATGTACCAGGTACATGTTCTAAATAATAAGACATATCTTCCCCACCCATACGGGGTGCTGCTTCGATAACATCTGTAACTCCTGGTACAGATTCAGCAAACGCTGATAAAAATTCTGTTTCCTTCTTATGATTTACTAGTGGCGGATATCCACGATGGAATTCGAATTTATAATCTACATCTGCAGACAAGCATGTACCTTTAACAATTCTCTCCATTTCTTTTTCTACTAAAGAGCGAATATCTTCTTTAAATGTACGTACTGTTCCAGCTAAAACTGTTTTATCAGCAATTACATTAAATGCATTGCTTGCTACAAAATTACCTACAGAAACAACGGCTGATTCAATTGGATCTACACGGCGACTAACAAGCTGCTGTAAATTTGTTACTAATTGGGAAGCAACAACAATAGAATCCTTAGTTAGATGCGGTTGCGCCCCATGTCCACCTCTACCTTGAATTTCAATATGAAATCGATCTGCTGCTGCCATTGTTGGACCAGTTCGATATTGGATATTTCCTACTGGCATTAAGGATTGTAAATGCGTTCCATAAATTACGTCTACACCTTCTAGACAACCATCTTTAATCATTGCAATTGCACCACCTGGCGCCATTTCTTCGGCATGTTGATGGATAAATACAATGGTACCAGCAATCTCATCCTTTATTTTACATAAAGCTTTTGCCAGACCTAATAAAGTCGCTGTATGTCCATCATGCCCACACGCATGCATTACACCATCATTTTTGGATTTGTATTCTACACCTGTTTCTTCATGAATAGGCAAAGCATCAAAATCAGCACGCAATGCCACTGTCTTCCCTGGCTTACCTCCACGTAAAGTAGCTACTACACCTCGCTCACCAACACCTTCACGAACTTCTAGTCCTAACTCACGGTGATATGCTGCAATATATTTTGGTGTTTCCACTTCATGAAATGAAAGCTCTGGATTTTGATGTAAATGACGACGGATTTGTACGATTTCGTCATAGTTTTCATCAATTAATTGATATAATTTTTCTAACATCTTATTTCCCTCCAAAATAACTTATACTAGATTAATTTCTATACCATTCTTTTATATTTTAACATTTATTATGTAGCTAAACATCATAATATTAAGAATTTTAACTTTCGTTTGTTCATTCGAATCTCCTAAGTCGTAATTTCCTTGAAATTACATTGACAATAAGCTTTTTCTTTAGTAACTTATTAACAATGTACAGAATCTGCTTTGTTTTTTATAAAGATTAAAGGAAGAAAAAACAATGAATTATAGAAAAATATTTTTGTATATCATTTATATTATCTTGTCCCTTACAGTCATCTACATCAATGCATACTTCGTAGTAGAATGGCTAAACCGTAGTCTTTTCACAGATTTCACCATAAACATCGATCGAATTGGAGAATCATTTTCAAATGGGATGTCCATCATCATTGTATTATCCCTACTCATTTTTTCATTAGTCGGCTCTGTTATTACAAGTGTGCTCATCGTAAATGTTATTTCTGCACTTCTCGTTGTAGCTAATCATTTAAAAGTACAGGAAAGAAATGATCTATTAACATTTTCTGAACTGAAAACTATCAGTTCCCCAAAAGATGTTATCGCCTTAGTAGAAGTTTCAATGGGAATCGTTTTAACCGCTTTCATTATACTTACAGTAGTACTCATTCTTTTACATATCATAATCAGTAAATTAGGAAAAAGATTAGGTGTACGTTTTAATTATAAATTCCGTCTAGTTATTTTAGTGTGTTCCTCTGCCTTCTTAATGGGTGTATATACTTTTCCAAATGAGTTTAATGAACGGGTTATGCTTTACCCTAAATCAGAAAGTCATAATTTTAACCCACTCAAAAGAGCACAAGAAGACGGATTTATACCGACCCTATTGAGTACAATTAAACCAGATTATATGGAAAAGCCAACAAAATATGAGAAGAAAAAAGTTGTAGAAATTAAAAGTAAATATGAAGAAAAGGCAGAAATGATCAATGAAAACCGCTTACAATATTTTAATGATGCTGTAACCATCTTATATTTAAGTGAATCTCTTATAAATCCAGATAAGTGGCCGTTATTTCTAGACAATGAGGAAACATTACCTTACATTAATTCCCTACTTGATCAACAATATAGTGGAACAATGTATAGTCAATTTGTAGGTGGTGGGACGGCTAATATTGAATGGTCAGTTTTAACATCTTTTAGTTTAGAAGCTTTTTATTCACCGATTTCTACTACTCCTTACTCAGACTTTTATGTTGATTCACCTAGTCATAGTACTATATTACAAAGTACTGATAAGGAAGCTATTGCTATACATCCATATACAGCGCACCTTTATAAGAGAAGAGCTATATATTCAAAAATTGGCATAGATGAATTTAAATTTCTTGATAATGGAATTAAATACACGGAGAAAATCGGAAATCACCATCGCGTTTCCGACGCATCATTAAATAAAGAAATTTTCGACGAACTCGAAAAAGATACAACTGGGATTATGCATGTGCTTTCTATGCAAAACCACTCACCCTATGATCGAGATATTCCAGATTCCGACTTCCATCCTAACATTGATAAAGAATTTTTCTCTGAAGGGAAGGAAACCGAATTAATTAATTATTTACAAGGCTTGAGAGAAACAGACAATGTAATGGTAGAGTTAATTGATTATATAAATAATAGTGATAAAGATATCAATCTATTATTTTATGGGGATCATTTCCCTAACGTTTTTAATGGTATCTCAGAAAAATTCGGTGAATTTGGTAGGCATGAAACACCATGGTTTATTTATTTAAATAATGATCGAAATCAAATACAGAAGAAAAAAGAATTATTATCTCCATTATTTTTAACAACTGCCATGTTGGAAGCAGGTAATTATAAGGTTTCTCCTTTTCAAGGCCTACTGACAACTTTATACGAACAACAAGTTAGCCGTATTGGTATGGATTATATTTATAAAAACGAAGAGAAAATAATGGATGAAGATTTACCAAAAGAAACGCTGGAGCTTATACAAGACTATCGTATCATCATGTTCGATGCATTATTCGGAAAAAACTATCTTGATGAAGACTTTTATACGATGCCTAAAAGTAACCAATAAAAGTTAGCGATTCAAAAATGTCCTTTCTACTAATGATAGAATATTAGTAGAAAGGACATTTTATTAACTAATACTTTACATCTTCATCAATTGGAAAAATAGGTCGAGGTATATGCTTATAATCATAATAAGCTGGATTACTCGTACTAATTCCTGGTGAATCTGCTGTAACAATTTTCTTCGCATATGGCTCAAATCCAGCACGGAAATGCTGACATGATTTTAATGCCACAATCTTATAATCCATAATATTAATTCCATGTAATGTGAATACTTCTTTATCTAATGTTTGAGATTTTCCAGAGCAGACAATTACATCAACATTGCCAATTTGTAGGCGTGTTGATTTACCATAATCTATTTGTGCCCCCTGTGACATTGGTGAGGACTGAATAAATCTTCCATCTGTAATGCTTTTCACATATGCAGTTACTGCTATAGGCTCACCATGGCGATCATCTGTTTTCCCGCCGAGCTTCACTTCGATCGTTGCTCCTACTCCTGCTTCATGAGCAATTTCTGCTACTTCTGGGTCACGAATAAAGCCAAATGCGGTCTCACTTTCATTTTTTTCAAGCAGAGCTTTTAGTAAGTTGGTTCCATCACCAGGGGCTCCACTTCCAGGGTTATCAGATGTTTCATTAATTACAATCGGCTTTCCTTCTGTAGCAAGCGCTTCTTCAATAGCTCCTGCTGGATCAGGATATTTATTAATAAATCCATCTCGAAGTTCCCAGACTTTACGCGCTACTTCTTTACTTAATTTATCTGCTTTTTCTTTATCATCATCCGTGATAACGATAGCACATGCTCCTGTGTTTTCTGTATCTGCACGAGCAAATCCGTGGAAGAATGTACAATCCACTACTCCCTCTTCTTCCTCTTTTGCAAAGCAAAATTCCTTCATATCTTTAGCAGGTGATTGAAAGGTTGTATTGGGAAACATCAATAATGGAATATGCTCAATTGCCATTACTGGATTGATTTCTCCTTTTACAATACGTACAGCAACATCCATTGCTTTAGCTCCCGCTTCATAAGAATCAATATGCGGGTATTCCTTTACTCCAATCAATGCATTCGCTTCATTTACCATAAGATCTGTTAAATTTCCATGTAAATCTAATGATACAACAATAGGAATCTCATACCCTACTTCTGCACGAACTGCTTTCAGTACCTCTCCCTCTAAATCTGTGTATTTCTCTGCTACACCTGCTCCGTGCAATGCTAAGCAAATTGCATCGAGTTCTCCTGCTGCTTTGATTCGTTTAATTAATTCATCAACTAATGTTTCAAATGTTTCCTTCGATACTAAACCTGATGGGTTACAATTAGCAGAGAATGTCGGTACTAATTCTACATCAAGCTCTGTTCCTTTTGTAATCATCCCACCTAGATAATTGCGTACCTGTTGATGTTTTTCAATTAATTGTTGATCATAGGTCCACTCCGCTTTCTGAAATGTCTCCACTACTGTTGGTACTAAAGAAAACGTGCTTGTCTCATGAGCTATTTGACCAATTGCTATTCTCACTTGAATCACTCCTGGTATTTTTTTGATTACATATTCCATCATATCATTTTTCAAACATTCTTACTTAATTGAATTTCTTAATGAATAAGATTGATGTAAAATTCAATTTTTATATGTTCTAAGATTACTAAGGTTTTTCAAAAAACAAAACCACGCGATGAACATTTTTTAGATGCATCGCGTGGTTAATCTTAATCTAATTTCACAATTGCACGACCATCTTCATCAATGACTAAATCTGTGCCGAATTCTTTGGAAAGGTCGTCTAACTTCTTCATAATTTCTCTTCCTTGCTCACCTGTTGCTAAGTATGGACGTCCACGATGATGCGGAGTATCCCCTCTAGTTAAACCAACTGGTAAAATTTCAATTTCGTTTAATTTTCCATCTTTAAAATGGCAGACTGGCATAAATGATTGCCAATATAATGCACTTCCTGGGAATCCTTTCTTCCCTCCATCACTACGTTTATGGAAAATTTCACTAGGTGTCATTGAAGCATCTACTTTAAAGCGATTATATGAATCTTGAGGTAGCTTATACACTAGCTCATTATGACCAATAAAGTTAGCTAAACTATAGAAAATTGGCTTACCTTTATACATTTCCATTCCACGAATAAGATGTGGTCCGTGCATAGCAACAACATCGGCTCCCTCGTCAATAATACGATGGGCGAATTCACGAATAAATTCTGCTGGATGCTCTCGAGTAATAGATTGTTCATGGGCATGTAAACTCATAATCACTACATCTGCACGTGATTTTGCTTCTCTTACCCATTTAATAATATCATTTAAATCTTTCTCATTTGGACGAGAAATAACCTTCGGCTCGTCTCCTACTCGGAAGCTTGCTGCTAATGTTCCTGCAACTCGGAAATTAGAATCTTCAAATTGATAAATATCTGGATCTGCTGGAGGAGCTCCAAACCCTAAACGAATAAACTCACGACGATGCTCGCCAAATCCAAGCTGCTCATCTACTTCTTTAATAACCTTCATTTGCTCTTCTGTTACTTGATATTCTACGTCAAATTTTAGTGGATTTGAGCCAGGACGTCCTTGTACTTCAGAACGAGCTTCTCCTGCTTGATCCTCGATGAAAAATGTAGATGTTGCTGAAAGCATTGCTACAGTTCCACCTGGTACATCATGATACACTGGCATTCTTGCTTCAGTTAAATTTTTTCCAACACCTGCATAAGAGAAACCACGTTTTTCAATTTCTTCAATTGTTGTTAATAATCCATCTACACCATAGTCTAAACAATGATTGTTCGCACAAGAAAGTAAGTTAAATCCTAATTCTTTCAAATCATCTAGTACATAAGAATGAGCAGCAAAGTGCGCTCCATCACTTCTTGCGGCAGGATGACCTTTGAAATCATTTGGTAGTACTTCTAAGTTAGTAAATCGAACATCTGCTTCACGTAATTTTTCATAAAGTGCTGTTGTTGGTTCATCATTATGTACGGATATGCGACGGGCAATAATACTATCTCCTGTTAATGCAATACGAATGTTTGGCTGTTCTTTCATTGATAATCCTCCTCAGAATTTCAAAATAAAGAGGGAGTGCTAGAAAACTCACGCCCCAACATCCCTCTTTCTTTATCATTTATTCGTTAATGCTTACATTCCAAAGTACTGGTCCTAATAAAGTTTCAAATCCTTCTATAGAAGCACGATGTCCCATTACATCTGCTTTATTACCAGGTTTTAAGATTGGTAGATAGTTCCAGAATTCTGTTTGTAGTTCTTCTACTAAAGCTTTCTGCTCATTTTCGTCTGTAGTTGCTTGGATGTCTTCAATTAAAGCATCAATTTCTGGGCTATCTGTCCAGCCAGGCCATTCTGCACCAGAATCTAAGAATGGATATTGAACTGGTGTCGGACGTACTCCCCAACCACTGATGAAAATATCATAAGCTGAAGGATCTTCACGTTTTTCTAATACAGTTGACCAGTCAACTACATCAAGAACGATATTCATTCCAGCTTCTTTTAATTGTTCTTGTACTACTACAGAGAATGTATAATAATCTTCATATTCACGTGAAGTTAGAATACGAACTTCTTCACCGTTATATCCTGCTTCATCAAGTAATTGTTTCGCCTTCTCAATATCACGCTGATCGTAATTCTCACTACCTGCATCTGTATACCATGCATGACCTTCTAACATTAAAGATGGATCTAGCTCATAAAATTCAGCATCTCCATATGCCGCATGCATTACTTCTTCTAAATTAACACCTGCTGCAAATGCTTGACGCATTTTGATATCAGTAAAAATACCTTCTTTTTTGTTAAATACGAAACCAGGAATAGAGTTGATCTCTGGTAAAGTTACAACATTATCATCTGCTTGTAATTGCGGCACACTATCTGGTGATAGGAAGTTCGCAAAATGATATTCTCCAGATTGTAAACCAGCGACACGAGTAGATGCATCTGTTACAATATGGAATACAATCTCATCTGCATATGCTTCTTTTTTACCAGCCAAACCATTTGCTGGTTCTTCCGATGCTACATAGTCTTCAAATTTCAATAATTTAATATATTGATCTTGTTTCCACTCTTCAAACTTATAAGGACCTGTACCAATATATTCAGTTAATGGCTCGTCCCCTGCCGCTTCCGCAACTTCTTTTGGCATAATTGCTGCAATTTGTGTTAAGTCAGCGAAAATAAACATATCAATACCGCCAATTTTATCCAATTGAGCAATTACTGTGTAATCGCCATCCGCTTTAAAAGTTACACCACTTAAAAATGAGATAGCTTGTGCAGACTGTGCTGCCCATCTTTCCATAGATGCAACAACATCTTCTGCTGTCATTTCTTCACCATTATGGAATTTTACACCTTGTCTTAATTCAAAAGTGACTGTTGCATCCTCTTCATTAACTTCGAATGATTCTGCTAACATTGGAACAACATTCATTTCACTATCGAAAGTTACTAATTGTTCGTATATATTACGTACCATATCACGTGTTGCTGTTGCTGTTGTTCCTGTTGGATCAAGCATTGGAGGCTGCGCATTAAATGCGAAATTAAGTGTTCCTCCTGCTGTTGCTTCTGTATCTGTGTCATTATTTTCTTCCGAGTTATCCTTATCATTATTGTTCTCGCTCTCATCTTTATCTCCTGAGCAAGCACCTAGCACTAAAACAGCTGCTACTAGAAACATAACAAGCATTAACCATTTTTTGTTTTGTTTCACAACAAAACCTCCCTTATTTATGTTTAATCTGTGTATAAGCCCCCTGTGTTATCGCTTTCATCAATAACACCTTTATAAAGGTACTACATTTCGTCATAAAAATCTATATCTTTTAAATAATTTTTAATTCCCGTTTAATAAGGAATACTATGAATGGAATCTTTCCGAACATTGTTATACCAACGATTTTTGTGTTTTTTCTCCAATGCAAACGCTTAAAGTCTTTTTAATCGGAAGTATTTTTATTTTCGAAATAAACCTATTTTTGCATATATTTCATAACCTCTTTACCAACCTCACCAATAAACCGTTGCGCTTCAGTCGCATGCTCCCAGCCTGTTGTTAGTACCACAACTTTCACTTGTACTTCTTCCTTTTGCATCACTCCTATATCATGTTCAATGCCATCGAGTTCTCCAGTTTTATGTGCTATAAAAATATCTGCACCTGCAGTAGATGCATAACGTGCTAGCTTATGTTGAAATTGTTGATGGCTTAGAATCTGCTGTAGTTGATGACGACTTTGTGCAGATAACCAACTATTCTCTTCTGTAAGTATAGCTAGACAAGTCATCATATCTTGGGCTGTTGTCATATTTTCTAAACCGTCCTTTAATGCTTCGAAATCCATGAAATAACGCTTAAGCACTGTATTCTTCATACCAATACTATCCATAAACAAATTGACTTGTTCTATCCCTGCTGCATCAATAAGAATATTAGAAGCAGTATTATCCGAAACAATCATCGCAAGTTCAATATAATTTATTAAGGTTAAACTTGGATTCCCTGATAAATAATTCAACACTCCAGAACCTGCTACTTTATTCTCTACTTGGATAGGCTGATTTAATACAAGTTTTTTCTGTTCTGCTTGATATAGACATGCAAGTGCTAAAGGTACTTTAATAATGCTAGCAGAGCGCATTTTCATATCCGCATTAATAGAGATTGTCCCCTCTTCTGTTTGAATACATATAGCTACCTTTTCCTTGTGTATACGAGCTAATTGTTCTATCGATTGTTTTAATTCATAGAAAATCATCTGTCTCCTCCCTTTCGTAGAAAAGTCGCACATAGATTTGTATGCGCGACATCCTGATTAGAGTTATTCACTTATGCTAATGTTCCACAAAATTGGTCCTACAGTTGTATCGTATCCAGATACTTCTGTACGTACAGCTGCAATGTCCATTTTATTACCAACTTTGATTATTGGTAAATAGTTCCAAAATTCTTCTTGTAGATCAATCATAATTGCTTTCGCTTCTTCTTGATTCTCGCTTGCTTGAATTGCATCAATATAGCCATCGATTTCCGCACTATTTGACCAACCTGCCCACTCTGCACGTGAATCTAAGAATGGATACTGAATTGGAGTTGGACGAATTCCCCAACCAGTAATTGTCATATCGTATGCTGATGGGTCACTTTGTTTATCAATAACTGTAGCCCATTCGTAAACTTCTAATTCTAAGTTTACTCCAATTTGTTTAAGCTGTTCTTGCATAACTATTGCAAACATATAATAGTCTTCATATTCACGGGAAGTCATCAAGCGAATCGTTTCCCCATTATACCCCGCTTCTTCTAGTAGTTTTTTTGCTTTTTCTAAATCCTTTTGATTATATTGATCTTTCCCCGCATCTGTATACCATGCTGTTTGTTCTTCTAGCATTAATTCATGATTCATCGTGAAAAACTCTTCACTCCCATAAGCGGCTAACATTATTTCTTCCAAGTCTAAAGCTGCTGCAATCGCTTGGCGCATCTTTTGATCTTGAAATACTCCAACTTTCTTATTAAAAATAATTCCTGGAATGGAGTTAATATCTGCTTTATTCTCCACGTTCGGATCAGCATCTAATTGGGCTGCACTATCTTGTGGAATAAAATTAGCCATATGATATTCTCCAGACTGTACTCCTGCAACACGTGTGGATGCATCTGTCACAATATGGAAGTAAATATCGTCTACATATGCTTCTTTTTTACCTGATAGACCATCTGCCGGCTTATCTACTGCTTGGTAGTCAGCAAATTTTGTTAAATGAATATACTGATCTTGCTTCCATTCCTCTAGCTTATATGGTCCTGTTCCAATATATTCTGTTACTCCGCCTTCTTCAGCCGCTTCGACAATTTCCTTAGGCATAATTGCTGCAATTTGTGTTAAGTCTGCAAATACAAACATATCAATTAAACCTGTTTTATCTAAGTGAGCAACAACTGTGTAATCATCCTCCGCTTGAAAAGTAACACCACTTAAGAAAGATTTTGCTTGTGCAGATTCATTCGCCCATTTTTCCATAGAAGCAACAACATCTTCTGCCTTCATTTCATCTCCATTATGGAATTTTACACCTTGTCTTAATTTAAAAGTAACTGTTTTTTCCTCTTGGTTTGCTTCAAAAGACTCCGCTAGCATTGGTTGTACTTGAAATTCACTATCAAATGTAACAAGCTGTTCATATATATTTCGCGCTATATCACGCGTCGCCGTCGCCGTTGTTACAACTGGATCAAGTCCTGGTGGTTGTGCATTGAATGCAAAATTTAAAGTTCCACCTGTTTGCGGTTCTTGTTCTGCTTCTTCTGTTTTCTCTTCCTTTTCATTATCTTTTTCAACTTCTTGCTTTTCTTTTGGCTCTTCTTTTTTGTCTTCTGAACACGCTGCAAGTACTAGTAAAGCGCTTGCAAAAATGAGCAAAAGAAATAATAATTTTTTCTTCACAAAATTCCCCCTCTTTCATTTTTTATAGTATCTAAGATTTTTTTTAAAGTCAATTTAATTTTAATATAATTAATTCTCTTTCTTTCCAATATACACACATCTTTTCTAGTGTTTATAAAATAGCCGTGCTAGAATAACGATATATACCATTAGATTAGCATTTAGGAGGATTTTCAATGAAAATTACTGAGATTGAAGTTTTTGCCATTCGCTTACCACTAATCGATCCATTTATCATTAGTTATGGCTCCTATGACGATATGCCATCCGTCATTGTAAAGATCACTACAGACAATGGATATGTCGGCTATGGAGAAGGTGTTGCTGATGAACATGTAACTGCCGAGAGCTGGGAAAGTGTATTTCAAGTAATCAAAAACACACTTGCTCCAAAACTAATCGGAGAAAATCCAATGAATATGGAGCGTATTCATGATGTAATGAACAAGCAGATTTTCATGGCACCGACAGCGAAAGCAGCAATTGATATTGCATGCTTTGATGTTGTTGGAAAAGCATTAGGAGTTCCAGCTTATGTCTTATTAGGTGGTCGTTATCATGAGAAATTTCCAATTACACATGTGCTAAGCATTGGGGATCCTGAGAAAATGGCTAACGAAGCAGAAGAACGTGTCAAACAAGGCTATAAATCTTTTAAAATGAAGGTTGGTACAAACGTATTTGAAGATGTAGCAAGAATTAAAGCAGTTAAAGAACGTGTTGGTGAAGATATCGCTATTCGTATTGATGTTAACCAGGGCTGGCAAAATAGCGCAAATACTCTACTAGCGCTCGAGCAATTATCTGGTCTCGCAATTGATTGGTTAGAACAGCCTGTTGTAGCAACAGATATTGATGCAATGGTAGAAATTAAATCAAAATCATCCATCCCTGTAATGATTGACGAAGGATTACGTGGATTCCCAGAAATGCGTGAAATTATTGCAAAACATGCTGCTCATAAAGTAAATATTAAATTAATGAAATGTGGCGGTATGTATCCAGCAGCAAAACTAGCTAATATGGCAGAAATGGCTGGCATCGACTGTCAGGTTGGTTCCATGGTTGAATCCTCTGTCGGTTCCGCAGCAGGCTTCCATGTCGCATTCTCGAAAAAATTTATTACTAGCGTAGAGCTAACAGGACCACTAAAATTCTCGAAGGATATTGGTGATCTAAAATACGAAATTCCATTTATCAAATTAAATGAAAAACCAGGCCTTGGGGTAGACGTTGATGAAGATGTTTTACAAGAACTAACCGTATACTCTGAAGTAGTTAAATAAAAATAACATCTTTAAGTGAACCCAGCCGTACTAAATTCAGTATGGTTGGATTCACTATCTTTTTGAGATTTGTTATGCTTTCTCAGCGCTATAATTAAATTTTACCTATTTGCGACTTTTGAATGAACATGCTATTTTTTGTACAGTCATCAAATATAAAAAGAAAGGACTTGATTGATTGCAAATACACAATCCACATGATAAATTCTTCAAAGCTACCTTTTCTAACGTAGAAGTAGTCAAAGATTTTATTACACACTTCCTTCCCTCTTCTATTCGCAATCTCATTGATTTGAACTACCTTCAGCCTCAAAAAGACAGCTTTATTCGCCCTGACCTCCAAGAATATTTTTCCGACTTCTTATATCAAACCCAAGTCCAGAATAAACCCATCTATATTTATCTTCTCTTTGAGCATAAAAGCTATGCGGATCATCATATTTCACTCCAATTATTACAATATATGTTAGAAATTTGGAGAAGCAAATGGAAAAAAGACCGTCTGTTACCATTTATTATGCCAATTGTCCTCTACCATGGCTCCAATCCATGGACAACTACCTCTTTCATCGATTTACTAGACGGATATAAAGATTTCCCATCAGAAATGCATAAATATATTCCTGATTATGAATACTTTCTATATGATGTTACCTACTTTCAAGATGAAGAAGTACAACTTAATGTATTCTTGCGGATTATGTTATTAATGTTTCGAGATATTCGTAAAAAAGATATACAAATTGTTTTAGAGACTATTTATAAATCTTTAGATTATCTACAACAATTAAACGATCAGCAAACAGCTACGCAATATTTAGAAATCTTGTTTCGCTATATCTTTCACGCCAATCAGGATCTAACGAAAGAGAATTATTATGATATAATTGAACATGTAAGTAGTACTTATCAAGAAGGAGGCGATCGAGCGATGAGTTTAGCAGAAATTTTTCGTAATGAAGGGAAACTCGAAGGTAGATTGGAAGGAATTGCTGAAGGGGAAACAAAGGCATTAGCTAACACAGCCATTCGATTAATTACCAAATTCGTAGCTCCACTTTCTGAAGAAATGAAACATAAGATGCATCAACAGGAAATTAGCACTTTAGAAGAAATTATTGATCATATAGATGAATTTCAATCCATTGAGGAAGTAAAACAACATTTAAAGTAGAAAAATTCAAACCAGCAAACAGATGCTTTAACACACCTGTTTGCTGGTTTCCTTTATTCTTCAATTCCAACATTCCAAAGCAGTGGCCCTATAAAATTACGAAAGCCTGTCACGTTTTCTTTCATTCCTGCTACATTGTGGAATAATCCTACGTTAATAATTGGCAGGTAATCCCAAAACTCCTCTTGTAGGTCTGAAGCAAGCGCGCTTGCTTCTTCCATTGTAGGAGCCTTGCTAATATCATCTAGGTACTGATCGATTTTCTCACTATTTGTCCAACCAGCCCATCCTGCTTTCGAATCTAGGAAGCTATATCCTTGGGGAATAAACTGTGTATTCCAACCCGTAAAGAAAATATCCCATAATTCTGGATCATCACGACGATCTAACATTGTTGCTAAATCGTAAAGTTCTAATGATACATTCAAACCGAGATTTTCCAACTGTTCAAGGGTTGCAACAGCTGCACTGTAAAAGTGTGGGTACTCACGAGTTGCTAAAATCACAATTTCTTCTCCATCATAGCCTGACTCTTCTATTAATTGTTGTGCTAAATCTTCATTTTGCATATTATATTTATCTTTAGCTGCATCTGTATACCATGCCTTAATTTCTGGCGTAAATACCCCATGCTCTAATTCAAAAAATTGCTCATCTCCAAAAGACGCATAAAGTATTGATTCTACATCAAGCGCTGCATTTATTGCTTGGCGCATCTTTTGATCTGCAAAAGTTCCTTCTTGTTTATTAAATACAAGCATTTCCATTCCATATGGCCATATTTCTGTTTTTAACCCGTCTGTATCTTGAATTTGCCCTACATTATCATAAGGTAATCCAAGAATAATATCATATTCTCCACTGATCAAACCACTTACTCGAGTTGATTCATCTGGGACGAAATGCCAGTATATTTCATCAGCTAACGCTTCTTTTCTACCACCTAAACCTGTTGGTTCTTCTGATCTTGGTTGATAGTCTTTGAACTTCACAAATTTAATATATTGATCCGTTCTCCATTCATCTAATTTAAGAGGCCCTGTCCCTATGTAATCTTCTATTGCTCCTGCTCCAGCTTCTTCTGCAATTTCTTTCGGAACAATAATAGGCAATTGATTTTGCTCAGCTATTGTATATAAGGAAATAGCTGATGGTGCCTGTAAATGTACTGCTACTGTATCTTCATCAACCTTTTCCCACTCTGCTCCAGGAATATCGGATTGTGCTTGTGCTGAAATACTCATCCATCTTTCCATTGAAGCGATAACATCATCTGCTGTCATCTCTTCTCCATTATGGAATTTAATTGCTTTACGAAGCGGAAAGGTAATCGTCTTTCCATCTTCACTCATTTCAAATGACTCTGCCAGCATTGGAATCACTTCATAATTATCATCCAAAGTAACCAATGTTTCATACATCGCTCGCGCTACATCATGTGTTGCTGTTGCTGTTGTAAGCGCCGGATCAAGTATACCAGGCTGCTGACCAACTGAAATATTTAAAACTTCTCCCCATTCTTGTCCCTGTGTACTATCATTTTCTGTACCACCAGCTTCATTACTACAACCGATTAATGTAATCGTTATCATTATAAATAATGATAGTAATAAAGCTTTTGTTTTATCTCTCACAAATTATCCTCCTATTTTCTCTTTTTCTATTGTCGTTCCCTATCCCCCTTCTATGTACTCATATTCCAATTAACGTATATTCCCTATTTACGAAACTTCCAAACCTTTTTTTGAGAAAAATAAATACAGCAGCTAGAAATAGCCTAGCCGCTGTATTTGCTTAGTTTATTCTTCTACGGATACATTCCATAATACTGGACCAATAAAGTTTTGGAATCCTTGTACTTTTTCTGAATATCCATCTGTATTTTTAAATAGACCTAAGATAATCAGTGGTAAATAATCCCAAAATTCTTCTTGCAGTTGCTCTGCAATTGCTGTTGCTTCTTCTTGGGAAGTCGCATTACTAATATCTTCTAAATACTGATCTAATTCAGGGCTATTTGTCCATCCTGGATATTCTGCTTTAGAATCAAGGAAGTTATAACCATGTGGAATCACTTGTGTATCCCAACCTGTGAAGAAAATATCCCATAGCTCAGGATCAGAGCGTCGATCAAGTAAGGTTGCCCAGTCAAAAACATCAAGTTTTGCATTTACTCCTACTTTTTCCAGTTGCTGTTGAACAGCAACCGCCGCATTATAGTAATGTGGATATTCACGAGAAGTTAGTATGACAATTTCTTCTCCATCATAACCAGCTTCTTCTAAAAGGCTTTGTGTGAGCTCTGGATCTTGTTGATTATACATTTCTTTCCCAGCATCTGAATACCAATTCACTATCTCTGGCGTAAATAATCCATGTTCTAATTCATAAAATTGCTCATCTCCAAAGGAAGCTCTTAATACCCCTTCAAAGTCAAGCGCTGCGTTAACGGCTTGACGCATATTCTTATCTGCAAATACACCTTGTTGCTTATTGAAAATAAGGAGCTCCTTACCATATGTCCAAATTTCTGGCTGAATTCCTTCGTTTTCTTCAATTTGTTTTACATTATCATGTGCTACACCAATGGAAATATCGTATTCTCCACTAATTAATCCACTGATACGTGTAGACTCATCTGGAACGAAATTCCAATAAATCTCATCTACTAATGCTTTCTTCTCACCTGCTAGACCACTTGCAGGTTCTGTTCTTGATTGATAATCATCAAATTTCTTATAGTGAATATATTGATCTGTTTTCCATTCTACAAATTCAAATGGACCTGTTCCAATATACTCTTCCGCTCCTGCTTCCGTAGCAGATTCAGCAATTTCCTTTGGCATTATAGCAGCTACTTGGTTTTGCTCAGCAACTGTATATAATGCGATAGAAGAAGGTTTCTCTAACTGTAACTCTACAGTTTCTTCATCAATTTTCTCCCATTTTGCACCAGGAATACTTGCACTTGCCTGCTGTGACATTTCTAACCAACGATTCATTGATGCGAGAACATCATCTGCTGTCATTTCATTTCCATTATGGAATTTCACACCTTTTCTTAGCTTAAAAATAATGCTTTTCCCATCTTCGCTTTCCTCAAAAGATTCTGCTAACATTGGCACCACTTCATAGTTTTCATTTACGGTTACCAATGTCTCAAAAATTGGTTTTGCTGCATATGCCGTTGCTGTTGCGGTTGTTACTAATGGGTCAATTGTATTTGGCTGTTGCCCAATCGATAAATTTAATGTTCCTCCACTTGTCTCCGCTTCAGTTTCTTCACCAGTTGACCCGTCATCCTGCTTTTCATTGCCATTCTCTGAGTCACTATCATTACTGCAACCAATCAAGCCTATTGTCACAATAAACAGTAACAGCAACAGTGAATACGCTTTCATTTTCATTCTCATACACCCCTTTTTTAAAATCAGCACAAATAGAGTCTACCATACCCTATCTCCTTATTCTATTTGAAATTGACTCAAGATTCAATGTATATTAATAATATTAATATTTTGACACCTTATATTTGGTTGTTTAGTGACATAGATAGCGCAAAAACAAAGACTACCGACAGTATTTGTCGATAGTCTTTGTAACTTTTTATCGTTGTATAAAGCTTAACTTTATTCTTCCACGCTTACATTCCAAATGGTAGGGCCAATAAAGTTTTCAAAGCCTGACACTTTATCTGAATACCCATCTGTATTTTTAAATAATCCTAAGTTAACTACTGGTAGATATTCCCAAAATTCCTCTTGTAATTTCCCTACAGCTACTTTTGCTTCTTCTTGTGTAGCTGCATCACCAATTTCTTCTAACAACTCGTCCATTTCTAGGCTATTTGTCCAGCCTGCCCACTCCGTTTTAGAATCGATAAATGCATAACCATGTGGAATCACTTGTGTATCCCAGCCTGTAAAGAAAATATCCCATAGTTCTGGATCAGAACGACGATCAAGTAATGTTGCCCAATCATAGATATCAAGCTTAACATTCAAACCTACTTGCTCTAATTGCTGCTGTACTGCAACGGCTGCATTATAGTAATGCGGATATTCACGGCTTGTTAAAATTGTAATTTCTTCTCCATCATACCCAGCTTCTTCTAGTAATTGTTGCGCTTGTTCTACATCTTTTTGATTATATTTATCTTTTCCAGTATCTACATACCAATCTTCCATATGCGGTTGGAAAATCCCGTGTTCTAACTCAAAGAAATGATCTGCTCCAAAAGAAGCTAATAAAACTGCTTCAAAATCAAGTGCTGCATTAATTGCTTGACGCATCTTTTGCTCTGTAAATACGCCCTCTTTCTTGTTGAAAACAAGTAATTCCATTCCATATGTCCAAATTTCTGGTTCAATACCATCTGTTGCTTCAATTTGTTGTACATTATCAGGAGATACTCCAATAGAAACATCGTATTCTCCACTGATTAATCCACTAATTCGCGTAGATTCATCTGGGACGAAATTCCAATATACATCGTCTACTAATGCTATTTTCTCACCTGCTAAACCACTTGCTGGCTCTGTTCTTGGTTGGTAATCTTCAAATTTTGTATAATGTATATATTGATCTGTTTTCCATTCCACAAACTGGAAAGGACCAGTTCCAATATACTCATCTACTCCATTTTCTCCAGCTGCTTCAACAATTTCTTTTGGCATTACTGCTGCTTGTTGATTTTGCTCTGCTACAGTAAACAATGCAATTAAAGAAGGCTCCTCTAATTGTAATTCAATTGTTTCTTCATCTACTTTCTCCCATTTTGCATCTGCTAAACTTGCTTTTGCCTGTGACGACATTTCCATCCAACGGTTCATAGAGGCTAATACATCGTCAGCTGTCATTTCTTCTCCATTATGGAATTTAATTCCACTTCTTAATTTGAATGTAATTGTTTTTCCATCTTCACTTACTTCATATGTTTCAGCTAACATTGGTGCTATTTCAAAGTTTTCATTTAATGTTAATAATGATTCAAATATTGGTTTTGCTGCATATGCAGTTGCTGTTGCTGTTGTTACTAATGGATCAATTGTATTCGGTTGCTGACCTAATGCCATTTGAAGTGTACTTTTCGCTTCTGTTTCTTCACCTTTTGTAGCTCCATCATTATTTTTAGATTCTCCACTATTGCCACAAGCTACTAAAGCCACTGCTAGAATTAATAATAGCAGTAAGGAATATATTTTCCCTTTCATTTCTGTTTCCCCCTAAGATGTTTTTATTTATCATTTAACGATTTATAAATATACATTTATTTTCATAATTATTTATATTACATGCATTTTTTACAAAGTCAATAGGATATATTTTAAAAAGAATACTCAGAAAAATAGAACTTGTACGAAAAGCTGTTTTTCCCCTTAAAACATCTAAGGAAAGACATAATGTAACTTCTTGATTTAATTCTGGACAAGAATTATAGTTGAGTTAATCTTAGAAATGAATAGGATGTGAAACAATGCTGTACCATACACGTTATTTAACCTTAACAGATATAGATATTATCTTAGAATTGCAATCTAAAGTGGTTCAAGCACTAGATTCAACGGCTACATTACAACCTTTATCCGCGGAAGAATTTACTACTATCCTCTCTGAAGATAAATTGATGATTGGAATGTTTGATGAAGAACGTCTTATCTCTTTTCGTGCATTGCTTATTCCTAAACTGGATGATCCATACGGTCATTTAGGATTAGATGTTGGCATTCCAGAAAATGAGTTATCCAAAGTGATTTACTCTGAAGTATCTGTAGTTGATCCTGATTACCGTGGCAAGCGATTACAAACGCAAATGGGATTATATTTATTTGAAAGAATAGATACAGAAAAGTTCTATCATGTTTGTGCAACCGTAGCACCACATAACATCCCTAGCTTACTAGATAAATTAATGTTAGGAATGGAAATTAGAGCCTTGAAGGAAAAATATAGTGGAAAATTACGTTATATTTTATACAAGGATTTACGTAAGAAAGATGAATCTATTTCAACTGAGGATGTTACCTTAGTAGATTTAGAGGATATTGATGCTCAGCAAAAGATGTTAAATGAAGGATTTGCTGGAGCTTTATTCATTAAAGACGCGGGTAAATTATCTATCGGATATCGAAAACTTTAATATACAGAAAGTTAGGTAATAAAGGAAAGAACTTAGGTATAAACTAATTTCTTTCCTTTTATTTAATATTTTCCTAACTCAACATCATAATCCCTTTGTTCCAAGAAAGCTTCAATATATGGGAAGACTTCAAAATATGCATGTTTTTTCGCATGACGGACATAATGCTTCAATACATTTTCTTCATATTCATATTGGTCCATTAAATACCCTTCATCATTTGGTTCCAATAAAGTCACAAGCAGCTTACTGATTTCTTCGAATTGTTCCTTTGATATTTCCCTCTCATACAAAATGACATCCATTTCACTTTTTTCAGCACATGCAATGGCAACAGCTTGACGTTTTATTTTTTCATTCCAGGACTGCTTCAAAAACCAGGATTTTCTTTCTTCTGTTAAAGGAATTAATTCATGCATTAGGGTTACTTTTCCCCAGCCTTTTAGTTTCTCTGCCAATTCCCATAATAACTCTTGTCTATGATACAATGGGAATATTGCATAACGAGTAAATTCCTCGTGTAAAGCGATTTTCTTTAAAAATTGTTCATCTTCTGTTTTATTGGTAGTGCCGATAAGTAATAATGCAAATTTTACTACCTCACGATGTGCTGCATGATTTAAGAACCAGTTTGCTTCCTCGTGTAAGGCATTCATATCTATTTCCGATTCCTTTAACTGATTAACAAGCTCTCCCCCAAACTCCATTACATGTTCATCTAGTACTTTTTCATAAGTAGATTTACGAGTTTCGTTCGTTGGATTTTCAACTTGTTTTTGAAGAAGTTTAACTAAATTACCGACATACATTGGAGTATGTGCTTCATAACCTAATAAATCACGATACCCTGGCTCTACATCTTCCACATCTTCTAATAGAAGATATTCTTTATCTGGTAGGTTTTCATCTACTATTCGTCCATGTTCTTCCACTTGGTGGATAATCCAAGGAACAATTGCTGTTTTTTGTTCCCATGGTGCAATGATTTCGATCTTCATTTTCTCTTTTAAAACAACTTCTCTTCCTACCTTAATTTGAATATGTAGCTGAGTTAATCCGCTAAATTTCACTTCTACTTTCTTTGTCTCCCCAGTTTGTAGTGTTAACATTGCTGTTAATTTACTCACTGGAATAATATGTGACCAAAGAGACTTTCTTGTATTTTTAGCAACTTCTACTTCATCAATAAATAGACTCTCTTCTTTAAGTGTATTTTTCACCTGAATCAGATGTCCCTGATAGCTAACTTCCCATGTTTTAGTAACACTTAGATCGATATCCTTTGTTGCATTTTCCATCTCTTTTTTAAATGTTTCTTTGAAACCCATCTCTTTCTCCCTCTGTTTCATTTTTACTGTGAAACGATTAATAAAGTAAGAGTTCAAAAAGGTCAGTAAAAAGGACCGTCATCGGTTAAGTTCGCAACGTCACGCGAGCAACATCTGCCCTACTACATCCTGTACGTCTTAGCTCGTCGTGTGCGTCGAAAGTTCAAGGCAACGTAGCTTAGAGTAGCAGACTTGTGCGTGTTGTGATGACTTCGACGTTCGACACAGGACACGAGCGGAACTTAGTCGAAGTTCCTCCTTTTCGATGTGTCATTTTTTTGGCCTTTTTGAACATCCTCTAGAAGAAAAGCGGACAAAATCATCACTCGATGACTTTGCCCACTATTATTCTACAAATTTAACGTCTGTGACCATTTCCCATTCATGGAGCGTATAATTTCTTGCTCCTAATGCAATGTAAGGATCTTCTTGCACCCATCCCTCTACTTGCTCTAAACTATCACCCACATAAATAATAAGACCACCGGCACCATCGAGAAAACGTCCATTCATTAATACTTTCTTTTGCTTTCGCATTTCTTCTAAAAACTCCAAATGTGCTGGGCGATGAATTTTATTTTTCTCTTCATCCTTCATTGTAAGAAAAGCCGCAAAATACTTCATCTCTTTTCCTCCTTGTAATAAAGTGATTGGATAGGCTGTTTGCTTCTTTTGGTTGAGCTCTACTAACATAAAACAGCCTATTACGCATAATAAATTATTTAATTAAATCATATCATGGAGAAATGATCTATCCTATTCCTTTTATACAAATAGGGAAATAAATTCTTGTTTATTTACATCTACTAATCCAAGGTCACTTACTCGCACTTCTGGGATAACTGTTAAGCTAATGGATGAGAAAGCCATTACAGGTGAACGTCGTCCCACTTTGACACCCATTTCTAGCGCTTTTTGAGCAAAGTTTTCTACCTTAGGTGCTAATTCTTCAATTGGTTCTGGAGCCATTAAACCTGCAAGTGGTAATTCTACTGTTGCTACGGTGTTACCATCTTTTACAAGGCATAATCCTCCACCACTTGCTTTTATTTGTTCAGCCGCAGCTAGCATATCACTAGGATTTTTTCCTGCTACTACTAGATTATGACTATCATGTGCCATTGTTGTTGCATATGCGCCTTCACGTAAACCTGCATTTTTCATCACTGCTACAAATGGTTTACGATTTTGACCATGTCTACCAGTCACAGAAATAAAAATACAATCTTCTGGTAGCTTAGAAACTTTCCCATCTACTACGTCTACTTCCACTGTATCTAGTGTTGTAATTCCAATTTTAGTTACTTCCACTGTATGAATAGTTGCCTTTCCGTTTTCTATTGGAGCCTTAATCATAAAGTCTTCTTCTACTAATTCTGGAATTCTAACGGTATTAGGTAGTTGTAGAGGAGTAGGGCTCACAATTTCTTTCGTTACTTGTCCATCAGCAACTACTTGTTCTCCTTTTACATATACATCTGTGACTTCCATTGTTTCTAAGGAATCAACAAGCACTAAATCTGCTAGATATCCTGCAGCAATAGCTCCTACATCACGTAAGCCAAAGCGCATCGCCCCATTTAACGTTGCGTAACGAATAGCAAGAGCTGCCGGAATTCCTTCCTCAATACATCTGCGAATTACACGATTCATCTGACCATTTTTAATGATGTCATGTGGCGCGATGTCATCTGTACACATTTGAACATTCGATGCATGTGGTAGTTGTTGTAGAGCCTGTGCAGCAATGTCAGCAAATTTACTTACACTAGACTCACGAATATAAATATTCATGCCTGCTCGTAGTTTTTCAACAATCTCAGCTGTTCCACGACTTTCATGCTCTGAATGCACACCAGCCGCTAGATACGCATGTAAATCACGTCCAGTCACACGCGGGGCATGTCCTTCATTAAGAACTTGATGCTCAAGACCTGTGTGGACGATATCTGCCATGCGTTGATCTTGTTTAATTACTCCCGTATAATCCATTAATTCCGCAATTCCAACTACATCAGGCAAATCAAGGAGCTCTGCAATATCATCAGCTAAAAACTCCGCTCCAGCTGTCTCTATTCCTTGTACAGCTGGCACACAGGAAGGAATAGTTGTTAATACACGCACAGGTAGATTTTGACTTGCCTTAACGATTTGTTTAACACCTTCTGCTCCCATTACATTCGCAATTTCATGTGGATCAATCACAGCAACAGTTGTTCCATGGCGGAGAACCGCACGAGCAAACATATCTGGAGCCATCATTGTACTTTCAATATGTACATGCGCATCAATAAATCCAGGCATTGCATAAGATCCTTTTGCCGAAACTGCTCGCTCTCCTTCTATGTAAAATTGTGGTTTCCCATCTTCATAACGTGCAATCGCTGCAAAACGATCTTCTTTTATCCCAATATCTGCAACATAAATTTCTGCTGTAAATACATTCACTAAATTGACTTCTCGGATTACTAAATCCATTGGAACATCGCCTCTAGCTGCTGCAACAATCTGTGTACGATCGATGTTTTTATTCATGGTCCTTTTCCTCCTTTTGAAATGAAAAAAGTTTATGATTATGTTTAATTAGCTTTACTTTTAATCCTAACACAAATTCGCTCTTAGCTGTATGCTAAGAGCGAATAGTAAAGCATCCATTTATTTGTTAACTTTTGTATTCCAGAAAATTGCTCCAGAGAATGTTGTAAATCCTTCTACTTTTGCAGAAGCCGCATGGAACATACTATATCCACCTAAAATAGATACTGGAACATGCTCTTCCCATGCATATTGTTGTATATCATCCCAGATTTGTTTTGCTTCTTCCTGACTTTCTGAAGTTTCTATTGCACTTAATTGTTCTAAAATCTTATCATCATTTACGCCACCACCCCAAGTAGGGCTTAATGCTAATAATTGTGGCGGTGTACTAACTACAGATGAACCAGTAATAAACATATTCCACGTGCTTAAATCCTCACGCATTTTAAACATTGTTGGCATATCATACACTTCTAATTCTACCTCAATACCAATTTCTTTTAGCTGCTGTTGAATAACAACAGATGAATTATAAATTACGTCATCATCACGTGTTGAAATAATTGTAAGTGTTTCTCCATTATATCCAGCTTCGTCTAATAACTGTTTAGCTTTATCAGGATCTGCTTGGTTGTAATACTCTATACCCGCTTCACTATTCCAAGCCTCAATATCTTTATGCATGTAGCCTGGGCTTAACCAATATAAATCCTCTGTTACTACTGCACCTAACATAATTTCATCCATGTCTAATGCTGCATTGATCGCTTGACGCATTTTTGGATCGGTTACTAGACCTTCTCCTTTATTATACACAAGCATCAGCTCACCATGTGTTGCTGGATAAGGCTCTACATTCTCATCATTTGCTATTTGCTCATAATCATCGTTTGGAATTTGGTACGCGATATCATATTCACCTGTTTTTAAACCTGCTAATCGAGTGGAAGCATCTGTAACAATATGTACATAAATATCTTGTACTAATGCTTCACGTTTACCTGCTAAACCATCTGGCTCATCTTCTAGCGCGCTATATTCATCATACTTTTCGAAATGAATATATTGATCTTGCTTCCATTCTACAAATTTAAATGGTCCTGTTCCAATGTATTCTTCAACACCTTCTGCTGGGGCAGCTTCAACAATTTCCTTAGGCATAATCGCCGCTGCTTGTTTAGAAGATGCTAATGTATCTAATGTTAAAGAGGAAGGCTTCGCTAATTGTAGTACTACTGTATATTCATCTTCTTCCGTCCATACTGCATCATTAAAAATATTTCCTGTTATTGTAGATTTTTCCATCCAACGGTCCATAGAAGCAACAACATCTTCTGCTTTCATTTCTTTACCATTATGGAATTCTACACCTTGTCTTAATTTAAATGTATAGGATAATCCATCTTCACTAACATCAATAGAATCTGCTAACATAGGTACAGGCTTATATGCCGAATCATTTGTTACTAAAGTTTCAAACATTAACCTACCAATATCACGTGACTGGATTCCTGTATCCATCGGTTGATCAAGTGTTGCAGGTGCTGAATAAAGCGCAACATGAAGTTCATCTTCTGTAGCATCAGCTGAATTTTCCGTACCTTCTTCATCTGCGCCTTTATCATCTGACGAACAGCCAATTAATGCAACGGTAAAAATAAAGACCACTAAAACTTGAAATAATCTGCGAAACAACATTTCACTTCCTCCTAATATAATTGGTTTTAAAGTTGTTTATAAACCATTCATTTTCATATAAAACGACTCCAATATAATACCATATTACAAGAAAATGTCGAACTATTTCTAAAGAAATCGAAAAATCTTTAGGCTAAATGTCATTACTATGGAAATATTTGTAATTGCAGTAGATTACTTTTTTTCTTTCCATAATCTTATCATTTCTACTTACATACCCGAACCTTAACATTACTACTAAATCAAAACTTCTACTTACAAAGATTTACTTATGAACCTATTTGCACTAAAATTAGAAATAGATTTAAAATTAAAATGATTTGGAGGTATTTCTAATGGAATACAGTTACATATCTCATCTCTATTGTCCAAAATGTCATGAAACATATGACCATCAAGCGATTAATAACCTTTGTAAATGTGGAGCGCCTTTACTTGTCCAATATGACTTAGAGGCATTAAAAAAAGACGGATACCGTCCAGAGCAGCTAAAAGGACGTGAACCATCTCTTTGGCGTTATCATGAATTACTTCCTGTTACAGATCCAGCAAATGTTGTTACCGTTGGTGAAGGAATGACTCCTTTAATCCCAATGCCAACTTTAGGAAAACAAATGGGTATTGATAATTTATATATGAAGGATGAAGGAATCATCCCTACAGGTTCATTTAAAGCACGTGGCGCAGCTGTAGGCGTTTCTAAAGCAAAAGAAGTAGGTGTCGAGGAGCTCGCTATGCCAACAAATGGTAATGCAGGAGCTGCTTGGGCATTATATGCAGCACGTGCTGGCATGAAGACTAGTATTATCATTCCAAAAGATGCACCAACCATCCAACGTAATGAGATGGCAGCAGCTGGTTCCAATCTATTTTTGGTTAAAGGACTTATTAGTGATGCAGGAAAAATTGTTGGAAAAGCTATTCAGGAAAAAGGGCTTTTTGATGCTTCTACATTAAAAGAACCTTATCGTATTGAAGGTAAGAAAACGATGGGACTTGAAATAGCAGAACAATTCAATTGGAAAATGCCTGATGTCATTTTATATCCTACAGGTGGCGGAGTCGGTGTCATTGGTATTTATAAAGCATTGAATGAATTAAAAGAGCTTGGTTGGGTTGAAGGTGATCTACCACGTTTAGTGGCCGTACAAGCAGAAAATTGTGCACCAATCGTAAAAGCTTGGGAAAAGAAAAAGGACGAGTCTGAATTCTGGGAGAACTCAGATACGATCGCTTTTGGAATTAATGTACCGAAAGCACTTGGAGACTTCCTTGTACTTGATGCTATCTATAAAACAAATGGTTGTGCAATTGCTATTGAAGATGAAGCTACATTAGAAGAAGGATTAAGTATTGCCGCTACAGAAGGAAGCTTTATCTGTCCTGAAGGTGCTGCTGCATTTGTTGCAGCAAGACGTTTACGTGAAAGCGGATGGATTAAAGAAGATGAAACAGTCGTTGTCCTTAATACAGGAGCAGGCATTAAATATCCTGATACTGTTCAAGTTGATGTTCCAGTGCTTGAAAAAGATGGAAGTATTTAACGAAAAGCGCAGAGCGCCCGTTTAAAAACGTAGAGATTGGAGTGTCACAACCGAGATAAAGGAAACACGGTGAGGTCACGAACCGATGTTGACTTATTGTAGGATGTGACGCGAAATCTCTTAGTTTTTGGCGCTCGGAGCTAGACATGGCTACCTCTGAATAAGAATAAATTTGCGCAAAACTCTTATACTTTCATATCTCATAAGAAAAACGGTATCCTCATTAACTAGTGAGAATACCGTTTCTTTCATTCTATTTTATTATTGATTAAGGCTTGTGTTCCAGAATACTGGTCCATCTAAGTATAAGAAGCCTTCAATGTTTTTGTTAACTCCCATAACTGTAGTATAGTCAGAGATTTTTAGAATCGGAAGAATCTCCCAAGAATGACCTTGTAGCTCATCCCAGAATACTTTAGCTTCTTCAATTGTATCTGCTGTTGCGATATCTTTTAATAATTGTTCTGTTTTCTCATCTTCTGGTCCATCAATCCAAGTATCATTATAGAATAATTGTTCTACTGGTGTCATAGTCATTGGGAAACCTGTAATTAGTAGGTCCCACTTTGATGGATCATCACGTAGGGTTAAAACAGTTGCCCAATCATATACTTCTAAGTCAACTTTAATTCCAACTTGTTCTAGCTGTTCTTTAATAATAACAGCAGAATCATACATATAGGAATATTCACGTGATGTAATGAATGTTAATGGCTCGCCATCATAATTTATTTCATCTAATAATGCTTGTACTTTATCAGGGTCAGGATTATTATATAGCTCTTCCCCTTCAGTTGATGCCCATGCTTCTTGTTCTACTTGCATATAGCTCGAAGACATTCTGTACTTACCACCTAATGCAGCGTTTGCAATATCTTCTAAATTCAGTGCCGCATTAACGGCTTGGCGCATTTTCACTTCTGCAAATTGACCTTCAAACTTATTGAATACAATTCCATATTGCCCAATAATTGGCGCAACTGCTTCTACATCTTCTGCACTTTCTAATTGATCAAACATATCATAGCTCATCCCGTGACCAATATGGTACTGACCTGTAGTAACTCCACCTAATTGTGTATTTGGATCTGGAACAAAGTTAATATATACATTATCAAAATAAGCAATTCTTTCTCCAGCTAGACCATCCGCCGTTTCTTCGCGTGGAGTATAATCTTCAAACTTCTCTAAATGTACATATTGGTCTTGTTTCCATTCGACAAACTTGAATGGCGCTGTTCCAATATGTTCTTCTACTCCTGTTTCTGTTGCTGCTTCAACAATTTCCTTTGGCATAATTCCTGGGAATTGTAATGTTCCTCCTAAGGCTAAAAGAACAAAAATAGATGGTTCCTGTAATTTTAATTCTACTGTGTACTTGTCAACTTCTTCAAATGTACCTTCTCCAATTAAAGATTGTGCAGTTGAAGATCTTTCTAGCCATCTGTTCATGGAAGCTACAACATCGTCTGCTGTCATTTCTTCTCCATTATGGAATTTAATACCTTCACGTAGATTAAATGTATAAGTTAATCCATCCTCACTTATTTCCCAAGACTCTGCTAGCATGGGTTGCGGTTCATAAGCAGAATCAATGGTAACAAGCGTTTCATAAATATGTCTCGAAATATCACGTGTTGCCGTAGCTGTAGACATAATTGGATCGATTGTTGGTGGTTGTGTATTTAAGACAAACTGCAAATCTCCGCCTGCAGTTTGCTCTCCACTGCTTTCATTATTATCGTTGCTGCCTTCTGAGTTATTATCAGAAGAATTATCGTCATTATTACTACATGCAGCTAGTACCAATAGTACCGCTAAGAACATTAGCAATAACGTCTTATTAATTACTTTCATTTAAAATACCCCCAAAAAATAATTTTTTCTTTATTTATGACAACATTTCGTTGCTCTGTCTTTCTGTAATTTTTTAACATCAAAAGTTGACTGTAAACCCCACTTATTTCATCATTATATGTAGATTCTAAGGAGGTTTGTTTGGGATCAACAGCCTATGAAAGCTAGTTGATTCATTTCAAAATCTGCAAATATTTACCAGAGGACCAGTCGTTTGAATATTCGCTTTATTTTCCAAAAATGGCTTCCTTCCAAAACATGAAGCGCTTTCATTTTTCGACAAAAAAAATACAGTGACAATTTACATCATACAATCTATCTAGCAATATTTCAACTATTAACCTAAAAAACAGGGGCTGTCCAAAAAGTCAGTGAAAACTGCTTTTCTATGACGGCCCTTTTTTTCTTTATTCTTCCTAAAAAACATATAAAAAAATCGCCTTTTCTTGTAAAATGGAGTTACCACACAACATTTCAGAAAGGGCGATTTTTTATGAAATCTCATACAAATTGTACCACACAAACGACACTTCCTCTAGAGGTAATCGAGGAAAAAGTTACAGCTTCTAACCCAGCAACTCCCTTATTTAAACCTTACGATAACCGACAAAGCACGGTGATTTTTGATATCCAAGATTATATCCCTACACATCATGTAGCACGAGTGGTAGATGAAATGGTGGAGCGTATCCCAAAGGAACAGCTCTATCGTTATTATAGCGGTGGAGGTAGACCAGCCTTTCATCCCAAAATGATGCTGAAAGTTATTTTATATGCTTACAGCCAAAAAATATATTCCTGTAGAGACATCGAAAAAATGACCAAAGAAAATCTACCAACTATGTGGCTTGCAGGTATGCAAACCCCTGATTTTCGCACCATCAATGCGTTTCGTGGGAAGCGAATGAAAGCCATGATGGATCAGCTATTTGAAACGATGATTCTGCAACTGATAGAAGATCAATGGATTACGATGGAAAACTACTTCTTGGATGGCACAAAGATAGAAGCCAATGCCAATAAGTATTCTTTCGTATGGAAAAAATCAACCGTGCGATGGGAGGCGCAGTTAAAGCAACGCATCCAGGAAACGTTGGCACATATCGATACGATTGCCGCACAGGAAGAGCTAGAGATAAGCCATTCTAAAGAAGAAGCGACTGCGGAAGACTTAGAAGCGATTGCCAATCAACTAGCAGAAAAAGTAGATGCCCTTTCTGAAGCTATCGAAAATACGGAAGAAAGTCAGCTTCGAAAACAGCTCCGCTCTCGTCGTAGCACCTTAAAAAAACCAATGAAACAAATACGTGAGAACTTTCTTCCACGTATGGAAAAGTATCAGACCTATCAAACCATCTTAGGAGATCGAAACAGCTTTTCCAAGACAGATCCGGATGCCACGTTTATGCGGATGAAAGAAGATCATATGAGAAATGGACAGTTGAAGCCAGGCTATAATGTACAAATGGCCACAGAAAATCAATTGATTGTCGATTACTCCGTGCATCAACGACCAAATGATACTCGGTGTTTTATTCCACACTTGGAGAAGTTGGCAGCTTCTAACCTTCCGATGCCTCAACGGATCATTGCCGATGCAGGTTATGGAAGTGAAGCAAATTATTTATATGCGATTGGTGAAGAGAAATCCCCTCGTTTTGAATTTTTAATACCCTATGGCACCTATCTCAAAGAACAAAAAAGAGCGTACAAAAAAGACATTAAAAACTTTAAAAATTGGACCTATCGTGCCCATGAGGATGATTATATCTGCCCAAATAACCGAAGAGTCGTGTTCAAAAAATATCTCAATCGGAAGAATAGGTCTGGTTATGTGCAGAGTTATAAAATTTATGAATGTGAAAGTTGTTTGGATTGTCCATTGAAGCCCCAGTGTACGAAGGCAAAGGGGAACAGACAAATTTTTTGGAATACAATCTTTGAAGAAATGAAAGCTAAGGCAAAAGCAGCCCTTGAAAGTGAAGAGGAAGCAGCAATCTACGCCCAACGAAAAGTGGAAGTAGAAAGTGTTTTCGGTCACATCAAGGGCAATCGGTCGTTCCGTAGATTTTCTTTACGGGGTATCGATAAAGTCCACACAGAATTCGGGATCGTGGCAATAGCCCACAATATCCTGAAAATAGCTGAGCTTCGCAGGCTACTTTTCAGGAATTTTTTACAAATGAAAAACAAGAAGAGAAAAATGATTTATTTTTCTTCCTCTTGTTTTATTTTGGGGGCTTATTGGACAGCCCCTGAGAGATTCATTATGTTATTTTATTCCTTAAATCCAATATTCCATAGTATAGGTCCATCTAAGAATTGGAAGCCTTCTACACGTTCACTTACTCCCATAATCATTGTATAATCTGAGATTTTAGTGATTGGAACAATTTCCCAAGAATGACCTTGTAATTCATCCCAGTGCTCTTTTGCTTCTTCAATGGTTTCTGCTACACTAATTTGTTTTAATAACTCCTCTGTTTTTTCATCTTCTGGGCCATCTACCCAAGTACTATTAAAGAATAATTGTTCTACAGGAGTCATAGTCATCGGGAATCCTGTAATAAATATATCCCACTCTTCAGGATTAGCACGCATATTAACAACAGTTGGCCAATCATACACTTCTAAGTCAATATTAACTCCGACCTTTTCTAGTTGCTCTTTAATAATTACGGCAGAATCATACATGTATGAATATTCACGTGTAGTAATGAATCGAATTGGTTCACCATCATAGCCAGCTTCTTCTAATAACTGTTCAGCTTTTTCTAAATCTGGATTATTGTAGAATTCTTCTCCTTCATTAGATGCCCATGCTTCTTGCTCTAGTTGCATATAACTGGAGGCCATACGGTATTTTCCATTTAAAGCAGTAGATGCAATATCTTCTAAGTTCAATGCTGCATTAACTGCTTGACGCATTTTCACATCTGTAAAAATACCTAGGTTCTTATTATAAACCATTGCATATTGACCAACAATTGGCGCCATTGCTTCTACGCCTTCTGTATTTTCTAACTGGTCATACATATCATAGCTTAATCCATAACCTACATCATATTGGCCAGTTTGAATTCCACCAAGCTGTGTATTTGGATCGGGAACAAAATTAATATAGATATTATCAAATAAAGCTTCACGTTTACCTGATAAACCATCTGGCTCTTCTTCACGTGGTGTATAATCTGCAAATTTTTCCATGTGAATGTACTGATCCTGTTTCCATTCCACAAATTTAAATGGACCTGTTCCAATATAATCTTCTACCCCAGTTTCTGTTGCTGCTTCAACAACTTCTTTCGGCATAATTCCTGGGAATTGTAATGTTCCACCTAATGCAGAAAGAACGAAAATAGATGGTTCAGTAATCAATAAATTAACTGTATATTCATCAACCTCTTCAAAGCTACCTTCTCCAATTAAAGACTGAGCTGTTGCTGACTTCTCTAGCCATCTGTTCATGGAAGCAACTACATCCTCTGCAGTCATTTCTTCCCCATTATGGAATTTAATTCCTTCACGTAAATTAAATGTATACGTTAACCCATCATCACTTATTTCCCAAGATTCTGCTAGCATTGGTTGAGGCTCATAAGCCGAATCAATAGTCACAAGTGTTTCAAAAACAGGTCTTGCTACGTCACGAGTTGCTGTAGCAGTAGACATTACTGGATCCATTGTTGGTGGTTGTACATTCAATACATATTGTAAATCTCCACCTTGTCCTGTAGAAGTATCCCCATCATCTTCTTGATCATCTGTTTGCTCTTCTGTATCTGTACTCTCATCGTTGGAAGTTGAAGCGCCTTCATCATCTTTACTACATGCCACAAGTGCAAGTAGAAGCGCTAAAAATAAAACAAATAAACTCTTCTTCATAAGGTTCATTCTCATACACCTCCAAAAGTATTTAAAAACTATATCATAGTAACAAATTGTCACTTGATTTTTCTCTCTCTTTATTACAGATAGTTAGCAGCTTGTACAGATGAACTCACGTCTTCTGACTTATTTGCTATATTGCTCAAATGCACTCATGATACTTTGCGCTAATAATTGTGTCCGTGGAATAAAAGAATCCATTTCCATATATTCATTTTCATTATGCCAATATCCACCAACTGGACCCATACCGCAAATTGTTGGAACCCCTAATGAAGCTGGGAACCCTGCATCTGCTGCACCTCGAGCATAATGCTCTGTAATCGCAATATTTAATTCATCTGCATGACGCTTCACAATGTTATACATCTGCTTGACACCTTCACTCTTTACCATCGGCAAGAAGCTCACATGTCCCCTTAGTTCTCCTGAGGTACCTTCCACCTTACTATTTGCAAAAATAGTCTTTGCTTTTTCCATCACTTCTTCAAACTGTTCAATGGTCTGAAAACCGATATGTACCCGACCAGAGGCTCCTGGTGCAACGACATTTGTGTTTTCTCCACCTTGAACCATCCCAACGTTAACCGTTACCCCTTGTTCAATATTTGTTAATTGTTGAAGTGCAATAATCTTATGGCCTAATTCCTCAATGGCGCTTATTCCTTTTTCAATTTCTGTACCAGAATGTGCAGCTACTCCTGAAATTTCAAACTCTAGGTGTGCTGATCCTCTTCGTGTTGTAACTATAGATCCATCAGGACGACCTGGTTCCAAATTAAATACGGCAACTGCTTCCTTTGCATGAGCTTCGATAACCTTTCGCGACGATGGAGAACCTATTTCTTCATCTGGTGTAATCAATATTTCAATTTCACCTTGATTTATTTCAAGTTTCTTTAATGCAATAGCAGCTAAAATACTTGTTACTATTCCTGGTTTCATATCTGATACTCCAGGCCCATAAGCTCGATCACCTTTAATGGTAAAGGGGTTCTTAGCAACAGTACCTACAGGATAAACAGTATCTCGATGTCCTAAAAGTAGGATTTTATCTTTTTTCACACCTGGAATTGTGGCAATGATAAAGTCACCTAAATTAGGATCCTCATTCTTTTGAATTCGATAAGTAATTTGATGCTTTTTGAAGAATTTACAAATAACGTCTCCTGCTCTATTCACTTCCTCTCTATCTCTTGATGGGCTATCTGTATTTACTAAATCCTCTAGAAACTGTAATCCTTCCTCTTTCATTTTTTCAATTACTACATTTAATTTTTCTCTACTCATTGTTACTTACTGTCCCCTCCCACTCCGATGTAAAAACTAATTGATGTCATTTTAGACAATCCACTTAAGATTTGCTAACAAAGTAAAGAAAACGCTTACATTTATTAACAAATAAAAATTTCTAATAATTATGATTATTCTACATGAACATGGAGCAAATATCAAATGATTTATGAAAGGTATTTTGAATACGTTTTTTCTCGTTCATTATTTTATCCAGCTTTTTATTCACGGATGATAAAAGAAGTTAAAACCTAATTTATCCACACTAAGTACTAGGTCTTATGGTATAATTTCTGAAGATATGTAAAAGGAGGAAAATATGCTAACGACACTTATCATTCTAATTATTGCAACAGCTCTTTTTATTCACGGACGAATTAAATCTGACCTCGTTGCTGTAGGTTCATTAATCGCACTTATTCTTACAGGCATTATTACTCCTTCAGAAGCCTGGGAAGGTTTTTCTAATTCTGTTGTCGTGATGATTGCTGGTTTATTTATTGTAGGAGCAGGAATTTTTAATTCTGGTCTAGCGAATATTCTAAGCAATCGTATTTTAAAGTTTGGAAAAAACAGCGAAACAAAAATGCTAATCATTATTATGCTTACTGTTGGTATAATTAGCGCTTTCATGAGCAACACAGGTACTGTTGCTATTATGCTTCCTGTTATTGTTAGCATTGCTCTAGGTATGAAATCTAGTCCAGCAAAATTTTTAATGCCTCTTGCTTTTGCTAGTAGTTTAGGTGGAATCATCACTTTAATTGGAACACCACCTAATTTAGTTGCAAGTAATGCATTAGTAGAAGCAGGGTTTAAAGGGTTTAGCTTCTTTGAATTTGCTCCTATTGGTATCATTGTCCTTATTACTGGAACACTATTTATGGCTACTATAGGAAAAAAATTATTGCCTAATCGATTTCCTGAAGTAGCTATAGCAGGATCAACCTCTTCAGCAAAGAAGTTAGCTGGTGTATATAAAATTTATCCTGCCTTGCATTTTCTTAGCATTCCAAATACTTCTAATCTAGTTGGAGAGAAACTGGAAAACATTCAGCTTCCAACGAAGTATGGTATGACAATTATAGCAATAAAGCGGAGCAGTAATGGTATCCTTCCCTTAGGACAACAATATAATCAAATCATTCCTAAATCACATACTATATTAGAAGCTGGTGATACTTTATTAGTCATGTGTCCACAGGAAAATATTGAAAGATGTAAACAAGATTACGACATAGAACAATTAGCAAACCATTCAGAAGCAGAAGCACGAAATAGTTTCTTAAACCAAAAGTTTGGGATAGCAGAAATTATTATTACTCCCCAATCCTTATATCGTAATAAATCCATTCGCGACCTTCATTTTCGTAAAAAACTTGGCTTAACAGCACTAGCTATTAACCGTAATGGAAAATTAATTTACCTTGATGTTGCTAAAGAGAAATTACGTACAGGAGATGCTATTTTAATCCATGGGGAATGGTCAAAAATTGAATTGCTGAATGAGGATTCACATGATGTCGTTGTTGTAGGGAATATTAAAGATATTGCTACCTCTTATGCTTCTGCCGGCAAAGCATGGATAGCTGGTATTATTATGCTAGCAATGCTTATTATCATGACCATGGAAGTGATGGATCCTGTTGTTACTGTGTTTATATCCGCAGTTTTAATGCTTATTACTGGCTGTGTACGCTCTACCAAAGATGCCTATCATTCTATTGATTGGGAATCACTAATTTTAATTGCTGCAATGCTGCCTATGGCAACCGCATTAGAAAAAACAGGTGGAGTTCAGTTAATCAGCGATTTTGTGATTGATACGGTAGGAAATTATGGCCCTTTCGCTGTTCTGATAGGATTTTATATTTTAACCACAGCACTTAGCCAATTTATTAGTAATACTGCTGCCGCTGTTATTTTTGCACCAATCGCTCTACATGCAGCCATTCATTTAGATGTTAGCCCATATCCATTTATTATGGCTATTGCTATAGCAGCAAGTATGGCTTTTTCAACCCCTGTCGCATCCCCAACAAATGCACTGGTTATGAATGCAGGTGGTTATAAGTTTAGTGATTTCGTAAAGGTTGGAGTACCTCTTCAAGTAGCGGTTGCTATTGTTGCTCTAATCTTTTTACCATTGTTTTTTCCTTTTTAAAAGATAGGTCTTTCAAAATTAAAAGCAGAGGAATGTGATGATATATCACAACCTCTGCTTAAATATTTGATAGATTCTTTTATTCCTCGATAGATACATTCCAGAAAATTGGGCCTGTAAGTGCATCAATTCCTTCTACTTTCTTATTATAAGCCCAAAAACTATTGTAACCACCAATATTAATGATTGGAAGTAATTCCTCCCAAGCATAAAGCTGTAATTCATCCCAGCGTTGTTGTGCTTCCTCTAATGTCGGTGCAGTTTCAATTTCCTTAATTGCTTCTCCAACAGAGTCGTCATTTACTCCTCCACCAAAAGACGGGCTAAGCGCAATTAATTGCGGAGGCGTACTCACTGTGGATGAGGATGTAATAAACGCATCCCATGCTTCAAAATCATTCCCCATCTTGTCATTCATTGTTGGCCAGTCATAGATTTCTAATGTAGCATTGATCCCTAAGTTCTTTAACTGTTCGTGGATTACTACTCCTACATTATAATGGTGATCATAATCACGAGTCGTCATAATTTTGAATTCCTCTCCATTATAACCGGCTTCTTCTAATAATTCCTTCGCCTTTTCAGGATCATTTTGGTTGTAATACTCACTACCTGCTGTACTTGCCCAGTTCAGAATATTTACGTCCATATATCCAGAATCTAACCAATAGAAATCTTTATTTGGAAATGCAGCCATCATCGTTTCATCATAATTTAATCCTACATTAATTGCTTCACGAATCTTATAATCTGTTGAAATACCTTGTACTTTATTAAATACTAGCATCTCATTTGCATTTGGAGTAAGCATTGTTTCAATATCAGGGTTGCTTTCCATTTGATCATATTGATCGTAAGGAATACTATAAGCAAAATCATACTCCCCTGTTTGTAGGCCAGCAATACGTGTAGAAGTATCAGGTACAAGGTAGAAGTAAATTTCATCTACTAACGCTTCTTTTTTACCTGCTAAACCATCTGGCTCTTCTTCACGAGGTAGATAATCTTCATAGCGCTTATAGTGGAGGTATTGATCTTGTCTCCACTCTACCAATTCAAATGGACCTGTACCAATATATTCTTGGATTCCATCTGCAGACGCACTTTCTATTACTTCTTTTGGCATAATACCTGCCGCTTGCTTAGCCGAAGCCATTGTATCTAAGGTTAATGTAGAAGGCTCTACTAGCTCTAAAATAACCGTATATTCATCCTCTTCTGTCCAAGTCGCATCAACAAATATATTACCTGTAATGGATGACTGTTCTAACCATCTTTCCATAGATGCAATAACATCTTCTGCTTTCATTTCTTTACCATTATGGAATTTAACGCCTTCTCTTAGCTTAATCGTATATGTTTTATTATCCTCTGTATCTATAGATTCCGCTAACATAGGCACTGGTTCAAATTTAGAATTTGTTGTTACTAGACTTTCGAAAATTAATCTTGTTGCATCACGTGCAGCCGTAGCTGTACTTGTCGGCTGATCTAATGTTGGTGGTGCTGCATCAATAGCAATTTTCAATGTACCACCTTTTGTTTGCTCACCATTATCATTTTCTGTTGTATCATCATTTCCAGTTGCATCATCGCTTCCTTCATTATCATTTGAATCATTACTACATCCAATGATTAAAACCATAGAAGCAACAATCATCAGCAATAATACTAAAAACTTGTTCTTTTTCACTTGAGACACTCCCCCATCTAGTTGTTGAATACTATAATGATTTATCTACTTTCTTTTAACACTTTATCTCGCTAAAGTGATAACACATTGTAATATTAATAGATATATATCCTTTTGTCAAACCTTTTTTATCAATTGGCATGCCATCTTTCTATCCTATTATTATATTCTTTTTTGAAAACGTTTTCAAATGGATTTTTGAAAGTTTTATAGTCTATCCCCTTGAAAATCTATGAGATTCATTCTTTACATATTGTTTACCTTCCATTTACATGGAGAAAATATTTGCTCGCTATAATAGCCAGTGAAAGAGATTTCCCAGAAAACTTTAGGAGATTTCTATTATTAAAAGGGGTGTTCATACATACATGACAAGTTACATCTGGTTTGACCTTGGGTACACATTAGTCTACGTAGATAGAGAGGAGAAATACCAGCAGAGATTAAAACAACATGGAATAGACGTATCCATTGAAAAATTAAAATTAGCCTTTCATATGTCAGATAAATATTTTATGAGAGAGTTTCCTGGGTTACTTGGTAAGAAACATCATTTATACGCAGAAGATTATCATCGAATTTTACATCAATATCTAGGATTAAACGAGGGCTTGGATTTCAAAAGATTATCAATGCCTGAAGAAGCGAGCAAACCAAAGGGAAATTGGGTTGCATTCAAAGATACAATTCCTACTTTAAAAAAACTAAAGGAAAAAGGTATCGGTGTAGGTTTAATTTCAAACTGGAATCTGACAGCAAGAGAAGTATTAAAGGAAACTAATATTTATGATTACCTTGATAATATTATTATTTCCTCTGAAGTAAATATCGAAAAACCTAATGAGGAAATATTTAAAATAGCAATGAAAGAGGCAAATGTTTCTGCCGAAGAATGTATATACATTGGCGACAACTATTATGATGACGTAATTGGCAGTAGAAAAGTTGGCATGAGCAGTATTCTAATCAATCCATATGATAGACAAGGTATTGAAGAAATAGAGAATGTACAAATCATAGCTAATATTAAAGATTTGCTTCCTCTGCTTGAACCTATGCCATTATCAAAATAAAAATAACGATATCTAAGGAGAAAATTAAAAATGAAAAAATATAGTGCCCTATTAATTTTAGGAATTCTATTCCTTATCCTAGCAGCTTGCGGAAGCAATGATAACTCAGAATCCTCAGGAGGTTCTGGTGATTCAGCTCCAGCAAGTAATGGTAATGCATCTTCCGAAAAAGAAAATCAAGAAGAACCAGCAATAACTAATGCTATTATTCGTGTTGCAATGAAATCAGAGGTAGATAGCTTAGATCCATACCAAGCTTCTGCAACAGATACTGGCATCATGATGGATAATGTATTTGACGGTTTATTTGATACAGATGAGAATGGAGAGCTTATTCCCAATTTAGCATCTGACTATCAGATTTCAGAGGATAACTTAACTTACACTTTCACATTAATTGAAAATGCTACTTTTCATAATGGAGAAGACTTTACTGCGGAAGATGTTGTCTATTCTTATTCTAGATTAGCAGGATTAGAAACAGGAGAGCCTTTATCTGATAAATGGGCTGTTGTAGAGAATGTAGAAGCAACAGGAGATTATGAAGTAAAAGTTACTTTAAAAAGCGTTGATTCCGGATTTCTAGCTCGTACCATCATTGCTATTTTACCAGAGGGATATGAAGAGCAAGAAACTCATCCAATTGGAGCAGGTCCTTTTAAATTTGTAGATTACAGACCTGGACAATCCTTACTTCTTGAGCGTAACGATGATTATTATATGGAAGATAAAGTTCCACAAGCAGCTGAAATAGAATTTGTATTAATGCCAGATACACAGACAGCAGTACTTGCTTTACAGGCTGGCGATATTGATATTATTCCTGGAGTAAATGCACAACAATTAATGCAGCTTGATGATAGTGTTACAACACTTTCAGGTCCATCCAATATGCCTGTTATCTTTGGATTAAATCATGCAGTTGAACCACTAAATGATATAAACGTTAGAAAAGCAATTAACTTAGCTATTGATAAAGATGAAATTATCAACACAGTAATGCAAGGATCTGCTACAAAAATCGATTCAAACTTTAGCCCAGCAATGGCATTTTTCTATGAAGATAGTGTAGAAGGCTACTATGAAACAGATGTTGAAGCAGCAAAAGAATTACTTGCTGAAGCGGGTTACCCAGATGGATTTGACTTAAAGATGACTGTACCATCCCATGCAACAATGTATACTGATTCAGCACAAATTATCGCGGATCAACTAGGAAAAGCTAATATTAATGTTACACTCGATCCTGTTGAATGGAGCACATGGTTGGAGCAAGTTTATACAGACTTTAATCATGAATCAACGATTATCGGTCTTACTGGAAAAATCGATCCTTATGATGTACTTATCCGCTTTGTAGATGGATATTCTCGTAACTTCATTAATTATAACAATGCAGAATACAATGAAATGATTGAAAAAGCTATTTTAGAAACAGACGATAACGAGCGTGCTACGCATTACAAACGCGCCCAAGAAATATTAGCAGAAGATGCTGCTAGTGTATTCATCATGGACCCAGACTCAAACACAGTAATGAGAGATGGTGTTACAGGATTAAAGCATTACCCAATTGGTAAGTTAAACCTAGAAGATCTATCTATTACGAAATAGAAGGAAGGTATTGTTTTTTATGAAGTTTTTCTTAAAGAAAATAGTATCTTTCATGGCGACAATTTTTATTGTATCACTACTTATTTTCTTTATTTTTAACGTACTTCCTGGTAATCCTGCACAGGCAATTCTCGGAGTTGATGCAGATGACCAGCAAATAAAATTATTAGAAGAAGAGTTGGGGCTAAATCAGCCCCTTCACCTTCGTTATATCGACTGGATTGTCGGTATTTCCAAAGGTGATTTAGGCGATTCCTATAAATATCGTCAGCCTGTTTCAGATATTATTCAAGACAGAATTCCCATTTCCTTCTCTTTAGCTGGTCTTTCTTTGATCCTAACGATTGCGATTGGAATACCGCTAGGAATCTTGATTGCAAGAACAGATGGTAAATGGTCATCTGCCTTATTATCTATTATTACGCAATTAGGGATTTCCACTCCCGCCTTTTGGTTAGGTTTTATTTTAATCCTTCTTTTCGCAGTTAAATTAGGATGGTTTCCAACTTATGGATTCGTACCGTGGTCTGAAGATTTTTGGGGAGCATTTCGTTCTATGTTTCTTCCATCTTTAGCTATTGCAATTGGGAATATTGCGATTGTCATTCGTTATCTAAAAAACTCAATTTTAGACCAATCTAAACAGGATTATGTACGAACAGCTAGAGTAAAAGGCTTAGGATCAAATGAAATTATGTATACCCATGTATTGCGCAATGCACTGCTTCCAGTTCTTACTATTTTAGGATTGATTACAGCAGATACTTTAGGTGGCAGTATTATTATAGAAAATGTATTTGCACTACCTGGATTAGGAAGCCTTCTTGTTACTTCTATTGAAAGTCGTGATTTCCCATTAATCCAATCCCTTATCTTAATTCTTTCTTTAATTATTATTGTTGCTAACTTCATTGTGGATTTACTATATAGAGTCATTGATCCAAGAATTAGAGTATAGGAGTGTCAACAGCGTGCAAAGAAAAAGTATCTCTCTTTATATAGGAGCTTTCTTGGTTAGTATCTTATTTTTAATGATGATTATCAGCATTTTTTGGACGCCATATGATCCAAATGAAATGCAGACAGAAATTGCTTTACAAGGCCCTTCCTGGGCACATCCTTTTGGCACAGATAATTTCGGGAGAGATATTCTTTCCCGTATTTTAGAAGGTTCTAAAACAGCATTCTTCGTTGGAGCTACCTCTATTGTAATTGCTTTGACATTCGGTTTTATCATTGGAGCAGTTGCAGGATACTTTGGAGGAATTATTGATGAGGTACTCATGCGAATTATTGATGCAATTTTAGCTATTCCTGGTATTTTATTTGCCATTATGCTTGTTGCTGTATTTAGTACAGGCATGCAGAACACGATTCTTGCACTCGGAATCATGGGAATCCCTACATTTGCCCGCGTGATTCGAAGTGGCTTTATTCAAGTAAAAGAATTCGATTTTGTGAAATCAAGTAAAGCAAAAGGAGCTGGATCTTTTCGAATTATTTTCAAGCATATTTTGCCAAATATTTTCTCAAGTATCATCGTTGCATCTACCTTATTCTTTTCTGGAGCAATTCTAGCAGAATCTGGATTGAGTTATTTAGGATTAGGTGTTCAGCCACCTGATTCCAGCTGGGGGAGAATGTTAAGCGAAGCACAGGTCTACATGACAAATGCTCCTTGGTATATCGGAATTACAGGAATCTTTATTGTATTATTGGTGCTTGGTTTTAATATGCTCGGTGATGGTTTACGGGACGTAAGCGAAAAGAAAAATTAGGTGGTGAAAGCATTGATTAAGAATAAACCTTTATTAGAAATCGATCAATTAAATGTTTCCATTAAAATCGGCAAAGAAACATATCCTGCATTAGAAGATATTTCATTTCATGTGTATGAAAATCAAGTAATCGGAATCGTCGGTGAATCCGGTAGCGGAAAAAGCTTAACCGCACAATCCATCCTAGGGATTTTACCAACTAATACGGTTGTATCAGGAAGTATTAAATTAGAAGGTGACGAACTGCTTCATAAAGATCAGAAATCCTGGCAAAGGCTTCGTAGTAATGAGATTTCATTGATCTTTCAGGAGCCGATGACAGCTTTGAACCCATTGATGAAGGTTGGTAAACAAATCAGTGAGGTGCTGAAAAAACATACAAAAGGATCTAAAAAAGAATATTACCAAAAAACAATAGCTATTATGAATGAGGTTGGGCTCAAACGCCCCGAACAAGTCTATCATTCCTACCCACATGAATTATCTGGGGGAATGCGTCAGCGTATCGTCATTGCCATTGCACTCGTTAATCAACCAAAAATCATTATTGCTGATGAACCAACAACCGCTTTAGACGTTACGATTCAAGCACAAATTATTAAATTATTAAAGGATATTATGAAAAAGCGGAATGGTGCTATGTTATTTATTTCTCATGACTGGGGTGTTATTTCACAGGTATGTGATTATGTTTTAGTCATGTATGCTGGAAAAATTGTTGAGCAAGGACCTATTGGCGATTTACTAGCTGCTCCTAAACACGCCTACACCAAAGGACTTCTCAAAGCCATTCCAGATTTTAATAAAAGAGGAGAAAAATTATACAGTATCCCTTTACGCGTACCTGCCTTAACAGAAAGACAAAAGGGAAATTGGCCATATGTAAAAGTAACAAAGGAAAATGCGCATGATGCTGCAGCATTTTTTCCAGAAGTTTATAAGGAGCATGCTTAAATGAAGGTCTTCTTTATCGTAGGGATTGACGGGAAATCTTTTAGTTTTTGGTGCTCAGGGCTAGACAATACTAGCTCTTGATAAGCATTAATTTGCGGATCTTTTTATACTTTCTTACTCTATCAAAAAGAATCAAAGGAGCTTATATCATGATAAAGCCGATTATTGAAGTGAAAAATATTAAGAAGTCTTATAAAGTGTCACAAAAGAAATTCAATCAAAAAACTTCTTATATTCATGCTGTAGATGATGTTAGTTTTCATGTTTTACCTGGAGAATCCTTCGGTATTGTAGGAGAAAGCGGCTCTGGAAAATCTACTATTGCCCATTTAATTATGGGCATGAATAAATTAACAGATGGGCAAATTTATTTTAAAGGAAAAGACATTACACAACTTTCTCATGCTGAACAAAAAACACTCTATCGTCATCTACAAATTGTCTTTCAAGACCCGTATAGTTCGTTAAATCCAAGAAAAACAATTGAATGGACCTTAATGGAACCATTGATTATTCACAGTTTAGGTACAAAAGCTTCTAGAAAACAAAAAGTAATTGAGGTTTTAGAAGAAGTTGGCTTAGATGCATCTTATTTGCAAAAAATGCCTCATGAGCTAAGTGGTGGGCAGAGACAAAGAATTGCCATTGCCAGTGCTTTAATCTTAAATCCTGAAGTTATTATTATTGATGAAGGTGTATCCGCATTAGATGTATCTATTCAAGCATCCATTTTAAATTTATTAAATGAGCTAAAAGAAAAGCATAACTTGACCTATCTATTTATCTCCCATGATTTAAACGTCATTCAGTATTTTTGTGATCGAATTGCTGTTGTTTATTTAGGAGAATTAGTCGAACAATTTCGTACCGAAGAATACCATAAAATCGAACATGCAGATTATACACAGAAATTATTTAATGCTATTCCTAGCGTAGCATTCGCCACAGAACAAACTAATTCACTAAGAAAGGAGATGACGATTTAATGAAAATAGGTGTCATTTCCGATTTACATATCGATGCCAATTCGGACGAGCAAATAAGCATTGAAAACTTTGAAGAGATTCTAGCAAATGAGATCAATGAGCAAGAAATCGAGTTATTATTAATAGCTGGCGATGTATCCAATCAAGCTACCCTATCACATCAATTTATCGAAAATATAAAGCAAAAAACGAATAAACCTGTTTTATTTGTTCCAGGTAATCATGACTATTGGAGCAAAGGACAGGAAGAGAAAAATACAAATGAAACATTAGCATACTTTAAAGCACAGGAAGAATCTATTATCGAAAAACCTTTTGTTATTAATGACGAATGGGCTATTGTTGGTCATAGCGCTTGGTATGATTATACTTTTGCTGATAGGCGTTTCAGTGTAGAGGAATTATCTACAGGAAGTTATAATGGACGAGTATGGCAGGATAAGTTAAATACAGACTGGAAAATAGATGATCGTTCCTTATCAAAACAATTTGCTGAAACAGTTCATAAGGATTTAGAGCAAATGAAAGATAAAAATATTATCTTCATGACACATATGGTAACCTATAGAAATTTTGGGGTTAAGCTACCTAATCCTGTATTTGATTTCTTCAATGCTTTTATCGGTACATCTGACTTTAATCAAATGCTACAGACATATAATATCAAATATAATATTATGGGACATGTTCATTATCGAAAACGAGAAGTGGAAAATGGAATTACTCATATTTGTGCTTGCTTGGGTAACCAAAAAGAATGGCATACCCCTGATCTAGCCACAGAAATTAAGCATACACTTCAAATCATTCAAATTAAATAAACAAGCGAGCTCCGCTGCTATTAGGGAGCTCACTTGTCTTATTCAAAGAAATTTATCTATCTATACTAATATTCCATGTGATGAATCCGTCTAGGAATTGGAAGTTTTTCACATTACTTCCTGTTGCCACTAGACGATTATAATCACCTAATTTAATAAATGGAATATTATCAGCATTCCATTGCTGGATTGCTGCATAAGCATCTTTTGTATCTGCTAATGAAGGTTGATGACGGAAATCATCCACTAGCTGATCAAACTCTTCACTATCTAACCAACCTGATTGAGGTCCTTTTGTTAGGAATAAATAAGATGTTGGCTCTGGTTGAGGCCCAAGACCCATGATATTAATGTCATAGTTATTTTCATCTTCTCTTTTCTCAAGAAGTGTTGGCCAATCATATACTTCAAGATTTACTTTAAGTCCAATTTGTTCTAAACGCTCTTGGACTACAACAGAAGCATTGTACTGCTCTTCATAATCACGTGTTGTAATGATTGTGATCTCTTCTCCCTCATACCCAGCATCTGCTAAAATTTGCTTCGCCTTTTCCGGATCATTTAGGTTATAACGATCTTTACGTACATCACTATAGAACAAACCTTCTAAATGCGGCATTACTAAGTTGTGGTTTAGTGTATAATATTCTTCATTTGAAAATCCAGATTGAAGAACTTCTTCCATACTTAATGCTGTTTCTACTGCTTCACGAGCCTTCACATCTGTAAAAAGACCCGCTTTCTTGTTCATTAATAATACTAATGTTCCACCCGGAACAACATGTGTTTCCACATTATCAGCCTGATCTAATTGTGGTGCACTATCATAAGGAACACTATGAATCATGTCATACTCCCCAGACATAATTCCTGCAATACGTGTAGAAGAATCTGATACGAAATGGAAGTATACATCATCTACCAATGCTTCCTTCTTCCCTGCTAATCCATCTGCTTCTTCTGTACGTGATTGATAATCATCAAATTTTGTTAAATGAAGATAAGAATCTGCCTTCCACTCATTAAATTGGAAAGGTCCTGTACCAATATATTCTGTAACACCAGTTTCTGTAGCACTATCGATAACTTCCTTAGGCATAATTGCTGGATAAGAACCTACTGTACCAGTTAATGCACTTAACGTTGTTGATAGTGGTTGTGGTAAAGTGATAATTACTGTATAATCTCCATCTGCTTCAAATACCGCATCTCCAAATTGCTCTATACCACGAGATGATTTTTCTGCCCATCTTTCCATTGAGGCAATAACATCTTCTGCTAACATTTCTTCTCCGTTATGAAATTTAACTCCTTCACGAAGTTTAAATGTAATTACTTTCCCATCATCACTTAGATCATATGAATCCGCTAGCATTGGTTGGAACTCATAGTTGGAATCTACTGCAATAAGCGTCTCATAAACACCTTTCATCATATCCGATGTAGCAACTGCTGTTGTCATATGCGGATCTAATGTTGGTGGTTGAGCAGCATAAGCAATATTCATTTCTCCACCTGCTTGTACTTCCGTTGCTTGGTCATCGTTGGTATTACCATCCTTATCGGAGTTTTTATCACTACATCCTACTAAAACAATTAAAAACATCAATAGTAATAATGCATTTTTTGCCATACGTTTACTCATGTTGAATTCCTCCTGTAAATTGTTTAGTTTAAACTCCTTCTACATGAAATACTTTTCAAAGCAAGTGTGGGCATCACCCCTTAACAAAAATAAGAAGCTTGGATCCATATTGCTAAACAAATTGAACGAAAAGCGCAAAGCGCCCTTACAGGCTAAGAACGCGACGTCCTGTCGCAACGCCTGCACTAGCATATCCTGTGCGTCGTAAAAACGTAGAGATTGAAGTGGCACAACCGAGATAAAGGAAACATGCCCATTTAGGGGTATCCGACGTTAGGCTTTAGCCTGGTTTTAGTCGGGCTTCCTTATAAAACAGAACCGATGTTGACTTATTGTAGGGCGTGACGCGAAATCTCTTAGTTTTTGGCGCTCGGAGCTAGACATGACTAGTTTTGGACAAGAATTAATTTGTGCAACTTTTATATACTTTCTTACTCCCTGAGAAAAGTTTGGGACAAAATATCATATAAATTTGTCCCAGACTCCATTACATATAAGCTTTTAACATTTATTTTGTCGGTAAATAAGCTTGAAGCCAATCAACCATTGCTGATAAACGTGCTAATTTCTTATCTGGTATACCATTCTGTAAGACCACATGACTGCTTTCAGGAATACGAACAAAGCGTGCGTCTTTATTTTGACGTTTAATAAATGAATAGAATTGTTCCCCTTGCTCCATTGGAACTCGTAAATCATCTTCTGAATGAACGATTAAAATAGGTGTATTTACTTTATCTACATATTTCAATGGAGAAGCATCCCATAATTCATCCATGCTTGTCTTACCTGCAAATTCAACTTCAACAAATCCTGGTGCAATATCGCTTGTCCCATTCATCGATACCCAGTTACAAATTCCACCTTCTGAAATAGCTACTTGGAAACGGTCTGTATGAGTAACAATCCAGTTCGTCATATAACCACCATAGCTTAATCCAGTCACCGCTACACGTGTTTCATCTAAGAAATCATACTTCGCTATCGCTGCATCTACTCCATTAATGATATCTTCCATATCTGTTGTTCCATAATTTCCAATAACTGCTTTTGTAAACTCTGCACCATAGCCTGAGCTTCCACGAGGATTCACATAAATTACAGCATATCCAGCCGCACTATATAGCTGCATTTGATGGAAGTAAGTAAAGCCATGTGTAGAATGTGGTCCACCATGAATATCAAGAACTACTGGATATTTCTTACCTTCTTCAAAGTTTGCCGGTTTAATCATAAATCCATGAATCTTCCAGCCTGTTGCAGACTCATACGTATATGTTTCAGGCTCTACTACTTCTATTTCTGACATAAACTCCGCATTACGATCATCAACATATGTTTCTCCTGTTGGGAAGTAATCTAGATTTTCTACTAAATCTTCTGTAAAGGCACGTTGCTTACGTACAATCCCTTGCGCTTTATCAATCTGTACATAGCTAATTCTACCGATTGTGCTTGGTGCAAGATAACTAAATACAATCTTGTCTTTTCCATCATAATCAAAGCTACCAACCACTCGTCCGCCACCAATCACTGTGATTGCTTCCTCTGTTTTATCAACAGTATAACGAACAATTTCATTTGTGCCTTGATGACCAGATAAAACGTAAATATGCTTACTTTCAGCACACCACGCTGGCTTCCATCCTGCTTTATGGTGGCGAGAATCTGTATAAAGCATGTCAGCCAATGTTCCTGGATGTCCATCAGCTAAATTAACTGCTTCCCCACCCTCAGCTGGAATTACGTATAATTCTTGATGTTCTTTTCCTACAATAAAAGCAATTGTTTTTCCATCTGGGGAATAAGATGGGCTAGCTGTTTTCGCTGCATCAAAAATTCTCTCCGCTTTACCACCAGTAGTAGCTACTTTATACAGGCTACCATTAAATAATGGATTATCATCTTCAAAATCAATTGTTGTAAACACAATAGATTTTTCATCAGGTGAAACGGTGTATTCTTCAATATTTACTGAGCCATCTGTTACTACTTTATAATCTGCTGACTCTACGTCAACTGTAATAATTTGCTTTTTCGTACCATTATTAAAACCAACACCATCAAATTTGTAATAAAGCGTATCGTATGTACGATGGCTTGGATTTTTCGTTAATTCGTCTGCAGATGTTGCGTCATTCCATAATCTTACTTCCTCTTGAATCGGTAGTAATGCATATAAAGTTTTTCCACCTGCACCATATGTTAATGAGCTTGGGTTAAAATGAAAATGGGTTAATTGACGGGATGTACCATCTTCACAAGAATATACCCACACTTGAGTACCTTCCTTTTGATTAGATATAAAAGCTATTTCTTTTCCATCAGGAGACCAAACTGGATTTACATTCCATGTGCCTTCAGCTGCAATAACTTGTTTGTTGTCTCCATTAACATCTGCTAACCATAATTCTGCTTTATTATCGTTTTCTTTTTCGCGCGGATAAGTAACTTCATATACTACTTTCTCACCATTCGGGGAAAGCTTCGGATTGTCGGGCCATTGAAAACGAAATAGGTCTTTCTGTGTTACAGTTCTCATTATAAAATCTCCTTTTATTTATATTTATTTTTATAGAAAGGGAATTCTATTTTTTAAAAACCCTTTCTTATTAAACTAGCAAAATGAAAGCGCTAAACTTTTTTGGTAAATCTAAAGAGAAGATTATTAAATGCTTCTCCTTAGATTGATTATAATAATAATTTTTCCTACAAAAAGAAAGGTAAAAATGCCTCACCGATTTACTGCCCATACCAAGCGAATCACGACGAAATTTTTACCTTTCTTGCTTTATTATTGATTATTATTGTTCTTTAGATATGTTCCATGTAATGAAACCATCTAAGAAGTGAACGTTCTTAACTAATTTCTGCGATACATTCACTCGGTTGTAATCGGCTACTTTGATAAATGCAATATCTTCTTCTAGCCATTTCATCATTTCGTCATAGATGTCTTTTGTATCTTCTAATGTTGGTTGATTTCTAAATTCTGCTACTAAGTCATGGAATTCATCGTCATCCATCCAACCAGAATGTGGACCTTTTCCTACAAATAAGTAAGACGTTGGTTCAGGCTGTGGACCGAATCCTACGATATTAATATCGAATCCATTTTCATCCTCTTTTTTCTCTAAGAATGTAGGCCAGTCTACTACGTCTAAACGAACAGATAAGCCAATTTGTTCTAGACGCTCTTGAACTACAATAGAAGCATTGTATACTTCTTCGTAATCACGTGTAGATAAGATAACTACTTCTTCTCCCTCTAGACCTGCTTCTTCAATGATTTGTTTCCCTTTTTCTACATCATTTTGGTTATGTGTTTCTTTACCAAATTCACTATAGAACTGCCCTTCTAAATGCGGCATCACAAGGTTATGATTAATCGTATAATATTTTTCATCTCCAAATGCCGCTTGCATCATTTCATCTAAACTTAGTGCAGCCCGTACAGCTTCTCTTGCTCTAATATCAGAAAAAACGCCTTTTTTCTGATTAAATGTTAATACTTGTGTACTACCTGGAACAATATGAATATCAATATTATCAGCCGCTTCTAGTTGCGGTACGTTATCATAAGCAATGGCATGTGCCATATCGTACTCACCTGAAAGCATCCCTGCTAAACGGGTAGACGCATCTGTGACAAAGTAGAAATATACATCATCAACTAAAGCTTCTTTTTTACCAGCTAGTCCACTTGCCTCTTCATCACGTGCTTGATAATCATCATTTCTTGTTAATTGAATATGTGCATCTTGTCTCCATTCAACAAATTTGAATGGTCCTGTACCAATATGCTCATCTATTCCTGCATCTGGTGCATTTTCAATAATTTCTTTTGGCAAAATTACTGGTGCAGACCCTAAGTAGGAAGTCAATACACTCAATGCAGTGGATAATGGATTTGGTAATACCATTTCAACTGTATATTCATCGACTTCTTCAAATGTTGCTTCTGCAAACTGAGCTCGTCCATTTGTTGACAGCTCTTGCCAACGTTTCATTGATGCAACAACATCTTCTGCCTTCATTTCTTTCCCATTATGGAATGTAACACCTTGTCTTAAATTAAAAGTATATATCAGACCGTCTTCACTAATATCATAAGATTCTGCTAACATAGGCTGAAAATTTTGATCTTCATCAACTGTTACTAATGTTTCATATACACCACGCATAATGTCACTCGTTGCAACTGCTGTAGTCATATGTGGATCAATCGTTGCAGGCTGAGCGGAATATGCAATCTTTAATTCGCCACCTACTTGAACCTCTGAATCTGTATTCGAACCTTCTGCATCATTCTCTGTATCTTCATCTGTATCATTTGAACTACAGCCAACTACTACTATAAGTAATACAAATAATAACAACAGCTTTTTTCCCCACTGCATGTCCTATCCCCCTAAGTTGTTTAAGTTTTCAGATATTGAAACGTTAAATATTTTCCTAAATTATCATAGCAGATTTTCTCTAAAAGTGATAGTAATAATTAAGAATTTATTCATTTATAATATAGTATAAAAAATTGGGAGTTAGGGAAATTTTCAAAAATCTTATGTATAGATTTTCACAATAAAATCAGCGAGTTATGATGACCCGCTGATCGAATTATAATTCTATTTACTTATGTTTTACTTCCTGCGAAATATTTTCCATGCAAGTAATGATGCTGCCGCAGTCCCAATTACAATTGGTGTTTTCTTTACCTTGCCATCTGAATCTAACAAGGCATCTTTCACAATAAAATTTAAATTCTGCGGACGTTCTGCTAGTCTTCTCATGAAATAACCGTACCAATCTTTTCCAAATGGGACATATGTACAGAATTGATAGCCCTCTTTCACCAGCTTTTCTTGCAAATCCGTCCGGAAGCCATATAACATTTGAAATTCAAAACTATCTTTTGAGATATTATGTTCCTCAACAAATTGCTTCACTTCATTAATAATATGATGGTCATGTGTAGCAATTGATGTAAAAGCATCTCCTAATAAGCGTTTCTTAATTAGCTTAATATAATTTTTATCGATTTCTTCCTTCGTTTGAAATGCTACGGAAGGTGCTTCCTTATATGCACCCTTTACTAAGCGAAGCCTTAAATCCTTTAATCTTACTAAATCATCTTCTGTACGGAATAAATAGGCTTGCATAACAGTTCCAATATTACTATATTCTTCATGTAATTTAATTAAAATATCTATTGTTTGGTCATAGTGCGCATAATCTTCCATATCAATATTTACAAAAATATTGTACCCTTTTGCAGTATCCATAATTTCACGCATATTGGATAAGCAAAACTCATCATCCACATCTAAACCTACTTGTGTCAACTTAATGGAAACATGACAATCTAAATTTTCTTCATTAATTTTATGAAGTACATTTATACAGTGGTTCTTTGCCTCTAATGCTTCCTGTCGATCAAAGACAAACTCTCCTAAATGATCAACTGTACAGCTCATTCCCTGTGCATTTAATCTTTTTACACTTTCAGCCATCGTTGGAATATCAATGCCTGCTACCACACGTGCAGCGCCTAATTTCAATCCCCATTTTTTTGCTGCACTATTCATCAGCTTGTTTTTAGATAAATAAATGAAAAAATCCTTTGAAATATTTGCCATGGTGGATACTCCTTCATTATAGTACATGTTCAATAGTCCAATAAAACATTCTCAAAACTGAATTACTTTGTATGAAGCTTCTCGAACATCATCTGGTATAGACTCTATTTTTATTTACTATACCATTATATCTTAGTAAGTGGTAATTTTCAGTCAACTTTATCCGTTAATCACCTGTAAATGTTTCGGGTACTTTGTTAATACCTCTGGACCAGATTTTGTTACAAGAACATCATCTTCAATCCTTACTCCACCAAAGCCTGGTATATAAATCCCTGGTTCAATCGTAAATGTCATACCAGCTTGAGCAAGTTCATTATTTTTGCCATGCATGGATGGATATTCATGCACCTCCAGCCCTAGCCCATGTCCAACTCGATGGATATAGTATTCACCATAACCTTTTCCAGCAATCACATTTCTAGAAGCCTCGTCTATATCCCCTAATCTGGTTCCTACTGTAGTAGCGTTAATTGCCGCTTCATTTGAATCTAATACTGTATGATAGACTTCCTTCTGCTTTTCATCTACTGATCCAAAAACAAATGTGCGTGTAATATCTGAATAATATCCATCCACTTCTACACCTAAATCAAATAAAACAAAATCCCCATCTTTCAGAGATACATCCCCCGCAGATCCATGAGGTAGGCTACTCTTTTCGCCAAATAATACTAGTGGAAAATTAGAAATCCCACGTATTCCCTCTTTACGTAATTGGTATGTAATATGAGCTGCTACTTCGACTTCGGTAACTCCTGCTTTTAATGCCTTTACACCAACCTCTATCGCATAATCTGCTAATCTAGCCGCTTCACGCATTTTTTCAATCTCTGCTTCATCCTTTATCAGACGCATTGCCGATAACCTTTCTCCCATGGATATAACAGGTGCTTCTGGATATAAATTCTTCAATTGATTCACTCTAGCATAAGAAATTTCTTCTTCCTCAACCGCAAATTTCTTTATTGAATCAATTCCTTTCGCAGCAATAGATGCACTAATAAGTTCCCATGGATTCTGGTCATCTGCCACTCCAATTATTTCATGTTCCCAGCCCGTTCTTGTTACTTGCTCTGCTTCTAGTTGCGGACAAACCATGATTGGATCATCATTTGGAAACACAAGTAAGCCCAGTAATCTCTCCATCGGATTACAAGCAAACCCAGATAAATAATACACATTAGGAACAGCATGTACAAAAGCAAAATCAATCTCCTGATCTTTTAACCAATTTGCTAGTTTATTTATTCTATCGCTCATTTTTAATCCTCCTGTTTTTGTAAACTTTATCATCAATCAAGAAAGGAAGAATTGTATCTAATATAATAAATTCAGATACAAAGTCTTCCTCTAATCTTTCATTAAAACGCTATACTAAAGTTCTTGAAAAATAAGTTAATATTATTTACAAATTAAAGATTCTAAATCACGTGGATAATAAGTCAGTAATTCATTTCCCTCTTCAGTAATTAATACGGTATCAGAATGTCGAAATCCTCCAATTCCTTGAACATAAATACCAGGCTCCACAGTAACTACCATTCCTGGTTCCATGATTGTATCATCTCCTAAATCAAAGAATGGTGCTTCATGACCTAATAATCCAATATTATGACCAGTATGATGTAGTGTTAAATCCGTAATTCCTTGTTCTTTAAAATATTGCTGTACTGCTTCTTCTACCGACGAATGTGGAGCACCCGGCTTAATAGCATTAAAAGCTACTTCCTGAGCTTCGTACATATAATTGAAATATTTTTCTTGTTCTTTAGAAACTTCTTCAACAAACATTACTCTTTCTAGCTCACTATGATAACCGAACACATCTGCCCCTGCACCAGTTACAAGTGTATATCCTTTTTGCATAACAATATTTTGGGTTACTGCGTGAGGAAATGCAGATTCTGGACCAACTTGCCCACGAAAGCCAGCACTTGCCGTACGACCATGCGGTTTATAATCTGGTCCAAGTGTCTCAATCATAGCCATTGTTGCTTCCATAGATGCACGACTAGTAATCTCAATTTCACTTAAACCAACTTTAGTATATTTCTGTAATAAGCGATGTGCTAGGTTTCCCCAACGACACGATTCTTTAATTAATTCAATTTCATTGGCTGATTTTATAAATCGCATCTCTTCTATCATCCCGAAAACAGATACAAATTCTTTAGCTTCAATTAACTTGTCTACTGAAGGTCCGCGATATCCCTGTGATGATCCATACCCAATCGAATCATAACCAATTGTTTTTCCTTCCACTCCATACTCTTTTAATAGATCTTTAAAATATTCCATTGGATGCTTGATTCCTGGATATTCTGGATAAGAATGTACATAGTCTATAACACTATACTCTTCCGCATGATCATGTTCTAATGCCGGAACAAAAAGATGGAATTTTTTCTCGGGATCAATAATTACTCCAATTGGTCTCTCTGTTGGGTGAAAATGGAATCCTGTTAAATAGAAAATATCCGTGATTCCAAAAAGTACAGCTGCATCACATTTTTTCTCTTCCAGCTTTTTTAAAAACTTCTGTTGACGTTCCTTCATTTCAGATTTAGGTATTGATAGTAACATTTTCTACTTCCTCCTTATTATTTGTATATAAATGACATTTTGCTGAATGACCGTTTTCAAACTCTATTGTTTGTGGCGCAACTTGCTTGCATATATCCATTGCAAAAGGACATCTTGTATGAAAAGTACAGCCTGATGGTGGATTTGCAGGGCTTGGTACATCTCCAGTCAATATCACCCTTTCTCTTTTTTCTTTAGGATGAGATATTGGGACTGCTGATAAAAGCGCCTGAGTATATGGATGTTTAGGGTTATCAAATAAATCTTCTGTTTCTGCAACTTCTACAATTTTCCCTAAGTACATTACTGCAACTCGATCTGTCATATGTTCAATAACACTTAGATCATGAGATATAAATAAATAAGTTAAACCAAACTCTTTCTGTAGATCGAGCATTAAATTAATTACTTGCGATTGAACAGACACATCCAATGCTGAAACTGGTTCATCAGCCACAATAAAATCTGGTTGTAATATCACTGCTCGTGCAATTCCTATACGTTGTCTCTGTCCACCAGAAAACTCATGAGGATAACGATCTAAATGATCTTTTGATAATCCCACAATTTCCATTATTTTAATCACTTCTGTTAAACGATCTTTTTCTTGAAATCTTTTGTGTACTCGAATAGGCTCCATCAAAATTTGTTTAATCGTTTTTTTAGGATTCAATGATGCATATGGATCCTGGAAAACCATTTGCATACTTTTACGAAGTGAGCGTGTTTCTTTATAGGATAAAGATAAGACGTCTTGTCCTTTAAATATTACTTCTCCTGAAGTTGCATCTGTTAGCCTTAAAATTGTTCTTCCAGTCGTTGATTTCCCACAGCCCGATTCTCCTACTAAAGCAAATGTTTCTCCTCGTTTAATAGAAAAGCTTACATCGTCAACTGCTTTAACAACAATTTTGGGCTTAAACATACCTTGAGATATTTCAAAATACTTTTTGAGATTCCGAACTTCCAATAGTGGTTTCGCTTCCATCTTCTCCCCTCCTATAGTTTTCGTCTTGAAGCCAACATTTACTTAAATGATTATCTTTTTCAAAAACCGGCGGAGTTTCTTCGATACATTTTGAAAACGCAAATGGACAGCGGTTTGCAAAAACACATCCTTTCGGTATTTCATTAGGTCTAGGTACTTGTCCTTTAATAGAATAAAGTCTATCCTTCCTCTGATTTTTAGAAGGTAAAGATCTAATTAAACCTTGTGTATATGGATGCTGTGGATCATCAAATAATTCAACTACATTAGCCATTTCCACTACTTCTCCTGCATACATAACTACTACACGATCACACATTTCTGCAATTACTCCTAAATCATGTGTTATTAACAACAATCCCATATCATTTTCTGTTTTAATCTTTTTCATTAACTCTAAAATTTGTGCTTGAATGGTTACATCCAGTGCAGTTGTAGGCTCGTCCGCAATCATTAACTTAGGTTGGCAAAGTAATGCCATTGAAATCATTACCCTTTGTCTCATTCCTCCTGAAAGCTGATGTGGATATTCATCAATAATTTGCTCTGCTCTTGGGATTCCTACTTGTTTTAAAACATCAATAACGGCTTTTCGCATTTGTTGTTTCGACATTTTTTTATGCTGTAGTAATGGCTCACTTAATTGCTCACCAATTGTAAATACGGGATTTAATGAAGTCATCGGTTCCTGAAAGATCATTGAAATTTCATTTCCACGAATCTTTTGAAACTGTCTATCATTTAATTTTGTTAAATCTTTTCCATCAAACATTATCTTGCCTTCAACAATTTCGCTTGTACCTGAAGGAAGTAATCCCATGATCGATAATGAGGTTACACTTTTCCCACTTCCTGACTCTCCTACAACCCCCAATGTCTCACCTTTTTTTATTTTAAAATTCACACCTCGAATTGGTTGAACAATACTTTTTCCGCTTCTGAATTGTATTTTAAGATTTTCAATTTCTAAAAGAGCTTCCGACAATTCCCTCACCTCCAAGTGTGTTTACTCACCCAATTCTGGATCCAATGAATCTCTTAACCAGTCACCAAATAAATTTACGCCTAAGGCAGCAATTAATATTGCAATTCCTGGAAAAGTAATTAACCACCAAGAACCAAAAATATAATCTTTACCTTCACTTAACATATTTCCCCAAGCAGGTGTCGGAGGCTGTACTCCAAAACCTAAGAAACTAACAGATGCTTCTGCGATAATATAAGTAGCTACTTGTAAAGAAGCTAAAATAATCATCGGTGTAAATAAATTTGGTACGATATGTTTTACTAAAATTTGTAATCTAGATACTCCTGTAGCAATACATGCTGTAATAAATTCCTGCTCACGAAGTGCTAGAACTTCACTTCGGATAACACGTGCAAAAATCACCCAACCTCCAATTGCTAAAGAAATAATAATATTACGTAATCCTGTTCCAATAATCGCATTTACTACTAATACCAATAAGATAAAAGGAAAACTAAGTTGCACATCTACAATTCTCATTAGGATGACATCAATAATTCCTCTAAAGTATCCTGCAATGATCCCAACTATAGTGCCAAATACACCCGCAATTAAAACTGTTGAAAGTCCAATAACTACAGAAATTCTAGCACCTACTATTAATCTAGAAAAAATATCTCTTCCTAAATGATCTGTTCCTAATAAATGTCCATCTGTTAAAGGAGGTAATAGTTTTTTGCTAAACTCTGCATGAAGTGGATCATATGGAGCAAGATATTGTCCAAAAATACTAATGATAAGTAGCAACACAATAATGATAAAACCTAACATGCCTGTCCAGCTGCGAGAAAGATTACTGAAAAATGTAAGAACTCTTGATTTCTTCTCGTCGAATGCAGCTGGTTTAGCCATTGTTTCTTCTGTCTTTGCAGTCATTTTATATTCACCTACTTCACTCTAATTTGTGGATTTACATATGCGTATAACACATCAGCTATAAAGTTAATGAGAGAATAGAATATAGCAATCACAAATACTCCAGCTAAAACAATTGGAAAGTCCCTATTTAGAAGTGACTGCATAAGCAATCTACCAAGACCAGGCCATGCAAAAACCACTTCTGTGATTACTGCCCCACCAAGTAAGGTTCCGAGATCAAGTGCCACTAATGTGATGATGGGAATCAATGAGTTTTTCAGTGCATACCTCATGATTAGTCTTCCTGTTGGAGCTCCTGATGCTTTAGCAGTACGAATATAATCTTTTCTCAATATATCTAGCATTGTTGACCTTGTGAATCTGGTAAACCTTGCCACACTATACGCAGCTAATGTGATAGTAGGTAATATCATATGTATCGGAGTTCCTCCCCCACCTGAAGGAAGAAGTTGTAATTGTGCTGCAAAAAAATAGATTAGCAATAAGCCTAGCCAAAAGCTTGGTACAGCTTGTCCTACTACCGTTAATGCAACTCCAACTCTGTCAAAAAAGGTATTTCTTTTATATGCCGAAAGCACACCTAGAGGAATAGATATTAATAACGAAAGAAATAACGCCGAAAATGCTAATTGGGCAGTTGCTGGAATGCGCTCTAACACTAGTTTTAAAGCGTCTTCATTACTTCGAATAGAGTCTCCAAAGTTACCTTTCACTGCTTTTACCATGTAATCTGCGTACTGAACAAATATTGGTCGATTATAGCCATTTTTTTCTCTATATTCTTCAATCTGCTCTTGTGATGCATCCATAGGTAGAAACAGCGAGACTGGATCCCCTGATAAGCGCATTAAAAAGAAAACCGCTGTCAGAACTAATAAAACAACTAGTATTACTTGTAAAAATCTTTTAATAATGAAATCTAACATAAAGGGATTCTCCTTTTCACCTAAGACATAGATTAGGTAAGCAAGGAGAGAATTACCTCTCCTTACTTGTTTCAGTTGTTATTTCCAAGACATATCAAAAACTTGAAAATACTCATCTACCCGTGGTTCAAAATTTAAATCCGAACGAACAGCGTATAAATCTGCTTGTTGCCATAATGGTACCCATGCCCCTTGCTCAACTAATTTATGTTGTAACTCAGCAAAGGCATCCAATCTTGGCTCTGGATCAAAGATTTGATTAGCTGCCTTAATCTCCTCTTCTATTTGAGGGTCATAAAAGCTACTGTAAGGTGCATCTTTTGTAAATAAATTCTCAATGGTTGATTGTGCTTCATAAGCAGGGCCCCAACCTAAAATAAACATATCTCCCATTTGTCTGTTTTGAATTTTTTCTAAATGAGATCCCCATTCATTTATTTGTACACTTACTTCAATACCAATACGTTGCAATTGTGCTGCTATCCCTTGAGCAATATGTGAGTCCATTGGGTATCGACCGCTTGGTGTATCCAATGTAAGTTCTAATTCTTCTGGGTTATAACCAGCTTCTTCAAGCAGTTCAACCGCTTTGTCTGGGTCATAACCATAATCCTCAGTCTCTGTATAATCTTGGTTAATAATCGATAATGGTCCTGTCATCTTTGTACCATATCCATTTAAGATAGAATTTAATAATTCATCTACATCAACTGCATAATTTATTGCCTGACGTACTTTTTGATCTTGTATTGGGCTATCTTCTGCTAGAGCATTTAATGCTAGGTAGTTAATTCTTGAAGATGCTACCTCACCAATTTCAGAGTTATCAGATTGCTCTAACTCCTGAAGTGCATCTACTGGAATATTCTTAAATAAATCAATTTCTCCACTTAAGAATGCAGACAACCTTGCACTAAATTCTGGTATATAACGGAATTCCAAGTTTTTAATCTCTGGCTCTCCTTGCCAATATTCATCATAAGCTTCTAACTTCAAATAATTATCTCGAGACCATTCAACAAATTTATATGGTCCCGTTCCTACCGGATTCTTCGCTGCTTCATCAAGTCCTACTTCTTCTACATGTTCTGGTTCCATAATCACAAGGTCTCCTGCAACATAATTTAATAATGTTGGAAAAGGAACAGATGTTTTAATTTCAACTTCCGTTGGTGAAATTACAGTAACCTCTTCCACATTCACCCAACGAGAACGGTAAAAAGAACCATTATCTTCATCTAAAATAAAATCAATATTCCACTTCACATCTTCAGCTGTAAAATCCTTACCATTATGGTATTTAACTCCTTCACGTAATTTAATTCTCCATGTTAATTCATCGATATGTTCCCAGCTTTCGGCAAGTGCAGGAATCAATTCACCAGTGGAAGGATCTCTATCAATTACAGAATCAAAGATATTACGAATTTGCGCCTGGTTAATATAATTTACATCCCAGCTACCTAACATCGTTGTTGCATCAGCTTCAAATCCAATCACAATAGAATCTTTTCCACTATCTCCATTTGAATTATCATTATTTGAATCTGATGAGCTATTATCATTTGATCCTCCTTCTCCTCCACTCGTTCCCTCTGTACAAGCAGTAATAAGGACTAGCGATACAATTACAAATAAAAACATTACTAATTTCTTCATCATTCTCCCCCATTTCTAATAATTCGTGTTAATACCTCTTCAATTTTCTCCATTGCCGCTACTACAGACTCAAGTTCTTCCTGTTTAAGCCCATTAATTAAAATTGAAATATTAGAGCTTGATGATTTTGTCAATTTCGCTAATTCTTCCTCTCCTTTCTCTGTTAATTCGATAGACTTTATACGCCGGTCATGCTCAAATGAAACCCGTTTAAGAATATTCTTTCTTTCAAAATTATTGATGACACGGCTAATATAACCTTTATCTAATAGAAAAAAATTAACTAGCTCTGTCGCTGTACATCTAGGTTGATTATGTATTTCAAATAAAATTAATACCTCCGTAACACTGTATGCGCTTTCATTAACATAAAACGAAGTTAACCCCATAACTCTTAAATAAAACCTATTAAATCTTCTTATTTTGCTAATTTCATCTTGTTGTATTTTCAATTCAAAGTATTTTCCTTTCCTTACAACTTTATCAACTATCCTTTTTAAATTTGTTGCTTTTGGCAACTATTGAGCCAGTAGTTTTTTTATTCTGTCTTTTTAGAATAGTGATTAATTTTGTTAAATTAAATATTAGCATTTATTAGTAAATTCGTATAATATATTATTAAGAGGTAATTGATACTTTTTAGATATCAATCTATTCGTAGGAGGACTTTGAAATGGAATTACGACACTTGAGATACTTTATTGCTGTAGCTGAAGAACTGCATTTTGGCAAAGCAGCTGAAAGATTAAACATTTCCCAACCGCCTTTAAGCCAACAAATTAAGCAATTAGAGAAACAAATAAACACAACACTGTTTTATAGAACAAATAGAAATGTTGAATTAACTGAGGCTGGTAAAGCATTTTACAAACACGCTGTCAAAATCCTTAATCAAATTAATATTGCACAAGAGGATGCTCGAAGTGTAGCTGAAGGAGAAAATGGAATTTTGAAAGTAGGTTTTTCTGGGACAATAACATTAAATGTCTTACCTGAAATCATAAAAACAAGTCAAAAATACCATCCTGGAATTGCGCTACAATTGCTTTCATTAACAACGTCTCAACAAATTGCTGCATTAGAACAACGCCAGATTGACATCGGCTTCCTTGTTCCTCCTGTTGAAAGTAGTTTAATCAGCACAAAGAAGCTTCAAGATGAAGAATACATTATTTGCTTACCTGAAAATCATCGATTGGCTAATGAAGATAAAATTAATGTCGCTGATTTAAAAAACGATTCTTTTATTTCTACTTCTCGAGATGCTGGTATTGGCTATTTCGACACAATAGATAATATATTTAAAGATGCTGGTTTTACACCACGCATCTCTCAAATAGCCAATGATCAATTAACGATGGTTTCTTTTGTTGCATCAGGATTAGGTGTTGTAATTATCCCAAAAGCTGCTGAGTCTTTAACAATAGATGGTGTTATCTACAAGGAATTACACAAGCCATACACGAAAGTAAATTCCATTGCTTGGAACAAAGAAAATACGAGGCCTGTAGTTCAAAAATTTCTCAATCTAGTTAGTGATCGGGTAATACCATCACTTTAGTTTTCTATTTTTAAAGTTTTATTCTATAAGCATAATAACATCGAAAATTTAACAACATGGCCCAGTAGCTAATAATAATCGGGTTCTCTTGCTTTTGATAAAGAAAATTAGCATTTTATTAAATCTAATTCTATTTTCTCTTATTTAATGTGTTAAAAAGGTCTCCCTTTTTACATATATTTCACTAATTTTAAGGAGGAAGTTAAATGTCAAATGTTAAACAAGTTCCACACGCCCCTGATCGTAATATTGGAGAAGGTCCTTTCGAAAGGCTGATTATTCGGGGAGTAACGATGATTGATGGGTCGGGTACTCCACCTGATGGTTCTGTCGATATTGTTGTAGAGGGGAATAAAATCAAAGAGATTGTTCAAGCTGGATTGCCTGAGTCAGCATTAGCTAATGCAAAGGTAATTGATGCAGCAGGTATGTATGTGATGCCAGGTTTTGTGGATACACATGCTCATATTGGCGGGGTAAATCAAGGTGTTCCTGCAGAGTATGTTCACAAGCTATGGTTAGCTCATGGAGTGACAACTGTTCGTGATCCTGGCTCCTTTAATGGGGCAGATTGGACAATTCATGAAAAAGAACGCAGTGAAAAAAATGAGATTGTAGCACCACGAATTTATGCATATACATGTCCAAGAAATTGGGATAAGCCTCTAACTCCTGACAATGTTCCAGAATTTGTACAATGGGCCATAGAAAAAGGGTTTGATGGTTTTAAGATTATTAATCGTTGGAATCCTGATACGATAGTTGCTTTACTTGAAGAAGCTAAGAAATACAATCTTGGAACAATGGCACATATCTCTCAAACGACAGCTGCTCGAATGGATGCACTGCAAGCAGCAAGAGCAGGTCTAGGTTCTCTAGAGCATTGGTATGGACTACCTGAGGCTATGTTTGCAGATAGAACTGTTCAGCATTTTCCAGCTCATTATAATTATTCCAATGAGTATCATCGCTTTAGTCAGTCGGGTAGACTCTGGAAGCAAGCTGCTCCCCCACACAGCGATAAATGGAATGCAGTGATGGATGAACTGATTGAACTTGATTTCACGATGAATCCTACTTTTGCAATTTACGAAGCATCTCGTGATGCAGCAAGAGCACAAACTGCTGATTATCATGAAGAATATACCTATCCTTCTTTATGGAATTACTATCAACCTGATCCAACGAAACATGGATCGTTTTTTACTGATTGGACCACACAAGATGAAATCGAATGGAAAGAAAATTATCGACTATGGATGGCATTTATCAATGAATATAAAAATCGTGGTGGACGTATTTGTACTGGTTCTGATTCAGGCTTTATTTATAAAACATATGGTTTTGACTTTATTCGTGAATTCGAGCTATTACAAGAAGCAGGTTTTCATCCATTGGAAGTAATCCGTGCAGCAACGTTAAAAGGAGCAGAACTTTTATCAAAAGAAAATAATGTGCCAATGGAATTTGGTGTCATTCAACCTGGTTATTTAGCAGACCTTGTACTAGTAAAAGAGAATCCATTGCATAATTTTAAAACATTATATGGAAATGGCGCTTTAAGATTAAATAGAGATACAGGTGTAACAGAACGAGTTGGTGGTGTATCTTTCACTATTAAAGATGGTATTATTTACGATGCCAAAGCATTATTAGAGGATGTAAAAGAAATGGTACATCACGCAAAATAACCAGACGAAAGCACACGGTTCAATTTGTGAGACCGTGTGCTTCTCTTTTTTAGCTTAACTGTATTTAACTGGGTTCTGTAGACCCCCGCTGCATTTGATACATTTGATAATAGACACCTTGTTCATCAATTAATTCTTGGTGATTTCCTGATTCCAAAATCTGGCCTTTTTCTAATACAAAAATTTTGTCTGCATTTTGAATGGTTGATAAACGATGTGCAATAACTAATGTTGTTCTTCCCCGCTTAAGCACTTCTAATGCACGCTGGATCAGATACTCTGTTTCTGTATCAATATTCGCAGTTGCTTCATCTAAAATTAAGATAGCTGGGTTAAAGGCGAGTGCTCGTGCAAAGGAAATTAATTGCCTTTCTCCTAAGGAGAGTGTGCTACCTCCTTCTGTTACAGGCTCATCATAGCCCTTTGGTAATTTATGAATAAATCGATCTGCACCAACAGCCTTTAATGCTTCTATTGCCGCTTCTTTAGAAATATTAGGATCATTCATGGTCACATTGGATAGGATAGTTCCGGAGAACATAAATGGATCCTGAAGCACAATTCCCATATGGCTACGGACTTGTTGTCTTGACCATTTGTCCGTATCATTGCCATCAATGTAAATTTTACCTTTTTGTGGATCATAAAAACGGAAGAGAACATTCATGATTGAGCTTTTCCCAGATCCTGTATGCCCTACAAAAGCAGCTGTTTCCCCAGCTTTCACATGAAAAGATAGATCATTAAGCACATACTCATTTTCAAGATATGCGAAGCCTACCTTTTCAAATTTCACATCTCCGTTATATCTTGGGATTTTCTCATCTTTCAAATCTTCTCCAGGGTGATCCATTAACGCAAACATACGACTTCCAGATGCACGTGCCTGTTCAATCAATGGAAACTGATTCACTAGCATCGTAATTGGTTCAAAGAGACGTGTTAAATAATCGACCAATGCATAAAGCATCCCAATGGAAATAATACTTGTTGGTTCAAGTGATAGATTCCCGAAATACCATATAAAGGTAACAAAGGCGATATTCCTTAGCGCATGTACAAGATTAAATGAAGTTAGCGCATTTAAATGAATTAGCTTCTTATGATTTGCATAAATCTCTGTATTTAACTGCTCAAAATCTCCTTTGGTTTTCTCTTCTACTTGGAAGGCTTGAATAATCGGCATTCCGTGAATAACCTCACTAATATTTCCATTGATTTCACTATTTGCGGTACGAATATTTAAATTATACCTAGAAGCAAATTTCTTATATAATTTTGCCCAAATTACAATAAGTGGAATAAGGAATAAACAAATAAATGCTAGCTTTGGATGTAAGAGATAAATCGCAATTAAAATACCTACCATATAAATAATACGAGTAATCACAATAGATAAGACACGCTCATACAACTCTCGTATTGCCTCTGTATCATTCGTTATTCGCGCTACAATTTTTCCAGCTGGCTGGTCAACAAAATAAGCCATTGGGATTTTCTGTGTATGCTGGAAGATATCATTACGCATCTTTCTAATAATCCGATTAGAAGCTTGTTGTAATAAGAAACGTTGAAAATATTTAAAGACTGCTGCAATCAATAATAAGCCCATGTATAAAGCTAGCAATAAAAGAACTGGATTTTGCTCTGGTTTAAAGAAAGCAAACATCTCTGCATCACTTATTTTCTCTGCCGATGCTTGAATCGTTTCTTCTGCTGTAATCGTAACTATCCCTTCAGAAAATTCCCTTCTTCCTTCCAAAGGCACGCGTTCGTTTACAAAATAATAATCCTTTTCAATCGCAATGATGGTCATCACTTTGGTTTGTTGTTCTGGATTGGGTAATCGATCTGCTCGAACATAATTTTCTGAGCGGAAGCTTACCGCTTGATCAGCATCATCTATTGTTGCCCAAACACCTTCTATTCCCAGCACATGATCATCGATAATTTTCTTAGCAATAAAAGGACCTGCAAGCTCTAATGTAGTCGCAATCATTAAACAAATAATCCCTAAAATAATTCCTTTTTTAAATCGGTAAGCGTAAGCTAATAAACGACGTTCTGTTCCATTTTTCATGAGCGCTCACCTTCTTCCTGCATAAGCTGTTGCTGCTCATATTGCTCCTTATACCAACCGCCTGCTTGGATGAGCTCATGATGTGTACCAGATTCGCTAATTCTTCCATCTTCAAGGACGATAATCAAATCTGCATGCACAACAGCAGATAAGCGATGTGCTGCGATCAATGTTGTTTTTCCTTGTCGTGTTTCTCTTAAATGCTTAATAATATTTGCTTCTGTTTTACCGTCTACAGCAGACAAGGAATCATCTAGAATAAGAATTTCTGGTTCTTTAATAAATGCTCTAGCTAAAGCAATTCGCTGCTTTTGACCTCCTGATAAGGAAACACCACTTTCTCCAACTTGTGTGTCTAACCCTTGTGGTAGCTGCTTCATATCCTCTAGAAAATGGGCAAGCTCCATCACATGATAAATCTCTTCATCCGTAGCATCTTCCTTACCAAATTGAATATTTTCACGAATGGTTTTAGAAAATAACACTTGATCTTGCGGGACATATCCAATCCAATGTCTAATCTGTTGTAAATCTAGTTGTTCAATTCTCGTTCCTGCGAAGGAGATTTCTCCTCTCATATTCGGATATTCACGTAATAATAATTTAAATAATGTCGTTTTACCTGAACCAGTTTTCCCAACAATACCAATGGTTTGACCCTGCTTGATACTTAATTCACGAATATCTAATTGATCCATTGCTGTTTCTGGATATGAAAATTTCACATTTCGAAAGTGAATATAATCAAGCTTCTTCACGTGTATCGTGGTATCAGGATTACTAATATCAGGCTTATAATCCAAGATCCCATTTACCCGATCCAAGGACGCATTTCCCCGTTGCATCACATTAATTAATTCCCCGACAGCGAACATCGGCCAAATCATCATCCCTAAATACACATTAAATGTGACTAAATCACCTAAGGTTATTGCATTTTGAAAAACCAGAAAAGCTCCATAACCAAGGCCAATCGTATAAGATATACCAACTAAGATATTAATCGTTGGTTCAAATAATGCATCAATACGAGCAACAGCCATATTTTTCTCATATACATTATCAGTCATAGATGAAAAACGCTTTGCATCTTGCTTTTCCTGAACAAAGGCGCGAAGTACACGAACACCACGAATAGATTCTAACACTTCGTTGTTCATATCCCCAAAAGCATTTTGCGCTTTCGTAAATCGACGATGGATTGCTGCTCCATATTTATTAATAATAAATCCCATAATCGGTAAAGGTATTAATGCGGCGAGGGTCAACTTCCAACTAATTGTAAATCCCATCATGGCAATAATCATGAACATAAAGGTCGTTGCATCAACTAGGGTTAATATTCCAAATCCTGCAGTCATGGAGAGTGCCTTTAAATCATTTGTACTTCGCGCCATCAAATCGCCTGTTCGAAACTTCCCAAAGAATTTCGGCGACATTTTCAAATAATGACCCATCAAGCGACTTCGCATACCCTTTTCTAAAATAATACTTCCACCAAATAAAGCATAGCTCCAGACATAAGAAATAACATAATCAATGATAATAATGGATAGATAGATGAGGAGAACAGTCACTAAAATCTTCATCGTTAAGGAGTTAAAACGAATATGATCAATGACGAAGCCTAATAATTTAGGTGGAAGCAATCCAAGTGCGCTTGCAGAAATCAGAGCTATTATAGCAATGGTATACCTTTTCCAATGCGCTTTAAAAAACCAACTTAATTTTCCAAGAACTGAAAACATGGCATCTTCCCCCTTCATGTGCCCATGCTTTTGTCAGTAAACATTAGAGGTGCATTTCACTTGTAAAAAGTTAGGGCAGAATACATCCACCCTAACCTTCTATTATTTTCTCTACAAAATGTAGAATTAATTACCAAATTCCATTCCAGGCCAAATGAGCGTATCCTGAATTGGGTGTTTTTTGAAGTTTTCAAGCCCTCGACTAGCTGTCACACTTTCTCTTACAAATAATGGAACCCATGGCGATTCCTCTACTAAAAATCCCTGTGCTTCTTCATAGAGTGCTAAGCGTTTGTCAATATCCACTTCTGCTCTTGCTTCTAATAATAAATCATTTAATTCTGCTGGCTCATAATGCATACGTGTAGACATTCCTTCTCCAAATAGCGAATATAAAATGTCCGCATCTGGCCAACCATATCTCCATAAAATCATTTCATGCGCCCCTTCAGGAGTTTGCGCACGAATAGCCGCATCTTCTTGCACGACAAGCTTTATATCAATACCAATTTCCTTTAATTGATTCTGAATAATTTGCCCAATACGTTGCATAACTGGCTCATCCGTCATCCAAAGCTCAATCGTAAAGGCTTGCCCATCTTTCATCACAATACCATCTGAATTTATTTCATCCCAACCAGCCTCTGCTAGTAATTGCTTCGCTCCCTCTACATCACGAGCATATTTCTCTGCTGCCATATCCTCTACTGCTTGACTATAACCAAACACTGTTTTAGGTAAGGCACTATACGCTGGTTGTGCCATTCCATCTAATGCATGATCAATAATTGGATCACGATCAATTCCTTTAGCAATAGCCTGGCGGACTCTCTTATCTTCAAAAATCGGACGCTTCATATTAAATCCTAAATAAGTGTTACCATTCTCCAAAACCTTTTCTAAAGTAACTTCTGAATCTTCTTCCAGTTCCTTCAAATATTGTGGAGGTACATTAGCTAAAATATGTACTGTTCCATTTTTAAATTCCAATAATCTTGTATCATCATCCGAAATAAAACGGAAAGTTACTTTATCAAAATCCGGTGCACCTTCTGCACCCCAATTATAGTCCTCGAAAGGTTCATATGTGATGGATTCTCCACGCTTTGTTTCCACATGCTTTAATGGACCAGAGGCTACAGGATTTTTCTCAAATCCCTCTCCGGCATCATCTAATACTGATGTATCAATTACCCCCATATATGCAGTGGTAGCTCCTGGAAAGAATGGAGCATATGGCTCTGTCCAGGTAATTTGCACGGTATGCTCATCCACAGCTGTCATATCCTCAACTGGGCCTAAAATATCAAACACTGGTGATATTTCTAAAAATCTCTCCAAAGATTGAATTGTAGCCTCAGCTGTAACGGGTTCACCAGAATGAAATTTTGCATCTTCCTTTAAATGAAATGTTCCAACCTTAGAGTCCTCAGATATTTCATACTCCTCTACTAATCCTGGAATTAGATTGCCTTCAAAATCAAAGTTAAATAATTTATCAAATAGATGACCGTTTGTATCATCTACCCATGTTGTACTTTGAACATCTAACGTATCTGGCTCTCTAACGGATGCGATAATTAATTCCTTTTCTCCGTCTTGATTGGTACGCTTACTGTTTGTGCCACTCTCTTGATTACCACAACCAACAAGTACCAACACTAATATTGCTGCTATCCCGAGTAGTATTTTTTTCATAAGATGTAATTCCCCCATTTTTGATTTAAAATCCTTGTTGTTTTCGCAATAAATCTATCATAAGCTAAAAAAATTTTTATAACAATATTTTAGTTCCAACTATTTTAAATTGTAAAATAACTCATTTATAAAAGAGTTGAAGTTTGTTATAGTGAATTTAGGAAAAGGACAGATGATAGGAGGAATTACTTTGAAGCAAAAAATTGTTGTTTATAATCGTTTAGAAGCACCTGTCTTACATAAATTACAAGAAAAATATGAAGTTCACTTTTTTAAAGATATTAATACGAAAACAGATCCTGATTTTATAGCTCATTTAGCGGGTGCAGATGCATTAATTGGTCTAGAACTTCCCGTTGACCGAGAATTATTAGATCATGCTCCAAATGTAAAAATCGTAAGTAATGTCTCGGTTGGATATAACAATCTAGATATAGATGAGCTAACAAAACGAGGTATTATGGCAACAAACACACCAGGAATTTTAACAGATACCGTTGCAGACACGATGATGACCATTTTATTATCAACCGCACGTAGAGTTCCTGAGCTTGATCATTGGGTGAAGCAAGGAGATTGGGAGAAAATGATTGAAGTGGAGCATTACGGAATAGATGTTCACCATAAAACACTTGGAATTATTGGGATGGGAAGAATAGGTGAAGCAATAGCTCAGCGAGCACACTTTGGATTTGATATGGATATTTTATATCATAATCGTTCCAGAAAACCAGAAGTGGAAGAGAAGTTCAATGCAACTTACTGCGATTTAGATGATTTATTAATGCAAGCTGATTTTATTTGTTTAATGACACCCTTAACCCCAGAAACAACGGGCTTATTAGGAGAAAGAGAATTTAAACTTATGAAGCAATCGGCTATCTTTATTAATGGTTCTCGTGGGAAAACGATTGTAGAGGCTGATTTAATTGAAGCTTTACAGAACGGAGAAATCGCTGCAGCTGGGCTCGATGTGTTTGAAGAAGAGCCAGTTCATCCAGATAATCCTTTATTAAAAATGAAAAATGTCATCACTGTCCCACATATTGGATCATCCACTTGGGAAACAGAATTAAAAATGTCCGAGCTAGCCGCTCATAACTTAGAGCTTGGCTTAGAAGGGAAATGCCCACCAAATTTGATTAATAAGCGTGTTTGGGAAATGCAGAAGTAAAAAGATAGGAATGTTGTTATTTTAAAACATCCACAAAATAATCTAGAGGGAATAGTTAAAATTTCTTAGGAAATACTAGGTGGAATAAAAGAGTCGCTAATATCTGATGACAAAGAGAAGTGACTCTTTTTCCATATAAAGAAGACCGCCATTAGGCGGTCCTTTTAGTTTGTAAATATATTTTCATATCGATGAAAGCATTTTTAAGGGGTAATTATGCTTTATACTCAATTGCATTAAAATTCATATAAAACCTCAATATCTTCTACTTTCTGAATCTGCGCAGGATCTGATTCTAAAATGAGTGATTTCACAATAAAAGTAATATAATCACCATTATTTAAATCTACTCCTCCTCTTGGAAAAGAATATAATTCTAAACCACCTATCGATTCAAAATATGCCAGATAATCTTCTGTTTCCTCATCGTTATTGCCTTTTGATACAAGTCTTCCTGGTCCTAGATAATCCTTAAAATAACGATTCATATAATAAAAATACTCTCTATCAAACTCTATATCGCCTTTTTCTCTCCGATCAAGGTAGCCATGGTAGTAATAGCCAGAAAAGCGGGTTCCTTCTATTTCCTCCACGTCCTCTATATCCTCTGCCGCTTTCGGCTCTACTTCTCTTTTTTCAGATATACTTTGCTCATGGAAAAATAACGTGATGACAAATACTACTCCTAACAAAGACCAGAAAATCATCTTTTTCATCTCAATGAAACACCTTCCTTGTGAGAGCCGAGACCTTTCAGCCTTTCATTTTATTCCCTTGGCGCCATTCACGTGGTGTCATATTGGTTGTTTCTTTAAAAACTCTACTAAAATAATTTGCTTGTTTAAAACCAACTTCCTCTGCCACTTGCTGGATTGGATAATCTGTCGTATTTAGAATTTCTTTTGCTTTATCCATACGGATTTGGAGCAATAGCTGCCTAAATGATTGTTGTAGGCGCTTTGAAAGTAAATGGCTAAAATAAGATGGACTTCTACCTACATATTCTGCTACTTCAATTAAGGAAAGCTCAGGTTCTGCGTAATTTTCCTCCATATATCGAATCGCTGTTTCAATCACATCAAATTTCACTGTATTCTTTTCAATCACTTGAAATAAATCATTGATAAATAGAATAAAGTCTTGAACAATTCGATAAAGTACTGGCTCATATAAAACACGATGAAATATGCTCTGGTAAGCGTCCTCACATTGGGTAATTCCTTTTTGTTTCATAAATCTGCGAACCTGTGCAAGAATACTTGTTAATCGAGTACGTAGCAAGCCTGGCTCTGGGTAGGGCATAGTAATCGTAAAGAAATCCTGATACATCCATGTTTTAATTCCTTCACGATCTGCAGCCTCTAACATATGGATCCAATTACGTTGTTCTTCCATCGTTAAAAATGGGTCCATATCCACCCAATTTCTCATAGTATTTGTTGATAAGACTTGTCTATATCCTCGAAAAAAGGTTAGCTCCATTGTTTGAAGTGCCTGCAAATAAATTTGGTGTAAGGACTTATCATTACTTGCTTCATGTACCACAATAGATAGAGGCTTCCCATTCGTTTGTTCCCATTCACTTAATAGCCGCTGCGCTTGTTCATAGGCTTTTGGAAAATCTTTTCTAAAGACCAGCACTATCCCATCGCTACGGGAAAATAGGAGTGGTTGATCATAAAAATCAAACTGTTCAATAAAGACTTGAAGCAGATCCAAATCTGCTTTATATTCTGGTTTTAATAAATATACCGGATACAAGAAAGAGGTGTAATCATCTCGAAATAAGGAATGATAATTAATTTCCTGTATGTTTTTTTCAAAAGGTTCGTTGCGATTAATTTCTCCTAGTTGATGAATTGCTTGCTGCAGTCCTTGTTTAATGCGGGTCGGAGAAATTGGTTTTACCCATAAGTCAATAGCCTTCATGGACATCGCTTGTGTAGCACGCTCAAATGTAGCTTCTGCTGTCATTGCAATAACTTTCCCTCGATAAACACTAAGATAAGTATAGATTAACTCCCACTTATCTTCAGGTATCATGTCTAATTCCAAACAAAGGATATGTGGTGCATTATTTTCTAGTATCTCTAGAACAGCCGCTAATTGCGTATCTGTTTGAATTTCCGAGATAGGAAAAGCATATTTTGAAATCAACCATTTAATCCCAAGCATTTCCTGTTGATCACGATCAAATATGGATAAAACATACATTATACTCATCCCTTTAGTTTAGAGAATTTCCCATAATAAAAAACCTTCTAAGATTATTGTACCATTAGTCGAAATCGGTACGTTACTTAGAAGGTTTTGCTTAGCTATTATTATTCTATATTCGGAACTGGTAACTGTGTGAAAAGTGCATGCGGTTTGTTAAAATAAGCTGCCCATTCACGGTCACCATATGAGAAATGCCACCATTCACTATCCAATGGAGCAAACCCAACTTTCAGCATGCAAGCACGTAATAATTGGCGATTATGCCAAGCTTCCTTACTGATAAAAGGAGATAATGTATACGTGTCTTTGGCATAAGAATGAATAGGCGTACCAAAATCAATAGGACCTTCAGGAGTTACAATCTGCACATCAACTGCTCCACCTGTTGGATGTCCAGCCACATCTGGTGCTGCAGAGAAACGATGAGCTCTCTCTTTCAGCTTGTCCCCTTCTAATGTTGGATCCGCTTCAAGCTCGAGCTTTGTAATACGCTCGAAATTACTTTTCTGAATATCTAATGAACGATAGCCACAGTAAATTTCCAAATCATAATCTGGATGAATCGCCTTTACTTCCGCTTGAGCTTTTACTAGCATTGGAATAAGAGCTTCACGTACAAATACATGGTCTCCAGTATACAAGCGATAATCTTCTAAAATATGAATTTTCCCTGTGAATTCCTCACCAATTGGAACAAGCTTACTTCCATCATCTTTTACTGGTCTCCCTGACATATCTTTGTAAGTAATAAATTTATCCGCTAACGCTTCATATACTTCATTTAATTCAACCTTTGACATTCTATTTCACTCCTTCTTCGAAAAAACGATTTTGATTTTATAGTGCGTGTTCAAAAAGGCCAGTAAAAAGGACCGTCATCGGTTAAGTTCGCAACGTCACGCGAGCAACACCGATACTAGCACGTCGTGTGCGTCGAAAGTTCAAGGCATCGCAGCTTAGAGTAGCGGACTTCTACAGGATGTAGTGACTTCTGTGTTGTCCACAGGACGTGGATGGTTTTAATAGAAGTTCCGCTATGGCTTTAATACATGAGCAACGGAAAAGCAAGCTAACGCAGAAATTCGATGTGTCATTTTTGTTGGACTTTTTTGAACATCCTCTTATACAGCAAAAAGGGCAGGTTCATGGAAAGTCCTGCCCCTCATTCTAATTATTTTACTTTAATCTATTAGCATTAGCTACTGCAGCAACAAAGACTTTTGCTCCTACTAGAAGTGCATCTTCTTTAATATCAAAACGTGGATGGTGATGTGGGAATACTTTGCTATCATCATCTAGTCTTGCTCCAACATTGAAGAAAGTTCCAGGTACTTTCTGAACATAATATGTGAAGTCTTCTGCACCCATTCCAGGTTTCTTCTCACTTACATTCTCTTCTCCTAATGTTTCGATAGCTACATCACGTAAATACTGTGTTTCTTTAGGATGATTCCATAACGCATCATAACCACGAGAATATTTAATTTCACAACTTGCACCTGTTAATGCACATGTTGCTTCTGTAATTTCTTTCATACGATTTTCTAGTAAATCACGAATATCCGGATCATAAGAACGAATCGTACCGTTGAGTGTCACACTGTCTGGAATTACATTTCCAGCATTACCAGTATGAATAGATCCGATAGATAATACAGCTGACTCAATTGGATCTACATTTCTACTAACAATTTGCTGTAAGTTTACTACAAGATGACCTACTGTTAAAACAGGGTCAACCGTTGTATGTGGATGTGCTCCATGACCGCCTTTTCCGTTAATTGTAATTTCAAATGCATCTGCTGCAGCTGAAGTATAGCCTTCACAGTAATTGATTGTACCGCATGGTGTTGTACTAGATAAATGCGCTCCAAATACATAATCTACACCATCTAAACAACCATCTTCTACCATTGGTTTAGCTCCACCTGGCGCAATCTCTTCTGCATGTTGATGAAGGAAAACAACTGTTCCTTCTAACTCTTCACGATGTTTAGCTAATACCGTTGCAACCCCTAATAAAGTTGCCGTATGTCCATCATGACCACAAGCATGCATCTTATTAGGTACTTTTGATTTATACTCAACATCTTTTTCATCCTGAATTGGAAGTGCATCAAAATCAGCACGTAGGGCAATTGTTTTTCCAGGCTTACCACCTTTTAATGTACCAACTACTCCTCTTCCTCCAACCTCTGTACGTACGTCAATATCAAGGCTTCTTAAATAATCTGCAATAACTTGAGGTGTTCTGACTTCTTCAAATCCTAACTCTGGGTTCTCATGTAAATCACGACGAATTTCAACCATCTTTGGAAAAATCTCTTCTAATTCTTTATGTAGTGCCTGAATATCCATTATACCTCTCCTTGCTATTATTTAATAAATCGCTTACAAAATCTATTATAAGCGAATTGTGAATTATTTACCAATACGAAATAATTATTTTCATAGTTATTTCTATGAAAATAAGAGTCTATTCTCTGTAGGTATGCCTTAAGAATAGACTCTTAAAATTTTTGTTTATTGATGAGGATTTGATGCAATTTCCTCTTGTTTATCATCTTTCACCAAATGAATTAATGGATGATGACAAGCTACATAATGATTAGGTAGTAATTCTCTATATTCTGGTTTCTCTTGCTTACAAACTTCATCAGCAAATGGACATCTTGGGTGAAAGTGGCATCCTGATGGCGGATTACTAGGATTTGGTATTTCACCCTTAATCAATTGCTTTTCTTTACGAAATTTCGGATCTGGAATAGGAACAGATTCTAACAGTGCTTGTGTATAAGGATGAAGAGGTCTCTCGAAGATTTCATCCCTTTCTGCAAGCTCGACCAGCCTACCAAGATACATAACTCCGATACGATTACTGATATGACGAACAACAGGTAGTCCATGGGCGATAAATATATATGTCAAATCCAGTTCTCTCTGTAGTTTCTTTAATAAGTTTAATATTTGTGCCTGTATAGAAACATCTAATGCCGAAACCGCTTCATCACATATAATCACTTTTGGTTTTAAAGCGAGAGCTCTAGCAATTCCAATCCGCTGACGTTGACCTCCACTAAATTCATGAGGATATCTTTTCAATTGATGCTCCTGAAGCCCTACTAAACTCATTAATTCTAAAACTTGCTTTCTTAACTCTTTTCCAGACGCTAGTTTATGTACAACTAAGGGCTCTCCGATAATCTGCTCCACAGTCATACGAGGATTAAGTGAAGAATAGGGATCTTGAAATATCACCTGCAAATCTCTTCTTGCTTTTCGTAATTCTTCTTGGCTTAATCCAGCAAGATCCTTATCATCAAAATAAATATGCCCTTCTGTCGCATCTAGCAACCCCAAAATAAGCTGGCCTGTTGTTGATTTACCACACCCTGATTCACCAACAATACCTAAAGTTTCTCCTTCAAACACATCAAAATTAATTCCATCAACCGCTCTTATTTTAGATACTTCTTTCTTAATCAACCCTTTTGATAATTCAAAGTGTTTTTTTAAGTCTCTTACTTTTATGAGTAATTCTCTCTCTGACTCCTTTTTATCACTTGTCCTTACCATGTATTCCCCTCCTATACCTTGATACAACGTTTCGCATGAGTTTCACTTACATATTCTAATTCTGGATGAACTAATGTACATTCCTTATCCGCTAAAGGGCATCGTGGATGAAATTTACAGCCAGTCGGCATTTCAGAAGGATTCGGAACCGTTCCTTCAATAGAATATAAATCATCAACAACATCGTGAACTTTTGGTATAGAATCCATTAGTCCTTTTGTATAAGGATGTATCGGATTTTCAAACAATTCATACACGGGCGCTTCTTCAACTACTTCACCAGCATACATAACGACCACACGATCAGCAGTTTCAGCAACTACCCCCAAGTCATGGGTTATCATTAGAATTCCTGTATTAGCTTCTTCTTTTAAATTACGCATCAGTGCTAAAATTTGCGCCTGAATCGTTACATCTAAAGCTGTTGTCGGTTCGTCCGCAATTAACAAGCTTGGATTACACGATAAAGCCATTGCAATCATAACCCTTTGACGCATACCACCTGATAGTTGATGAGGAAAACGTCTCATCGCTTTTTCAGCATCCGGGATGCCAACCAACTCTAACATTTCAATCCCTTTTTGATCAGCCTTTTCTTTTGATAAATTAAAATGGAGCATTAATGATTCCCTGATTTGAAATCCATTTGTAAAAACTGGATTCAAAGCTGTCATTGGCTCTTGAAAAATCATAGAAATTTCTTTCCCTCTTAATCCCCTATACTCTTTTTTACTAATCTTACGTAAATCTCTTCCTTTAAAAAAAATCTCACCATCATAAACCTCACCATTCGGTGGAAGTATCCCCATTAAAGCAAGGGATGTAACACTTTTCCCGCTTCCAGATTCTCCTACGATGGCTAAGGTTTCTCCTTCTTCCATACTGAATGTAACGCCATTAACAGTGGATACATAACCGTCATCTGTTTTGAAACGGACTTTTAAATTTTTAATATCTAAAAGTTTATTACTCAAGTCTTCACCTCATCCCTAACTTTTTATTCTAGGATCAAGTACATCCCTCAACCAATCACCGAGGAAAATTACTCCTAAGACGGTAATAGTAATTGCTAAACCAGGGAATGTTGCGACCCACCAACTAGTTGCAAGATATTCTCTACCATCACTTAACATAAGTCCCCAAGAAACTTCAGGAGATTGGATACCAAGACCAAGGAAACTTAGACTTGCTTCTGCGATAATAGTTGAAGCTACATTTAATGTAGCAATAACAATAAATGATGAAAGAACATTAGGTAAAATATATTTTGTAATAATCCGAAAATTCTTGGATCCAATCGCTCGAGCAGAGCTAACATAATCTCTTTCTTTTACACTTAATGTTTCACTCCGAACCATTCGAGCGTATACCACCCATGATGTTCCTCCTAATACGAGGATAAGAGTTGTCAAGCTCGGTCCGACTATAGCTAAAATAATTAACATAAATAAAATATTAGGAATAGCTAGAAAGGAATCCACTGTTCTCATAATAATGAAATCCCATATTTTCCCATAAAACCCTGCTAATAATCCTAAAAACATTCCAATAATACCGGCTAATATTACAGCACTTATTCCAACTAACAGCGATACCCTAGATCCATAAATAATTCTACTTAATATGTCCCGTCCTAAATTATCTGTCCCGAGAAGAAAATTAGTGTTTCCTCCCTCTAACCAAAATGGAGGAACTAATCTATTAGATACATCAGTTGCTGCAGGATCATACATGGCAAGAGCAGGTGCAAATATTGCCACTAATGTAACGAACAATACGATAACCAAACCAACCATACCTGTTTTACTTTTTAATAATCTGCTTGCCAATTTTTTCACACGACTCATCGCTTTACGATTAGGATTAGCCTGCATTTCTTCAGATACATTTTCCATATAAAAGTCCCTCCTTAATCGTATTTAATCCTTGGATCAAGTAATCGATAAACTAAATCTGCTAGGAGATTACTTACAATAACGAATACTGCAATTAAAAATGTCGCAGCTTGAACAACAGCCATATCGCGTAAATTAACTGCTTGAATAAGTAATTGTCCCATTCCTGGCCATGCAAAAACAGTTTCTGTAATGAGCGTTCCACCTATTAATGTAGATGTTTGAAGAGCCATAATCGTAACTACAGGGATTAGCGCATTTCGAAATGCATGTGTATTGATTACGATTGCCTCTTTTAAACCTTTGCTTCGAGCTGTACGAACAAAATCTTGTCCTAAAATTTCAAGCATGCTAGAACGAATCAGCCTAGTCATTTCAGCAGCAATTCCAGTTCCTAATGCGATAGCTGGTAAAACGAGATGCAGCAATCCACCTCTACCAGAGACCGGGAATATCCCCATTTGCACAGAAAAAAATAAAATCAGCATAATACCTAGCCAAAAGTTCGGCATGGCTTTTCCTAAAACAGATCCTCCAGTAATGAATAAATCTATAAAACTATTCCTTCTAATCGCCGACCATATTCCTAGTGGTACGGATATTAAAATAGCTATTACCATTGAAGCTATAGCCAATTCTATTGTTGCTGGCAACCGTTCAAGAACTAAGCTGAAGGCGTCCGTATTGTACCTTAGTGATTCACCGAAATTCCCCTGAACCAAGTCTCCCAAGTATGTAAAATATTGCTTATAAAGGGGTTCATTGAATCCTAATGCTTCTCTTAAAGATTCTTTTTCTTCAAAAGTTGCATTTTCAGGTAACATTAGTGAAACAGGATCACCAGTAACCCGAACCAACAGGAAAACGATTAGTGTAACAAGGAATAATACGGGGATTGTTTTCAATAAATTTGTCAGCAAATATTTCACGTATTTACCTCCTTCTATAAAGTAAAACTTCATCCAGAGGGCAATGTGATGTACTAGTACGACTAGCACGCCCTGCTGAATGTTAATTAAACCGATCGGGTATACTAGAAAAATAAAAGGGGGAAATTCCCCCTGGAAAATTTAGTATTTTAATTTAATGTAATATCATCTACATAGAACATTTCATCTAAACGAGGTTCAAAGTTCAGACGTTCATTCACACCATAAATTCCTTCTACTTGGTATAAATAAATATGTGGACGATCTTCAGCTATCAATTCTTGCGCTTCTTGGAATTGTTTTGTTCTTTCTTCAAGATCCATATTTTGTATAGCATCTGTTATAAGCTTATCTGTTTGTGGGTTATCATAATCTGTCTCCCCAACAGATTCTTCTTTTGTCAATGATATTAATGCATTTGATGCATCAAACATGGAGTTACCGAATGCGATAAAGTGAACATCATCAAAGGATTTATCAGATCTCTTAGTAGAGAAAGCACTCCACTCTAGGAATTCTAATTCAGCAGTTATTCCAACTTCCGCTAGCATTGTAGCTATCAATTCAACTGTCTCTTTATCTTTTATATAACGACCATTTGGAGCACTAATTTTTATCGTGACACCATCTTCATATCCCGCCTCTGCTAATAACTCTTTTGCTCTTTCAGGATCATAGAGTGTTTGGCCATATAGATCTTCATTTGCCCCACCATTCCCTGGAGTTACACGAGTTCGTGTTACCGTAGCAGTTCCTTCAAGTAATGAGTCAACAATTGCTTGTTTATCGATTGCAAGATCAATTGCTTCACGAACTAATGGATCAGCTGTAGCGTAATCCCCTTGTGTACGAAGGATTAGTAACATAACTCGCTGACTATCAGATGTCTCAATCGAAACATCATCTGTTGATTCAATCCGCTCAAAATCGGTTGGTGGAATATTTACCGCAATATCGACACCACCAGTTAATAATTCTGATACACGTGTTGAGTCCTCAGGTATACTTCTAAACACAACTTCCTCCCATTTCGCAGCATCACCAAAATAGTCTTCAAAAGGCTCTAACACCAAACGATCATCTTTTTTCCATTCTTTTAATTTATATGGACCTGTTCCCACTGGATTATCTAGAAATACATCCCAACCTTCTGCCTCTATGTAATCCTTCGGCAAGATTCCAGATCCTATTCGAGATAATCGATTTAACAAAATTGGTTCAGGATTTTCCGTGATAATGTCAAACTCATAATCACTTTTCACTTGAACTTCTTCTATCTGTTTGTAATTTCCATACTCACGTAGCGTATCATCATTAGCTACACGCTCTAACGTAAATTTAACGTCTTCAGCAGTTAATTCATCACCATTATGGAATTTAACGCCTTCTTTTAATTTAAATGACCAGGTAGTATCATCTATGTTTTCCCAGCTTTCTGCTAGATCAGAAGTGAAGCCACCTTCTCCATCATTCTTAACAAGATAGTTAAACATGTTTACATGAACAGCTTCCGTACTCGTATTATTGTGATCATGTATATCAAATGAAATGATATCCTGACCATTGGCAATAATCAGCTCCTTTGAATCACCGCTCTCTACAGAGCCTCCAGTTTCTTCCGTATCATCCCCACTAGAGCAACCAGCAATAGCTAATACTAATGCAAGAAATAAAAATAAATAGATTTTCCTCATGAAATCTCCTCCGTATTTCTATAAAGTCTGTTATAACAAATGATTGTTCGATTTATTCATCCTTTGTAGACTTCCAAATTTCAAATGAATCTTTTACACTTTGTAGAGCGTCTGGATTAACACATAAATCATAAGCAGTCATCGCCATTGCTTTTGTTGCCTGATTTTGACCAATCATTCCACTTTCAGATTTGGAATCTTTTTCAAATTCAGGTGTATGACCACCGCCATCACCAATCCTAATATAAGGATGAATAGTTGGTATAACTTGCCCAACATTTCCAATATCTGAAGACCCTAAACCACCATCTTTAGGAGGGGCTAATACCTCTACTCCAATGGATTCTAAATTGGCTTTATATAAATGTGCTAAAGGTACATTATTATTTCTTTCAGCAAATGTAACACCTTCAATAATTTCACATGTTGCCCCTACAGCTGCAGTAGAATGGCGGACAGCATTGTAAACTCTTTCTTTAATACCTTCTAATTTTTTTCTAGTTTTTGCACGGACTACAAAGCTTGCCTCACAGTATCCAGGTACAATATTTGCTGCATCTCCACCATGAGTAACAATTCCATGAACGCGAACATCATCAGGAAAGTGTTCACGCAGACTATTAATAGCTGCGAAACTATTCATTAATGCATCCAACGCATTAATTCCTAATTCAGGCGATCCCGCAGCATGAGCTTCTTTCCCATAAAATTTAAATGTAGCTCCTACACAAGCAATTCCGCCTCGTAATACCATTGTCTTATTTCCCGGATGGGTCATCATTGCTGCGTCAAGATCATCAAAAACTCCTTCCTCTGTCATAATGACTTTACCTCCACCGCCTTCTTCAGCAGGAGTTCCTATTACCTTGATTTTCCCTGGTAGATCTGGAAAAGCATCTTTTAGTGCAATACCAGCTCCCACAGCAGAAGTACCAATGATATTATGTCCACATGCATGCCCTAGACCACGTAATGCATCATATTCAGCCAATATTCCAATTGTCGGACCTTCAGAGGAACCTTCCCAAGTAGCAATAAAAGCTGTCTCTAGACCAGCAACACCTCGTTCAACTGTAAACCCTTCTTGCTCTAAATAATCCGCAAGCCATTTCGACGCTTTATACTCTTCAAACCCAAGCTCTGGATGTGCATGAATCTTCAAGGAAATTTCGCGGAATTCGCTATCACGCTTATCAACCGCATCTACTATTTTTTGTTTCTCAGCTAAGACATCCGTTCTATTCATTAAAAAACCATCCCCCATTTTTTTTTAAGCACTTTTTAATAACTGCATTAGTAAACTATTTCTATTAAGAAGCAGTAATAAATATGACTATAATTCCTATAAAAATTGATATGTATTATTCCAAATAAATGGAATAAACAGTTAATTTTACTTAAAATTTTTCCATGAAATTGTAGTAATCTAACAGATTTATAGCTACTTATCCCTTTTTACACGTTTCAATAAATGAAGGTCTCTCAACTAATTAAAAATCAATGTTTCTTACAAAATGTCTTATTTTTCTTGATAACGTTTTCATTTTTAAAAATATGATGCTACATTTTGAGTTTTATTACTAAAATAATACCTTTAAAAGTTATTATGGCCCATAAAAGTAGGATCATCATACTCACCGTCATCTACAATAGGCACTCTTATAGCATTTTCAGGGAGTCCATATACTCTAGCGATCGTTTTAAAAACATGTCTAGGTATTGCCTCAATCCCAAGTTCATAATTACGCAACGCCTTTACCGAAATACCGATTTTATTTGCCGCCTCTTCTTGCTTCAGTTCGGCATTAACTCTTGCTGCAACTAGAGAAATTTGGATCTTTCCTCCCATTTTATCCCCTCCCTCCATCAGCATTTCTAACTATTATAATACCTTTAAAAAGTATCGTCAATTGAAAACAGAATATTTATACAAATAATCATTCTTTTCATTTTTTATAGTACAATAGTAGTATAATAGTGAATAATGTAAACTATTTAGCAAAATCCAATACTATTAACATCCCTTGACACTTGATGTATATAAATAAATAAGTTATAAATTGAAGTAACCACCATACCTAAGAAAACTTGATTATATACATTTTTATAAATAATCAAGTTATGCTTTTTTGTAGACAAACGTTGATAATGTATGAGGATGGGAGGAGGAAACGTAAGATGGTAAATAAAAGCAAAGCAGATATACTTAAACAAATAATGGCAACTAATCTAAAACATTATATTGATAGAAGCGGAAAAAATCAAACAGATATTGCTAGAGAGTTAGATATTCCAGAAATGACCATGTCGAACTGGGTAAAAGCCAAAACATACCCTAGAATGGATAAAATTCAGCTTTTAGCGGATTATTTTCATATTAGAAGATCAGATCTAACAGAAGAAAAATCCCCTAATCTATTTAAAGCACCGTCACAAACGATACAAATACCAATATTAGATTCCATTTCTTGTACCGATCCAATATATATTGAGGAAAATTTTAATGGTTATAAATATGAATCACCTGAAGATCTTCCTAGCGGAAACTTATTATACTTACAAAATAATAACGATTCTATGGAACCAACTATTCCAAATGGTAGTCTTGTCCTTATACGTCAACAATCAGAAGTAGAGTATGGTCAAATTGCGGCAGTTCTATTAACAGATAGTAATGAAACTACTTTAAGAAGAGTTCGAAAGCAAGGTAATACATTACTACTTATGCCTGACAATCCAAAGCACGAACCAATAATCATTGCTAAAGAAAGTCGAGCTCGCATTATTGGATTAGCAATTAGATATACCAAAGACTTGATAACTGATAATCGAAAAGGTTAATAATAAACAGCTATTATTTGAAGGAAAGTAAAAGCCTGATAATCACTTTATAACAAAGGATTATCAGGCTTCTTTATTCTATTTATCTGTATTTTATTTTTACTCTGTGATACTTACATTCCAGAAAATTGGACCTGTCGTTGCTGTGAGCCCTTCTACTTTATTGCTATGACCATATAAAGCATTAAATCCACCTATGTTAACAATAGGAAGTAGCTCCTCCCATACGTAAAGTTGCAAATCATCCCATAGTTTCTGTGCTTCTTCAAGACTTGGTGCATTTTCGATCTCTTTCATATCCTCAGCAACTTTTGAATCATTAACTCCCCCACCAAAAGAAGGACTTAAAGCAATCAACTGTGGAGGTGTACTTACCGTTGAGGAAGATGTAATGAAAGCATCCCAGTCTTCAAAGTCACTACCCATTTTCTCATTAAGAGTTGGCCAATCATAAATATCTAATGTTACATTCATACCAATTTCCCTTAATTGTTCAGTAATAACTACCGCACTATTATAATGATGATCATAATCACGTGTTGCCATAATTCTGAATTCCTCTCCATTATATCCCATATCTTCTAGCATTTGCTTAGCCTTCTCAGGATCATTTTGGTTATAGTATTCTTCCCCAGCTTTACTAGCCCAATTCACTATATTGACATCCATATAACCTGAGTCCAACCAATAAAAGTCTGTATTTGGAAAAGCTGCCAACATAATCTCATCATCATCTAATGCCGTATTAATCGCTTCTCGTAATTTAAAATCAGTAGATTTTCCTTCGACTTTATTAAATACTAATATATGATTTGATGACGGAGTAAGAATCGTTTCTAAATTAGGATCATCTTCTAACTGATCGTAATTATCGTAAGGCACACCATAAGCAAAATCATACTCTCCTGTTTGTAGCCCAGCTAGACGTGTGGAGGTATCTGGAACGATATAAAAATAAATTTCATCGACAAGCGCTTCTTTTCTACCGATTAGACCATCAGGTTCCATATCCACTGGTTGATAATCTTCATATTTTTTGTAATGAATATATTGATCCTGTCTCCATTCTACAAACTCAAAAGGACCTGTTCCAATATATTCCTGAATTCCATCTGCTGATGCGGATTCAACAACTTCTTTAGGCATAATCCCAGCTGCCTGCTTGGCTGACGCCATTGTATCTAACGTAAGAGGGGATGGTTCAACCAATTCTAATACAACCGTATAATCATCCTCAGCTGTCCAGGTCGCACCATTGAATATATTACCTGTAACACTCGATTTCTCTAACCACCTCTCCATAGATGCAACGACATCCTCAGACGTCATTTCTTTGCCATTGTGAAAATGAACACCTTGTCGCAAATGAAACGTATACTTTTTATTGTCATCCGTTTCGATTGATTCTGCTAACACTGGAACAGGCTGGAAATTAGAATCTGTAGCTACTAGACTTTCATATATAAGTCTCGTTGCATCTCGAGAAGCCGTTGCGGTACTTGTCGGTTGATCTAGTGTTGGAGGCGCTGCATCTAAAGCAATTTTTAATATACCACCAGAAGATTTTGGTTCTTCCTTATCCTCATCTTCGCCCTCATCTTGCTGATTAGTATCTTGATCCGCGTCTTCAGATTCACCTTTTGTTGATGAATCACTACATCCAGTAATAATCATGAGAAGTGAAATGAAGAGTATAACAATGAATAATAAACTTTTTTTCTGGTTCATTTTTTAAATACCTCCCTATTTTTACTTACACATGGAAACACACCTGCCAAAACTATGAACAACCACCACCTTTCAAGAGTTGTTTCCTAATTAGATTATATACATTATAAATGTAATATTTATTATTTTCTAATAATTTTCAAGAATAATTTATCAAACAGTTAGCAGATGTATGGTTTCATACTAAATGTTTGATAAATTAGTTGAGCATTTGAAATTTTATTTGGTAATTTTATTAATTGGATGAAGATGGTTACTCAATGCCTCTGTATCTTTTGAAAACACACGGTCTTTCGTAATGCTTGGAACAATTTTACGTAAAGCTTGCCATTTTTCTTGCAGCTTTGGTGAAGCTTTATCTTGCCCTTTATACTCTATTGCTTGCAATGCACAAATACATTCAATCGATAAAACATTTCGTGTATTTTGGATAATCATATTTGCATGTCTTGCAGCAATAGTTCCCATACTTACATGATCCTCCTGATTCGCAGAAGATGGAATAGAATCCACGCTTGCAGGATGTGCCAAAGTTTTGTTTTCAGAAACAAGTGCTGCTGCAGCGTATTGCATAATCATTGCTCCTGATTGTAATCCTGGCTCTGGGCTTAAAAATGGTGGTAGATCATTTAATTGTGGATTTACTAAACGCTCCACTCTTCGTTCTGAAATGTTCGCAAGCTCTGCTACTGCAATCTTTAAAAAGTCCATTGCAAGTGCGATCGGTTGCCCGTGGAAATTTCCACCTGAAACAACGATATCCCCACCTTCAAAGATTAATGGATTGTCTGTTGCTGCATTTGCTTCAATTTCTAACTTCTCTTTTACATAATCTAATGCTTGCCATGTCGCTCCATGTACTTGAGGAATACAACGAATCGAATATGCATCTTGAACACGCTTTTCCCCTTGGCGTGTAATTAACGAACTTCCTTCTAACCATTCTGTCATTCGTTTAGCTACTGCTACTTGTTGCGGGTAACCTCTAGCTTCGTGAATAGCTGGATGAAATGCATCAATGATTCCTTCTAAGCCTTCCATTGTCATCGCAGAGATCCATTCACTATCATAAGCAAGTTTCTCTGCTTCAATATAATTAATAACCCCTACTGCAACCATTGCCTGTGTTCCATTAATTAATGCAAGACCTTCTTTTGCTTGTAAGGTAATCGCTTCAATATCCTTTTCCTTTAAAACAGGAGCAGCTGGCAATATTTCTCCATTTGTTCCATGTACTTCTCCTTCACCGATTAAAACAAGTGCTAAATGTGATAATGGAGCAAGATCACCAGATGCGCCAAGTGAACCTTGCTCAGGAATCACTGGATGTACTTTTTTATTTAAAAGCTCTGCTAAAAGCTCTACTACTACTGGTCGCACTCCAGAAAAACCTTTTAATAATGCATTTAGACGAAGTGCAATTATTGCTCTAGAAACAACTTCGGGAAAGGCTTTTCCTACTCCACATGCATGAGAACGAATTAAATTTAATTGTAAGCTTTCCACATTATTTTCATTAATAATGACATCACTAAACTTCCCAAATCCTGTATTAATACCGTAAACTGTCTTTTGACTTTTTACAATATGTTCTACTGCTGCTCTACTTTCGTTTACAGCCTGCATGCTTTCTGAAGAAATCTTTACTTCCTCCATATCCATGCAAATACGCTTCAATTGTTCAATAGTTAAAGTATGTCCTGTTAATTCAATCATAGTTGTCCTTCCTTTCCATTAAAAAAGGAGATAATAATGGCATCACAAAAGCCATCATCACCTCCTAATCACTTATCACTATAGGTCACGATTATTTTCAGCCAGCTTTACTTATAATCAAGAAATTTCGCTGGTTAAATTTTAAATATGGTTAATCCCTAGACCAACCGCTTCATGCTCTAATCCTCTAACAGGTGCACCAATGGTTCCATAAAAAGCAACGGCTAACCATTCACCTTCTTTTTTGTCCGTATATGCTACCCCACGAACTACTGCAAACCTCAACCCCACTGTGCGCATCATCTCACCAATTGCTAATTGCCCTCGTGTTACACCTTCTAAGGCTTCTAATATTGCATGATATAATGCATGGGTTTCTCGATAAACATCTTCTCTAATGAGCCCACTTCTCTTTACCGCAGTTTCAACAGCTGAAATCACCTTCTGCATGTTCATCGAACCTACTTTACCTTCACAAACCTGCAAATCTTTCTCTGCAATTTGTAAAGCATCACGTTCTTCATCATCATACATTGCCAGTGTAATTGCTATTTTACCAATTCGATGTTTAAGTCCCATAAATTAACCTCTATTAGCGTGTGTTCAAAAAGTGCGATAAAAAGGACCATCATCGGTTAAATTCGCAACGTCCTGTTGCAACACCGATACTAGCACATCCTGTGCGTCGAAAGTTCAAGGCGACATCATTTTTACGAACGGAGCGTATGCTTTTAAATACGTGAGTATCGGAAAAATGATGTCAACGCAGAAATTCGCAGTGTCATTTTTGTTGGACTTTTTGAACATCCTCAATTATTCTAATGACTATTAACTATATAAAGTATATTCCTTTGCTCCATACAAGTCAATGAAGCTTCATTGACTTCCCATCAAAATGTAATCCTTCGAATACTTCACAAGCTGATTTCTCTAATTATTTTACTTCTCGAAATAAAGAAATCAATTTTTCCAAGTCTTTAACTGAATTCATTTCCTCAACTAAGTTAGGAATATTTTTCAATTTTTCATTACCACTGATTACACTATTAAATTTCCCTTTAATATCTCGCGTACCTTTCGGATAAAATCCTTTTTCTGCAAAGGTTGTTTGGTTGTTTAGTATAATTTCAACATGTGTGAATCTTGCATCTTTATTTATTGATACTGATTCAGCGTTTTCATCATATAAACGCTCTACTTTATTCATTAATGCTTTTATATCTTCACGAATTTCTTGTTCTTTAAAAAATTCTACTCCTAAGTTTCCTTCTATAATGGCGACTGCTGCTACATACTCCATACTAAACCTGCCATCGTATCCATTCTTAGGATTTCTAACAATCAATGCAGCATCTCCATCAGGTGGAAATGTGATATTTATCTTTGAAATGTCTTTATTAGAAAATAAATTTTGCTTCTTCCATTTTAATATAATATCAGCTGCTACATGGGTTGCAAAACAACAAGGATACGGCTTGTATTGTAATCCTGGTTCTAGAATTTGCCATGGCTCTCCCCAATTCTGTACTGCTGTTTCAGGTATTGAATCTCCTGAGCCATAAGCGGCAAAGAAACTTATAGGGCCATCAAAAACTTCCTCTGATCCTTTTAATCCTTTTTCAGCTAATAATACAGCCATCAGTCCAGCCTGAGCAGCTAATCCAGCATGAAGTGGTTTAGTTGGCGAGCCAAAATGAATTTTTAAACCACTCGCTTGGGTTGCAGCTAAACCTATAGCATTCGTAATTTCTTCTATATTTAAATTTAATAAATATGCCCCCGCTGCCGCTGCACCAATCCCACCTATTACTGAAGTACTATGAAAGCCTTTATGTTCATATATGTTTCCTAAGGCCTTCCCTACTTTGCCAGCTACTTCTATTCCGACAATATATGCTTTCAACAAATCCCTAGCACTACACTTTCGGACTTCAGCTAATGAGAATAACACAGGTAAAATTACTGTACTTGGATGTCCGCCCATTCCACTATGAACATCATCGAAATCTAAGGCATGTCCAGCATAGCCATTATAGAGTACAGCATTTAATTGTCCCACCTTCTGTTTTTTTCCATAAACTGTTGTTTGTTCCACAGCATCGCTGTTCACAATAGTATCCCATATTATGTTAAGGTTAGGATCTGTAGTTCCTGGAAAGGCAGATGCTAAAAAATCAAGGATTCCCAGTCGTGCTTCTTCCATGGCTTTATCGCTCTGCGAAGGATCAGACATATAAATTAATTCAGCTAATTTTTTTGTCAACGTCACATTATCCATACTAAAATCTACACCCTTTTATCTATTCATAGATTTTTTTAATCTTCTATAGATGTATTCCAAAAAATAGGGACATTCATGAACATCTCATAGCCCTCTACTTTATTAGATAAAGCATCAAGCTGACTATAATGTCCAACTACAATAACGGGTTTCTCTTTCCAAAAAGTTGTTTGTAATTTCTCATATTCTTCTTTAGCACTCTCTTGCGTTTGTGAAGCTCTAATATTCTTTAAATGTTCATCTATCTCTGCACTATTTGTCCAACCAGGATAATCAGCTTTAGAATCTAGAAATAAATATTGTAATGGTGTTGGTTGCGGGGACCAACTATGAATGACCAATTCCCATTTATCAGGATCTTTTCTATTATCAAGCCATGTTGGATAATCCATAATATCTAATTTCACATTCATACCAATATTTTGTAATTGTTCTTGAAGAGGGATTGCTCCTTGATATTGGAACATAGATTCCTTCGTTACAATAATCCTTATCTCTTCTCCATCATATCCAACCTCTTCTAAAAGCTTTTTAGCTTCATCAGGATCATATTTTTCGTATTCATCCATACCTGCATCTGAATACCATGTTGTGTTGACTTTTGTAACCAAGCTCGGATCCAATTCGAAGTAATCGGAATTTGTTAAAATAGATGTCATGATAGCTTCTTTATCAATAGCTAAATTAACAGCGTCTCTCGCTCTGACATCTGTGAACAATCCTTTCTGCTTATTGAAATTAATCGTTTCAATTCCAATTGTCGCATGCATTAAATTTACTTCATTGCTGCTCTCTAATTGTGGTACAGCATCTAACTCTACTTCTGGTATTACATCATATTCACCACTAATTAATCCGCTTACTCTTGTAGCAGTGTCTGGAACATGATAGAAATATAATTCATCGACTAGGGCCTCTTTTTTCCCTGCTAATCCTCCAGAAGTATTAGATAGTGGAGTATAGTTATCAAATTTCACTAATTTAATATATTGATCTTGTTTTAATTCTTCAAATTTAAAAGGACCTGTACCAACATATTCTTTAACCCCAGTTTCGTCTGCTGCTTCAATTATTTCTTTAGGCATTATAGCTGGAAACTGTGTTAAAACTGCTAATGACTCTACTAAAACATAAGATGGATTTTCAACATTTAAGATAACTGTATATTCATCTGCTGCTTCCCACGTAGATTCTCCTAATTCAGATTTAGCTGCTGAAGAAAATTCTTGCCATCTTTGCATTGATGCTACGACATCTTCTGCTTTCATTTCTTCTCCATTATGAAATTGAACACCCTCCCTTAGCAGAAAAGTGATAATCTTACCGTCATCACTTATTTCATATGATTCTGCTAACATAGGCTCTATCTCATTATTCGCATTTACAGTTACTAGTGTTTCAAAAATATTAGGGCCTATATTTCTCGGACCTGAATCTGTAGTAATGTGAGGGTCTAGCGCTGAAGGCAAGGAATTCCATCCTATTTTTAAAACACCTCCAGCATCATTTTCATCTTCAGATTCATCGTCTTCATTTTGGACTCCATCATTTGTTTCTTTTTGATCATTATTATTTTCTGATGTCGTTTCAGCATTACATCCAACAATTAACGAAATGATAAATAGTAATATTAAAATGAGCAGACTCTTTTTCATAGGTTTCTCCCCTTTGATTAATTTCTTTTAAAAATTAATTCATTACAGATAGTTTTCAAACTCCGTTCTCAGTTTATGCTCTGCTTCTTTTAATTTACTGCGTTTATTTTCTAGCCAACCTAAATCAGTCAGTATTTTCTCTTCCTCAATTCCAAGCATTCTTTCAACTTCAGATGGTTGCGGTCCACCTAATACCGCAGCATTTCTTACCATGGTTTCTGGTTTTAAAATACTGTAGAAATCCTGTTCTGATAATGGAAGATCTTCTATTTGAAATTTAAAGGTTTTAGCCGTATCACTATATAATTTTTGTGCAATAGAATAAGGTATTTCTAATGGGACAAGTTGATGTTCTTTGCCATAGGTTACAATTTCAGACGCGAAATGGTGACTTATTCTAAATGGGACATCATATTCCTTTTGTAACTCCACAGCCAATTCTGTAATCATTGTATAATCACTCGTCACTTCTTTTAACGCTCTTTCTTCATCAAAGACAAAAATCCCGATAGCTTTTTTGAGTAGTTCAAGCATTTCTGTAGACAATTTAACGGCATTTAAAGGCATATAAGGATACGAATCAATTATTTCAAGTTTATAATCAACTAAGCCATGGATAATATTATGAGATTGCATTAAAAAAGTTACTGAAGATCCCTTTACAGTACTTGCAAGCATTCTAACTCTTGTTAAAGCTTTAGGGTTTCTTTTTTGAGGCATCATGCTACTAGTACCGGTTAACTCCCCTTCTTTCAGTACAGAATCTGCTCCTTGCTTATATACTCCTTCATCCATGATTATCCATGGTTTTGAATATGTATATTGAAGTAATATGTCTGTCATAAACATACTGACAGTCGAAGCTACTGTACTAACAACATTACTAACCTCTATACCTATATCTAAAGGTGCTGCATGTGCTGCATCAAATGAATTACAAATCACTCCATCAAACCCTAGTAGTTCACTAAGCCTCTCTCTATCTAAATGAAAGCTCGAAGTTCCACCCGCAGCCACTCCAAAAGGTGATTTATTTAACCTCTCCCAAAGTTCTAAATATCTATCAGCAATTCTACTGAATGCTTCTAAATAACCTCCTAAGTAGTGACCTAAGGTAGTTGGTTGTGCAGGTACTCCCTGAGTATAAAAAGGAACAATCGCATTTGGATTTGATTTAACAAATTCTAGTAACGCTTTTCTCATTAATATAAATTGTTCAAAGCTATCTAGAATAGCATCTCGTTGCTCTAATCTCGGTATTGTTACATCAACCATATCTACTCTGGATCTACCAACATGTACTTTGGTAATTTCTGGACCACCATAAGCGATTAATTCTTGCTCTAACTCAAAATAATCAAATGTGCGTTTTGCACCTGGCTTTTCTCCATCAATAATTACTTGTTCTACAGCTTTCGCAATTTCCGCGCATAATTCCTCTGAAATAATATCTTGCTCTCTTAGCATTACTGTAGAAGCTTTATTTATTTCTCCAAACCAGAAAAATCTGTCCCTCGGGTAAATACTTATTTCTTCACCTTTTGAACCATTATTTTTGGTATCCATCAAATCTCTCCTCCTGAATAAATTTATCTTTATACTTAACAACTTATTAACAAGACAAATAATACATAGGCTTTGACATCGCTTTCATTTCTAAAAATAGGGATGATAGTGAATTTTCCCTCAGGAATATTTATTCTGAAAATTTAAGGCGCATTTTTCTAATAATAAAGCTCCTTACCTTAATAATAACAATTTGAATACATCCCTCCCTTCTCTTTTTAAATTTTCCCCTACCTCTGACAAACACCCACCAAAAACGATAGCATCGTATGTACTGCATTTTTTACCGTAATTTGCCCTATATCCTTACGTGGATCCAGACAGACGATATCCATTGCTTTTACTTTTGGGTGTGTTCCTGCGATTTGAACTGCTTCAAATAACTCTTCTGAATACATTCCACCTGGTGCAGCTGCAGGGGTAGCTGGTCCATGAATAATATCTAATACATCCATATCTACCGTTAAGTAGATAGTGTCTACCTGTGCTTCTAATTTATTTAAAGCATCATGAATAACATTGGTGATTCCTTTTTTCCGTGCTTGTTTCATCGTCATATAATTCACTTTTTCTTGATCTGCATATACTTTTAAAGCTTTTGCATTGAAGAAACCGTGAAGTCCAATATTATGAACATGCTCACCCTTGACTATTCCTGCTTCAATTAATTGGCGTATTGGCGTGCCGTTTGCAGGGCCCATTTCACTTGTATCACGTAAATCAAAGTGTGAATCAAGCTGTAATATTCCTATTGTCTCTTCCGAATGTACTTCCTTCCAGCCTTTTACAAGCATTGCTGTAATGGAATGATCTCCACCTAAAACAAGTGGAATCGAATGGGAATGTGTTTTTCGCATTGCAATCATTGCTTGTTTAATATTTTCATGTGTTTCTAAAATATTTGTGATATGCTGTCTCACATTTCCAACATCAATTACTTTCAATTGTGTTAAATCCAAATCCTCATCTAAATTATAAGTTCCAAAATATTTCCAAGCTTGACGCATCATTTCGGGATTTTCGCTTGCTGTGGATGCGCTAATCGACGATTTAGATAAAGGAATTCCTAAAATGGTAACATCATATACTGACCAATCCGGCTCTTCTTCTCCAACCGTGTCAATCCAGTCACTTACTTTAATATCCTCTGTTTGATTTGTTTTCTTCGACCAAATCATATCTGCTCGCTCAAGTAATGGGTAGGGGTAGTTACTCATTGTAATACTCCCCCTACAATAATTTTCCTACCTGCTTTTACAACTGTATCTACATGGTTCATTCCATATTGATAAGAAAGTGTTAAGTAATTTGGTACATTCCAAATCGTAACATCAGCTTTTTTACCAGCTTCTAAGCTACCAATTTCTTTTGCTTTTCCAATCGCATGCGCTGCATTAATTGTTGTTGCAGTAATAACTTCTTCTGGTGTCATTCCCATGTTTAGACAACCTAAGTTCATAATAAATGGTGATGAAATAGTAGGTGATGAACCTGGGTTTGCATCTGTTGACAAAGCAACAGCCACTCCTGCGTCAATCATTTTTCGTGCACGTGCATATTCGGCCATTAAGAAAAATGCTGTACCAGGAAGTAGAACTCCAATGACTCCTGCCTCTGCCATTTTCTCGATCCCTTTGTCTGATGCTTTTAGTAAATGATCTGCTGAAATTGCCCCAACCTCTGCAGCTAGCTCTGCACCTTCATAAGGCTCAATTTCATCTGCATGGATCTTTGGAATTAACCCATATTTCTTACCAGCCTCTAGAATTTTTCGAGATTGTTCCGGGGTAAATACTCCTCTTTCACAGAAAACATCATTAAAGATAGCTAGTTTTCTTTCCGCAACAACTGGTAACATTTCATTAATCACTCGATCAACAAATTGATCTGGATCTTCCTTCAAATCAAGCGGAACTGCATGTGCCCCCATAAAAGTAGAAACGATATCAAGCACATGATCCTCGTCCAGTTTTTTTGCAACCTCTAATTGCTTTATTTCATCCTCTAGTGTTAACCCATAACCGCTTTTTGCTTCCACTGTTGTTACACCATGACGAGCAAATTGATCAAGTCGTTTTTTCGCTTGTTCATACAGTTCTTCATGTGTTGCTGCTTGTGTCGCACGTGTTGTTGCGTGGATACCTCCACCAGCATTCATAATTTCCATATATGTTTTTCCTTGGAGTCTCATTGCATATTCATTTTCTCTTGTTCCTGCATGAACTAGATGTGTATGTGGATCAACTAATCCTGGAGTTACGATTTTCCCAGTTGCATCAATAATCTCAGCCTCTGCTAATTTATCATGAAATTGCTTACGAATCTCCTCATCTTTGCCAACCGCAATGATTTTTCCGTCTTCTAGCCAAGCACTTCCATTTTTTATGACACCAATTTCTGACATTTTCTCTTGCTTTGCAGGAACATCACTATGTCCTGCCATCGTAATGAGCTCGTTTGCGTTTGAAATTAACATGTATGAAGCCATTGCTCTATCTCCTTTATGAAACTAATTTGCGGTAAAGATAGAAAAGTAAGTTCCCCTACCTTTCTATCTTTACTATATATCAATTATTCATCTAACATTGGAATTTTAACGCCTTTTTCACGTGCTGTTTCTTTTGCTTTCTCATATCCAGCATCTACATGACGGACAATACCCATTCCTGGATCTGTTGTTAATACACGCTCAAGCCTTGCTTCCGCATCCTTCGTACCATCTGCAACAATTACCATTCCTGCATGAATAGAATAACCCATACCTACACCGCCACCATGGTGTACACTGACCCAGCTTGCTCCACCAACACTATTAATTAGCGCATTTAAAATTGGCCAATCTGCTACCGCATCACTACCATCTTTCATTGCTTCTGTTTCACGGTTTGGTGATGCTACAGAACCAGAATCTAAATGGTCACGGCCAATTACGATTGGTGCAGATATTTCACCACTAGCTACCATATCATTAATGATTTTTCCAAAGCGTGCTCTCTCTCCATAACCAAACCAACAAATTCTTGATGGTAAGCCTTGGAATTCAATTTTTTCTTTTGCCATACGAATCCAATTACATAAATGCTTGTTATAACTAAATTCTTTTAAAATCACTTCATCTAATTTATAAATATCTTCTGGATCGCCAGATAGAGCCACCCATCTGAATGGTCCTTTTCCTTCACAAAATTGTGGACGAATATAAGCTGGAACAAATCCCGGAAAATCAAACGCATTTTCTACGCCTTCATCTTTTGCTACTTGGCGAATGTTATTTCCATAGTCGAAGGTTACTGCACCAAGTTTTTGTAATTCAAGCATTGCACGAACATGCTGTGCCATCGATGCTTTTGAAAGCTTGACATAGGCTTCTGGGTCATTTTCGCGCAATGCTGCTGCTTCTTCTAATGACATTTTTGAAGGTATGTATCCATTTAATGGATCATGTGCTGAAGTTTGGTCTGTTAGTACTTCAGGAATAAAACCAATCGAAATCATCTCTGGTAAAATATCTGCAGCATTTCCTAATAAACCAATGGAAAGTGCTTTTCCTTCCTTCTTCGCTTCTTCTGCTATACGAATTGCTTCCTCTAATGAATCTGTTTTCACATCACAATAACGTGTTTCAATACGGCGATCAATACGCTTTTCATCTACTTCAATCGCAATACATACTCCACCAGCCATGGTAACTGCAAGTGGTTGTGCTCCACCCATACCGCCTAGGCCTGCTGTAACTGTAATTGTTCCTTGCAATGATCCATTATAGTGCTGGTTAGCTAATTCAGCGAAGCTTTCGTATGTTCCTTGTACAATTCCTTGTGAGCCAATGTAAATCCAGCTTCCTGCGGTCATTTGCCCATACATCATTAAGCCTTTTTTATCTAGCTCATGGAAATGATCCCAATTTGCCCAGCTTGGTACAAGGTTTGAATTTGCAATCAATACTTTTGGTGCATCTTTATGCGAACGGAAAATAGCAACAGGCTTACCTGATTGCACGAGTAATGTTTCATCATCTTCTAATTCTTTTAATGATTTTACAATCGTATCATAGCATTCCCAGTTTCTTGCCGCTTTACCAATACCACCATATACTACTAGTTCATCTGGATTCTCTGCTACATCTGGATGTAAATTATTATTTAACATGCGAAGTGCCGCTTCCTGAATCCACCCTTTTGTGTTTAGTTTGGAACCACGGTATTGTTCCACTTTATTTGATTGAGACATATCTTCCACTCCTCCTAAATAATCTAACTATTCTAATTATAAAACTGATTTTTCTAATAAAATAGATGTTAAACTTTCGATTTTAGGCAAAAATATTCTATTCATTTCTTTTCTTTCGAGTTTATCTTTATTAAATTATAAAAATATTCGTTTATGTTAAAAATATACTTTTAATTCATAAAAAAACGCTGCTCTATAACAAAGAGCAGCGATTATGTTTATTTAGTTTAATTTTTCAACATCTGTAACGGTGAACTTATTTTCTTCAAGATCAGCAATAATTTTATCTTTTGTTTTTTCATCCACGCCTTCAGGTAAAACAATACAGATTCTTCTAACAAATTGTGTATCATTATTCAATGTAATAACACTTTGAACACTACAATATTCATTAATAATTTGTAGCATATGTTGTAAGACACCTTGATATTCTACTGTACCTACCGTTAATGAATAGCTACCATTATGAACACCCCAAGCATTTTCTAATACTTGAATTACATTTCCATTTGTTAGAATTCCTTGAAAATGCCCTTTATCATCTACTACTGCGAGATAAGGTAGTTGGCGTATTGTAGAAAACACTTTGAAAAACGGGTCATCTTCCTTTACGGCGTTATCAATTTCTCGGTCAGAAATAAGTACTTTATTTAGAGGTGCATCTAATGAATTATCGCTTTCATATCTTAGTAAATTAACTTTGTATAGGTTACCGATATATTTTTCCCCTGCTTCATCTAAAACAGGTATACAACGATACCCTGAAACTGAAAATGTTTTCTTCACATCCTGTAAATTATCATTTTCTTTTACATAAACAACCTTGCTTTTACTTACATAATCATTTTTTACGAGCATCTCAGCCACCTCCATAATATATTCGTACATTTCATCTTTTTATCTAACTATTATTCTCCTATACTTCTACCTTAAATTCAATCAAACATTTAGCTTTCACAGGAATCAAATGAATATGTTTTGATTTTGCCATAATGTCTACAAAGTTTAGTCACACTTATCCTTATTCATCGCTTCCACGATAACGTTTATATGGCAATGTATTCCACACACGATATTTCAAATCATCTGAGCGTAATGGAGACGGAATGTCCTCTAAAATACGTTTCGCAACTTCAAGCTCGCGTTCAGACTCTTCTTTATCTTGATACATAAATTCATCAGAAGCAGATTCAGGAGCTTGACTAACCTTCTCTTCAAGATCTGAAATAACCATTTCTTGTTGCTTACGAATTAATTCGCGCGCTTCCGCTTTCCATTCAGGCTGAATATCACGGTTGATATCTGTTACATTGCTGAATTCTTCATAAACCTCACGATATATGCGATCAGCATTTTCACGTGCGTCAAGCACAGCGCGATGTAAATCCTGAATAGTCAATTCTTCGTGTTTTAATGCTTCTGTACGCTTTGCTCCACCAAGTCTTGTTGCTGACAGATAATAAGGGAAAATACTCTTAATTGTTTTTCCAACTGGTGAAATCGCTTCATTATCTACATCAACACCCTTAGGTTGAACTCCTTGCATCGCAATTCTTGCAGATTCTGGACGAACGATTTCTTTTGGTGGTAGAATTCCGTGACGTAATAGCTCACGAATACCAGTTCCAGATATATTAATACGATAACGTTCATCATGTGGGCAAGTTTGCTCTGTAGCAAGACTATTACATCTTGTACAATAGAACACTTCATGGAATAGACGAATCTCTATTCCTAGCTCCTCTGCAGAGTATTCATCAAAAATAGAATGACTTGCATATTTATCATAATAATCACCAATACCTGCATGGTCTCGTCCAATTAATGCATGTGTACAACCATAGTTTTTCATGATTAAAGCATGCAATACTGCTTCACGTGGACCAGCAAAAATATAGGTTACTCGTAGTGGCGAAAGAATCGCTCTTTCTTTCGGATAATATGTATCTAGTACACTACGATAAGAAAGCATACGGAATTCATGTCTTGTATATTCTCTTTTTGCCATTTCTACTAATGGTTGAATAAGAAGACCATCTAATTCCTCAAGCGCATTACGATGGATATATTCATGTCCACGATGAAGTGGATTTGCTCCTGTAATAAAACCACCAACAGATTTAAATTTCTTCTCTTCATAAAACTGATTCCACGTATCCTTTGGCTCTAAACGTAATTTTTCAAATGGTCCCCAGTCTGCGCGGTTTAACAGCTTTAATGGGCCTGCGATAGCAACATCACCCATTCGACGGAAAATCGAATCTACACCTGGGTGATTTCGATCTGTTGTACCAAATAAATGTTCTGCACGAAACTCTTTATCATATTCAAACTTATCACTGATTTCTAAAATTGCGATAGGTTCTTTCTTCTCATTTGCTAAAACAACCTCATCTCCAACGGAAATAGAGGCAATTACATCTTTATTACGCTCTCCAATTGGTGCGAAGCTTAGCGGAACTGGCCACACTACACCATTTTTCAAACGACCTTTTGTAAGTACTGATTTATAATCTTCTTCATCCATAAATCCTTCATTTGGAGATAGAACTCCTGTTGTAATCATTTCAATAGTAATAACTGCTTCGAGGTCAATCATGATCATCGGCAAGTCTTTTGCCTTTTCAAGAGCCGCTTCTCTCTCTGCTCCTGTTAATACACCATTCACCAACTTACCACCGTGAGGTCGTTGCGGATACTTTTCAAAAGTTTGTGGTTCAATTGTCTGACTCATACCTTCTCTTTCCTCCTAAATGGTTAACATATTTCTCGGAATAACCGTTTTTGATTCGACTGTAATCGGTTTCATAAATTTAATTGTTTTTATTAAGTGTACATGAAACTGTTAACTTATAGTATTATTTGAATTTCCAAAAGCATTGCTTTAATTCTGAAATTATATAATTATCACTCTTAAAAGTCAAGGTAGCCTTAGTTTTTCTAAGCTTTCAGCGCTTCTAACTTACATCATTTTAAAATCACCCTTTACAAAGATTTTACAATTGAAATATATTTCTGCATCTAACATATTTTATTTGCTGAATTAAAATCAAAAAAAATATTTTCCTTATCACATCAACATTTACCCATCATAACCCTTGATATAAAGCGCTTCCAATTACGAACGAAATGTGACTTTTTTGTGAACATCTTCTATAATATAAATTATAAACATTTCGTTCGGTGAAATATTTTACACGGATAAAACAAAATATTCCGATTTTTATTGTGAAGGAGTTGTTTTGAGGACTGTTCGATTTAAATAAAGTCTATGAAACATGTTTTCTGTAAAATGAGTTTCCTATTAATCTACACACAAAATATGCATATTGTACGACTTTTATATTTAAAGTAAGTTACTTCTACATCTAAAAATGCTTGTTCAAAAAGATCGACAAAAAAGGACCATCATCGGTTAAGTTCGCAAACGTCACGAGTGCAACACTAGGGGAATACGGATTAAGTACGCCACATCACGCGAGCAACATCCACACTAGTACATCGTGTGCGTCGAAATTTCAAGATGACATCATTTTTACGAACGGACTTCCTCAGATGTCCTTCTATACTCCTAAATACGTTAGTATCGGAAAATGACGTCAACGACTTGTGCGTGTTGTGATGACTTCAACTTGTCATTTTTGTTCGACTTTTTGAACATTCTCTAAAAACAAAAAGAGAATCGAGGTTGTTCATCGTGCGATTGCCAGAGCTTACGTATAAAAAACTTAGTGCTTTTTTTATTCCGCTGGGGGTTTCAGCTAGTTTAACATCTATTACTCACGTGATTATTAATGGAACATTGAGTCGTGGGGAGAATGCGGCCTTTATTATTGCATGTTATGCCGTAGCAATGGGTGTCTTTGGGATTGTTGAACGTCCCATGCTTGTATTCAGACAGGTTACATCTGCTTTAGTAAAAAACCATAGAGACTTTAAATTAGTCAGCATCTTCTTTATTTATGTGATAGTCGTTGCATTGGCCGGTTGTACCATATTAGGATACACCCCTGTTGGATCATGGATTTACATTAATATATTTAATGCAACACCTGATATGGTTAATGAAATCAATATCGCCTTTCGTGTCATTACTTGGGTCGTATTTTTCTCTGGATTACGTGGTATTTATCAAGGTATTCTTATTAATCAACTAGCTACAAATTGGGTATCCTACGGGGTAATTGCTCGACTTATAGGGATGTTTTTAGCTGCGTATATTTTTGTTCAAATAGGCTGGATTACAGGCGCTACAGGCTCACTTATTTTCCTAATTGGAATGTTCATTGAAGCAGTATTTAGTGTATACAAAGCAGAAGCTATCCTACGAAAAAAACTCGCCGTGCCAAATCCAGAGGACCGTCCTCTACAAAAGGCGGAGATATCACGTTTTTATTTCCCATTATTATCTTATTTCGTAATGCAGTCATTACTGGTTCCATTAATTTATGTGTTTCTGGCAAAATCAGAACATATTGAGATGAGCATTGCTTCATTTGCCCTTGCATTTAGTATTGTTAACTTAATTTTGAGCTTCTTTATGTATACACATCAGCTTGTACTACAGTTTTATAATGATCATAGAAGAAAAATAATTATTTTCGTTATTTTTATTAGTATTATTCCAACATTATTATTAGTTATTTTATGCTATACGCCTGTTGGAATGGGATTTATGACCAATGTCATGGGTGCTGACGAGGTGTTATCGCGCGAAACATTATTGGTATTGCAATTTTTCATTATTAAGACATTAGTATTTCCTTGGGTAGACTTTTTAAATGGTTTTCTAATGCTGAAACGTCAAACAGGCAAGATGCTGTTTGCTCAAATTGGTAATCTAATTGTCGTGATGATCTGCTTATTCATCTTTATCCGTCTCTTCCCACAATGGAATGGGGTAAATGGCGCAATTTCCGCATCTATTGGAGAAATGGCTGGATTTATAATCGTAAGTTATATCATCTACCGCATGACAGATCGTTATTTTGAACGTAAACGCCAAAGATTAAATGCAAAAGCGAAAAGACGATAAAAGTGAAAATTCAATCTGCGTGAGAATGATAATTATAATGAATTATTTTACTTCTCCTTCTCACGCAGATTTTATTTGATGTTACCAAATAGGAACCGTAAACACTTTTGTCTTCCTTCTTTTGCTAAGCACCTAATTACAGAAACAACTCAATTTTCAACCAGTCATTTCTATTTTTCTCATTAAATTATATGAGTCAACAGATTGATTTCGAGACTGGTTTGCATATGATACAATACAATCATGATTTGGAAGAAGGAATGAGCTGTGCTAAATCAACTGAACCGAAAACTACAAATGCTTATGCCTATTTTAACTCCTCTTAGCCTTGTTATTGGGGTGTTATTACAAGATATAGGCAATCAACTTTTGTTTCTAATTCCATGGATTTTTGCATTCATGACCTTTTCTAGTAGCTTAGGTATGAGTGCTAAAGATGCAAAAAGCTTTTCAACGTATCCGAAAACAATCTTATTTTTCATTGCATTTTTACATATTTTGATGCCATTATGGGCTTATTTTTTAGCAAGTAATATCTTTAATGACCATTTATTAACAATTGGCTTCATTATTTCTGTAGCGATACCTACTGGAATTACAAGTGTTATTTGGGTGAGTATTTGTCGAGGTAATCTACCCCTATGTTTGTCCATCGTATTAATTGATACTTTAATTGCACCTTTTATTTTACCTGTACTGTTAAAGGTCGCTGCTGGTACAAATATTGCGTTAGATACAACCTCCCTTTTCTTAAACCTATTATGGATGATTGTACTTCCCTCCATTTTAGGGGTACTTTTAAATGAATATTCAAAAGGAAAAATCCAAGCAACACTTGCCCCAAAGCTAGCTCCTTTCTCAAAGCTTGGTATTTTTGCTGTCGTGATGATCAATAGTAGCGCTGTTGCACCATACATAGAAAAAATCACTTGGGAACTAGTAGGAGTAATCGCTTTAGTATTATTTATCTCCATCTCAGGTTATTTTATTGCATTACTACTTGGACATCTTTTATGGCGTGACCCAACAATCGTTATAACCTTTGTTTTTGTTGGTGGAATGCGAAATATTGCAGTGGGAGTTGTTATTGCTACTTCCTTTTTCCCACCTAAAGTTGCAATGCCTGTTGTGTTCGGCATGCTCTTCCAGCAAGTATTAGCTTCGATATTATCCCGCGTCGTGGATAAATATCAACGAAGAGTTAACCTTAGATTAAAAGCAACATCCATTTAACTCTGATTTCATGTAAATAGAAAGAAGGCAATTTATGAAACAAGTAAGTTTTTATGATTATTTTCCTAAACAAAATGATCCGCTTTACATTGCTCTAAGTAAAGTTACAGAAGAAAAACCGATTCAATTAGGAAACTTTACAATTACCTTAAATACTTTTGGCATCTACGAAATTCTCTCTGATGACATTCACGAAGCAAAGGATTCGTTAGATGCTTGTTATCATTATTTAAATGACCTTGGAAAATTTGCTGATTTTCAAGATTAATATAGTCTAATTGAGCTGAATATCCCGTAAAAAATAAAATATATGTCGCTTCCTTAATATTTTCTTTATAAACAGTAGAAAACTGGTACAATAAATGAAAGCAGTAGCATCAATTGATAATGGAGGAATGAACGATGAAGTTTACACATGTAATTGTAAAAAAACCGAGTAAAAGCTATGTGGAAGGACTAACAACCTCTGATCTAGGAAAGCCAGATTATGAACAAGCACTAGTCCAACACGACCATTACATAAAAGCATTGGAAAAATGCGGTGTTGATGTGACAATCTTACCTGCTGATGAAGCATTTCCCGATTCTACTTTTGTAGAAGACACTGCTGTTATTAGTGAAAAATGTGCAGTAATTACAAACCCTGGCGCAGCAAGCAGAAGAGATGAAATCATCGCTATGGAAAAAGAATTAAGCAAACGCTTTGATACATTAGAACATATTCATTCACCAGGCACATTAGAAGGTGGAGACGTATTACAGATTAACGACCATTTTTATATTGGAATTTCCGATCGTACAAATGAAGAAGGCGCAAAACAGCTAAAGGAAATTTTAGAAAAGCATGATTATGTTGCTACTATTGTATCTTTGGAGGAATTTTTCCATCTTAAAACAGGTCTTTCTTATTTAAATAACGGCGATCTCGTTGTTGCTGGCGAATTTATTGATCATGAAGTATTTAAGGATTTTAATAAAATCGTTGTAGAAGATGATGAAATGTATGCAGCTAACTGCATCCACGTTAATGATTATGTCATTATCCCTAAAGGTTTTGACAACACGAAGAAGAAAATTACTGAAGCTGGTTATCAAGTAATCGAATTAGAAATGAGTGAATTTCAAAAACAAGATGGTGGCTTAAGCTGTCTGTCATTGAGATTTAAGCAATAAGGAACGATAAAGTAAGGCTATCCATGTTGTCGATTTATTTCACAACAATAAGGATAGCCTTTTCAAATCAAAATCCTTTCGCTTACCTTGAACAACTTTTTATAGGAAGGAGAGGTGATCATGAGTGAAAAAGACTGGCAAATCCTAATTACATTGCATGAAGAAGGAACCATCACTAAAGCGGCACGGAAAATGTATATGTCTCAGCCAGCATTAACCTATCGAATTCAACAACTAGAAGAGCGATTTAACTGCAAAATCATTCTCCGCAGTAATAAAGGAACCTTATTTACAACTAGTGGTGAATATTTGGTTCAGTATGCAAAGAAAATGCAAAAAGAGCTTATCAAAGTACAAAATACACTCGAAAATTTAAATAATAATATTCAGGGAATCTTACAAATTGGTGTTTCTGATATTTTTGCTTTGTATAAACTCCCATCATTACTAGAGGGTTTTGTCGCAAAATACCCTAATGTAAGTATAAAATTAACAACAGCTTGGAGCACCGAAATATTAAGATTGATACAGAATGAAGATATCCATATTGCCATTTCTAGAGGGGAACATCAATGGCAAGGTGATAAAATTTTATTGGATCAAGAAACCATCTGCATTGCATCACGACACCCTATTCAGCTAGATGAATTGCCAAATATGAATTTAATAACCTATAAAACAGATAGTCAAATTCTTACGATGTTTAACGACTGGTGGAAGGATAATTATTCAATGCCTCCACATAGCTTTATGCAAGTAGATGGAATGATGACATGTAAGGGTCTTGTGAAGAAGGGATTAGGTTATGGTTTCTTTCCTAAAATTTGCATCGAAGAATCCGATCAATTATATACTACTGATCTAACCAAAAATGGAATTCCTCTAATTCGTGATACGTGGCTTCTTTATCGTAAAGAATTGAAGGAATTGAATGTTTTTCATGCCTTTATTGAATATGTTAAAGACTACTATAAGCAGTAGTAGATGTAGAGGTGATATATTATGAAACGTCAAGTTAGCAGTATAGAATGGATGGGAATTATTGGATTGATATTCTGGGGTGTTGTTCTATATGTAAGAAAAGCAGATACATTTGATACTTCATCATTGAGTCCGACTTCCCTCATCATATGGACTGCACCAAATTTTTGTGGAGCATGGCTTGCTATTGCATGCTTCAAGCAATTTTTTGCACCTATCTTTAGTAAAAAATCCATTATCAAATTCCCCTTTACTAAAAAAGTTTACACCGGTATTTGTGTTCTAGTTCTTTCAATTGGATTTATGCTTGAAATTTTAAACCCTTATCTACTTGGAGGAACTACTGAGTTTGATATTTATGATATGGTAGCTACTACTATTGCAGTGCTGTTAGTCTGGATAATCCCTATCTTGTTTCATGCAAATATATTTGAAAGCAAACAATAATTTAAAGCATAAAATCTATATTTATTATGTGATTTTTTTGTTATGATTAGGCATAACTTTTTTAAAGGTGAGGGAATCAACGATACCGCAATAAAAAAAGATTATTACGAATAATAGAAAACATCTATTTTTCTTATTTTGCTTCTAATCTTATAATGAAATTACAGAAAATTAGTAATTAGCAAAAGAAATGAATTACATTAGGAGGGCAACAGATGACAACATCTATAGAAAAGTCGACAGATTCTTTCCCGTTTTATCGTTTTAGTGGTACACATAAAGAAATTGGGCAGCAATATGGGAAAGCATGTAAAGCCTTAATTGATCGACACTTGGAATTAGTACTCAATCGATTAAAAAAGAACTTCGACACTTCTATCGAAGACATTGCTACACTAGCTTTAACGTATAAACCGTATATTGAAAAATACGCTCCTTTTCTAGCCGAGGAAATTGAAGGAATGGCTGAAGGAGCTGATATTTCTATTGGGGAAGCTTATTTATTACAAGTACGCGCTGAATTAAACACACACTTCGCAAATCTTAATGAATGTACTACATTCGCAGTAGATTCAAAAGGAACATTAGATGGCTCACCAATCATTGGACAAAATGCAGATTTACCTGCTTTTTATAAGGAAATTGGAGTAGTTATCGAATTTGTACCAGATGAAGGACCTGCCCATCTTATGCTTACACCAGCTGGGCAAATCTCCTATATTGGTATTAATGATAGAGGGATGGGAGTTTTTGCTAACTACATCACCTGTGATGACTGGCGTGAAGGCTTTCCACGTTATATGTTCTCTCGTACTGTGCTCAATGCTGAATCTGTAAAGGAAGCGGAAGCTATTATTTCTAATACCTATCGTGGCTCCTCACGAAATTTAATTTTAGCAGATAAAGAGGATAACCTGATTGATTTAGAAGTTACACCAAATAAAATTGGACGCGTTGAACCACAGCATGGTATTTTAGCCCACTCCAATCACTTTATTAGTGAGGCATTATTAGGGGATGAACGTTCTAAGGGAGCAAGCTTAAAGAACTCTCATTTACGTCTACAACGGATGACTTCTCTTTTAGAAGAAAACTATGGGAAGCTAAGCAGCGAAAAAATGCAAGAAATCTTGCGAGATCGTGAGAATTATCCGAATTGTATTTGTCAGATCCCTGGTGATGAACTACATCAGGCACCTGGAGAAAAAATCAGTGACGTAATCACTTTTGCCTCCGTAATTGCAGAACCAGCAAAAGGAAAGCTATGGATTGCGATTGGACCACCAAATGAATATGAATATAAGCTTTACACATTTTCTAAATAAAAAAATACATGTACTGTAAAAGTAGGAGGAAAGAGAATGAATTTAAAAAAGCTTTTACCATTATTCATCGTATTGATGACAACTCTATTCATTATAGCTGCTTGTAGTAATAGTGATGATTCAGCAGACTCCAATGATAACGAAAATGAGAATACTTCCAATGATAATCAAGCAGAACAAGAAAGCACATCTGGTGAAGGAGAACTTAAAATTACATATGGTGCACAACCACCAACATTGGATACATATATCACTACTTCACGTGCATCCAATGATGTAGCTCGTCAAATGTTCGAAACGCTTGTAACTACAGACTCAGAATACCAAGTACAACCAATGCTAGCAGATTCTTGGGAGCAAAGTGATGATGGTTTAACATATACCTTTCATCTAAGAGAAGGTGTATTATTCCATAATGGAGAAGAAATGGTGGCTGAAGATGTTGTAGCCTCTATGAATGCTTGGATAGAGAAATCTGGCCCTGGAAAAAACAGTTTTACAAATGCAGAATTTAAGGAAATAGATGAATATACAGTTGTCATGGAATTAGAGAAACCTTTATCCATTGCCCTACCATTACTAGCTTATGGTGGTGGAAGTATTCCTGGTATTATGCCGAAAGAAATAGTTGAAGCAGCTGATGAGGAAGGCATTAAAGAACATATTGGTACAGGTCCATTTAAGTTTGTTGAATGGAAACAAGATCAACATATTTTATTAGAACGCTATGAAGAATATAGTCCGCGTGAAGAGGAGCCAGATGGTCTTGCGGGGAGACGTGAGGCTTTAGTAGAAAAACTATATTTTGTATTTGTTGCTGACCCAATGACATCTATTGCCGGGCTTGAAACTGGTGAATATGATATTGTTCAAGGAGCTTCTCGTGATAGTATTGCTCAATTAGAAGCAAATGAAGATATCAATGTTCTATTACATTCTAGTGGTCCATTAGCAATTTACTTTAACAAGAAAAATGGACTATTTACAGATGAAAAAGCTCGTCAAGCAGTTCTCTATGGTGTAGATATGGAAGCTATCGCGCAAGCAGCTTATACTTCCGATCATTTTTATGAGCTAAATCATAACATTCTTTCCTATTATCAGCTAGGATTATGGGGAACAGACGTTGGAAAGGATAAATATAATCAGAAAGACACTGAGGCAGCTAAACAGCTTTTAGAGGAATCCGGATATAACGGAGAAACTATTCGCATCATTACAACTCGTGATTATTCTGATATGTATAATGGTTCTGTTACTCTGCAACAACAATTAATAGATCTTGGTATGGAAGTTGAACTAGAAATATATGATTGGCCAACTTTAGTAGATCGTCGAGAAGATGAAACTGCATTCGAAATTCTATTTTTATCTAATACAGACAAGCCAGATCCTACCTCTCCGGTGTATATGACAAAGAGCTTTGCTGGTTGGACTGATAGCCCTGAACTTGATAACATTTTAGAAAAATTCTGGGGTGCACCTTCTGTTGATGATGCAAAAGAATTCAATGATGAATTACATGCTTGGTTCTACGATTACGTTCCAGTTGCAAAAGTTGCAGATGGAAAAGGCTTATTACCAAGCCGTACAACAGTTAAAAACTTACAAGATTTAGATGGTCCTGTTTTATGGAATGTAAGTAATGAAAAATAAAGCGAACTGGGTTCAGATGAGATTCTATCTGAGCCCTATTTGCACTTATTTTTGTAAAAATTTTTTCAAGGAGGAATCAACTAATGAACGAGCAATTAATCAATAAATTAGATGAAGCACTTGCCTCAAAATGCAAACAGAAAGATGTCCCTGGTATGGCCATCATGGTCGCAAAAGATGGTGTGCCAATTTATAAAAATAATTATGGCTTTCGTGATGTAGATAAACAATTACCTGTCACAGAAGATACGATATTCCCAGCAGCATCTGTGACAAAGTCTTTTTCCACTTTATCAATTATGATTCTAGCTGATCAAAGAAAACTTTCACCAGAGGATTTAGTGATTGATTGGCTTCCGGAATTGAAATTACCTGGTGGGAAATATGAAAATGAATTAAAAATTCGTCACCTTTTATCTAATAGTGGAGGTTTTCCAGGATTAGGTGCAGTTAATCGTGCAAGAGCTGAAAGCATTCAAAATGATCCAGATGGAGAACATATGGCTAATCGCCTTTCCTATGATATCCATGGTGCACCTATTCAGACCGTTGAAGAATTAATGGAAATTATGTCTGTTGAATTTAATTATCGTTTACTTGGGAAACCAGGAACCACATATAATTATTCCAATGAAGGTTTTGCATTATTGCAGGAAATTATCGAACGGGCAAGTAAGCAAAGCTTTCCAGAATTTGTTCAAAAACATATTTTTGATCCATTAAAAATGACACACTCTACATTTCTAGTACAAGACTTAAATAATTACGAACGAATTACAGAAATTTATGGATATAAAGAAGGTTTTAAATCCTTCCATTCACCGGTTTGGTGGAATGTCGGTAAGATTTATACAAATGGTTCCTTAAAAACTACGGTTATTGATCTTATTAAATACTTAGAGTTATATCGACAAAACGGAACTGTAAATGGTGAAAAAATTATTTCAGCTGATGTGCTCAAACAAATGATCACTCCACAAATAGATGTACCTACAGGTGAAAAATACGGCTATGGCTTAAAACTGAGTACATATAAAGGGATTTCATTAGTTGGTCATCCAGGTGTCATCAAAGGAGGATCAGCTTATGTGATGGTTGCAGAAGAATTAGGCTTGACCTTTGCTGTATTAACGAATATTGGAGAGTTCTCTGCAGAAGGCTTAGCCCTTACTGCACTGAATGTAATTGCTGAATTGCCGGATGCACCAACAAAAAAGGAAATCGATCCTTTAAGTAGAACAGAACTAGAAACATATACTGGCCAGTATTTATCTGCTGAAGGCAGAAATATTGAAGTTACCTTACAAGGAGAACAACTTCAGTTAACAGCTCGTAATAGTCAAGCTTTTATTGAGCCTGTTGCAGAAGATACCTTCGTTACTACAGATGGGGCAAAATTCAAATTCCTCCGCTTCGAAAATGGAGAAATTGCAGGTGTATTTACTGGATTTCGTTTTGTTCCTAAAGCAAATTCCCGCTCTGAGGCAGTGCATGTAGTGTTGCTCTGAGCGTATAGTCCATCATTCATAATAGTTTAAAGATTGGGATTCATAAATAGGCTTTATGTATCCCAATCTTTATAAATAGGACTGTGGTGCTTCACATGCTAAAAAACATAGAAAATCATATCAATTCAAATTCGCTTTACATTAAAGAGCTTGGCACATGAACAAACCCTTCCATTATTCTTCTAGCTGTTCTAGCTATAGACACATTCTCAAGATGAAACTCTCCCTCTTTATTTTCCATCTTCACATTAAATTCCATTGTTCCAGAGGGATGTCCAATCCTCACATTTCCTGTAATTGTTTTACTATTCGCTAATTGATTTACTATGGTTCCTGGAATTATTGCTGCTGCTGACGTGCAGATACCACCAGTTACTGCAAAAGCTTTATGCATCTTTTGCATAGACATCGTTCTTGCAATAAAACTAATCTCCTCTGACATTATCTCCTCCCCGTTTACATCAACATAATTACTTGATGTTGCTAGGAAAACTATCTTCGGAATTGCTGGGCTTTTTTCTGTTATTTCTTCCTTATTTTCAATAAGCCCAATTTTCTCGCCTACAATTCCTCTTATTTCTTCTAATAGCTCTAGCAACTCAACATTTGAGTTAACTTGATCTGGTAATTCTTTCCCTGTTAATCCAAGATCAGAAGCTCTTACAAAAATAGCTGGTGTAGTAGCGTCTACTATAGAGACTTCGAGATTTTTTCCATTTTTTAATTCAATCCAGTCTGTTACATTTTCAGTAGGTAATAATTTTCCTGTTTTAGAACCAGCTGTATCTTTAAAATTTAAAACTATTTTTGCTCCAGTACCAGGAACGCCAGCAATAGAAAAGTCTCCTTCACTTTTGAATTTCCCATTTTCTACCGGAACCTCTGCCACAATTATTTTTTTCGTATTTGTATTATAAATCCTTACTTTAGTAATAGGTTCGACTGCTGGAACAAGCCCTTCATCTACCGCAAATGGTCCTACTCCTGCCAAAATATTCCCACAATTACTGTTATAATCTATAAACGGTTTATCAATACTTACCTGTCCAAATGTGTATTCTATATCAGCATCTATTCTTGTTGAACGTTTAATCAAAGCCACTTTACTTGATAAAGAATCTGCCCCACCAATACCATCTATCTGACGAATGTCAGGACTTCCATAGATAGACAAAATAACTTTATCTCTTTTTAGCTTATCTTTTGGCAATTCATTATCCAGAATGTATGCCCCTTTACTAGTTCCCCCACGCTGATAAACAATTTTCACCATACAAGATTTTCCCATCAACATCACCATACTTATGACTTTATATTATTTTAATCCTCTTTACTCACATTCCATAAAATAATTCCATCCGCATATTGAACATTTTTAATCGCAGTACGATTAGCATAAATACTATTCACGTCCCCTACTTTGATAATTGGAATATACTCATAGAACCATGTTTGAAAATCTTCATATAATGCTCTCGCTTCTTCCAAGGATGGTACCCCTCTAAATTCATCCACAATTTCATCGTATTTAGAATCATCGGTCCAACCTGGCCAATCTTTACGTAAAAACACATGAGCTGTAGGGTCTGGTTTATCCGTATTTGTTAAAAATAAAATATCGTAACTATTTTCATCTTCCCGTACTTCATTTAAGGTAGCCCAATCGTATACTTGTAGGGTTGCATTTAAGCCTAGTTCTTTTAATTCATGCTGTAATACAACTGCACCATTATATGAACTATCACTATCTCTTGAAGCAATGATGATAATTTCTTCACCATTATAATTTGTTTCACCTAATAACTGTTTTGCTCGTTCTGTATCAAAACTTTCATATAGTTCTTTACCACTTTCACTGAACCACATACCTTGTTGATATGTTGGCATCACGTTATGATTTAAATCATAAAACTCTGGTGACGAATAAGATGCTGTCATTATCGCTTCTTTATCAATTCCTATTAAAGCTGCCTCTCTTGCTTTTTGATCAGTAAATAAACCTTGTCTTTTATTGAATACTACATTGAGAATACCTGAAGGATATACAGCTGTTTCCACATTACCTGCTTTCTCCACAACTTCTACATTTTCAGTTGGAATGCCATAAAACACATCATATTCTCCAGTTGTTAACCCTGCTGTTGCTGTCATAGAATCTGCAATAAATAAGAAATATAGATCATCAACTAATGCTTCTTTTTTTCCGGCTAAACCATCAGCTTCCTCACTTCTAGGGGAGTAGTCATCAAATTTGGTAAAATGTAAATGCTGGTCTTGTCTCCATTCTTCAAACTTAAATGGACCTGTACCAATAAACTCCTTCACACCTTCTGTATCCGCACTTTCTCTTATTTCTTTTGGCATAATAGCAGGTAAATTACCACCACCATATGCTAAAATTAATAGAGCTGTTGATAATGGTTCTGGCATTACTAATTCCACTGTATACTCATCTATTTCTGAAAAAGATGCACCAGTAAAATACTCTTTTCCTAGCCCTGACATCTCAATCCAATCGTTCATAGAAGCGACAACATCTTCTGCTTTCAGCTCTTTACCATTATGAAACTTGACACCTTCTCTTAAGGTAAAAGTAATTATTTTTCCGTCATCACTTTGTTCCCAAGAATCTGCCAACATGGGCTGTACTTGATAATCAGAATCTGTTGTTACTAAAGTTTCAAAAATATGTTTTGCAATATCCGTTGTGGGCCTACTTGTATTTATATAAGTATCTAATGTTGGCGGCTGTTGTGGATATACTACATTCAATTGCCCGCCTGTTTCAGCTGCTTGATTCTCCTCATTTCCTTCTTGAGAACTCTTAGATTTCACTTGTGTTTCTTTTTCATTCGAGGAACAGGCCACTAAAAAAATTGTAATTAACATGACAAATAGAAACAAAATACCTCTTTTTGATTTCATTAAAATACCTCCATTCATATCATCACTACTTATTACGTTTTCCTTTGATGATGGAATCCGCTATCTCAATAACCGTCTCCATATAAACCTTAGATGGATTTGATTTATCTATCCCTAAATTTCTATTGATTGCAAACTCATCTGACACAGCCCTTCTATGAACAATAACCATATCTAGTGCTGGAATTCCTAAAATATATTGTCCATAATTACCAGCTGCTAAAAAAGCACCTTTCCATTCTGGTGATTTCTCTTCTGGTAACCACCAATAATAGCCATAATGAACCCTGTTTCCGCTTCTATCATTCATATCATCACTGTGCACAGAGATTTTTACGCTCTCTTCTATCCACTCTTTTGGAACAATTTGTTTATCATGCCACTTTCCTTTATTTACAACTAACCAGCCGATACGTGCCATATCTCTTCCAGATAAAAACATATGATATGCAAGATGCTTTGAAACTGCATTTGAATCATAACCTAACTTTCTTTGTCTTGATTGATCATAATCTTGGAACTCCAATGGTATTGCTAAATCCTTATTTAATGCTTCAAAAACCGTTTGATTTGTTTGTTGCTCAAAAATTGTACCTGCTACATTAAAATCCCAATTGCTGTACATATAGTATTCTCCAGGTTTTTTCGATCCTCTTTCTGGAACCTTAGCAGTGTCTCCTCCTGGGCTTCCTTGAGGATGGAAAACCCCAGAGCTTGAAATTAATATGTCTCGTACCTTTGCTTGTTTTTCAATTGGCAAAAGACCAGACACATCATCAATTCCTAATTCTTCTAAAGTACTATCCAGATTGATTACACCTGCTTTTACATAATTTCCATACAATAATGACATGATGCTTTTTCTAGAAGAAGCACAATAACTCACTTCAGAGATATCTCCATACGAATAAGCGATTTTTCCTTTTACAACGACCATAAATGAAGAAGTCGGCATTTCTTCTAATCTGTCATTTATTTCTTGAAAAACTTCTGAAGCATAACCAGCTTCTTCAGGTGAATCATAATACTCCCAATCTTCACCTGGAAAAATGCTGTCACCCTTCGATAAAACGTCTAAATTATTTTGTTTAGACATTTTCATTGTTCACCACTCCTTAGTTTCCTGATTTGTCTTTCAATTTCAAATTTAATTATAATTTTAGATATGACAATAAATCAAATTAAAAAATATTATAAAATCACATAAAGAACTTTTATATCCAAAATAAAACAAAAAGCGAAAATCGCGCCCTTACAGACTAAGAACGCAACTTCCTGTAGCAACGCGTAGGGGATACGGATTAAGTACGCCAAGTCACGAGAACAACATCCGTATAGTACATCCTGTACGTCGTAGCACGTCCTATGCGTCGAAAAACGTAGAGATTGCGCCCATTTTTTGGGGGGGGCTTCGATGTTAGTCGAACTTCCTTTACCCTCGAGATAAAGGAAACATGCCCCTTTAGGGGTATCCGACGTTAGGCTTTAGCCTGGTTTTAGCCGGGCTTCCTTATAAAACAAAGCCGATGTTGACTTTCACCCTCAAGGCACGACGGACACGACGAGCTAGTACGGACGTTGGTGCTCGTGACGTGACCGAACTTAGTCGATGAAGTGCGACTTTTCTTCTGTCTGCACCTGCCGGCTTGCCAATCAGTAAGACTTCTTTACCGTAGGAAGTGACGGGAAATCTCATGGTTTTTGGCGCTTGGAGCTAGAAAGTGCTAACTATGAATAAGCATTAATTTGCGTAATTTTTATGTTTTCTTATATATTAAAAGAGATTTAAACCCAATTTTCCGACAATATGTTACTCTTTATAAAGAGGGTTTAAATACTAGAAAAAATATAGGTGAATATGATGGATAAGAAAGATTTTGAATTGCTTTTAACTTTATATAACGAAGGTACAATCACAAAAACCGCACAAAAGCTGTATATGACTCAGCCTGCCGTGACCTACCGGATTATTCAACTTGAACAGAAATTTAACATCAAAATCATTATCCGAGGTAATAAAGGAGTAATATTTACTCCAGAAGGGGAATTTTTAGTTGAGCGTTCTCGAGTAATGTTAAAGGAATTAAATAATATACAGGATTCCTTACAGAACATGAGTGGCATGATTCAGGGAAAGATAAAGTTAGGTGTTTCAAATATCTTTGCATTTTACAAATTACCGCGCATGTTAGAAGGTTTTTTAACGAAGTATCCTAATGTGGAAATAGAATTAACTACTGGATGGAGCTCCGATAATTTAAAGCTGTTTCATAGCGAGGATATTCATATTGCCGTTGTAAGAGGAGAGCATAATTGGCAAGGAGAGAATATTGTTTTAGATAATGAATCTATTTGTATCGCATCTAAAAACGAAATCTCTTTAGATGATCTACCGCATCTAAATTTTATTAGCTATCAAACAGATTTGCAGCTGAAAAATACTTTTGAAAACTGGTGGAAGGATACATTCACTGTCCCACCTAAAATATCCATGCATGTTGACAGAATGGAAACAAGCAAGGAACTAGTCAAAAGAGGACTTGGCTTTTCGATTTTCCCAAGTATTTGTTTACAAGAAAGCGATGCACTAAAAACAATTGATTTAGAAACTAATGGAAAACCCCTTTCACGGACTACATCTTTATTATTTCGAAATGAACATAGAGAATTAAAGGTTTTGAATGCATTTATACAATTTGTTCGGGACTATTACAATATTTCATAGCAAAACATAAATAAAAATAGACTAAGATTTAGAGGAAGTATAAAATTCCATCTGAACCTTAGTCTTACTTATTTTAGAGCATTGGATATTATGCCAAAGTGTACTCTGCAGCCGAATTACCTGCAATTTTTCCAAATACTGCTCCTGACATTAACCCAGAACCTCCTGGGTAATTATCATAAAATATGCCTCCTACCATCTCGCCAGCAGCAAATAAACCTTCAATTGGCTCACCAGAAACATTTAACACTTGCGCCTTTTCATTTACATGTAAGCCACCAAAGGCAAATGTTATTCCACAAATTACTGGAAATGCATAGAATGGGCCTTGGTCTAGCTTTAATGCCCAATTTGATTTAGGCGGCTCTATTCCTTTCGTGCATTTTCCATCCTTTTCACTAGGATGGAACTCTCCTTCTTGCACGGCATCATTATAATTCATGATTGTTTCTAGGAACTGGCTTTTATTAATATCTATCTTCTCTGCAAGTTCTTCTAATGTAGGCGCACTAAATACTGTTGTCTCTTCTATTTTATATTCACTTCTCAAATAAGGATACACTTGAGAATCAAACACTTGATAAGCCATATAATCTGGTTGTTTTAATATCTCTCTTCCATATTTAGCATAAGTATAGTTTCTTAAATCTTCCCCTTCATCCACGAATCGCTTACCATCTTTATTTAAGATTAATCCTAGTGGATAAGAACTTTTCTTGAAAATATCTCCCGGTTTTGTAAAGTCCCCGACTTTAGGTGTATTAAAATCGGTTCCTATGGAATGACAGCCTGACCATTGTCCATATATATTTGCTCCAATATCAATTGCCATCTGCAATCCATCACCAGTATTGTATTCAGTTCCTCTAAGAATGGCATTTCCCCACTCTTCTCCCATATGTTTCATTCGGAGTTCTGTATTAGCCTCGAAGCTTCCGCATGCCAAAATAACACTTTTTGCGCCAATTGAGACGGTTTCTCCATCTTTTTCCACAACTACTCCAGTAACCTTTCCTTTTTCAGTTAATAATTTCTTTGCAGGAGACTCATACCAGACTGTAATCCCTTGTTCCTCAACTCTTTTATTTAGCATATCAATTAACCCTATACCTCGATTTGCTATTTTTACTGGCAGCCCTCCCCAAAAGTGAAATTTACCTTCTTTTTCAAATGACTGATTATCATATATTAAATCAAATTTAATGCCATTATTGCTCATCCATTCGATTGTTTCATAAGATTTGTACACTAATTGGCGAGCTAGGCTTGGTTCACTCTTATTATTTGTAACCCTCATTAAATCTTGATAATAATCTTCTGCATCATATTCCGGCATGACAATTTTACTCGCTTCATCATCCGAAATAGAAGGTATTATTCTTCTAATTGCATCTAAACCTTTATACGCAAAGCGAATAGCTCCATCTGTAAAATAAGAGTTTCCACCCCGCTTATTCGAAGGTCCTTTTTCTAACACTAATACATTTTCATTTTTTTCTCTTGCTGATATTGCTGCACATAATGCTGCATTCCCTGCTCCAACGACTATTACATCATAAAATTGTGACATCTTATTTCCCTCGTTTCTGAATATTTCTATCTAATTATTGGTTTTCCAAAGAGAAAATTCCTCTTTCATCTGTTCTAAAGCTTCTGTATCTGTACATAAGTCATAGGTGGTCATTGCCATAGCTTTTGCCGCTTGTGTCAATCCTTGCATTCCACCTTCTGATTTAGTTGCTTCCGTAAATTCCAATGTATGTGTACCTGCATCACCAATTCTAATATAAGGATGTATTGTTGGTACGATTTGTCCTACATTTCCAATATCTGACGAACCAACTCCTCCTTGCTTTGGTGGGTCATAAACGGTGATTCCTTGTAATTCCAAGTTTCTCTGATATAGATGTGCTAAAGTAACATTATTATTTCTTTCTGCATACAATAAGCCTTCTTCTATTTCACAGGTTGCCCCTACAGCTAAGCTCGATCCTTTCACTGCATTGTATACTTTTTCTTTTACCCCAATTAAATTCTTCCTAGTACTGGCTCTAATAATAAAGCTAGCTTCACTATAACCCGGCACTACATTCGGTGCCTCTCCTCCATTTGTAATAATCCCATGAACCCTAACATCATCGGTAAAATATTCCCTTAAGCCATTAATTGCAACAAAACTATTTATCATTGCATCTAATGCACTAATACCATTTTCTGGTGCTGATGCTGCATGTGATTCTTTACCATAAAATTTAAATACAGCACGAATACATGCAAGCCCACCCCTTAAAACCATTGTTCTATCTTTTGGATGTGTCATCATCGCTGCATCTAAATCATTAAATACGCCATCATCACACATATATATCTTTCCACCTCCCCCTTCCTCAGCAGGAGTACCAATTACTTTTATCTTACCTTTCAAATAAGGGTAAGCGTTTTTTAAAGCCACAGCTGCTCCAACAGCAGATGTACCAATAATGTTATGGCCACATGCATGACCAATTCCTGGTAATGCATCATATTCTGCAAGGATTCCAATTGTTGGACCACCAGGCTCCCCTTCCCAAGTGCCAATAAATGCCGTCTCTAGATTTGCTACATTCTTTTCAATAGTAAATCCCTGTTCCTTCAAGTAACCTGTTAGCCATTCAACCGCCTTATATTCTTCAAATCCCAACTCTGGATTTGCGTGGATTTTCATAGCTATATCTCGTAAATCTTTTTCTATAAGATCAACTGCTTCTTCTATTTTTCGCTTTTCATTTATTTTCACTTCATTGTCCATTCTATTTTCCATCTCCCATTTATTTATATCTGCAATCTATTAGTTAAGTTTCCACCGCTTCATATTTATCCTAGAAAGCTTGAAAACTATTTATTCCTCTATTCCTACATTCCAAAAATAAGGTTGACCATAATAGTTTAAATTTTGAACTTTATCGCTATAGGCTACAACATTATTAAAATCTCCAACTCTAATCATCGGTAATTCTTATAAATTTTAATTTATAATAAATTATAGATAATCCTTTTACTTAATTGAAATAACATTTTTTTATAAACTTGTATAAAAAATTTAAATGTGCAAAAAAATTTTCTTACTAACGGAACAATGTTTAATTGTATATGATCAAGGATTTAACAGACTTTTTATGAAAAGTAATGTTAAAATGGTTTTATACTTATCAGAAAAGGAAATAGCTTCAATACTATCACCAAAGTGAGCTATAAAAGAAATAAAGAATGTTTTATTTGAATAAAGAAATTACATTATTTAAGTCTAATGGGATTGCTATCGAAGATTTGGCAGTAGCCATTTATGTATATAAAACAGCTATGGAGCAAAATTACGGTGAAAAATTAAATATTTAAGCAGTTAAAACTGCCTTTTCGCTATGAATGTTTCTGCAAACATAAGGAGAATGCTAATGACAGAAAAAGATTGGGAATTGCTAATTGCGCTTTTTGAAGAAAAAACGATAACAAAAGCGGCAGAGAAAATGTATATTTCACAGCCTGCATTAACATATAGAATGAAACAAATAGAACAAAAATTTAATACTCAAATTATTCATAGAGGTAGTAAAGGAGTAATCTTTACTTCACAAGGTGAATATTTAGTTCAACATGCAAAGAAAACATTAAAAGAATTGGAATTAGCTAAAAATCATATAAATAACATGAAAAGCACTGTAGAAGGCGTACTAAAAATAGGAGTTTCCAGCACATTTGCCTTACACAAATTTCCTACTTTATTAAAAGGGTTTATCACAAAGTACCCAAATGCTGAAATTAAATTAATAACAGGATGGAGCACTGGAATTTTAAAATCCCTACAAAGTGAAGATATTCATGTTGCTATTATTAGAGGTAAGCATGGCTGGCACGATCACTCTGTATTATTAGATACGGAGGCGTTATCAATTGCATCAAAAACACCGATTAACCTTGAAGAATTACCATATATGAATTTTATTCACTACGACACAGACCCTTATCTTCAAAGTACTTATAGGGATTGGTGGAAGCAAACCTTTGCCACACCACCTAAAATTACAATGAATGTAGATGGAATTGAAACATGTATCAAATTAATTAAAATGGAATTAGGATTTTCTATCCTGCCAAGTATTTGTTTAACAAACAACGAAGAGCTACGACAAATGGATTTGGAAATCAATAACCAAAAACTGATTAGAGAAACGCATCTATTATATCGAAGTGAACTGGAAAATTTAAAAATAGTAGAAGCCTTCATCCAGTTTGTTAAAGATTATTATCATAGCGATTTGGAGGATCATAAATAAAGGGCTATTAGAAAGCACGTTTTTCTAATAGTCCCTTTTATTTAATTACTGACTTTTCTTCCACTCCACAAATTCGTTTTTCACACGTTTTAATGCGGATTCGTCTGTACATAAGTCATATGTAGTCATTGCCATGGACTTAGCCGCATTATTTAATCCAATCATACCTGCTTCAGATTTCGTTGCTTCTGTAAATTCTGGAGTATGTGTTCTAGCATCACCAACATGAATATATGGGTGGATTGCTGGCACAATTTGTCCTACATTTCCAAAGTCTGATGAACCTACTCCACCTTGTTTCTGTGCTTCAAATACTTCTACACCCATTGCCTCTAAATTCTCTGTATGAATTGCTGCAAGAGCTAAGTTATTATTACGTTCTGCATACAATAAACCTTCTTCGATTTCACAGGTAGCTCCAACAGCCATGCTTGATCCTTTGACTGCGTTATATACCTTTTCCTTCACTGCAACTAATGTCTTACTTGTTTTTGCACGTATAATAAATTCTGCTTCACAATAGGCAGGCACAACATTTGGCGCATCTCCACCATTTGTAATAATCCCATGAACTCTTACATCATCTGTAAAATATTCTCTTAAACTATTAATTGCCGCAAAACTATTAAGCATTGCATCTAATGCACTAATCCCATTTTCTGGAGCTGATGCTGCATGTGCAGCTTTTCCATGAAATTTAAATGTCGCGCCAATGCAGGCAAGACCACCACGCAATACAATTGTTTTCTCTTTAGGATGTGTCATCATTGCTGCATCAAGGTCATCAAATATACCTTTATCACACATTAAAATTTTCCCGCCACCATCTTCTTCTGCTGGTGTACCAATTACTTTAATCTTCCCTTTTAAGTTTGGAAAGGCATCTTTTAAAGCAATAGCTGCACCAACAGCTGATGTTCCAATAATATTATGTCCACAAGCATGTCCTAAGCCTGGTAATGCATCATATTCTGCTAAAATCCCGATTGTTGGCCCTCCTGGCTCCCCTTCCCAAGTCGCAATAAAAGCTGTTTCTAAATCAGCAACACCACGTTCAATTTCAAATCCTTCCTTCTCCAAATACGCTGTCAACCACTCTGCTGCCTTAAACTCTTTAAAAGCTAACTCCGGATTTGCATGGATTTTCAAAGCCAATTCTCTCAATTCTTTATCTCTGCTATCTACTGCTTGAATAATTTTCTCTTTTTCTACTGTTACAGCCATTTTTAATTTCTCATCCTTTCTGCTAAATATCCAAACTAATTAAGATCTACTCAATATTATAAAGTAAATAAGAAAGGAAATGAATAAATTGCTAGCTAGACATAAATTTATATTTAGAAAATTGACAATTAAAACATAATAACTTAAGGTGATAATAATGATGTAATACCAAAAGGAGGAACATAATGACGACGAACACAGCTGACTTAGTAAGGGATTATTTAAAAGAGAATTTTGATAAATTTGCACAAGTAAGTACTTATATTTTTAATCATCCAGAAATTCGTTTTACGGAAAACGCTTCTGCAGAGCATCTAGCTCAGGCGTGTGAGAAGGAAGGTTTTTCTGTAGAACGAGCAGTTGCAGGAGTTGACACAGCATTTGTAGCTACTGCTGGAAGTGGATCACCTGTTATTGGCTTTCTAGGAGAATATGATGCACTTTCTGGATTAGGGCAAGTGCCACATCAAACTACTATACAGCCAGATGGAAATGATTCAGGCCATGGCTGTGGACATAATTTACTTGGAACTGGCGCATTTGCAGCAGCATGTGCGATGAAGCAATATTTAGAAGAAAACAGTCTTCCTGGAACAGTAAAATTCTTTGGTTGTCCTGCTGAAGAAGGCGGATCTGGTAAAACTTTTATGGTAAGAGATGGTATCTTTGATGATGTAGATGTTGCTTTAACTTGGCATCCCGGTTCTACAAACTCTATTATGGACACTTCTTCTCTCGCTTGTCTTCAGGCTATCTTTAGATTTGAAGGCATTTCATCTCACGCAGCAGCGTCTCCGCATTTAGGGAGAAGCGCATTAGATGCAGTAGAGCTAATGAGCTCAGGTGTAAACTATCTTCGTGAGCATGTGATTCCAGAAGCAAGAATGCATTACGCAATTTTAAATGCTGGAGGGATTTCTCCAAATGTCGTGCAGCCTGTTGCAGAAGTAGTTCACTTAATTCGTGCGCCAATCATCAAACAAGCAGATGATATTTTCAAACGAGTAGTGAAAATTGCTGAAGGTGCTGCATTAATGACAGAAACAAAAATGGAAATGATTTTTGATGAGGGATGTTCTAACTATATTCCAAACCGTGCCCTTGAGAAAATTTTATACAATAGTTTGCTAGACTCTAGCGTTGAAGAGCCGACAGAGGAAGAAAATCAGTTTGCAAAACAAATTTGGGAATCCTTATCTGAAGTAGAACAAAACAGTTATCTAGAAAAAGCGAAATCTGCTGAAAATGCTAGTGATTATGAAGGAAAGTACTTAGCTGATTTTGTTTCTCCTTATCATCCTAAAGATGATGTTATGCCTGGATCTACAGATGTATCTGATGTAAGCTGGGTGGTTCCTACCGCACAATTACGCGCTGCCACTTCTGCACTAGGTACTCCTGGTCATTCTTGGCAGATGACTTCACAAGGGATCAGTAGCTTTGCGCATAAGGGAATGCTACGTGCCGCTGAAGCCATGGCGAAAACTGCTATCCATTTACTTCATCATGAAGATGACTTAGAAGCAGTGAAACGTGAATTCGAGGAATTTAAAGCGAAAAATCCTTATATCTGCCCAATTCCAAAAGATGCAAAACCATTGATGATTCATGAAAGAGCTTGATAATCTCATTTTAGATTAAGCAGTAAGAAAGGTCTGAACTCGTTATTACATCGAGATCAGGCCTTTTCCCTTTCCATAACTGTTTCTTCATGACATACTTTGATTGCTCTTCTTTTAATACTCGCGACACCTCATAAAAGAGCCTTAATCAGGTCGCGAAGATCAAGTAATTACATTTCTGAGCCTAGATACAGTATTATATGTTATAAGAGATTTAGTAAGTATTTAATGGGTATTATAGTAGATAGTAATTTTCGAAATAGAGAGGGAAATTCAAATGGAAAAATTTCACCAAAAACCGAATTTATATACAGATCAAGTGAGTTTAAATGTCTTTAATCTAGAAAAAGCCATTCAATTTTATACAGAGATTATCGGTTTTAAAGTACTGGAGCAAACAGATCAAAAGGCAAATTTAACAACAGATGGGGAAACTACATTATTGGCGTTAAAGCAGCCTAAAGATGTGATATCTAAAGCAGGAAGAACATCTGGTTTATATCATTTTGCGATATTATTACCAACACGAGCTGATTTGTCCGTCTTTTTACATCATATTATTAAAACTGGTTATCCATTAGGAGCTGCAGATCATCATGTGAGTGAAGCATTATACTTAACTGATCCGGATGGAAATGGAATTGAAGTTTATATTGATCGACCAGCAATAGAATGGAAATGGATTGATAATAAGGTACACATGGTTACAGACCCACTTGATGGAGATGGACTTTTAGCAGAAAGTAATGCAGAATGGGCAGGATTGCCAGCTAAAACTATTATAGGGCATATACATTTACATGTGTCTGACTTAAAGAAAGCAGAAGAATTTTATGTGAATGGATTAGGTTTCTCCATTGTTAGTCATTACCCGCAGGCTATCTTTATTTCTACTGGTCATTATCATCACCATATTGCATTAAATACTTGGCAAGGGGTAGGTGCACCAAAAGCCCCACAAAACATGGTTGGTCTTAACTGGTATACGATTGTATTTCCTGACGAGAATATAAGAGAACAAACAATGGAACGATTACAGAAAATAGGCGCTGCCGTTTCTGAAGAAGATGGATTATTTATTACCAAAGACCCGGCAGGAAATCATATTCATTTAGTTGTTAAGTAAGACAAGCAAAAATAAACCGAACTTATTCAGGAGATTTCTGAATGTAAGTTCGGTTTTTGTATGAATTCAATTAAGAACGAAAAGCGCAGAGCGCCCTTACAGGCTAAAAACGTGACGTCACGAGCACAACGTCCTGCACTAGCACGTCCTGTGCGTCGAAAAACGTAGAGATTGGAGTGGCACAACCGAGATAAAGGAAACATGCCCCTTTAGGGGTATCCGACGTTAGGCTTTAGCCTGGTTTTAGTTGGGCTTCCTTATAAAACAAAACCGATGTTGACTTATTGTAGGGCGTGACGCGAAATCTCTTAGTTTTTGGCGCTCGGAGCTGGACATGGCTATCTCTGAATAAGAATAAATTTGGTGCAAAATTTTTATGCTTTCTTATCTCCTGAAAAAACACGAAGCACTTATTAATTATGAAAGCTTCAATTCCTTCAGTTGCTCTATAGCTTGTTTTAATGTTGCTTGGTCCTGCACTAAAGCTATTCGCACATAACCTGCACCTTGAGAGCCAAACTCACTCCCTGGCACCATCACAACGCCAACTTGTTCAATAGCTTTATATGCGAAGGCATCAGCATCCATAGCATATGGATATTTTGCCCAAATAAACATTCCGCCCTTGGACGGTGTAGCACTCCAACCTAGTTCCCCAAGCCCTTCCATCAAGATACGATGGCGCTCTGAAAACTCTGCTCGAAGCTTTTCCGTTATTTCTTCTGCATGGTCTAGAGCCACTATTGCGGCTTCTTGAATCGGCGCAAAAGTACCATAATCTAAGTTCGTCTTTAATTCTCGTAAAATATCAATTGCTTTAGCATTTCCAACAATATAGGCAATTCTCGCACCTGCTAAGCTAAAGCTTTTTGATAAAGAATTAATTTCCATCCCTACTTCTTTTGCTCCTGGTGTTTCTAAAAAGCTATGTGGTGCATCTCCTTCAAAATAATATTCAGAATAAGCGGCATCATGTAATACCATAATATTATACTGTTTTGCAAAGGCAATAACCTTCTCGAAAAACTCTCTATTTGGCATTGCTGGCACTGGATTTCCAGGTAAGTTTAAAATCATTAATTTTGCAGCTTCAGCAATTTCTTCAGGTATCATATCTAAATCTGGCAGAAAATTATTTTCTTCCAACAATGGCATTCCAAACGGCACTGCACCCGCTAATTTAATCCCTGTATCATAAGCAATATAAGCTGGATTTGTTGTTAAAACAACATCTCCCTCATTACAAAATGCCATTGGTAGATGAACAAGGCCTTCCTGTGAACCCATAGTCTGCAAAACTTCTGTTTTCGAATCTAGTTTCACATTAGAACGGCGTTCATAATAGCGAGCTACAGCTTCATTAAAAGCTGCTGTGCCACCAAGCGTATAGCCATAATTTGTTGATAAAAAGCTTTGTTCCGCTAATTTTTTACGAATAATTTCTGCTGGTGGTAGATCTGGACTTCCTAAGCTTAGGTCAATTATATTTCCACCATTTGCTTCTTTCTTTTTTGCAGCTTCCTTTAATTTACCAAAGATGGCTGGTGAAAATATCGACATCTTTTTAGAAGGTATGATCTCCAAAATGAATCCCCCTTTAATAATATATCTCTATCTATTTCTTTAAATTTCATAGATTAGCTTTGCAGCAATAACATCAAAAATTCCCATTCCTACAGATTTAAAAACAGTCTTTCCTTCTTTAATTTTATCTTGTTCCCCATTTTTAATCATCTGTTCCATATCTAAGACTCGGTCTTCTGTAAAACCTAATTCTTTTGCTTGGATTAGCTCGCCACTTTCCTCAAATGCCATATGTGTATCAACATATAGATGGTCGGCTTGTCCAAGGATATAATTTGGAATTTCCTGCATAAACGGCTTAAACGCTCCTGAAGCAGCAAAATGTTTCCCGGATAAATCTATCTGTGTTATTTCTGGAATAACAGGCTCATGTGAAGTTGTTGTTGTAATCACAATATCCGCTTGTTCTAGAATCTCTTTAGGATCTGCCTTTTTAAATTCGATCTGAGGGAAATGTACTTTAGCTTTTTCTATATATTGCTGAAGTCTATCCTCACTCCGGTTATAAATCAATGCTGTTTCTATTGGTCTTACTGCACAAGCAGCCTGTAAATGACTCCAGCCCTGATCACCTGTTCCAATAACACCAACTATTTTGGCATCATCTTTCGCCATATATTTCATACCTAGGCCGCCTATTGCTCCGGTACGCAATGCTGTAATTGTACGTGCATCCATTACCGCTAATGGTTTTAGTGTCTTCCTATCACTCAGCACATAGGTACCATGCAAGGTTGCTTCTCCTATTGCAGCATTACCTGGAGCAACACCAACTAATTTCACACCGTAATAATTATCGTAATAAGCTGGCATTAGCAGCGATGTATTATCCCCATCGCCAATAATCATTCGTTCTGGTATAACGATATCTACTTCTGAATCCTGCAAATAAAAATTCTCTATGATACGAATGACGTCTTCCATTGAAATGATTTTCTCTATATCTTCCGCATTGTAAATTCGCATCTTGTTACCTCCCATTTCCTTCACAGAAAAGCGTCCGTGAAACTCCTGTCAGTTTAATGTAGACAGGAGAAAACGGGCGTTAACTGCCTCATTTACTTTAGCAATTATCAGCTAGTCCTGTTGTGCTCTTAAAATAATAGCACAAAAACCTTTTGCTACTACCGGCATAATGCGCTCATCAAAATCAAAGCGTTCATGGTGATGTGGATATACATCCGCTTCATTTGGCATTTTTGCTCCTGCAAAGAAGAAGGAACCTGGTACTTTCTGTGTATAATAAGAGAAGTCTTCCCCAGGCATTACTGGTGGTGTCTCAATTACTTCGTTTACACCTTCAACATTTACTAAGGTATCACGTACAATTTCTGTTTCTCTTGTATGGTTAAATAATGCGTCATAGCCTCTTTCATAATTAACATCGGCTTCTGCACCATGTGCTTCTGCCACAGATGTTGCAATACGTTTCATGCTTTCTTCTGCTAAATCACGAATCTCTGGATCATAAGTACGCACTGTACCGATTAATGTAGCTGTTTCCGGAATAACATTAAAGGCATCTCCTGATTTAAAAGAACCAATAGAAAGAACAATTTGCTTCAATGGATCTACTTGACGACTTGCAATAGATTGTAAGTTAATAGCAACATGAGAACCGATAATAATTGGATCTACTGTTTCTTGTGGAACTGCACCATGTCCACCTTTTCCTTTTATTGTAATGATAAATTTATCCGCTGCCGCTTGAATATATCCATCACGATAATAAAAATTACCAAGTGGTAAAGTGCTTTGTAAGTGGCATCCATAAATCTCATCTACTCCGTCTAAGCATCCATCTTCAATCATTGGTTTTGCCCCACCTGGCGCAACTTCCTCTGCAAATTGGTGAATAAATACAACTTTTCCTGGGATACGATCTCTATGCTTTGCTAGTACTTTTGCAGTTCCTAATAATGCAGTAGTGTGTCCATCATGTCCACAAGCATGCATTACTCCTGGTACGGTTGACTTATAAGGAACATCTTTTTTATCATCGATTGGTAACGCATCAAAATCGGCACGTAAAGCGATTGTCTTACCTGGCTTACCTCCAACTAATGTACCTACAACACCTCGTCCTCCAACATTACGGCGCACTTCTATTCCTAATTCTTCTAAAAATGCTGCAACTTTCTCTGGAGTTCTCTCTTCATGGAAGGAAAGCTCTGGATGCATATGAAAATCACGACGTAGCTCGACTAATTCATTGTCTAAACCATCTACTTCTACATATAAATCTTTTAATAAATCTCCCATTTTTTCACCTCATCTAGGGATGAAACAAAAGAATTTTAGATTAGATGTTTTCAAGCATAATTACTAAAAATAGCCGCTTCGGAAATATACTTCGCTTTCCATGGGCGGCTGGAGAGCCTCGACGGACAGGACGTCCTAATGCAGACGTTGCCACAGGATGTGGCGTACTCGTCTGCCTCGTGCTTACGCACTGTGGGGTCTCACCTAGGCCTTGCTCCCATAGGAGTCTACGTATATTTCCTACGCTTTTTTGTACTTTGCTTGGTTCTTTTAAACTTAAATTCTTTTTATTCCAATCTCCTTTCTATTTACTATCATTCTATCGAATTCTCGTAAGCGTTTCCAGCTAATTTTGCATAATGGAATTAGCTAAAGTCTCTCAGCTTGAAATAAGCTGAGAAATTACAGCTAGTAGTGCGTGTTCAAAGAAAAATAAGCAAGAATACTTTCACTAGATTTTTAAATATTCTCTAATAAATTACTTCACTATCTTACAATCACTTGACCATTTCCATCTAAATCACATTCGCCAGAAGCTACACAAATTTTCCCATTTACAATTACATAATCAATACCTTCTGGTTCGTTCAGAGGTTCTTCATATGTTGCTGTATCCGCTACTGCCGCTGGATCAAAAATAACAATATCTGCCCAGTAGTCTGGCTGTAGCACCCCGCGTTTTTCAAGACGCATCATTTGTGCAACAGCACCTGACATGCTATGGACTGCCTCTTCTAAACGCAATACCTTTTGCTCCCTTACATAACGCCCTAAAACTCTTGGCTGAGTTCCAGATAAACGTGGATGTGGTTTTCCACCAAAAACGCTGTCAGAGCCTACTGTAAAATATGGACTCTTCATTGCAAGTATCATATCTTCCTCATTTCCCCAATGAGCAACCATCGTTACATTTCCTTCTTCTTCAATTAGAATGTCAAAGCCTGCATCTGCTGGATCTACACCACGTAATGATGCAATTTCTGCAACGCTTTTCCCTTCAATTTGTTTATTCTTTTCACTTCCTACTGACGCAACAATGACATTATCCCAACCACTGTTATATACAAAATTCTCGTATTCTGTACTTTCTGCAATATCTTGCTTTGCTTTTTGACGAGATACTGGATCCTTAAGACGCTCCAACATCTGAACCGTTCCGCCTTCATGCATCCAAGGTGGTAACATCGCAGCTAACACAGTAGATCCCGCTGTATATGGATATTGATCAAAGGTAACTTCTATGCCTTCTGCACGAGCATCTTCCATCTTCTTAAGTGCTTCTGGATAGTATTCTCGATTACGTACGCCCATTACTTTAAAATGTGAAATATGCAAACGAACTCCTGACTCACGTGCTACATGTAGCATCTCATCAATTGCCTCTAAAATAGAAAAGCTTTCATTACGCATATGAACAACAAAACACCCATCATATTTTGCAACAACCTTACACATTTCTGTTAGCTCTTCTGTAGCCGAAAATAAATTCGGTGGATATACTAAACCAGAAGAAAATCCAATCGCTCCCTGCTCCATACCAATTTCAACAAGCTCACACATTTTAGCAATTTCCTCTGCCGTTGCTTCACGTTTTTCCCAGCCCATCACTAATGTACGCACATTTCCATGAGGCACCATATATGTAACATTTCCTAATAAATTTGCTTTACGGAGTACTTGTAAATATTCCTCGATGCTTGACCAGTTCCAATCACCTATATCTCCATTTAACCCTTTTAACTGTGATTGCCATAAAGGTTTTGTTTCATCACTCACAGGAGCAACAGATATGCCATCTTGTCCTAATAATTCTGTGGTTACTCCTTGTTTTAATTTTATTTGATGCACTTCTGATTTCATACATAATAAATCAGAATGTACATGTGGATCGATAAATCCAGGTGTCACAACACGGCCAGTCGCATCTATAACCTTTTTCGCCTCTGCCTGCATATTTCTTTCCATTTTGGCAATTTTTCCATCTTTAATTGCTACATCTAACTTTGTCCAAGGATTATTCATGCCATCAATGACATGGCCATTTTTTATTAAAATATCATACATTTCTCTATCTCCTTTTTCCAACTTTCTCTTGTTGATTATAACATAGTTCTGATAATTCAGTATTAACAGGCGCTTTTTCAATTTACCATTATAATATAAGGAATATACTTTTATAAGGAGGGCAAAGCGATTGAAGCAGGGAAAAGTAAGTATCTCATTTATATTTATCTTATTGTTAGCTCCGTGTGCGAGTAAGCTAGATAGAGCTAGCTCTGAATAAGCATTAATTTGCATAATTTTATCCATTGAAAAACACACTAGCCGATTTTAATACCAGCTAGTGTGTTGAATTATTCTAGACTATCTAATGGCCAACAAGGTCGAGTTAATTGTTCCCAAGTAAAATTACCGAAGTCACCATTACTCACTCCAAGAGTGTTTAATAAGATAATCTTTGAAGCTATATCACGATAAAAAGCACGGAAATGAAGTGTGGATTTAACCCCAATAATTTTTGCCTTTTGTGGTTCTAGTCCAAGAGCTGAATAGCTATTTGGGTCTAAATGTGAAAAGGATATTTCGCAAATAACGACATAAATATTACCAACTTTTATCACCGCAGTTCTTCCCATGTTTTCCATCACATTGGTTTGTTGTAATAAGAACTTCCCTTCACTTTTATGATGCAATAAACCCGTAATCTCTACTGGGTTTCCCCACCTTTTATCTAGTTTATGCCCAACAGACAATTTGACTTCTGTGCCTTCACTATAATCATAGACCTCTTCTACTGCTTCAGGATCTACAATCGTAACATATGCAGTATCTTGAAATTGATTTTCAAGTAGTGCTTTAAGTAAAAATGCACAATCTCCTGGGGCTCCGGCTAGGGTAGAATCAGAGGATTCTGAGATAACTACCGGTTTATTTAAGCTTGGATTATTTTTCACAAATTCAATTGCTTCTTTTGGTTCTAAACGTTTTGGTATAAATGTATCTCTGATAGACCATGCTTTCTCTAATACCTTATCTGCTGTGCTTTTCGCAATACTTTTATTAGCATTAGCAACAACTAAGGCTACGGTACCAGTATTTGGAATATCTAACCATGGCTGGACCGGAAAGAAGCTTACAACTTCTACATCCTGTGTTTCTTCTAACTCACGGCAATAATCGATAATCTCTTTAATAGGACCTTCCGAATCATCTTGAGCTTCCGGGCTAGTTAGCATAGATATCTTTTTCATTTCCATCACAGGATTCAATTGATTTGAAAGTGTCTGTAGCAGTAGTTCAGCTGCTTTAATTCCTGTTTCAAAATGATCAACATGTGGAAATGTCTTATATCCAACAATAACATCTGCATGCTTCAGCATCTGTTCTGTCATATGGGCATGAGGATCTAATGTAATAGCGATTGGAATTTCTGTTCCAACCACATTGCGAATAGCTGATAATAGATCACCTTCTGGATCATCACATTGCTCAGTAAGCATTGCTCCATGAAGTGCTAAAAGAACTCCTTCTATATCTTGCATCTTAGAAATTCTAGTTAAAAACTCACTTTTAAAATGCTGATATGCATCTTCTGTTACTTTTCCCCCAGCAATTGATTTCGTTGCTATCGTAGGTTGAACGATCTTTTCTGTTTGCTGTAATACATGTAAGAATCCACCAATCTCTGTTCGTGTACCAGTCAACATTGTAAGTACCTCATCTCCATAATAGAGATAATTATTAGAGAATACTTCTAATGTTGTTGGCACAGGAGAAAATGAATTCGTTTCTTGCATCATGGAACCAATTACAATAGTCATAGAATTAAGAACTCCTTCCTTCTATATACTTTCTTATTTCCAGAAAATATAATTATTCTTCTTTCGTCACATTCCAAAGGTGTATACCATAAAATCCATCAAAGCCTTTTATGTTGTCTCGCGAAGCATGGTAACGTAAGAATTCAGCATATTTTATAGTTGGCACATAATCATAAAATTCTGCCTGTAATTCACTAAATAATTCTAAAGCTTCTTCTTGTGATGGTGCTTCTTTAATTCCATCAATTAATGAATCCATTAATTCATTTTGAATCCAACCAGGATATTCATTTTTAGAATACAAAAAGACAAAATTAGATGGAATTGCTTCTGCAGGCCATGTGGTAATGGTTAAATCCCATACCGTAGGATCATTTCGAACTTCTAATAAGGTTGTCCAATCATAAACCTCTAGCTTCACATTAAAGCCAACTTCTTTTAATTGTTGTTCAATAGCAATAGCTGCATTGTAGTGTTCACTATATAGACGAGTAACTAACAGTACAACCTCTTCTCCATTATACCCAGACTCCTCTAATAGCTGCTTAGCCTTTTCTAAATCTGGAGCATTATACTTCTCTTGTCCTGCTTCATTATACCAATCTACTTGACTTTCTACCGCTAGACTATGGTTTACTTCATAAAACTCGTCTGAACCAAATGTCGCCTTCGAAATATCGTCAATATCTAAGCTAGCTAATACAGCTTGACGAGCAGCCTGATCTTGAAACACACCATCAGCCTGATTTAAAATCATCGTTCCAAATGTAGGATCTTTTGCGTAATGTTCAATTCCGTCTACATTTTGTAATGTCTCATAATTATCAATCGGTAATTTTACAGCAATATCATATTGACCTGTTTGAATACCAGCAACTCTTGTCGAAGGATCAGTAACAATTTCTACCTTAATCGTTTCAACAAGCGCCTCTTTCTTCCCACTAAGACCATCTGCTGGTTCTTCTAGAGGCTGATAATCAGCAAATTTCTTGTAAGTTAATGACTGACCATCAATATATTCTTCCAATTTATAAGGTCCTGTACCAATATATTCTTCAATCCCATCTGCTCCGGCATTTTCAATGGTTTCTTTTGGCATAATAACAGCACCTTGAGTTGGATTAGCCAAAATAACAACAGCAAGTGCATTTGGCTCTGTTAACGTAATAGATACTGTATGCGGATCTACTGCTTCAATAGTTGCATCTGAGAAATTCCCTTTCCCTAAAACAGATAATTCTATCCAACGCTCCAATGAAGCAACAACATCTTCTGCGTCAAGCGTTTCACCATTATGAAATTTTATATCTTCTCTTAATTGAAAAACAATTTCTTTTCCATCTTCACTAACTGTCCATGACTCAGCTAACATAGGTTGAGGGACATACTTTGTATCTAATGCAACTAATCCCTCATACACTGGCTTGATTAGCTCTAATGTAGCAAGTGCTGTTGTCATATGAGGATCCATTGTTGGTGGAGTAGCATCATAAGCAACAGTTAATTCTTGATTTCCTCCAGGAGTTCCTTCATTCTCCTCTGTTTCAGAGTTATCACCATTCTGATCTTGGGATTCTTCAGAACATCCAAGAAGTCCAATTAACATTAAAATCATTAAACCAAACAATGAAAATTTAATAAATTTCATTTCTGCACCTCTTCTGTTAGTTTTTCTTATGTCATTAATTACAGGTCACCCTCATTGTAATCCAGATTTTCCAATTATGTTTAGTGGATAAAATCAATGACATGTTTATTAAAACTTCTCAATCTTTTTTAATACATCTAATTTTGGCTCTAGCTGATCCTCTAGTCTAATATTTGCAGATCTTAAATGTCCCATTAATCCCTCCCGATAGGATTGACGTACACAATGCGGTGCTAACGCTTCTACTCCTGCTCTTTCTACTCTCTGGTATGTCACAACTTTTAGGAAAGTTCCAACCCAAACACCACCCGTATATTTAGCTGCATGATTGGTAGGTAAAATATGATTCGTTCCACAAACCTTATCTGCATATACAACTGATGAATTTTCTCCTAGAAATAAAGAGCCATAATTAGTAAGTTGGTCTAAATAGTTTGGAGCATCCTGCATATGCACATGTAAATGCTCTGATGCTAAATCATTTGTTACTGCAATAGCTTCTTCTATATTTTCAGCGATAATAATTTGTCCACGATTTTCCCAGGATTGTCTTGCCACTTCTGCTGTGACTAATGTTTTTAACTGTTTTTCAATTTCCTTTTCAACCTTTGATGCAGTTTCCCAGCTAGTAGTTACTAATATCCCCTGTGCATGAATATCATGCTCTGATTGTGCTAATAAATCTGCTGCAATATAGGATGGATTAGCAGTTTCGTCCGCTAATACTAAAACCTCACTTGGTCCTGCAAGTAAATCAATACCAACTACACCATTCACTTGTCTTTTTGCTTCTGTCACAAATCGATTACCTGGTCCGGTAATTTTATGTACAGCTTTAATTGATTCTGTTCCATAAGCTAATGCAGCAATTGCTTGAGCACCACCTACTGCAAAAATTTCATCTGCACCTGATAAATGTGCTGCATACAATACTGCTGGATGAATTTTCCCACCCTTTGTTGGAGGTGTACAAACTCGAATATTAGATACTCCTGCAACTTTAGCTGGGATGATAGCCATTTGTGCAGAGGATAATAAAGGGTATCTCCCTCCTGGTACATATGCCCCAACAGATTCAATTGGAATAACTTTTTGTCCTAGATGTAAACCAGGTATCATTTCCTTTTCAAATTCTGTTAAAGAACTCCTCTGCGCTTCTGCAAAGCTTTTAATTCTTTCAATAGAAAATGAAATATCCTCTACAATAGATAATGGCAAACTTTGCTTGGCTTTCTCAATTTCTTCTGCTGATACTTTAAGATCTGTTAATTCAACCTGATCAAATTTTTTTGAGTAATTTCTCAGTGCTTGATCCCCATCTTGTTTCACTGTTTCAATTATATTTGAAACAATATTTTGTAGTTCATCTCTTTCATGAGTTGTTGTTGCTTTCTCCTGTTTTAGATATTCAACCATATTTATCCCACCTTTTTATATTTTCTATATTAATAATGCAAGAATCATGCCAATATCGAAAAACTAAAGAAATGTTCATTTATTAAAGTTTTGTATGCTTGCCAAAGAGAGGTCTCTTCTCTCATGAATAGCAACTTGTAAAGGGATTCTGTACTAGATCTCACTAGCTTAAATAAAAATTAAACTGTGCAGAAAGTTTGTACCTTATTACTCCATAAAAGGTTAGAATACATCATTTTTGAATCAAAATTGAATCAAAACCTTTCCAAAATGATTCAGTAATGATACAATGATTCATATTCGAATCGACAAATAGGAGAAATAGAAATGGAAAATAATGTGCAAGAATTAAAAGAGTTAGAATTAATTTTTAATCAGTCCATTAATGAAATATTTGTTACGGATGGAGATGGCGTTTGTATCCAAGCTAATCCTGCGTGCGAGGTTAATTTCGGTATTCCTTTAAAAGACTTAATTGGCATGAATGTACATGAATTAGTTCAACGCGGGGCATTTTTCCCTTCTGCTACTTTAAAAGTTTTAAAGGATGAAAAACCAGTAACATTAATTCAATCAACGGTAACTGGAAAGCGACTATATGTTTCCTCTACTCCTGTTTTTGAAAATGGAAAAATCATCAGAGTCATTTCTACTACAATTGATATTACCGAAATTTTATCCCTAAAAAGAAAAATTAAAGAAATGGAAACTTTGATTGATACCTATAATCAGGAGCTTATCAAGCTGAAAAAGAATTCAACAGATAATAAAGAAGGAATTGTAGTAAATAGTCCTTCCATGAAAAAGATTTTTGAGTTACTACAATTAGTAGCAAGAGTAGATTCTACGGTGTTGCTTTTAGGAGAGTCAGGTGTTGGGAAAACACAAGTAGCTCATTGGATACACCAGGAAAGTCATCGTTCTAGTAAAGAGTTTGTAGAAGTAAACTGTGCTGCGATTCCCGCAACCTTATTCGAATCGGAGTTATTTGGTTATGAACCTGGATCCTTCTCTGGAGCATCTTCTTCCGGCCATAAAGGACTTATAGAATCAGCAAATGGAGGCACCCTTTTTCTAGATGAAATTGGTGAATTGCCTTTAGAATTACAAACGAAGATTCTTCAATTCATGCAAAATAAGACCTTTCGAAAAATAGGTGGACAAAAATTATTAACTTCCGATGTCAGAATAATTTCTGCTACGAATCGTAATCTGAACCAACTAGTGAAGGAGGGTAAATTTAGAGAGGATTTGTATTATCGATTATCTGTAATTCCTGTTGCTATTCCACCGTTAAGGGAGAGAAAAGAGGATTTAGTCGAATTAATCTATACTCTCTTAAATCAATACAATCAAAAATATGATTCGAATAAAATCATGTCTGCTCAAACCATGGAAGAATTGGTTACTTATCATTGGCCAGGTAATGTTCGTGAGCTAAAGAATACGATGGAACGCATATTTGTTACCACGAAAGGCATTCAAATTGATAAAAGTCTTAACTTTTCATTCCAGGATCATACCGTTGAAAGCACTCAAGAAGGCACAAATATGTTAATGCATTCTGATGAAGAAATCCTATCTACTGCTCTTTCTTTACAGGAAAATTATAGTCTATCTGAACGACTTGATATGGTAGAAAAAGAAATCCTTCAACGTTTCCATCATGAATATCAGTCAACTAGAAATATAGCACAACAGCTTGATTCAAGCCAAAGTACAATTAGTCGTAAACTAAGCAAATACGATATTTATTAGACAGTTTTTAAAGACAAAAATTCCGCCCTCTTACCGAGACGGAAATTTTGTCTTTTATAAGAATCTTTGTGGACTGAATTTTTCTAATGGAAATTTAATTTCCTCATCTGTTGCAATGTCCGATAGGATTTTCCCAATAGCAGATGCCATTTTGAATCCATGTCCTGAGAAACCACAGCCTACAATGATATTTTCTTTATCTGGTACTTTCCCTATGATTGGATGACCATCTGTTGTATATCCTTCCATGAAAGTTTGAAGGCGATTTGGTTCACTGTATAAACCTGAGAAGAAATTCTCTATAATATACTTTCCATCCTCAAGATCTTTAAGTGTAACATTCCGTTCTAACGTCTTAGTATTTTCTATTCTATATGCCGGAGTTGCTGAGAAAGACATTTTCACCATTGTTCCATCGATAGATGGGATTCCGTAATAACTATACCCTTCTGAAATTCTTGAAATAACAGGCATATTTTCTGGACTAAATTGCTCCATCTGTTTAGCTGGATACCATGTGCCTACTAAACGGCGAATTTCAATATTTTCTTTGAACAATGGAAAGACTTCATTAATCCATGGTCCTGCTGTTATAATTACTTTTCCAACTGTATATTCTTTGCCATTTGCGGTGATTTTTACGCCTTTTCCATCAGGCTGTTCCTCTAGCTTTTCAACGGTTGTATATGGCAATACTGACGCTCCTAATTCACGGGCACGATCTACTGCTGCTAAAATTGCTAATTGTGAACGGACAAAACCAGCCTGCCCATCCTCAATAATAACTTCATCTGCTCCAGCACGTATCTGGGGATACCTCTCCTGTAGCATCTCTTCAGACAGCACTTCATGTTCTAAACTATAATCCCTCACACTGCGCAAGACATTTTCCAGACCTTCTGAACCTTTTGTCTCTCCCATAAGACCTTTTGTAATTGTTAGTAGTGTTTTTCCAGTTTCTATCTCTAATGCTCTCCATTGCTGATAGGCCTCCAATAAAATTGGAACATAATCAGCTCCTTCTTTATAGGCAGTACGAAAAATTCTCGTGTCTCCACCAGCCGCTCCACGATCATGACCAATCCCAAATTGCTCAAAACCAATTACAGAAACACCTTTTCTTGCTAGCTGCCAAACTGCCATACTCCCCATAGAGCCTACTCCAATTACCCCAACTTCTGCATCCATCATTACCCTCCATTTTGAAATAAGAATTTTTTGAATTATTAATGAGTATAAATTTTTTCTTGCTCATCGTCAATGTATCTCCCTATTCTAATTCATGTATATTTTTTGAAAATTCATAAATATACTTGCAGTCCTAAGATGGGTCTATTACACTAGTAATGATGTACAAAATACACGAGAAGGGAATTGAGAAGTCATGGCAAAGGAAATTCATGTTATTGAAGAATATGTTTATAACTATTCGGCTGCAAACAAACCCTCGAAAAAGGTAAATCTAGGGGATACAGTGATTTTAAAAACAAAAGATTGTTTTACGAACCAAATTACTAGTGAGGAACAACTTGTTACAACAATTGACTTCAATCATGTGAATCCTGCAACTGGGCCTGTCTATGTTAATGGAGCTGAACCTGGTGACTTACTTGTTGTCGATATTGTCGATATTAAAATTGCAGACCAAGGTGTTACTTGTTCTTTACCAGGAGTAGGACCTCTCCATGACCAAGTAGAAACTCGTACAAGAATCCTTCCAATTAAAGATGGAATCGCAACCTTTAATGATATTACTTTCCCTGTTGATCCAATGATCGGAGTTATTGGTGTTGCACCAAAAGAAGGTGAGTTCCCAAGCGGACATCCTGGGGATCATGGAGGAAATTTAGATAATAAGAAGATTACTGCTGGAGCAAGATTATATTTTCCTGTTCATCACCCTGGAGCATTATTCCAATGCGGAGATTTACATGCAAACATGGGAGATGGAGAAATCATTGGAACAGGTATAGAAATCGCGGGCGAAGTAATAGTTACTTTCCAATTAATTAAACAAATACCAAAAGAACGACCTATTTTAGAAACAGATGATTACTGGTACACAATAGCTCCTGCACCAGACTATCCAACTGCTTTAAAAAGAGCATCCGAGGATATGCAGCAATTACTAGTTGATGCATATGGCTGGGATAAAACAGATGCTGGCTTATATATGTCATTACAAGGTGATGTAGAAATTTGTCAAGCATGCACCCCATGTGAACTCGATTTAATAGTTCGTTTCGGTGTTCCAAAAAGAGCAGATAAACCATTATTACCTAGAGTAGAATGATATAAGAATGAAAAGCAGGATGTCGTGATTATGATATCTTGCTTTTTTATATGTACATATACCTATGATTCCAACCAAATATTTAAAAAGAACCTATCCTAAACTTATCGTTTGTACTATAATAATGAATGAAATTTCACTTGAGGGATGGGATATTTTGCAAAAAAATGTTGTAATTGGAATCTTAACATTTTTACTTATCGTCATTGGCTGCGCTACCTTCATGATAAAATTCCCATTTTATTATGAATCTATGGTTGTTGGATTTATATCATTAATCGTTATCCCGCTATTAAGAAAAAGGACGATGTTCCTTTACACCATTACTATTATTATTCTATATGGTGTTTATTTAACTGTTCGCTCATTTATAGATTTAGAAACAACGGATATTCAATTACTATATACATATAATCATTTATTATTTACAGCCTTTCTATTAATGTATTGGATATTGTTAACCTATTTAAAAAGAATGGGTTATGAAAATGAACGTTTAGCTGCTGAGCTTAAGAAGCTTCAGCGATTCTATCCTTCAGGAATTTTATCAAATAATGAATTCTATATTCAATCAGACTGGTTATTAAGATCAATGAAAAGAGATAAGAAGCAGGCTTGGTTTATACGCTTAAACATTATCTATGAAAATAAAAGAGTACAACATAATCTACAATCTACCATAGAAGAAGTTGTGCTAAGATCCATTCGAGATAAATTTGATTTAGTAACATCAAAACCAAATGAAATATTCATTATGTTAAAAGATACAAATGAAGATGGAATAAAAATTGTGCTAGATCGGATTCGTTCTAATGCAAAAGAGAAATTAAATTTTATTGAACCACCATATGAAGTAAGCATTCATGAATTTACAAATATGGAATTATTAAATGACCTCAACAGGGATGAATCAACATGATGACATATCTACTTTATGTTATCATGGCTTTCTTTTGGAGTTTACTTCTATTTTATTCAGTAGTTACAATCGGTGGTGTTTGGTTTCGGGCCCGTTATAAAAATCCATCAAAACTAAAGCATTATCCAAGTGTCGCTGTTCTAATCCCAGCACATAATGAAGATGTTGTAATTGGTGACACCATGCGTGCAATGGCAAACTTAAAATATAAAGGGAAATTAGATATTTATTTATTGGATGATAATTCCTCTGATGATACAGGAAAGATTGTAAAGGAATTTTCTAAAATTTTTTCTAATATTCATTATATTCCCGTACCTCCAGGAGAACCAAAAGGAAAATCACGTGTTTTAAACTATGGTTTGAGTATTTCTGAATCTGAGTACTTTGTTGTATATGATGCCGATAATCAGCCAGAGCCTGACGCGCTAGAAAAATTGGTAGAAACTGCAGAAACAACTGAAAATGCGGCTGGCGCTGTTGGTTATGTGAAAACCAAAAATGCAAACACAAATTTCCTAACTGGAATGATTGCTTTGGAATTCCAGGTATTTCAGTTGCTCATGCAATGTGGCCGTTGGGCATTATTTAAACTCGGTTCATTAGCTGGCACAAATATGCTTTTGAAAAGAGCCGTTATTAATGAAATGGGTGGCTATGATGTATACGCGCTTGCTGAAGATGCGGAATTAACCGTTCGAATTACCGCATCAGGATATTTCCTTCCTGTTGTACCTAGTTCTCGCACTTGGGAGCAAGAACCTGAAAAATTAAAAACATTTATTAAACAAAGAACAAGATGGCTAACTGGTAATATTTATTTACTTGGGAAATCCTTACGTGAGTTTGCTCATTGGAAGGGACGTACATTCTTTCTAACTTTGCAACATGTACTGACCTATGTTGTATTTATTCTGCTATTACTTGTATCTCATACATTTTTTATTCTAAGTATATTTGGTTATGACTTACCAATTATACCAGCTCCATTATTCTTTCTTTGGTATATGAGCTATGTTGTCTATACAGCTCAATTAATTAGTTCTATCGTTGTCGATGAAACGATTACACTGAAAAATATCATCTACACATTGATTATGTACTTCACCTATGCTCAAATCTTCGTTATTCTGCTATTAAGAAGCCTGCCAATGTATATATGGAGCAGAATTACTGGAAAAGTTATTGGTTGGGATAAAACGAAACGATTTAAAGCAAAGGTTGGCGAAAATGAGGAAATTTAAATGGATAATTGGGATAATTTTAATTAGTGGAGGAATCTTTTTCATAGGTTCCCTTTTCCAAGAAAAGAAAGTGACAAATATGTCTATGAAAGAAATAATAGAGAAAAATTATATGAATAAAGAAGGATATATTCACGCACATCCTAACCAAATTGATTCTCAATATTTGTCGGAGAGTATTGGCTTGTATATGGAATATTTAGTACAGGCAAATGATGCGGAGGCATTTCAACAGGAAGTAAAGAAGCTTGAGAAGGAATTTCTGATAGAAACAGACAAACATACCTTTATTCAATGGGCTATCTTTGAAACAGCTCATGTAAATGCTTTAATTGATGATGTGCGAATCATTGCCGCACTCCAACATGCCAGTGAAAAATTTGAACAACCTACTTACGACAAGCTCGCTGCTGAACTTAAACAGGGACTTACTGGGAAAATGCAGCTCGATGGATATTATCCAGATTTCTATGATTGGTCATATGATACAACATCTGCAAGAGTGGTTTTAAGCTATCTAAGCCCTGAATTTTTTCATGTACTAACAAACACAAAACAATCACTTGAATTATTAAAAGAGCTCTCTCATTTAGAACAAGTGTTTTTTCCTGAAATATATGATTTAGAAATTGGAGATTTTCAGCTAGTAGAACATGTGCATATGATCGATCAGTTACTTATTGCTAGTAATCGAGAACATATTGAGGAGTCATCTCCTGCATTCCAAGAATGGCTTATTCAGGAATGGGATACTAAAGGAAAATTATTTGGTCAGTATCATCGAACTACATTAGAACCTGTAGTAAACTATGAATCATTATCTGTATATTATTATTTACATGCTTATTTTGAATTAGTTGGTGAAAATGAGCAAGCTGATAAAGTCATTGAAAGAGCTAAACAAATAGAACATTCAACAGAATTAAAAAATGTTCACTTTTTTGATTTTATACTTGGACAACAGTTAACACATTAGGTATCGGAAATCGGGCGACAATGCTCGATTTTTTTTTTGATACAGATAACACAACTAAGCTTTCTAAAATAATCGGTTCATTTAATTGAGAATTATTATCATTTGTTATAAGATAGATAGTAGTAATAAATATAAAGAAAGAAGGAGAATTAAAAATATGCAAATATACTGGACTAAAATAAATAAAATTATTGAAGAGACTCCTGAAGTTAAAACATATATGCTTGATTGCCCTGAAGGCTTTACATGGGAAGAAGGCGCCCATACTCATATGGCACTAGAAGGCTTTAATGCTGGAGATAAACCAAATCGCAGTCTAATTCGTCATATGTCTATTTCTACTTTACCACATGAAAATTCCATTGGGATCACAACACGTATTAAAGAGCTATGCTCTGAATTCAAGCAGATTTTAAGAACGCTTGAAGTAGGTACTGAAGTTGCATTATTTAAAACACATTCCAATGTACCACTTAAACGAGAAAAGAAAAATGTTTACTTATTATCATCTGGTGTTGGTTTAGCAACTTTCAGACCACTTATACTTGATTATTTCGAACGTGCTGATGATGTTAATCAAATGCATTCCTTAAATATTGATTCAACAAAGGATTTCTTATTCCCTAACCTTGTTGTACCTGCATCTGATCAGAATTTCACATCACAGTTTGTCGATAATCGTCAAGATTATTATAAAGAAGTGAAAAATCTTGCTGCAGACAAGGATGGACTTTTTTATGTTGTTGGTAGTGATGAATTCCTTATTCAAAACATTGAAGCATTACTTGAGGAAGGCATTAAGCCAGAACAGATTATGCTTGATAAGCATAAGTCACAATTACCTGAGTTCTTACCAATTGATGTAGAGGTTTAAGTAATTTTGTTCGAGGTGTAAACAAAGCGGGATAGTATTTTTTATATACTATCCTGTTTCTTAATATCGTGAGAAAATATATATGTTATTTCGGTACAGCTACTAATTCATAATCATGTGGAAGACCCATACATCCTTTCAGTGTATAAGTGGTTAAATCCTCATTTGATTCACTCAACAAATCTTCACAATCATACTCTTCAATAAAATCTCCATCTGAATGGTTGGTGACATTAATTTGGTTTCCATTGTAAGTCAGTGTATTACGCGCTTCCTGAACTTCTACCCCATATTGAATAAAAACTATCTCATCCTCTATACCATTCTTAATATTTTCTACAAATTGGTCCAAACGCTCAATATTCGTAAAATCATTATGTTCATTGATTACTTCATTTTCTTTATTGGACTGACATCCGGCTAATAGGATAATAAATACAATAGCTATAATTACGTAGCGCACTCATTTTCCCACCTTTTGAAATATTAAATATCAGTTAATAAAAACATGGTAGCTTTATCTATTCGTTGATAAAACTACCATGTCTTGTATTACCTATTTATCTATTTACTTTTTCAAAATTGTCGGTTGAACATCATCTGGGATTGGGCAGGTGTACGGATTCTTCGCTCGGAAAGCTGCGAATTCTGCTTGAACCTTTTCTAAAGAAGATTCATTTTCTAACACATGTATCGCTGCTTTTGCCATGGATTCTGCTGCACGAAGCATACCTTTATGTGCAAAGCTGCTTTTCCCTTGTGCTGTCATCTGCCATGAATGTCCAGGTGTGCCAAGTGCTCCTGTTGCTATTGCTACTTGTGCAGTTGGAACTACCCAACTCACATCTGATACGTCTGTTGATCCCGCCATCGCTTTTTCTGATGGATGATAATCAACAATTGAATCTGCTAAGTATTTCCCTTCGAATTCACTACCATCACCAACATATCCAGAGCTAGCCATAGATGAAATATATCCATCCTTCTCATTTGGTGTTAACGATTCCCAAATTTGTTTAGCATATGCTTTTTCTTCTTCTGTAGGTTCCTCCACTAAAGAATCTTGTAATGCTGCAAATAAGATTTCCTCAAGTGCACGGTTTGGAATATAATTAGAACACGCTTTATCGAATTTCATTGTCATTTTTGTTTCTGTCATTAACGCCGCACCTTCAGCGATTTTCACAACACGTTTGAAAATATCATCCACCTGTTGAACACGTGGTGCACGGATTAAATAAAGAACCTCAGCTACAGGCTGAACCACATTTGGCGAAATGCCTCCTGTATTGGTATATGCATAATGCATTCTTGCCTCTGGCACTACATGTTCACGTAAATAGTTTACTCCTGAGCTCATTAATTCAACAGCATCTAATGCACTGCGCCCTAGATGCGGAGAAGCTGCTGCATGGGAAGAAACACCTTCAAATTTAAAATAAACTTGGTAGTTCGCATTACTAGATAGACTCATAATGCTATTTACTTTATTTGGATGCCATGTTAATGCAAAATCAAGATCTTCAAATACTCCTTCGCGGACCATATATGTCTTACCTGATCCACCTTCTTCTGCTGGACAGCCGAAAAATTTCACTGTTCCTGGTAGATTATTTTTTTCCAAATAATCCTTTACCGCACAAGCAGCTGCAAATGCTCCTGTCCCTAGCAAATTATGTCCACAACCATGTCCTGCATCATTTCCATCTGGTTTTTGACATGATTCATTTGCTACTTGTCCTAAACCGGAAAGCGCGTCATACTCACCTAAAAAACCAATAACTGGTTTTCCACTTCCATAAGTTCCCACAAAGGCTGTTTCAATATTTGCAACACCACGTTCTACCTCAAATCCTACTTTTTCACATTCATGCGCTAAAAACTTTGCAGATTCATGTTCTAAAAAACGAATTTCTGGATGTTCAAAAATAAAATCACTAATTCTGATAAATTCATCTCTATTATCTATTAAATATTCTCTTACATGGTCTTCTAATCGAACGGTCATGGTTGAAAATTCCTCCTTGTTTTCTTATCCTTTTAATCTAGTTGGTTGGACATCTTTTGGAATAGGACACTCATACGTACGGTTTTTAAACTTCGCTTCGTGTTCTTGTTTAATTTCTTCCAATAATTCCTTGTTCTCTAATACCTCTATCGCAGTTAAAGCGAGAATTTTACCTGTCTGAAGCATAGCTTTCTTTGCAATAGACGTTGTACCTTGGGAAACAACTTGCCACGAATGACCAGGTGTTCCAATTGCCCAAGTAGCTGTTGTGCATTGTGCTGTCGGTACAACCCAGCTTACATCACCAACGTCGGTAGAAACAGGTTTCACTTTCTCCCCTGGCTGATAAGGTGTAATGAAATCGGCAACATACGTATCTGATACTTCACCAACTTCAGCAATACCATCAAAAGCCTGAATCGCAGCATCCTTCTGTTCCTCTGTTAATGTATTCCAAATATCCTTTGCAAATGCTTTTTCTTCATCTGTATATGTTGATGGACCTACCTCTACCATCTTTTCATATACGACTTTTTCTAATGAGCGATTTGGAATATAGTTTGAGCATGCTTTATCAAATCTCATTGTCATTTTTGTTTCTGTCATCAATGCTGCACCTTCTGCAATTTTCACTACTCGTTCAAATATACTTTTCACTTGTTCTAATTGAGGTGCACGAACAAGATATAATACTTCTGCAACAGGTTGAACAACATTTGGCGAAATTCCTCCCGCATTTGTCACTGCATAATGCATACGTGCATCTTGAATCACATGCTCGCGTAAGTAGTTTACTCCTTTATTCATTAGTTCCACAGCATCTAATGCACTGCGTCCCAAATGAGGAGAACCTGCCGCATGAGAAGAAATTCCTTCAAATTTAAAATAAACTTGATAGTTTGCTAGTGAGCTTTCTACTGTCACTGCATTAGCAAAGCCTGGGTGCCAAGTTAACGCCAGATCAACATCTTTAAAGACACCTTCTCTTACCATATATGTCTTACCTGATCCGCCCTCTTCTCCAGGACAACCAAAGTATTTTACAGTTCCACTTACATTATTTTTCTCTAAATAATCTTTTAAAGCAAAGGCCGCTGCTAAAGATGCAGTTCCTAATAGGTTATGTCCACATCCATGACCATTTGCATTTGGCTCAATTGCTTCCTTTTCTGTAATGCCGCTTTTCTGACTCAAGCCAGCAAGCGCATCATACTCACCTAAGAATCCAATAACAGGACCCCCATTGCCATAAGTACCAACAAAAGCAGTCTCAATTCCTCCAACATTTTTTTCTACAGCAAAACCTTCTTGCTCTAATGCTTCACAAATTTTTTCCATGGATTCATATTCTTCAAATCTTGTTTCTGGGTGAGCCCATACGTAATCGCTTACATCACATAGTAATTTATTCGTACGATTCACCGTTTCTTTGACTTGCTGTAAATGACTTGTTGTTCCCACGTTTTTCCCACCTTTTTATTTTTTAAAAGAGTACTTGCTTAACCATGTCCTAGTAAAAGCTGAATTACTTAGAAGCACTTTCACCTACTAAGCATACTAGAAATATTGCTTGTCATATGCAAACTGCATTGACATCATTTCTTCATTAAAATTTTATATTTTCCTATAGTGTGAAAAATTATTCTATTTCAATTATAAAGCATTGATTAAAAATGGGCAAAAAAATATTCGTTCTCCGAAATAACTAAATATCAAGTTTTTTTACAAGACTTTCCACCAAAAACAAGGCGACAAATAGATGCATTAGCAATGATTACTTCTAATCATCATTTACACATACTATCTTGTCGCCTTGTTTTATATCTATTTCATACTAATTTTCTCAATAACTAGCTGGGTACCATTATCTTTATATTCATATATGACTTCTTCGCCAACAACTAGCTGCTCTACATTATCTCGAGCTTCCATTGTCAATTGAAAAGCAGTTGGTCCTTCCGCTGTTTCAATTTCAATCGTATGGGGATCCTGCTGACCATTATAAATACCTGTTTCCGTAATCAGCTCACCTTCCTGTTCTTCCGTATGTTTAATTGATTCAATAATTAACTGCTCCCCTTCTTGCTTATACGTATAGGTTACTTCCTGACCTTCCTCTAATTGGTCAGCCTGATCGCGTGCTTCCATAGTAAGTTGATAAGCGACTGGACCTGTTTCAGTTTCAATTTCTACTGTGTGAGAATCAGCTCTGCCATTATAAATTCCACTAGCAGTCATCTTCTCGTCCTCTTTCTCATTTGATTCGTTGTCTGTTGTTTCCTCTTCTGGTTCTTCTGTTTCTGTAATCCCTTTTCCAGTAATTTCCTCGATGATAAGCTGAGCTCCATCTTGATAATAGGTGTAGCTTACCTCTTCACCAACCTCCAATTTTTCAACCGTTTCCCGGAGGTTCATTACGATTTGATACGCCACAGTTCCATCTTCCGTTTCGATTTCAATCGTATGCGGATCTTGCTGGCCATTATAAATGCCTGAATTTGTTATTCTTTCCATCTCTTCCTCATCATTCACTTCTTCCTCTGTAGATTGATTCTCTTCCACAGGCTCTTTACCACAAGCAATAAGGAGAAAGACCGGGAGTAACAATACTAACAGAATAAATGTTCGCTTCATTATTAGTCACCTCTTTTGTTTTTTGGAACCATTTTACTGACAATTGTATATTCTAATTTAGCCGATCTACAGTAATAAATTTATTCGTTTGTCTAATTAGACGGAAAGCCATTTACTTCGTTACATATTATTACAAGTTATTTAAGAAACTATTTCATATATCGACACAAATAGAGAATCTTTTTAAAAATGAAGAAATTCTCCTTTCTATTTCTACTATTCTAGTCAATTATCCTGAAAAATAGATTTGTTTTAGTTCTTTTATTAAAATTGCATTACAAAACTATTACAAATATGTTATGCTTTATTAAGATTCCTATCGAAATATGACGAACGATCTGTATACAAAATATGGAAATTTGCGTATGATGTACATAATATTTATATAAGGAGATAGTTAGCTCTTATGAAAGTTGAAAACATAATTAAAAGCGCCCTGTTAGTAATTTTATTATCTTTTTTAGTCTATCAATCTTTTATTGCAAGTGCGGAAAGAAAAGTCGATACTACATCAGAAGACCAAGAAGCAAGTCCCGAAGAAAACAAAGAGGAAACAGAACAAGAAGAACAAAATAATCAACATGATAACAATCAAAGCAGTGAAAACAACCAAGATAATAGTGCAAACGAGAATAATAATGAAGAAAATAATAGCAATAATGAAACAAACACCAATGAATCTAGTAATGAAAAAAAATATGTTGCCTTAACGTTTGATGATGGTCCATTGCCTGAAACAACTCCTAGAGTACTAGAGGAGCTTGCAAAATTCAATGCAAAAGCAACATTCTTTATGCTTGGCAGTCAAGTAGAATATTACCCACAGCTAGCTCAACAAGTAGCTGCTGCAGGGCATGAGGTGGCGAACCACTCACAAACACATCCGGATTTAACAAAACTATCTTTGGAAAAATTAGAATATCAAATGGAGACTCCAAGAAATAATATTGAAAAGGCAACAGGGATTCGCCCACATCTAATGCGTCCTCCTTATGGGGCAGTGAACGATCAGGTGATAGCATATGCTGAAAAGAATAATGATTCCGTTATTCAGTGGTCAGTAGATACACTAGATTGGCAGAGTAAAGATCCAAGAGCAATTAATGATGTTATCAAACGCGATGTTATCTCAGGTTCTATTGTACTGATGCATGATATTCATCCAACAACCGTTGACGCACTTCCTGAAGCGCTACAATACTTATCAGATGAAGGTTATGAATTCTTAACAGTATCTGAATTAATGGAAATAACCAATCAATCTGGTGTTGGTCCAATATATGGTAAAGTAAAATAATCTTAGGTCAATGAAGTGGAATCGGTAATATAATTACTGATTCCATTTTTTTCTAGCATCAAATGATTTTATAACTTAATATGAATAAGTATACATATGACTAAAGTCACAATTAATATCTGCTCTGCTAAATAATGATAAATTCATCATGTAAACACTCTTAAATAGCAACTCATAACACTCAATAAATCAACTATTATTACATATTCTAAAAGGAGGGCGAATCTTAGATGACATTTACTAGTATCTTTACAATCTCTATTTTCGTTATCAATATTTTCTTAGCAATAATCATTGTATTCATTGGCCGAAAAAGCTCTTCTTCCACTTGGGCATGGCTATTTGTACTATTATTCTTACCTGTTGTTGGATTCATATTGTATATGCTATTAGGCAGGAATTTACGTAAGAAAAATTTTGTGCGTTGGCGCATGCTACATGAGGAAGAAGCTTTAGATGTTTTTCTTAAACAAAAGAAGAAAATGCAAGAAGATTCCTTTCGTTTTCCAAATAAGATAACTAATAATCATCAACAGCTTGTTCAAATGAATGTTGATTATAATCATGCTATTTTAACTACACATAATCATGTTGATATGATCATAGATGGAAAAGAGAAATTCCGTCAGGTTATTGCCGATATTGAAAAGGCACAAAACCACATTCATATGCAATATTACATTTTTAAAATGGATGAAACAGGTAAAAGTATTTATGATGCACTTGTGAAGAAGGCTAATGAGGGTGTAGAAGTCAAAGTCATTTATGATGATTTAGGATCTAGAAAATTAAAAAAGAAGCATTTTCAAACGTTAATAAATGCTGGTGGAGAGGTAGAGGCATTTTTTTCAACCCGTTTTGCTTTATTTAATCCTCGTATTAATTTCCGTAATCATAGAAAATTAATTATTATTGATGGGAAATTAGGCTATATTGGTGGTTTCAATATTGGAAATGAATATGCTGGCCTAGATAAGCGCTTTGGATATTGGCGCGATACTCATCTAAGAATTACAGGTCATTCTGTTTATAGTATGCAAACACACTTTTTATTCGATTGGCATCAGGCGGGAAATATTCCCTTCAATAGTAATCGACCCGAATATTTCCCTAAATTTGTAGAATCTTCTGCTATACCAATTCAAATTGTATCTAGTGGCCCAGACACAGCTATAGAATCCATTAAGGACAGTTATATTCGGATGATTTTAACTGCGAAAAAATATGTTTATATTGAATCGCCTTATTTTATTCCAGACCAAGCTTTTCTAAATGCTATTCGAATTGCTGCCGCATCTGGAGTCGATGTTCGAGTGATCACTCCAGCCAAGACAGATCATCCTTTTGTATATGGTGGAAATTCTGCATATGGTGGCGATTTATTACAGTATGGCGGAAGATTATATCGCTATGATAAAGGTTTTTTACATGCAAAAATGATGGTAGTGGATGATGAGATTTGTACAATTGGAACAACAAATATCGATGTAAGAAGCTTTAGCTTAAATTTTGAAATCAATGCAATTATCTATGATGGAGATATCGCAAAAAAATGCCGAGAATTATTTGAGCAAGATTTATCAAATAGCTTTGAGGTTACTAGAGAAATGTATGCACAACGCAGTCTTTGGACGAGAATACGCGAATCTGTTTCAAGGTTACTAGCTCCAATCTTATAAAGTTGAACTTCATAATAAATAGTATAAACCAAAAATAAAATCACCCTTGAGTTCGTGACCGTGACTCAAGGGTGGATTACTCTTAATAGCTTAGCTCCCTACAGGAGGCTAAGCTATTATAAGACTGAAGGTGTTAGTGCACCTTCAGTTCTTTTTAATTTAGTCTAATTTTTTTACATTCCAGAAGATTGGTTGTCCATTATCTGTAATATATCCTTCTACTTTATCGTTTGTTCCAGTTACTTGGTTATAGAACCCTAAAAGAACTACAGGAACATATTCTCCCCAAGCATAAGCTTGTAATTCATCCCAAGCTGCTTGTGCCTCTTCAAGGCTAGCTGTTTGGATAACTTCTTTTAGTTCTTCAATTTTATCATCTTCTGTCCAACCAGCGTATTCTTTATCAAGTGGCAGTAATCCAACCGGCTGAGGTTTCACACTGAAACCAGAAATAAATAGCTCCCATTGTGCTGGGTCACTACGTCTATCTAATAAAGTAGCCCAGTCTACTACTTCAAGCTCTACTTCTACATCAATGTTTTTTAACTGCTCTTGAATTACTACTGCAGCATTATAATATTCTTCATAATCTCTCGTTGTTAAAAAGCGAATTGTTTCACCATTATATCCAGCCTTTTCCAGCCATTCTTTTGCTTTTTCTGGATCATTTTGATTATAAAACTCTTGCCCTGCTTCACTATACCAATCAGGATAGTTCTCATGGATATAGCTATGACTTAATGCATATAAATCCTCTTCTGAATAAGCCGCTTGCATGATTTCTCCAATATCCAATGCCGCACTTACTGCTTGGCGCATGTTTACATCTGCAAATACTCCATCTTTTTTATTAAAATATAATGTAAGATTTCCTGCAGGCTCAATGTACTCTTGTAAGTTTTCAGCATTCTGTATTTGCGCTAAATTTTGATTCGCTATCGATGCATCGATATCATATTCTCCTGTTTGTAAACCAGCCATACGAGTTGAGGTATCTGATACAAAGTATAGATAAATATCATCTACAAGCGCTTCTCTCTTACCTGCTAAACCATCAATTGGTTCATCAAATGGTACATAATCTTCATTTTTCGTTAAATGAATATATTGATCTTGTAACCAATTCTCAAACTTGAATGGACCTGTTCCAATAATTTCACTTACTGGATTTTCTCCAGCCTCTTCAACTAATTCCTTTGGCATAATTGCTGCTAGACGTTCTGTAGCAATTAAAGAAGGTACTAATGAAGATGGCTTTGATAATGTTAACTCAACCGTATAATCATCTACTACAGTAAATTCATCATCACCAATAACTACTTTTGCCCCTGTAGCATTGACTCTCCAACGGTTCATGGAGGCAGCTACATCCTCTGCAGTCATCTCTTGTCCATTATGGAATTTAATACCTTGTCTTAAATGGAATGTGTATGTTTTATTATCATCTGTTACATCAATCTTCTCTGCCAAATAAGGAACTGGTTGTCTGTCTTCATTTGTAACTACTAACGTTTCAAAAACAGGTTTTGTAGATGTTGATGTTACTGTCTCTGTTGTTACGTGCGGATCAATAATCGAAGGCTGTGCCGGTAATGCTACCTTCAATTCTCCTCCAGCACTGTTTTCATCATTTTCATTCGTTTCGTTGTCTGTAGAATCTGAATCTGTGTCATTGTCCTGCTCCGTTGACGAGTTTGAGCTACACCCTACAACAACAAGCATCAAAATAGCGAACAAAGCAAATAGAAAGCGTTTACTAAACTTCATTTCCTCTCTCCTCCTGAATTTAAAATGCGATTTCTAATTTTCTATTCAAAATCGACTCACTATCAACCATTTTAGAGACTAAAAAGGTCTCCGTCAAACTTTTTCACTTTATCAGAGAAAAGAAATTTTGCTTTCTGATTATGTGAGAATTATATTAAAATTTAAGCACAAGTGCCTTTTTACCACATCACAAAACCTTTGCTAGGTGCCGGCTACTGATCACCTCCGACCATGACCCTGTCTACGCCTTACAGCTTGCCAATCGCCAACTCTTCTTTATGGTAGGGCGTAACGTGAAATCTCTTAATTTCGGGCGCAGGGAGCTAGACATCGTTAGCTCAAAATAAAAAGCCAGGTATCTTAAAACGATACCTGACTCCATTATATTGTTTATTCTGTGAACTTCGCATTCCATAATACCAAACCAGTGAATGCAGTGATTCCTTCTAATTTATTTGAAAGACCAAAGAGTGAGTTTACTCCACCTAGATTAACTACAGGAACAACTTCTGTTACTGCATATTCTTGTAATTCATCCCAAATTTGCTGACCTTCTTCTATGGAAGCAGATGTTTCAAGTGCTTTCATCATTTCAGCAACTTTCTCATCCTCTAAACCTCCACCAAAAGTTGGACTTAAATATAATAATTGTGGTGGTGTACTTACTGTAGAAGAACCAATTACAAGTGCATCCCATTCATCTAGTTTACTTTGCATCTTATCATTAAATGTTGGCCAATCTACTACATCAACTACTGCATTTATACCGACATTCTTTAATTGTTCTTGAATTACAATTCCTGCTGTATAATAGTTTGCATAATCACGTGTTAACATGATTTTAAATTCTTCTCCATTATAACCTGCTTCTTCCAAATATTCTTTTGCTTTTTCTGGATCTTTTAAGTTAAAGTTTTCATCACAGCCAGCTGAGCTTGCCCAATTTTTAATATTAATATCCATATAACCACAATCTACCCAGAATAAATCATCATTTGGATGCGCCGCATACATAATTTCATCTACATCCAGTGCTGTATTAACGGCCTGTCTAAAGCTCTGATTTGAGGCAATATCTCCACTCTTATTAAAGTGTAAGAATGCATTCGAAGATGGTGTTAAAAACGCTTCAATGTTTGGATCATTCTGCACTTGATCATATACATCATATGGTAATCCATATGCTAAATCATACTCTCCTGTTTGTAATCCCGCTAAACGTGTAGAGCTATCTGGTACAACATAGTAGAAAATTTCATCAAAGTGAGCAATTCTTTTACCACTTAGACCGCTCGGCTCTTCTTCTACAGGTTGGTAGTCCTCATAACGAGTAAAATGAATATATTGATCTTGTCTCCATTCTGTAAATACATATGGTCCTGTACCAATGTATTCATCAGTAATAAATTCATCTCCTGCACCATCAATAATCTCTTTAGGCATAATTGCTGCACCCATTTTAGCTGATGCCATTGTATCTAAAGTTAAAGAAGACGGCTCTTGAAGCTCTAAAACAACTGTGTAATCATCTGTCGCTGTCCAAGTTGCATCAATGAAAATTGTACCTGTGATTGTTGATTTTTCTAACCAACGCTCCATCGAAGCTACAACATCCTCAGATGTCATTTCTTTTCCATTATGGAATTTAACACCTTCTCTTAATTTAAAGGTATATGTTTTACCATCTTCACTAATGTCAATATTCTCTGCTAACATTGGAACTGCCTTGTATTCCTCATCTGTTGTAACAAGCGTTTCAAAAACCAATCTTGCCCCATCTCTTGCAGATGTTGCTGGAGTAGTCGGCCAATCTAAGTTAGGTGGCTGAGCATCTAGAGCAATTCTTAATGTTCCACCAGCAAATTCACCATCAGATGTGGCTTCCTCCTCCTCACCATCATCAGTATCTGTTGAATCATCTGTTTCCGTATCATTATTGCTACCTTCATTACTTGTTGTATCATCATTGCTACTACAAGCAACAAGAGCAAATACTAACATAAGAATAAAAAATAATAGTCCTAATCTCTTTTGCTTCATTTTCTTTCCTACCTCAATTCTATATTTTTTTAAAGCGGAGCCAAAAGATGGATAATTATAAAGATAAAGTGCTAGAATATCCCCTTTTCCTATTCCTTCACTTATTTGTTAACTCTTTATAACCAACAAACCTTCTATGAATTTGAAAATTCCGACAATTCATATGCAAGAAAGCCTAACTATATATATTGTCTTAATCCATTTGACACCTTTTGAATCTGTCAATTGATTATATTAGCCAATGTGTGAATTGTCAATAAAATTTTCAAGGTAATTTTCTGAAACCGACAAAATTCAAAAAATTACCTTAAATAATTAAAAAATGTATTGGCACAGCTTTATCGTTCTTAGCTGTGCCAATACATTAAATTACAATTTTACTCTTCTTCGCTTTTTCCATAAATTTATCACTAGAACGATTAAAGAATTGCTTCAACAAAAGACCTAGTAACAAAAATATAATCATGTAAATAACTAAGTAAAGGATATGCAGCCAAACAACTCCCCATACTACTCCACCAACAGCTTCTCTGAGCAATGTGATTGCATGTGTAAAGGGTAAAAATCCGTGGATTTTTTGGAAAAAGGCTGGTGCCATTTGGATTGGGAATGTTCCTCCAGATCCACCTAATTGCATCACCATCAAGATAATTGCAATAACCTTCCCAGTATTACCAAATACAGAAACCAATGTGTAGATGATTGTCACAAAGGCTAGGCTAATAAATATTCCTAACAAGATAAATATGATAGGATTAGCGACATATGTTTTCATAATCAATAAATCACCAATTGTCACAATAAATGCCTGGACAAAGGCTATACCACCAAATGTAAATAATCTACCTAAATATGCTTCATGACTACGGAATCTTTGTTTATTCTCAATATCTGCTTTTAAGGAGGAAACTAAAATCAATCCCCCTACCCATAATGCAAGTGTAGTGTAAAATGGATTCATTGCAGATCCATAATTAGGAATAGCATATAAGCGATGTTCATCTAGAACAATGGGATCTGCCAGAAATTCACTTACTTCTGTTGGATCTGTTTTTAATATCTTGATTAATTCATCAAGATCGCCTTTTTCTTCTAGCTCTCTAATTTTATCAGCTAATTGTCTAATGACTTCGCTCGCTTCAGGGAAATGCTCATTTACTAGAGCTAGTTTTTCTTGTCCATCATGTGTCATTTCTTTCCCTTTTTCTAAAGCTTCTCGTACAACAGGGATTTTCTCACTTATGTCATTAAACACAGTTGCTGTTTGTTCAAGGATATTTTTTGCTTGACCTGCTACATCTTTAAACTTTGTACGTAAATCTTGATCAACAAAGTCAATAATTTCATTCAATCCTTGTTCCATCTCCACTGCTTTTTCATTTATTTGAGTAAGCGCATCACCACTTCGATTTTTAGCCGTTTCTATACCTGTAATTACCTCGTCAATCTTTTGATTCGTCTGATCTAATTTCTCCTGGATTTCCGTCATTCTTTTTGCTTCATCTTGAATGACATCTGATTGGATAGCTTCTTGTAATTGATCCATAACAGTTTGGATATCCTGTAATACAGTTATATTTGTTTCTAAGCGCTCAATGATTGTTTTCCATTGTTCCACTGCTTGTTCAGGATTTGCTGCTTGGTTTGCAAAGTTATCAATCGCCTCCTGTACTTGAGTATCTAATTCCTTCTGCGCATTATTAATAGTATCTTGTATCATCTGAAGCTCTTGGGCGGTTTGGTCACTTATTTCTTGATTATTTTCTGCTTGGGTAATCGTATTTTGTATTGCATCACTCGTTTGTTTCATTGCTCCATTTATATCTTGTTGGAGCTTATTTGCTTGATCTTGTAATTCTTTTGCAGCTGTTTGCCCTGGTGATTCTTCTCCTTGGATATTCTCTAACATTTGTTCTAAATCTGTTTTTAATTTATTTAAATCATCTATATTCTGTTGAACAGAATCTTGTATTTCTTTTATTTTAGATGACTCTTTTAAGTTCTGATCCTGCTCTAAAAGGAAATCTTGTATTTCACCGAGACGTATAGAAACATTATCAATACCTTGCTTGCGTTCTTCTAATGTTAGTACAAGCTGGTCAAAGGTTTCTCCTTTATCAGCAATTTCTTGCGTTATCTCAGGTACTTGCTTAAAGAGTTCTTGTGCTCCTTGTAAATAACCAATAATTACATCTAATGTTTCATCAATCTTTTCTTCCTGTGTATTTAGTTTCGTAAGCAATTCCTGATTTACTTCTATTGCTCTTTGATCTATTTCATCTACTTTCTCAAGTGTATCAGTAACTTTTGTAATAGATTCATCTACAAATCCTAATGATTCATCTGCCTTCTTCAACTGTGAAAATATATTTGGTAGCTCATCCTCTAATAGAAAGACTGTCTCTCTAACCTTTTCGATATTCACATAATTCGCTTCTAGTTCTAAGCCAAATTCATTGAATACTTCCAAAACGGATTTATTTACTTCCTCCACAAAATGATTATGGATATTTTCTACAATAGCAGTTGCACCAGAATTAGTTACCTTTGGTGAAATTGCATTTATTTTTTCATTAATGTAATAGTCTAGATTTGGTTTCTCTATTGTATCTGTTGTTACACTAAGTAATTTCTCCGTGAAATTCTCTGGAATAATAATCGCAGCGTAGTAATCTCCATGTTCTACGCCTTTCATTGCCTCTTCTTTTGACACAAACCTCCATCCGAGATTATCATTTTTCTTCAAAGAATTAATTACTTCATCCCCGACATCCATAAATTCCCCTTGTACTTCCGCACCTTTATCCTCACTAACAATTGCTACAGTTACTCCCTCTGTATTTGCATAAGGATCCCATGAGGCAGCAATATTCAGCCATGCATACAAGGATGGCAAAAAGCAAACTGCAGCAATAACAATAATTGCAGCAGGATTTTTAATAATATTTAATATATCGGTTTTTAAAATTTTAAAAGCATTCTTCAATGGTATGACCCCTTCATTTTTTTCAAGAAACTTACTATCCTTTAGTGTAAATCAAAAAGGGTAAAACCACTAGTACAAAGCCTTTCTTTAATTATTTCGAAAATATTTACAAAGGTTTCAATTATAATTTTTTAGTAAAAAACAAAAAACATTCAATCGATAACATGTAATCGAATTGAATGTTTTTAGCGGAATGAAATTTCATTTTATGCTTACTCTAAGCAAAAGTCTTGAATTTCTTTTCTAACTTCTTCCGTAATTTCGTATTCTTTTGCCAAGAATGTCTCGATATCTTCATAATTAGTAAGGATATTTTGTAAAGCCATGTTTAAATAACGTTCTTGTAATAAAAACTGTACCTTAAATGCTTCAAGATATTCCGCAGATACCTTATCTGCTATTTTATCGAAAATATCATTATGGTATTTTTCCAATGTAACATTAGAGTATAGATAATCTTCCAGAACCACTTCCCATTCCACACCAAGCGTTAATAAAAACGGTTTAACACCGGCGTAAATAAAATATTAATTCTTTAAAACTGGAGAAACAGCTTTAGATCAAGGTTTTTAATGGAGATTGTATAAAAATTGTGTATAAACAGGTGATTTATATCTTTATTACGCTTTTTTTATAAAGGAATTGTAAAAACAAAAAAGCTACTAGATGAGTTTAGAATCATCTAATAGCTTTTCACTTTCATTATTCTTCAACCAGTTGTACTTCCCGTTGCTCATACCAATGTAGTACATCCTGTGCAAAAGTAATTGGGACATGTTCTATAGAAATTATTTCTGCTGGCTTAGCACGCATCGATATTTGAATAGTTGCTAAGGAGAATAGACGTTGAAATATATTTTGTGTAACTGATACTTCCATCACATTATTTCTCCGTGTTACATATGCCTCCACTGACCATACTCCCGTTTTATACACAATGAATTCTCCCTCTAATGCATAGCGTGTGAATAAATATTGTAGTATTCGAGCTATCATAGTATAAACAAGTACTGCAATCGCCCACCAAAAACTAAATGACCAAATGAAATACGCGATAACAGCTAGGATAAACAAATATGGCACTTGAATTAAATGAGTATAAAATGCCGCTTTCGGCAGTTTTTGTAAGGAAGGCTCGACAAAATAGCGTGGTAAGATTTGCTTGATTAATCGTTTTCCTTCCTTATTCTCAAGAAATGGATAAAGTGAATTCGTTGCTTCTGATGCTTCCTCTTCATCCTGTTGTGCTATATTTACTAATCGAATTTCGGAAAGCTTTAATAACCGTTTTAGTATATTTTGTTTTATTTTTAATCCTTGTACTTTTTTCTTCTGAATGGTAAAAGATTTCTCTGATAATATACCGCGATGAATATAAATACGTTCTTCATCACTAGAAATAATGAATCGACCGTATTGTAAATAAGTAGTAAGCATTCCGATCACTACACTTAAAAGCAATAAAATTATAATAACGATTGCTAGTAAAATATAACTCGCGATAATCAATTCAAACCATTCTTCAAATACATCCTCCATTTGAAATAATTCCGAGCCTTGATTAATAATAAAGGCTAGAATAGGAAAAATAATAAATATTCTTAAAGAAGTAAAGGATGCTTTAATCATTTGCTTTTTCGTTGCTTCAAAATATATCTTCTGAGTGGGCTTTTGTTTCACAGCATTTTCCTCTAATTCAGACTCCGCTAATTCTTCGGACTGTAAATCACCAATTAAGTCTTTAACAAAGTCCTCTAATTCATCGGCTTCTTGCCTCGAAATTGCTTCAATATCAATCACAGAGGAAGCACTTGATGCAGCTGCCGTACTGAACTGTAGAGAAGTGATTCCAAGTAATTTATGAAAAGCCGATGTTGACCTTTGAATATTTTGAATTCGTCTATAGGTGATAGTCGTTCTAGTTTTTGAAAATATCCCTTTCTTTAATATGAAAGCATCTTCTTCTAAACGATAGGTGGTTGTCCGCCAAATCAGGAATATGCGGATAAGTGAAAATACAATATACGCAACAAAAACATATCGCCCTGCTACCCAGATAAATGATTGATTTCCTAACTGGATAATGAACAAAAGAATAAAGGGAATGAAAGCACCTTTCAGTAGATTTATCATGCTGACTACCATATATAATGGGTGGAAACGGATATCTAGCTTCATGATTCCACTTCCTTCACTTTCGCATATACACTAATTTCCTCACGTAGTTTAAAGGCTACTTCTTCAGATAACCCAGGGATAGTATGATCCGATCCCATTGTACCAATGGATAAATTATATAATCGATACTTCCTTAATATTGGACCTTGATTCGTCTCAACAAATTGAATCTTCGTCATCGGAATTAGCTGGTATGTTCTATTTAGTTTTCCAAATTTTAAACGCACATATTCTTCATCTATATAATATCTCCAATACTGCACTCGAAATTTAGACCCAAAATATACAGTCCAAAGAAAGGAAATGATAAACACACCTATTAAGCCATAAATAATCCATGGAATCCAATGATACCAATTAAAATAATAGCTTAAAGCAAGAACTACACCAAGAATAATTAATTCGATAGCAAGCTCTATGACACTGCCTATTTGTAATACCTTTCGATATTCTCCTGCAATTTTGTTTTCCATTTCTGAACCATCAAACACTTCCATATGATCAAGCCTCTCTTAAAGAATTCTATTGTATACAGGAATAATACCTGAAAAGCCTTAAGAAAAAAAGCAAGAATGATAAAAAAGGAAGTTCGTATTAAAATGCAATACGAACTCCCTCTTATATTTACTCATGGGTTTGAGGTTAGGCAATTACTGCTTCTCCTTTACCCCCTCTTGGGTCTGCTCCTGCAGTAAATGCACCTGAGCTTGGATCTTTCCAAACAGCTTGTACCCTAGACATATAGCTAGAGCGGATTACTTTATAAGTTTTTGATAGTTCCTTTTCAATTTCTTCTGATAATGATGGTTCTAAATAAATAATATCCTTCTCCTCTGAATGAAAACGAGGAGCTTCTACAGCTTCTTTTAGTGACATATCAAAATCAATCACATTTATTAGCACTTGCATAATTGCCGTAAAAATCCTACTTCCTCCTGGTGCTCCAATTGCCATAACTAGTTCCCCATCTTTATAAATCAATAAAGGAGAACCTCCGCCACCTCGTTTTCCAGGAATAATAGAATCCCAATATCCTTGAAGAGGATTAAAATGTCCAACAAAGTTATTATATAAAAATCCTAATTCTTCCGTAATTACCCCTGAACCTGCTAATGACCCCAATGTATGAGTCCAGCTTACTGCATTACCTAACTCATCAATTACAGAGACATGTGTCGTATCAGAGCCTAACCCTGTTGGGTACGAAGTTCCTGAAATAGGATCTTTTTTGATTTTCTCTTGCCAGAACTCTGCTCTTTCCTTAGATGTATATTTTGGTAGTAAATTCATAGCAATTGATAAAGGCGGGTCACCTTTAAGCTTTACATGATCAACGAAGCTAGCTCTCATTGCTCGAGATAATAAATCGATATATGCCGGACTATTATGTTCATATTTATTCAAATCAAACCCTTCCATAATTTGCAGCATAGAAACAATTTGCGGACTACTAGAACAACCACTTACCGCAGCTCTTATTTCATACCCTCGGTAGGTTCCAAGCAATGGCTCTGTTTCAAAGACATCATAATTTGCCAAATCATCTTTTGATATAAACGCTTCATGTAATTCTAAATCCTTTGCTATCTTCTCACCAATTTCTCCTGTGTAAAAATCATTGCCACCATGTTTAGCAAGTTTTTCTAAGGTATTTCCATATTTCCCTTGCACAAACCATTCCCCTGTTTTTCTAGGCGTGCCGTATAGGGAGCTCGCTGCCTTACTTTGGTCCATTTTAAAATCTAAACTTGGATATCCTGGACTTGCAGCGCTACGCCCAGACCAAAATTCGGCAATATAAGGATACACTTTAAACCCATCTTTTGCATATGTGACAGCTGGGTATAATAATTCCTTCCATGTTACTTGCCCACTTCCATATTTCTGAAATGCTTCCCAAGCACCCATTACTACTCCTGGAATCATAATTGATTTATAGCCAATTTGATTTTCTTCATCTTTCAATATATAGCGACCATATGCTTCAGATCTTCCTATATAATTCGCTTCCCATTCCTTAGGGACTTTGCCAGATCCCATTGTACAGGAGCAATCAATTAGCACTGTTTTATTTAATTCTTCTATATGAACAAACATTAGTCCTGTCCCACCAATACCACATAGCATTGGGTTAACAACACCTTGCACAAACATTGCCGCGATAGAAGCATCTATCGCATTTCCACCTTTTTTAAAGATACTTGCACCTGCTTCTGCTGCTAGTGGTTCGGGAGCTACAACCATGCCTTTCATCTATATCGCCTCCAAAGTTTAAATAAATAACTAATCTTGTTTTATTACTTTTACATTCCAATAGATTGGGTGATCAAAAGTTTCTACACCTTCAACATTATTATTTACTGCTGCCACTTTCATACGATGCCCAATTGTTGTTACTGGCAAGTAATCCTCCCAAAGGTATGCTTGTAATTCTTCCCATATTTGCTTCGCTTTTTCCTTATCCATTTCTTGCCTTATTTTATTTTTCAATTCATCGATTTTCTCATCATTTGTCCACCCGGCAAAGGATGGATTAATTGGCAATAACTGTGATGGCACTTCTACAAATCCAGTCCCACCAATATAAATATCAAAATTAGCAGGGTCATTAAATCTTTCATTCACAGTCGGCCAATCAAAAAATTCCGGTGTAACATTCATTCCTATTTCTTGAAGTTGTTGTTGTAAAATAATTGCAGTATCACCACTCCAAGGATAGTCATGAGATGCTAAAATAGTAATTTCCTCGCCATCATAGCTAGATTCTTGTAATAATGCTTTCGCTTTTTCTATATCCTTCTGATTATATGCGCCTTTCCCAGCATCTGTATACCAATCTTCATTTTCTTTATGCATGTAACCATTATCTACCCTATATAATTCTTCACTTGGGTAGAGTCCCATTAACACCTCTTCTGCATCAATTGCTGCATTAACAGCTTGTCTTACCTTTTTATCCGCAAAAGGTCCTTCTGCCTTGTTATAATACAAATCTATTTTTCCATCTAATGTGATTAATAGATTTATATCTTCATTTTGTTTAATCTTCTCAAAATCCTCTACAGGTAATGCATTAACAATATCGTATAAGCCTGTCTGTAATCCCGTTTGTCGGGTATTTGAATCTGGTACAAAATGAAAGTATAAATCTTCAATGAAAACTTCCTTTTTTCCGGAAATTCCGTTAGAAGGCTTATCTAACATTTTATAATCCTCATATTTTTTCAAGTGAAGATAACTATCTGTTTTATATTCTTCAAACATAAACGGGCCTGTTCCAATATATTCTGTAACACCTGTTGTATCCGCTGCCTCCACAATTTCTTTTGGCATAATTGCTGGAAATTGTCCTTGCCCTGCTAAAATATAAAGAACATCAGAGGCTATTTCCGGTAATTCCAATGCCACTGTATATGGCTCTACTTCTTCAAAAGTTGCATCTGTTAATAAAGTCTTTGCCCTTGAAGAATTCCCTAACCAACGATTCATAGATGCAACTACATCCTCTGCTGTCATTTCCTCACCATTATGGAATGTAACACCTTCACGTAGTTTAAAAATATATCTTTTCCCGTCATCTTCTACTTCCACAGAGTCTGCCAACATTAAAACAGGCTCATAATTTGTATCTAAAGTAACAAGTGCTTCATAAATATTGCGTGTCGTAACCACAGTTGAACCTGAAGGACTCATTAATGGATCAAGAGATACAGGCTGTGACTCCATTGCTACATTTAATTCTGTATCTAACTCTACTTCTTCATTACTCTCTTCCTTATTATCTCCTTGTTGTTTTTCCGCACATGCTGCTAAAAAGAAAGGGATCGATAAAACAAAAATGCAAATTGCTAGGTAATTTTTCAATCGCATATCTTATCACTCCCATATATCGAGGATTATTACTCCAGACCACTTTAGAAATGATGTTAAGCAATCTCATATGGAAATTTAGTATCATCCCTATTAGTTATCAGAATAAAGTCCTTCTAAAATAAATTTAAAAGCTCACCAATACTAGAACCTTCTCTTACTTTTTTCGCAATTTCTTCCTCTTTTTTATCAATCGCATCTGCTAATTGAAATATTTCCTCAATTTTATGCTTAGGAATGACTACTACGCCGTCATCATCTCCAATAATCAAGTCACCTTTACAGACTTTTACCCCACCACAAACAGTAGAGTCTCCCATATCTCCCATTATTTTCACCTTTCCAACTCTAGGAGTGACATGTCTTGAAAACACAGGAAAATCTAATGACTTTATCGTAGCTACATCTCTAACTGCTCCATCAACTACTACACCTTTCACACCTTTTTCAATTGCTTCTATACTCATTAAACCTCCCCATACAGCTCCATGAGCATCGCCAAAACCATTAATAACTAAAATGGAGCCTTCTGGCACTTCTTGTAAAGCTTTATGACAGGTAATAATTCCACCAGGATGGCATGTTACAGGATAAGCAGGACCAATTAATTGAATCCCTTCAAATACTGGCTTTATTCCAGCATCCATTGTAGTAGTTTGTTGTAAAGCATCATTTACGGTTGTTGAGGAACGAAATTTCATTACTTATCATCCTTTGCGATTATTGAAATTTTAAGAATGAAGCTGGGACAAAAGAATTTATTACTTGGCTAATTCCAAACATAAATTGTGCAAATAACCACTTCGAGGGATACAGGATGTATGTCAGTTCGGTGTTGCTCTCGTGACGTGGCGTACTCGTCTGCCTCGCGCTACGCACTCCGGGTTCTCACCTAGGCCTTCCTACCACGACGGACACGATGTCCTAGTGTCGGCGTTGGTGCTCGTGACGTGACCGACTTTAGCCGACGAGGAGTCTACGTATATTTCCTACGCTTCATTTGAATATTGTTCGGATTTCAAGTTTAATTTTTGCTTTTGTCCAAGCCTCATATTTTGTACTATTCAGTCTTTTTACTTTAAATTTTGTATCGTTTCATTGTTATTTATTCTTCTGCTAACCTTATGTCCCACCATGTTGGGCCAACAGGATTAGGATATAAATTAAATTCCTGAACTCTATCCGTGCTTGCAAAAATGGAACTAAATCCTCCAACTGGCGTACCTGGAACATATTCTAGCCATAAAAATTCTTGTAGTTCATCCCATAATAGTTTTGCTTCATCTTGATTATCTGATTTTCGGATATTAGATAATAGCTCTGTTATTTTAGGGTCATCTGTCCAACCTGCCCAGCTAGATTGCAGAACTAGTAACTGTGAAGGTGTTGTTTGGTAGCTAGCACCTGAAATGGCAATATCCCAAATATTATCTTCCTCTAGTTTCTCTAAATAGGTTGCCCAATCATAGTTTTCTAAATTAACCTCGATGCCAATTTCTTTTAATTGTTCTTGTAATACTACTGCTGAATCATAATAATACTGATAATCTCTTGATGTAATTACTGTAATTGGATCACCATTATACCCAGCTTCTTCTAGTAGTTGCTTCGCCTTCTCAACATCTCCTTGATTATAGGCTTCAAAACCAGCATCACTTGCCCAATTTTCTATATCTGCACTCATATAACCTGGATCTAAGTTATATAAATCTTCAATATTAAAAGCAGCTTCCATAATTTCTTCATTATCAATAACCGTATTGACTGCTTGTCTCATTTTCGGATCCGATAATAATCCATTTCTCTTGTTATACCAGAACATTAAATCTCCTGTAAGACTCACATATGTGTTTAAAGCTGAATCTGAGTTCAATTGTTCATAGTTCTCATAAGGTACATTATCAATAATATCGTATTCACCAGTTTGTATTCCCGCAGTACGAGTTGATGGATCCGTCACAAAGTAAAAATAAATATCATCAATAGTAGCTTCTTTTTTACCTGCTAATCCATCTGCTGGCTCATCTGACATTACATATTCATCGAATTTTTCTAAATGTACATATTGGTCTGTCTTATGTTCCACAAATTTATACGGTCCCGTACCAATATATTCAGTCACACCTACTGCTTCCTCAGCCTCAACCACTTCTTTCGGCATAATGGCAGCATATTGACTTCTGCCTGCTAATAAATCCCATATATCTAAAGCATACTCTTTGATCACCATTGTTACTGTATAATCATCTTCTGCCTCAAACATAATTTCTCCAAACTGATCTTTTGCCTTTTTATTTTTTTCTGCCCATCTATTCATGGAAGCAACAACATCATCTGCTGTCATTTCTTCACCATTATGAAATTTTACATTTTGTCTCAATTTAAATGTATGTGTTTTGCCATCCTCTGAACTTTCAACTGATTCAGCAAGCATTGGTACTGGTTTACCTTTTGAATCTAAAGTTAGAAGAGTCTCAAAAATATTTCCACTCACATAACCAGCAACCACAGCAGTATTCATCAATGGATCAAAAGTATTTGGCTGTGCACTTAAAGCAACTTTTAATTCCTGTTTTTCACTTTTTTCATTTTCATCCTTACTTTCACTTTCATTTTTACTACCACATGCAATTAACAATAAAGGAATCAACAAAACAGCTATTAATTTAAATCTTTTCGTTAATTTCAATTTAATATTCCTCCTGCACATATGGATTAGTCATGCTCCTAAACACAAGTATTTACTTCAGCAAATTCTTTAACAATCTCACATGAGATATCTATCATTCTATCAACCGTTTTTTCTCCTACTGCTGCACTGGCATTTTTAGCATCACCAATAACACCATTTGGAGCCAACTCATCGTAATCTAAATACATATGCCAAACATTACCATTGGTATATAGATTGGACACTCCATTTACTTTCAGATTATTCCATTTCATTTCATGCCCTTCTTCATATAAGTCCATCTGCACTTCTTCAGGAAATAGATGCATAGCTATAGACAACATAGGGTCAGAACCATGACCAATTGCTACATTATCACTGCCATAGACTTCTTTTTTCCAATCCGCATCAAACCAGCCAAGTGGTTCAATTGTCGCTATTCGCAGCCCATATTTTCTCTTAATTTCCCTACTTACCTGTTCTAGAATAGGAAGATTTCCTTTATGACCACAAACAAACATGATATGATCTAGTCCAAACTTCACTAAGCTTTCTATGTGATCTATTAAAATCATCTTTAGTGTTTCTGGGCGAATCGTTATCGTTCCTGGGAAATTTTTAAATGTTTCTGAATATCCCCAAGGAATCGTCGGGCATGAAATTGCACCCGTTTTATTAGCCACCTCACGGCACACTTCTGTCATATATCTATAATCACCGACTGGAGTTGTAGGACCATGCTGCTCGATACTCCCCATCGGAATTAAAATTACTGGATTTTCTTTATATTTATCTCTTGCCTCTGTCCAAGTTAAACTAGATAACTCAGATTTAGTCATAATAACACTCCCTCATAAGTATCAACGAAATTCCTTCATTTCACTTAAACTAAAAAACGTTTTATATTTTAGCACCTCGGTCAATGCCCAATATCTCGTAAATTCTACAGACTTTTTACTTTCATCCATACCATGTCTTTTAACAAACAATACTGGATCATCTTCTTTAATCTCCAATACATTTGCAACATCTTCCGATGCCTTTTCAGCCGAAATTTCTTCTTGAACAAAAGCTTCTGCTGTATCAAGAATATTTTTCAGCAGGTCTAGTAAGGATTGATTTTCATTACTAATATCAAAATCTCCTTCACTTACCGGATAAGGGAAGTAGTTATGAATGTATGCAATAGGACGCCCTTCCAATAATCTAAGACGCTTAAATCTTAAAACTTTACTGTTTGTATTCATTCCAAAATACGCTGCGACTTCTTCATCTGCATTTACTGTGTCTACCGCTAATGTACGTATAGTTAATTTATCTGGGTTATTGTGATAAAATTCTGAAAAACCAGAAAGCATCGCCCATGGAACTGTTTCAGGATGAACTACTTCAGTACCTCTTCCAGGAGTTCTTTTGATATAACCTTTTGCTTCTAATAGATCCAATGCATAACGTACTGGTGATCTACTAGCATTGTATGTTTCTTGTAATTTCTTCTCCGTTGGCAACATATCTCCTTGAGCAAGCGCTCCATTTTGTATCTTCTCGATTAAATCATTGTATATTTGTTTATAAATTGGTGTTTTCTTCATCAATTTGCTCTCCTAATAAATTATTCGGAGATAGGTGTTGCATTTAGTTAAGAAATTATTTATCTAAATATTCAACATTTCTTTTTGCTAGTAATTCATCTACTACATCTTTTAATATCATTTGTTCTGTCGAATAAATTTTTTCAAGCCATTGTTTTTCTTTTTCCAATCTGAAATTCACGGCATCCCTAACTGAATGAATGTCTTTTTGTGGAACTACCACTACTCCATCTTCATCCGCAACTACTAAATCTCCTGGTTTTATGATAACCTCGCCTATTGTTATTGGCAAATTCAATTCCCCAGGAGGAACATCCATTGTTGGAGCAATTGGAGTAACTCCTGTTGCCCATATCGGGAATTCCAATTCTCTGCAGTCTGCTAAATCTCTTATCTTCCCGTCTGTTATTAGTCCTGCAACACCTCTAACTTTAGCCATTGTCGACATTACTCCACCCCAAAAGCTACTGGAAGCCTCATAACCACCAGTTACAATAATCACATCTCCTGGTTGAGCAATTTCAATTGCCTTTAAAGCTAGTATTTCATCACTTGGTGTACCACTAACTGTGATTACTGATCCAGCAACTCTATGTTTCACATCCCATACGGGTTTAATATTAGATGGTAATGTCTGTCTTCTTCTATAAGCATCAGAAATACATGCTGTAGGAAAGTTTTTAAATTCCTCAATTATTTTTTTCTCTGGTCTGTCAATATTCATTCTAATTCTATATTCTGCTACAATTCTATCTTGATTCATTTTCCCTCTCCTTCTTAAACATCATGATATTTATAACCAAAAAAATCATTTAAATTAACCGATTTTTATAACCCTCCAATCCAAATGTTATTAATTCAGTATGATATTTAAACAAAAGATCATTACATTTATATTATGTTTTTTTATTTATATTGTCAATAATGTTTTTTGTTTTCTAAATATTTACGGTTTTCATCTTATTTAACTTTCTATCTATAGACACAAAAAAAATGACTTTCCACAATGTAGTGAAAAGTCATTTTTTATTCCTTAATTAATTTTCTATTTCTTTATGGCGATTTTTCTTAAATAGTTTCGATAACCATTCGTATACGACTGGTACGATTAGTAATGTTAATAATGTAGAGCTTGCTAGCCCACCAATTACTGCAATTGCTAATCCTTTCGAGATAAATCCACCACCGCCGTCAGCACCAACAACTAATGGAATAAGTGCTCCCATTGTTGCGATTGCCGTCATTAAGATCGGGCGTAAACGTGTCATTCCCGCTTCTAGAATAGCTTCTCGCATTTCCATACCGCTACGTTCCATCCGAACCATTCGATCTACTAATACAATCGCATTGGTAACGATAATACCGATAAGCATGAGCAGCCCCATCATAACCGAAACAGAGATCGTTTCTCCAGCGATTAGTAAACCAACGAATGAACCAATCACCGCAAATGGTAAAGAGAATAAAATCGAGAATGGTGCAACCCCTTCACCAAATGTAACAACGAGTACAAAGTAAACAATTGCTACAGCTGCAATCATTGCTACTCCAAGTTGAGAGAATGTCTCTTCCATATCTTCAGCTACACCACTAGTGCCAACTTCGACACCTCTTGGTAATTCTAATGAATCAATTGCATCATCAGCTGCTGAAGTTGCTTTTGAAATATCATTTGTTGTTATTTTACCTGTTACTGTTGCATAGTACTCCCCTTGACTACGTGCTAAAGTATTTAGAGTTGTTCCTTCTTCCACTGTTACAAGATCTTTTAATTTCATCGTTGTCCCCATAGCAGTTGGAACATCCATATCTAGCATTTCATCAATCGATTTTGGTTGTTCTACCTCTTCTTGCTTAACAATAACATTTACGTTATTTCCATCTTTTTCAATCGTTGTTAATACTTCTTCTTGTTGAGCGTTACTCAACATCATCATTAACTGACCTGTTGTTAATCCATACTGTAATAACTCTTCTTGATCTACTTGGAATGTATGCTCTACATACGCATCCTCTGTACTTGATTTCACATCTTCCAAGTGTTCAATATCTTTTAATTCCTCTTCTACGATATCGACAGCCTCATTTAATCTATCTAAATTCTCACTGTAGAATACATAGCTAATTTCGTTAGACGCGAATCCCATTGAAGAGAAATCTTGACTCTTCCATTCTCCTGATTGTCCGATCTCAAAAACATATTCTTCAATTTCTGCACGAACATCAGGGAAATCTTTTGTATCTGGATCAAAGATAAGGTACATCAATGCTCCATTTGAGCCTCCACCCATCATTGCTGACATTGGATCACCAGCATCAGTAACAGAGACTTGTAAAATATCAATCTCATCGCGTTTCATCAACTCTTGTTCAACTACTTCAATATTTTGTAATGTTTCTTCCTGTAATTCACCTGTTTCTGGTGTATAGGTTAAGTACATTACTTTTTCTTCTTCACTACCTAGGAAGCTAAATCCGATCAATGGTGTTAACATTAAGCTTCCAACTAATAATAATACCGAAACAGCAGAGGTAATGATTTTATGGTTTAAGACCCAATTCAATACTTTCTTATAGCCACGTGCCAATTTACCAGCTTCCTTGTGCTGGCTTTCCTGTTTCTCTCCATACAATTTCTTCTTAAACAAAACATGGGAAAGTGCCGGAACAATTGTGATTGCGACGATTAAAGACGCACCAAGCGCAAATGACATGGTTAATGCGAATGGAATAAATAATTCTCCAACCATTCCGCCAACGAAAACTAGCGGAGCAAATACTGCTACCGTTACAATCGTTGAAGATAAGATTGGACGGAACATTTCAATAGTTGCTTCACGAACTAACGCACGTCCATTTAACTTCTCTTCTTTTAAATGGAGTCGGCGGTATATATTCTCAACAACAACAATGGAGTCGTCAATTACTCGTCCAATCGCAACTGTAATTGCTCCAAGAGTCATTAAGTTTAATGTGATATCCATCCAGTTTAGTAATAAAAGCGCCATGAAAATAGACACCGGAATAGATACAATGGAGATTATTGTTGATTTGATATCGCGAAGGAATAACAAGATAATAATAACCGCGATTAATCCACCAAATAATGCTTTTTCTACCATTGTCGAGACAGATTTTTCAATCGGCTCACCTTGATCTAAACTAACATCAATCACTAGACCTTCATAACGATCTTGTTCTTCTTCAATTAAATCCTTCACACTATTTACAACATCAACTGTGTTAGCTTCTTGAGCTTTCACAATCTGAATAGCAATTGCATCTTCACCATTTGTACGTGAAACTGACTCTACTTTCCCTACTAGTTCAACTTCAGCAACATCTGCTAGTTGAATAAAAGGTAAAGGCTGTGTTTCAGATGGCTCAACAGGAATTACCATCTCTTTTAGTTCATCAACAGTCATGAACTTCCCATCGATAGCAATTGCTTGCTCTTCATCTTCAAATTCTCTAAGTCCTAAAGACATGGAAATATCACTTGCTTGAATCATATCTTTAATGTCTTCTTCTGTAACACCAAACTCTGCTAACTTCTCTTCATCATATGTCAGTTCAACTTCTTCTATATGTTGACCTGTAATTGTTGCAGAAGCTACTCCGTCTAGCTTTTCTATCTTCGGAAGTAATCCTTCCTCTACAGTTGCAGTAAGTTCCACAATATCCTCTGTTGTACTACTAACACTTAAAGCTACAACAGGCATCATATTCATATTGATTGCTGTAATTTGTGGTTCCTCTGCATCCTCTGGTAAATCTACTAATTCTAAAGCAGATCTTAGCTCACGATTTGCTTCATCCATATCTATACCATATTCATATTCCACTTGGATACTCGCCATATTGGCATAGGAATTAGAGTAAACATATTTAACATCTTTTAAGTTTTCAATTGTTTTCTCTAATGGTATGGATACTTCTTCCATTACTTGCTCAGGTGTTGCTCCTGGATATACATCCATGACCATTAAGTAAGGGATCGAAATATCTGGAATGGTTTCTGTCTTCATTTTTGTTCCAGAGTAAATTCCGAATACAGTTACAATAATAGTCAATAACCATACTGCTAGCTTATTTTTCAACACAAAGTTGACTAAACCTTTCATGAAATCATTTCCCTCCATTGACTTTAAACACTTCCTAATCTATAATAATGACTATATGGTCAATTGTCAATAATGAGATAAGGAATGAATAAAAATGATTAAAAAACAAATAATTATGGATAACGCCTTAGAACTCTTTGCTAAACAAGGTTTTGAAGCCACTTCTGTTCAGCAAATAACAGAAAAATCTGGTATTTCTAAAGGTGCATTTTACTTATCTTTCAAATCAAAAAGTGAATTGATTATCTCACTAATCGATCATTTTATGATGCAAATCGTTTCCGATATTGACCACGTAGTCAAAAATGAATCTGAAGAAAAATTACTATATGAATTCTACTACGTTATCTATACTTTTTTTAACAAAAATGCTAATCTTGCTCACCTTTTTGTGACAGAACAAACCAAAACAGTTAATGAACCACTAATTATGAAAATGCGTAGCTATGAAAAGCTTATTGAAAAATCTATTGTGCAAATGATTAATCGCTTGTATAAGGATATGAAAGATTCTATTACCTATGATTTGATGTTCTGCATTAAAAACTTCATGGGACTATATTCGGAAGTAATTTTATTCTCCAACAATAATAAGGAAATAGATTTTGACTTACTGATAAGATCATTAGTAGAGAAAACGAATATTCTAGCAAAAGAAATTACAATTCCTTTCATTTCAGAAGAGGATGTTATTATTTTAGAAGAGAAAAATACGGAAGAAGTTACCACGCCAGAACTCATTCAATTAATTGATCAAAGTCTAAAAGAGATTGACGATGGTGTTGAAAAGGATTCCCTTCAGCTTTTAAAGCAAGAAATAGTAGAACCAAACCTTCATCCAGCAATTATAAAAGGACTTATTGAAAATATTCAAAAGCATAAACATTGGAAATGGATCGCCTATCTTCTAAGTCAGTATTTTGAAGAATAAAATCCGGCAAGAGATGATTGAATAAATCATTCTTTTGCCGGATTTTTTATTAAATGATTACTAAAAAACTTTGAATTCAATGCTCCGGTGGCCGTTTATTTTTCATTCAAGTCATTCGACTTCAATGAAAAATAAACGGTTATAAACTGTTTTTACTCCCACAAACATTTTACTCTAACATTTATTTCCTTTCTGCCCAGTTAGAAATGGGTGATACTATATTTGGATACTTTAATGTTTGCCAAAGTATTTACTACACTAGTTATCACAACCAAAATCTTAGTTTACTGTAAAGTCACTATGAAAGACCTCTATTAATTTGATTTCCAACTTCTGTTCACGGTTAATATAGCAATCGAAAAGAAATATTAAAGAAATACAATGATACGATTGAATTACTTTAAAAGTTAAGGAGGAAAAATGATGACAATATAAGTTGCCCCATATTTGATGTTGAATGGTAATGCAAAGGAAGCGATTCAGTTTTATGAACATGCATTAGATGCTCAAATTCTTACCATTAATACTTATGGAGAAGTCCCTGATCTTCCTTCTGGAAATCAAAAAGATTTAGTTGCTCATGCAGAGTTAAGAATTGGAGACTCTAAGATAATGCTCTGTGATCGTCTCCATGGTTCCAACAATTTACCTGTTGAGCGAGGCAATCTGGTAACCATTTGTATCTCTACGAATGATACTGAAAAGTCAAAAAGGTTCTTTGAAGCTTTAAAACATGAAGGGAAAGTCATGATGCCGTTCCAAGAGACTTCATTTAGCACAGCTTTTGGGAGTCTAACCGATAAATTTGGCGTAACATTTCTAATTGAAACGGAAAAACAAAGATAAACTAGTAAATACAGCTTTAACCAATAGAAGCTGGGACAAAAAATTTATTACTTAGCTAATTTCCAAACTTAAATTGTGCAAATCCCCGCTTCGAGGGATACAGGAAATATGTCAGTTCGGTATTGCGATAGGACGTCGGGAACTTAACCGAACTTCCTCTATACTTCGTTTTATTTGCATATTCAAACTTCTTTTGTCCTATCCTCCCTATTAGGCAGCTTCTGGGGCTAAAAATATATATTATCAAAGAAAGGAATACGGATATGATTACACAGGTTGTACAAGTACCTATTCTCGTTAAGGATCTTGAGGAAGCGAAACAATTTTATACGGAGGCATTAGGTTTTGTTGTTCGAGAAGAAATAGAATTTTCTCCAGGATGGAAATATCTTACGGTTTGCCCGACAGAAACCAATGAAACACATTTGGAATTAATGAAAGCTGAGACACCAGAGCAAGAACAAATGATTGGTAAACAGCTAATAGGACGGGCAGCATTGATGTTTTTAAGTGATAATATTGAAACGGATTATCATGAAATGAAAGCAAAAGGTGTAATCTTTCATGGCAAACCTAAGTCAGTTCCTGGCGGAAAAGGCGTAGGTTTCGAAGACTTGTATGGCAATTCTTTTGACTTGTATCAGCTAGATACAAAAGAAGGATAAGAAGGGTCATATCTTCTATTGAATGATTTTAATTAACATAAAACGTACAAAAGCACTCATTTGCCATCATTGAAATGAATGCTTTTAAAATATAAATGGCTCGTGACTTACTATAAAATCCCGCAGCCGGTAGAATTTAACCCCACCAAAATTTCCAAACTGGTGGGGTTAATATTAAGTATTAATAATTATTTGAAATATGCCTGTAAGCCTTGTACAATACCACTTGTTACATTCTCTTGGTATTCATTTGTCGTAACATATGCTCTTTCACCCGGATTACTTAAAAAACCTAATTCTAGTAATACCGCTGGGCGATTGTTTTCACGAACTACAAAAAAGTCTGCAGGCACTGTTCCACGATTTTTTAAATCAATATGACTTGCTAATGATTTATTCATTTGTTGTGCCAGCTTTTGTTGATGTGATTGATTATAGTAAACGGTAAATCCACTTACATTTTTGTCTAGTGATGCATCATAATGAATACTGACAAATGCATCTGCAACTTTATTAGATAAATCCACTCGGACATCTAGCCCTACATGTGTATCCTTTGTACGTGTTAACACAACATCCGCACCTGCTGCCTGTAACTTTCCTTCTAATAATTTAGCAGTTTGTAAGTTTAGTTGTTTCTCAAAAATTCCTGTTCCTAAACCTGTACCTGGGTCATGTCCACCATGCCCTGGATCAACTACAATTGTTTTTCCATTTAAGCTAGATCCTTGTTCTTTTGCTGGTTCAGCTTTTTGAGCTGGTTTGTCCGTCTTACTTGAAGAAACAACCCAACTAGCTACATAAGCTTCGTCACCACTTACAAGATTGATTTTATACCAATCTTTCTCTTTACCTACAATTGGATAGCGCTCTCCTTTAGAACCTTTAGCCATTACTTCTCCTGACATATTCGGCTTTGAACGCAGGTTTGTTCCTTCTGTTACAATATAAGCAAAATTACCAACTTCCTCATCTTGCTTGGCTGCTGGCGCTGGTGTACTGTCATTAGCGCTTTTTTCTGTTGTACTTAAGTATCGTCCATTTACCCATCCTTCTTGGTTTTGGTAGACAATTTTTTTCCAACCATACTCATCTCCAGCAATTGTTACTTGGTCACCTTTATGTAAAGTACCAACAACATCTCCAGACAAGGCTGCTTCACTACGGACAAATAAACTATCTGCCGTCACTGTACCCTGCTGTTGTTGTACAGATGTTTCTTGCTTCTGACCATTATCAGTAACAACAAGATATCCTGCAATCCATCCATTCTTCCCATTAGAAAGTTGAATTTTATACCAACCAAACTGTTCATCTTGAACTGAAAAATTATCATTTCGAGTAGCTTGAGCAATGATTGTTCCTGTGTTTGATGGTTCCTCGCGAATATTTGCATTATCTACAGCAACACGCACTGTTTTCCCGGAGGCCTTTGAAGTAGGCGCTTCCACAAACGTAAATAAAAGAAAAACTGCCGCAAAACCGATAAGCAATTTTTTCATTGTAACCACCTCCCCTTCTGAAAGCTTACTTTCTACTTTACCATTTTCTAACATTTCATTCCGCTATTTTTATCTCGTTTTTTGAAAATTAATAAAAAGTACCTAAATTTTCTAGCGTTTTTCTTCATTATAGAAAGGCTGTACTATAGGCCTGGAACATATGTTTGTTATAGTTTATTTTATATTTAACAGAAATATAAAATCAGACTAATAAGTCATGGTCGAATCCCAAGGCATCGTAGACAATAAAGAAAGAGGGGAATGACTGTGGAAAAAGAAATAGCTTTATCTATACAACTATCACTTGGACAAATTATCCGTAAACACAGAAAAGAATTAAATTGGTCCCAAGAGCGGCTTGCCGAAGAGGTCGATTTGAGCCCCAGGCAGATTAGTAGGATTGAGAATGGTGAACAGCTTCCTTCTGTTCTTTCTCTTTATCGTTTGAGGCAAGAATTACTTATCCCACAAGACCCGCTCATTGAACAGATTATTCAAGCATCTAATCTTCAGGATGTTTGACAAATACCCTTCTCCCCTTCCAGCTCCCTTATTGATATTTCTCACAATCTTATTTTCCAAATCAAATTCTTATCCTAACAAAGAGGTGAAAATATCATTGTCAGAAACAAATAAACCAGATAACGTACTTCCATTTACTTTTGAAGACATTGTTAAGCAAAATGAAAATCGTATTTATTATCAAATGATGAAGTTAGGAATTCATGATCCACATCGTGAGTTTTACTCCGAAGGGCTACTTGCCATGTGGCATGCTTATCAAAAATATGAACCCAATAAAGGTCCTCTTGCTACATACTTCAACTTTATGATTCGTAATCGCCTCATCGATAAAATCCGCAAAGAAACACGAACCTCAGAGGTTAATCAACAATTTATCCAAGCAAAAAAAATAATGTTGGAAGATGGCAATCGGCATGGACTAACAAAGATGCCACTTATTGCCCCGAAAGAGCTAGAAGTAACAGATATCTATTATTGGCAGGAAATCAGATCTCACTTAACAGATAAACAATGGCTCTGGGTACAAGCATATGTTATTGAAGGAATGACAATAAAAGAAATTGCTGAACGTGAAGGAATGTCAATGGAAGCTGTGAAAAGCTGGGGAAAAGAAGCTAGAAAGAAATTAAGGGAAAGATTAGTACAGATGTAAACTATTTACCCACAGTCTAAAACCTCTTATGCCTGCGTGATGTTTATGTACGCAGGTATTTTTTTATGTTATATTATGTTCAGTTTAGGTATAATGCCTGTTGATGGTTTTATGAAAAATTATCTTTATTCGCTTAAAGGAGTATGTATTTCAATGAAAAAAATTACAATTTTAAATATTCCTTTCGTTGACATAAATCAAAAGGAGTTTGTCTCTCATTTAGATCAGCATGTAGAAGCACAGGAAAAAGCATTTATTGTGACTGCAAATCCAGAGGTTGTTATGAAAGCAAAAAAAGATACTGACTTCATGCATATTTTACAGCAAGCGACATATATTACTGCTGACGGGATCGGTATAGTAAAAGCTTCGGAAATGTTAGGTACGCCGCTCCCAGGTCGAGTAACTGGATATGATACAGCTATCGCATTACTACAGATTGCTAACCAAAAGCATTATAAAATATATTTGCTTGGAGCTGCAGAAGAAACACTGAATAAAACTGTACATAATATTCAAGTGCAATATCCAAACATCGAAATAACAGGTTATCATCATGGTTTCTTTGATTGGGATCATAATGGTATTGCCGAAGATATTGCTGAACAACAGCCTGATATTATTTTTGTTGCGCTTGGTGTTCCTAGACAAGAAAGATGGATCGCAGAGAACTTTGCAGCAATGAGAAAAGGTGTGTTTATTGGTGTTGGTGGAACATTTGATGTGATTGCAGGAACGGTAAAGCGTGCACCAAATATTTGGATTAAATTAAATATCGAATGGCTATATCGTTTATTAAGCCAGCCAAGCCGTTTAATTCGAATGCTTGATTTGCCAAAATTTGTATGGCGCGTATTTCGCGAAAAAAGAAAACGACGTAAATCCTAGTGACGTGAAGGAGAGTTGCAACAATGAAGCAATCAACATTGGCAAAAGGTACAATTCTTCTAACCGTCACTACTTTATTTTCTAAATTCATCGGTAGTCTCTTCCGTATCCCTTTACAGAACATTGCTGGAGATGAAGTATTTGGTATTTTCAGTATGGTTTATCCGATTTATATGGTTGCACTTATCCTATCAGTTGCTGGAATTCCTCTTGCTATTTCTAAATTAATTGCCGAGGCAAACGATAGAAATGATTTAATCGCTATTCACAAAATACATACTACGGGAAAGCGCTTAGCTATCCTCTTTGGTTTCCTCAGTTTCATTATTATTCTGTTCTTTTCTGACGTCCTTGCAGCACTACTAGGTGGATCACAAACAAAGCTTGCCTTACTTGTTGTTTCAAGCACCTTACTTATTGCCCCTTATATGGCAGTTTATCGTGGATATTTTCAAGGCTTCGGTAATATGCAGCCTACATCTATCTCACAAGTGATCGAACAACTTATTCGTGTAAATCTAATGATTCTTCTAGCATTTTTCTTAGTTTCTAAAGGATATTCAGATGAAAAAATTGCTGGTTGGATGATGCTAGGCTCCTTCTTTGGTGCTGCTTGCTCACTCTTATACTTAATCAAAGTCTTCTATCGAAATAAACCCATCAAGCCTTCCAAATCTCATTATTCTCTTTCTGTTTGGTGGGTTTCGTCCATCAAGATATTAAAATTATCTATTCCTATTGCCTTTGGAGCTATTACGATGGCTCTTCTTCATTTTGTCGATGCATTAACCATTCCTAGTGGTTTGAGAACGATCGGATTCAGTCCATCGGAAATAAATTATTCCTTTGGTCTTTATAGTCGAGGAACCGCATTAATTCAGATTACTACAGTACTTGCCAGTGCCATGATATTACCATTAATTCCAGAGCTCACCAAAAAAAGGTTAACTCAAAGCAGACAAAATATCACACAAACAATTACACAACCTCAGCTGTTTATTCGACTTACGGCATGGCCTGCAGCCTTTATGATTACCGTTTTAGCATTACCCATTAACCTTTCCCTGTTTACTGATATCAATGGTAGCTTCATGCTAGCAACCATTGGCTTTAGTTCTGTGTTTACTTCTTTTGCCATTTTAGGAACAGGAATTTTACAAGGTATAAATTTAGCTAAAGAAGCTGCATGGATTATTATGATTAGTGTTTTCCTGAAAGCTGCATTGAATCTATATTTCATCCAAAATTTTGGTGTCGAGGGTGCTGCAGTTGCTACACTTCTAATCTATATGCTTATCGTTGCAATGAACACTTATATCCTTTTTCAAAATAAAATAGGCATCATCCATTTCAAACAACATCTTTTAATCATATTTTCTGCATTTATAGTAGCGATGATTATCTATTTACCAACATTAGCACTCCCTATCGACAAACTATCCAGATTCTCTGCATTTTTTTATGTCTGTTTGGCCATAATTATAGGAAGTATCCTTTATACTTTTTTACTTTTCCTATTTAAAATTATTAATTTTAAAACCATTTCATCCCTACTTTACAAGACAAGGAGAAAATCATGAAACTTCAGCATTGGTTATGGATTCTTATCCTTATCTGCCTATTGGTTTCTTCACCAAATATTATGTTGCGATTGCAGAATGAAGCAACTTATCATACTTATAACATGACAGTGCCTTATGAAGAAATACTACGTACAGCAGAGGAACAAAATATTTCTATTACTCATGCTCTAGAGAGCTTTCAGCATGCTGGGGTTAACGCAATTAGTTTCGCACCCTTATCATTAGAAAATCTCCAGAATCAAGGGAGAATAATGGTTTATGAGCAAAAGGAATTCGAAAAAATACTCCAGCTATCCAATCATTCTCTCTACCCAGCAGAACAAGCGGGAATTTATATTACAGAACCAGAAAGCTTAGAGGATCTAGCAAAAATTAAAGAGCAATTTAAAACAATTCCCTTGTCCTACAATGGGAAAGACTTTTATTTCATACCAAATCCGCAGAAAAATATCGTTAATATCCCTATTGGATATGATGACGAAGCAATTAACTTAATCAAACAGCTTGGTTTTTATACTGTTTTACAATTAAAAAATCAAGAATTACCAGAGCAAAATCAATTCCAATTACAACAGGCTATCTCGCACCAGCCAGATGCTATAAGCTTTACTGGAAATGAAGTAATTGGTTATCCAGAAAATATAGATGTGAAAAAATTTGCTAACCAAATTGCGGAAGCAGAAATCACCGGATATTTTCAAGAAATGAATCCAACAGCTGGAATACAAAGCTTTGCTCAATCAGTCAATTTTCAGCTTATTCGTATGCACCAAATTGATTTGAATGAAGTTCCACTAGAAACTGCGATAAACCGTGCTGTTCGCGGAATAAAAGAGCGTCATATTCAAAGCATTTTCTTACATATCCCAACAGATGATTTCAATCATCCAGCAGAAACAATAAACCAGCTTCAAATGGGACTAAAAGAGAAATTACCCGCTTATTTCATGCTTGGCTTCCCAGCACCTTTATCATCTACTGACGCTCCTGTATGGAGTAAAGCATTAGCTTGGATTTCAGGTATTATCTTTTTATTTCTAGCTGCCAGTACTTTTAGATATTCGCCATTGCAATGGTTACTAGGATTTGCAGGTGCTTTACTTACCTTATTGTTTTTTCTATTTCAAAAAATTATTTTCTTACAAGCTTTTATATTATTGATTGCCATGATCACACCCTTGTTCGCTATCTTATCTCAAACTTTTAGGACAACTAGTAATATCACTGTTACCTATTTGCGCACACTTCTTATCAGCTTGGTCGGGATACTTATTTTAATAAGCGTTAGTAATGAAGGAAGCTTAATAACTGGAGTAGAGGTTTTCCGCGGAGTAAAACTTATGCATATCATTCCACTGCTAGTTATGGCTATCTATATTATTCTTCCTTATTTAAATCGTACTACTTTGAAAAAATCAATTACATTAGGTCATGCCCTTTTCTGTCTTCTAGGCGTAATGTTTATTGGAATTCTAGGATATCTATACATTAGTCGTACTGGAAATTATGGAATAGCAAATGAATGGGAATTAACTATTAGGCAAGTACTGGAGGATTTATTATATGTAAGGCCAAGAACAAAGGAGTTTCTAATTGGTTTTCCACTCTTCCTTTTAGCTATTTATCTTATGAAAAGAAACATCAAACATTGGGGGAGATTATTGTTAATTCCAAGTACGATCGGTTTCTTATCGATTATAAATACATTTATGCATTTTCATACTCCCTTAGCTATCTCAGCCTTACGCACCCTTTACAGTATCGTATTAGGCTATCTTTTAGGAATGTTAATGATCTTTTGCTTTAAAATCATTCATCGTTTGTATAAACGGAGGTTTTGCTAATGCATGTAGTCATTTCTGGTTATTATGGTTTTGGTAATACTGGGGATGAAGCCATTCTACTCTCTATTATCCAAGCCCTAAAAAAAGTAATGCCTAGCATTCAAATAACAGCACTATCTCATACCCCTGAACAAACAGCTACCTCGTTTCAGGTTCAGTCTGTAAATCGCTGGAATTTTAGAGATATTAAACGAGTGATTAAAGCTTCAGATGGGCTTATTAGTGGGGGCGGTAGCTTGTTGCAGGATTCTACTAGCATAAAGACAGTTCCTTATTACATTGGTCTTATTCATATTGCTCGTTGGTATAAAAAACCTACTTTTGTTTATGCCCAGGGAATTGGGCCCTTCCGTTATAAGATAAGTAAATGGCTTGTTCAAAAGACCCTGCGACATGTAAATTACATTACTATTCGTGATCAAAATTCTCAGCAGCTATTACAGCAATTAAGTATACAACAACCTATGCAGCTTGTTCCTGACCCAGTCCTTGGTTTAGTTACAACCGCAACAAATCCTACTATAAAGAAACAACCATATATTATCGTCAGTGTTCGACCATGGAAGGATGCTAAAAGCTATTTATCCAAAATGGCTACCTATCTAGATCAAATGGTAGCAAAGGGGTTTAATATTGTTTTCTTACCCATGCATGATAAAACAGATGAAATGACTGCTAAACAAATAGCAGCATTCATGAAAGAAAAAAGCGAAATGATATCTAACCTATCCTTAGAGGAGAAAGTAGCTATTATAAAAGATGCTACACTTGTCATTGGCGTACGTTTACACGCTTTAGTTTTTGCTGCGATTACAAATGTACCTTTTATTGCTTTAAGCTATGATCCCAAGATTGAAGCATTTGCTAATCAATGTCAGATGCCTCTAATCGGACATATCAGCAATGACGATTGGCAAGCAAAGAACCTATTACAGCAAACAAATAAAATACTTGCTGAACTACATAAATACAAAGCCACATTAAAACAAAAAACAGATATCTATCAGATGCAAGCATTAGACACAGCAAAACTGGTACTACAGACTTTTAAAAGCTGAGTACCAGTTTTTAAATTCAAGCTTTCTTTATAGTTCTTGTTCAAAAAGTACGATAAAAAGGACCATCATCGGTTAAGTTCGCAACGTCACGAGAGCAACCCTAGAGGAATACAGATTAAGTACGTCACTACACGCGAGCAACATCTGCACTAGTACATCCTGTACGTCGTAGCACATCGTGTGCGTCGAAAGTTCAAGGAGAAGAGATTTTTGCGAACGGGCTTGCGCGTGTTGTGGTGACTTCTGTGTTGCCCACAGGACGTGGGCGCTCTTAACAGAAGTTCCTCTATGCCTTGAAATACGTGAGTATCGGAAAAATCTTTTCAACGACTTTCACAGGATGTGATGACTTCGACTTTCGAAGTGTCATTTTTGTTGGACTTTTTGAACATCCTCTTACACTTCTACATGTTCACTTTGTTCTTGAGCCTTAGGTATTTGCCTAAATCCAAATGCTACACGAATAATTTCACCATTATCATTACGGATGAAACGGATAATCATTTTATCTTCACGAAAGCTAAGCGCAAATTTATCATTGCCTACTGATTGAAGTTTTTCTGTGAAATCAGTTGTCTTAATTAATAATTGCCCTTCTTCCACTTCAAAATCAACTTTTGCTCCTTCACCAGATTGGAAGGTATTTTCGTATTCTTTTAATTCATCTACAGTTAATTCTATTTCTTCCATAGTCAAATGAGACTCCGTAATGGATTGATCAAGTTCATTAGCAAAAGCTCCAAACAACATTTTCGTAGATGGTACTCCGCCAAGATTAGATATGGAGACTCCCGTTAAGCCAACCTCAGGAAGAATATTCATTTGTGCTGCAACACCTTTTATCGCACCACCATGTTCAACTAATTTATGACCATAGAAGTCTGGAGTAATCATTAAACCATAGCCATAATATTGCTCCTCTCCACAAGAAATATGTGGGGTAGTCATGTGCTTAACACTTTCCTCTGTTAAGATTTGTGTATCTCCATAGCGCCCATTATTTCTGTAAATTTCTGCGTACTTTAACATATCGTTGACGGTAGATTTTAAAAAGCCAGCTGCGCGCATGGACGGAGAATCCCAAGGGTTATTGGATTCAAATACGATAGTTTTTTCATCTTCTTTTCTAGAGTCATAGAGAATGGAAACATTATCATGATCAACTAATTCATGTAGATGGAATACAGTATGCTTCATACCTAATGGTTCCAAAATATATTTCTTTATATACTCCTCATACTCTATTCCACTAACACGATTAATAATAATCCCTAGTAAAGCATAACCATCGTTGGAATAACTAAACTCTGTCCCAGGCTCTCCAATGAATTCATAATCTAACTCTCCTAGATATGTTAAGAATTCGTCATACGTATTAACCGCTTTAATTTCATTTGTTGGTTCTTCCTGTCCTTCTATCTTAGGATCATTAGCCATACTATCTTTCATCGCTGCATACAAAGTGGGCAATGGCGGAAGTCCTGGCGTATGTGTCATTAAATGATGTATCGTAACCTTCTTCGTATGTTCGTCCTCTGGTGTTTTAAACTCTGGAATATATTTTACAACTGGATCATGAACTGATAGCTTCCCTTGCTCCTGTAATTGCATGATTGCTACGCAAGTAAAAGACTTCGTTATAGAACCAATCCCATATACCGTATCTGCTGTTACTGGCAACTGTTTATCAGCATTACGGAATCCAAACCCTTTATCCCAATATGGTCCACCATTTTTAGCAAGCCCAATAGCAAATCCAGGAATCTGATATTTCGAAACTATTCTTTCACAAAAATCATTAATTTCTTTTGACATCTTTTCTTCTGACATAAACATATACCCTCTTTCTAATTTATATTTTATTCTCTCTAGTATAATCTGTATTCTGTATTTTTCCAAAATAATATTTTTTAAGAAAATTTTTTATGATAAAATTGCAAACCTTAAAAACGCGCATGTTCACTATGTTTTTTCATCACTACGTAACTAACATTAACATAAATGGTTATTCTAAATTGGTTGTTTCCTTTCGATGAATCACTAAAATAAAGATATACCTATAAGAAAGGGATGAAAATGATGAAAAAAATTACTCTATCTCGGAACCTTTCCTTTTTAAGAAAAGAAAATAATTACTCTCAAGAAGACTTAGCTGAGAAAATTGGTGTCACAAGACAATCCATTGCCAAGTGGGAAAGTGGAGAATCCTTACCAGATATTGTTAACTGTGACGCTCTTGCCACATTATTTGACGTCTCCTTGGATAACTTGATTCATTATGATCAAAAAGACAATGGCTTTCCTATTCCTCCGAAGGGCAAACATATGTTTAACACCGTTCCTCTAGAGAAGGACGGCTATGTGAAGCTACCTGAGGATGCTGTTAATTTGGTTATGATGCAGGAAGGTGATACATTTCTTGTTTTAGGTGACGAAAATCCAAAAAGTATTGGCATTGCATTAGTTCCATTAGAATTTTTTACAACGATGACACAAGGAATCCTAAATCATACAAAGGATTCAAAAAAATGACGGCATATATTCTAGAAACCAAAAACATTTCCAAAGTCTATAAAGATTTTCATGCACTGGAAAACATATCAATCTCTTTGGAAAAAGGGAAAATTTACGGTCTGATTGGTCAAAATGGAGCTGGTAAAACAACATTAATGCGAATCATTGCTGGCTTATCCTTTCCTACTTCAGGAGAAATATATTTATTTAATCAATCTGGAACAAAGGCCTTACAAGCAGGAAGAAAACAAATGGGAAGTATGATTGAAAATCCAAGTATTCTTGGTAATATGAGTGCCTTTCATAATCTTCGCGTCCATAAAACAATAAAAGGGATTAAGGAAAACAATGTAGAACAAAAAGTGCTCGATATCGTTGGGTTAAAATCTACTGGTAAGAAGAAAACAAAGAATTTTTCCTTAGGAATGCGGCAACGGTTAGGTATTGCTATTACACTATTAGGTAATCCAAGCATACTGATGCTTGATGAACCAATTAATGGTCTTGATCCCAGTGGAATCGCTGAAATTAGAAAATTATTAAAAGAATTGGCAAGAGAACATCAAATAACCATTCTTTTATCCAGCCATCATCTAGCCGAGCTTCATCAAACTGCTGATGAATTTATCATTGTAAATAAAGGAAAGATCTTAAAAAAACTTCAGCATAATCAATTAGAAGAACAAATCAATAAACATTTAATTCTCGACTGTAATGAACCAGAAAAGCTACAAAAAGTACTAAAAGAATCGCTTCATACAGAGAATTTTATTATACAGCCTGATAAAAGTATTAAACTATATGACTTTATCGATAGAAAAGAAGAATTAGCAAAAGCTTTAATAGAGCATAATATTATTATTACAACCCTAGCAACTCAGGAAGAAACATTAGAAAGCTACTACCTTCAACTGATAGGAGGTATGAACTAATGCAGCTATTAAAAGCAGATGTCTTTAAATTAAGCCGATCGATTTCACCATGGGTATTATTCACCTTAGCTATGCTCAGTGCCATTATTTTTGCCGCCTGCTCTCACTATGTGGCTACAGGTAGCCTTAATGTTGAGACTGCGTCCGGCACTTTAGCTTTATTTTCCGAAACCCAGATGATGGCATTATTAGGAAGTATCGCTGCAGGTATTTGTCTTACTACAGATTTCGAAAATAAAATTATTGAAAATGCTGTTTCTGGTGGACATAGTAGAAACGCTATTATTATTAATAAAATTCTAATCTTGTTTATTCTACTTGCTCTTTTATACTTTCCATATATAATAATCACAATTATTTTTTCCTTTACCGATACATTGTTCAGTGGTTTTATCCCGACGCCAACCTTAAATCTATTATCAGAATCTGTACAGCAAAATTTCACAGTTCGTTTGCTTGGTAAAATCTTCTTGGTGAGTGGGATGTCATTATTTATCTTTATCAGCCAGCTGATGGTTAGTATTTTTTATATGTTTTTATTTAAAAAAGCGGTTTTCGTTATTGCTGCTACATATATGACTAGCTTAATTCTTGGACCAATCTCAAGTTTAAATGACTTTGTTCATTCTGTAATGGCATACACCCCTTTTGGTATTGATTTATCACAACTAACACTTAGTATGAACAGTAAATTTATAACAGAGAGCTTGCTGATCAGCTTACTCTTTATCCTTGTTCTCTATCTAATTACTATTCTTATCTTTAGGAAAGCAGAAGTGAAATAATTTATTTATAATAAAAATAACGGCTTGAGTCTCTAATATTAGAGATTCAAGCCGTTTTCTTTACATCTTTGGTATTCGAATGTTACTAATCATGGAAACTGTTAAAATAGATATCATAATTGCAAAAAATAATACGGATAAGTGCTGATGGAAAATCACGAAAAATGTAAGAATAAATCCACAAACAGTAATAGGAATACCATAAAATGACCCATCAAATTCCTGTACATTATAACGAGCTAAGCGAATGGCACCACAAATAATATATAATACAACTAATGTTACCCCTACTCCCGTTAATTGACTTAAGCTAGTATGATAAACGAGTAATGCTGGTGCAACACCAAAAGAAACTAAATCACATAAAGAATCGAACTCTTTCCCAAACTCTGATTCTATATTGTATTTTCTTGCAACTAAACCATCAAAGCGATCTGAAACTACTGCTAGAATAATAAAGAAAATACTCATTTTATATGAACCTTCAAACATAAAAATGATCGCCATAATACCAAGTGCTAGATTTATTAAAGTAATAAAATTAGCCATTTGTGCTTTTAGTTTAGTATAATCAATACGTCTAATCAAAAACATCATCCCTACCCCCTTTTCGGGTAATAACAATCTTACCCAGTGTAAATCACATCTAGAGCCTTTACTTGATTAGTATGTAGCTTTTAGTTTACTAAAATAAATGAGTTCTGCTAGTTCCATGATAACATTTTATCAAGCGATGTTTTACCCACTATCGTTCTATCTATAAATATAAAGGTGTGAAGCTATGAATAAAAAGAAATTACTTAAATATTTTATTAATCTTACAGGTAACCGTTATAGTTCAACAGCATTGAGGAAATTTTCTCAATCTGGATTAAGTAAGCCTCTCATCCGTCCATTTGCTAGGACCTATCGGATTAATATTGATGAGATGAAGCTTCCTTTAAATGCATTCGGTTCTTTGCATGATTTCTTCACTCGAGAATTAAAGCCTGACTTGCGCCCTATTAATCAATCACCTAACATCCTCATCTCGCCAGTGGATGCAGTAGTTGAAAGTATGGGTATTGTCCGTCAGAATAACCGTTTTTCTGTAAAAGATCAACAATACACATTAGAACAAATCTTCGGTAGTACAGAGCGTGCAAAAACTTATGAATCAGGTTATTATTTTATTTTATACCTTTCTCCTCGTGACTACCACCGATTTCACTATCCAATTGACGGAAAAGTTGGAGTAAGATATGCACTTGGTGAAAAATCTTATCCTGTGAATCAAATGGGACTACAATATGGTGATACCCCATTTGCTACGAATTATCGAATTATTTCTGAATTAGAAACTGCTTACGGAAAGGTTGCCATGATAAAAGTTGGTGCATTAAATGTTAATTCTATTCAACTTAGCCATTCCGATGAGCATTTTTCAAAAGGTGAAGAACTTGGCTATTTTTCATTTGGATCGACTGTCATTTTATTTATTGAAAAAAATAACAATTTCTCTCCTTTAGTTCAAGAGAAAGAAAAGCTCCAATTAGGAAAGCCGCTCGCAGTATGGGAATAAATTCTCTGCTGCGTGTTTTTATTTTCTTACCTTACATCCGATGCTTTGATGTACGTCTATAAAAATAGTAAATGCCATAAATAATAGCTCCAAGAATGATAATAATAATCATATTTGCCATATAACGGTGGATAAAATGTGTAATCATAACAAAACTTGTACCAAGTCTATTACCTATCCACAATAATGCAATTACCCAGAACAGTGATCCAGCATATGCGTATAGCGCAAACTGTTTAAAAGGAAATCGAGTAATTCCTCCCATACAAGCCGCAACATTTCTACCGCCCGGAACAAAGTAACTGATAAAAATGGCTAAGGAACCATATTTTTGAAATAATCTTTCCATTCGTTCTATCGCACTTTTTCTAATCCAAAGCTTCGAACCATATTTACGAATAAATGGTTCTCCTAGCTTATTACCAATAAAATAACTAATCGTTACTCCACAAAGAGCTCCTAAAAGAGCAACAATAAATGTTAGAGTGAAATCCATATATCCCATTGCAGTTATATATCCTAAATATGCTAATATTAACTCATCTGGAATTGGAATTGGTAAACCAATTATTCCCAGAGAGAGTAGGGTAAAAATAGAAATATATCCAAATTGCCCTATCATTTCATACCAAATTTCCATTTCCTACCCTGCCTTTAAAATTACTATGTTAAATTCAATATTCTTTCCATTATATCATGAAACCCCAAAGGGAAGTAATATGTTTATTGATTCTTTTCTCTAGGCTCTAGCAGGGATTTTTTTCAAATCCTTTTTACCAAATTTAATTTTTAAGGTAGAATAAGGAATGAAAAGTGCCTAAAATTACTTTTTAATTTTGGTTCTTGCTAAAAACTCAATCTATTTTTTAGCGAGACTACTATATATTTTAAAAACCTTGGACATTTTGCAGCTCTTATGTCCTTAAAATCAAATGAAGGCGAGTGACATTCGTGTTAAGTGTACGTACATTAATAATTATTTTAATCGTATTAATTGCCATAGGTTTGCTAGGTTTCTTTCAAATTGGACCTTTTAATCCGGAAAACCATGAAGAGCAGACGTTAGCACTTCTTTCTTCCATTACTCAATAACAAGCTTTCTATACAAAGAAAGGAAATCAATATGTGGAAAAATTTTCTCTACACATTATTCATTAGTGCTAGCTTTTTCCTTATTGCAGGATGTAGCCTTGACGAAGTACTTGACGGAGTAGATCAGATCCTCAATGAAGAATCAGATTCTGCGCAGCAGATCGAAAGTATTTCTGAACTAAAAAATACCGATTATTTTAAACAAGGGGCCTTAGCTCATATTTTAGAAGGAGAGCTAAATAAAAAGAATCAAGCAGTTGGTTTCCATTATGATAGGCTACCTACGAAAAAAGGAGAAATTATTCCAGGAACTGCTACAGAGCCAAATGATTTCGGTGTTTTTGAAGCAGAAGTAAAAGTAAATGATGTTGCAAAAACATCCAATAAAGGGAGATCGTCTTTCTTTCCAAATGAATGGACAACTCAGCAGGTTGTCGATGCAATTAATGAAGCATACGAGCATCGTGCGTTTATTTCGGGGAATACCTATGAAGGCTTAACAGCTGAAGGAATGCCTATTCGTATGTATTTAGACAATAAAGATCTGATAATCTCTGCTTTTCCAGTTTATTAAAGGAGTGAAAAGCATGTTTGAATTTCGAAAAGTATCCATTCTAAATGGTACACATCAAAGAACAGTACTAGCAATGGATTTTCAAAATCCGGAAATGGCAATTGTTAGTGAATTTCTGATGTCAGATGCAAGTCTCCTGCATACACAGATTTTAGCAGATATTGCAGCTGTACAGGCTGGAGTTTCTTCAATGATGGAGATTAGTGGAAATCGGTGTGCATTACAAATTAAAAAGGATACCATCCTAATTACCGATCTTTTTGAAGATATGTTTGATGATGCTGATACCCTCGCACCATATGAAATAGGAACAGAGGAACTAAAACGACTAATTAAAATATACTTGGCCGAAAAGGCGAAAATAGAATCCTAAAATACTAAAGAAGCCAGTAAGTCAATGGATATCATATCCAAAAACTCGCTGGCTTCTTTATTATACAGTAACTTTTGAGATTAAATTCAATAGTGGGCGATAGTTTTTACTAATAAGCCCCGTTATTTCCACAATCAGCTCTACCAGGATAATCAAAGCAATTAAGATAGCTGTCGATCCCCACATGGTTGCTCGTGTAAATAAGATAGCTGCTAAACTAAACATCGCACTCATTAAATAAATGAGCATCACTGTTTGTCGATGTGTTAACCCTAAACGAATTAAGCAATGATGAATATGAAATTTATCTGGTGCTGAAATTGGCTTTTTCTGTACCATACGACGAATAATCGCAAATACAGTATCTAAAATTGGTACTCCCAAAATAATAATAGGTACAATTAATGAGAAGATTGTAGCATTTTTAAACAGACCCATAATGGAGATAACACTAATCATATAGCCTAGAAACAAGGCTCCTGTGTCTCCCATAAATATTTTAGCTGGATGGAAATTATATGCCAAGAAACCAACAGTGCTTCCGAATAATAAAAATCCAATTAAAGCAAGCAACGGATTCCCCATCATTACTGCTAGCATCGAAATTGTGAATAGAGCGATGGCAGAAACTCCTGCTGCAAGGCCATCTAATCCATCAAGCAAGTTGATAGCATTCGTAATTGCTACAATCCAAATGATTGTAATTGGAATTGCCCAATAACCAAATTCAACTCTTTCATCTATAAATGGCAATGTAATGAATTCTAACTGAACTCCACCTATTACAGTAACTCCTGCCGCAAGCAATTGAAGGGTTAATTTCCCTCTTGCAGTTAATTGATACAGATCATCCAACATTCCTGTTGCTGTAATAATAATTGCTCCAAGCAATATAGGCCAGAGTGTATAAGTTTGCGGTAAGAATACAAGAAACCCGATGACAAAGCTAATAAAAATAGCTAAACCACCCATTCTAGGCATAACATATTGATGCACTTTTCGTGCATTTGGATAATCAAGTGCGCCTATTCGTACAGCAAATTTCTTAACCATTGGTGTAAGTATAAGTGACAATATAAATGACAGTGCAATTACAATATATAGCATAAAAAAAGCCTCCTGAATAACAACGTAGCTTCATATTTCATTTTTCATAAATTGTTTTCATTTTTCTTCCTATGTATCTGCGATCTTTTCAATTCTACGTGATTATTTACTAGACTACTATTTTATTAGACGTAAAAAGTTTAAATTAGTTACACTTTTTTTACATTTAACTAAGCATCAACAATTAGTATACAAAATACATGCCTTAAAAGCAATGAGGTGTAAAAAAGTACATACACTATTTCCCTATTCAACATGGCTTTTCCTGCTCTAAAAATACCCTTTTAAAAACTTTATGAAACATTTACATTTTTAAAACACTTTGATTCAACAATTAGGTTTTATTTTACAAATCAATAAAAATTCAGTTGTGATAAAAGAAAATCGTTAAGTAGACAAAATCGTCAGAATAATAGTATAGTTGTTTAAGAAACACTTTTATTAAAGGAGGAAAAGCATGCTTGCAATAAAAAATGCTACTGTTTTTGATGGAAATGGAAACACTTTAGATGCTCAAACGATTCTAATAGAGGACGGAAAATTTAAACAGATTGATGGAGATTTAAATATTCCCGACAATTATGAGGTTATTGATGCTGGGGGGAAAATTATTACCCCCGGCTTAATTGATGTCCACTCTCATCTTGGTGTTGTAGAAGAAGGTATCGGTTCAAACGGTGTAGATTCTAATGAAACAAGCTCGGCTACAACCCCAGAGGTTCGTGCACTTGATGCTATTGACCCAACAGAAGTTGGATTTCAGGATTGCCGAAATGAAGGAATTACAACAGTACAAGTCATGCCAGGTAGTGCAAATGTTATCGGTGGGGAAATGGTTGTGATGAAGACCGTTGGTAATATCGTCGATGAAATGTTATTACGTTCTCCATCAGGGATGAAAGCTGCACTAGGAGAAAATCCTAAAAATGCGCACGGTTCAAAAGGCAAGCCTCCTAAAACACGTATGGGTATTGCCGCATTATTAAGAAGTAAGCTTATCGAAGCACAAAATTATTTAAACAGTGATAAAAAAGAACGAAATCTAGGATTAGAGAACTTAGTGAAAGTATTAAACAAAGAAATTCCACTCCGAATTCATGCACATCGTGCTAATGATATCGTAACTGCTTTGCGCATTAAGCGTGAGTTCGATATTGATATGTCCTTAGAGCATGGGACAGAAGGACATGAAATAGCTGAATTTATTGCTAAGCATGATGTTCCTGTTTCGGTTGGACCTACTATGTCATCTCGTAATAAAGTAGAGACAAAACGTAAAGGCTGGCATACAATTAAACGGTTAACAGACGCTGGTGTATCTTGTTCTTTAACAGTAGATCATCCAGTTATTGGTGTACGTTTCTTACGTACCAGTTTAGTGCACGCAATACGTGAAGGTTTATCTGAACAAGAAGCTTTAAAATCAATTACCATCAATGCCGCTAAACATCTAGGAGTAGAAGATCGTGTTGGATCTATTGAAGCTGGAAAAGATGCGGATTTTGTCATCTGGAATGGTAATCCCTTCCATTTACAGGATGAAGTGGAGGCTGTCTATATTGACGGGCAATTAGTTCGCGATAAAACTGTTCAATCTGATGTAGATACGATTGTGTTTTAATTAATGTGATTTACTGAATAATGAAAACAAGCATAGAGGCTGGAACATAGGAATTTATTACTTAGCTAATTCCAAACATAAATTGTGCGAATGACAGCGTAGGAAATATACTTCGCTTCATTTGAATATTGTTCGGATTTCAAGCTTAGTTTTTCCTTTTGTCCCAGTCCCATGCTTGTTTGTCTAATTTCCTGCTTTAATTATTTTTAATAATATCTTCAGCAAAGTCCTTTGCCGCTTCATCAATATCATCTGATTCTACAGCGTATTGAATACTATATCCTACGTCATCAAAATTAATATTCATGTGAACAATATCCAAACCCTCTTCTGTTTTTAAATACTCTATCTCATGTCCATCAATTTCAATTATTTCTGCGTCAATTATTGATCCTGCTCCTTCTGGAAATATTGTTAATACAATTACAGCTGGATCCATGTATAAATCACCATAAATAATTTCCGTTGCTGGATTCTCTTCTTGCCAAACCTCTACAAGCTCACTATCTACCTTTTCATCTAAAGAAGCTTTGTATTCCACATTCACACTTTGCGGATCTCCATCCTCGAATCCAACGATATATTCCAACGTCACTGTCCCGATCTCATGGTCTATCTTTGGAATATATGGAGATACATTTAAATGTTCATCTATTAATTCTGTAATCTCGGGAACTCCTTCGCTCTTTCCGCATCCGGCAATTACCAAAACCATTAAAACAAATAAGAAAACTAGTTTTTTCAACTTCTTCCCCCTTTTTTATAAGACCTTCTTCCTATACATATCATAACAAAAAAATCTATTTTATGACATAAATCCTACTAGGCGAAAAGCGAGAGCGCCCTTACAGACTAAAAACGCGTGTCTGTACTAGCACATCCTGTCCGTCGAAAAAAGTAGAAATTGGAGTGGCACAACTGAGATAAAGGAAACATGCCTCTTTAGGGGTATCCGACGTTAGACTTTAGCCTGATTTTAGTCGGGCTTCCTTATAAAACAAAACCGATGTTGACTTTCACCTGCGAGGCACGACGGACAGGATGTCCTAGTATCAGCGTTGGTGCTCGTGACGTGACCGTATTTAGCTGATGAAAGTGCGGCTATGACTCTGTCTGCGCCTGACGGCTTGCCAATCGTCAAGTCTTCTTTATTGTTTTCTTAGTTTTTGACGCTCGGAGCTAGACAGTTCTATCTCTGAATAAGAATAAATTTGTGCAAAAGTTTTACACTTTCTTATCTCACAAAAAAACACCTGCAGATTTTAGACTTCTATCTACAGGTGTTTGAATTTCAAACGAAATACAACTTTATTAATTAACGATCTTCCACATTTTTTTTCCGAACAAATAGTCGTTTGTACGCATCTATCACGGGTCTTCTTCCTCCAAGAACAATTCCTGCCATTTCTGCTAATAAATGTAGAACAACAAGAACAAGGGCAGTAATCAATAAAGCAAAGGTAATAGAGGCTTTAGCAAATAGAACTGCTAACACACCAAAAACTGCGCTAAACACATAAATAATTACTACGGCTCCACGATGCGTATAACCTGCCCGAAGTAGTTGATAATGCACATGGTAATTATCTGCTACCATAATACTTTCTTTATTTTTAATTCTCCTTACAATCGCAAAAAAAGTGTCGAAAATTGGTACAGCTAATAAGATTACTGGAATAATAAAGCTTAATAGCGCAATATTCTTAAATAAACCAAGAATCGATACTACTGCAATCATATATCCTAAAAAGTTTGAGCCTGAATCACCCATATATATCTTTGCTGGATAAAAATTATGGTATAGAAATCCTAAATTTGAACCAATCAATACAATACAGAAGTAAGCAGCCACTACACGCACATCAATCATCGCCATAATTAACATGCTTGTAAAAGCAATGGTTGTCACTCCTGTGGCTAAACCATCTAAACCGTCAATCAAATTAATTGCATTCGTAATTCCAATAATCCAAATGAAAGTAACAAGAACACTAATAAAACCTAGTTCTACTACTCCAAAAAAAGGTAGTGTGATTTTCTCAATTACTAAACCGGAAGAAATTACCAATGCGGCGGCTGCAATATGTCCTCCTAGTTTGACATATGGCCTTAATTCAAATCGATCATCTAGAGCGCCAATAATAACAATAATTAATGATCCAAAGAAGATTTCCCATAAATGTTCATGCTGTGGCTGCAGATAAAGAATCCCTAAATAAGATCCAATAAAAATAGCCACGCCTCCAAGTCTTGGAGTTGGATTTTCATGTATTTTTCTCCTGTTTGGATGGTCCAACACTTCAAATTTCATAGCGAGGGCTCGTACAGGTATCGTTAATATAAATGTTGAAACACATGCTATAAGTAGAGCAACAATTAAATCAAATGATTGAATCATCATGTCCTCCTTGTAATGCTATCGTTTAACAGCTCTTTTTCTTTAAGAGGGATTTCAAATTTAAACTAAATTGCTAATTTTTATCACGTACTTTTAGTTTGCTATATTATATCGAATTTATGAGGAATTGAACATGAGAAAATAAAACAAAGAGGAATAATCACTTTTCTTCTGCCTTATATTTGTCAAAATAAGCTACAAAATGATTATTTCATTTTTTATTTTTATTACAGAAAATCAGTTACTCTAGAAAATGGATTTTGATGTCTTTGCAACTTTTAATTTTTTATGGCATACTTATCTCTGTAATGCATTACACATTATTTGAATGATGTACAATTTTATATGTTATGTAGGGGAGCTTTCTTTAAAGCTGAGATTGCATCCATAAGATGCTAACCCTTAGAACCTGATCTGGTTGGTACCAGCGTAGGGAACATAGACGTTAATTCATTGTAATACGATAAATGAATGTTTAATTTCCCATGCGCTAAGAGCTAATCTTAGTGCATTTTTTTATTTCAGGAGGACTAACATATTAAAATGACAACAATGAACTTACGGAGGGGAAAATTTTGAAGAAAGCATTTTATTTATGTGTGTTCGTCGTGTTAGCTATTGTTATCTCTGCTTGTAGTAGTGAGAAAGAAGACAATGACACAAATAAAAAATCTGGAGATGGCAAAAAATTAACACCTGTTACTTTCGTTCTTGATTGGACACCAAATACAAACCATACTGGAATTTATGTTGCTAAAGAAAAAGGATTCTTTGAAGAGGAAGGATTAGATGTAGAAATCATACTGCCTGGAGAGGTTGGCTCTAACCAACTTGTCGCTTCTGGGACAGCAGACTTTGGAGTAAGCTACCAAGAGCGTCTTATTATGGCTCGCCCTGAAGGTCTCCCGCTCGTTTCTATTGCTGCAGTGATTCAACATAACACAGCTGGATATGCGTCACCAGTAGATAAAAACATTCAAACACCGAAAGACTTTGAAGGGAAAAAGTTTGGAGGCATTGGAGTTCCGCTACAAGAGGCTATGATGCGTTTCATCATGGAAGAAAATGGTGCAGATGTAGAAAAGGTTGATTTTATCAATATTGGACAATCTGATTGGTTTACAGCTATTGAAAGAGATGTGGACTTCTCTACAGTATTCTACGGCTGGACAGGCATAGAAGCAGGGTTACGTGGGCTGGACATCAATATGATGTATTATATCGACGTTGCAGATGGGCTTGATTTCTATACACCTGTTTTAGTAACCAGCGAAGATATGATCGAATCAGATCCTGATACTGTGAGAGCATTTATCCATGGAGCTACAAAGGGATATGAATTCGCAATAGATAATCCAGAAGCAGCAGCAAATATTTTAATAGAAGCTGAACCCGATTTAGATCCTGAGCTAGTTAAACATAGTCAAGAATGGTTAGCAGATCGCTACCAAGATGATGCCGAACAATGGGGAATTCAAGAGCTAGAAAGATGGGAGAAGCCTGCTAAATTCCTGCATGAAAATGGTATTGTTGATGAACTAATTGATTTTGAAAAAGCATTCACAAATGATTTCTTACCTGAAAAGTAATCAGAATCAGGGATTGTTGAGGTCATTTTCAGCAATCCCTTTATTTAATGAATTTCATAAAATTATAAAATAGCGTGGTGTTATACAATGATCCTGCAAATAATAAAAAATAGCTGGCGGCCTGTGACTGCAATTATAGTCGTGATTCTTCTCTGGGAATTAGCAACCCGCATTTTTGATATAGAAAAATGGTTCCTACCTGCTCCTTCTGATATTTGGACAGAATTCACAGAAGTACTTCCCGAGTTTATGCCACATTTCTATGCATCCCTACAACTTACAACTTCGGGATTCGCTATCGGTGTTTCTGTTGGCTTAATTATCGCTTTGATATTACATACCTTGCCACGGGTAAAAGAAACATTCTACCCTTTCTTAATCTTATCGCAGAACATGCCAGTAATTGTTATTGCACCACTACTTGTTATTTGGCTTGGTTTTGGGCCGTTGCCTAAGCTAATTATTATTACCATTGCCTGTTTCTTCCCAGTAGCAATTTCAGCACTAGGAGGATTTCAACAAACCAATCGAGACCTTGTTTATTATATGAAAATGATGGGTGCTACAAGATCACAGCTTTTCTTTAAATTAGAGTTACCTCATGCATTACCATCCATTTTCTCTGGTCTAAAAATTGCTGCAACATATAGTGTCATGGCAACAGTTGTGTCTGAATGGCTTGGCGCTCAGAAGGGAATTGGTGTGTTTATTACACTTGCTACCTCCTCTTACCGTACTTCCCGGGTATTTATTGCCATAATTATCGCCATGTTACTAAGCCTTGCATTCTTTGGTCTTATCTTATTATTAGAAAGATTAATTATTCGTTGGCAGAAGGGGGAAGAGAAATAATGAAATTAGAGATACACAATATTCATAAATCATTTGGAGAAAAGCTAGTATTAGAAGGAATCTCCTTTGATGTAAAGGATGGGGAATTCATCTCTCTTATTGGTCCTTCTGGCAGTGGAAAAAGCACACTATTTAATCTGATCGGTGGATTATTAACTCCAGACACTGGAGATATCTATATGGATGGAGAATCGATTATAGGAAAAAGTGGTCATATTAGCTATATGCCACAACAGGCAGCATTATTTCCATGGCGTTCTGTCTTAAAAAATGCATTACTTGGGCAGGAATTGCACGGGAGCCAGGATGAAAAGCGAGCTATTCATATGTTAGAAAAAGCAGGAATTGCAGAAGTCATTCATGCATATCCTCATGCTTTATCTGGAGGCATGAAACAACGAGTTGCTTTTATTCGTGCGTTACTGAGTCCGCAAGCGTTTATGTGCTTAGACGAGCCATTCTCTGCCCTAGATGAATTTACTCGATTAGAAATGCAAAAATGGCTCCTTTCCACTTGGGATCAATTCGATAAATCTGTACTATTCATCACCCATAATATTGATGAGGCATTATTTCTATCAGATAAGATTGTTATCTTGTCTACAAATCCAGCTCAAGTTAAAGAAATTATTCAGGTCCCCTTTGCACGACCTCGCAATGAGGAGCTTTTGCTTTCTGCTGACTTTTTAGAATGGAAAAAGTATGTTATGGGAGCGGTTCAAGCGTAAAACGTATCTAATTCATACCGCTTACTTCCTTAGAACATAAGAATAAAGTTAGCCAATATTTTTCCGCTCATTGAGTGGTACATACGGTTATGCTAAAATTACTTATATATTCTTATATCAAAGGAGGTAATTTATGAGCCCTTATATATTTGTTGCAGCCACGCTACTAGCTGCCCTTCCGATTCTACTTATATTTAAAATTTCTATAGAACGAATAAAAGAGAATCCTGAAGCTGTAATGAAAGTACAAACACAATTTTTTATTTGGGTGGCACTTGCCGAAGTTATTCCTTTACTTTTAATCATCTATGGAATGATGAATCTTCAATCTGGAAATGGCATTGAAGCACTATATGTCCCTGCAATTATTATCTTTTTAACAATTGGCTTTGCAACCCTCTTTATTATTTTACAAAGGTTTTTCGATGTTACAGAAGAATCAAAAAATCTCATACAAACATTTTCCTTTTTAGGAATAGCAATGGCTAATGCAATTCCATTTGTTTGTATTATAGGATTATTTATGATGATATAACAGCAAGCTTGTAAATAGGTGTTATAAAGCGCCTATTTACAAGTTTTTTCATTGTAGCGTTATTTTATTGGGGATACTATAATAGTGAATACGTTTTATGTTCGAAAAGAGAGGTGTGAATCAGATGGATGGTTCTCGAGATATCGCAAAGGTTAGCATGCTTGCAGGGAAAATTATGCTAGAAAGTGGTGCGGAAACACATCGTGTCGAGGATACAATGACACGTATTGCAACAGCTTATGGTCTAACAGATGCTCAAAGCTTTGCTATGCCTACAGGAATTAATTTTTCGACTTCGTTTGCAGAAGCATCTAATTTGATGCGAATTTCTAATCGTTCAACAGATCTCCATAAAATTGCTGAAGTAAATGATATATCACGACAGATTGCTGCTGGTGAGCTCACTTTAACAGAAGCATTAAAAGCATTGCAAGCTTTAGAAAAAACTGATCTGTCTTTTCCCAAATGGCTACAAATTCTTGCAGCAGCAGCATTAAGTAGCTGTTTTGCAATTATGTTTGGTGGTAATTGGGCAGATTTCATACCTACATTTATCACTGGTGGAATTGGCTTTTGGATGATGCTGATTGTACTTCACTTTGTTGAAATTCGTTTTATTGCTGATTTTGCTGCATCATTCTTAATTGGAATTCTAGCAATTATCTTTATTCAAACTGGTTTAGGTGTGGAAATAGATAAGATTATTATTGGTGCAGTCATGCCATTAGTTCCTGGACTGCCAATCACAAATGCTGTACGTGATTTACTCGCTGGCCATCTTGTAGCAGGTGTTTCCAAAGGAGTAGAAGCATTGCTAACAGCGTTTGCTATTGGTGCAGGAATTGCTGTATGTTTTGCAATTTTTTAAAGGAGGTCACACAGGATGCTAATTATTGCTCAATTAATAACGAGCTTTATTGCTTCAGCAGGCTTTGCAATCTTATTTAATTCCCCACGTCAAGTCTTAGCACAATGTGGACTTGTTGGAATGTGCGGCTGGATTTTATATTATTATTTAACATCTGTAAATCAAATGGATGTTGTTGCTGCAACTGTTATTGCTGCAATACTTGTTGGAATTCTAAGTAGATTATGTGCGGTTTATTTTAAAAAACCAATTCTAATTTTTTATGTGGCTGGAATTATTCCATTGGTTCCTGGTGGCATTGCTTATCACGCTATGCGAAATTTTGTCGAAAACGATTATTTGTCAGGTGTACAATTATCCGCAAAAGTTATTTTATTATCAGGCGGAATTGCTCTAGGATTAATGTTCTCTGAAGTAGCTTATAAAATCATCCAAAAAGCAAAAAAGCAGATATAAAAGAAGCTCCTGTCTCCATTCTAAAATTAAAATGGGATAGAAGCTTCTTTGTTTATAGGCTGTAGCCAAAAATATTTTCTCGATGGAAAGCAGCAATTAGTTGACTTGTTTTTTTGTACTGCTGATCTAATGTTCTTTCTGAAATAGAAATATGTAAATTAGTTCCATCTTGAAAATGAATATATGTAAGCTCATCCACTTGTTTGAAAAAATCGATATGATAATATGAAAGCCATACACATTGAGGATTTCTTGGAGATGTGGTCGGAAATAAATAGATTCCCAATGATGGGTTCACTGAAATAGGTAATTTGCTATTTGTTCGTAATACATGACGTGCCGCTGTTTCTCTTCCTTCCATTGATGAGTGATTCTTCATACAATTATACGAAATAATTTGTCTAGGAGAATGGATAGAATTAGATTCTCCTTCAGAATGGAAAATTTTTGAACGATAATGCCCACTAGAATTTGCGATAATTGCTTTTGTGTTTTTGGTAATAATATACATTGTAGCATTTGTTATGATACTCAATTCTTTCCCTCCATTTTATTATAATATAGTTCTATTTTACTACTTGAACAATTTAAATTCCAGGAAAATATTCTCATTTGTTAGAATTTTTTACTTCTTTAGAAAAGTATATATACAATTTGATTTATAATGCAAAAACAACGATATCTTATTTCAATATCGTTGTCTCTACTTCATCCACTAAATTAGCGTGTGGTATTATCATTTTCAGTATCGTTATTGTTGTTATTGTTACCATTATTATTATCGTTATTTAAGTCTTCATCTGGCTGACGATTATTTTCATACACATCATTGTTCAAATCGCCATTGTCATCATTTAATGGTACATCCTGTCTTGGTTCCTCTAGATCTCTATTGTCGTCCATGTTATCTCTTTCCATGACATTACATCCTGCAGCAACCAACATTGTGATAAGTAGTAAAAACAATAATTTTTTCTTCAAGATTTTCCCTCCTTTCATTATACACAATGTTAGCTTATCCATTATGACGACCATCATTCTCTTTTAAAAATTTTATTACTAAAAAATTTAAAATAAAAAATCCCTTTTGAGTAGACAAATTTTAAAAATCTGTCTACCCAAAAGGGAATAGCTTTATTTATTTAATTGCAAACATAATTTCTGCTTCACAAGCAAGCTCACCATTTACTGTTGCAATACCTTTTCCTTTACCAATAGGTCCCTTAACACGTGTGATTTCAACTTCTAAATGCAATTGATCACCTGGGACAACTTGACGTTTAAAACGACATTTATCTAATCCTGCTAAAAAGCCAATTTTTCCTTTGTTTTCTTCCATATGTAACATACCAATTGCTCCAACTTGAGCTAATGCCTCAATAATTAATACACCTGGCATTACTGCATACTCTGGAAAGTGTCCTTGAAAGAATGGTTCATTTGCTGTTACATTTTTAATTGCAACGACACGCTTTCCTTCTTCCATCTCTAACACTCTATCAACTAATAGGAAAGGATAGCGGTGTGGAATAACTTCTTTAATTTCTTGAATGTCCATTTGATTCCCTCCAAATTTTCTACATTGTTCTTATATTATAACAAAAACGTTTAAACTTTAGGGAGAAAGGTTATTATGATGATAAATACATACATCTAGAATATATCGCTATGTTGTATAAAAAAGGAGGACAAGAATATGCTTTGGACACTATTCGTTATTTTACTAATTCTTTGGATACTTGGATTTAGTTTCAAAATTCTTGGTGGGTTTGTCCATATTTTATTAGTAATTGCATTAATTGTTCTTATTATTCGATTAGTAACAGGCAGAAATCCTGCTCCCTAGGTAATAAAGCGGAGAGGGATTGCTAGAAAATATTTTCTGGCAATCCCTCTCTTTGAATCTATTCGTCTTTATCGCACAAGGAGTTTCATTACTCTTCCTTTTTCACAAAATCAATGATATGTTGCCACGTTTCCTTTAAAAGCACATCTGTCGGATTACCGTCTCCTATAATCCCATAGCCTACCATAGCGCCTAAAACTAAAGCTGTTGCACAAAGTGCCAAAATGATAATAATTCTTAAAGTTATCGGGAATATTCTTCGTCTTGGCTTCTTTAGCTTTTTTTTGCGCTTTGATTTTTCTTGCTTCTTATTTTTCGTAGCATTTGTTTTTGGTTCATCGTTAGGGTTCTTCACTGCTTTTTGATTTTGCTGTTTTAATTCAACCCTCGACTTCGTTCCTACATTACCATTTGATTGTTTTGTAGCCATAATTGTTTCTCCTTAATCTAAACTATTTCATGTCCTAGAACAGACAAAATGGATTATCTTAATTGATTCACAAGCCCCATCATCTGATCTGCCATTGAAATAGTTCGTGCGTTAAACTGGTACGATCTCTGTGTATTGATCATTTCGGTCATCTGCTCCGCCATATCAACATTTGAACTTTCAAGTGTACCGCTTTGCACTAAATTGTTACCATTCCCTACTTGCTCAAGAATGGTATCTATGTTTTCTGTCAAAAGTATTTCATCTGGAATACGGAATAAATTATCTCCCGCAGCTTCTAAGAGCCTTGGTTTATGAGCTTCATATATTTGTAGAGAATCTACATTTTCTGTATTATCTCCACGCTTCACTATGATATTCCCGTCTGACAAAATATTAATCGAATCAAATCCAGCATCGATCTCAATTCTTCCGTTTCGCCCTAAAACAGGATTCCCATCAGCTGTTGTTAACATCACTGAGTCATTTCGAATTGGCTGCAAATAAAAACTACCATCACGTGTATACTGAATTTCCGATTGGTTATTTTGGATAACCTCAACAGTAAATAAATGGCTTTCATTTATTAATGCTGTATCTAAATCTCTATCAGTAGTTTGTAATGCCCCACTAGAAAGATTCGAATTAATGGAACCTAATTTTGCTCCAGTACCTACTCGAATACCATCAGGTGTTACTCTAGCCAATGCATTAGAAGGATGTGTCATATTATTTATTTGTTGGAATAAGAGTGAAGAAAACTCTACTTGACGACTTTTATAGCCTGTTGTTTGACTATTAGCCAAGTTATTCCCTATCACATCTAATTTATTTTGTAGCTGCCCCATTGTGACTGCTGCTTGAACCATCATTTGTGACATGAAACTCCTCCTTACCCTATCCGAGCAATATCATTTACTGCCTTACCCATACTTTCATCATATGCTCTTAATACTCTTTGATTGATTTCAAATAATCGAAAAGCTTGAATCATATCTGTCATGGAACGAGCTGCGTCTACATTCGAGCGCTCCAGAAACCCTTGATATACAGAGAATCGCGCATCTTCAGGAGCTTGAACACCTTCTCCACGGAATAATCCATTTCCTTCTTTTTCAAGTTCGTTAGCATTTGTAACATATGTAATACCTAAAGGAATATTTTCTCCATTTGGTAATTGGATAACTCCTTCTTGAGTAACAGTGAATTCCATAGCAAATGTATTAATTTGGTTATCTGCTTGATCCAATACAAAATATCCATCATTGGTAACTAATCTACCTTGATAATCAACTGTGAAATTACCATTACGTGTCAATCGTACTTCTCCTGCTTCATTTTGTACTGTGAAAAATAAATTGCCATCTTCATCTGGTAAGCCACTAGGTACAAGCGCTACATCTGTCGTTACTCCCGTTTCCTTCAAATCACCCTGTACAAAATTAGGCATCATCTCTTGAACATAGACACCTGTGCTGAGTGGACCAAGTGGACGATTAGTAGATGAATTAAAGCCATTCACATTATTTGTCTTTCCGATTTGATGCATTAATAATTCAGGAAATGAACGTGTAGCAGTTTGATCTGCTTTGTATCCTGGCGTATTTACATTCGCAATATTATTTGATAATGATTCCTGAACTCGCTGCTGGGTAATCATCCCACTTGCAGCTGTATAAAATCCTCTTAACATGAAATAGGACCTCCCCTTTAATTCGAAGGTGTTTCATTACACGTTTACTGTATTTTTCTACGAGCAACCTTATCAATGTTCTCTAATAAGATTCCTGTCCCTTTAGCTACACAATTCATCGGCTCTTCTGCTAAAAATACTGGAACCATTAATTCTTCCGCTAATAATTGATCTAAGCCATGAATCATTGCTCCACCACCAGTTAAAATAACACCACGATCGATAATATCAGCAGATAGCTCAGGTGGTGTATGCTCTAACACATACTTAGCCGCTTGAGTAATTAATGAAATAGGTTCACGTAAAGCTTCTTCAATCTCCTCAGAGTATACCGTAATTGTGCGAGGTAAACCATTAACCATATCGCGTCCACGGATATCAATCTCTTCATTGCGACCTTTAGGAAAAACTGTTGCAATATTAATTTTGATTTCTTCGGAAGTACGTTCCCCGATTAATAATTTATATTTACTCTTTATATAATTTTGAATCGCTATGTCAAATTTGTCTCCTGCCATTTTGATGGATTCTGCTGTTACAATATCACCCATAGATAATACAGCAACATCTGTTGTTCCTCCACCGACATCAATAACCATATTACCGCTTGGCTGGAAAATATCCATTCCTGCCCCAATTGCAGCGACTTTAGGCTCTTCTTCTAAGTAGACCTTACGTCCGCCAGACTTTTCAGCTGCTTCTTTAATTGCTTTTTGCTCCACCTTTGTGATATTCGCTGGACAACAAATTAACATTCTTGGTTTAGAAAGGAAGCCTTTGACTTTAATCTTGTTAATAAAATGCGTTAACATTGCTTCTGTTACATCAAAATCAGCAATAACCCCATCTTTTAATGGACGAATAACTTCTATATTTCCAGGTGTACGTCCTACCATGCGATAAGCCGCTTCCCCTACTTCTAATACTTTTCCTGTATGTTTCTCTTGTGCTACAACTGCAGGTTCATTTAATACAATACCTTTACCTTTTATATGAATTAAAACATTGGCTGTTCCAAGGTCAATTCCAATATCTCTCGAAAACATAATTCAAGCTCCTCCTAGTTCAAGCTATCTTGCACCGTTTCAATGACAATGCTACTCTATATCATACCACAAACTTGCTTATTTAAGTGCGTTTTATGTAAAAAGGTGTAGATTCTTTTTATATTTTAGCAAATACATTTCATCGTATTTATTATTTAGTCTTTTTCAAGTTTACTACCCTATAATAACATCTGAATAATCCACTATCTATAGAGACATTCTAACTTAGAATTTTACTGGGTTTATCAAGAGATTTAAACAGAAAAAACTCAGCTGTTAACTGAGTTTGTGAGAGATAATACTATTTATTCTTTACTATTCACACGTTGATACTTCTTTCTTGTGGCTTCTCCTCCACGTATATGTCGGATGGATTTATGATACTCTAATATTTGCTTCACCTGATTAGCCAGCTCTGGACTGATTTCTGGTAACCTCTCTGTTAAATCTTTATGGACTGTGCTCTTTGACACACCAAACTCTTTAGCAATCACGCGCACTGTATTTTTCGTTTTAATAACATGATTACCAATTTTCATTGTCCTTTCTTTAATATAATCATGCACACCATCCGCCTCCTCCGTTGGTTTTCCGAGGTGTTTAATGAGACAAGGTGCAATATTATATCGTAAGTGCTTCATATATCGTTGTCTTTTATGTTCAAACCCATTCCCTAATTCTTGTAAATACGTATTATTAGTAAATTCTCACGTTGGAAAATCCCTTTTGTTTACTTTCACCTCAGAGGTTAAATTCTTCATTTCTACTATGATATTACGATGTCCACCTAATTATGATTAAAGTTATCCGATTAAAAAAAGGACAAACTACAGAAGGTAAAATATGATTTTCTATAATGGTCGCTAAAGAATAAATAAAAAGAGTTGAGTATCTTCTTACACCATTAGAAAATCCGTAAACTATATTTGAAGAGGCTGATTGATTTTGAGAGGAAACGGAAATTCATCGAAATCTTGTATTTCGATGAATTTTAACAAAGGGATATTTTAAGTCAGTGGATAACATTTCTTATCATTTTCACAGGTTTGGTGAGGATACACAGTCGTAAGATATTGTAGAAATAAGAAACTATTCAAATTTATCTATGTAAAATGTCAAACAAGCGGAGAAATTTCTCCGCTTGTTCGCTTAAGATGTTGCTGAAGAATCTTCTGAATCATCTCGATCTTCATCATTATCATCTTGTTCATCATTATATTCATCTTGATCATCTTCTGGTTCATCATCTCGATCATCTTCATCCCGATGCTGGTCATCTCTTTCGTCGTCTCTTTCATCATCATCTGTAAAAGTTGCTTCTTCTAATTTACTCACAGATTGATTAAAAAACGCCTCTGGATTTAACTTTTGATCATCTTTTCTTATTTCAAAATGAAGATGTGTTCCATTATCTTTTCCAAATAGATTCTCTCCAGCATTACCAAGTTTATTTCCTTGCTTTAACTGATCGCCTGTTTTTACAGAAACATCACCTAAGCTTGCATAATACGTTTTTACTCCTTGATCATGTGCTAGTACGACAACATTTCCCATAAGAGGATCTTCTTTCACTTCTTCAACTGTCCCACTTAGTGATGCAACAACATCAAAGGTTTCTTGTTCGGGAACTGTAATGTCTATTCCTACACTTTGATAAAAACGATTATTATATTGAATCAAGCTATTCTGTTGTTCTTCTGCTGAAGCATTGTAGTCAAAAAACTTTGTCACAATCTCCAACTTCTCGGTTTTGTTAACAGGCATTTGGATGATTTCACTTGGTTCCATGACTGGCTCTGCTGCTTGCTCAGTTGGGTCATTACTTGCTGGTTGCTCTTTGTTCTCAACAGATTCCTGTTGTACTTCTGGTACTTGTTTGGTTGAATTTTGGTACCAGTAGACACCTGAAATTAGAAATACGGCCAAGAACAAATACATTGCCGGGAATAGCCATTTCTTTTGAGCCATTCTCTTCCATTTCCACTTGCTTTTTTCTTTCATCTGATCATCACCTCAGCAACCATTTTTGTCAGAAAAAAGCAAATGTATACATGAAATTCAAAATAAATAGCATTTTTTACCAAAAAGTTGATTTACTAGAACAAAACAGCCTTTATTTTACTAATTTTCAGAAGCACGAACTAAGGTTGGTGCAAAGTGATTGACTGGTTTCATTTGCACATCCTTATAGTAATAATGAATAATATCTTCATATGTCTTTCCTTGTTTCGCTAATTCATTTGCACCATATTGACTCATTCCAATTCCATGTCCATAACCTTTTGTCGTAAAAATCAAATGATCATTACGCTGTTTAATCGAAAAATCATTTGATCTTAGTCCCAGCTTCTCACGAATCTCTCTTCCAGAGAATGTATGATCCTGTAGTGTTAATTCTTTAACTCTCTCACTATCTGTTCGAGTAATATCAACAGCTACTGCTTCTTCTCTTGGTAAAGTAATCTGCAAGTGATCTTCTATCTCAGTTAATGAAAATGTTTTTTGATCTAAAAATTTTGGAGAATTTTTATCCCATGGACTTTCTACACTTCGTAAATAGGGCAATTCAGATCCCCAATAATCTTCAGAGTTCTCTGTGAAACCATTACTGGTGGAGAAAAATGCAGGCGTTATTGGCGTTTCCCCATGTAAAATAACTTGCCCTTGTGTAGCTTGTACTGCTTCCATAAGTCGATTCATTTTATCCTCATAATCTTTTCCCCAAAGCTGACGTAGTTCTTCATCATTTTTATATACTTGATGTTGCACTGTATCTGTAATTGTTTTATCTTTGGATTCATGCAGTAAATGATTAACTACATAAGTTCGAGCAGCAACAGCCTGCGCCTTCAGTGCTTCCATTTCAAATTCGATTGGCATTTCAGAAGCAACCACCCCTACTACATATGTTTCTAGAGGTAGATTTTCGACTGTATCTGTACTTGCTCGTTTAACAGCTACCATGTAATCACTATTCATTTCTTCTGCTTTTTCATTGGAAGGAGAAGCATTACTTTCGCTTGGAAGTGTGTCTTTTTTTATAAACGGGAGCACTATGCTTGTAGGTATGATTAATACGATTGCAATGATGCCTATGATGAATAGGATAAATGTCTTTTTACTTTTTGAGGATACTTTTTTTCTAAAGGGTAATTGATTTTTTTTGATTATTTTTCTTGGTTTAGTATTCATAAAGTTTTTTATTCCTCCTTTAATATATTTTACAATGTGCTCCTTTTTTACAGCTTCTTTCCAATTATTAATTAATATATCCATGAACAAAGCATAATAGAACCTATTCATCTGAAACTCGATTTATTTGCAAAAAAAATTGCAAATCACTCCTAACAGAAACAGTTTGCCTTCAGTGTATTTCCATCAGCTAAGAATGGTTATGTTATTTGACCAACATCGACACACAGGTATCGTGTCTGTCCTACTTTATTTCTTAAATTCCTCATACTTTTAAAAAAAACAAAAAAAAAACCTCTACAAAATTTGCAAAGGTTTTATTAATTCCTATTTAGTTATTTATCTTTATACTCGAACAGTTGGAGTATTAGCTTGCTTTGAACCATCTACTCTTTCAATATCTGCTCCTAACGCTACAAATTTTTCTGTAATATTTACATAGCCTCGATCAATATGCTGTAATTCTGTAACACGTGTTACACCTTCTGCTCCAAGACCAGCAAGAATTAATGCTGCTCCAGCACGTAGGTCTGTTGCTGCAACTTCTGCTCCTTGAACTACAGTAGGCCCTTCAATAATTACGCTACGGCCTTCTATTTTCATGTTTACATTCATTCGTCTAAATTCTTCTACATGCATAAAACGATTCTCAAACACCGTCTCTGTTACAACACTTGTGCCTTCAGCAAATGTCATTAATGCCATCATTTGAGATTGCATGTCTGTTGGAAAGCCTGGATGTGGTAAAGTTTTAATATCTGTAGCAGCTAGTGTTTCTGGTCCAATTACTCGGATACCATTACCTTCTTCGCTGATTTTAACACCCATCTCTTCTAATTTTGAAATAACAGAGCTCAGATGCTCAACAACGACATTTTCGATTAAAATATTACCCTTTGTAATAGCAGCTGCAGCCATAAAAGTTCCAGCTTCAATTCGATCAGGAATCATCACATGTTCTGCGCCACGTAATGTTTCTACACCTTCAATACGAATTGTTCCAGTTCCCGCACCGACAATTTTCGCACCCATTTTATTTAAATAATTTGCTAAATCTACAATTTCAGGCTCTTTTGCTACATTTTCCATGATCGTTGTACCTTCTGCTAAAGTAGCTGCCATCATAATATTTTCTGTAGCTCCAACACTTGGTACATCTAAGAATATTTTCGCACCTTTTAGACGACCATCTACTTTTGCTTCTACATAACCATTTCCAACAATTACCTCTGCTCCCATTGCTTCAAAGCCTTTTAAATGCAAATCAATTGGACGTGATCCAATCGCACAACCACCCGGCATTGCAACTTTTGCATGACCTAAACGTGCAAGAAGAGGGCCAAGCACTAATACGGACGCTCTCATTTTACGGACGTATTCAAAGGGAGCCTCTGTCTCTAAAGGAGCAGTAGCATCAATAGAAATAGTATTGTTTTCAAAATGCACTTTTGTATTTAAATTACGTAAAACTTCATTGATAGTATATACATCAGCTAAGTGGGGCACATCTTTAATAACACTTACTCCCTCACTTGCAATTAAACTAGCTGCAAGCACTGGAAGTACAGCATTTTTCGCACCATCTATTCTAACCGTACCACGTAATTGCTTACCGCCTTTGATGATGATTTTCTCCATATTTTACTATCTCCTTCGAATCCTAATTAATTTATTCATATTCAACTTATCAGATAGGTGTTCCAACTATTAGCTTTGTTCAATTTCTAAATTAATTTTATATTATTTTCTAGATTTTTCTGTTATAACGTAGATGATTTTCATTATTATAAATTACATTTCAGAGTAAATTCTCCTGAAAAGGCCAGGATTATTTACTATCTTGAATCCCGTAGTCTACTATGTAAAACAAACGTTTTCCTCAATCATTGCACCTAAGTAAAACCACTAGATAACATTAAAACATACGTTGCATACTATGTCTATATTTAAAATTCTAAAAATCTCACCTTCCATTATAACACCACCAAATGAGGTCATACAAGCAAATATATTTACATTTAATGATAAATATTGACAAAATATTGTCTTTCTAGCTTGTGCAAACTCGTCCAGCCTTAAATTAGTCGAGCACCCAAAAGAAAGGTTACATTAAATTTGATTTTTATTTAAATAAATTCAAAGTCAAAAAAAGAACTACTTATCTGATTAGTTATAGTCAAATAGGTAGTTCTTTAAGTGTGAGTTAGAGTAAGTAAAGTAAGTCTTGTGACCATTGCAGAATTTCTAAGAAAAATCTGCTAATCCCACTACCGATTACAATAGTAATAAAAATGATTAAAACTCGCGCTTCAACCACTTTTCCTTTTCGAATTAATGGTTCTAAATTAATAGAGGTTACTACTCTCCATGTTAAAAAGATGAAAAATATATGTGATAGTATGCTAATAATTGCTAACTGTCCAATCCCAAACAAGAGATACTCGCCTCCTTCATGTTTCTGTTTCCACTTTATCATTTTTAAAATAAAATGTCAGTGTAAAATGAATAAAGAATATGTTCATTTCTATTATCCTTTGTATATATTTATGATATATTTTGTCATTTCCCCGGAAATATTGAAATATTTTCTGTGGATTTGTATAGAAAAAGTTAATTTATTTCCCTAGAAATTGTCTACTTTAGGACTTTAAGCCTTTTTCACATCAATAGGCATATATGCCTATTGATGTGAAAAATTAAAACGTTCCCTCTCCCAATAAAATTTGGAAAGAAAACGTTTCGTGGTATAAAACATATTAATTTTGTTTTGCTTCTATACGATTCTTTGCTCTTTGTAATGCTAATTCTGCACGCAAACGATCTACATCCGATTGTTGTGACTGTAGTCTTTCTTCTGCTCTCCGAAGTGATTCTTGTGCACGCTTAATATCAATATCTGATAACTTTTCAGCAGATTGAGCAAGAATAGTAACTTTGTCTGGACGAACTTCTATGAAGCCTCCATTTACAGTTAAACGATCTGTTGTATCTCCCTGCTTTTTCAAGCGAATGACACTAATTGATAAAGGGGCAACCAATGGAATATGTCCTGGTAAAATACCAAGTTCACCATTTTCTGCTCGACAAACGACCATTTCATAATCGTCTTCTAAAACAGGACCATCTGGTGTAACTACACTTACCGTTAATGTTTTCAAGGTAACCCTCCTCTTTTTCAAGTTCAATGAGATAGGAATTATCTCAGAGTATAAAGCGCAAACCCCTATCCCTATATCCATTAGGGTAGGGGTTAAATAGGCTTTTATATTACATCATTTTTTCTGCTTTTTCTACTACTTCTTCAATAGCTCCAACTAGACGGAACGCATCTTCTGGTAAATCATCATATTTACCATCCAAAATCTCTTTAAATCCGCGAACTGTTTCTTTTACAGGTACATAAGATCCTGGCTGACCTGTAAACTGTTCAGCAACGTGGAAGTTTTGAGATAAGAAGAATTGCATACGACGTGCACGAGCAACAGTTAATTTATCTTCATCTGTTAACTCATCCATACCTAACATCGCAATGATATCTTGTAATTCACGGTAACGCTGTAATGTACGTTGAACCTCACGTGCAACATTATAGTGCTCTGATCCAACAATCTCTGGATCAAGGGCTCTAGAAGTAGATGCAAGTGGATCTACCGCTGGATAGATACCTTGCTCAGAAAGACCACGGTCTAAGTTAGTTGTAGCATCTAAGTGAGCGAATGTTGTCGCTGGAGCCGGGTCAGTGTAGTCATCCGCAGGTACATAAATAGCCTGAATAGACGTAACTGATCCTTTATCCGTTGAAGTGATACGCTCTTGTAATTGACCCATCTCTGTAGCAAGTGTAGGCTGATATCCTACCGCTGAAGGCATACGACCTAATAATGCCGATACCTCAGAACCTGCTTGTGTGAAACGGAAAATATTATCAATGAATAATAATACGTCTTGTCCTTGCTCATCACGGAAGTACTCTGCCATTGTTAAACCAGTAAGAGCAACACGCATACGCGCTCCAGGTGGTTCATTCATCTGTCCGAATACCATCGCTGTTTTAGTGATAACTCCGGAATCCTTCATTTCATAATAAAGGTCATTTCCTTCACGTGTACGCTCTCCAACACCTGCGAATACGGAAATACCGCCGTGCTCTTGAGCGATGTTGTTGATTAACTCCTGGATTAATACAGTTTTACCTACACCTGCTCCTCCAAATAGTCCAATTTTACCACCTTTGATATAAGGTGCTAATAAGTCAACAACTTTAATTCCTGTTTCAAGAATCTCTGTTTCTGTTGCAAGGTTTTCGAATTTAGGCGCATCACGGTGAATTGGATCTAATTGTATATTTTCTGGAAGTTTTTCATCTAAATCAATTGTTTCACCTAAAACGTTAAATACACGTCCTAATGTAATATCTCCAACAGGAACAGAAATCGGTTGTTCTAAGTCTTCAACTGGCATATTACGCTTTACACCGTCTGTAGAAGACATCGCAATTGTGCGTACAGTGTTATCACCTAAGTGTAATGCTACTTCTAATGTTAAATCGATAGCACCAGTATTTTCTGTAGCATCAGCTGTAACACGTAATGCATGGTAAATAGCTGGGAGTTTGTCGTCGTCGAATTTTACGTCAACAACTGGTCCCATTACTTGTATAACATGTCCTTTACTCATCGATTTCCCTCCTAACTCTTACTATATGAATGCACACTAGTGCTATTCAAGTGCTGCTACTCCACCAATAATCTCAGTGATTTCTTGTGTGATAGCTGCTTGGCGAGCACGGTTGAATGACAATGTTAAGTCTGAAATAATATCGTCAGCATTATCTGTAGCACTTCTCATTGCAATCATACGTGCTGCATGTTCACTTGCTTTACTATCAAGTAGTGATCCATAAATTAAACTCTCCGCATATTGCGGTAGTAATACTTCTAAAATTTCTTCCTGATTTGGCTCATATTCATACTGGCTAGATGATTCTGATTGCGCTATATCTGTAATTGGCAATAACTGATCTGTCATCACTTTGTGTGAAATCGCACTTACATAGTGATTATAAATGATATATAATTCATCTACTTTCTCATCACTAAATAACTTAACTGTATCTGTAGCAATTTCTTTAATTTCTGCAAAGTTAGGCTGATCTGCAACTCCAACAATGCTTCTTTCTACTGGGATACCACGTTTTTTACAGAAATCATAACCCATACGACCAATCGCAATAACTGTGTATTCTTCAGGAGATTTATGATTGTCAGCAATAGTTTTTGATAGTTTACGAAGTACGTTACTGTTGAATGCACCTGCTAAACCACGGTCAGAAGTAATAACAACATAAGCTGTCTTTCTCACTTCCCGACTTTGTAGCATAGGATGATCAACATCCGTATTATTCTGCGCAATACTAGACACTACTTCTTGGATTTTCTTACTATACGGCACAAAAGCACGCGCGTTTGCTTCTGCTTTTCCCATTTTGGATGCAGAAACCATTTCCATCGCTTTTGTAATTTGTTTCATTTTTGTTGTAGAAGTAATTCTATTTTTAATTTGTCTTAGTGTTGCCAAGCTTTTTCACCACCCTTTCATCTAGGGCTACAGGTCAAGGAAATTCCTTGAAAAACCCCGCATTCATCAATGGTTCGTTTTTATTATCTCTATAAGAATCTCTTGCAAAGATCTTTTATTTAATGGAAATCTCAAATAGAGAGAGGCAACAAGCTTATGAGCAAGCGCCTATATTCTCTAACTGAACTCCTTATTTACTGCTTGGTAAGAAAACTTTCTTGAAAGCTTCAATCTTACTGTTAAACTCTTCTTCTTCAGGTAATTTACCAGTTTCACGGATTGTTTTTAATAAATCAGCAGCGTTTTGATCTAACCACATATGGAACTCATCCTCAAAACGAGTTACATCTTCTACTGGAATATCATCAATGAATCCACGTGTTAATGCATAAAGGATTGCAACTTGCTTTTCAACAACTATCGGCTTATGTAGTCCTTGTTTTAGAACCTCTACCGTACGTTCACCACGCGCCAATCTTGCAGTTGTTGCTTTATCTAAATCAGAACCAAACTGAGCAAATGCTTCTAATTCACGGAATGCAGCAAGGTCAAGACGTAATGTACCTGCAACCTTTTTCATTGCGCTAATTTGTGCAGATCCTCCAACTCGGGATACAGATAATCCAGGGTTAATCGCTGGACGAACTCCTGAGTGGAATAAATCAGACTGTAAGAAGATTTGTCCATCTGTGATGGAAATAACGTTTGTTGGAATGTAAGCCGAAATATCTCCTGCTTGTGTTTCAACAAATGGAAGTGCTGTTAAAGAACCTCCGCCTCTTGCGTCACTTAGCTTAGCTGCACGCTCAAGTAAACGAGAGTGTAAGTAGAATACATCTCCTGGGAAGGCTTCACGGCCTGGAGGACGACGTAATAGTAGAGAAAGCTCACGATAAGCTGATGCTTGTTTAGATAAATCATCATAAACAACTAACACATGCTTGCCGTTGTACATGAACTCTTCTCCCATTGCTACTCCTGCATACGGTGCTAAGTATAATAATGGTGCTGGGTCAGAAGCTCCTGCAGTTACAACGATTGTATAATCTAATGCACCATAACGACGTAAAACTTCAACTGTACCACGTACTGTAGATTCTTTTTGTCCAATTGCTACATAGATACAAATCATATCTTGATCTTTTTGGTTCAAGATTGTATCAATTGCAACAGTTGTTTTTCCTGTTTGGCGGTCTCCGATGATTAACTCACGCTGACCACGTCCGATTGGCACTAATGCGTCAATCGCTTTAATTCCAGTTTGTAATGGCTCATCTACTGATTTACGGTCCATTACTCCAGGTGCTTCAGATTCAATAGCACGAGTTTTTGATGTTTCAATTGGTCCATGTCCGTCAATTGGTTGACCTAATGGGTTAACAACACGTCCTAATAATTCTTCACCTACTGGTACTTGCATGATACGACCTGTACGACGAACTTCATCGCCTTCTTTAATGTCCAGGTATGGTCCTAAAATTACGATACCAACGTTGCTTTGCTCTAAGTTTTGTGCCATACCCATGACACCGTTAGAGAACTCAACAAGCTCACCAGCCATGACATCGTCAAGCCCATGAGCACGCGCGATACCATCCCCTACTTCAATAACTGTTCCGACATCGCTAACTTCTATATCAGATTCATAAGATTCAATTTGCGTTTTAATCAGCTTACTGATTTCTTCAGCATTGATACTCATACCATTTTCACCCCTATCTTTAGTTTGCAGATACAAGTTTACGTTCTAAACGAGCTAATTTACCTTTAATCGTACCATCATGTATAGTATTACCGATACGAATACGTAATCCACCAAGAATAGAAGGATCAACAGCAGTTTTCAACTGGATTGTCTTTTTATCAAAGCTTTTTGCTAAGCCTTGTTTCAACTCTTCTTTCTCGTTTTCCGTCAACTCACGAACAGAAGTAACACTTGCTTCCGCAATTCCTTTTACATCATTCACCTTGTCGATAAAATGATCGATTATGGAAGGAGTGATATTCACTCGTTGGCGATCCACAAGCAACTTCAATGTATGTAGTACATCTACTTGTAAGCTTTGAAATGCCTCTTCCAAAAGCTGTTTCTTTTTCTCATTTGTTATACGAGGATGCTTTAGGAATGTAAAAAACTCATCATTATTTACGAAGACATCACGCACTACACGTAACTCCTCAGCCAATTGGTCTAAGTTCGCTTTTTCAGTTCCTAGTTGAAAAAGAGCTTCTGCATATCGTTGTGCAACTACTGCTTCACTCATTGCTCTTCTCCTACCTCTTTAATATATTCGTTGATCAAGCTCTCTTGATCAGCTTCACTTAATTCTTTTTCAATTACCTTACTTGCAATTAATACAGATAATGATGCAACTTTATCTTGAAGCGCTTGTAACGCCTTCTCTTTTTCGTTTTGAATATCTGCTTGAGCAGCAACCTTAATGCGATCAGCTTCAGCACGAGCTGCTTCAATAATATCTCGTTCTTGTTTCATTCCAGCGCCTCTAGCGTCTTCAATGATTTTCATTGCTTCTTGTTTCGTTTGTGTTAATCTTTCATTCGCTTCTTTTGCAGCCTTTTCAGCTTCCGCGCGACTTTTCTCAGCAGCATCAATTTCATCAGCTACGTGTTTTTCACGCTTCTCCATCATTGCCATGACAGGTCCCCAAGCAAATTTCTTAATTAACAGAAGTAAAACGATAAAGAAGAACAATTGAACAAGCATATCTCCTACATGAAGGCCACCTAACGCAGCATAAACCATAGAATAATCCGTGAATGCTTGCACAGAATCCACTCCTTTCACCAACAATTGTGAAACTATAAAAGTAAATCGTTATTTTAGTTCAAAATTACCCATGTACAAACAATGGCGAAGGTTCTATGGGTCTTCGCCATTTCAATTGATTGTTTAAGTTACATTACCATTAATGCGATAACTACCCCGATAATCGGTACCGCCTCAACTAATGCAACCCCGATGAACATTGTAGTTTGTAGTGTACCTTTTAATTCAGGTTGACGAGCAATCCCTTCAACTGTACGACTTACGATTAAACCGTTACCAATACCTGCACCAAGTGCACCTAATCCTACTGCTATTGCAGCTGCTAAAGCTCCCATAATATAAATCCTCCTCAAAGATATATAATTTAAATATATTAATTTCCAGTTTCAATAGAAATCTATTAAATCTGGTTGGTAAATAATAATTAGTGATCCTTGTTCACTTTATGTGAAATAAATACTAATGTTAGCATTGTAAAGATAAATGCTTGGATTGCTCCAATAAACATACTAAATCCTTGCCATGCTAAGAATGGTATTGCTCCTCCAATAAATCCAATTACTCCAGATGTAGTGAGTGCTACTAGTAAACCTAGTAATACTTCACCGGCAAATAAGTTACCAAATAAACGCAGACCAAGCGTCAATGTATTGGCAAACTCTTCAATTAGCTTAATCGGAAATAATACTGGAATTGGTCGAAAGTAGTCCAAGAAGTATTCCTTACCGCCTTTAAGTTTAATCCCATATAGATGAGATAAGACAATTACCATAGCAGATAAAGTCAACGTAATCCCAGCATCAGCTGTTGGTGACTTCCACCATACGTCTCCTTGAAATACACCATTGGTTATAACCCCTAACATGTTTCCAACAAAAATATATGTAAATAATGTTAGAGCTAACGGTATGAAAAGTTTCCCCGTCTTCCAATCCATGGTGTCATTAATCATCCCTTTAATGAAATCAACAACCCATTCCATAACATTCTGTGCTCCAGTTGGCTTTAAAGCTAGCTTTCTGGCACCAAGAACAGAGAGGATAAATACAATTGCAGAAGTAATTATGACCATTAATACGTTAGATAGATTAAAATCGAGCCAAGAAATACCAAATAAATCGTGATAAATTGGTGCTCCATGATCCATTTTTCTCACCCCACTTTCGAACCCTAATTCTTATTAGAAAAAATAAAATCTATCATAATGACAATGTAAGAAGTCATTAATCCAATTACAAAGGCAATCAAGTTAAAATAATCACCATATCTCATTACAATGATTACTCCAAGCGCGACTGCTGCTAAGCGTGCGAGAGTACCTAAACCTTTAGCTCTAGTTTTCTTTTCCACCGCTTCAGCAAATTCGTCAATCTTCTTTTGCATTAACCATAGATTATAAAAACTAATGACACTCCCTAATATCAACCCTAGGAAAATACTTGGATAAGGGGAAAAACCTGCTCCTAGCACGAGGACAGCGAGAAGGTAAAGCATCCATTTACGTTGGCGATTTATCATGCTTCCATATTCAGCCATTAACTCTTCTCCTCAATCATTCGTAATAGAAAGCGCTGACAAAGCTCCACATCCAGTTAAAATTCAAACCAATTATGTATGATCTTTGCTCATGATGAAAGGTACAAAAAAGTGTGTTGTAAGCCTTCCCAAACACCCTAAAATGCGTACCTCTCCACACTTTGTTTATCTTACAATATCCGCTATTTGTTGTCAATTAATTTGAGAGAAAGAAGCGTCTTGTTTTGATTAGCATTTTTCCTTCTCATAAAACATTGGAAAAAAATAGAATGTCACACTGTTCTATCACTAATGTTCCTCCCAAAAGACACTTCTCCATTATAAAGAAAAACAAGCGGAAATAGGTGTCAGAATTGTGAACTTTTCCGCTCTTTTTCGTCATAATTAACTCTCTTATTCTGGAACAAAGATATCTGTCTCTAAATAAACGTACTTCCCATCTTTCAACTGAAGGCTTAATAGTGCTTTATATATCCCGTGGCGCTTAATTTGCTTCCGATCAATTTCTCCCATATTTAAACCGAGTTGTGGATTTTTTAAATGTAGTAAAGGTTGCTCATATGTTAATGTCTCTGGGTGAAATAAATGGATTTCAACCTCTGCCACCTCTTCTGTTAAATAGAATTGGTATTGATACTTTTCCCTAGAGAAAGCTTCTAATGAGAATTCATAGCCCATTGCAATTGGATAATCTGCCGTCTCATTAATAAATAAATAGCCAATAGGAAATACCTCATCCTCACTTATCAACTCCAACCAGCCTTGATGAATACCTTGTTCTACATATTTTGTAGATACCTTCAAATCTATTGAGACACTTTTTTTACCTTTTGGCCCCACTTTAAAGGAGGTTGGCAACTCCCAAAATAATCCCTTTTGCTTTTTAGGTATTTTGAAATAATATTCTTTCGCCTTCTTACCTGTATTTTCAATTGTTAATGTTGCCGTCTGTTTTTCTTCGGATGCAGCGTATTTCCCAAAAGTGATTAATGTATCATTAATAATTGTAGTTGTTTCAATCGCTTTTTTGATATCAATAACTCCATTACCTTGTGCTATTGGTTCTGAAGCTTCTAGTGGAACTGCTGTTGTCTTTAATGCGTTAATGAGTTGATCATTCGTCCAATTTGGATGTGCTTCTTTTAACACTGCAAGTGCACCTGCTACATGCGGAGCTGCCATACTTGTACCATTTAATACTTCATAACCTTCTGGCACTGTACTTATAATATTTTTCCCTGGTGCTAATATATCTGGCTTTATTCTCCAGTCTATTGTAACTGGTCCACGTGAACTAAATGGGGCAACCATTTCTTCTACTTCACGTACTCTTGGTTGCACATACAATCGCTTGCTCTGCATAGTCTTTTCTAACCATTCTGCATCCTGTTGACTAATCAAGGCAATTGGAATAGGAGTTTTTGTCTGGAGAGTATTTAATACTTTCTGTTCCTTTTCGTCTTCATATAATAATATCCCTTGAACTCCTTTCTCTACAGACTCTTTAAGTAACTCCTCTATATTGATTTCACTCATACTAGTCATCAATATTTTTCCATGTGGATTTTGCTGTTGAAGGTCTGTAATCATTTCCGTAGTTCGATTTAGTTTCCAAGGACCTGTTTGCTGTACCTCATTCAATGAAATATCCTTATCTTCTGGCGAAACATGAAGATATGTAATTTGTTCTGGTCGGGCAAGTGCACCAACTGAAATGGCATTAATAGCAGTCGCCGGAGAACCAACTGTCCAATTCTCTGGACCACTATTTCCATTTGCAATAACCAATATGACACCTAATTCTGCTGCTTTATTAACAGCAAGACTCGTAGGAAAGTCTGGACCATTTACCGCATTACCTAAAGATAAATTAATAATATCTACTCCATCCTTCACCGCTTGTTCAATAGCAGCGATAACTTGGATTGATGTCCCAAATCCACCGGGGCCTAATGCCCGATATGCATAAATTTCTGCATCTGGTGCTACACCCTTTAATTCTCCGTCAGCTGCTATAATTCCAGCAACATGTGTACCATGAAGTGTTGGTGTTCCTTCTGTAGCTATTGTTTCCATTGGATCCTCATCAAAATCAACTACATCATATCCGCCAATGTAATTCTTCTGTAGGTCTGGATGATGATAATCTACTCCTGTATCAACAACAGCAACCTTAACATTTTTTCCAGTGTATGATGTGTTGTTTAGACTAGATGGCAAGGTAGTATTATTTAATTTTCTGTTACTTATTAACTCTGTATCCATCTGATATTCCTTAACTGGATAAGTCATTTTAACAAAATCATGCTCGCTTAGTTTTTCAAGATGTCTGATAGAACCTTGTAATGCTAAGCCTGTGAATAACTTTTCGTAAACAGTGATAACTTCAATAAAAGGGAAATTTTTTTCTATCCATTGTCGATATTCCTGTGGATTACCTTCTACTTCAATAATGATAGAGTGAGACTCTCGATAATCTACTTCTGTTATTTGCGGATCCGTTAATCCCTGCTCTGGCAAGAATAAGAGTAGAAGCATTAAGATGATTAGTGTATAGCAATAGCGCAAAATGGATAGCTCCTTTTTTTTACGCTTAGTTTAAAACATGTTCCGAAACTTATGCACATGTGAATACAAAAAACTGACATGAAGACGATTTTTCTTCATGCCAGTCCAATTTTTATTTATTAAAATACTCCGTAATTGCATCTGCAATTCTTTGTGAAGCTTCTCCATCGCCATATGGATTTGAAGCTGTAGCCATCTGATCATGGGCCACTTTATTATTCAATAACTCATCTGCTGCTTCGAAAATCGTATCCTCTTCTGTACCAATGAGTTTCAACGTTCCAGCTTCAATTCCTTCTGGACGCTCTGTCGTATCACGTAAAACTAAAACAGGAACTCCAAGAGAAGGCGCTTCTTCCTGTATGCCTCCAGAATCCGTTAAAATGATATAGGAATTTGCGATAAAATTATGAAAGTCCACTACACCAAGAGGCTCAATCAATTTAATCCGTTCATCATTTCCTAAAATTTCATCTGCGGTTTGCTGCACTAATGGATTTAAATGCACAGGGTAAATGACTTCAATATCATCATGCGCTTCGACAAGTCGCTTGATTGCTCGAAACATTTGGCGCATATTCTCACCAAGATTTTCTCTTCGATGTGCCGTCATTAGAACTAATCGCTTATCACCTAATTGCTCTATCAATGGATGCTGATATGCTTCACTGACAGTTGTCTTTAAGGCATCAATTGCTGTATTACCAGTCACATAAATACGATCCGCTGATTTATTTTCTTGTAGCAAATTGTTTTTAGACTTTTCGGTTGGTGCAAAATGCAAGTCCGCCATGACTCCAGTTAATTGTCGATTCATTTCCTCTGGATATGGAGAGTATTTATTCCATGTACGCAATCCTGCTTCCACATGCCCAATTGCAATTTGATTATAAAAAGCGGCTAATGACGCTACAAATGTCGTGCTCGTATCACCATGTACAAGCACAATATCAGGTTTTGTTTCCTTCATAACTTGATCGAGCCCTTCTAAAGCTCGATTTGTAATCTGTGCTAGTGTTTGTTTTTCTTGCATAATATTTAAATCATAGTCTGGTGTAATATTAAAAATACGGAGAACCTGATCAAGCATTTCTCGGTGTTGAGCCGTTACTGTTACTATGGATTCGAACTCTTCAGGGCGTTTCTTTAGCTCCAAAACAAGCGGAGCCATCTTAATCGCTTCTGGTCTTGTACCAAAAATTGTCATTACCCTAACACGTCTCATGCTCTTCCCCCCTGTTTCAAGTAACTACTGAAGCTTCACCTTTTAAATTTATATCCTATTATTTTGTACCGAATAAACGATCTCCAGCATCACCAAGTCCTGGTACGATATAACTCTTCTCATTTAGTCCTTCATCAATCGCACATAAATAGATATCCACATCTGGGTGATTCTTCTGAATAACTTCTACACCTTCTGGAGCAGCTACTAAACACATTAAACGAATCTTCTTCGCCCCACGCTGCTTTAATGCTTGAATAGCATCATTTGCGGATCCACCTGTCGCAAGCATTGGATCGATTACAATTAATTCACGCTCTGCCATATCTGAAGGGAGCTTTACATAATACTCTACTGGCACTAATGTTTCTGGGTCACGGTATAAACCAACATGACCTACACGAGCCGCCGGTAATAATTTTAACATTCCATCCACCATGCCAAGTCCTGCACGTAAAATTGGAATTAAACCAATTTTCTTACCAGATAAAATCTTAGTTTTTGCTGTGCTTACTGGAGTTTCTACTGTTATTTCTTCAACAGACAGATCCCTAGTAATCTCAAATGCCATAAGCATTGCTACTTCATCCACTAATTCTCGGAACTCTTTCGTTCCTGTGCTTTTATCTCTAATATACGTTAATTTATGCTGGATTAACGGGTGTTCTAATACATGTACGTTTGACATATTGGACAACTCCTTTTCAAAATTACGCTTAGTCGAATTGTACTGAAAATAAACGATAGATTCAAGCATAAGGAAAAAAACGTTTACTCCGTTTTTCCAAAATGAACTTTTTTGTGAATTCTGAACGAAAAGCGAAAGTCGCGCCCTTACAGGCTAAGAACGTGACGTCACGAGCACAATGTCTTTGCTAACACTGCACAAGCGTCGAAAGTTCGCTAGTTGTTGGGCGCTTGTGCTGGACGTGGCTATTCTGGATAAATATCCACAACTCAAAAATTTTATAATTTGCTAGACATCGAAAAAAAGAACGCTCCTATCAAGAGCGTCCTTCCTGTCTTATGCATATAATGGGAATTTGCTTGTTAATGCAGCTACACGATCTGCTGCTTCTTTTAATGTTGCTTCATCTTCATGATTTTTAAGAGTTAAAGCAATGATTGCAGCAATTTCTTTCATTTCTTCTTCTCCAAATTGGCGTGAAGTGATTGCTGCTGTTCCAATGCGAAGTCCACTTGTAATAAATGGGCTTTCTTTATCAAATGGAATAGCATTTTTATTTGTCGTAATACCAATCTCATCTAATACATGCTCTGCTACTTTTCCTGTTAATCCTAAAGATTCTAAATCAAGTAACATTAAATGATTATCTGTTCCACCAGAAACAATACGAACACCTTCAGCTGATAATGCTTCAGCTAATGCTTTAGCATTATTAATGATTTTTTGTGCATATTCCTTAAAATCAGGTGATAATGCTTCTTTAAATGCAACTGCTTTTGCAGCAATCACATGCATTAATGGACCACCTTGCACACCAGGGAATACTTTCTTATCAACTGCTTTCGCATATTCCTCTTTACATAAAATCATTCCACCACGAGGGCCACGTAAAGTTTTATGTGTAGTAGTCGTTACGAAATCACAATATGGTACTGGGTTTGGATGGAGGCCAGCCGCTACTAAACCAGCAATATGCGCCATATCAACCATTAAATAAGCTCCTACTTCATCAGCGATTTCACGGAATTTCGCAAAATCAATTGTACGAGAGTAAGCACTTGCTCCAGCTACAATTAGCTTTGGTTTTGCTTCTATAGCTTTCACGCGAACATCTTCATAATCAAGTAATTCTGTTTCTGAATCTACACCGTATTCAACAAAATTATATAATTCACCACTGAAGTTTACTGGGCTTCCGTGTGTTAAATGTCCACCATGACTTAAATTCATACCTAAAACTGTATCTCCTGGCTTTAGAATAGTGAAGTATACTGCCATGTTTGCTTGTGCACCCGAATGGGGCTGAACATTCACATGCTCTGCACCAAATAGCTCTTTTGCACGGTCTCTTGCTAAATCTTCCACTACATCAACATGCTCACAGCCACCATAGTATCTTCTTCCAGGATATCCTTCCGCATATTTATTTGTTAATACTGTTCCCATTGCTTCCATTACTGTTTCAGATACAAAGTTTTCTGATGCGATTAGTTCAATCTTGTCCTGCTGTCTTTTCTTTTCTGCTTCAATTGCTTCGAAAATTGCTACATCTTGTTCTTTTAAATGCTTCATTTAATTGACCTCCATTGTTTTCCCAGCTTTTTTATCTAAATATTTATTTTCATAATAGAGCTTTAAGTTATTTTTCTGGATAATGTGCTCGTTCGCCACCAATTAATTTAGGTCTTGAACTCGCAGCAGTTACATGTGCATTACCAATACTCTTTTGTTTCATACGCAAAGGAATAGCTACATGTTTTATATGCATACCTATCATCGTATCACCAACGTCTATTCCAGCCTGTGCTTGAATTTTTTCTACTACCACAGGATTTCTCATCTGCTTATACGCATAGGATGCCATTGATCCACCGGCTTTTGGATGGGGTACTACAGTTACCTCTTCTAAATAAGGAAGTTGATGGAAAGTTTCTGTTTCTATAACAAGTGCACGATTAATATGCTCACAGCCTTGGAAAGCTAGCTGCACACCTGTTTCTTGTTTCAAATGAAATAATGCTTGGTAAATTATTGCGGCAATCTCTTCACTGCCATGTGTACCTATATGTTCACCAGCAACCTCACTTGTTGAACAACCAATGACAAAAATATCACCTTTATTTAAAAGCCCACTATCTATCCATTCTTCTACTAGTTGATTTATATCTGTTTGGATTTGTGTTCTCATTTATGATGTCACACCCTTTATAAGGATCCATTATTTGTAATTATTTTTCTTCATATGCAGTAATCTTATTAAGACGATTTTGGTGACGACCACCATCGAATTCTGTGTCTAGCCACACCTCGGCTATCTCTCTTGCTAATCCTGGGCCAATAACACGTTCTCCCATTGCAAGCACATTTGAATCATTATGTTGACGTGTTAATTTAGCACTGTAAACATCATGAACAAGCGCACAACGAATTCCTTTTACTTTATTTGCTGCGATGGACATACCAATCCCTGTACCACATATTAATATCGCTCGATCAAATTCACCATTCGCTACTCGTTCTGCTGCAGGTAATGAATAATCAGGATAATCTACAGATCCCGTTCCTTCACAACCTGTATCTACATATTCAATTCCTTTTTCTTCTAATAGATTCTTCACTTCGTTACGAATTGTGACACCTGCATGATCAGCTGTTATAATTACTTTCATGATTCATTCACTCCATTGTATGTGCTTATTTGACAATCATTATACATCAAAAAATGGAAAACAGCTATCCTTCTCTAGCCTCAGAATAACATCTGTTTATCTTTGCAAAGAAGAATTTATTGAGAACTGTTTGACCTGATCATTAAGACTATTTGCTTGTATTTCTAGTTCTTGAGATAAACGCTCGACTAGTTCAGATGTAGCTGATTGCTCTTGAACTGCAGTATCTACTTCCTGAGCTGCTGCTGAGGTTTCTTCAGCAATTGCCGCTACTTCCTGTGATTGTTTAACGGTTGCTTCAATAGAATTTAGCTGGCGATCAACTAAACCAGAAATTTGTTCTATCTCTGATGCAACATCTGTTACAGAATGAACCATTGCTTCAATTGCTTGATTCGTTCCTTCGCCACTTTCTGCTTCTTTCATGACATAATTCACGTTATCATTCATATTTGTCACTACACTATTAATATTTGTTTGAATCACTCGAATTAATCCAGAAATTTGTTGAACAGCCTGTGCACTTTGATCTGCTAATAAACGCACTTCTTCAGCAACTACTGCAAATCCGCGGCCTTCCTCACCAGCACGCGCTGCCTCGATGGAAGCATTTAATGCAAGTAAATTGGTTTGCTCTGCTATATCTCCTACCATTGTTACAATTGATTCTACTTGTTCAGCATTTTTCTTTAAATTCTCTACTTCTTTTAAGGAATTTACTTGTTCGTTCGCAAAAGATTGTACATTTCCGACAAGGCGGTTAACCGCATGCTTGCTATGATCTAACACATCCAGCATATCTGTAGACTTTTGCTTAGATTGCAATGCCTTTTCCTGTACTTCTTTAGCTAATGCCGTGGCTTCCTCTACTGCTTCCGCTGTTTGCTGAATAGCTTCTGCAGAACTTTCCGCTCCTTGTGAAATATCATCTGAAGAGGCAAGAATGGCTGTTGCATTTTGAGTAGCAGTATGAACTACTTCTTTTAATTTCACAACGGCTTGATTTGTACTTTCAGAATGGTTTTGAATATTATGTACCATGTTACGAATGTTTTTTAACATTGTATCAAACGCAACACTTAACGCACGAATCTCATCATTTGATCTAGGAATCTTAATTTGTTGCTCCAAATTTCCTTCTGCCGCTCGCGTTGCAGCTACTTCTAAATCCTGCAATGGCTTTGCAATAAACCTTGCAGCAATAAATGCTAAAATTCCTGACCAAATTATTCCTAATAATAAAATAATAATGATATACCATTGCTCTGAAATCTCAATAAATTGAGTTACATGATCATAGAGCCCGTAGATAAAAAGCGCACTTGTTGAATAGGTGATCATTGCTAAGATTGTTGTAAATAAAACAAGCTTTTTACGTAAATTAAAATGTTTTTTCTGGTTCATTAGCTAAAGCCTCCGACTACTTGTTTATTTTCTCTATTAGTAAAGTGATTAAATACTCCAATTCTTGTAATGTTTCTTGGTAAACTTCTAAAGAACCACCAAAAGGATCAGGAATATCTCCGTCTATTTCTTTATCGTCAGAAGATACATATTCCTTTAAGGTAAAATACTTTTCTTCATATTGCGGATATTGCATAACTAATGATTGTTTATGCTGCGAGGTCATCCCAAGCACTATATCAGCCCATTGTACCAATTCTTCAGTAATTGGCTGAGAATGATGCTGCAATTCAATGCCCTTTTCTTTTAAAGCAGTGATAACATGTGGACTTGCACTTTGATCCATTCCTGCAAAAACACCTGCTGATTGAGCTTTTATTTCCGGTAATTTATGTGTTAACAAAGCCTCAGCCATTGGACTACGGCACGTATTTCCTGTACAAACAAATAGTACCTTCATGATCTTCCTCCACTTATTGATTTTCTATTCCTAATATAACATATTCATAAGTGAATTGTTAGAATTAAATTAGGTATTTAGAACTAAAAAATTTTAGCCAAATATTATTAATATACCAAGTAGAGATAAGATTGCCCCGCCTATTGCTTCACTATACCTACCAATATAATGATATACTTTACGACCAATTAACATCCCAGCCCAAGCTAATAATGTACTTACTATTCCTAAAACAATACATGCTAAAAACGTATGCATACCAGTCAACCCTAAACTAATCCCGACAGTAAAACTATCTATACTCACACTAAAGCTCAGTAAAAATAATTTCCAGCCGTAGAGAGCCTGTTGTGTTCTTTCCTTATACTGCAATGAACCAAAAACCATTTGTGCTCCAATAATAAAAAGAATAATTCCACTGATTAGCTCCGGTATTTTACCAATGTAATTGAGAAGAAGTTGTCCAATTACAATACCTAATAAAAGTAAGATCATATGAAAAAGCCCAAATACAATACCAATCCAACAAATGCGCTTTCGTCGTAAAACTTGCATGCCAAATCCTAGGCTAATAGAGAAAACGTCTAGACTTAATGCAATTGCAATAACCCATAAGGATGTATTCTCTCCAAGATATTGTTCGAACATATTTCATTACCTCCCGTGGACATACCCATAAACTATTTGTATGCGGGAGCTTCAAACATTTATGCTAATTGACTGGAGCTCAATATATAACTTTACAAAAAAGAAATTATAGGAAAGAAACTTCCTATAATCTCTTCAGCGAAACTATTCATTTTTAGTAATCATCGAGTCAGCGGCTTTTCGCAAACGATTCATTACAGCCGCTCCAATCCCTTCATCCGGAAAAACCTCACAAATAATTATATCCACTTCATCTTGTTTAAATTTTCTAAGTGCTGCATATAAATTCGTAGCAATTTCAGCCATATTATTTCCAAGTGCAATAATTTCATCTGCTTGTAGCTGTTCTGCTGTTCGTGAGCTTGCTAAGACGCCAACTTTCTTTGTTTGCATTTTATCTTCATTAATCTGATCTTGAATTGCTTGCACATCACCCTCCACAAGAAGCAGTGGTACTTCAGGTGAATAATGCTTATATTTCATTCCTGGAGATTTTGGCAGCTCCTTTGACGTTCCGTTCCTTATCGCCGGATCAATCAACACCTTATCCACAACTTGCTCCAATTGTTCTTTCGTTATTCCGCCTGGACGTAAAATTACTGGATAATCCTGTGTACAATCTACTACTGTGGATTCCATTCCCACTCCAGTAGCCCCACCATCTATGATTCCTGCTATTTTACCAGTTAAATCTTCTTTTACATGCAGTGCTGTTGTTGGACTTGGCTTACCTGATGTATTTGCACTTGGAGCTGCGATAGGTAATCCAGAAATTTGCAGAAGACGATTAGCAACTGGATGCTCGGGAATGCGAACCGCTACTGTGGATAATCCTGCTGTTACATTCTTTGCACATATTCCATTACTCGGTAAGACATATGTAATCGGGCCTGGAGAAAATGCTTCTATTAATCGTTCTACATATTTAGGAATCTCTGTAACTAGCTGTGAGAGCTGTTCTTTTGTAGCAACATGTGCAATAAGTGGATTATCTTGCGGACGCCCTTTTGCCTTAAAAATCTTTTCCACTGCTATAGCATTTGTCGCATCAGCACCTAACCCATACACCGTTTCAGTTGGGAAAGCTACTACCTCTCCCTGCTTTAATAATTGAACTGCTTCTATTATTTTATCTTCATCTGCTTCTTGATGATTTGTTAAATGCCAATATTTCGTTTCCATCTTTAACTAGGCCTCTTTTCTATTGCTTATTTTAATAGATGGAAACCTTTTTAGCAAAGAATTAAATGAAATTTCCTTCCGTGGAGAAGGCTTTCTAGCGGTCATCTCAAATAATTGGACCACGTAGTAACTCCCACCTAGAACATAAGTTAGACGGGGGTTACGTGGTCAGTTATACTTTGATAAAGGTTATGCACAATTTACATCTGCTTCACTTATACACAGAAAGAATCTTTTTATTAAAGGATTTACTTTAAAATGAAATGTATTTACTCACAAAAACTATGCATAATACACATGTTTTCCCCATCTTATACACATAGGTCTGTGGATAATGTGTATATCTTTTATCATGAACAGTTTAGCTGAATCCAAGCCATTCCAACAAGAAAAATTTGACTTCAGCTTCAGATTCCTGTTCCTGATCTTCTTCTAACACAGTTGCTTCCTGATTAAAATCAACAAAACATAATGGAGGAAATAAGACGCACCACCAATTTTCACCAAAACCCTCACCAAGCGTGACTAAAATCGCTTCATATTCACCAGCTGGGTATAGAAGATTACCATAAAATTTATTGGGAAATGGTATATCCTTTCGGTAAGACACATGAAAATCATAAGAGATTCCTTCTGTTTCCAGCACTTGAGCTATTGTTTCATGTATTGCAGAGATGTTTTCTTGAATAAGCTCTCTTGCTTCATTAATATCTGTCATATCCCCGACCCATGATTCAACCTGTGCATTAACTGCATTACGCACTTTATACTTTATCGCTTGATCTGCATCTGCATCACTATTTGCTAAAATTCTTAGACGAATAGCTTCATCTGGAATCACTTGATAGCCAAAGGATGTTGCCTGCTTTGTTTCTAGACCCATAAAAAATAATAGAAAAAGTAAAATAAATAAAAATGCTTTTTTCATATAATATGACCTCCCGTAATAACGTATCCACAGTATGGTCATCTTTCATCTACTTTAAACTTGTAATCTATCATTTTTTTCTTGTGCATAAAAAAAGACACCCCTTAAAAGGAGTGTCTTACTTTTGGTAATTTACGATTTGTGCAGAAACAATTCGATCATTTCCATTGATATCTGCAATTACTTCTACCTTACTCTGCGGGAATGTGGACCGGATTAAATCACTAATTACTTCTCCTTGAGTATAACCAATTTCAAAAATAATTTGTGCATTTTCCTTTAACACATACGGTGCTTGTCTCATTATTTGCTTATATGCTGCTAAACCATTATCATCCGCAAATAATGCAAGTTCTGGATCAAAATTTTTCACAGTACGAGATAAATTAGCTTCTTCCTCCCAAGCAATATAAGGAGGGTTAGAGACAAGGAAGTCTACTTTCTTTTCTTCCTCAAGAAGTGGCTGGATAAAGTCTCCTTGAAAAAAGGTAAGCTTAGCATCTAATTGATTCGCATTTTGTTTTGCTATCTTCAATGCTTCTTTGGAGATATCAGTTGCAAATACTTCTGCATGAGAAATTTCTAGCGCAAGTGTTACTGCAATAATGCCACTACCTGTTCCAATATCAGCGATTGTTAATGGATATTTTACATTTTCAGTGAGCTTTAGGACATGCATGATTAATTCCTCTGTTTCTGGACGAGGAATTAGCACATGTTCATTTACAATAAAATCTCTACCAAAAAATGTTTCATAGCCTAGTAAATGCTGAACAGGAATACCAGTAACCACATGTCTTTCTATATCTGCTTTAAACTGTTTAATAATCTTTTCTGGTACATCCTCTCGCATATTGAAAATAAACGACGTACGAGACATCTGTAAATGATGCTGTAATAAAATCTCTGCGATTTGCGTCTCACATTTATTTTGTTCTAAAAAAAGAGAAGCCCATTTGAGGACTTCAAATTGTTTTTGCTCTTTCATATTACTCACCAATTTGTTCTAATTTTTCTGCTTGCTCAGCAAGAAGTAGTGCATCAATAAATTCATCTAATTTTCCTTCTAAGACTTGATCAAGCTTCTGTAAGGTTAAAGATATACGATGATCTGTTACACGACTTTGCGGGAAATTATACGTACGAATACGTTCAGAACGGTCTCCGGTTCCTACTGCTATTTTTCTTGACTCTGCATATTCAGCCATTGCTTCCTGTTGATACTTATCAAATAAACGAGCGCGGAGAACCTTCATTGCTTTCTCTCTGTTCTTAATCTGAGACTTCTCATCCTGACAAGAAACAACAATGCCTGTTGGTAAGTGAGTGATACGAACAGCTGAATCTGTCGTGTTTACATGCTGTCCGCCAGCTCCACTTGAACGGTATGTGTCTATTTTAAGATCCTCATTACGCACTTCCACATCTACATCCTCAGCTTCAGGTAATACTGCCACTGTTGCCGTTGAAGTATGTACTCGTCCACTAGCTTCTGTTTCTGGTACACGTTGTACACGATGAGCTCCATTTTCAAACTTCAACTTAGAAAATGCTCCATCACCAGCAATCATGAAAATAATTTCCTTATAACCACCTAATCCTGTAGACGAGGCTTCAATAATTTCTGTTTTCCATCCTTTTATCTCTGCATAACGGGAATACATACGATATAAATCCCCGGCAAATAACGCTGCCTCATCACCACCAGCAGCTCCACGAATTTCCATAATAACGTTTTTATTATCATTTGGATCTTTAGGTAATAAAAGAATTTTAATACTTTCTTCTAATGTTTCTATCTCACTAGATAGCTCAGAAATTTCCATTTTTACCATAGATGACATATCATCATCTAAATTTTCCATCAGCATTGCTTTTGCATCTGCTAATTCAGAAGTCGCCTCTTTATACCGCTTATATTCTGCAACCACCTGTTGTAAATCTGATTGTTCTTTTGAATACTCTCTTAATTTGTCTATATCATTAACTATTTCTGGATCACTTAAAAACTCATTCAATTTATTAAAACGATCCTCTAACAATTGTAACCGATCAAACATCCTGTTCACCTCATATCAAATTCACCTTGGCTTATCTATATTCACCGGAGGCTTTAACTTGTTCAGTTAATTAAGTTCCTTATTTACGAGGAAATATAACTGAATCAAAGTTAATATAACAGAGTAATTATAATATATTACTGCTCTATTGGTCAAAAAATGTTTTGCAACCAGCTATTGCGGTTCTTCATTGACCGTTAATTGAAAAACATCCTTCCGATTATAATGTCCAACAACATCAAAATCAAAATGTCCACGAGTGATATCATCTAAATCAAGCGTTGCATATATTATTTCTTCTTTCCCAAAAACAGGCTCTACAACAAATTCACCAAGCGGATTAACAATACAGCTACCACCACGCGTAATTTCATCAGGCATGTTCTGCATTTCCTCTGTTTCTAATAAATCTACTTCATACATCTCTTTCGTACTGTACTGATTGCAGGACAATACAAAGCAACGTCCTTCTATTGCGATATGTCGCATTGTTGCAAACCATGTATCTCGTGAATCTGCTGTTGGTGCAAGATAAATCTGAATGCCTTTTTCATACATTGCTGCACGGGCAAGTGGCATGTAATTTTCCCAACAAATAAGTGCACCAATTTTTCCGAATGGGGTATCGAATACTGGCATTGTACTACCGTCACCCTCACCCCAAATCAGTCTTTCACTGCCTGTTGGTTTTAATTTACGATGCTTTCCAAGCAATTCTCCATCTGGACCGAAAAAGATTACTGTACAATATAAGGTTCCACCAGCTTTAACATCACGCTCAATAACTCCCATCACCATATATGCGCCAGCCTTCTTTGCTGCTTTTCCAAGTTGTTCTGTTTCTGGCCCTGGAACAGTGATAGAGTTTTTCGCATAGCGCAGAAAATCATCTCTTCCTTCTGGTGATCGACTTCCAACTAAAGCACCAAAGCCCATTCCTCTTGGATATGCCGGTATATATGCTTCAGGGAATAAAATAATATTAGCCCCTTGATCCCCTGCTTCATGAATTAATTGAACAGCTTTATCTACACACTTTTGTTTGTCCATTACAATAGAACCTACTTGAACAACTGCTACTTTACATGAATTCATTATGATAGCCCTCCTTGGTTCAAAAAAACTCCGTTAATTACAGTATATACTAAAATATTCACTGCTTTATATCTTTTTATTTACCTGGCACCTCATGATGATGTCGACAACGAGGTTCATAGGCCTCTGTTGCACCAACTAATATGATTGGATCCTCATAAGATGCTGGTACACCATCAATAAGTCGCTGTGTACGACTTGCAGGAGCCGTACAAATTGGACAAATCGCATTTAATTTCGTTACTGTTTCACTTAATGCCATTAATGTAGGCATCATTCCAAACGGTTCCCCACGAAAGTCTGTATCTAGTCCAGATAAAATGACCCGAATCTTCTCTGAAGCCAGTTTATTAACTACATCAACAATCGCTTCATCAAAAAACTGCACCTCATCAATAGCAACAATATCAACTGTTTCGTCTATATGCTCTAATATTACTTCAGCCGACTTTACAGGATATGCTGTAAAGGAAGAACCATTATGAGAAACAACCGAATCCAATTTATATCGATTATCAATTGCTGGTTTAAATACTTGCACTTTCAAATTTGCATATGTAGCCTGCTTAACACGACGGATAAGCTCCTCCGACTTTCCAGAAAACATACTACCACAAATCATTTCCACCCATCCATATTGCCGTGCGATAAACATCCTGCATTCCATTCCTTTCTACTGCTTCATTATGTAAAAAAAGAGTTACTATCTAGTTTAGATATAAAGATTCTAATTATCCAAAATAAAGAATAATCGCATGCATAAGTTTACAGGAAAAAAGGAATTTGAACAATGGACTTTAGAGCGGGTTAAATCTTATTTATAATGTTTCAAAAAGATAGAGAACAGGAGAAATTGCGCTTAAATATGCTGATAACTCCCTTTATTTCCTATTCTTTCTATGAGGAGGTTAGCTTCCAAAAGTTATTAAAAATAGACATAAAAAAACAGGCAAATATAAAACGCTTTGCCTGTTGCTGATCTGGACTAACGGAGTCCATTTCTTATTTTTATAAATTATATTTCTTCTTAAAGCGGTCAACACGTCCACCGACTCTATCTTCTCTTTGCTTACCAGTGTAGAATGGATGTGTATCAGAGCTAACTTCTACGCGGATAACAGGATATGTGTTACCGTCTTCCCACTCGATTGTTTCATCAGAGCTTTTTGTAGATCCACTTAAGAATTTATAACCTGAAGATGTATCAAGAAATACAACTTTTTGGTATTCTGGATGAATATCTTTACGCATGTCGTTTTCACTCCTTTGTTTCTAAGTCCTTCTATATAAAATATATAAGAGCCGAATTAGGATTAATTCTCCTTTTTAAACTCACATAAAAAGATTATATCAGTGTGTCAATATGATTGCAACAAGAAAAACAGGATTTTTTCCACGAGCAAATTTGCCAAAAATCTTATTTAAAACTTTCGCAAAAAAACCTCCATGTATTTCTTATCTTTTGGCGTTTGTTCCTCTACGACTTAGTTCTTTCTCAATCATTGTTAAAAATGCTTCATTGTTTTCTGTATTTCTTAACTTGCGCAAGAATCGCTCAAGAAAGTCGTGAGAATCCTGCATGCCATTACGGATTGCCCAGATTTTATCTAAATGATCTTTTGTAACAAGTAATTCTTCTTTTCTTGTTCCTGAACGTAGAATATCAATAGCTGGGAAGATTCGGCGATCTGCCAATTGACGATCAAGATGAATTTCCATATTACCTGTTCCCTTAAACTCCTCATAAATAACATCATCCATACGAGAGCCTGTATCAACTAGTGCTGTTGCTAAAATAGTGAAGCTACCACCTTCTTCGATATTACGTGCCGCTCCAAAGAATCTTTTTGGACGGTGGAAGGCTGCAGGGTCAATTCCCCCAGATAATGTTCTTCCGCTTGGAGGAATAACTAGGTTATATGCTCTTGTTAACCTTGTAATACTATCCATCAAAACAATAACATCACGTTTATGTTCTACAAGACGCATTGCACGTTCAAGCACCAATTCCGATACTTTAATATGGCTTTCTGGTACTTCATCAAATGTCGAACTAACAACGTCTACATCTGGATGTACAGAACGTTCAATATCTGTCACTTCTTCTGGACGCTCATCTACAAGTAAAATAATTAGCTTTGCCTCAGGATGATTTTCAGAAATACTATTAGCAATCTCCTTTAGAAAAGAAGTTTTACCCGCTTTTGGTGGAGAAACAATCAATCCACGCTGTCCAAACCCTACTGGTGTCATCAAGTCCATAATTCTAGTAGACAGCTTTCTTTGCGTATGCTCCATTTTCATAAAGCGATTTGGATATAATGCAGTTAATGCTGGAAAATGAACTCGTTCTTTTGCTGTTTCTGGATCTTCATCATTTACTGCATCCACATGCAATAAACCATAATATCGCTCATTTTCCTTTGGTGGACGCACTTTCCCACTTACTTTATCTCCATTACGCAAATCAAAACGGCGAATTTGCGATGCTGAAATATAGATATCCTCAGCACTAGGCGCATAATTAATTGGACGCAAGAAACCAAAGCCTTCTGATGTAATAATTTCTAGAATTCCATCCATAAATAAGAAGCCATCTTTTTCAGCTTGTGCTTTTAGAATGGCAAAAATTAATTCTCGTTTTGTTAGTTTTGAATAATAGGATACTTTAAATTCTCGTGCTAAATTATAAATTTCTTTTAATGTCAATGTTTCTAATTGAGAGATGGTCAATGAAGCCATACAATCACCATACCTATTCTTTAAGATATTCTGTTGTTTTAAATCTTTCCGCAGTTTGTTTATCTTTGTTTATCTATGATAGAATATGTGAAGCTCAGAATCTACTACTTATAACTATTTTTTTGGAAAATTGTTATTTATCATTTGATGGATAAATTTATTTGGTGAGAATTAGTCGGAGCTAAAGAGAGAAGGTTGTGGCAAAAGGATCTTTGGTTAGTCCATTTCGAACATATGTAATGGAAGTAGTTACTTTATCAATATACAAAAAACTACAAACCTAACTAAGCTTGTTGTTATATTTTGCTTGGTTTACACATTGTTCGTTTTTAAAAGTTAAATGTTTCTTTTGTCTCAGCCTTATCATTTATATTCTAAACAATACTTCCATCATACCCATTTTATGCACAATATACAACTTCTTTTTACATCCATGAATTCCTAAACAAAATAAATGTTTTAAAAAAGAGTAAAGAAATCTAGCAATACACTAGACTTCTCTACTACTCTATCTACTCTTTATTACTCTTCAGGATCCATAACAAGATTCGGCTTGCGAATTAAACTATGTTCTCCATCAACAAAACGAACAGTTCCGCTCTTCGCACGCATAACAATTGTTTGTGTCGTTGCTTTTGTACCTGTAAATTGTACTCCTTTAAGCAGTTCTCCATCCGTAATACCTGTCGCTGCAAAAATGGCATCATCTCCACCAACAAGGTCTTCCATGTAAAATACTTTATTAATATCAGTAATACCCATTTTCTTACAACGCTCTTCTTCTTCTTCATTAGATGGAACAAGCTGGCCTTGAAGTTCTCCACCTAAACATTTTAATGCTACTGCCGCAAGAACCCCTTCTGGAGCACCTCCAATACCAAGCATAATATCTACACCCGTCTGTTTGAATGCTGTGTTGATCGCTGCAGCAACATCGCCAGCAGGAATTAATTTAATACGTGCTCCTGCTTCGCGAATTTCATTGATTAATTCTTGATGGCGTGGACGATCTAGAACAATCGCAAGAAGGTCTTCAATATTCTTATTTTTCGCTTCAGCTACTGCCTTTAAATTATCATATGTAGAAGCATTAATATCTACTTTTCCAACTGCTTCGGGTCCAACAGCAATCTTCCTCATATACATATCTGGTGCATGTAATAAAGTATTGTGGTCAGCAATTGCAATAACTGCTAATGCATTCCATGTTCCTTGAGCAACAATATTTGTTCCTTCTACCGGATCTACTGCTATATCTACCAGAGGGCCTGAACCTGTCCCAAGCTTTTCACCAATATAAAGCATTGGTGCTTCATCCATTTCTCCTTCTCCAATTACAACTGTTCCTTGCATCGGAATAGTATCAAATACAGTACGCATTGCTGTTGTTGCTGCATCATCAGCTTCGTCTTTCTTGCCTCTTCCCATCCAACGTGCAGAAGATAAGGCTGCTGCTTCTGTTACACGTACAAGTTCCATTGTTAAACTTCTATCCACATGAATCTCTCCCTCTGAGTATATATAAAAGTAAACCTTCCATCCGCAGAAAGTCTCATATCTACGGATAGTTAGTGAATCAATTTGGTTTTCTGACTGTTACCCTTTTTCCTAAAGTGTAGAGTCAGATCAACAGCTAAGCTTTATTGACCTTGTACTTGCTCCACTTCTTCTGTGTTCAAGTCTTCGCGCCAAACATTTGCCCCTAATTGCAATAATTTTTCTGTAATTTGTTCATAACCACGATCTACATGTTCTAAGCCTGTTACTTCTGTAATTCCTTCTGCCATTAAACCTGCAATAATTAAAGCAGCACCAGCACGTAAATCAGATGCCTTCACCTTCGCTCCTTGTAACTTAACAGGACCAGAAACAATGGCAGAGCCGCCTTCTACTTTAATTTGCGCATTCATTCTTCGAAGTTCATCAATATGTTTAAAGCGCGAAGAATAAATTGTATCTGTAACAACTCCAGTTCCTTCTGCTTTTGTTAGCAGGGAAGTGAGTGGTTGCTGTAAATCTGTCGGAAATCCTGGATAGACTAGTGTTTTAATATCGACACTTTTCAACGGCTTATTTGAAACAATAAGTAATTGTTCATCACTTTCTTCTATTACTACACCCATTTCACGCAACTTAGCTAATAATGATTCTAAATGTTGGGGAATTACATTATCAATGATGATCTCTTTTCCTTGGGCAGCAGCTAAAACAGCAAAGGTACCTGCTTCAATTCTGTCAGGTATAATCGTATGTTTACAGCCATGTAAGGTATCAACGCCCTCTATTCGAATAACATCTGTACCTGCACCTTTGATTTTCGCACCCATATTCGTTAGTAACGTAGCCACATCAATAATTTCAGGCTCTTTCGCTGCATTTTCAATAATTGTTTTTCCTTTTGCTTTCACTGCAGCAAGCATAATATTAATCGTTGCTCCAACACTAACAACATCCAAATAAATTCTTGCTCCTGTTAGCTGTTTTGCACGAATATAAATTGCTCCATGCTCATTCGTCACTTCTGCACCAAGTGCTTCGAAACCTTTAATATGCTGGTCAATTGGACGTGGTCCTAACGGGCAGCCACCTGGCAATCCAATCACCGCTTCATTAAACTTCCCAAGCATTGCTCCCATAAAATAATAAGATGCACGTAATTTCTTTACCTTACCATTTGGTAATGGCATAGATACCATATTTGTCGGATCAATAGATACAGTATCCTGATGAAGCCGATTCCAAGTTACATTTCCACCAATTTCTTCGATAAGATCTCCAAGGATTCTTACATCAGAAATATTTGGCAAATCTTCAATTGTCACTTCAGAATCAGCCAAAATCGCAGCAGGAAGAAGTGCAACAGCACTATTTTTCGCACCACCAATTCTCACTTTTCCATTTAATAAATGGCCGCCCTCTATCAACATTTTTTGCATATAAAAACCTCGCTCTGTCGAAGCACATCATGCAATGAATATTTGTTCATTTATGTTAAATGAACAGCTTTCTTATTCAGCTTGCCTACGTGCATTTCATTATATTATTTATCATTCAAATGCCTTTGGTTATTACATTAATTAGATATTTTTACTTTATGCATTAACTGGCATTTCATACAAATGAATTATTTATTCCAATCTGCTAAAAACTGTTCGATACCTTTATCTGTTAACGGATGTTTCACAAGCTGAGCTAGGACGTTGTAAGGAATTGTTGCAATATGTGCTCCGTTTAATGCTGATTCCGTTACATGCAATGGATGACGAATAGATGCAGCAATAATTTCTGTTGGTATACCATGAAGATCAAACATCTCTGAGATGGATCCAATGAGACTCATACCATCATGACCAATATCATCTAATCTCCCAATAAATGGTGACACATAAGTTGCACCAGCACGTGCTGCTAATAAAGCTTGGTTAGCATTAAAAATCAAAGTAACATTTGTAGTAATTCCAAGATCACTCAAAGCTTTAACCGCTTTTAGCCCTTCCAAGGTCATCGGGATTTTCACTGTAATATTAGGTGCAATTGCTGCTAGTTCTTTTCCTTCAGCAATCATTCCTTCCGCATCTTCCGCAATTACTTCAGCACTAACAGATCCTTCTGTTACCTCTGATGTAATTTCTCTTAAACGATCATGAAATGAAACTCCTTCTTTTGCAACAAGACTAGGGTTCGTTGTCACACCAGCTAGAACACCTAATTCATTTGCAGCTCGAATCTCCTCAATATTGGCTGTATCAATAAAAAATTTCATTTGTCCCATCCCTCTTTTCTACATAATTATATAATTATTTATTGCACTTGTACTCCAAAAAATCACTCAATAGTTATACAATTATTTAGCTTGTCCAGAAGAGCCAAATTCACGCATTTTCTTAATAACAGCTTCCTTAATTGCTTCACGTCCAGGTCCTAAATATTTTCTTGGATCATATACTTTTGAATCTGCATTTAATACTTCACGAACTACTCTTGTTTGTTCAATTTGGTTCTCTGTATTTACATTAATTTTCGCTGTTCCTAATGAAATTGCACGTTGAATATCCTTTAAAGGAATTCCTGTACCACCATGTAAAACTAAAGGAATATTTGTTAAATTCATTACTTCTTCCATACGATCAAAGCCTAAATTAGGTTCGCCTTTATAAGGGCCATGAACTGAACCAAGTGCAGGTGCAAAGCAGTCTACATTAGTTTCTTTCACTAATTTCTCACATTCAGCAGGGATAGCATAAGCTGCTTCTGCATCTTCTACGATTAAGTCATCCTCTTGTCCGCCGATTCTTCCTAATTCAGCTTCTACAGAAACACCATGTAGATGAGCTAATTCAACTACTTTCTGTGTTAATGCAATATTCTCTTCTAATGGTAGATGTGATCCATCAATCATGACAGAAGTAAATCCTGCTTGAATTGCTTTAGCACACTCTGCAAAGCTTGCACCATGATCTAGGTGGATTGCTACAGGAACAGTAGTTCCATATTCTTCCATCAATGCTTTTGCTGTTGCAACAGCAACTTTAAATCCACCCATATATTTTGCTGCACCACTGGATACTCCTAAAATAACTGGAGATTTTTCTTCTTCTGCTGCTTGTAGGATTGCTTGTACATATTCTAAATTATTTATGTTAAATTGGCCGACTGCGTAACTCTTTTCTTTGGCAATTTCGAGCATTTCTTTCATTGATACTAGTGACATGATTTGTCCTCCCTTTTTCAAAACAAAATTAGAAAACTCGGCTTATCGCCAAGTTTTTATGGCGCAAAGCCTTCTTTATACTTATGTAGTAGGTAAATTTCATACTTCTCTCTCTGTTAAAAAAATATTATATGTATTAAGAATACCAACTACATGAAATCGGTGCAACTACAAGCGACCAAATAGATTTAAGTTAAGAAAAATGTGAAAATAAATTGATATATTTTCTTAATGATTTAGTCACATATTTTCTTTACCCTTTTTGTAATTAGAATAGACATAATTAAGATTATCATTTAAAGATTTCTTATCACAAAACAATTCCTGCCTCAATCATGTTGAATTCAGAAGCATAGCCAAAGGTTTAGTCATAGAGAATATAATTGACATAAAACATCCAGCTATATTTAAACCACTAATTTTTGACTTGAAATCTTAACATCTATAAGAGTTTCCGCTAGCATTATTTTAAATTTATTGCACTGCTTTTTTGCGTTAAACAGGTCATAAATCCGATTATATTAGTCGGATTAGTTGAAACCAAAACCTCCTTGTAGTATTTCAACAAGGAGGTTCTTATCTATATTTATTTACATGCTTGTACAATAGACTCAAGAAATCCTTTAATTAAAGCATGTGGTCTAGTTGGACGTGATTTGAATTCTGGATGGAACTGACATGCAATAAAGTAAGGATGATCCTCTACTTCAATAATTTCAACAAGCTCATTATCAGGACTTACTCCGGAGAATATTAAACCTTTTTCTTCTAAAATTGCACGGTATTTATTATTAAATTCATAACGATTACGATGGCGTTCATTTACTTGAGAAACTCCTTCATAAATAGCCTTCGCTTTAGAGTGATCCATTAATGAACATGGGAATGAACCTAGACGCATTGGATCTTGTAATGTTTTACCAGGTAATAAATCAATTACTGGATTCGTCGTATTTTCCGCAAATTCTGTAGAATGTGCATCTGCTAAGCCTGCTACATTTTTTGCAAATTCAACGATAGCTAACTGCATTCCTAATGCAATTCCAAGGAATGGAACTTTATTTTCACGTGCGTACTGTGTCGCATGAATTTTACCATCTATACCATCAGGACCAAATCCACCTGGAACGACAATACCATCTACTTTTGCTAAATCTGCAAGTAGTTTATCCTTATCTGGGTCTTCTGAATCTAGCCACACTACTTCAATATCTGTATCGTATACAAATCCAGCGTGCTTTAATGCTTCAACTACTGAAATATACGCATCTGGTAATTCTACATACTTCCCTACAAGTCCAATCGTTACTTTCTTTGATAAATTACGTACTTTATCAACTAATGCTAACCAATCTGTTAACTCTGCTTCTTTACAGCTCATATTCAAATGGTCACAAACTAGTTGGTCAAAGTTTTGCTCCTGTAATGCAATTGGTACATGATAAAGTGTATCTGCATCACGCATTTCAATAACTGCTTCAACATTAATATCACAGAAGAGAGAGATTTTCTCTTTCATCTCTTGGCTAATTGGTAATTCTGTACGTAAAACGATCGCATCTGGTTGAATACCTAATGAGCGTAATTCTTTTACACTATGCTGAGTTGGCTTTGTCTTTACCTCTCCAGCTGCACGAATGTATGGAACTAATGTACAGTGAACATACATTACATTCTCTCTGCCTTTTTCATTTTTAATCTGGCGAATCGCTTCTAAAAATGGTAAAGATTCAATATCTCCTACTGTTCCACCAATTTCTGTAATTACTATATCTGCCTCTGTCGCTTCTCCAGCACGATATACTTGATCTTTAATTTCATTCGTAATATGTGGGATAACCTGAACTGTCGCACCTAAGTATTCATCATTTCTTTCTTTACGAATAACACTAGAGTACACTTTCCCAGTTGTAATATTACTGTATTTATTTAAATTAATATCAATGAAACGCTCATAATGTCCAAGGTCTAAGTCTGTTTCCGCTCCATCTTCTGTAACGAAAACCTCTCCATGCTGGTATGGACTCATGGAACCTGGATCTACGTTCAGGTATGGATCAAATTTTTGGATTGTTACTTTTAAGCCGCGATTCTTTAATAATCTACCTAATGAAGCAGCTGTAATTCCTTTTCCTAATGAAGATACAACTCCACCCGTTACAAAAACATACTTGGTCATTCTATCACTCTTCCTTTTATTCTCCAGATTTGATACGACTCATCAGCATATCGTTGAATTATGTAACCCAGTCAACCTTTTTCACACGTAATTCTTTCCGTCTTATATCTTTTTGGCATATACCCTTTTATTATCTTTTCTTAACAAAAAATATAAGCCTTTATTTAGACGAATATATCATATATCGATTACACCCCTACGTAATTGCTTCCAGATTTTTAATAGTTTATCTCGAAAAATCTGTAGCATCTGCCAGAGGCTTTATCTTAATTCAACCAGAATTTGATTCGGACTAAATAAGAAAGGAAAAAATACTTTTTATTCCTTGTTTAGTCGGGAGTATTCTGCTGAATTGAAAATAAAACAACAAAAGCGCTTCCCCTATTATTTAAAAGGGAAACGCTTTTCATTCATCATTTAAAGAGCCCAATAAGAATTCTACTCATATGCTCAAAAAAAGTCAAGTACAAAAAAATGTACATTCTAACTAAATTAATAATTGCTTTAACGCTTGAAACTACACTATAGAAATTAGTTTCAACATAACAATTTTATTCTACAATAGCTTCTTCAACTTCTTTATTTTTCCACTCTCTGTTAAATCTCTTTAATGCCCAAACATTTGAGCCCTTCGTAATAAAATTACCATCCATATTCAAATCTGTATAAAATTGACCAACTTTTTCAGCTTTTGCTTCTTCAGATAAGCCTTTTAATTCAGCGATTTTATCATACAGCTCTGTAAATTTTAGACCGTTTTTTTCATCTATTAGTAACAGCGCTGCTAGATCGACTAAAGATGTTGATTGAAGTTCCTCTTTACTGTAGTCTTTTAAACTCATGCCGTATTCTCCCCTTTATTGCATGTGTGATTAATTGCCTTATTATTCAGCAATTAATACATTATAATCAAATTCATCATAGATATGCTACATAAAATCTCCGACAAAATCAATCATTAAAAAGACCTTTTTATTTTATAAAACAAATCTCCACTCCGCAAAGAAATTATTTTCCCTGCGGAGTGGCTAGATGAACGAATTAAATTTCAGCTAACTGATGCATATGCTTAGATTATTTCTCATCTGCTATTTGATCTTGTTCGATTTCTAAAGCTAATATCAAATAATGAATTTGCTTTTTAATGTATTCTTCTATTGTAAATTGCTTTTGTAATGCCCAACGGCGAAAGCCCCACATCTGCCCTTGAACAAAAATGTTATTTGCCAACAATTCCGCATCTTTAGCAGTTATTTCATGAGGTACGCATGTAACAATGACCCATTTTAACATGCTGACCATATCACGCTCTTTTTCTAACACGTATGTCTTCGCATGATCATGTAGTGATTTAACTTCCTGATACATAATAATTACTTCATCTTGTATCTCATCCATAAATTGGAAATACAATTCAATTACAGTAATTAAACTTTGAATCGATGGCTTCTTAAAATCAATGGTTGCCTTCAGACGATCATGTACTTGCTCGTAAATATAATCACAAACAAGGAATAAAATATCCTCTTTTGTACTGATATACTCATAAAGGGTACCAATGCTAAACCCGGATGCTTTCGCGATTTCCCTTGTTGTTGTACGATGGAAGCCTTTTTCCTTAAAGAGTGCAATTGCAGCTTTAATCATTTGCTCCCTACGCTTTTCAACTAAATCTAAATCTTTGACCGTTGAACGAATCGAATCCTGGTTCATTAAATTCACATCCTCTTTATTCATTTTCCTTACCTATTTCTCCTGCTTTATTGTAACAATGCGAGAGACAAAAGAGTTTATTATTTAGCTAATTCCAAACATATATTGTGCGAATACCCGCTTCGGAAATATACTTCGCTTTCCGTGGGCGGCTGATGAGCCTCCTCGTGCTGTGCGCACTCCGGGGTCTCACCTAGGCCTTCCTCCCACAGGAGTCTACGTATATTTCCTACGCTTTATTTGAACTTTATTCGTTTTTTATGCTAATCACATTTTTGTCTCAACCTTGCCATTAAAATCTATAACTTCTACTGAGATTTTATCTCTCTTATACCATACAGATTGCGCTCCTACCGCAAATCATTTTGCCATTAGAGCTTCTAGTATGCAAGAGATTTATTTTCTATTTTAATCATATTGGTAAAATCCGCGACCTGTTTTCTTGCCAAGCCAGCCTGCTTTTACATATTTCTTTAAGAGAGGACATGGACGATACTTGCTATCACCAAATCCTTCATGCAATACTTCCATAATTGCTAGAACGGTATCCAGTCCAATAAAATCAGCTAAGGTTAGAGGTCCCATTGGATGGTTCATTCCTAGCTTCATCACTGTATCCACATCTTCTACAGAAGCTACACCTTCATAAACGGTATAAATCGCTTCATTAATCATTGGAATTAAAATTCGGTTAGCAACAAACCCTGGGAAATCATTAACTTCTACAGGTGTTTTGCCTAAGTTAATTGCGATATTTCGAATCGTTTCATAAGTTTCTTCACTCGTCTGTAATCCTTTAATAACCTCAACAAGCTTCATCACGGGTACTGGATTCATAAAATGCATACCAATCACCTGTTCAGGACGCTTTGTTAATGCTGCAATATCTGTAATTGGTAAAGAGGATGTGTTTGTAGCTAAAATAGCATGTGCTGGTGCAATTTCATCAAGCTGCTGAAATACACTTGCTTTGACATCCATATTCTCTATAACTGCTTCAATCACTAAATCACAATCTGATGAAGCTTCTAGAGATGATGAAGATGTTAAGCGTGCCAATGTTGCTTCTTTATCTTCCTCATTGATTCGTTCTTTTTCAACCGCACGCGTTAGTAGCTTTTCTATGTTTCCTAAGCCTTTTTCTAATGCAGCTTCATTCATATCATTTAAAACAACATGGAATCCAGCTTGTGCACATACTTGAGCAATACCGGAACCCATCTGCCCTGCACCAATCACCATGATTTTCTTTATCGCCATGTTATATTTCCTCCCTCAACATTTACAAGAATTGCTTTATTACTGTTTTGGAACTTCGATAAGCATTGCATCACCTTGACCGCCTCCACTGCAAATTGCCGCAATACCAAGGCCGCCTCCTCGACGTTTCAATTCATGAATTAATGTTAAAATAACACGTGCACCACTTGCACCAATTGGATGGCCTAATGCAACAGCTCCACCATTTACATTTACCTTTTCAGGATCGAGCCTAGCGATCTTCCCACTTGCTAAAGCAACAGCTGCGAAAGCCTCATTAATTTCATATAAATCAATATCTTCCTGCGTTTTTCCTGTTTTCTCTAGTAATTTATTAATAACAAGCCCAGGGGTTTGCGGGAATTTTTTAGCCTCTACAGCAACCTCTGCATGACCTAAAATCACTGCCATAACTTCCTTACCTAGCTCTTTTGCTTTATCTTCAGACATTAATACAAATGCTCCTGCACCATCATTCACTCCTGGTGCATTTCCAGCTGTAATCGTTCCTTCTGGTCCAAATGCTGGACGTAATTTTGCTAAAACTTCTACACTTGTATCTGCACGGGGTCCTTCATCTGTATCTACAACAATTGGATCACCTTTACGTTGTGGTACCTCTACAGGAACAATTTCGTCTGTAAATTTACCTTCGTTTATTGCTTTTATCGCACGTTCATGACTACGATATGCCCATTGATCCTGCTCTTCTCGTGATAATTCAAACACTTCTGCTGTATCATTTCCATATGTGCCCATATGCACACCAGTAAAGGAGCAGGATAAACCGTCATGTATCATTAGATCAACTACACGTTTATCTCCCATACGATTACCCCAGCGTGCATCTGGTAAGAAATACGGGGCATTACTCATGCTCTCCATACCACCAGCAATAATAGTATCTTCTTCACCTAAGCGTATTAACTGATCTGCTAATGTAACACTACGTAGTCCAGAAGCACAAACTTTATTAATCGTTTCTGTTTTTACACTCCATGGAAGTCCAGCCTCTTTTGCTGCTTGACGTGAAGGGATTTGCCCTTGACCTCCTTGTAATACGGTTCCCATAATGACCTCATCAACTGTTTCACCATCTATTTTTGCGCGTTCTACTGCACTCTTTATCGCGATACCACCTAATTCAGATGCTGATAAATTTTTCAGTGCACCGCCGAATTTTCCAAATGGTGTTCTTGCTCCAGAAATAATCACTGTCTTTTTCATAATAAATTTCCTCCTCTAAACGAAAGCACTTTTATATATTCGGACAATCTCATTTGCGGAAGCATTCTTTAAAAGGTTCATTTGATTGAACGCTCGCTCATTCCTTATTTGTTAAAAAAGGGAGCATCTCTACTCCCTCATCTTCTTATTTTTACATTTGTCATTATAGCATGAATTAACTAAAAATTCATGCTGGTTATGCAATTTGTTCTTGCTCTTCTTCTACTAAAACAGATAATGCTAGAATTTCTGCAACATCCATTGTACTAATATCTTCTTCTACTTCTTTTGCTTTTGTTCCATCACTTAACATGGTCAGGCAGAAAGGACATGCACTTGAAATAATAGATGGATTTACAGCAATTGCTTGTTCTGTTCGTGCTACGTTAATGCGGTTTCCAGTTGTTTCTTCTGTCCACATTAGACCTCCACCTGCACCACAGCACATACCATTTGAGCCATGACGCTCCATTTCCACTAATTCAAGACCTGGAATGGATTTTAATATTTCACGTGGTGGATCATAAACACCATTGTACCTGCCTAGATAACAAGAATCATGATAAGTTAAACGTTTGTTAATGGCTTTTTTAGGCTTTAACTTCCCGTTCATCACTAAATCATATAAGAGTTGAGTATGGTGAATCACTTCAGCCTCAAATCCTAAATCTGGATACTCATTCTTGAAAATATTATATGCGTGTGGATCAATCGTGACGATTTTTTTCACGCCTTCTTTTTCAAATGTCTTAATGTTCTTCTCGGCAATTTCTTGGAATAAAAATTCATTTCCAATTCGTCGAGCAGTATCTCCAGAGTTTGCTTCCTTATTACCTAGAATAGCAAAGCTAATACCTGCTTCATTAAGAAGCTTCGCAAATGCTAATGCAATCTTTTGGCTACGATTATCATAAGATCCCATCGAACTAACCCAGAAAAGATATTCAAATTCCTCATCCTTCTTCTTCAGCTCTTTCGTTGTTGGAATCGATACATTTTCATCTAGATCTCGCCATTTTTCACGATCTTTCTTCGATAATCCCCATGGGTTACCTTGACGTTCAATATTCATTACAGCGCGTTGTATTTCTGCGTCCATCTTTCCTTCTGTCATTACTAGGTAACGGCGCATATCAATGATTTGTCCAACATGCTCATTCATTACTGGACAAGCATCTTCACAAGCACGACAAGTTGTACAATTCCCTAACTCTTCTTCTGTAATTACGTCACCGATAAGGCTAATGTTTTCCATTTCCTCTTTGGATGGTACTGCATTTGCACTTGAAAATGCATATGCAGGGACCCAAGAAGTCTTACCAGTTACTGCTGCTCCCTTTTCCGTTAAATGATCACGAAGCTTTATCATGATATCCATTGGGGACAGCATTTTCCCTGTTCCTGATGCTGGACACACATTCGTACAACGTCCACATTCTACACAAGCATAGAAATCGAGCATTTGACGTTGTTCAAAGTCTTCTATTTTTCCAACTCCAAAGGATACTTCTTCTTCCTCTGCTTCCTCGTCAAATTCAAAATCTAATTTTTTAAGCTTGCCAGGAACCTGCTTACTGATGAAAACATTAATTGGTGCAGCAATTAAATGTGCATGCTTTGATTGTGGTACATACACTAAAAACGTTAGTAACGTAATCGTATGTATCCACCATGCGATAAAGAAAAGAACCATTGCAGCTGTAGGAGATAAGAAGCTAAAGACTGTTGCGATCATACTTGCTACAGGCTCCGTCCAGGTTGCTCCTGTTCCATGCCAAATTTGGCCCATTCCATTTCCAATTAATACAGAAAGCATTAACGTTCCAATAAATATTAGTACTAATCCAGCTTTCCAACCTCTTTGCAGACGCACTAGCTTTTCCACATATCGACGGTAAAACGCCCATATTACAGCAACTAAAATCATTAATGTAACAAGCTCTTGGAAAAATACAAAACCAGGATACAATGGTCCTAAGGGTAAGTGTTTATCCGGTGCGAGTCCTTTAATAAACATGTCAATGGCACCAAACTGAACAAGGATGAATCCGTAAAACATCATGACATGAATAATTCCTGATTTCTTGTCCTTTAATAATTTTGATTGCCCAAAAACCATCGTCCAAACCTTTTGTAAGCGCTCTTTTATTTCCCCATCAAATTCAGACTTTTTACCAAGTCTAATGTAAGCTATACGGGTTGCTACAACTCTGACGAATAAATATAAGCCATAGATTGCAACAGCAAGGAACGCTAGCAAGTTAATGAGCAAAAATGTGTCCATTCCTGTCTCCCCCTTTGTATTAATAAAACCTCATTTCATTTCCAAATTATCTATATAACGTTAAGTATACCGAAAATTTACAACACTTCAACCATGTTGCTAAAGAAAAATGGATAAGAAAAGTCATTAAAACATAGCTATTTCTTTGTTTTTCTTACAATAAAACACCCAATATTTTCTTGTGATGAAAAAAATTAGCTTCCCTCATTTAGAGAGAAGCTAATTTTTACATTTGTTCTGGTGCACTCACACCGATAATTTCCAAAGCATTTGCTAAGGTTTGACGAACTGCTGTAATTAAAGCAATACGTGCTTGTGTTAAATCTTTTTGATTTGCATCTAAGACTTTTACCGCATTGTAGAAGCTGTGTAATAATGCTGCTAAATCATATACATATTGCGTTACAATATGAGGCATATATTTTTGAGCTGCATTTGTAACTACTTGTGGAAATTCACCAAGTTTTTTAAGTAAATCCAATTCTTTTTCCTCTACAAGCAAAGTAACATCATAATCCGCATTCAAATCAAAGCCTTGCTTCTCTGCTTGTTTTAACATCGTACAAATTCTCGCATGCGCATATTGCACATAGAAAACAGGGTTGTCATTTGATTGGGAACGGGCTAATTCTGTATCAAAATCTAACTGGGAATCATTGGAACGTGTTACAAAGTAATAACGTACCGCATCTACACCAACTTCATCCATTAATTCACGTAAAGAAACAGCATTACCTTTACGCTTACTCATTCGTAATGTTTCACCGCTCTCAAGCAAGTTTACCATTTGAATAATTTTTACCAAAAATTTATCTTTATCATATCCGAGTGCTTCAATTGCTGCTTCCATTCGCGTAATATAGCCGTGATGATCTGCACCCCAAACATTGATTACCTTATCATAGCCTCGTTCGTATTTATTGCGATGATAAGCAATATCTGGTGTTAAGTATGTATAACTACCATCCTTCTTGACTAATACACGGTCCTTATCATCACCAAAATCTGTTGAGCGTAGCCATGTTGCTCCATCTTGCTCATACACATAATTTCTTTCTTTCAACGTCTCTAATGCATCTGTAATTTGTCCATCTTGATAAAGTGTTCTTTCTGAGAACCAATGATCAAAATTAACCCGGAATGCGGATAGATCAGTTTCGATTTTCTTTAATAAGGAATTTAAACCATATTCTTTAAAATAAGCGATGCGTGCGTCTTGCGTTTCCTTTAGCCATTTATCTCCATCTGCTTCAATAATATCTTTAGCAATGTTGATAATATCTGGCCCAACATAGCCATCCGCAGGCATTGTTACTTCTTGGCCTAGTGCTTCTAGATAACGAGCTTCAATAGATAAAGCTAAATTATCAATTTGATTTCCAGCATCATTAATATAATATTCACGATCTACCTCATAGCCTGCTGCAGCTAGTACATTGCATAAAGTATCTCCGAATGCTGCACCACGAGCATGTCCTAAATGAAGTGCGCCAGTAGGATTAACCGAAACGAATTCGATTTGTACTTTTTTTCCTTCTCCAACATTTGTATGTCCATATGCTTCTCCAGCTTGAAGTACAGCAGGAATTACTTCACCTAAAAAGTCTTTCTTCATGAAAAAGTTAATAAATCCAGGACCAGCAATATCTACTTTTTCTACAGATGCTGCTTGCTTATCAAATTGTCCAATAAGCTCTTCAGCAATTTGTCTAGGTGCTTTCTTTGCGATACGTGCTAACTGCATCGCAATGTTTGTCGCAAAGTCTCCATGTGCTTTATCCTTTGGCTTTTCTAATACAATATTTGGCAATTCAGCTTCTGTTGCTAAATTCGCCTTTTGAGCTGCTACTGCAATTTCTTGTTTTAACTGATCTTCCGTTTGAGATAATATACTCACTTAGTTAGCCTCCCTTTGATACGTTAGCTTTAATTCATGCTTCCGTTCATTCATTCCATTTAATTTCACTGTATACATCAGATGCAATTCACCCTGCTCACTGTCTTTAAACTGGCTATGTTTCAATCTATTAGTAAATGTTTCCATATGAAAATTCCCATGTGGATGTTCATAAACGCCTTCTGTCATTTTTTCTTTCATAAATTGTTGGGTCATCGCAATACCACCTGTGCGTTTAATAATCACTTTTTTCGGCTGGATGGTAATCTGATTATGGATGCGTGCCCCCGTATCTAATTCTTCTTCATACTTAAGGACATGAAAATGCCGTTTCTCAAAATACTCTCCTGCATGCTCCGTTTTACTATATTCTTTTTCCCCTTGGTCTTCAATGGTCATCTCTAACCTAATCATTACTGGACCATTTTGCTGCATATATAACCGCTCCTAGCTTAAAAGAATCTTCGATACATTATTATAGTAGGAAATGGGCTTCATTTACAAGGACAAGCGACCATCAAAAATAATTTGTTTATTTTTATTTTTTAAATCCTATACTATAGCTACATAATGACATCAAATAAATCTTCTCATTAGGTTTCTCAAGATAGAAGGTTTGGTCAGTAGTTCATCTGTGCGGATTTGGAGTTAACGTCTATGAATAAGAAAAAAAACTTTAAGAAAAGAAAAAAATCTCTCCTATTTAAGCTGATTTCGTGGTTTTTTATCATCTCTTTTTCAGCATTTATCACAGTTTGTCTCATCAGCTTTATCCTTGGTCCCCCACCGTTATCGCTTAAACAAAATAGTGCGATTTACAGTGACACAGGCGAAAAGATAGCTGAAGTATCCAGTGTCTCTGGTGTAGGACAACAACACTGGATACCTCTTTCTGAAATTCCTGATCATGTGAAAGAAGCGATCATAGCTGTCGAGGATAAACATTTCTATACACATCATGGATTTGATTACTTTGGAATTATCAGGTCCATATTCATCAATATACAAGCAGCAACTTTAAAAGCAGGAGCAAGTACAATCACTCAGCAATATGCTCGTAATCTCTATTTAACTCATGAAAAAACATGGGAACGTAAATGGAAAGAAGCCTTCTACACTCTCCGATTAGAGATGCATTATTCAAAAGAAGAGATTTTAGAGGGATATTTAAATACGATTTACTTTGGACATGGGGCGTATGGAATTGAAGCGGCAAGTCAATATTTCTTTCAAAAGAACGCAGAAGATTTAACTATAGCCGAATCAGCCATGCTAGTGGGAATTCCAAAAGGTCCGACCTATTATTCTCCCTTACATAATGAGGAAAGGGCTACTAATAGACAACAGCTTATCCTCGACCTCATGTATCAGCAAGGAAAAATTACAGAGGAAGAATGGGATCAGGCAAAAAATGAAAAACTCCACTTTCAAGAAAGTGGACAAATAAAACAAACTCAGATTGCCCCATACTTTCAAGATACTGTACTAGAAGAAGCTGCTAATTTATTACATATTCCTCAAGAAGAAGTACGCACAAAGGGATATCATATTTATACAACCTTGAACAAAGAACTACAGCAAGAACTGGAAGAGAGTAGTCAGCTTGTAACAACAAATCAAAGTGAACTGGAAATCGGGGCAATGGCTATGGATCCTCATACAGGAGCAATTAAAGCGTTAATTGGTGGGAAGGACTATCAGCAAAGCTCTTATAACCGCGCAGTTACCGCAAAGCGTATGCCAGGATCAACCTTTAAGCCGATTCTATACTATGCCGCTTTAGAAAAAGGATTCAATCCTAGTACTTCCTTAATCAGCAAGCCTACTATTTTCCAGATGAATCAAGAGGAAACATATCAGCCTAGCAACTTTAACGGTTATTATGCGAATAAACCAATCACACTCGCACAGGCAATTGCCTTATCTGACAATATTTACGCTGTGAAAACATTTTTTTATGTAGGATTAGATTCATTTATTCAAACCGCTAGAAACCTAGGCATTACTAGTTCTCTGCCAAATGTTCCGTCTCTTGCTCTTGGGACTGCATCTGTCAGTGTAAAGGAAATGACAACAGCATATAGTATATTCGCAAATGGCGGTAAACAGGTTGAGGGACATACTATTGAAAAAATCGTCGACGCTAATGGGAAAACCGTGTTTACAGAAGATGCAAAAAAAACGAAGCAAATATTGCTGGAAGAAAATACTTTTGTGATAACAGATTTATTAACAGGTATGTTTGATCCTTTATTGAATGGCTATACAACAGTAACTGGAGCACCAATTATCAATGAATTAACAAGGGCATACGCTGGGAAGTCAGGCACTACTCCTTCTGACAGCTGGATGATTGGTTACAGCCCCTCTCTCGTAACAAGTGTCTGGACAGGATACGATGATAACCGCTCCATCGAAAAGGTCGCTGAACTTACCTTTGCGAAAAGAATTTGGGCAGCATTTATGGAGGTAGCTCACCAGCAAACAGAAGAGGAAGATTTTATACCTCCCAAAAATGTTATTTCTGTACCAATCGATGTAGAAACAGGCTTACTTGCTACACCTGATTGTCCAAACAGCAGACATACCTATTTTAAAAAGGGAACAGAGCCAACCGAGTATTGCACTAAACATTTAGCAGAAGATCAACAAGAAAAGGATTCTGAAAAAGGTTTAATTCAGCGGCTATTAGACTTTTTCATACGTTAAACATAAAGAGACCGACCCTAGTAGGATAGACTTCCTATCCTCTGAGTCGGTTTCTTTATTGTCCTAGTAATACATAGTCGCCCATGTATATATTATATTACAAATTCCATACAAAAAGCACAAGATTTATCGTATCAATTCATTATCTTTCACAATTTGTTCACTTTTTCAATAAAGCTTCTTTCAAGCTATCACTGGAGTTATTCCACATATCTTCGTTAAAGCTCGATAAATAATTTGCCAATAGCTCTTTAGAATAATCATCCATATGTTCAACAATAATTTTTCCTTTTAATGATTTCTCCATATGTGTTACATGCTCGCCAAGACTTTTATATGCCTTTTTATTCGGACGATCTATTCTTAACTCACTAGCTGCTACACCATAATAAAAAGGACCATGATCATTTTGCTCAGTTGTTACCCAAGCAATCCAGTATAATTTCCCGTCTGGCACCTCAGCCTTATCAGGAAAATATTTTACACGTCGCTCTATATCACTTCGAGCATGCATTGCATTCATATCCAAATAAGCATTTCCTTCATTTGGATCAATAATCACCGAAGACATATTTTCTAAGCTAATAGCACCTACACCAAAGCCACCATGTCCACTAGTGGAGTCATCATTAATAATCGTAAATTGCTGCCTTTTCTTGGGAGATGGTTCGAATTTCATGAAGAATCCTCCTTCTATTTTTTACAATAATTCTATGAAAACAGTATTTGTTTTATCGCTTGTTTTATTTCTTCATTCTCGATATTTTCTAAAAAATCTTTCGGATAATATAATTTACTATCTGTTCTTTTCTTTCTTGAAATCGCTTCAACAACATCTGAATGACTAGATAGCTCTTTTAATTCATTGTTTGGCATGGATAAATAAATCGGTACTCTTTCTTCTTCTGCCGATTCATAATAGTCATAAGGTAAATCAGATGAAGCATCAACTGCTAAATAATAAGTCGGATCTATTCCCGCTTCTGCAAAGAGCATCTCTAGTTGCTTATACGCTTCCTGCTGGAGATACGGGTCAAAATCAATATATTTAAAAAGACGACGATTTATGAAACGTGCACATAAATCTTTTAAAACAACATCTTCTTCCTCTTGCCATTGCTGAAAATAATAATGAACAATCATTTCGTCAAGACGCAAATAATCCTCCAATGAAATATTCTCCGCAAAGAAGGAAAGAAAATGTGTCGGCTGTAATTTAAATTGATAATCCATTTCATATAAATGTTTTGCACGATCTAAAATTTTCGTTAAAATCACTTCAGCACTGCGTGTCACCGGATGAAAATAGACTTGCCAATACATTTGGTAGCGACTCATAATATAATCCTCTACCGCATGCATTCCTGTTGATTTAATGATTACTTGCTCCGGAGTAGGTCGCATCACACGCAAGATTCTTTCCATATCAAAATGTCCGTAGCTAACTCCAGTAAAATAAGCATCTCTTTGTAAATAATCCATACGATCTGCATCAATTTGGCTGGAAATTAAACTAACGACTAGTTTATTCTCATATGTTTTAGCAATAACAGACGCTACTTTTTCAGGGAAATCCTCTGAAACGCGAGAGAGCACTTTATTAACTCCCGTATCCCCTAAAATAATTGCCCTTGTAAAATCCTCATGATCAATATGAAATACCTTTTCAAAGGAATGTGAAAATGGGCCATGTCCAAGATCATGAAGCAAGGCTGCACAGAGACATAGGAGGCGATCCTCCTTGTTCCATTCTGGATCGTCAGTAAAATTATTCGTCATTCGTTGGACAATCTCATATACACCTAGTGAATGATGAAAACGACTATGCTCCGCACCATGGAAGGTTAGATATGTTGTACCTAATTGCCTAATCCGACGTAATCGTTGAAACTCAGGTGTCGCAATCAAATCCCAGATCACTCGATCTCTAACATGAACATACCGATGAACTGGATCTTTAAATACTTTTACTTCATTCATTTGCTCATTTTGATAACTCATCTAATCACCCGTTTCTTGAGAGCGACTTCTATTTAATATATATTATTATATAGTACTTATGACGATAACAAAAGCAGAAGGCGTATGCTTATTGACACTTCTGTATCTGGGAGACTATTCATGAACAATATTAAGGAAATATTTCAAGACAAAACATTTCGCTGGGTAGATCATACAAAAATAAACACTTTTCAACAGATACCCTTTACAAGCATGACATCATTTGGAATTGATGATGCCTTGGCATTATCTATTAGTAATAAACTGTCCCCGGCAACAATGCGACTTTGGGTACACCCCAATACTGTCGTGCTCGGCATACCAGATGGAAGATTACCATATGTAGAAGAAGGTGTACAATTTCTTACCCAAGCAGGCTATCATGTGGTAATTCGCAACTCGGGGGGGTTAGCTGTCGTATTAGACGAAGAGGTATTAAATATTTCATTAATCATTCCAAATGCAAAAAAAATCTCTATCCATGATTGCTATGATATGATGTATCGGTTTGTTCAATATTCATTACGAGATTTAACAGATCAGATTAAAGCATATGAAATTACAGGCTCTTACTGTCCTGGTGATTATGACTTGAGTATTCGGGGTATTAAATTTGCAGGCATTTCCCAGCGCCGAGTTCAAGACGGGGCAGCTGTTCAAATCTATCTTGATGTCAATGGGAATAGTGAAAAACGCGCAAAGCTCATTCGACATTTTTATGATATTAGCTTAAAAAATCAAGAAACGAAGTTTAATTATCCTACGGTTGAACATGAAAAAATGGGATCCTTAGCACAATTATTAGGACAGCCTCTTACGATGGATGATATGCGAGAGCGGGTTCAGTTATCACTAATCGAATTAAGTGATAATGTGATTACAATGCCTTTTTCATCCTATGAACTAGAACGATTTCAAGCTCGGTTCCAGCAAATGGTGAAACGCAATGAGAAGCTGGCTGCTTTGCAGTAATTTTGATCTAGCATGACATCCTTATAAGGTTCATTAATTTGTTAAGATTGTTTCATACAAAGTTAGTAAAAAATGGGTATACTAGATATAGTGCTACATATTTTTAAATCATTTTCTTATATTATTAATCGCGTTTTATTTAAAAACTCGATTATTTTATCTAGCCATTAGCAGGTAGGAGACTTTGCTAATTAAAATTATTTTTTTAAAGGAGAGGATTATCAATGGTTGAAGCAGTAGAAACAATGGATGGTTGGTATTGCCTACATGATATGCGCTCTATCGATTGGACAGCATGGAAGGGAGCTTCTAGCGAAAAACGCCAATCAGCAATTAAAGAGTTTGAAGGACTTTTAACAGCATGGGAAGCAGTGGAAGCTGCAGAAAACGGAAGTCACGTTGTTTATAAAGTCATTGGTCAGAAAGCAGATCTTATGTTCATGTTCCTTCGCCCGACAATGGAGGAAATTTCTGATTTAGAAACAGAAATTAACAAATCTACATTTGCAGAATTCTTACTTCCTGCTCACTCATTTGTTTCTGTAATTGAATTATCAAAATATCAGCCTCAAAAAGCTGGTATTGATCCAGAAACATTACCTGAAACACAAGCTCGTCTACGTCCAATTTTACCAAAATGGAACCATATTTCTTTCTATCCAATGGATCGTCGTCGTCATGGAGATGAAAACTGGTATACACTAGAAAAAAGTGAACGTGGAAAAATGCTTTATGAGCACAGTAAAACTGGACGTAAATATGCGAATAAGATAAAACAATTCATTACCGGCTCAACAGGCTTTGATGACTGGGAATGGGGCGTAACTTTATTTGCAAATGACGTATTACAATTAAAGAAAATTGTTTATGAAATGCGTTATGATATTGCATCTTCTAAATACGGAGAATTTGGTGAATTCTTTATTGGAAACCACCTCCCTAAAGAAGATTTAGCGACTTACCTACACGTTTAATCATAAAAATAGGAGGCATCTTTGTATATCCCATTTGGATAAACAAAGATGCCTTTTTAATTTTTGGTCTCTTTTATCCCCATTATTTTTCGAGCCTCCCACTGTTTTATATGTATTCAGCTTCTAGGGTTGGCGATCATTTTTTATTAACAAAAATTAAAATTACCGATAAAAATGAAACATCTATAAAAGCCTAGCATACAGATATACAGAGTGAGGTGATAGCTTTGGCTGTTATTGCAGCAAATGAAGAGCAAGTTGCACTACTGGCAAGACTAATGCGTGCAGAAGCTGAAGGTGATGGTCAGCTAGGAATGCTAATGGTTGGAAATACAGGTATTAATCGTGTTCTAGCAGACTGTCTAGATTTTTCAAATGTCCGCACAATTACAGATATGGTTTTTCAAAGCCCCGGTGGATTTGAAGCAACACAAAAGGGCTATTTTTACCAACGTGCGAGAGATATAGATATTGAGCTTGCTAGGCGCGTTATCCGTGGTGAAATGTTTCATCCAGCAACGAGTTCACTTTGGTTTTTTCGACCTGAAGGAAACTGTCCAGAGCAATGGTTTGGCCAATGGAATACAGGTAGATATAAAGCACACTGCTTTTTTGCTCCAACCGCTAGCGAATGTCCTCAAGTATATCGATGAGAAAATTGGATATGTTCCTCATTAGCATGTTTTTTTATTTTTTCTCATAAGCTTTTATAAGATGAATTGGAGGTTTTTTAATGAATAATCAAAATCAGGTAAATCGCTCTTTTCCTTATCCATACCCTGTCTTCCCTTATTACTATCCACAATCACAGCCAGTATACCATCCGTCCTTTTCGCCGAGGCAACCACATCAGCAAGTTCAAGAAAATGTACAAAGATTTGAAGAAAATCAAGTGACTGAATCAGCAGGGGAATATCAAGAAGCAACTGAAGCACGTGAAGCTCAGTTCTCACATGATGTCCAACAAGAGCGAGAAATGCCATCTTCTGACGGCCATATCCAGGGCATGTTACCAATGCAGCAATCCTATATTGAAAATATTTTGCGTTTAAATCGTGGCAAAAGAGTGGTTGTTTATATGACCTTTCCTGATAAAAACCAGCAAACATTTACGGGGAATATAGAGGCAGCAGGTAGAGATCATATTATATTGAGTGATCCTGATTCTAATGAAAGATATTTACTGTTAATGATTTACCTAGATTATGTTTTATTTGAAGAAAGAATTAATTATCATCTGCCACAAGCTAACCCAAATGCCAATTTCTTTACAACATCTTCTCCTCGTTGAATGAAAAAGGATGACACGGGCTTCTATTTCTCGTGTCATCCATTATAGGTGTTTACTTTTACTAATGGAAGGAGCGTTCCGATGAGACATCCTCATGAAAGATACATTCTTGCTGAAATTGCCCTGACTGTTTTAGCAATTATTTGTGGGCTCCTCGCATGGATTACATCATTTATTTTCATGTTATATCTTTCCATCTACTGCATTGCTTTTAGTATCATTTGTGAAGGAATTATCGCTCTTTCCATCAGTGAAATACAACATGCATTAAAGCATGCAGCTAAAGCAGTCATACTCCTTATCATTGCTACTTGTCTATTATTTATCTGACAAAATTAGCTGATATACTTCATGATAGCGTAACCTAATAATACCCAACCAACTAAGAACAACACACCACCAAATGGAGTAATCATTGCTAATATTTTTGTACCTGTTATGGAATATAAATATAAGCTACCTGAGAATAGCAGAATTCCTGCAAAGAATGACCATCCTGCCCAAACCATACCAGCGCTTTGTATCTTCATCATCAATAACCCTGTAATAAATAATGCGACTGTGTGAAACATTTGATATTGAACCGCCTTCTCCCAGGTGTTCAACATTTTATCTGTTAATTTCCCTTCTAATCCGTGTGCACCAAAAGCACCTAGCGCTACAGCTAGGAAGCCATTAATAGCACCTAATAATAAAAATATTTTTATCATGCTACCCTTTACCCCTCTCTTAGAAATCGAAGATCGAATCTCCGTTTGCATCTTCATGATCTATTTTCTCATGTTTGTCTTCTTTACTTGCTCGTATTTCACCGAACATAGCTATCTGTTCCTGTTGAGTTGCATCCAGCGGTGAACCACTTTCTTGTTTATCCAATAATAATTCACATAGCATATAAATTTTTGATATATGAATAGTAATATCTTGATTATGTTGTTGTTGAATTTGTGCTTCCTGCAACTCTTTCATCATTTTTTGTAAAACTGTGTTATTAGAAATAGTCACACCCAATACTCCTTTTCTTTTTTATACCCTTTACGTTTAAAGTATATCATGAGAAGCATTTAGATAAACGTTAGAATCATGACAGTTTTTTTACTAAAGATTATAGTTTTCTCTTGGACTAGTTCAGTAGATGCAGGTATCTGTATTATTCCTTATTTGTTGTAGTTCTTCTTGTGATTGACAACAGATCTCTATTTTTCATTATCCTTCCTAATTTTTTAGTGTATCCTTTACATATTTTCATTAATTATTTTTTCCATCGCCATAACATCTACAAATTTACCATCAAGAATTCCTTGATTCTTAAATATTCCTACTTGGCGATATTGCAATTTATTATATAATCCTTGACCTAAATCATTAGATGGGAAAGTAAATAAAACTAACTTATAAAAATCATGATTCAATGCTTCTATCTCAAGTTGCTTCAGTAATTTTTGCCCCACCCCTTGTCCTCTAAAGTCTCGATGAATGTAGATAGAAACTTCCCCTACCCCTTTGTAAACTTCTCTAGAATTATAAGGGTTTATGGCTGACCAGCCGATGATATTTGTTTTTTCATCTTCTGCAACTAACCCAACATATCTATTTTGATGCTGGAGAAACCAAGAATCGATATCTTCTTGATTTTTTAACTTCACTTCAAGCGTAGCGACTCTATCCTCTATTCCTTGGTTATAAATGTTTAATATTTCCGATAAGTCTTTTGCTTCTACTTTTCTAATATTCATTAAATTACCTCTTCCTATATCATTAATCAATACGTGATAAAGTCAAATATACCCCAGTAAAGAGATCACTATTAGAGCTTAGAATATTCTTCTTCCTCATAGTACCTTGCTGGAAAAGTTAGATGCAACTATCCTCAGAGAATTTATCGATAAAATTTTTGTTTCGGCAAAATATTTAAATCTAAAACACAAAAGTTGGCGCAGTCTAACACCACGCCAACTTTGCATAATTGTTTTCTTCATTAGGCCACGCATCGTTAAAGCCTTTCCTTTTTAACTACCCCACTTATGTGACCCTTTACAGTCTCATTGCAATGAGAGTCGCGCGCCCAGTACACTGCTATAAAAACGCTTCTTCAAGTATTCATCCTATAAGTTGTAAAATCCAATTTTCTTATTGCACACCGCACATTTTTTCGTTTTTTTGTTGTTCTTCTGCATAGCGCTCACACATCCATTGTAAAAATTGCAGCTCTTCCTTTTGCAATTTTCGATGAAGCCTTTTTTCTGTATCTTCACATACCTGTAAAAAGTTCTCCATTACGCTACATCCTTTCCAACTTTATAACGTCTTATATTACTTAGTTTGTTCATTATAACGGTATATTTATATTTATTCAATATTGAATATTGAAATAATTACGAATTCTTATAGAAGAAATAACATATAATACTTTTAATTATTTTTCAAAAACAACCTTACCACCAATAATTGTCTTTAATACTGGTACATCAATAATTTCCATTGGATTAATCGCAGTAGGATCTGCTCCAAGTAATGCAAGATCTGCTTGCTTACCAACCTCTATGCTTCCGGCAATATCTTCATTAAAGTTCAATTTTGCTCCATCGATTGTCATGGTGCGTAGAGCTGTTTCTACGTCAATTCGCTGCTCAGGACCTAAAACATGCCCTTCTCGAGTTACACGATTGACAGCTGCCCAAATAGAAAATAATGGGGATACTGGTGTTACCGGACAATCTGAATGTAATGTAAAGAGTAAATTCCGCTCCTGCGCTTCTGCTAATGGGCTTATTCTTCGAGCACGATCAGGGCCTAAAAATAACGCCTTGTGACGGTCTCCCCAATAATATACATGATTGATAAAAAATGAGCCCGCTACTTGTAAACGCTGCATGCGATCAAGATCAGCGACAGTTGCTGTTTGGACATGCTCAATACGATGCCGATGATCTGTGCGGGGATATTTTGCAATGGCTAACTCATATGCATCTAAAATTGAACCAATAGCGCGATCTCCATTACCATGAATCGCCATTCGGAATCCTCGTCGGTGAAGATGAGCAACCTCTTCATTTAAAAAGGATTGATCAAAGATAAAATCCCCGTACAAGTCTGAATCTGTATGATATGGTTCTCTTAAGGCTCCTGTTAAGCCCTGAATGGAACCATCCTGAAACATTTTTGCGCTATCTAAGCGCACACGCCCTTCTGAATGTTCATCCAAATAATGATCTACCTCTTCTGCTGTCTTCTCTTTAAATAAATCATGATTTCGAAGCATATCATGCATAATCATCAAGCGCATATGCATCGGATTTACCTGCTGTTTGGCAGCCGCTATATGGGCTTGTAAATCTAATTCATCACGAATTGCTGCATCATTTGCTGTTGTAATCCCTTGGGCTAAATAATCTTTAGCACCTTCACCAATTTGCTTAACATACTCTTCTAGTGTAGAAGAAGGTAAAAATTTACGGATCACAAGGTTTGCTGTTTCATACAGCACTCCATCAAGTGAACCAGCCTCATCACGTCCAAAATGACCTCCTTCTGGATCTTTTACTGAATCATCCATACCAGCTACTTCAAGTCCTTTTGAATTAATTACACCAAAATGTCCTGAGATATGATTAATATGAACAGGATGATTTGGAGCTATTTTGTCTAAGTCAGCTCGATTTGGATGCCGTTTGTCCGCTAATAATGTATCATCATATGCATAACCAATAATCCATTCACCAGCTGGCGTATTCGCAACTTTATCTGCTATACGCTTTTGGATATCTGCAATCGACTTATTTAATGGACTGCCACAATTGACATGCTTCTTCTGCAAGCCATAGCCACCTAGGTGTGTATGTGTATCAATAAAACCTGGAATCAGTGTACCTCCCTCAGCATCTATAATGGTTAAATTCTCTATATCTTCTATTTCTCCACGGGGTGGTTCTTTATCCTGCCAAATTCCACTAATTAATCCATCTTTTATTGCTACAGACCCTGCTCTACTGCTTTTCTTATCTAGTGTAATAACATTTGCATTCGTAATAATTACATCTGCGTATACCATCTGTAAATCTCCTTTTCCTTATTAGTCTAAGCATTGGTGTCTAAATTTACTTTTACACTACTGGTGGTTCATATGGCTTTGTATTCATCTCTTTAAAAAAGTCTGCAACACTTTGGCTTTCTCTAGGATAATCAATTGACACATTGGATTGTAAAAAGTCAATCGCATATTGCACCGTTGCAGCAACACCAAACGGAAGCGCATCTTCATCTATTTCAAAAAATGCATTATGATGCTCTGCACCTGTGCCCTTCTCTTTACTTTCAATTCCCACAAAAGCAAAAACTCCTGGAAAATACTTTTGATAAAAGGAAAATGGCTCTGATGCCATCCAAGCTGGGTATGAATAGACAACATCCTCCCCTATAGCCTTTTTAATAGCCTGTTCTGCAATACCTGCACAAGTTTCCTCATTATAGACGGACAAGTTTCGAGCTACAGGCTTCATATCAAAATGATAGGTACAATGGTATTCCTCACATTTTCTTTCTAATAATCGAATAAACTCTTCTGCACCTGCCAACCCTTGTTCATAATGTAAGTAGCGAATAGTACCACTAAATGCTAGCTCCTCTGGAATTACGTTTGCTGCCATTCCTGCTGAAACACTGCCAATAGAATATGTAATTGGCATAAATGGATCTAAAGACTTTAAGCGCATTGCTTGTAAACTTTGATGAAAATCAGTAAAACAATCAACTGGCGAGAAGGATAAATCAGGTCTAGATCCATGACCACTCTTTCCTTTAATAGTAACCTGGAAACCCGAAACCCCTGACATGCGTGGACCAGCATCTACAGAAATTTTCCCTGTTGGAATATCTGATTTCAGATGGATTCCCCATATACCATCTGCTCCCATTTCTACTAGTCTAGATAGAATTCGGTAAATTCCTCCACCTACTTCTTCTCCTTGTTCGAAAGCAAGGATTACCTTTCCTTCAAGAGCTTGTTTATTTTCTACTAAAATTTTCGCTGCACCAAGTAACATTGCCGTATGTCCATCATGTCCGCATGTATGTGCAGCACGATCATCCTGGGAAACAACCACCTTAGGTTGTTTTAAATTATTCGGCTCTTCCTTCATTGGTAATGCATCAATATCAGCTCGTAGCACAATCGTTTTCCCAGGACGATCCCCCTCAATAATTCCAATAATTCCTCCATGCGGAATTATTTCATTTTCTATTCCCAGTTTGCTTAATTCATCTACAATCACTTGAATTGTTCGTTCTTCCTGCATACCTATCTCGGGATGTTCATGCAAATCTCGGTAAAGTCCTACTACATATTCCTCTGCTTGTTTTGCGAGCATAAAAGTATCCATTTTCTCATCCTTATCTTTTTATTATTTACTACGATCTACAGGCGACTTCAGATATTGTTTTAATTGTTCATTTGGTAATGAAAAAATTGTTTCTACTGGTGAATAATTTCCTGCTAATCTACCAAGAGGTGCTAGCTTTTCTAAATTAATTTTCCCATTTTCATAGAGTTCATCTTTCACATGATATCGTACAACTCTTCCTAAAATAAGATGATCTTCACCAATAGGAATAATATCGTGTAATGTTAATTCCATACTAATTGGTGCTTCCAATAAACGTGGTGCTTTAACCACCTCTGAATCAATTGCTGTTAATCCTATATGAGCAAATTCATCCACATCACTTGGCAGGTTTTCACTACTGTATTGCATTTCATTGGCTAGGGAAGCGGTTACAATATTAACGACAAAATCTTTCTGTTCGCGAATGTTAGTAAGTGTATCCTTTACTGTTCCTGCTCGTTCTGCTGTCCCTACACCTACGGAAATAACCAAGGTAGGAGGATTTCTTGAAGCGATGGTAAAGAAACTATATGGCGCGATATTTGCTATGCCATCCTGAGAAACTGTAGAGACCCAAGCAATGGGACGTGGAACAACAGCTCCAGAGAGCAGTTTATAAACACTTTGTGGATCTAGGTCATTTGGATTGATAATCATTATTGTGGCAATCTCCTTTTATATTGATTATGTCGAAGCGTAATAAGGGTTTTTCATCAAGTTAAAAACCCTCTACAATGAAGAACATATTTTTCCCCAGTATATCCCTAATTTTTCTGAATAGCAAGTCACTTTAGGATAGGTAGAATAAAGAAAAAATGAGATGCTCAAAAAGTAAGTTTTCTCACTTTCTAGCACCTCACTAATTATTTTCTTCATCAATTTCAAAAAGCACTTTTTTTCTTTCATTTTCAACATTTATTTTTGTAAAATATCTTTTCGTAACACGGTTGTTTTTCCTTCTATAAGCGGTTGCCAAATTCCGAGTATCCAGCGATGTGATAACAAAAACACGATGACTAACGATAATAAGGCTAATCCGAAGACATCTAACATATTATTCACATGTAAAATTCCAGTCTCTCGGAAAAATTGGATGAAAAATCCGTGTAATAAATAAACATACAATGTTCTTTGACCTAAATAAGTGAATGTATACATTTTATTCGGTATCCAAGCTAAAACTGCAATCGCCATCGCTATAGATGCTATATAAACTCCGATTCTAACTAGTCCACCAATCTCTGGAAAACCAAGCTCACTATAGGATTTGGAAGAGAGTAACCAGCCTGTGTTAATCTCAGGTAACCAATAAACAACAAAGACCATTGCAGCAAGTACTAGAGTTCCAATGATTTTTACTGAATTACGCTTCACAAGCATGACATGTTCCTTCGTCAACCAATAACCACAGAGAAAGAATGGAAAGAATACGAAGGTGCGTGATAAACTCAATGTCTGACCAATGTCATCAATATAACCAACTGCTATCCCAATCCCAAATGCTAAAAGAATTCCAAGCATTGGTGGGATTTTTCGATATACAATTAACATAATATGCCAACTAAATAAGCTCATCAAAAACCACAATGACCACTCTGGCGTTAACACACTAACTCCCCAAGCTGATTTCCCTAGGAAATAATAATAAGCACTGTAAATAAGTTGGAAAATAATGTATGGAATCAGCAATTTTTTCGCTAATTGTAGTATATAAGTTAAATTTCCAGAGCCTTTGGCAAAGAATCCAGCAGTAAATATGAATGCAGGCATACTAAAAAAGTATATCCAAGTATATAAAGTATACACGCCCGTAACATCATTCGTGTACGGTTGAATGATATGCCCAAAGACAACAAGAAAGATTAAAATAAATTTAGCATTGTCAAAATAAGCTTCTCTTGTCATTTTAACCACCTCTCCGTTTATACTTTACCCGTAATTAAGTAGTTATGTATCACTTTTACACATTTGTAAAATGAATGTTAATCCATAATTGTTTTGTAAAAAATGTTCCCTATTCAAATAACTCTGATAGTAAAGTATAATTAAAGTTAAATAATTTTTTCTCAAGGAGGCTATTTAAATGAAAAAGATAGAAATCGATACACCTGCATTAGTAATTAACCGTCACAAAATGATGGAGAACTTAACATATATGCAAAAGTATGCGGATGCAAATGAAGTAACATTACGCCCTCATACGAAAACTCATAAGATGCCAGCAGTAGCTAAATTGCAAGTAGAAGCTGGTGCTAAAGGTATTGCAGTCGCTAAAGTAGGAGAAGCAGAAGTAATGGCTGCAAATGGACTCACAAATATCTTTATTGCCAACCAAATCGTTGGAGAACAAAAGCTCCTGCGTATCCAAAAGCTAGCAGAAACGATTAATATCTCTTTCGGAATAGATAGCTTGTACCATGTAGAAGAAATTGAAAAAGTTTTTGCCTCTTCTGAGAAGAAAGCCCAGGTACTTATTGAAATTGAAATTGGTGAAAACCGTTCTGGAGTTATTGAGGAAAAAGATTTTATTGCTATTTTAAAACGTCTTAAAACTTGTGAACATATAGAGTATAAAGGAATTTTCTCACATGATGGACATACCTATAGTGCAGAGAGTCTTGATGCATGTAAAGCGCTCTATTTAGAAGGTGTAGAACGAACACTAGGCTTTGCAGCAATTGGCGAGGAAATGGGCTGGGAGAATCAAGTCGTTAGTATTGGTTCTACACCCCCATTTATGCTTGGATTTGGTATACCAAAGGGTGTAACAGAAATTCGCCCTGGCACATATATTTTTATGGACTTAGGTCAAGGAAATGTTCTCGGTACTTATGAACGATGTGCAGCATCTGTTTTAACAACAGTCATTAGTAAGCCAACACATGAACGGGTCATCACCGATGTGGGAGCAAAAGGTATTACAATGCAAACACGAAAAAAAGGTATTACAAAAACAGAAGGGCTCGGATTTGTAAAAGAACATGACAATGTCCATGTCCATGCTGTATATGATGAACATGCTATTATCTACAATGAGGCATTTCGCAACACGATCCAGATTGGAGATAAAATAGAAATCATTCCAAACCATATTTGTCCTGTTAGCAATTTATACGATAAAGCATTTATTGTTGAAGAAGACGAAGTTGTTGACACCTTCTCTATTGATGGTCGTGGAAAATTACAATAAAAATAGTCTGCTTGTAGAGCATCTGAGACGATAATTTACCTTTTTTAAATTCACAAAATTACTCCTGTGTGACAACTAATAAAGATAGATTTTTAATGGAAAGTTGGGGTATCCTTGTTTGGAAAAAAGTGGTTTCAAACATTAGTAGCTTTCGTCCTAATATTTGCTCTCATTTTACTTATCTCCAAAGTTAATTTTTTATTTTCGCCAATCATTAAATATGTACAAGCTGTGGCTATTCCTATTGTTGGTGCAGGCGTATTATTTTACTTAACGAAGCCAATACTAACTTTCTTGGAAAAGTACCGAGTAAAACGAATATTTGGGATTCTTATCATCTTCTTGCTCCTCATATTAGTGGGCATACTCTTTGTAATGTTTATTGTACCGATTGCACAAAATCAGATCCACAACATAATAGCAAACACACCAAAAATGGTACAGACAGTGGAGCATTGGATTAATTTATTACAATCTAATCAGATTACAATACCACCTCAAGTCAATGATGCTATTAATAATTTCATGAGTAATATTCAATCACATGTAGAAAGTATTGTCGGATATGTTTTTAATTTTATTAGTCAACTCGTATCTTTTGTTATTTCCCTAGCACTTATTCCTTTCTTCTTGTTTTTTATGTTGAAGGATGGGGATAAGCTTGTTCCGTTTATTACACAGATTTTTAAAAAGGAAAAGGCAGATAATATTAAGAGCCTGTTGAAAAAACTAAATTACACATTAGCTGGATTTATTCAAGGGCAAATAATTGTAAGCTTTATTCTAGGCGTCCTGCTCTTTATTGGTTATTTCGCTATGGGACTTGACTATTCATTAACACTCGCATTGTTTGCTATGGTTATGAATGTTATCCCATTCCTTGGACCATTCCTAGCAGTTATCCCAGCAATTATTGTAGCATTAATTCAAGATCCAATTATGGTTGTTTGGGTATTAATCATTACTGTAATTGCACAACAAACAGAAAGTAATCTTATTTCTCCAAATGTAATGGGCCGAGTACTCTCTTTACATCCGCTTACTGTAATTACTGTTATTCTAGCAGCAGGAAGTATTGCAGGATTTCTAGGGATTCTTTTCGCAGTGCCGTTCTATGCAGCACTCAAAACAATTATCATGCATTTTTATCAAACCTATCAAGATTCAAAAGATAATAAAAAAGATGCCTTAATTTAAAATATACAGCGAGGTGAAAACAAAATGACAAAAGAAAAATTAGAAGCACAGCTAGCAGAGCTTAAATCTGATTATGTTCGCATCCAACAGGATATGGATAAGTTAGAATTTGTTCGAGGTCGTGTATCCTCTGCTGAAGAACAACTCATCCGTTTAGAAAAGGAAATTGCTGAGGTAAATCAAAAATTAGCAGAGCTTGAATAAGAAAAAATAAACAAAGTTGATACAGATAAGGGCATTTTCATATGTCCTTATCTGTCTTTTATTCTCTTTTCGACATTCGATTGTTTTCAGCAAAATATGTTAGGATTAAGCAGAGGTGAAACATATGAACGGAAAAGCGCAAAAAATCTTAAAAACCTATTTTGGATATCCCTCGTTTCGTCCTGGTCAACAAGAAACGATTCAACATGTATTAAATCGACAACATACATTAGCAGTGATGCCTACAGGAAGCGGGAAATCATTATGTTTTCAAGTGCCTGGGCTTGTTTTAGATGGAACAGCTATTATTATTTCCCCATTAATCTCCTTAATGAAGGATCAGGTGGATGCTTTACTGGCACTTGGTATTTCTGCAACCTATATTAATAGCTCTTTATCTATTTCAGAACAAAAGCATCGTCTTCGCGATATTGCCCAAGGTCGATACAAATTTGTATATGTCGCGCCAGAACGATTAGAAGCAGCTTCATTCGTAAATTTAATGAGTCGTTTGGAGATTTCTCTTGTTGCCTTTGATGAAGCACATTGTATTTCCCAATGGGGACATGATTTTCGACCAAGTTATCGTTCCATCGTTCCTAATTTACAGAAACTTAATAATATCCCTGTTTATGTTGCATTGACAGCTACTGCCACAGAAGATGTAATTGAAGATATTCAACAGCTGCTACATATTGAAAACAAACAAGTTGTAAAAACAGGCTTTGAACGAACAAATCTATCATTCCATATCGTCAAAGGAATTGATAGATTAACATATATTCGTTCCTTTCTTAAAGAACGATCAACTGAATCTGGAATCATTTATACAGCAACACGAAAACAGGCTGATAGCTTATATGAACAATTATCAAATGATGGACATGAAGTATTGAAATATCATGCTGGAATGCCAGAACACGAGCGAAAGGATGCTCAAAGTGCTTTTATTCATGATAAAAAATCATTGATGATTGCTACAAACGCATTTGGAATGGGAATTGATAAAAGTAATGTAAGATTTGTAATCCATTATGCGCTACCAATGAATATTGAATCTTATTATCAGGAGGCAGGCCGTGCTGGGCGCGATGGAGAGGAAAGTGATTGTATTCTTCTATTTGCCCCTCAGGATATCCAATTACAAAAATTTCTTATTGAACAATCTTTAAATGATGAAGAGATGAAACGGAAGGAATACGGGAAGCTACAAGCTATGATTAATTATTGTCATACAGATCGGTGTTTATCTGCTTTTATTTTGGATTATTTTAATGACCTACAGCCTGGCTATCAATGCAAAAAATGTAGTAACTGCGAGAGTAATGTGGAAAAAATAGATATTACAGAGGAAGCACAGATGATTCTATCTTGTGTAAAACGGATGGGTGAAAGATTTGGCGCAGGAATGACTGCAAAAGTTTTAAAAGGATCAAAGGATCAAAAAGTCCGCTCTTTTCGACTTGATCAATTACCTACTTATGGGTTGCTCTCTGCCTATACAGAAAAAGAATTAACAGAACGGATCCAGTTTTTGATTGCAGAGCAATTACTAGCAACAGAGGAAGGTCAATACCCAACATTAAAACTCAACCATCAATCAATTGATGTACTGAAAGGTAATCGTAAAGTGCAGATGTCTACCTTATCTGTTCCAACTGCATTAGATACAGATTACAATGTAGAATTATTTGAGATTTTACGCGCATTACGAAAGAGGGTTGCTGCTGAAGAAAATGTTCCTCCATATGTATTATTTTCGGATGCAACATTACGCGATATTTGTCGTTATTTCCCGGGGAATAAAGAGGAAATGTTGGCGATAAAAGGAATAAGCGAAAGAAAATTCGCGAAATATGGTGAAATATTTTTACCAGAAATTATCAAATGGTCTAAAGAAAACCCTTCTGTTCAGTCCAAAGTACAAATTGGCGTTGTCTCTGGGGCACCTGAGGCAAAACGAAACCCTAGAGAAAAATCAACCGAACCAAGTTACCTTGTCAGCTATCAGATGTTTCAAACAGGGAAATCCATTGCCGATATTGCCCGCACACGTGAAATGAAAAAATTAACAATTGAAGAGCATATCTTTAAGGCTGCTAAAGCAGGATACCCTATCTTTTGGAATATCTTTTTTGAAGAACATGAGGAGAAGGAAGTATTAGAAGCACGAGAAAATATAACAGAGCCCAAATTAAAACCGCTCAAAGAAAGCCTACCAGAATCATATAGTTATACAAAAATAAAAGCTGTACTGGTTAAGAATGATATTATGTAAGCTTAATATCATAAGACAGGATGCTTCACCCACATCCTGTCTTATTTTTTACTCTATTCTTCTATGTTTAAAGCCCAAGTACCACCACGGAAAACAGCTTCCACTGTCCCATCTGGCGTAATTCCATCAATATCTAACTGATCTGACCCAACCATGAAGTCAACATGTATAATACTATCATTTACTCCATGCGCATCTAATTCTTCATTACTCATTGCTGATCCACCCGTTAAATTCGTTGGATAAGCTTTTCCAAGGGCAAAGTGACAAGAAGCATTTTCATCAAATAATGTATTATAGAAAATAAGCCCTGACTGTGAAACAGGTGATTCATCTGGAACAAGTGCGATTTCTCCTAATCTTCTCGCACCTTCATCTGCATCTAGTAAATGCTTTAGTACGTTCTCTCCTTGAGCCGCTTTAAAATCAACTACTTTCCCATCTTTAAAAGTAAGACTGAATTCATCAATTAAGCTTCCGCCATAGTTTAATGGCTTCGTACTTGCAATTGTTCCATTCACCTCATATTTATGGGGCACACAGAAAACCTCTTCTGTTGGCATATTTGGATTAAACGTAATGCCTTTTTCTGAATTTGTTGATCCTCCACGCCAAATATGACCTTCTGGTAAACCAACCTCCAAGTTTGTTCCTGGTGCTTTTAATATTAATTTTGTATATTTACGTTCATTTAAGATTGTTTCTGCACGATGGAGTGTGTGATTATGTTTTTCCCATGCAGCAATTGGATCTTCTTGATCGACACGAACAATTTTTATAATTTCCTCCCATAAGCTTTCAATCGCTTCATCACGGGACTTGTCTGGGAATATTTTTTGTGCCCAATCTCCAGTTGGAATCGAAATAATCGACCAAGTAATTTTATCATTCATCACATATTTACGGAAATTTGTTAATGCCATTCCAGCTGCGCGATTTGCCAAAGCAACTCGCTCTGGATCTACATCCTGCAATAAATCTGGATTAGTTGAACTAATAGAAAGCAATGCCGCCCCATCTTCGGCAAAGGATTCTTGAAGCTTTACTTGCCACTCAGGGAAATTACCAAGCACTTCATCTGAAGCATGCGTAAATTTTAATAAAGTTAGCTCATCATCAGACCAGTTCACATGAACATTTTTTGCACCCATCTCATACGCTTTACGAACAACAATTCTTGTGAAATCTGCTGTTTCAATTGGCGCACTAATTAATAATGCTTGACCTTTTTGTAAATTTACACCTGTGCGTAATGCCAGTTCTGCGTATTTTTCTTTTGTTTGTTGATCTACCATTCCTATCCCTCCATCTAATCATCTATTTTCATTATTTCACAAAAAAGGAAAAATATCACATTCCAATAAAAAGCGCAAATCATATCCTTACAAACTGGTGTTAGATATTTATTTAGTTTTGGCGCTGGAGACGTCGCTACCTTTGAATAAGAATTATTTTTACACTACAAAAAAGCTTGTAAACGTTTATTTTCGTCTACAAGCTCCCATATACTATTGTTGTCTTTGCTTTGCTTTTCTTCCAGATAAAATCCAGCCAAATACTGCAATAGCTATTAAAGTACTCCAGAAGAATATTTTCCATAATGCACTATGTGGAAAGTGCTCGTCAATTATCAATAGCTTTGGATGAGCTAATGTAACAACAGCTAATTTCACTCCTACCCAAGCTACAATTAGGTACGCAGTTGTTTCCAATCCAGGGCGCTTATCAAGCAATACGATAAACCAGTTGGCAGCATAGCGGATTAACACAAGTCCCGCAATTCCTCCAATTACAACAATCACAAACTGAGCACCATCCATACCGCCTATATGTGGTAAACCTGTTGCTGGTAAAGTAATTGCCAGTGTTACTGCAGCTAAAATAGAATCAATTGCAAATGCTAAATCAGCTATACCAATTCTAATTACTGTTGGCCAAAACCCTTTTCCTTTTTGATCCTTGAGATTTTCTTCTTCCTGCTTCTTACCAAAGTATTGACCAATAATATGTCTTGTTCCTAAATATATAAGGTATGCAGCTCCAATAGCTTGTACTTGCCAAACATTCACCAAAAATGAGATCGCAAATAGTGCCGCAAAACGGAAAATAAACGCTCCTAAAATCCCATAAGTAATTGCTCGTTTCTTTTGTTCGGGTGGTAAGTGCTTTGCGATTACAGCCATTACAAGCGCGTTATCCGCAGATAATATTCCCTCAAGACCAATTAGTATGATTAATGTCCATCCATACTCTAACCACAATGTTTCCATATGTTCTTCTTCCTCTCTCAATAAAAAATAGGAGTCTCTACCCCTTAGTGTGGTAAAGACTCCTAAAAAAATACGGACCTTTACCACAAATGGCAAAGGTCTTGCTAACAACGTTGAAGTTGCCAATAAAGCCGAGAGAGATTGTTGAACCACTCTGTAATGACGACTTTACTATAAAAGCTACTCCCCTTTGGAATATATTTTTAGTAAACCATGTTTTGCGTTTAATGTCAATCAGTTTTCTCTATTCCAAGGATATGCTGTTCCAAAAGTTTTAGCCATTTCCTTCGAACGCTTTCTTCTCTCTAATCGATAATTTGCTCGTTCTTGCCCACCCCGATGTAGCTGTTCTTCTTGCTCCGTTTCAGGATAAACAGGAGGAACTGGTACTGGTTTTCCATTGTCATCTACTGCAACAAAAGTCATAAATGCTGTTGCACAAACCTTTCGCTCTCCTGTTCGCAAATTTTCGGTTACTGCTTTTGAGAAAACCTCCATTGAAGTAGTATGTGTCCATGTCACAAACGCCTCTATACAAATTGAATCTCCTTCAAATACGGGATGAAGGAAATCAACCGAATCTGTAGATGCTGTTACTGCCATTCTGCGTGAATGTTTTGCTGCAGCAATAGCAGCGACATCATCAATATAAGACATCAACTTTCCACCAAATAAAGTCCCTAACGTATTGGTATCTGGTGGTAACACATAGCCAGTTTTCACTGTCAATGAGTACAAACAAGGTTTTGCTTCCATTTATATTCCTCCTCAGTTGTCATTTCTTATAGTTTATCTATAGAATAGGTGAAAGTAATCGAGAAATTGATTCTTTAAAGCGGATACTTATAGGTCTTTGTTTATATAATAGCTTCGTCATCTGTGTGGAATAAACAGCATCTCGTTGAAACGCATCAACCAGTTGCTGAGCAATTTTTGTATCATATAAAAACGCATTCACTTCAAAATTTAGTCGGAAGCTGCGTACATCAATATTTGCCGTACCAACAGATGAAATCTTTCCATCTACAACAATCGTTTTTGCATGTAGAAATCCTCTTTGATAAATATAAATCTCAGCGCCTACATTAAGTAGTTCTCCTACATAAGAATAAGTTGCCCAATATACAAATGGATGGTCTGGCTTATTTGGAATCATGATTTTAATCTTTACACCTGATAAAGCTGCAATTCGAACTGCATCACGTAAGCTTTCATCAGGAATAAAATAGGGTGTTTGTATGTATACATATTCTTTCGCTGATAATATCATTTTTATGTAGCCATATTTAATTTGTTCCCAATCTGTGTCTGGACCACTTGTGACAATTTGCATCCCTGTAGCTCCACCAGCTTCTGTAGCATAAAAACGCCTTTCATACAGGATGTCATTTCGTGATGCTTGATTCCAATCTAAAACAAATCGTGTTTGTAATTGACCAACTGCGTCTCCTACTACACGCATATGTGTATCGCGCCAATAACCAAATTTATCACTTTTCCCTAAGTATTCATCCCCAATATTAAAGCCACCTATATAACCAATCTTGCCATCAATAACTGCTATTTTTCGATGATTACGAAAATTAATCTTAAAATTAATCTTCGGTATTAACGGAGGGAAAAATGCATCTACTTGTACTCCTTCTGATTTCAATCGGCGGATAAACTTACGTCCTATCCCTCTTGATCCCATGTCATCAAACAAAAGACGAACTTCGATTCCTTCTCTTGCCTTGTCTATTAACACATTAGCAATTTCATTACCTAATTGGTCATCACGGACAATATAATAAACTAAGTGAATATGATCTTTTGCTCGTTTCAAGTCATAAATCAAAGCATCAAACTTTTCCCGACCATCTGTGAAAATATCTACTTGGTTATTTTCTGAATAAATAGCATCATCACTTTTTAAATGTAAATAAAAAATATCACTATATGCAGAGAACTCTTGCTGTTTAAATGAGAACTCCCCTTTTTCTAGTGCTTGGATTTGTTGATTAGCTTGATTCTTTACCCCATGTCTACTTTTTGTATCCCAAGTAAAGATCTTTTTACGGCTCAATTTTTTCCCAAAAATTAAATACAATATAAAGCCAGCAATTGGTATAAAAAATAGAACCATTAACCAAGCCCATGTAGAGGGAGCATTTTTACGCTCAAGGAATATTACTGTAAATGCTAAGACAAAGTTAAATATCATTATAGATCCTAAGAAAAATGTAATAAAACCCAATTTAAACACCCCTTACACCCAAGAGCTTCCTATCACTCATCATAGCACAGAAATAAAAATTTATATAAAAGATAACTGCTCTCTATAGGTTTTTATTTATTTTAGTATTGATTTTTACTTCTATTCAATGTAATATATAAATTACATTTGGTACATATATATTACATGATACAGGTGAACTAATGAAAAACAATGTGAAGATCACAAGAATTAAAATGAATATTACACAGCAAGAATTAGCTCAAAGAGTAGGGGTTGCAAGACAAACAATTGGCCTTATTGAGAAAGGTGAATATAATCCCAGTCTCCAGCTCTGTATTGCTATTGCCAAAGAACTTAATAAAACTTTAGACGATTTATTTTGGAAGGTGGAGAGATAAATGAAATCTTGGATTGCTTTCTTATTACCAACGGATGAGTACAAAGAAAAAAGAATACTCTATTTTGTAGCAGAGGGAACATTTATATTATTGTTTTCTCTTATAGCATTGTTAATTAGCAGTAAATATATTCCAATATTTAAAAATCAAATTGACACTATCCTTTTTCTACCGATTGCAGTTTTTATCATCTATGTTCTAATTCGATATATTCTGTCTGGTATGGAATATACAGATGTTGTCTCAGAAACTTCCTTTAAAAAGGAACGTAATCATATTACATTTAGAAGTGCTATATTTGCTAGTACATTTATATTGTTTTTACTTATTTTTGAGGGGTTACCTAATGAAATAAGCAAGTGGGCTGAAACCATTGTTCTTCCAATATTTGCTGGATTTTTCTGGTTCATCATAAATTATATCTCCTTGCAAAAATCTTATAAAAAGAATAAAGAATTAGCTTAACTGGATTACGGGATATGATTTTCTAAAAATCTCGTATACTTTGAAATAAACTAATAGAAATGGTATGTTTAACGAAAGAAAAACTCGGAAGGAAATGATCCAAATGAAAAAAACAATGGTAGTATTATTCTCTGTTTTCCTATTTCTAGTATGGGCTACACCTACTTTTGCTATGGATCTTTCCATTAGCAATACTTTCATATTTGCTTCAACAAATTCTTTTTCCGCAGTCATCATTGTCGGGATAGTTGCTATTTTGGCTTTACTGGCTATTTTCATTCCATTAATGCGTTATGACAAGCACGCAGATGACAGTCTAGAGCCTAAGAATCTAGATGCTTTAAACAAAGAAGATACAACAAAAAATGCGTATACGTACCATACAGTGCCATCAAAAGATCAAACGATTGAGTCTACGAGCACGCCATATAGCACTCATTCAGATCCACGTCCTATAGAAAATGGTCCAGTCCCTAGCTTGATTCGTAATGCTTCAAGAGGTGTAGTTGTTACCGGTGCTCTATTATCCTATATGAACCATCAACGCAGACAAAAGAAGAAAATGAAAAAAAAGCTTAAGAAAATGAAAAAACAAACAAATTTAGCGTGAGGAAATTAATTATTTCCCCACGCTTTTTGATAGTTATTTATTTTTCCGAATGGTTAATATCGTTCCAACTGGAATAATAAGCTCCTTTGGCGACTGGATTTCAGAGAAAATTTTATCCACCCGCTCCTTCACCTGATAATCTTCTATATTGGAGCTTAGCAAATGTGCAATTTCAAAAACACATTGCTCCTTATCCTCTGCTTGAAAACGTAAGTAATTCATCAAGCTAATCGTTTCACTTTCACTATCTAGTCCATTGTAAATCTCATGTTGAAGAGGATAGTGTAGCGCCTTAGCAAAATAACCTTCATCATCTTCGCTCGGCCATATTCCAATCGCATTACGATTATCTTCCCACGGCTTGAGAGTGACATCAGCACCAATAAAATAATAATACGTCATAGTTCTGCTCCATTCCTATTACAAATACATCAGATGACCTCTAATGCTTGCTCTAAATCCTCCCACAAGTCTTCCCATGCCTCTAGACCAATGGAAAGTCGAATCATTGTATCAGTAATTCCCATTTCTAAACGCTCTTTCTCTGGAACAATTTTATGTGTCATCGTTGCAGGATGTTGAATAAGGGAATCAATATCACCTAAACTAACTGCTAGCTTAATTACTTTTACTGCATTTAAAAACTTTTGCGCATCTTTCTTTGTACCAACAACTTCAAATGCAATCATTCCTCCTCCACTTTTCATTTGTTTCTTAAATATTTCATAATCTGGAGCATCAGCGTCTCCTGGATAATAAGCATTTGCTACTTTTGGATGTTCTTTTAAACGTTTAAAAATCTGTTCAGCATTTTCACAATGACGATCCATTCGAACAGGCAATGTCTTCAAACCACGTAACAGAAGCCAGGCATCAAATGGAGAAATAATCCCACCAATATCTTTAAACGTTGTCTTGCGAATTCGCTCAATTAGCTCTGCCTTTCCTGCTGCTAAACCAGCAACAACATCTCCGTGACCCCCAATATATTTTGTAGCACTATGTACAACAATGTCACAGCCTAAATCTAATGGGCGTTGTAAATAAGGAGAACAGAATGTATTGTCTATTACTACAGGGATATCAAATTCTTTAGCCACATCTGCTACCATTTTCAGATCAATTAACTGCATGGTTGGATTTACTGGTGTTTCCACAAAAATGCATGCCGTTTCTTTTCGAATCAATGAACGTATTTCTTCTGTAGATTTCATACTACAAGTTTCATGAGCAATATTGTATTTTTCCTCCATTAATTTCAATAAACCAAATGTATTCCCATATAAAGCTACAGAGCTAATGATATGGTCATTAGCTTTCGTTAAGGAAAATAATACAGCGGAGATAGCAGCCATACCAGAACCAAATGCTAAACCTTTTTCACCATTTTCTATTGCAGCAATCCTTTCTTCTAATATCGCTACAGTAGGATTACGTAATCGTGAATAGGTATAACCATCTGTTTCACCACTAAATCGTTGTTCTCCTTGCTCAGCAGAATCAAATACAAATGTAGATGATTGGAACAAAGGAGGAACAAGACTTCCTAATACTTCTTTTTCATCATATCCTTCATGAATAATAGCCGTTTCAAATCGTTGATATTTTTTCGGCATACAATCCCTCCATTCCTATGACTTTTATTGTACTGGATACAACTAGCATTGAAAAGCATTTATCATCTGAATTTTCAATCTAATTATCTGAACAAAGAAAACAAAAACTAGTGTGAAAATTACTTGCAATTAAAAAAATGGAATTATATAATACTCGTTAAGTTATATGCTCAATCTCTTATCAAGAGTGGTGGAGGGGATAGGCCCTATGAAGCCCAGCAACCTTGGAGTAAATAATTTTACTTTTAATGGTGCCAAATCCTACAGATTAATCGCATTAATCTGGAAGATAAGAGGAGGATTCGTGACCTTACCATACGACCTCTTCTTATTCAGAAGAGGTCTTTTCTTTTTCTGAATTTGAATCATCACATCTTTACAATATAAGCTTCTAAAAATTAAGAGGAGGATTATTAATTATGTCAACATTTCATTTCCAAGATCAAGATACTATTCTACTTCATGGTGGGCAGGTCCCTGATCCAGTAACAGGATCTCGCGCAGTACCTATTCACCAAACAACATCCTATGTATTCCCGGATTCAGAGCATGCCCAAGGCGTATTCGCATTACAAAAAACTGGAAATATTTATACTCGTATTACCAATCCAACGGTGGATGCATTTGAACAGCGTGTAAGTTTACTGGAAGACGGGGTTGCAGCTGTCGCAACTTCTTCTGGTATGGCGGCAATTACATTTGCCATTTTAAATATTGCAAGTGCTGGAGATGAAATTGTTACAGATAGTAACCTATACGGTGGAACATATAATTTATTCGTCCATACCTTGCCTAGATATGGAATCAATGTAAAATTCGTTGATGGATCGGATCCTGAAAACTTTAGAGAAGCTATTACGGATAAAACAAAAGCAGTTTATGGGGAGACCATTACAAACCCAAGCTTGTATGTTTTTGACATTGAGGCTGTAGCTGATATTGCTCATGAGCATGGGATTCCTCTTATTATTGATAACACATTCGCACCTGGAATCGCGCATCCATTAAAATGGGGTGCAGATATTGTTGTTCATTCTGCCACAAAATGGATTGGTGGACATGGGAATTCCATTGCTGGAGTTGTCGTTGATGGCGGAAAATTTGACTGGAGTAATGGAAAATTCCCAGGATTTACAGAGCCAGATGATAGCTATAATGGATTACGCTATGTAGATGTAGGTGCACCTGCATTTGCTATTAAACTACGAGTACAGTTATTGCGTGATATCGGCGCTTGCTTAAGTCCACATAACGCATTTTTATTGTTGCAAGGATTAGAAACTTTACATTTACGAATGGAACGTCATGCGAAAAATACAGAAAAAGTTGTTAAGTTCTTAACAACACATCCTGCGGTAGATTGGGTGAACTACCCTGGCTTAAAAGATCACCCATCACATGAGCTTGCACATAAGTACTTTACAGAAGGTTACGGTTCCATTGTTACATTTGGAATTAAAGGCGGTCGTGATGCTGGAAGAAAAGCAATCGACAATGTGAAGCTATGGTCACATGTTGCAAATGTTGGTGATGCGAAATCATTAATTATCCATCCTGCATCCACTACACATCAACAATTAAGTGCAGAGGATCTGGAGAAAAGTGGAGTAAATGAAGAATTAATTCGTCTATCTATTGGACTTGAATCTGTAAAAGATATTTTAGAAGACTTGGATCAAGCAATGTCTAAAGCGGTAGGTATTGAACCTTCGCTTACAAACACCGAAGATTCAGTTACAAAATGGCTAGTACATTCACCATTTGACCGCAGTGAAGGCTTACGCCAAAAGGTCATTGCAGTTGCTGATATCGACGAAACAAAAGTAGCAGCAGTTAAAAAGGCTGGTTATCAAATAATTGCAGTGGATGCCATCTCTTCTACAGACCAAGTTGATGCACTATGGGTCAAAGATAATATCTCAAAAGCTCAACTGACTACATTTACAGAGAAGCAAGGAAAAATCATCTGGGTAGAAAATGAGCCAACAGGAGATATCATAAGTGCATTGGGAAGTATACATGACGCTATCGTCTTCTTTAATAAAGATTTATTAGAAGAAATAGTAGAAGCAAGGACAAGTAAATAATTCATAAAACAAAAAGCGAAAGTCGCGCCCTTACAGGCTAAAAGCGTGACGTGACTGAACTTAGTCGATAAAAGTGCGACTATGACTCTGTCTGCGCCTAACGCCTTGTCAATCGCCAAGTCTCCTTTATTATAGGATGGCTCGCGTTAGCTCTTAGTTTTTGGTGCTCAGAGCTAGACAGCGCTAACTTTGAATAAGCATTAATTTGCGCAATTTTTATACTTTCTTTTCTCATGAAGAAAAACCTGTTAGCTTCCTTATCGGCTAACAGGTTTTTTTCACAGAAAATATAATTAATCATACATATTTTATGGTTTCAAACTAATACTTTAAAGTACCAAGTTTATGGCTTTTCATTTCACTAACTCAAATCATTTTCCATTTGCATAAAATCTCATATAACAAGAAAATTTCCTCTTTTCCCCCAATTCAAACAATTATTTTGTAAAAAAGATTTCGGTTTACATCGTACATGTAAAGTGTAAAATAATGAAAGACGGTCTTTTATTTTTATCTCCATTTAGAGGTAATTTTTCAGTAAAAGGAATATAAAATTCTCTTGGGAACTAAATTCTTATTAAGTGAGTATAAAACCTCTGATAGATGTCACATTTTTTTATAGGCAGGCTATACAAAATATAATAGTTTTAGACTAGACTTCATTATGTAATGAACTTAAGAAAATTGGACATAATTGCTTTAAAAAGACCCTTTTAAATAAGTGCATGATATAGGTGTGATTTCAATTATTAGGAAAATAATTTATGGGATAATAGGTATTTTAATTATTATTGGTGGCGTCAGCATTTATGCATATAGTAAACAACAATCCAACTTCGCAAAATTAAAAGAAGTTCCTCCTGTTACAGAAGATATTCTTGAGCAAATTGCGGAAGAAGAGATTGAGCCAGAAGAGTTTGTCGAAGAAGAAGTTCCTGCATCATCCACAAATGGCATCCGCGAGAGAATCAAAAGCGCGCTGAACTCCTTTTTACATCAGGATATAAAGATTGTTGGTATAGGAGATTCCCTAACTCAAGGAGTTGGTGATGAACATAATGCAGGAGGATACATTGGAATCTTAGATCGTACAATTAATGCAGAAAATCAAATTGCGACCTTTGAAAACTTCGGAAAAAGAGGAAATCGTACAGATCAAATGCTTGTGCGCATGGAAGAAGAAGAAGAGATTTCGGAGTCTCTGAAGAGTGCAGATATTATTTTAATTACAATCGGTGCAAATGATATCATGAAAGTCGCAAGAGACAACTTTGTAGACCTTCATTATTTACAATTTGCTCGAGAACGTGTAAAGTACGAAGAACGTATAAATACGATTCTGACACAAATGAGAGAACTAAATAATAAAGCACATATTTTCCTATTAGGAATTTATAATCCTTTTGCTCAATATTTCCCAGAGATAGAGGAATTAGGAACGATTGTAAATGACTGGAATCGAACAAGTAATTTTACGACGAGTCAATATGAAGATGTTACATTTATTCCTATGCAAGATGTGTTTGATCAAGCAAGTGATAATCTATTTGCTGATGATCACTTTCATCCAAATTCACTAGGATATTATCATATGGCAGAACGTGTTTTAGAGTTTTTAACAAATATAGAAGTTGAAGGTGGGAATGATGAAGAAGAAAACGGAACAACTACCGGGGAATAGATGGAGAAATTACTTCGTCAATCTTCTCTACATCAACTTCGGTATACTATTTTTAATTGCATTACTCATATTTTGGCCTGTTTCAAGTTCCGAATATCCAACAACAAAGCCAGTTGACTATCATGATAGTTCTGAATTTGTTGTCCGTACAACAAAACAAAACTTAAATGATTTAGTCAATGCATATATCAATAAATTCTTGGAAAAAACGAATCACCGATATTCGGTTTCTTTAGAAGAGGACGTACATCTGCAAGGCGATTTACCTGTCTTTTCAACAACTGTCCCGCTCTCAATCCATTTAGAGCCAATCGTCCAAGAGGATGGTAATGTCATCTTAAAACAACGCTCTATTTCTCTTGGTCTATTACAATTACCAAATAAGAAGATTATGGAGTATATGAAGAAATCCTTACCAATGCCTGACTGGGTGGTTGTGAATCCTAAGGAAGAAGAAATTTATGTAGCAGTCACAGAAATGGATATAAAAAGTAATTTTCAAGTTGCTATCGAACAATTCGATGTGGAAGCAAACCACTTTGCTTTCCGAATCCGAATTCCTTATAGCACACTTGGAATCGATTAAAAAATCTCTACAACCTTTTTCTATGAAGAAAGGGCTGTAGAGATTCTTTAAATATATGAATATATAAATGTATAATGGCTAAAATCAAATAACATTATAAATATACCTTACGCTTTTTCATTAGATGGTAATAACTTTCTTTTTTTCATCTATATGTGTTAAAGCTTCTGATTTATGCAAGCGACATGCAGCTGCATATTCTCCAAGTTTTCCTCGATAAATCAAATGCATCCCTTCACGATTGCGAATATCTGCTGGTGTTGCAAAGCATAATGGCTTTTCTATCGTCAATGATGCTATATCCCTAGTTACATATGCCACAAACTGCGAACAGAAAAAAGCATATTGTCGGTTAATTTCGATGTTAAATAACACACCAAGTAAACCAATAAAATTATATCGATACAATGATTTGCTTTCTTCAATTAGTTTGATGTTTTTACGAATTTCTTCATATTCTTCATTAGATACATTAAAAGCATAAACAGCACAGTTTGCATTCCTCATTAAATCACCCCGTATATTCTCACGTACAAATCCACCAAGAAATGGATTTTTAGGGCGGGTTCGACCAAAACTGTATACCTCATCTAAGCTTTCATCAAATGCAATCGAAGTATGATTCAATGATTCACTTACAAATAGTTTAATTGCACGAGATAACCATGTACCTGTATCGGAAAAAATAAAGTAAATTGTTTTCATTTCCTGTCTTCCCCCTTCGAAAGACAAATTTGGTTTGCTTCTATTTATTTCGTGATGATGACATGGATGCAATCGAACGTAGAATACTTCGATTACGAAAACACTTATTTAAAATAATACATAAGAAACTCTTTTTTTACAAGCTAATTTTCTAGCAGCCTTAGAAGAAAGCATCCATTCTATCGTGAATTTATTATATTCAAAAACAGCTATATTTAGCTCCATGATTGACGTAATCCAATTATTTTTGTAAGCTTAGCAATTAGAGCATGTAATATTGGAGGGTACCTAACAATGATAACAGTATCGAATGTTAGTTTACAATATGGAGACAAAAAGTTATTTGAAGATGTAAATTTAAAATTTACACAAGGAAATTGCTACGGTGTTATTGGAGCAAACGGAGCTGGAAAATCTACATTTTTAAAAGTATTATCTGGCGAAGTAGAATCTCAAGCTGGAAATATTCATATTGAAAAAGGAAAAAGATTAGCTGTATTAAAACAGGACCATTTCGCTTATGAAGAGCACGGTGTCATTGATACCGTATTAATGGGTCATGAGCATTTGGCTGCTGTAAAGAAAGAAAAAGATGAGATTTATATGAAAGCAGATTTTAGTGAAGAAGATGGAATGCGTGCGGCAGAGCTAGAAGGAGAATTTGCTGAACTTGGTGGTTGGGAAGCAGAATCTGATGCTGCTATCTTATTAAAAGGCCTTGGCATTCCTGAGAAGCTTCATTCTTATAAAATGGCTGAATTAACTGGAGATCAAAAGGTTAAAGTTTTACTTGCGCAAGCTTTATTTGGTAATCCAGATATTCTATTACTGGACGAGCCAACAAACGGCTTAGATGTACAAGCAATTCAATGGTTACAAGATTTCTTAATTAATTTTGAGAATACAGTTATCGTCGTTTCACATGACCGTCACTTCTTAAATACGGTATGTACACATATTGCCGATGTAGACTTTGGGAAAATCCAAATTTATGTTGGTAACTACGACTTCTGGTATGAGTCTAGCCAGCTGGCATTAAAAATGAGACAAGAAGATAATAAGAAAAAAGAAGAAAAAATTAAAGAACTACAGGCATTTATCGCACGCTTTAGTGCCAATGCTGCTCGTTCCCGTCAAGCAACATCTCGCCAAAAATTACTAGATAACATCACATTAGACGATATTAAGCCATCTTCTCGTCGTTACCCATATGTTGCTTTCACTCCTGAAAGAGAAATGGGAAATGATTTACTTCGTGTAGAGGGCATTAGTAAAACAATTGACGGGAAAAAGGTTTTAGATAATGTTAGCTTTTTGTTAAATCGCAATGATAAAGTCGCTTTTGTAGGTGCAAATGACATTGCTAAAACAACATTGTTCCAAATTTTAGCTGGAGAGCTTGAACCAGATGAAGGTAAATTCACTTGGGGTATTACAACAAGTCAAACTTACTTTCCAAAGGATAACTCTGCCTTCTTTGAAAATTCGGATTTAACATTAGTTGAATGGTTAAGACAATTCTCACCAGAAGATGAAACAGAAACATTTTTACGTGGGTTCCTTGGTAGAATGCTATTTTCCGGAGAAGAAGCGCTTAAGAAAGCGAGTGTATTATCTGGAGGAGAAAAGGTTCGTTGTATGCTATCAAAAATGATGCTAAGCAATGCGAATGTATTAATCTTAGATGAACCAACAAACCATTTAGATTTAGAGTCCATCACTGCATTAAACAATGGATTAATGAAATTTAAAGGATCTATTCTTTTTGCATCACATGACCATCAATTTATTAATAGTATTGCAAATCGACTTATTGATATTACGCCAAATGGTGTGATTGATAAGGAAATGAGCTATGATGAATATGTAAGAGATAAGAAGATCCAAAAACAAGTAGCTGAAATGTATAAAGGATAAATTAAATAAGAGTTATTGGATCATCATATTAATCCAATAACTCTTATTTTTTACTCCTTGAAAAAACATAAGATGCCAAAGCATAAAGCTGTAACCCATACCTGAGCACATAAAAAGCCAAAGATCTGCAATTAGATCTTTGGCTTTGAGTTATTTTCTATTATAATTTTATACGTAAATTATCTAACATATCCTTTGTCATCATATCTAAATTATAAGTAGGCTGGAACCCCCAATCCTCCATAGCAGCGGTATAATCCAGTGAATTTGGCCAGCTTTCAGCAATTTGCTGCCGAACTGGATCTACCTCATACTGAAGCGTAAATTCTGGAATATATGTCTGAATGGATTTTGCAAAGTCCTCTGGTGCAGCTGAGACGGCAGATATATTATAGGCATTACGATACTTTAATCTATTACCATCTGCCTCCATCATTTGAATAATTGCATCTAGAGCATCAGGCATATACATCATATCCATATGTGTATTTTCTCCAATAAAAGATGTATAGGTTTGCTTTTTAACAGCTTCATAATACATCTCTACTGCATAATCCGTCGTCCCTCCTCCTGGAGGTGCAGCATACGAAATTAATCCTGGTAAGCGAATACCACGTGTATCTAAACCATAACGCAAATGATAATAATCGCAAAGCAATTCTCCAGCAAGTTTATTAATTCCATACATAGTGGTTGGACGTTGCACCGTTATTTGTGGTGTTTGATCTAATGGTGTTGTCAAACCAAATGTGGCGATAGAGCTGGGTACAAATAATTTTACCTGCAATTCTTTCGCAGCCTCTAAAGCATTTAATAAACCATTCATATTCAAATTCCAAGCAAGCTGTGGCGATGCTTCAGCCCGTGCAGATAATAGTGCTGCTAAATGAATAATCGTATCTACTTGATATTTGTTTGCTACTTCATATATTTTCTTTTCGTTTGTAACGTCTATTGTTTCGTATAATCCATCTTGATTTTCATCATACTCATGTATATCTGAACTAATCACATTTGTATTTCCATATACCTGGCGTAATTTTGTTGTTAACTCGGTACCAATTTGGCCAAGTGCACCTGTGACGAGTATTTTTTTCATAGGAATCTCCTCCAAGTGATGTCCATCTGTCTAGTTTTGCTTCATAGGGTTATTGAAACAAAAGTATTTTAAGTTAGTTATTCAAGATTCGATCCTTCCCTATTTTAGCAAATTCATTTCCTTACCGACTTTCTCATAAACTAATAGTGCATGATCTAGCATTTCTTTCGTATGCGCTGCTGTAGGCATATTACGAATTCTCCCTGTTCCTTTAGGTACAGTAGGGAACACAATTGCCTTTGCATAAACTCCCTCTTCGTATAAACGCTTACTAAATGCTTGAGCTGTCTTTTCCTCCCCAATAATACAAGGAGTAATCGGTGTTTCACTTTGACCAATATCATAGCCTAGCTTACGTAAGCCCTCTTTTAAATATCTACCGTTTTCCCATAACTGCTCTACCAAATGTCCACTTTCAGATAAGAGCTCGATCGCTTTTAAACAAGCTGCAGTATCTGCTGGAGTTGTTGCTGTAGAGAATAAAAATGGGCGTGAACGTACTTTTAACCAATCAATTAGGTTCTGTCTTCCTGCAACATAACCACCAACTACGCCAATTGCTTTTGATAATGTGCCCATTTGAAAATCTACATCGTCCTGCAAGCCAAAATGTTTTACGGTACCTGCCCCATTACCTAATACACCTGAACCATGAGCATCATCTACATAAGTAATTAAATCATATGCTTTAGCAATTTCTACAATCTCTGGTAATTTTGCAATATCTCCATCCATTGAGAAAACACCATCTGTAATGACCATAATTTTCTTGTATGCTTTTGATTCTACTGCTTCTTTTGCTTTTTGACGTAAATCATCCATATTCGAATGTTCAAATGGAATAATTTTCGCACGGGATAAACGACAGCCATCAATGATAGAAGCATGATTTAATGCATCTGATAAAATAGCATCCCCACGGTCCATGACTGCAGAAATAGCTGCCATATTGCAATTGAAGCCAGACTGATACATCACAGCCGCTTCTGTACCCTTAAACGCTGCTAATTTTTTCTCTAAAGCAATGTGTACATCTAAGGTTCCATTAATGGTTCGAACTGCTCCAGCACCAACCCCATAATGATCAATTGCTTCTTTAGCTACTTGTTTTAAACGCTCATCTGTAGCTAGCCCTAAATAATTATTTGAGGATAGATTAATCATCGTTCTACCATCAATTTCAATCTCCGGACCATTAGCACCTGCAACAACATCAATTTCGTTATACAGTCCTTTTCCTTGCAAATCCATAATGTTTTCATTTAAAAATGCATTAAGGATTTTATTCGACATGATATTGCCTCCTTTTTTATTTTGTTAATACCGGAAAAACATTTGTCTTTTCTGAAAAGACATTTTTAACCTTTAAAACTCTAATTAATAGGATTTTAACATAAAATAAATATTTTGTTTACTATAAAAGTACATTTTTGCAAAATTATTTTATATTCATTATTTCAGAATATATTTAAGCGTACAAAAAAAGTATTGAGCAAATACTCAATACTTTTTGTTATATTAGTCTAAAATTGTGACATTAACGTTTCTAACGCCCCATTGGTATGCTTCTGATTTTGTTGGAACATGGATATCAATACGATCTCCTTTAATAGCGCCACCAATATCTCCAGCAATTGCTTCTCCATAACCTTCAACATGAACTTTTGTTCCTAATGGAATTACGTTTGGATCAACCGCAATTACTTTTGCATTACGATCTTTATTTAAATCAATACCTGTTTTAGTAATACCTGAACAACCATCACATTCTGCAGTGTAGGCTGTTGCTTTCATTGTAAATGTCTTAGCAGATTGTTTCTCCTCGTTTTTCGGAGCTTCTTCCTGTTTAGGCTCTACTTTTACTTGCTTAGGTGCTGGTTTCTCTTCTTTTTTAGCTTCCTGTTGTGCAGGTTTGCTTGGTTTCGCTGCTGGCTTAGCATCTGTACCATTTATACTCAAGTTTTGTCCTATTAAGATTAAATCAGAAGATAAGTTGTTCCAGTTTTTCAACTGCCCAACTGTCACACTATACTGTTGAGCAATTTCGCTCAATGTATCACCTTTTACTACTTTATGGTTCCGCTTATCTCCGTTATTTACCGGTTTCTGTTTACCTTGTCCTTCATCCACCTGTAAAAGTTGTTTTGGATGAATAAGCGACGATTGTAAATTATTTATTTTCTTTAATCGATCAACTGTAGTATTGTGCTTTTTAGCTATTTTCCACAAAGTATCACCTTTTTGAATTTCATACTCTGCTGCTGAAACAGTCGTAGCTGCACTGAAAACGATGGTGCTAGCAAAAAGTATTGCTACAAGTTTTCTCATATTTTTATTCTCCTCCATTTCTGACAATGCCTATACTATCATAGAGCTTCAGACGAAGTCAGTAACAACAGAGTTAAGAATAGATGACACAAATATCCTATTTCATTACAACCGTTACATTTTATCAGTCTTTTTTCGAAGAAGATAAAACCCTGATATAGCAACGATAAACGCCAAAATACTCGATGTAACGAACATTCGGTTATAACCGTTTTGTAACACTGCTGTAACATAACCCATAACTTGTACACGTAAATCCTCTGAAACAATTTGATCTACTTGCTCTGTTAACGTCAAATAATTCTCTGCATCCACCGCTTCAATGGTAATATCTTGCTCCATAAATTCATGTTTTACCATTGGTTCTACCTGAGCAAATGCTCCTGCTATAAAACCTGCAAAGATGGTTGGAAACAAAGTCATACCGATTTGTCTAGACAGAGAAAGGGTTCCAAGAGCAGATCCCTTCGCTTCCTTCCTAGCACTTTTACCAGCTAGGACATTCAATGGTGCACCAAGCATCATACCTAAGCCGATTCCAGATAAAATACTTGCAAGTAAAAAGGTAGGAAAATCACTAACAAAAACAGAAAATAGGGAAAAGCCGATAATTCCAACAAAGCCTGCTGTAATAATTGTCCTCATCGAACCAATTCGATCTGTAAAAAATCCACCTAAACCAGAGCCGATTCCAGAGGCTAATGCTAGAGGTGTTACCCAAAATCCTGCACTTTCTACTGGAACATGCAAGACTTGCTGGACATAAGAAGGAATAAAGATAATACCTGCTAAAAATCCACCCGATAACATTCCTAATAATAAAGTGACTTGAAATAATCGATTTGATATTAATGTAAAAGCAACAATTGGATCGCCGCCTTTATTTTCCAAATAACGCTCATATAAAATAAAACCAATCAGTAGAACAATACCTACAAATAAATAGGCAAATACATTCATCGTCAATAAGCTTTGGAAGAACTTTGTGCTATCTAAGTTCGTCATCCCATACATCAATGCTAAAATACCAGATGTCAATAAAGTAATTCCCCATATATCAAGTGGCTTCGCCTTAACAGTATTTGTTTTTCCTATCTTCAACCAACCAAAAATAAGCAAAAAGCATGCAATGGGAATATTGATGAAAAACATCCATTGCCATGAACCAGTTAGATGTAAAATAACTGCACCTAAGTTGGGCCCTAAAACAGCAGATAGACCATGCATACTACCTAATAGCCCGAGTGCTTTTCCTTGTTTTGCTTTTGGCAATGTGGCTAAAACATAGGAGCTCCCAATAATAAAGATTCCTCCACCGCCAATCGCCTGTATAAAACGGGCAATAAGTAGAAAGGTAAAGTTCGGACTGAGCGCCACCAATAGTGAACCAAGTCCAAATAAAAATATTTCTACTAAAAATAGCTTCCTTCTCCCAAAAATATCAGATAACTTACCGATAATCGGGACGCTAATCGCCATTCCTAATGTATATAAAGTAATGCTCCAAGCTCCCCAGCTCGCCGATACTTGATAGTAATCACCAATCGTTGATAATGCTGTACTGATAATCCCATTATCAAGCCCTGCCATAAAGACACCGATGGTAAATAAAGTAAGCGGCCATGCAGAAGAAGCTTGTTTTTGTTTCGACATTGCTTCACCACCGTCAAATTTTTTTACCCTATGTATTTCTGAATTCCTTCTAGACCTCTCGATACAAACCGTTTTATGTACTGTTTGAAGTATACAAAAGAGGTTACCTATTGGCAACCTCTTTCCTATGAATTAACTATTGATTTATATGAACAATGAATCATAATATCTATACTTTCAGCCTACCTATCCTTCTCCACCTCAAGATCATTAACCCTTTTTTCAAGATTTGCAACCTCTTCTTTTAATTGATTCGTTGGCTCGTTCACTCTTTTTTTAACTCCTCTAATCAACACAAAGATAGAGAAGATCAAGATGATTGGAATTGCTATAAAAATCAAGAGTACTTCCATAACTGTTCACTCCCTTCTACCTTGCCCATTTAGGTGTAGGTATCTTTTTTGTCTTCATGATTTCCATTAAGCCAAAATAAGTTAGAGAGATTTGCTTTATATTGCTCTTGATGTATAGGCTGTAATTCGTATTGATTCACCTAAAACCATGATGCAATTTTATTAAAGAGCTCCTTGAAGAAATTCATTACCTTTTCCCAGAATCCTTCATCTAAGCCTAATTCTTTTGCTTTGTCTTTAATTGTAGAAGTTAAGTCCTCCAATTGCCCCTTCACTTTGTCAAAGTCAATATTCAATTCACGCATTTTATCAAATAAATTAGCAAGCATTTGACGATCTGCTTCGTTTAAGGAAATTTCCAGCTTGCTTAATTGTTCTTGAATAATCTTCTCTATATCTTCTTTTGTTGCTGGATTTTGCTCTGCTATTGCCTTCTTAATTTCTGTTAGTAATTCACTGACCTTCTCTTGCGTCATGCCTTCTTTCTCGGCAAGATCTGTCGCAACCCCTAACTCTTCATTCGCAAGTTCCATTCTTTCTTTATCTAGAGTTTCGCCTTCTTCATCATACGCTTTATAAATACCTGATAATGCCGAATGACCTGTTACTGGAATTGGAGAAGCAACATCAACGGTTGCATCCTCTACACCTGCTGTTAACAATGCATTGGCATACATTTCACTAGTTACTTTTGTAATATTTTCTGGTGTAACGATACGGATCGTTAATCCATTTCCCTTTTCCTGACGAACAATTTTTGCGGAAGAAAACATTCTCGAATTAGGATCTCCATCAATATACTTGGAAATATCACTACCATCTACAGAAAATTCTCTTACTGTTTGTGTATCTGAAACCTTTAAAAGTTTTTTAACCTCTTCTTTTTGTTCAGCACTTAATGTTGCTCCATATACTACAATCGGATCTCCAAGTTTTTCATTTACAACCTCTTGATCTGTATCATTACTATCTGCTAGAACGGATGTTGTCACACTCATCACTAAAGCCATCATCAGCATCAACAATGTTGCTTTTTTCATCAAACGTTTCATGCTCTTTAGTCTCCTTTAAATGAATTACTGCTCCATACTTTTTATGGTGACAGGAAAACGTCTGTTTTCCTTACCAAACATTATAACTGTTTTTATGAACTGTGAATACAAAAATGGGAAAAAATAGCTCGCTTCTCATAGGACATCCTGTTGTTGAGCATATTTTTTCATTTTTATGTTTGAAGGGCGTATAATTAGGGTAACGAAATAGTTGAGGGCTTTTTTCCTCAGAATATATTGTGCTTAAAGTGCGTGTTCAAGAAGGGTAGTAAAGATATGTCATTTTTGCTGGACTTTTTGAACAGCCTCTTAAATGCGCATGTAAAAAACAGAAAGAAGTGTATTACCCATTCTTTATCAAAAACCGATTATGAAACGCAACTTGTCTATCATGTGGTTTGCGAACTTTTTTATTTCTGCAAGTATGACTATTATTCTTCCATTTATCTCTCTCTATATTGATTCCTTTGGTCAGTATTCTGAGAAATACGTACAAAGCTGGTCAGGGTGGATTTTCTCTATTACCTTTTTAACTGCACTCATTTTCGCTCCTATTTGGGGACGTATTGGTGACAAATATGGTCGCAAAAAAATATTAATTATGTCAGCATCTGGTTTAGCCGTGTCTGTATTATTAATGGGCTTTGCTACATCTGTATGGGAATTATTTATTTTGCGAATGTTTATGGGGTTATTTACAGGATTTATTCCAATGTCTCAAGCCTTTATTTCAATCCAAACACCTAAAGAGTATGCTGGACGTGTGCTTGGAACCTTACAAACAGGAAGTATTACAGGAATGCTGATTGGTCCATTAATCGGCGGAGGTATTGCAGACATATTTGGATATGCAGCAACATTTAAATGGATGTCGATTACCCTATTTCTATCTGCACTTATTGTTGCCTTTGGAATTAAAGAAATTCAATTAAAAGTTACTAATATAAAAGACACGAAAGCATATTCGAGCAAGGAAGTATTAAAGCACATTATTAATAAACCAGTACTACTTATCGTGATGTTAATTGCCGTATTTATACAAATTGCCCATTTCAGTATCCAGCCTATTCTTTCTTTGTATGTAGCTGAAATAAATGGACTGGAAAATATCGCGTTGATGTCAGGATTAACCTTCTCTGTAGCCGGATTAGGAAATTTATTTATGGCAAAGCGCTGGGGAGCTTTAGGAGATAAAATAGGGCATATTAAAATATTGATTTTTCTCCTATTTTTAGCTGGGATTAGTTATTTCCCTGGAGCCTTTGTAACAAATATTTGGCAGCTTATTACTTTACGTTTCTTACTAGGAATCGCAATTGGTGGAATGATTCCTGTACGAGTGGCATACATTCGTCAACAGGCACCACTTTCTATGCAGGGAGAAGTACTTGGATATAATTCAAGTTTACGATTCTTAGGAAATTTAATTGGTCCAGCTCTTGGTGGAGTTTTATCTGGATTTTTCGGATTTTCTTCTGTGTTCTTCTTTACAAGCGGTATATTAATTGTCTGCGGCTTCGCACTACTCGTCGCATGGTATAAGCTTGAATATGAAGGAAGAGATATTCCTAACGCAAAAGTAAGTAAATTATAGTAAAAAAGGGATTGCGGAATCTATGATTTCCAGCAATCCCTTTTTATTATTTATCAGCAATAAATGTATTAGTTAATGCACCTAATCCTTCAATGGTAATCGTCACTTCATCACCTGGTTTAATCCAGTTACGCTCTCCCTTTGGATAACCCATAATTACTCCCTCAGGTGTTCCAGTAACTATAATATCTCCTGCTTCTAATGTCATAAACTTCGATACATAACTAATAATTTCCTGACAATTAAAAACCATATCCTTTGTATTTGAATCTTGACGTCGCTCTCCATTTAAGTCACATGTCACATGTAAATAATTTGGATCTGCTATTTCATCCTTCGTTACAAGCTCTGGCCCAATTGGAAGTAGTCCATCACTTGTTTTTCCAAGCAACCATTGACCAGAACGCATTTGCAAGTCACGAGCAGATAAATCATTTGCTGTAAAATAACCAAATACATAATCTAATGCATCCGCTTCAGACACATCCTTAGCCGTTTTTCCGATTACTAATCCAAGCTCTGCTTCATAATCTAGCTTCTCCGTTTGTTTCGAAATAACAACATCCTCTAAATGTCCTGCTAATGCATTATTAAACTTACTGAATAAAATTGGATACTCAGGAATCGGCATATTGGATTCCTCTGCATGCTTACGATAATTTAACCCAATACAAATGATTTTTCCTGGATTATTTACACAGGCTGAATAAGATAGCTTATCCTCTTCTATATACACAAGCTGGTCTTGATTTGTCTGAAGTAGCTCAGCTATTCGCAATGTAGCCTTATCCCCTTGCACAATGACTTCCTTTGTAGATTGTGGTAAATCCGCTTCATTTGCAAAAGATGCTTGTACATCAACAATTCCTTGTTCTGTTTTTACACCAAGGCGCGTTTCATTATCTACTTGAAAATTAATAAATCTCATTTATCCTTACTCCCCTTCCCCATGCACTATTAAAATGTTCGATTCACTTACTACTTCTTATTCTAATGCTCCTAGACTATTTTGCCAAATATTCTAACAGATATTGAATAATTTCCTAGCTATTAGAGTTATGCTACGATAGGGGTAGAAAATTGCCTGAAATGGATAGAAAGTAAGTGATAATATGAAATTTGTTATCGTTGAAGTATGTGATGCAAATATATTAAATGAATTAGATATCGAAGAGATTATTGAAGAGGAATTTCCTGAGGTAGCAGTAATTATTAATCAGTGCCTTTCCCTATGCGGCCTCTGCCGCGCAGTTCCCTTCGCAATCGTAAATAATAAAAATGTCCATGGCAGAACACCTGAAGTATGCTTGGAGAACATCCGCATAGCTATTCGGGAAGAGCTGGGACAGTATTAGCATGCAATAAAGCTTTTATCTATTAAACCTGTTTCAAAAACACTTAAAAACATAATAGAAGCCCGCCGAACAATCTATTCGACGAGCATACTTTAATTATTCACCTAAATATACGATTGCTTCCATTTCTACTAAAAGGTTTTTAGGAAGGCAGCTAACTTCTACTGTAGAACGAGCTGGATATGGCTCTTGTAAATAGCTTCCGTAGATTTCGTTAACTGTAGCGAAATCATCCATGGAATCTAGGAAAATTGTAAATTTAACAACTTTAGAGAGATCAGCACCTGCTTCTTCAAGTACTGCTTGTAGGTTAGCGAAAATTTGCTTCGTTTGATTTTCGATACCTTCTTGTACTTCTCCATCTTTATCTAGACCAATTTGTCCTGATACATAAAGAAAGTCTCCTGCTTGAATTGCTTGTGAGTATGGCCCAAGTGCTGGTGGCGCATTATCTGTATGAACTTTTTTAATCATGTGCTTTTCCTCCTAATATTTGTTTCATCTTCTCTAATAATACCATATTTGTCTGTTTTAATGCTTGTTGTAAGCTAATTTTTCCATCAACTAATGAAAAAATTTCACTAAAATATTCCTGAAGTTTTCCGTCTTCATCCTCTACACTTCCGGATACAAGGTATACTTTCACCCCATGTTTTCGTGCTAATTCAGCAACATATCCTGGCGCTTTTCCAAACAAGGTTTGTTCATCGCTCTTTCCTTCCCCTGTAAACACAAGATCCGCATCTGCTATTTCTTTTTCTAATTCAATTGTCTTTGCCACAAGCTTAGCCCCAGAAATAATTTCTGCCTGTAATAATAAAAAGGCAAAGCCTAACCCTCCAGCAGCGCCTGCACCAGGAAAATTCACAAGTGCTTCTTTTAAATCTAAAGCATTCTCTGCTAATTGACTATATTTGTTCATGGCTGTATCAAGCTTAGCCATTTGCTCTGATGTTGCACCTTTTTGAGGACCGAAAATATATGTCGCTCCATTCGGGCCATATAGTGGATTATCTACATCACTTGCAATCTGGATTTCGCAATCCCATATCCGTGAATCAATCGTATGAAAATCAATGGTTTGAATGTCTAGCAAACCTTTTCCCTTCATAGATAAAGCTTTATTTTCTGATGCTTCTATCGTAACACCAAGTGCTGCTAGCATCCCGAAACCACCATCATTTGTTGCACTTCCACCTAAGCCAATTACAAACTTTCGAATTCCACGATCCAGTACAATACCAATTGCTTCTCCAATACCATAGGTAGTTGTTTCCATTGGATTACGTAAAGCTTCTGGAACAAAAGGTAAACCTGCTATTGCTGCCACTTCTATGACAGCTGTATCCTCATTTACAACACCAATACTCGTATCTATTTGTTCACCTAATGGGCCAGTTACCTGCACAGGAATACGTTCACCCTGATCTGCGGCATCTAATAATGCATCTAATGTTCCTTCTCCACCATCAGCCATTGGTTTTGTAATCACTTTACTATTTGGATATCTATTTAAAATTGCCTGCTTCATTACTTGAGAAACATCCATTTGCGATAATGTTCCTTTATATGAATCAGGAGCTAAAACAAACTTCATGATTCTTCCCCCGAACTTTTTCGATATTGTCTGATTCCAAAACCTACAAGCAGACCATAAATTACATGACCTAATAACCAATACATAAATGCCCAAGCATCAGTAATTTCTGGTGTACGCGAGGAGAAAGCAGTTGTACCATATAAAAAAATTGCAATTAATACGTTTAACCATACACAGGTCCATACAATTCGCCTAATTTGATAACGCTGCATTCCATAATATAAGCAATAAACAACCGCAAGAGACACCAGCAAATGCAAGAGAAATTCCTGGAATTCATTAAATGAAATATTTTTTATAATTGGAAAATAATCTATGTTTAATAGCAATACATACACTTCTTTTCCTGTGAAAGATTCTATTCCCTTCATGAATAAGCCAAATACGGTTCCGGCTAGTAGGGCTATGCTCCAAAGCATCATATGTTTTTTCATCTTTAGTGGCTCACCCGCTCTTTAAAAATATCCTTTTCACGCCATTTTCCAAAGAAATAATACAAGGATGCGAATAAACTACTCATCATGAAGCTTGCACCTATTCCCATTCCAATTCCTATCTCACCAAACAAATTAGAGAAAAGAGAAGTTAATGGGAAACGGAAGACCCAGAAAGAAATAATATTGAGAACAAGTACTTGGTACATGGCACCAGATGCTCTAACAACTCCGTTTAAAATAAAACTTAGACCGAGAAACGGAAAACAAAAAGCTACAGTGCGTAAATAGTTTGTTCCAAATTCTACAGCCGCTTCCTCCTGAATGAATAAACGGACAGCATGCTCTGCAAAAATGAAAATAAATAATCCAACAATTAGCATAAAGATTAAATTATAAAGCACACCATATTTAGTAATCTTTCGGACTCGAGCCCAATTACGAATCCCAATATTTTGCCCTGCCATACTACTGACTGCTACCCCTAATGCTTGTGCTGGTAGCATTAAAATACTATCTAAGCGATGTGCTGCTCCAAAGCCAGCAACAACACTTTCTCCAAAATTAGTAATTACACTCATAATAGCGGCAGAACCTGCAAAAATTACAGCCATTTGTAGCCCAGAAGGAATTCCTAAATTTAAAATTAAACGTACTTCCTCACTTTTTGGTAGAAATGGAAGTGAAAATGGCACAATTCGCTTGCGATACACAAGCACTAGTCCATAGGTAAATGCAATTCCTTGAGCCGTAATCGTTGCAATGGCCGCACCTTCCATACCCCAACCAAAAACAGAGATAAATAGCGGCGAAAGCACTGCTTTCAAAATAACTGCAATAATGACAAAGCGTAAGGGCGTTTTACTATCACCAACAGCTCGAAGCACTGTGCTAATAAAGTTATAGCCGAATAAAAAGATAATACCAAGATAATGAATTTGGAGATATACCTTCGCTGAATCTAACATTGACTCTGGCGTACCTAGTAATTTTAATAATGGGACTGCGGTAAAAAATCCAATAACACTTAATAAAATAGACATGGTTGTTAAGATAACAACAAATGCGTTTAAATAACGTTTTAATCCTTCATGGTCTTTACGCCCTTTTTGCTGAGATAAAATAGTCAATGCAGCATTATTAATCCCGATGACAAAAGATAACACGGTTAATAAAATCACACTGGCTACAGCCACTGCTCCAAGTGCATTTGCACCGAGAAGATTTCCAACCCACAAGCTATCAATTACATGAAAGGAAGCCTGTAATAAATCTGCTAACATGATTGGTCCTGAAAAAACGATCAACTGCTTTAAAATGGATCCTTGCGTAAAATCCTGTTTTTTCCGCAATCCCCCACCGCCTTGTTATATTCTATTTTCTTTTTGAACATCCTCTTTTAGTACAAACCAACCCACTGCCACCATGTTAATGCGATAATTACAGTAATAACACTTGAAATAATGGTTAAATAAAAACCTGGTAAAATGAAGTCCTTCTGTGTCACTGCTCCTGTACTATGTATTAATAAATTTGGCATGGATTCTACTGCCAGGATAAAGCCAAATAAGCAAGTGACTCCTACCACCATACTGATAAATAAAGGGTCAAAATTCGCTACAGTTGCTATGCTAAGCACAATTGGTAATAGTGTAATAACAGCTGTTGACACATTCGAAATCATTTTATGGAAAATTTGTGTAAGAAAAATAATAATAAATAATCCTAAAACAGGATGCTGTAATAATTTTAAGAAGCCTTCTGTACTTACATAATTACTAATTAAATCGGTTGCTCCAGAATCAACGAATACATAACCTACAGATAAGGTTACACTAAGTAATAAAATCGTATCGTAATTCATCTGCACCATCTTCTTCCAAGTTCCACAGCCAATCACTGGTAAAGCCATCAATGCTGCACCAATTAATGCAGAAATACTCGGATGCATACCATGAAGCGGCTCTGTTAACCAAAGTCCTACCGTTAATAAAAGAATAAAGGAGGCACGTTTTTCTGCGTTAGTTATTGGTCCAAGCTCTTCAATTTTTTGTTTCATTTCCTGTTTAATCTTCGGGTGATGCTGTTGTCCTGTTGGTACGGGATACATTTTAAGTAATAGAAAACCAACTGTAGGAATCATCAAAAACCAAATTGGAAAAGTATATAAGAACCATTCAAAATAAGTAACATTAATATTGGCATAACGATTTAAAATTTCTACTGTTAATACATTACTTACAGCCGCTGTCATAATTGCAACCCCACTTACCGTTCCGCCAAAAGCAAGTGTTAAAAATAAAATTCTTTGTAAATTACTCCCTGGTCTTGCACCAACTGTTTTCGCAATCATAGAAGTAATTGGAATCATTAATGTAGTTCGCACAGCTACTGCTGGAATAAAAATGGCTTGGATTTGTAAAATAATTAACAAGCTCCATACTAGCCCCTTTGAAGTGCTACCGAATTTCGCAAGCATATTATATGTCATCCGACGTATAAGCGGCGTTTCATTTGTTGCGATAACAATCATTGTTCCTCCTATAATTAAGAAAATAGCAGGAGAAGCAAAACCACTAAGTGTAACGCTTGTGTCCGCAACACGAAAAACTAACATAAGTACTAAAACAATTAATCCTGTTGCTCCTAAAGGAATTGGCTCAAAAGCCCATAAAACAATAGCAAAGCAAACAAGTGCAGTCATTACTCTAGGTGCATATGTAAAATCTTCAGGTAATCCAAAATATAGTGAAATAAATACGATAATAGCAGCTATAATACTAGCTAGCTGTTTCCAGCCTAGCTGCCCCGAATTCCCGTTATGAGCAGCTTCTGTTGATTGTGTCATCTTGTTCTTCCTTTCTCGCTTATGAGACTATACTCCGTCTCTTCTCTCTCTGGGAAAAGGGCATTAATTATTGCCTTCTTTATCAGGTATAGGATATTTACGATTATATTTCCCTGCTTGAAGAACGCTACTTGCTAATTCATGTCCAACATCTCTTTGTAAAATCTTCGCTGCATCCAGCAATTGATCTAAATCGATATTCGTTTGAAACCCCATACTTTCCAACATATGAACAACATCTTCTGTACTAATATTCCCTGTGGCTCCTGGTGCGAATGGACAACCACCTAATCCACCTAATGCTGCATCAAAGCTCGTAGCCCCTGCTTCTATTGCTGCAAGCACATTAGCAAGCCCCATGCCTCGTGTATTATGAAAGTGTAAATTAAGTTGCTCGCTAGATATGAGCTTCCGAATCCTCGTTACTAGTTCATATACTTGGCGTGGATTAGCCATCCCTGTTGTATCGGCTAAGGTGATACGATGCACTTGATTTTCCAACAGCTGCTCCGCAATCGACACTACACGCTCAACCGCTACCTCACCTTCAAATGGACAACCAAATGCAGTTGCAATAGAAACATCTAGCTTGATATCAGTCTCCTGACAATATTCCTTCATTGTCTTTAAGCTTGCTAGTGATTGTTCTGTTGTTTGACGCACATTTTGTAAATTATGTGTATTACTAGCTGATAATACAAAGTTTACTGCAGGTACTCCATAGCTCGCTGCAAGCTCTACTCCTTTTAAATTTGGCACTAAAGCAACAAAATAAATATCAGATGAATTAGGGAGATGCTGAAATAACTCTCCACTATTTGCCATTTGTGGAACAAGCTTCAGATGAACAAAGGAGCCAAATTCTATTTGCTTTATATTCGCTTGAATAAGCATACTTGCTAATTGTAGTTTTTGTTCTACAGAAAGAACTTTTTCTTCCATTTGTAAACCATCGCGTAGCATAACATCATTGACACGAATCATTTGTGAAAAATCCATATATTCACCTTCAGTAAAAAAGGATGAGGCTGTCACAAAAGGCAATGCTTACCTTTAGACAGCCTAGAACGAAAAGCGCAAGTCGCGCTCGGAGCTAGACAGCTATATCTCTAGTCCCAGATTGTATTTTCGAAAAAAGCTATACTTTCTTGGCCTATACAAAACTCTTATTTTGCAAGTAATTCTATTTGCTTACAGATCTCATCTGTTACTTCTTCCATCGTATAAGCACCACCTAAATCTGGTGTTTTAAAGCCTAGTTTAGTAGCTTCTTCAATCGCTTTAATTAGTAAATCTCCTGCTTCTGTTTCTCCAAAATGATCTAGCATCATTTTTGCTGTCCAAATTTGTCCAACTGGATTTGCAATACCTTTGCCAACAATATCAGGAGCAGAGCCATGCACTGGCTCAAACATAGATGGAAATTCTCCAGTTGTATTAATATTTGCAGATGGTGCAATCCCAATGCTTCCCATGATTGCTCCACCAATATCAGATAAAATATCACCAAATAAATTACTAGCTACAATAACATCGTATAAGTGTGGATGTGTAACCATTTGAGCTGCTAATGCATCAATATGCCATTTTTTCGTTTCCACATCTGCATATTCTTTCTCTATATCTTCAAATACTTCATCCCAAAACGGCATAGAATGGAAAATACCATTTGACTTAGTAGCACTTGTTACATGCTGACGACGTTGTTTAGCTACTTCAAACGCATAACGCATGACTCTTTCTGTCCCTTTACGAGTGAAGATAGCATTTTGAATAGCTAGCTGATCTGCACCTTGATGCATCCTTCCGCCAACTTCACTATACTCTCCCTCACTATTTTCACGCACAATTAATAAATCAAAATCATTTGGTTGTGCAAGCGGTGTTGCTAAACCAGCAAAGTAACGAGCTGGACGTATATTGATTGTCTGTTGGAACTCACGGCGAATTTTTAATAAAAGTCCCCATAAAGAAATATGGTCAGGAACTAAATTAGGATCGCCCACTGCCCCAAGAAATACCGCATCATGTGCTTTTAATGTTTCCATTCCGTCTTCTGGCATCATCTCACCATGTGCTACGTAATATTCACAGCTCCATGGATATTCTGTAAATTGCAATGCAATATCTCCACGCACTTCACAAACCTTCTCTAATACACGAATTGCTTCAGGTACTACTTCCTTTCCAATCCCATCTCCTGGAATCACTGCGATACTCCACTGCTTCATCTACTCTCCACTTCCTTCTATAACAATCTATATCATTTATTTGAATATTCGTGAACTACTTCAATCATACCAAAAATAATGAATAACTGCCTAGCATTGAAATTAGAAAAGTAGAGAAAAATAAAGTGACATGTATTAATTCACTTTTGAAATACACGTCACTTTATAAATTCTTTTTAATTCTATTAAACTCCTAACTGGATTGCTTATTCTCTTTTATTCTTTGTAATATTTGAAATTCCTCTGTTTTCTCTGTAGAAATATTGTGCACATTCGCAAATCTCATCATGTCTGCATACATCACAACAGGTTCGAAATTTTTTAATGAGATACGGAAGCCTTTTTTCATGCTTACGACTGCATTAATCATCATCCAATTCGACCGTTTGAAAGTTATTTTTGCAATTTGATGGGGCTTAACAGTTTTGCTATACAAAACAAGGTTAAAAAACTTAATAAAATAAATAAGTTGATTTTCCGTTATTTTCAATTGGTAAGTAACAAAGATAGAAAGTAGGAAAATAAGCAATACACCAAGCACGATATACCTAAGCACTACCTCAACATTTTCCCAAAATAAAGCATCTGTTCTTAAATTTTCTTCCTTACGATTAGAAAAAAACATCGGCCAGATGGTGAGCACAGCTAGGATTAAAAAATAAATGAATAACATCAATCTATTGATTTTAGCTTGGTAAAGCATGATAATCCCCCTAATTCGTGAAAAAAAGCAATACAAACAAAATTGCTGTCTGTACTGCTCTTCGTTGTCAATCACATATTTAACAATTCGCGAATATCTTCTTCAGTCATACTGGATAGCATGGTTTCTCCTGGTTGGATGATTTGATCAATTAATTTACGCTTTTTCTGCTGTAATTCATAAATCTTTTCCTCTATTGTTCCTTCTGTAATCAAGCGAATCACATGCACCACATTCTTCTGACCAAAGCGGTGTGCTCTTCCTGTTGCTTGATCTTCTACAGCCGGATTCCACCATAAATCGTATAAAATAACCGTGTCTGCACCAGTTAGGTTAAGTCCTGTTCCACCAGCACGTAATGAGATTAAAAAGACGTCCTTTTCCCCTTGATTAAATTGTTCACTCATATCTACACGGTTTTCTGCGGGCGTTTGTCCATGTAAGTAGAAATACGAAATTCCTTCTTGTTCAAACCTTTCCGCAATAAGCTCATGCATGCTTGTGAACTGTGAGAAAATTAACATCCGCTTCCCGTTTTCAATCGAAGCTTTCACCGTCTCCATTAATTGCTCTAGCTTACTTGATGTTCCCTCATAGTTTTCAATAAACAAGGACGGATGACAACATATCTGTCTTAACCTTGTTAAGCCTGCTAATATCTTCATACGGCTTTTCTGAAAACCATCCTCTTGAAGGGATTGTGCTGTCTCCTGCTGTAATTGGCGTAAATAGCCGACATATAACTCCTTCTGCTCCTTCGTCAATTCAGATATATGAGTGGATTCTATTTTTTCTGGTAGCTCTGTTAATACATCAGTCTTTAAGCGACGTAAAATAAAGGGTTTCGTTAACTGAGAAATTTTCTCTGGTTCTAGCTGGCGAAATTCCTTTAGAGCTGGCATTAACCCTGGTAGGACAACTTGGAAAATTGCCCATAACTCATCAATTGTATTTTCAATTGGTGTGCCACTTAATGCAAATTTTCGACTTGCAGTTAAGCTACGAATCGCTTTTGATGTTTTCGTTGCATAATTTTTAATATATTGCGCTTCATCTAGGATCAATGTTTGAAAGGATAAATCCTCATAACGCTCCATATCTTGTCGTAAGGTTGCGTAAGAAGTAATCCAAACATCCATATGCTGCAAATCTGCAATCATTTCCTCTCGTTCCATCGGAGTTCCCCGAATCACTGCAACTTTTAAGCTTGGTGCAAATTTTTCAAACTCTCTCTTCCAATTGTACAAAACGGATGATGGCGCAATGATTAAATGTGGACGTTCACTCGGCTCTGATAATAGATAGGTAATGCTTTGAATGGTTTTCCCTAGACCCATATCATCTGCCAAAATCCCGCCTAATTGATAGGCACTTAATGATTTAAACCATTGATATCCCGTCTTCTGATAGTGGCGTAAATTGGCAGCTAATTGCTCAGGAATCTCGTATACCTGTTCCTCCGGTGAGCGAAGCTGATGCAATAATTTACGGAAGGATGGATCATAATTTTTCCTTGTATCCATCAATTCATCAATTTGTAATCCACGATACACAGGAACAGTCATTTGTCCTGCATCAATATCTGATTTCTTCACATGTAAATCTGTAAACAACTGCTGTATTGATGCGAAATGGTCGTTTTCTAAAGAAAGTAATGCTCCACTTCTTAAACGGTAAAAACGTTTACGCTCAATAACTGCATGCAGGAGATGATTGATTTCTTCTTCATCAATCCCATCCATTTCAAAGCCAATTTCCAATAAATTAGAAGCACTCTCTACACGTACATTTGTGCTTGGCACTGGTTCATAATCAAGGATATAGTGACGCATTTCTGATGTTAGAAATAACTCAACATGCTTATCTAATAATGGAAGAATCTTATAGAAAAACTCATATAACTCTTCATCATCTGTCTCTAGATATAATTCCTTTCCATTATAATGAAAATTCGCATGCTCCATTAGACGCATAATTTGCTTTTCCTTCTCTGTGTCTCGAATGATAAGGATTTTTTCATCTGGCGATCCCTGAAATGGATTTAGATGAATATGGTCATAATGATATTCTAGCTTCCCAATAATCAACTCATCACGAAACTCTAAATATAATTTTGCTCGAAGCGGAACTTGAATAATTTCTGATTTCACTTCATCAGAAATTACCACTTCACCAACCTGTTTTAAAGATGGAAGCACTTCTGACAAGAATAAATCTGTCTGTTCTTGTTGAATAGGCAGTGTATCTGTCATTGTTCCAAAAGAAGCAATCTGTTCAACAATAGGAATTTGCTCCTTCGTCGGAAAATAAAATGTCCCATCAAAAAACAATAGCTGATATGCCCTCATATATACTGCATCTCTGACATCCTCCATTTGCAGAAGTAAATCAGATTGTTCATTTTTTGTTAACGCAAATTGAAAAGGTAATGTGTTTTCTATAATATCCACATGTGAATATTCTTTCTCAGCCACTTCTACTACTGTGTGCCTGTGGATTAAACGTTCCAATAGCTGCCTGAGGTTTAACACAGGTATAACTAATGCACGCTTATCATTACCATTATTTCTAGAAAAATAAAAATCAGTTGAACGGTAAATCTCCTCATTGCGAATCATCGCATGAAGCATTTCAAAAATCTCTAAATCCTGCGCGAGAAAATAATGTAAATCTGGTGAATATGTAAATGTCTTCGTAAATACATGCTCTCTCCCAGAGAATACATTTTCTAAAAACTCTTGAAGATTACGCACAACAAAACAGCGACCTTCACCTGTTTTTAGCTCAAGATACAAGTTTCGGTCATAGGAATATTTCACATAGTACTCTACATGCATTGGTGTTAATTCAGATAGAAACTCCTCGTCCTCTGTTTGCGACATCGTAATCGCCTGAAGAAAGCGATTTGTCATCTCGTAATCAACCATCTTCTGTTCTTTCTTCACCTTACGCTCTATACTTAACAGCACTGCTGCAATATGTTTGCATGTTCCATACGTATCGAATGCTGCGCAATCACAATAAGCACGAATCGAACCATTCTTTAAATTTTTCAAGTTCACTTCTACAAAGTAAGTCTCTGTTCCGTGAACATTTGCCGTCCAAAGAGAATGATTCCGATCATACAATAAATCAGTAACTTTATTTTGATTAAAATATGCTAAGCCACGTTCATATACATCTGACTTGAACAGACCTTGAATATCCTTATTCGTAATCATTTCCAAAATAGATGGAACCTACCTTCCAGAATCATACTTTTATTTAAAGTCAATATTTCCATTATATCGAGTTCAAAAAGGACCGAGAAGTTCGATGCGTCACTTTCACCGGACTTTTTGAATAACCTCCATTATATCGAACGTGAAAAAGACTGTCTATTTATCCATCTAGTATATCGTCTGTTAGAAACTCTTATACCTTTTTATTCCATTTATAACACTCGTCGATTAATTTCTTGTTTTGCACGGTAATAGAAGTAAAAATAAAATAAAATGGATATAAATATTGAAATTGATGATGCAAAATAAATCGATTGGTAGCCAAACCAATAAGCCAGTTGCCCAAATGTCATCGCACCAATTCCGATCCCTAGGTCAAAAGCAGAGAAAAAAGTGGCGTTTGCCATTCCTTTACGATGCATGGCTGCCTTACTTACAGCCCAAGCCTGTAATGCTGGCTGAACACTACCGAAACCAATTCCATAAATCATCGCAGCAAGTAGCATCATCCATGTATTTGGAAGCCATGTTAATAAAATCATTGCTAATAAAATAAGAAAGGCTCCTGGTGGAAAAACATAGAGATGGCCTTTGCGATCGTATAATTTACCGGAGAACGTTCGAGCTAGTAAAACCGAAACAGCATATACTAAAAAGTAAAATTCAATTCCATCAATTGATTTCTCTGCTGCATATAGAGGTAAAAAGGAAGCGATTCCTCCAAAACATGCTGTGATAAACATCAATAAAATAGATGGTTGTATTGCTGTTTTTTCAAAGAAATCGAATTTAATATTTGTTGATTGATGTGGTGATGCTTCCACTTTTTTATATCGAATTTTTGAAGATAGTAATAATGTCGTTAGACCACAAGCTGCACAAATTAAAAAAAGACTTGCAAATGATATTTTATCTACTAACGTCAGTCCTAATGCTGGACCAATAGCCATTGCTACGTTTCCTGACATTCCGTAGTAGCCCATACCTTCGCCACGACGACTTGGAGGAATTAAATCTGTCGCAATTGTTCCAGAAGCTGTTGTAGAAAATCCCCAGCCTGCCCCCTGAACAACTCGCAAAAGAAGCAATAAGACAATACTTGTTACAAAGGCGTATGTTCCAATCGATAAGATGAAAATTCCAATCCCAAACATATAAACGAAACGACGCCCCTTTGTATCCAATGCCTTTCCTGCATAAGGGCGTAATACTAAAGCGGAAAATGTGAAAACTCCTACAATAAGACCAATTAATTGATCACTACCTCCAAGCTCCTTTACAAATAATGGAAGTGTAGGTAATGTCATTTGAAATCCTAAAAAAATGAAAAAATTCGCTGCACAAATCAAGATGAAATCTCGTGTTAATATTTTCTCAGAAGTAGCTTCAGCCTGGGTATTTTTCTGTGTTTGCGTACTCATACTTATATTCCCTTCTTTCGATGCTCGAAATATATTATACCGTATTCTTATGATAAATGATATAAAGAAAATTCCGAATATATAATTCATTTATTTTTTGTATATAAATAGACCATCATGCTTCCATTGATATACGGGGAAATACCCTTTAAATGAAAGAATAATGGTCTCTTCATCACATTTAATTAATTTTATAGCAGTTTAATGGAATATACGATAAGGATGTAGGTTGAAAATAGAAGTTTTACTGGCTACCTGGAGAACAATAGTTTAGTTCACATAATACTCATATGCTCGAATAATCTGCTGTGGTACGCCTAATTCAAATTCGTGAAGCCAATAATAGCGTGATTTTTGATAACATTCGACAAGTTTATGCATATTGTTCATTTGGCCATAATGATGAAGTAATTGCTCTGTATAGTTGATATTAAATGGCTCTAGCTTAAGCATTCTTTCTAAGCATTGTTCCTTTATACGCTGTTGTTGAATATTTTGTTCCATGTCAGGTAAAAATTTCTCCATAAAATGTAAAAATTCTCTTCTAATATTAATTTTCCTTTCCCATGCCCAGTTATAAGCTTCATATTCTAAATATTCAGTCCCATATAATTCCTTTATTCTTACTACAGTAGTAGTGTCTGGCGAGGATTGACTCATTAATAGAAGAAGCTCATCTAAATCACTGCTTAATTGCAGCTGTAATATATACTGTGCATTCTGTAATATAACTGCGTTTGGGAAACCTACTTTTTTTAATACTTGCCGCAGTTGATACAATGTTGTGTGCATTAATGTCTGTGCCCGTTCTGGCTCCATATTTGGCCATAGTGATTCTAAAATGTTTTCTCGATATATTGGTTGATCTTGATGTTGATGTTGCCATAAAAAAGCAAGTAATTCTCTAGCCTTTTGTGTTCGCCATTTCACTTCGACATTATTTTTATCTAGCAAACGAAATCTGCCAAGTGTTTGTAGCCTTAGCCTTTCTTTTTTTCGCATCTTCTGTTCACTAGCTATGCTCTGCAACTCTTGGTATTCCTTCACTCGATTAATCGTCTTAGTTAATCTTTCTAGCTGTACAGGCTTTTTCAAATAATCTTTTACATTTATTTCAAATGCTTCTAGAGCAAACTCCGTATGTGCTGTGACAACTACAAGCTGAACATGAGGATATTTTTCCGTTAATTGTCTAGCAAAAGATAAGCCCTTCTGTCCTTCTATTGCCACATCTAAAAAAACAACATCTACTTCCTGTTGCTTTAACACTAACAATGCTTGATCAATCAAAGTAGATTTGCCTATTATTTTTATTCCACCTATATGATTTAATGCTTCTTCCAAAATATTTAATGCTAGCATCTCGTCATCGATCAAAAGTACATTCATCTTGTCCCACCCTCGCTAATCCAAAACATGCAAAAGCAAAGAAATCATCTAATTATTTTTTACCATTAAACATAAAAAAATACGAGTAATTAGACTTGATAAAGCAAGATGAAATGAGCCTGTAACATAAGGATTTATTCCCTAAATTTCCCAGGTGTATAATATATAAGCGAATCCTTCGTAGGATTTAGGACATCACGCACTAAACCATACTACCTATATACTTCGCTTTATTTGTACATTATCCACTTTAAAATTAAGGTCCTCCTTTTATTTCAGGCTCATCTTTGTCTATTTATTCAACTTCTACAATCCAACCAAATGGATCTTCTAATTTTCCTAACTGAATTCCTGTAATATTATCATAAACTTTCTTAGATATTTCTCCTGTTTTTCTATCATTGATGATAATATTTTCTTCTTCCCATTTCATTTCGCCCACAGGTGTAATTACTGCGGCAGTTCCCGCACCAAATACTTCTTCTAAAGTGCCATTATCTGATGCTTGTTTCAGCTCTTCCATAGAAATTCTACGTTCTGAAACAGGTACATCCCAATGTTTTAACAGTTTGAGAATGGAATCACGTGTAATCCCATGTAAAATACTTCCGTTTAACGCTGGAGTAACAATCTCTCCATTGATTTTGAAGAAGATGTTCATGCTTCCTACCTCTTCCACATATTTCTTCTCCACCCCGTCAAGCCATAACACTTGCGAGTAGCCTAGCTCTGATGCTTGCTCTTGTGCTTTTAAGCTTGCTGCATAGTTACCAGCAGTCTTTGCTGTACCTGTTCCACCAAATACGGCACGAACATATTGATTTTCAACTAGAATTTTTACTGGATCAATGCCTTCTTTATAATAGGATCCTACTGGAGATAAAATGATCATAAATTTATAAGATTTAGCTGCATCTACACTTAAAGTTGGCTCTGTAGCAATCATGAATGGACGAATATAAAGAGATGTCCCTTCTGCAGTAGGTACCCAGTCCTTTTCAATACGGAGTAATTCTTTTAAAGCTTCTAATGCAAATTCTTCATCGATTTGAGGCATGCACATACGCTCTGCCGAACGATTTAGCCTGGCCATATTTTGCTCTGGTCTAAATAAACGTACTTTGCCATTGTCTCCCGCATAAGCCTTTAACCCTTCAAAAATCGTCTGTCCATAATGGAATACAACTGCTGCCGGATCAATAGTAAACGGTTGGTAAGGAACAATACGGGCATCATGCCAACCATGCCCTTCCGTATAATCCATAACAAACATATGGTCTGTATACACTTTACCAAATGCTAATTGATCAGCTGGTGGCTTTTCTTTCCTTTCATTTGTTAAATCAATTTGAATACTCTGACTTTTCATGCCGTAGTCCCCCTATAATTGTTTAATTCCTAATTTAAATAACTAATAAATAAAATTGAAGTTCTTCTATTATACATGAAAATAGATAGAATCAGAATACAAATGCAACAAATTAACGAAAAGCTTTATTTACCTCCAAATTGCCTATCTAAACTAAATTTTATTAAATCATTTGACATATTTTTGCCCAGTCAGATATACTGTGTATAATGATATACACACATGATCACTATGGAGGTGGTTTGATGGAACACTGGAGTCAAGCACTTCGTTTTGCACTATTTGAACTAAAAGCATCTAAATGGAAATTTATTTTTGTTGTTATTTTTTCTATTTTTATGGGTTTTTCCTTTGTCTTTTCCATGCCAGAATATTTAAAACGCCCTTTTTTTGTTAGTGATGTACTATTCATCCTTTTATTCTCAGCAATGACTGTTTGGCTAAGGGCTTCTGCTTTCCAATTAAAAGGAAAGGGAGAAAATTTCTATTCACCTACTGTCGTTTTACTAAAGCAGCTTCCTATCACAAGCAGTGTTATTGCTAAAAGTAGGTTTATTGTCTATTTTGCATATGCTATTCCAATGCAGAGCATCATTTTAATCACTATGTATATTTTCACCCCAGCATTGCAAGACGTACTCCCAATGGAATCGTTTATTAACTTTTGTATTATTTGGTTTGCATTTAGCGTTTATGTTGGCGGTATCTTCGCTGCTAGTGATGCTGGTACAAACGAAGCTTCACCTATGAAAACATTTATATACATAACTAGTATGATTATTATTGGAGCCATCATTCTCTACTTAATTTATGCAATTTTTAATACGGGAATCATCATGCTGACTATTAGATTTGCGAATAATTGGCCTCTACTATCTATCATTATCTCTGTTCTATTAGCAGTCATTGGCTATTTCTATTGGTATAACGAAATGAAAAAAATGTTGCGGGGCACGGATTATTATTAAATAGTGGGGGTGAAATCGTATGAAACTGCCAATTCATTTGTCCAAAAGCTCACATGAGCCAATTTATCATCAAATTGAAAAACAAATTCAGGCATTGATTGCAGGTGGAACACTACCTGCAAACACTCCCTTGCCGTCCATACGCGTGCTCGCTAAAGACTTAGAAATAAGTGCAATTACCATAAGAAGAGCCTATCAAAACTTAGAAATAGGCGGTTTTATTCGCACATCGCAAGGGAAGGGAACTTTTGTGAAAGAAATTGACGCAAATTTAAAGAGCAAAGTAAAGACTGAAACAGTAAATCGAATTATCGTTGAAGCTGTTGAAACGGCTTTTCAATACGATTATACATTAGAAGAAATTGAGGATATTTTTCATAAAGTAATAAAAGCTTATAACCAGAAAAATTAGTTCAAGCTCATATAAAGAAAGGAGGAATTCACTATGACATGGATAGAAATCAAACATGTATCAAAACAAATGTCTAATTTTATACTAGGTCCTATCCATTTAGACATTGAACCAGGAACCATTGCTGCATTTGTTGGAAATAACGGTTCAGGAAAAAGCACCTTATTAAAGATGATTATGGATTTTGTTCATCCAACAGATGGAGAAATTCGTATTTTGGGAGTTCCTGTGCAAGGAGATGATGAAGGCTGGAAGAAATATGTTGCTTATCAAGCACAAACGCAGATCGGCTATGATCCCTTTACTGGAAAGGATTTAAAAAGCTTATTTGCTCAAACTTACATACGGTGGGATGATGAAATCTTTTACGAGCTCATCCATTTATTAGAAGTCAATATGGACGAGAAATATAGTAAATTATCCCCTGGTGAACAACAGAAGCTCCAGATTGCCTTAACCATAGCAACTAATGCAAGCATTCTTATTTTAGACGAACCAACCTCTTTTATGGATATGTCCTCCAAAAATATTTTTATTGATTACTTAATAGACTGGGTAGAAAAAGGAGAGAAAATTGTTATTATATCCAGCCATCAAGTAGATGAAGTTCGTAAGCTTGCAGATTATATTGCAGTTATGCACCAAGGAAATCTAATTGGTTACTTTGATAAAGAAGAACTAACAGAACGTTACCAGCAATTTTGGTTCTCAAGCCAACCTCCTGAAGCTCCTATTCCAGGCGAAGTCGCTCGAGGTGATTTGTATATTATCACCAATAATACACACATAACAGAAGCTTTCTTACATAGAGAGAGCATTCCTTACATGAAAAAGAACACACTCGAACTTGCGGAAATCATTGCTATTTTAATACCAAAAGAAAAGACGAATTAACAGAAAGGTAGGAACGAATTTATGACAAAAATTTTATCCGTTAATAATCTCGGTAAATCCTTCAAAGAAACCAAGGTGCTTCAAGACATTTCCTTTGATGTACATGCAGGCGAGATTATGGCTATCTTAGGTCCAAACGGTGCTGGAAAATCAACAACTATTCGCAATATCATGGGTATCCTATATCCAGATGAGGGATCTGTTACCTTTCATAATCATCATGAAGACGGAATCCCTCGCCATAAAATTGGATATTTACCAGAAGAACGTGGTTTATATAAAAATGTAAAAGTAATGGATATTTTACTTCATTTAGCTAATTTAAAGGATTATCCTATCCCAAAAGCTCGGGAAAGAGCACTTGCTTATCTAGAAAAATTTGATTTAAAAGGAAAAGATACTGCTTCTATTGAAGAACTCTCTAAAGGAATGGGACAGAAGGTACAGTTTATTGCCTCTATTATTCATGAACCTGAACTGCTAATTTTAGATGAACCATTCTCTGGACTTGACCCTGTGAGCCAGGAATTATTTAAAGCAGAAATTAAACAGCTAGCAGCTAACGGCACAGCTATTTTACTTTCTTCTCATCAAATGAATCTTGTCGAAGAAATGTGTGATCGTTTATTACTTATTTATAAAGGACAAAAGGTCATTGATGGATCCATGGATAAAATCAAAAGAGATTTTGCCAACTTCAAATGTACAATTCATGGAGCTCATGATGCAAAATACTTCGAACAGCTACCACAGGTTGAACGTGTAGAATCAGAAGGAAATGCTTGTACGATCTACTTAGAAAAAGATGCTCATATTGCTAGTTGGATTAAACATATTCCTGAAGATATTACGATTGAAGAACTATCTATTGATCGAATTTCCTTACATGAAATCTTCATTAATATTGCTTCTGGCAAACAACAAGTTATGCAGGCAGGTGAAAAATAATGCGTAATTCTATGAAAATCGCAAATTGGGAAGTAAAACGAAATTTAAAGAATAAGTCTTTTTTGATCGGACTATTTATTACTCCAGTTATTTTCTTATTCTTTATGATTGTTCCATCTTTATTTGGTGATTCGGATGAAGATTCAGCCGAGGTTACCGTCCTTGTTAAAGATGAATTAAATGTATTTGATCAGCTTCAAGAACAAGCAACACAAGAAACCTTTTCAGACTGGGATATACAACAAACTGACGATACAGATGAAGCCATTCAAGAACAGTTAAATGAAGCAGAAAACACAGCATATATTTCTATCACTGTAGAAGCTTTTGATTCAGGTGTTATTCCTGTCTACACTAGCGAGAACATGATAGATTATTTCGATGGTCAATTACAGGCGTTTATTGAGCCCTTACGTGTTCTACAATTGCAAAACCTTGATTTAACGAAAGAACAATTAGCTACTATTGAACAAGGACTTCAACTACAATTTGAAAATGTAGAAGGTAGTGAATCAGAGGGTGGATTTAGCATCGGATTTTCTACAGATGATGAATCAGATGTTCTAGAGCGTGTTGTACCAGGCATCTTTGCTGGTGTAATCCTCTTTTCTATTGTGATATCAGGAATGATGATTTTCCAAAGTGCTTCACAAGAGAAAAAGGATAAAATTGCAGAAATCGTTCTTTCTTCTGTTACACCAAATGAATTAATGCAAGGGAAAATTATCGGATACTTTATTTTAGGAATTGTGCAGGTATTTATATGGCTTGTGATGATTGTCCCTGTACTTATTTGGAGAACGGGATTACCTATCCTTGAATATATCTTCGTTCCTGAGTTAGCTATTTTATTATTAATTGCTTTACTCGGCTACTTAGTCTTTGCTTCTTTATTTGTTGGAGTTGGAGCTACAGTAGAGGATGCATCTACATCAGGGAATTTCCAGGGAATGCTGTTTATGCTACCATTTATACCGTTTTTCTTCATTGCACCAATTATTTCAAATCCGAGTGGAGTGGTTGCACAAATTCTGTCCTATATTCCATTTACCTCTCCAGCAATCTTGCTCGTTCGCTTGACAATGCTTGAGGAATGGCCTTGGGTGGAAATCATTATCGCCATTGTGATTCTTATCTTTAGTGCATGGTTATTAATGAAGCTAGCAGGGAAAATCTTCAAAACAGGTATTCTACTATATGGAAAAAACGCAACACCAAAAGAAATATGGAAATGGCTATGGATGTAATTTTACAGTCCTAAAGTTTGCTTCCAAGTGTCCTATTATAATATCATTTTTATAATAGGATGTTTTTTTATTTACTTAATATTGGAACATGGATGCAGCAAGCCGTGCTTAGCTGCTTATCATCACTCTAGGGGGTGGCATTTTGAAGGTTTCTCTTTTTATTACTTGTGTATGCGATATCTTTGCAAGTGATGTTGGTAAAGATACAGTGGAATTATTAGAACATCTAGGCTGTGAGGTAGACTTTCCAGTAAATCAAACATGTTGTGGACAGCCTGCTTACAATAGCGGTTACTTATTAGAATCAAAGCAAGCCATGCAAAGTATGATAGAAGCTTTTAAAGATTCTACATACGTCGTTGGGCCTTCTGGCTCTTGTATCGGGATGCTACGTGAATATCCAAAAATTTTCTCAGGAGATCCTATGTGGGAGAAAGCTGCACAAGATCTAGCAGCAAAATCATATGAACTAACACAATTTATTGTAGAAGTACTTGGTGTAACAGATGTAGGCTCAAGCTTTACTGGTAAAGTGACTTATCATCCATCTTGCCATATGACCAGGATTCTAGGCGTAAAACAAGCACCTCAGCAGTTGCTAAAACAAATACCTGGTGTAGAGTTTGTAGAGCTTCCGATTCGAGAGGACTGCTGTGGTTTCGGCGGAACATTTGCTGTTAAAAACGCTGAAATTTCAACAGAAATGGTAAAGGAAAAATCACAGCATATTAGTGAAACAAAAGCAGATTATTTAGTTGGCGGAGATGTCTCCTGCTTAATGAATATTGGTGGACGCATGCAACGCGAAGGAAAAAATGTGAAAGTAATGCATATCGCACAAATTTTAAATCATCGCATCTAGGAGGTGTGAAGGAAGCATGAGTATCCGAATTGGGAACGAACCTTATAAAGAACGGATTCATGAAGGAATTGAAAATGATTTTATGCGACAAGCTGTTTCTTCTGCACAAATTCGCTTTCGAACGAGAAAAGCTGACGCTGCAGAAGAACTTGGTGATTGGGAGCAATGGCGGTCCTTAGGAGAAGAAATTCGAAAGCACACATTAGAAAATCTCGACTACTACTTACAGCAATTAACAGATAATGTTGCGAAACGTGGTGGAAATGTCTTCTTTGCTCAAACAGCAGAAGAAGCAAATGAATATATTAAGAACGTCGTTAAAAGCAAAAATGGAAAAAAAGTAGCAAAATCAAAATCAATGGTAACAGAAGAAATTGGTTTGAATAAAGCATTAGAAGAGATAGGCACTGAAGTAATTGAAACAGACTTAGGAGAATGGATTTTGCAGCTAGATGAAGATCCGCCTTCACATATTGTTGCACCTGCCCTGCATATGGACAGTAAACAAATCCAAAAAACATTCACTGAAAAACGCGGTTATACGAAGTCAGCTGAACCAGAAGAATTAGGTTTATTTGCACGTGAACAATTGCGTAAGGATTTTCTTTCTGCAGATATTGGTATTACTGGCTGTAACTTCGCAGTTGCCGAATCTGGGACAACAACGCTTGTAACTAATGAAGGGAACGCACGCTTAGTTACCACTTTACCAGATACACAAATTACAGTAATGGGAATGGAACGTATTGTACCAAGCTGGGAAGAGCTTGATGTCTTAGTAAGTCTACTTACTCGCTCTGCTGTAGGGCAAAAGTTGACTAGCTATATTACTTCTCTTACGGGCCCTCGTCTTGATGGAGAAATAGATGGCCCAAGTGATTATCACTTAGTCATTGTAGATAATGGACGCTCCGATATTCTAGGAACGGAATTCCAATCCATTCTTCATTGTATTCGTTGTGGTGCATGTATTAATATTTGTCCAATCTATCGTCAGGTTGGTGGACATGCATATGGATCAATTTATCCAGGGCCAATTGGTGCGGTATTAACCCCATTATTAGATGGATATGAGGATCATGGAGAACTTCCGTATGCTTCTACCCTTTGCGGTGCATGTACAGAAGCATGCCCAGTGAAAATTCCACTTCACGAGCATTTAATTCGTCATCGACAGGTTATGGTGGAAAAAGGCATGTCAGATAAAGCAGAAGAATTTATGATGAAAGGCTTTGCGAAATGGGCATCCACTCCGGCGGCATATAAATTAAGCGCGAAAATGGCACGCACAGCATTAAAGCCTTGGTCCTCGAAGGAAACGATTAAAAATGGACCAGGACCATTAAAAGAATGGACAAACACGAGAGACTTCCCAGCACCAAGTAAAACATCCTTCCGCTCTTGGTTTAAAAATCGAGAAAAGGATGTGAAGCGATAATGACTATCCATCATCGAGAAGCATTTTTAGATAATATTGCACATAAATTACGTCGCCCTCGCCGAACAGAAGGTGTAGTTAAACCTGAATGGAGCTTACAGCCACAAAAGAAAGTACTTGCTGATGCTTCCACAGAAGAATTAATTAATGTACTAGAAGAGCAATGTAAGGTCATCCATACAGATTTTAAACGGACCACAAAAGAAGGTCTAGCAGCTGTCTTACAAGAAACGATTGCCAACTATCAAGGAAAGTCAATTATTCTAGCAAATGATCCACGTCATGAAGCATATGATTTACATTCCTTTTATGATGCCTTAGAAATGAATGGTACAAAAGTTCACATTTGGGATGAAGCAATTGGAAAGAAAAACCAAGTTATTGCAGAAAGAGCTAATGTTGGAATTAACTTTAGTGACATTACATTAGCTGAATCTGGAACCGTTGGCTTATACAATGATAAAAATAACGGAAGATCCATTAGCTTATTACCACAAACCTTTATTGCAATCATTCCAAAAGAAAGTATTGTGCCAAGGCTTACTCAAGCAACAAAACAGGTACATGAAGGACTGAAAACAGGAAAAGACGTACCATCCTGCTTAAGTCTTGTAACGGGGCCTAGTAACAGTGCTGATATTGAGATGAAGCTAATAGTAGGTGTGCACGGACCAATTAAAGCTACTTATATTGTAGTGGATTAAACTTAAAAACTAGCCTAGAGATAGATTTGCAAGTCTATTTCTAGGCTAGTTTTAATTGAATAGTAGTAATGCAAGCAAGATTACTAAAATTGTATAGGAGTTTTTGATCAATAAATCCTTCCCGGCATTTTTAGGAAATAAAATTTTATAAAAACCAATTACCATGATTTCTAAAATAAAGCATGCTCCTTATTGAAGGAACAGATTTTAAATATCATCTGTCTATCAAATAAGGAGCATGCCTTTGATAAATCTAGTTATTAATTATTCTTTCTTGCTCTTCTACTTGTCATATATAGAATCAAGCCAAGTAGTAAGATTCCTGCACCGATTAACATGATGTTAAATGTGTTTGTTGCTGTATCTGGTAAACTGCCAGATTTATCCTCATCTTTTGTTGAATCTCCATCTTCCTTCGAACCTTCTCCGCTTACTGGAGTATCATCTTTAGATGGATCAGAATCCCCTGGCTTACTTGGTTCTTCTGGTTTCTCAGGATCTGTTGGATCTGTTGGATCTGTTGGATCAGTCGGCTCCTCTGGTTTAGAAGGCTCTTCCGGATCTGTTGGATCTGTTGGATCAACTGGTTCAGTTGGAATGATGAATCCAAAGTCTAGCGTTGGATCATGCTCACCATCCTCTACTAAATGACGAGATACCGCAAACCATGTTGATGAATCAATAGAGTTGTCATCTCCAACTTCATGTAATGTTGGAATATACTTCTCTAAAACTTTTGCTGATGCTTCACGATCGATTCGTACAATATACGTTTTATCAGCTGGTAAGTTTTCGAAGATATAGTAGCCATTTTTATCTGTTGTTGTTGGACCTACTTTATTTCCATACACATCTGTTACTGGATTTCCTTCTTTGTCTTGAATTATTAATACAACACCTGGAATTCCCTCTTCAGATTCATCTTGAATTCCATCTTTATTGTCATCAAACCATACATAGTCTCCTACACTTACTTTTGCAGGACTGTTCACAATGACAACATTGCTCGAATCTTTTACATCGACAGAGCTCACATAGCCTGGAACTTCTTCTTCAACAACGGTGTAAGTAATTTCTTTACCGTTAGCAAAGATGTCTAATTCAGTAAAATCAGCCTGCCAATTGTTCGATTCGTTCAATTTTGCAGAATCTACTTTTTCTCCATCTGCTAATAAATTAACAGTAATAGAGTCTGGACGTACTTCTTTATAATTAGCATCGTTCCATTGCTTCACTACATTAATACTAGTTTGTTCTGGTGTATAACTGTTAGTGATATTCATGCCATCAATTGCAGTTGAATAACCTTCTACGTTTTCTTCTTGAACGGTGTAAATAATTTCTTCGCCATTCTCAAGTTTTGGCTGATTAGTAAATTCAAATGTCCAATCTGTATCTGCTGTTACTTCAACAGAATCCACTTCTTTTCCATTTGCTAACAGGTTAACAGTAATGGAGTCTGGACGTTTACCATCTTGATTATCGGCATCATCCCATGTTTTTGATCCTGATAGGTCAGTTACTACTCTAACAAAACCAAAATCTAGAGTTGGATCACGCTCTTCGTCTTCTGTTAAGTGACGAGACGTTGCTTCCCATGTAGATGAATCTACGGTATTGTCTTCCCCAGCTCCTTCAAGCGTTGGTTCGTAATCTTGTAGAGCCTCTACTGATTTTTCACGATCAATGCGAACCGTATACGTATGATCTGCTGGTAAATCATCAAATGTATACTTACCATTTTCGTCTGTTGTAGTTGGACCTACTGGCTCTCCATATACATTTGTTACTGGGTCACCATTTTCATCCACTAGTTCAAGAACAACACCTTCTAATGGAATGTCTGTATCATCTTGTAAACCATCTCTGTTTACGTCGATCCATACATAATCTCCTACACTTACTTTCTTAGACTTCACAAAACCGAAGTCAAGTGTTGGGTCACGCTCTTCATCTTCTGTTAAATGACGAGATGTTGCTTCCCATGTAGATGAATCTACGGTCTTGTCGTCTCCAATTTCATGTAACGTTGGCTCGTAACCTCTTAATACTTCTTTTGATGCCTCACGATCAATTTTCACTACATATGTGTTATCAATCGGTAGATTATCAAATGTATACCAACCATCTTCATCCGTTGTTGTTGGTCCTACTGGATTTCCGTATACATCTGTTACTGGGTTACCATTCTCGTCTTCAAGTGTTAAAACAACACCTTCAACTGGAATATCTGTATCATCTTGTAATCCATCTCTATTTTCGTCGAACCATACATAGTCTCCTACACTTACTTTTGCAGGACGGTTGGTGATGGTGAATCCATCTATTGCATTTCCGGTTACACTTTCTGTTACATAACCTTCTGTTGTTTCTTCTTGAATGGTATAAGTGATCTCTTCACCTGCTGCGAATTTTGGTACATCTGTAAATACAAATGTCCAGTCTGTTTCTGCTGTTACTTCAACAGAATCTACCTCTTCTCCATTTGCTAACAAGTTAACAGTGATGGAGTTTGGACGCTGATTATAGTGATTGTTACCGTCTTTCCAAACCTTTTCACCCTCAACATCAATGACTTCAGGCGTATAGCTATTTGTTATATCGTAACCTTCATACGTGACATCATATCCGTCTACAGCTTCTTCTTGAATCGTGTATTCAATCTCTTCACCAGCTTCGTTCTTAGGTAAATCAGTAAATCCAAAGTTCCAGTCATCTTCTGCTGTTACTTCAATGGAATCTACTTTTGTTCCGTTAGCCATTAGGTTTACAATAATAGACTCTGGGCGAATACCATCCTGATTATCAGCATCTTCCCATGTTTTGCTTCCTGCAATATCTACCTGCTCTGGAGCATGGTGGTTAGTTAATATAATATTCCCATGATCTTCATCATTAACAATGACTTCATAACCTTCAGGAACAGATACTTCTTTCACTGTGTAGTCAACTTCAACTCCGCCATCACGATACATATCTAGCTCTGTCCACGTATGCATCCAATCATTTTCTGCAGATAGAACAACAGCATCCTGGATGGGTTCATTATCAGCATACAATTGTACTTCAATCTGTTCTGGACGAATGCCATCTTGATTATCAGCATCGCTCCAACCTTTTGTCACTGTAACAGATGTCTCTTCAGGAGTGTATGCATTTGTAATAACTACATTCTCCACATCATTTCCTTCAATTGATGTTGAATATGCTGGAACTGATTTTTCTGTTACACGATAGCTAATTTCTTGACCTTCCGCACGGTTTCTTGGTAAATCTTCAAAAACATGCTGCCAATTATTTGCTTCATTCAATTCTTCTCTTGCAACAATCTCAGATCGATCATTAATAATCTGTACTGTTACACTTTCTGGACGGACACCATCTTGATTGTCTGCATCTTCCCAGATTTTTTCAACAGGAATGTCTATTGTATCTGGTGTTCGGTTATTCGTAATCAATATGTTGCCATTGTTTTCTGTTACAGTTGGTTCATCATAACCTTCAGGAATTGATTCTTCTTCAACAGTATACTCAATTACTTCGGCGTCAGCGTAAACGTCTAGCTCTGACCATGTATAGCTCCAGTCATTTTCTTCGGAAAGAAGAACAGGGTTACCTTTAGCTTCTCCATCAGCATATAACTGAACTGTTACATTATCCGGACGAATACCATCCTGGTTATTGCCATCATTCCAGCCTTTAATAACTGTTAGCGACGTTTGTTCTGGTGTGTAACTGTTTGTGATGACAAATCCATCTGCTTGCTTCGTAATTTCTGTTGAATAGTCTTCAACGTTAGCCTCCACTATGCGATATTCAATCGGATTGCCTTCACGATTTTCTGGTACATCCTCAAATACATGAGACCAGTTTCCATCTTCATCTGCAGCTATTTCTTGCGTTGCTACAACTTGATTCAAATCATTAATTAAATGAACAATAATACTATCTGGTCGGTTACCATCTTGATTATTTCCATCATCCCATGCTTTTTCTACTGGAATATCAATCGTATTTGTTTCACGGCTATTTGTAATTGTAATAGCTCCATGATTTTCATCATTTATAGTAGATTCATAGTCAGCTGGAACATCGACTTCCTCAACAGAATATACAATTGCTTCTCCACCATCACGGTTTGCATCTAGTTCAGTCCATGTATAAGACCAACCATCCGCAGCTGTGACAATTACTTCGCTACCTTCTGGCTCTCCATCCGCTAATAACTGAACTCTAATGAAATCGGGACGTAAGCCATCTTGATTATTTCCATCATCCCAGAACTTATTAACCGTTACTGATGTTTGTTCTGGCGTATGTTCATTCGTTACAGTAAATGTTCCATCACCATTGTTTGAAATAGAAGTGGAATAATCTTCTACCGTATCCTCTGCTACGCTGTACACAATTTCTACGCCATCACGATATTTTGGTAGATTCTCAAAAACATATGACCAATTACCATCTTGATCAGCTGTGATTTCTACAGTTTCTATCACATTTGATCGATCATCATAAAGATGAATAGTAATGCTATCTGGACGTACTCCATCTTGGTCGTTAGCGTCATCCCATACTTTTTCCACTATAATATCCGTTACTTCTGGTGTGTAGCTGTTTGTGATGGTATAACCATCCTCGATATTTCCAGCAATATCACTTTCGTATTCTACTGGAACATTAGATTCTTCAACTGTATAGTCAATCTTACTTCCGTCTTGATATTCATCTAAATCGGTAAACGAAGCTTCCCAACTATTTGATTCATTCAAGACTTTAGATTGCCCAGTCGGTTCACCATCTGCCAATAGATTTACAGTAATGGAGTTTGGACGTTTGCCATCTTGGTTGTTTGCGTCTTCCCATACTTTTTCTACTGGAATATCTATCTTGCTTGGAGTATAGCTATTTGTAATAACAAATCCTTCTTCTACATCCCCAGCAATATGACTCTCATAACCTTCTGGGGCATCGACTTCTTCAACTGTGTAGGTAATTTTACTTCCACTATTATCAAACTCTGGCAGATTAGTAAATTCACCTTGCCAATTACTTTCGTTATCTAAAATTATATTATCTACATCTGCTTCATTACTATTTGCAAATAGCGCAATTTCAATGGATGTAGGGCGGTTACCATCTTGATTATTCGCATCCTCCCAGATTTTTTCAACAGGGATATCAATGCGTGATGATGTAAATGTATTTGTTACTGTTAAACCATTCTCTGAAATAGATTTCTCAAAGTTCGTAGGAACTTCTACTTCATCAACAGTATATTCGTACGCATTGCCATCAATATCTGTTCTGTCTAAATCAGACCAAGTATATTCCGTTTCTCCATCTTCTAAAGTTACAGGATCTCCAATGGCTTCACCATCTCTATATAATTGAAGCTCGATAGAGTCAGGTCTTTGATTTTCTCCACCCTGCCATTCTTTTGTTCCTGTGACATCGATTTTTTCTTTCGTATTTTCGAATCCGACTTCTACAATATTTCCATCATTGTTACTATAAGCTTTATCTACTACGATTTCTATTTCGTCTTCAGATAAAACATAACCTTCTGGCGATGCTTCTTCTTTTAGATAATACGTTCTAAGTGGTAAGTTTCCAATTTCAAGAACACCATTTTCAGTTATAAAAGCTTCTTCTTGCGTATATTGAACTCTTTCACCATTTAGGTCATACCATAGAGTAAAGGTTGCTTCATTATTTTCGATTACTTCATCTTCTTCGGAATCGATTTTTGTAACTTTTAAAGCCCCTCTATTTGAAGCCCATTCTCCACCTGCACTAGAGAATTGTCTAGCACTTATTTCACTTGACTCTATAGATTCTTGATCAATAGCAGTTCCATCTAATGAGATGCGATTATTAATTTGACCTTCTGTTGTTGTTACAACAGTTGTATATTTTAAAACTAAGGTGTCTTGTAAATCTTCTGTCATACTAATAGTTAAAATATTTTCACCGTTGTCTGTTGTGCTTACATCAAGTGTATAATCCGTTTCTTCTAGAGCATTATCTAAGTCCTGTGCTTTATAAACTTCGAGACTACCTTCTAAATAAACATGGCCCTCACTGATAGTATCTGTAATCACAGCGTTTTTAATAATTGATAGACTTTCATTGACTGTAACTTCCCACTCAACTTCATCGCCGGTGAACACACGATTACCTTCTGCATTAACTGCTCGTTTAGCTAAGAAGTCATCATGCTCATTATAATCAACAGTTGCTGAATAACGATATTCTACACCTCCAGCTGTAACTATTGCGTTGTTCGTATAGCTTTCTGCTGAGATATCTGGTACAGAAGTTGTAAATTCAACCACATATCTTTCTGTTACCTCATTGTTAAAGATTATCGTGAACTCGTCACCATCAACGACTAATGAATAATTACTTGGATCCAATACTGGTCCAGTAATTTCAGTTGTACCATTAGGATTTACGTTATAAACTGATACCTGGATACTATCTTCATCGATATTTCCAGCATAAGCTAACGTATCTGTTATAGTTACATTTGGTCCCAGGTTTTGTTCTTGATAGTTTGTGTATAACTGCCAAGCAATTTTTCTTTCGCTACCGCTCACCCAACCATTTACTGCATTACCTTCATCATTAAAATGAACTAATCTTCCTTCCTTTTTACCACTGTTCCAAGAGTCTAATCGTACTCTTTGGTTATCATTATCTTCTGTATCAATTGTATGTCCATTCTCAGTTGTCCCATCAAATTCAGCTTTGTTTCTGTAAATCTCAGCTTCATTATCATTAGAATGTGGAATCAATACATTGTCATCAATTTCTAATTGTGGATCATAGGAGGTTGTATAATTGACTACTAGTTCTCCGTTAGCTATCTCCCGGTTAAAGGTAATAGTAAATCCATTTTGATATCCTTCTTCAATTGGAGAAAGAGTATAATCTACTCCCTTTTCAAGTTCCTCTTCACCAAGTTTAATATTAACGCTATCTGGTAACAGGATTAACCCATCATTCGTGAAAGTATCTGTGATAACAAATCCAGAATTGATGTCTTCCCTTATTGGATTGACATTCAAACGCCAGTTCATTGTCTTTTTACTGTAGTCAATGTCTCCAACTGAACTCTTAGTATAGGTATTGCCATTTGGGTTTATGGTAACTTCTCTATCTTCTCCACCTTCACCAACGCCATCACCAGACATTCCAACAGTATTTGTGAAAGCACTAGATGTGAAATTCTCAATACTTGTGGTATATCTAATAGTAATGGTTTCAGTACCTACATCTGTTAAGTTAATTGTCAATAAAGTTTTCCCATCTCCTGCATCTGTTATGCCAGGAGTTATACTAGAGAAGTCAGTGCCTTCATCACCTGTGATTTCAACATTTCCTGCCTCAAGGGATAGGCCAGCTGGTAACGTATCCGTTACAGTAACATTACCTAATGGATGTTTTGCTTTATTGACTGTGACTTCCCAAGTAACGGTTCTGTTTTCATAATCTACGTTGCCCGCTTCTACTTTTTCAAGAATAGGGTCTCTTTCAATATTAACCGTTGCGTCATCACTATTTAATTCATCTTCACCATCATAAAGTGTTGCATCATTTTCGAAGCCATTATTTTCTAAGTATTCACCGCTATTTACTGCTTTCCAATCAACATCTGTATTAAATTTAATACGATAAGCGTCATTTTGTCCTAATGCACCTAAGTTTATTGGGAATGTCGTAAATGTATTCTCGTGAGCAGTATCTTCTATCCAGTTACCTCCACTTTGTATAATTCTAACCACTTCGATACTGTCTGAATCTATTTCTAAGCCAGCAGGTAGAGTATCCTCTACAATAGCCTCGTTAATTAAACTTCCATTTTTATTCACATCAATTTGCCATTGAATAACATCGCTGTCCCCAACTTGCCAACCATTCTTTTCAATTGGATTACTTCTTGTCAATCCACCAACGGTAGCATCAGCAGGTAAGCTTGTGTCTCCATATTCAAAGGTTGCATCATTGTTAAAAGATTCTTGAGAGTAATTTTCAATAGTTGTCTTATATTGAATACGATAGCCATTAAAAGGTGCAATTACCCCCAAATCAATTGGAAATTCAGAAGGATTTAGCGTTGATGTTACATTAGAACCTTCTCTTATATCTCCATCATAGCCAACACTAAGCTCATGGATAACAAAATCTCTAGCTTCACCTAATCCAGCAGGAATATTATCCGCTAATGTTGCTTCCGTTATTTCTTCATCATTTGTATTAATAACATCAATCGTCCAGGTAATTTCTCTTGCATCATGTTGGCTATCTGGATTTCCTTCTTTATCAATACCACTATGATCTAGATTAGGGCGTGCAGTAACAGTAATGTTGTTTTCATCACCATCGCTGAACGGAATCTCTTGTTTAATATTTTCTCTGAATTTATCCAGATTGAACTCTAAACCAAGATTAACAAATCCGTTTTGAACATCAGATGTTTCAATACCCTCATTGAAGGCAAATTTTAAAACACCATTCTCAACATGGTAAGTACCTACATTTGTTCCTTCAACAATGAGATCTTGAGTTGGTGTTGTAACCATCTTAAATGCATCAGAAAGAGCAACCTCTGCTGTATCTCCAGCCTGTGCACCTCTTCCTTCTGTATTCCAGTTAAATCTAAGGTTTGCAATAGTGCCTTCATTTATGGAAATAACATCTCCGTCAGAGATAGTCTCCCCATCAATTGTAAGAGATTCAAATATAAAGATATTCCCCAAATCTCTTTGAGGTCCAACATTCTGAGCCTCAACTTCTACTTCTTCATCCTCTACATTCTCATCAGATGCTTCTACTGCATCCTCCTCTTCTACTGTAGTGTTCTCAGAATTAGATTTGTCTTCTTCCTCCGTTACAGCTTCATCTTCTGTAGCTGATTTTCCAGAGTCAGAACCCTCTTCCTCATCTACTTTCTCTTCTGTTGATCCTTTTCCAGTTTCCTTTCCTTCTTCTGGAGTTTCATCATCAACAGCTGGTTGGTCCTCTGCAGGAATTTCCTCTCCCTCAGTTCCATCCTCTTCACTTCCGTTATTCTCATCCTCTGCACCATTTTCCGATGCACTTCTTGCAGATGGATTTGTTTCAGAAGCGTCACTATCTCCCTGTTCTTTCACATTATCAAGCTCTTGGACTTGTTGATTTGTTTCATTCAGAGCTTGCGCTTGTGCAACAACCACACTAATTGGACTAAATATCGTTTGACTGAAAATCAGTATTACGATAAAAAAGGCGCTTAACTTCTTCAGCATTTCTCCTTTTCTCCCTTCCTATGTATCTATTTTGCATGATACTCATCCACTATTTTTTTAAATAAGTACCAGAGCTTACTACTTTTCAAAGTCCCATTTGCATTTGGTAGAATACCCATGTTTTTTGCCAGTTTCCTGTGCCGAATTTCTGTTGCTATGTATAGACTTAAAATAAATAGTAATTATTAAATTAGAATGGGTATCAAAAAATGAAGCACGCAAATAAATGTATCAATCAAAGTATAAAGCAAATTCATACAATATTAGTTACGGTTCATTTTTTGTATAGAAAAGTATATTTTTTGTATATTTCTATACATCTAGTCTATCTGATTTCTTTTTGGCGTGGTCTTAAATTAACCTTAATTTTCCACACACAAAAAAAGAACTTTCGAGTCAAATTGACTGAAAGTTCCTTTATCTATTTCTTTATTTTTATAGATCGTCAAATCCGTTTAAATCACTTGTTTTTGTATAGTTTCTTGCTTTTTGTTCAAAGAAGTCTGTTTTAGTTCCATCAAAATTATCTACATAAGCGCGAATCCATTTCATTGGATTCTCTGTATATTCTGGGTAAATCTCGCTTAAGCCTAGCATGCGGAGCATTTTATTCGCGCGATATTTCACATAACCTGCCATCTCTACTAAATCGATACCGTCTACATCCTTTAATACGTAAGCAGACCATTCGATTTCGTTTTCTACAGATGTTTTAAATGTATCGTATACCCACTCTGTAAATTCTGGTGTGTTATATTCTGGATTCTCTGCTAATGTTGCGCGGAATAATTCAGAAATAAATCTTCCGTGCTCCAGTTCATCACGGTTAATATAACTAACCATCGTAGATGTACCAACCATTTTATTATGGCGTGCTAGGTTATAGAAAAATGCAAATCCAGAATAGAAGAACATACCTTCTAGCAACGCTGTAAATACCATTGTTTTTAAAATATTTTCAAGTGTTGGTTCTTCAACAAAGGCATTGTATTGATTTGTCACATGCTCATTTCTTTTTTGTAACACAGGATCTTTTCTTCCTAGCTGGAAGGATTTATTTTGCTGATTTAGTGTTACAACAGAAGATAAAACATAAGAATAAGATTCATTATGCACAGCTTCTTGTTGAGCAATAACTGCCATAATCGATTGCACAGATGCATCTGTTGCATAAAGTGATAATAATAAAGCTGTTCTTGTTTGTGGTGCATCTAATGTAGATAGAAGACCAATAATCTTTAAATAAGCTTCTTTTTCTGCATCCGTAAGTGTTTCAAATTGCTTTACATCAGATTGCATATTAATTTCATCCGCTTGCCAGTAATTTCCGAGCAAGCGTTTATACATTTTATGCCAATGTGGATATGCAATATCATTCCAATTTAAAATCCCACTAGATTTACCACCAAAGAGACCTGTTGATTTATTAGGAAATAACGGCTCTAAAGTTTTCGCACGTTCAAGCAAAAGTTTTGACATCTTCTAAAACTCCTTCTAGCCAGCTTTCAATATATGATTCCTGGTACCCTCTTGGAGATTGTTCGATTTTCAAGCCTTCCCATTTACTATTGTAAAAGTGAACAAGCTTATCTACCGCTCTACAAAAATCTTGTTCTTCTCCAAATTGGGTATCTCCCGTTCCAAATACTGCTACATTTTCTGGTTTATAACCAATTTCTAAGATAAAATCCTTTACTTCTTCTGGAGTACATCCATAATCCCATGTGAATGTTCCTAGAAAGATATAATCGTATTTCGAAGCATCCACATAGTGATCAATGCCAATTCGGTGTGTATCAACATCCATACCATCTTCTCTTAATTGCTCGGTAATGATTTCTGCTACTTCCTGTGTATTGCCACTATAAGATAAATACGCTACGATAGCCCTCAACTTTGACACCACTCACATTCCTCAACATCATTTGAGGTTGATCTAACATAATAAGTTGTTTTTAATCCTTCATTCCAAGCTTGTAAGTGAAGATCTAAGAGAACAGATGCACGAATCGTATTTGGCACGTATAAATTAAAGGAAATACTTTGATCGATATGCTTCTGACGTGCTGCATTTTGTTTAACAGACCATCTTTGGTCTACGATATATGCAGAACGACGATAAATATCATACGTATTATGGTCTAAATCTGGTGCTGTTGTTGGGATACGGAAATCCTTCTTCTCTTCGCTGTAAAATGGCTTAAATACTGGGTCAATACTTGCTGTTGATCCAGCAATCATTGCTGTTGTAGAGTTCGGTGCAACTGCCATTAAATAAGCATTACGCATACCGTTCTCTGCTACGTCAGCTGCAAGCTCTTGCCATTCTGCTGAGTCATAATTTCTTTCTGTGAAGTAAGCTCCTGACTCCCATTTACTACCTGCATATGCTGGGTAGCTTCCTTTTTCCTTACTTAATTCCATGCTATTTTTAATCGTTAAATAAGCAATTTTTTCATATAGCTCATCTGCGTATGCGACAGCTTCATCTGATTCCCAGCTAATGCCTTTTAGAGCTAATAGGTGGTGCCAACCAAATGTACCAAGTCCAATCGCACGATATTTATGGTTTGTTAATGTCGCTTGCTTGATTGGTAATGTATTAATATCAATAACATTATCTAGCATGCGAACCTGGATTTTAATTAAACGATCAAGTACTTCTGCTGTTACTGCTTTACCTAAGTTAATAGAACTTAAGTTACATACAACATAATCACCTGATTTATATTTCTTCACAATCATATCTTCATTTTCAACATATTCTTCGATAAATTGGGATGGAGACTGATTTTGTGTAATTTCTGTACATAAGTTCGTGCAGTATATCATTCCTTTTTCAGGGTTACTGTTCTTACGATTTACTTCATCACGATAGAACATAAATGGTGTTCCTGACTCTAACTGTGAGCGTAAAATACGTTTCATGATATCGATTGCCGGAACAATTTTACGAGATAAAAATTCATTTGCGATACATGCTTCATATTTCTGACGCCAAGAACCTGTGCCTTTTTCTTCATCATAAAAGTCTTCTAAGTCAAAGCCCATCACTTGTCTTACTTCATGTGGATCAAATAAATGCCAATCACCACGAGCTTCCACTTGCTCCATGAAATAATCCGGTAAGCATACACCTGTGAAAATATCATGTGCACGCATACGTTCATCCCCATTATTAAGCTTCAAATCAAGGAATGCCTCAATATCACGATGCCAAATATCTAAGTAAACAGCGATAGCTCCTTTTCTCGTACCAAGCTGATCTACACTTACTGCAGTGTTATTTAACTGTTTGATCCAAGGTACAACCCCGCTTGACATGCCTTTAAACCCTTTAATCGAGCTTCCACGTCCACGGATTTTACCCATGTAAACACCGATACCTCCACCGTTTTTCGATAAGTTTGCGATATCTGTATTACTATCATAGATAGATTGTAAATTATCATCTACAGTATCGATGAAGCAGCTGGATAGTTGACCATGTGTTTTACCTGCATTTGTCATTGTTGGTGTTGCTACAGTCATATATAAGTTGCTCAATGCCCAGTAAGCTTCTTTTACAAGCTCACTACGCTTCTCTTTCTTTTCATCCTGCATCAAGTACATTGCAATAATCATCCAACGTTCCTGTGGCAGCTCATATGTGTTTTTATCATGATCAATTGCTATATAGCGAGTTGCAATTGTATAAAGTCCAAGGTAATCAAATAATAAATCACGTGCTGGATCAATTACAGTTTGAAGGTCACGAATTTCTTCTTCTGTGTATTTTTCTATAAATGCTGTTGTGTAAATGCCTTTTTTCGTTAATGTTGTAATTAATTCAAAAAAGTCTCCATATTTTTCGTCTGCATCATAACCGCGATGCTTTGCCGCTTCCTTATAAAGACGTAATAAATAAATACGACTTGCAAAATAAGTCCAATCCGGATTTGCCTCATCAATGTTTTCTAAAGCATTCTTCACTAACGTATCTGTTACTTGATCGTCAGTTACTGTATCTGTAACCACACGTAGTGCTTTTTCTATGTAATCTTTCGTATCTATACGTAATCCCTCTGCTGCTTGGTTAATAATAGATGTAATGTGTTCCTTGCTTAAAACAGTCGCTGTAGTCAACTGAGTCAACTCCCTCATTTAAAATAAATAGTATGAAACAATGATTTTTTTCCATGAAAAAAGCCGTTTATCAGCTTAAAATAAACAGCATAAAACGACAGAAATATTCTAGTTTGCACATACCTATCTCCATCGTCTCATGTTCTTACGCCCCGAAGAAATGAAACCAAAAGTTATGGCAGGTCTCCTGACTCATGCTTCTCTTTACTAAGGTCCTTCCCATATCTTGATTGATACAGTGGATTTTTCCTTTTCATCAGCACTTACAGTTGCGGGGACAGTTCCAGATTTAGCTGGATTCCCTTTTAAGATGGCTTAACCATCACCTTAACTCATAACACAATATATAGTATTTAATTTAGTCAACATTCACAATATGTTGTATATAAAGACTATCATAGACAGAATAGGATTGCAAGATTCTATTGTTAAAAAACTAATTTTCTAATAGCGGAAAATTAGTAAGTTTTCTCAAAACTTTTTCGTCTGAAATGAGGGTGTTTTGCTAAAGAAATCCACTTTATGCTCCAGTGCACTTGTCCTCAAGCGTTTTAAAAATTCTTTTTTCTTTATGCACTTAAAAGTTAAGATAGCTTTTCAAATCCCTACCAAGGAATTTTGGTTGTTTCACGTTCTTTTTTCGACTTTCAAATCATAACATAAATCACTAGAAATTTTCCAAATGAGCAAAATAATTTTGTAAAAAGTCATAAAATAATTTTTCTGTTGGAAGTAGCTGACGATTTGTTGGCACAACCATTCCTACAGTCCTTGTAAACTTTGGTTCTTTTATTGGAATCATAACTGTCTCCCGTGGCAGTGTGTCAACGAGTGTGATCTCTGGAATAATCGATACACCTAAGCCGGCTGAAACCAAGCCTTTAATAGTATCAATATCTTCTCCTTCAAAGGAGACTTTTGGTTCAAAGCCAATTTGCATACATGCTTTCACAACAAGCTCTCTCAAAATAAATCCTTCAGGAAACAACACAAAGGAATCTTCTTTTAATTCATATAAAGCAATAGATGATTTATTTGCTAAAGGATGATTTGCTGGAAGTAATGCAACCATATTTTCATTAAATAATACAGTACCTTCCATATCCTTTAAATTTGTTGGCACTGGACCAAGTAACGCAATATTTACATCTCCTGATGCCACCGCTTCTGTTAAACCTCGATAAGCATATTGACTTAAAGAGAACTGAACATCTGGGTACCTTTCACGAAATGCAGAAATAGCTGTTGGTAGAATATATGTTGTTAAACTACTTGGGAATCCTATATGAATTACTCCTTTTTCAGGATCTAGATATTCATTAACTACTTGTGTTGCATTATCGATAACATTCATCGCATGTATCATGCGTTCTAAAAACACCTTACCAACAGGGGTTAGCTTGACGGTTCTTCCTTTGCGAATAAAGAGATCTACGCCTAGCTCCTCTTCTAAATTAAAAATCTGCCGGCTGACTGCTGATTGCGCCACATGCAATGCATCTGCCGCTTCTGTGACGTGCTCTCGTTTCGCCACTTCAATAAAATATTTAATTTGTCTTAATTCCAAAGTGAACACCTCTCCTTTATTTACAGATTGAATAAATCTTATTGGGAGTAGAACAAGGATTAAACCAATAGTGCGTTGTTCAAAAAGTGCGATAAAAAGGACATGGCGAATTTCTGCATTGACGTCATTTTTGTTGGACTTTTTGAACATCCTCTAACAGGAAAATTCCCAATGACTTGAAAATTCATTTTATATCTCATTTTGGCATTAAATTTATCTATAATCAATATTGTTTAGATGAGGAAGAAACAGTAGAATAAATATATAGACAGATTCCTTTTTAAAATCGGCGAGGGGTTGTTCCTTTCTTTCCCCTCCGATTTTAAACCTTCCTCTCTAAATAATAAATACTCCATGATAAACACTTTTCTATTAAATTAAAAATTTCATAATGCACAAATTATAAGGAGGTCAGTGCATGGTCATAAAAAATCACTCTAATCTTCAAACGACAACAGCATCTTATCTACAATCTATATATACTGATGTATTACAGCGTAGTCCCCATGAGGTTGAATTTCATCAAGCAGTAAAATCTTTACTTGATTCCATCGCTCCTATGTTATCCCAACATCCTAATTATATAAAGACAGGTGTCTTAGAAAGGCTTGTAGAACCTGAACGAATGATTACTTTTCGTGTACCATGGTTAGATGACCAGGGTAACGTACATGTGAACCGAGGTTTTCGTGTGCAATTCAACAGTGCCATTGGCCCATATAAGGGTGGTTTACGTTTTCATCCATCTGTAAACAGTAGTATTATGAATTTCTTAGGCTTCACACAAACAATTAAAAATGCGTTAACTGGTCAAGCGATTGGTGGAGCAAAGGGTGGAGCAGATTTTGACCCTAAAGGAAAATCTGATTTAGAAATTATGCGTTTTTGCCAAAGCTATATGGCGGAGCTAGCCCACTATATTGGTGCAGATCTGGATATCCCTGCTGGAGATATTGGAGTTGGCGCACGTGAAATTGGTTATTTATTCGGTCAATATCGTCGTGTTCACCGTCAATTTGAAGCAGGTGTATTCACAGGTAAGGGTGTTGATTTCGGCGGTAGTCATGGTCGTACAGAAGCAACAGGATACGGCACAATTTATTTCGTAAGACAAATGTTAAAACAACTTGGTGATTCTTTAAATCATAAAACGGTTATCGTCTCTGGTTCAGGAAATGTATCTATTTTCGCTATCGAAAAAGCAATTGAGCTTGGTGCTAATGTGGTTGCTTGTAGCGATTCAGATGGTTATATTTATGATAAAAATGGTTTACATCTTCCCACGATTAAACGCCTGAAATTAGATGAAGATCAGCGTATTTGTGAATATTTAACTGATCATCCGGAGGCAATCTATGTTGAAGGCTGCGATCGTATTTGGGGAATTCCTTGTGATATAGCTCTTCCTTGTGCTACACAAAATGAACTTGATGAATACGCCGCAGAACAGTTAATCGATAATGGTGTGACCATTGTAGCTGAAGGAGCCAATATGCCTTGTACACAGGAAGCAATTAATCTTTTCTTAGATAAAGGCGTTTCATTTGGGCCTGCACAAGCCGCTAATGCTGGTGGGGTAGCTGTATCTGCATTAGAAATGGCTCAAAATAGTGCACGCGTTGCTTGGTCTTTTGAACAAGTTGATCAAATGCTACAAAAAATTATGAAAACCATCTATGAAAATAGCATGCGTGCTGCAAAAGATTATGATTTAGATGGAAATCTTGTAGCTGGTGCTAATATTGCTGGCTTTAAGCGTGTAGCAGACGCTATGGTTGCTCAAGGAATTTAACATGTTTTATGATAATCAATACCTCCTTTTACTATCAAATCCTTGCAAGTTTTTTTACATCATAGGATAGTAGAAGGGGGTGTTTTTTTATGGAGCAATTGGCAAGAGATATACTTACTGCAAAACATGTGGTGCTTTTTACAGGTGCTGGCATGTCAACAGAGAGTGGTTTACCTGACTTCCGCTCTAAATCACGCGGACTATGGGAGAAGTTTAACCCAGACGAATTGGCGAATGTTCAAGCATTAGAAAAGAACACAGAGGAATTCACCGCATTTTATCGTTATCGTCTCAGTGAAATAACCAAACACCAAGCCCATCAGGGACATCATATTTTAGCCAAATGGGAAGCAAACGGACTCATACAAGGAATTATCACACAAAATGTCGATGGCTTTCACCATGATGCAGGAAGTAAACATGTGATGGAATTACACGGTACATTCCGATCCTTTCACTGTCATTATTGTAAGAAAGAAAAAGCTCGTAAAGCCTATCTTGCAGGTGATACAACCTGTGACGCTTGTGGATCAATTACACGTCCTGGTATTGTTTTATTTGGAGAAATGTTGCCAGAAGACATCTTTGCAATGGCTGAACAAGAAAGTCTAAAAGCCGATTTGTTTATTGTTCTTGGTTCATCCTTATCTGTTTCTCCTGCTAATATGTTTCCAATGTTAGCGAAGCAGCAGGGTGCCAAGCTCGTTATTATTAATCGTGAGCCAACTGATTTAGATATGTATGCTGATTACTGTGTCCATCATCGTAATATTAAAGAAATTTTAACCGAGACAGATGGTTATCTTAATAAATAAACCTTATTAAAGGAGAGATAATAAATGACATTTACTGGCTTTACACAAGAGGATTTTGATACTTTTCTTATTTCTGGACTCGAGGAACGTATGGAAGCAATCGAAGAGAGAATTCGTCCTAAATTTCGAATCATTGGACAAGCTGTAACAGATGATTTATCTATGGAACTAAATCAAGAAATGTTCCTACATATTGCTAGACATGCACGACGTACCGTTAATCCACCACAGGATACATGGCTAGCTGTAGCTAATAATAAGCGAGGTTATAAAAAGCATCCACACTTTCAAATTGGCTTATTTGACGATCACTTGTTTATTTGGCTTGCTTTCATTTATGAATTACCAAATAAAGCTCAAATTGCTCAAAACTTTCTAGATCACATAGATACACTCGAAGAAAAAATTCCTGCTGATTATGTTATTTCTGGAGATCATATGAAGAAGCCTGCAACTTCCATGAAAGAGATTGATTTAGAAAAAGCACTTACTCGATTTCGTGATGTTAAAAAGGCTGAATTTCTGGTTGGCCGCCATATTGCAACAGATGATCCAATTTTACAAAATCCAGAAGCTTTTATGGAAACGGTTAAGGAAACATTCCATACATTAATTCCTTTATATCAACTAGCATATCAATAAAATTTTGTGACAACATCTGGATCCTTACGAGGGTTCGGATGTTATTTTTTTCACTCTGATGGAAGCCCCTTATCTAGAATTATTCACTATATTCTGCTATCATTTACATTGAGAACATTTATCAAAAAAGTATACAGTACCTATACTTTTGCATAGAAATAGAATAACTCATTGAAAATAAAATCCATGGAGGGATATACAATGGGGAAAACAAAGCATTCAGGTCCTATTAAATTGCCTAAAGCTCCTAAACCTAGCTTATGGGCAAGTAAGGTTCCTTTTGGTCTAGGCAAAGTGAAGCCACATCATATTCGCGACACGCTTAAAGTAGTCTGGGAGAATCGTGATAACCTGCCTTATGCAACTAGAATCATTACTCAAGGAGTATGTGATGGTTGTGCACTTGGTGTTCAAGGACTAAAAGATCAAACATTAACTGGACCACATTTATGTACAACCAGATTGAATGTATTAAGACTTAATACGATGCCAGCAATGAAGGAAGAGTATCTTCATGCGGATATAGATGAACTTCGCAAAATGAGTAGTGCTGAATTAAGAGAGCTTGGAAGAATTCCTTACCCACTTATTCGTCGCCCTGGAGAAAATAAATTTAGCCGGCTTCCTTGGGATGATGCGATGGATATGATTGCAGATAAAATGAAAACGCTTAATCCAAAGCAATATGCCTTTTATTTAACTGCACGAGGAATTACCAATGAAGCCTACTATGTAGCAGCTAAAGTAGCACGTTTTCTAGGTACAAATAATATCGATAACGCATCAAGAATTTGCCATTCACCATCCAAAACAGCGCTTCATCGTTCTGTAGGAATTGGTGCATCTAGCTGTAATTATAAAGATTGGATTGGAACAGATGTCCTGTTATTTTGGGGTTCTGTTGCAGCAAATAACCAACCTGTTTCTACAAAATATATGTATGCCGCTAAACGAAGAGGAACGAAAATCATTATTATTAACCCTTATTATGAGCCTGCTATGGAAAAATATTGGATTCCTTCTGTTGCAGAATCTGCGCTTTTTGGAACGAAAATTGCAGATGATGTATACCAGGTGAATATTGGCGGAGATATTGCTTTCATGCACGGTATTATGAAGCATTGGTTTGAAATGGAAGCGCAGGAATACGGATCTGCGATTGATCATGAATTTGTAAATAATCATGTAAATAATTTAGAAGCATTAAAAGAAAAGGTAACATCCTTTAGCTGGGAGCAATTAGAAAAGTCTTCTGGCATTAGTAAAGAGCGCATGTATGAATTAGCAGAGTTGCTTGCGAAATCTAAATCAGGTGTGTTCGTTTGGTCTATGGGCTTAACTATGCACCGTTTTGCGACAGACAATATCTCTCAAGTAGCTAACCTAGCTTTACTTCGTGGCTTCTTAGGTCGTGAGCATTGTGGACTTATGCCAATTCGAGGACACTCTGGGGTACAGGGATCTGGAGAAATGGGTGCAGATCCGTTTTCCTTACCTGGTGGACCAATGGATGAAGAAAATCGTGCTCGTTTAGAGCAAGTTTGGAACTTTGATATCCCTACATGGCAAGGGGATATCGTTGGGGTGACATTGGAAAATGCTTTATTACCAGAAGAACATGAACGGAAGCTAAAGCTATACTATATGTCTGGTGGGAACTTCTTAGAAACAATGCCTGACCCAACATTGATCAAGGAATCGCTAGAGAGCTTAGAAATTCGTGTCCATCAAGATATTATCTTCAATACTTCTACTCTAGTAGATGCGAAGGAAGCAGTTATTGTTTTACCAGTGATGACACGTTATGAGCAGCCTGGTGGAGGAACATCGACATCAACAGAGCGTATGGTGTACTTCTCTCCAGAAATTAAAGGGCCACGTATAGGAGAGGCTAGATCAGAATGGGAAATTTATTTAGATTTAGCTAAGCGCGTGAAGCCTGAAAGCTATGAGACCATACACATGGAGGATGCTTATGCTATTCGTGATGAAATTGCAAAAGCAGCTCCAAATTATGATGGTATTCAGCACCTGAAAGAAAAAGGTGATGTCTTTCAATGGGGTGGCGCATGGCTCTGTGAAGATGGTGAATGTCCAACACCAGATGGAAAAGGGAATTTAATCCCTGTTGAATTACCGGAGCTGCGTAAACCAGAAGGACATTTTTATGTGACGACCCGACGAGGTAAACAATTTAACTCGATGGTTTATAGTGATAAGGATCCCTTTAATAATGCAGATCGTTATGATGTCTTAATTAGTGAAGAAGACTGTAAAGAATTAAATATTGCTGAAGGGGAAGCAATTGTTGTTTACAATAAATATGGTACATTCCATGGACGTGCAAAATTCACACCAATAAAATCAGGGAATATTGAATTACATTTCCCTGAAGGTAATGCACTCATCCCAATGAGCGTTTATGAACAATATGCCGGAATCCCAGAATACCAGGCAGCAGTAATTGTAGAAAAAGCAGAAACATTCTATACGCAAAAAGATAAAAAATACTTGGAAAAACGTGTGGATGAGTTAGAAATGGAACCGAGCTAAAATGGATAACAAAGATCGTGTCATTGAAAATGGCTGGGAAACTGTACGATTCCATGGAGAGGATTTTTCAATAGAGGAAGAAACGATTGCGATTGAGTTTCCAATAACGGTGATGTTAAATGGGGAAGAATTTGCTACCATGGTTTGCTCACCAATAGATGTAAGAGAACTGATTATCGGGTTTCTTGCTTCTGAAGGTATTATTCGCACCTTTAAGGAAATAGATCAACTATCGATTGATCAGGATCGTGGATTTGCTTATATCGAAATTAGCAAGCCCTTAGACCATCTACAACATGATCATTCAAAACGCTTTATTGGTTCCTGCTGTGGTAAGAGCCGTCAGTTTTATTTTAAAAGCGATGTGCAAACTGCTAAAACCATTAGGAGTAAATTGTCCATGACCGCCCAACAATGCATGGCATTAATGCAGCAATTACAAAGTCAGTCAGAGCATTTCCAGCAAACAGGCGGTGTGCATAATGCAGCACTCTGTACAGTAGATGAGCTGCTGGCTATCCGCACAGATATTGGACGACATAATGCATTAGATAAAATATATGGATATATTTTAGAACAACGAATTCCCCTTGCAGATAAAGTGATTGCCTTTAGTGGACGAATTTCATCAGAAGTGCTATTGAAAATTTCCAAAATGGGAATTGGGATTATTATTTCTAAGTCTGCACCTACTGATTTAGCATTGAAACTAGCGGATGACTTAGGTATCACTGCCATTGGATTCGCTCGCCGTAATAAAATGAATGTATATACACATGCTTATCGAATTAAGAGTAATTAACAAAAATCCCGCTCCAGAATTACTCTAGAGCGGGATTAACTTTGATTATATTCTCACCACTTTATCCACCAAGCTAAAATCATACTTTTCTTCTACAAAGATTTGATACCATAACATAAACATTAGGACAGTCCAAATTTTTCGCGAATAGTCACCTTTACCTGATACATGGCGTTCTAAAAGCTTTTTAACATAGGATTTATGCAAAATATGCCCTGTATCACTTTCATCAATAAGTTGCACTGCCCAGTCGTATATCTCATTCTTCAGCCAGTGACGGATAGGAACTGGAAATCCTAGCTTCGCTCGATGCACTACATCTTTTGGAATATTCGCTGCAAAAGTTTCACGTAACAATGCTTTAGTTAATGCTCCATTTACTTTGTCTTCTACAGGAAGCATACGCGCAACATTATATACTTCTTTATCTAAGAAGGGCGAACGTAACTCAATCTGATTTGCTTGAGACATTCGTTTCGCTTTTAATAAGATATCTCCCCGTAACCAAGTATGTAAATCAATGTATTGCATCTGATGTACAGGATGTTCTTTTCGTACTTCATTATAGTACTGCCTTGTAACCATTTGATAGCATAAATCTTCATTATAATTTTTCAATATGCTGCGCTTTTCCTCTTCTTCAAACATCTTGGCATTCCCAATATATCGTTCTTCTAACGGTGTTGTTCCACGAAGCAGGAAGCTCTTGCCTTTTACACCCTCTGGTAAAATCATCGCTAATCGATGCAATAGCTTATTAATGGGTTTAGGAATACTTTCAAAAATCTTCAATGATTGTGGCTCGCAATAGATATTATACCCACCAAATAGCTCGTCTGCTCCTTCTCCAGACATTACAATATTCACTTCTTTTTTGGCTTCACGTAAAACAAAATAAAGAGGAACACAGGCTGGATCTGCTAATGGGTCTCCCATTTGCCACATGATTTTAGGGAGATTCTCTAAATACTCCTGGGCTGTGACTGTATAGGAAATATTTTCTAAGCCAAGTTCAGCCGCTGTCTGCTCGGCCAAAGAGATTTCTGAAAAATCTTGACGCTCAAATCCAACAGAAAATGTTTTGATATTCGGTTGAAATGTTTTAGCCAAGGAAGCAATAATCGTTGAATCTACACCACCTGACAAAAGTGTTCCTAACGGCTGATCACTTTGCATATGAACACGTACAGATTCTGTGATCGTCTCGCGCACTTTATTTATTAATCTGCTTCGTTCTGTTAGGATGGGGTCAAATGTCGGTTGAAAGTATCTCGTAAAGTGAATTGGTTTGTCCATCTCTTTAACAAAATAACTAGCTGCTTCTACCTGTTTAATCTCTGCTGTTAATGTATATGGGCTTGGAACATATTGATAAGTTAAATAATGCTGCAATGCATCTGTATCCATTGCTGATTCATCAGTGAGTGCTAATAAATTTTGCTTATCTGTTGCAAAGCTTATGTCTTTCTCATGATTGGTATAGTATAGAGATTCCATTCCGAAGCAATCTCTCGCTCCATATAATGTTTTTGTCTCACGATCCCAAATTAAGATGGCAAAAGCACCTCGAAGACGCGAAAACATTTGCACACCTTCTTGAATAAATAAGGCGCCAAGCACTTCTAAATCAGATCCTGTTTGACATGTAACTTCGCACTCCTCCAAGGAAGCGCGAAGTTCTGAAATATTATAAATTGTTCCATTAAATAAGAGAACATAACGATTCTGCTGAAAATGATATAGCTGATCCAACTCTTGAGAGCTGAACGCAATAGGTACATCAATATAATCTAAATTACTATCCTGGTTATCAGAATGGACTACTCTTAATTTCTTTTGCATATCTTCAAACATTTTTTCATTAAAGGGATAATCATTTTCATGTAATAAAGCTAGAAATCCACTCATTGTCTATTCATCCTTTGTCTGTTTTAATTTGGAACAACCTCAAATGTTTCTAACATATAATGAAATCTTGCCCCATGTCCCTCTTCTCCTATTTCGAAATACATCTGTTTAATAATGAATACTTGCCCATTTCCAGCTTCTGTCACATAGTAAACATGAACAGGGCTATCTGGTTCAGCTGGATTCCCTTGTTCTACTGCCCGAATACGTGTAGCTGTAAGAGGCTCTGTTACTTCTTCCGAATAATCGATTTCCATTCCTTCACTTGCAATCTCTTCCTCTACCTCAGCTAACGCACCTTCTAAGCTTTCTTGTGATGCTGGCTTGATTTCCATTGCCACTTCTGGATACATACCTTCTGGATCTCCAGTGAATTCAATTCTGTCAATACCTTCTCCTGGAACAAATTGATAACGCTCCATATCCACATAAATGATATAACGAAGTTCTTCATTTACTGCTAATTCCATCGTGACTTCTTCGGGAATTCCTTCAATTCCTATCTCTACTTCTATTTCCTGTTCAAACATATCCGCTAAGCTTTGTTCCGGTTCCTCAGTTTCATTAGGATCTTCCCTGTTATCATCTTCTGGCAAATCTGTATCTTCTCCCGGTATGATAACTTCTGTATCCTCACCTTCTCCTACTTCATTATTTCCATTCATAATATGGAGTAATAATGAAGTAAATATACCTAAAAGCAGGATGGAAGCTAACACTGGTAAGAACTTTAAACTTTTTCTTTTTCTAGGTGCTGATTGCTTTATTTCTGATAAGTTTATGGCTAATTTTTTTCTATTTTCTACTTGTCGTTCTTCTTTCCAATGCATCTGATGATTCAAATCAGATAATAATTGATCTATGTTATCATGACGTGCCATGCATAAAACCCCCTTTTACTAATTGTTTCTCTAAGGCGTGTAAAGCACGAAATAATGTTGATTTCACTTTGCTTTCTGACCAATTCAAAATACTTGCTGTATCAGCAATGGAAAACTCTTCTATTTTACGAAGTATGATCACTTGTTTATAGGCTGGCTTTAGCTTGCGTATCGCTAAAAACAACTCCTTTGATTCCTCACGCACTTCCATAATATCTTCTACAGAAGCTCCCTCATCCTTCGCAAATAGCTCCTTTACAAAATCAATTGGTTTTTGTTTCCGTAAATAATCAATTGTTACATTATGGGCAATACGAAATAAAAATGTCTTCGGATATTGAATTTGATTTTTCTCTATATATTGAAATGCTTTTAAAAAGGTTTCTTGCATAATATCTTCTGCTTGATAGCCGTCTTTTATCATACTCGCGATATACTTCACGATCAGGTCACTGTACTCGTCATACCAACTCAATATAAGTTCTCTATTTTCTGTTTGGATCGACATACATAGACCTCCTTCCTTTCCTGCTCTGTTCATTGTATAGACGGGACATCCATATGAAAGTTGCGTTTTTCGATTTATTTTTCACAAAAAAATCAAGCGAGGTAAAAAAGCTATAGATGCTTTTTACTCTCGCTTGATTTATTCTTTATCCATATTTGGCGGTTGGGTAATTTCCTCACGCACTTTATTATCATCAATATGCACTTGTGAGGTTATACCTTTACATACAAATTTAAATACTCCGTTATTAAAATCTGTTCCTATTTCCTTATAGAAAATACCTTCATATTCATTTCGCTTTGATCTAGTAAAGCTTAACTCATAGCCTTCTTCCGTATATTGCAGGAATCCACGAACTCCTTTTTCATATTGAGTATCCGAGTTACTCTTAATTGAACGATCCACTGAAACAATATGTAGATCAATAAATGAAGAAATTTCTCGCTGCAAAGCACTCACAAATGAACCTTTTGTAATTTCTTCCCAACGATTTATTGGTGTTTGCCCAATCACAATTTGTGTCACATGATGACTATAGGCCACTTCTTTAATGACTTTTACAGCTGGTCGTGACTCATTGTCCATTAAAATAAATTCATCAACTTCCAATTCCTCACATAGCTCTTTCCAACGGTCAATGTATTCAGCTTTTTCCGCATCAAACTCATCAAGCGGTAATGGATCAACGGTTAATACATACATTGGACAATTTATAAGCTGTGCCAATATGTGACCTCGTTTAATTAGTCGTTCCCCATTTGGACCATAGTACACACACACTAGAATACTCTCGTCCACATGGTCATTAAATTTGACCACTACTTGTTCACCTCTTCTATCCTTTGCATCTGTGAATCTTTCTCCCAGCTATGCATCTTTTTTGAGACTGAGTCAAAAGTTTTCTATGTTAGTTTTTCCAAACATAATTACTATAAACCCTCATTTTATTTGGGAATCGTTTGATTTTTAAACTAATGGTGTAGCTTTTGCTCTGTTCTCTTTTTTAACTTTCATTCTAGCATAATCTATTCTTTCTTATTTGACTAGGGGATTTTCAAAGAAAAAATTGGTTTCTTTATCGTATGAAGTGCATACATACCTTGTTTAGTATATAATTGAAAAAGAAAATTTTTCTATGATACCTTTATAGTTAAATACCTTCGACACCAATTCACAATTCCCTTTATTTTTTTGCATAATAATTAAAATTATAAATGCAAAAGAAAGTTTAGCTTACTAAACTTTCTTTAAACATGTAAAAAAACAATCCCCTCCCTGATTTGGGAAAAAATGGTTCTTGCTTTTTAGCAAAATATATTCATTGGAGGGTTGCCCTTGTTAACTATACATTTGGCTATTTTAATTCCATTTTTAGCCGCAATCTGTATTCCGATATTCCATAAACTAATCTCACGGATACATATCGGCTGGTTTATACTCATTATCCCAGCTAGTTTATTTATTGTTCTTGTTCGCTATATTCCATCCATAGCAAATGGAGATACTTTTTCACATACTATTCAGTGGATTCCTTCCTTTAGCATAAACTTTACAACTTACTTAGATGGCTTAAGCATGATTTTTGGATTGCTTATTACAGGGATTGGTGCGCTTGTTATTCTATATTCCATCTATTATATGTCCAAAGAAGAATCATTGAAGCATTTTTACTTCTATTTATTATTATTTATGGGAAGTATGCTCGGTGTAGTCTTCTCAGATAATATTTTTGTTTTATATGTGTTTTGGGAATTGACTAGTATTGCTTCTTTCTTATTAATTGCATTTTGGTATCAAAGAAAAGGCTCCAGATATGGGGCAAAAAAAGCACTACTTATTACGATGAGCGGTGGCTTTGCGATGCTCGTTGGATTTATCATGCTAGTTTATATGACAGGAACTACAAGTGTTCGGGAAATCATTGTAAGTGTGAGTACGTTGACAGACCATACTTTATTTGTGCCAGTCATGCTACTGATTCTCTTAGGTGCATTTACTAAATCCGCACAATTTCCATTCCATATTTGGCTGCCGGATGCGATGGAAGCACCGACACCTATTAGTGCGTATCTGCACTCGGCAACGATGGTTAAAGCAGGAATTTTCATTGTTGCACGATTTACACCTGCTTTCGGAGGGGAAGCTCTCTGGTTCTGGCTTGTCTGTGGAGTTGGTTTAACAACCTTATTTTGGGGATCCTTCCAAGCTGTCAGGCAAACTGATTTAAAAGCCTTACTTGCCTATTCAACAATAAGTCAGCTCGGGTTAATTATGAGTTTACTGGGTGTTAGTTCGCTTGCCTTCTATCACGGTCTTAGTGTAGAAAAAACGCTTTTAACACAGGCTGGTTTTGCAGCATTATTCCATTTAGTAAATCACTCTACATTTAAAGGTGCATTATTTATGATTGTCGGAATCCTTGATTTCCAAGTAGGGACAAGGGATGTTCGCCGCTTAGGTGGTTTAATGGCTATTATGCCTGTTTCATTTACGGTTGCGTTAATTGGTAGCTTTTCCATGGCAGGATTACCTCCATTTAATGGTTTTTTAAGTAAGGAAATGTTCTTTACAGCCATGCTACAAGTAAAACAACTGGAGTTCTTTTCCTTAGACTCATTTGGAGCATTATTACCAGTTGTCGCATGGGTAGCGAGTGTATTTACTTTCGTGTACAGCTTAATTATTGTTTTCCAAACATTCTTTGGGCCTCACCAGCAAGAAAAACTCGAAACAGAAACGAAAGAGGCTTCTATTGGGATGATCATTGCACCAGTGACTTTAGCTGCTTTAGTGGTTGGAATTTTCTTCTTCCCAAATGTACTTGGAGACAATATTATTCGCCCAGCGATGGCCAGTATCTTTGCAACATTACCTGCATCTGATTATTATATGAAACCTATTTCTGCATGGCATGGATTTAATACCGAGCTAATGATGACTATTGCTATTGTGATCGTTGGAGTTTCCTTGTATATGCTTTATAAATATTGGAGCAGAGTATATAGTTTCTTCCCGAAATCACGATCATTCGATGCTTTATATAATAATTTAGTTCTTTATATTGAAAAAATAACCTCACGAATTACGAATTCTTATATGACAGGATTTTTACGAGATTACTTTGTATATATATTCCTTTTCTTTATTTTCGTTTTAGGTGGTGCATTGTTATTTACTGACGCTATTTCCATTGATTTTTCTGGAGATACGCCTATTAGTACGTTCGTTTGGATTATTTCTGTTGTTATGGCATTAACAACGATAGCTATTTTATTTGTTAAATCACGCCTTTCTGCTATCGTTCTAACTGGTCTACTCGGGTTCGGGATGGGAATGCTATTCGTTTTGTTCCGAGCACCAGACCTAGCATTAACACAAATTATTGTTGAATCAGTAACAACAGCGCTATTTTTGCTATGTTTCACTTTCCTACCTAAATGGGAAACAGAAGTTCGCAAGCTTCGTACGAAAATACTTCATATAGCAATTTCCGTTTCTGTTGGAGCAATCTTCATCATTATTGCTTTAACAGTTAAGAGTGGGGCACTATTCGATTCCATTTCCGTCTATTTTGAAGATGCTTATGAGCTTGCTGGTGGGAAAAATATTGTTAACACTATTTTAGGAGATTTCCGTGCCTTTGATACAATGCTTGAGGCTGTTGTATTATTTATTGCTGGAATTGGTGTTTATACATTAACAAAATTTAAAAATGGCAAGGAGGCTAAAAATCTTGAAGATTAATGACGTCATTTTACAAACCATTACTCGAGTCGTTGTTTTCATTATTTTAACCTTAGCTATTTATTTGTTCTTCTCAGGTCATTATGATCCAGGGGGCGGGTTTATTGGCGGACTTGTCCTTGCTTCTGCAATTGTATTATTATTCTTAGCTTTTGATATTGAAACGGTGCGTATTGGTATTCCGATTAATTTTAGAGTTGTGGCTGCAATAGGGGCGTTTATTGTTGTAGCTACAGGAATAGGGGCAACCGTTTTTGGAACTCCTTTTTTGAACCAAGCATTTAAAACATTTAATATTCCCTTCTTTGGGGAAGTAGAGCTTTCTACTGTTACTCTCTTTGAAGCAGGAGTTGCTTTAGCAGTAGTTGGTGTCGTTGTAACCATTATTTTAAGTATAAGTAAGGATGGGTGATGTATGGAAACATTAATTATTATTTTGGCAGGCGTACTAGTATCAGTAGCAACCTATTTATTGTTGTCCAAAAATGTTATTCGCGTCATATTAGGTACAGCAATCCTCACCCATGCTGCACATTTACTATTAATGGCTATGGGAGGATTTCATAATAAAAGTGTACCAATTATTGATGGGAATGGAACGGACTATGTGGATGCTTTACCACAAGCATTGATTTTAACCTCTATTGTAATTAGCTTTGCTGTTACAGCATTTTTCCTTGTTTTAGCATATCGTGCATACCAGGAACTAGGTACAGATAATTTATATAAATTGCGAGGTAGTCGCAGATGAATAATATCATTGTATTCCCTATGGTCATTCCTGTTTTAACTGGTATCTTCCTATTATTTCTAAGACGACATATTATTTTGCAACGTTGGGTTATTATACTATCCTTACTTGCAACAATGATTATTAGCTTTATTATCCTTGGACAAATTCAAACAGAAGGAATTTTACGACTTGATTTCGGGGACTGGAAACCGCCTTTTGGTATTTTATTTGTGGCAGACTCCTTCTCCATGTTGCTTGTTCTAACAGCAAGCTTTGTAGCTACTGCTTGTTTAATTTATGCTTTCTTTTCCATTGGGGAAGCCTATGAAAAAATGTTTTTCTATCCATTCGTTAGTTTACTTATTGGTGGAGTAAATGGATCGTTTCTAACAGGCGACTTATTTAACCTCTTTGTCTGCTTTGAAGTAATGCTACTAGCTTCCTATGCACTTATTGCTTTAGGTGGGAAGAAGCTGCAGCTAAGAGAATCTATTAAATATATGGCGATTAATGTTGTATCATCATGGATTTTTCTAGTTGCCATTGCTTATTTATACGGAACACTTGGAACATTAAATATGGCTCATCTTTCTGTTCGTATTGCAGAAGTAGGGCAAACACCGATCTTAACGGTTATTAGTATTTTATTCTTAATTGTATTTTCTTTAAAAGCTGGACTATTGTTATATCAATGGTTACCTGGGTCCTATAGCGCTCCGCCTCCAGCTGTCGCTGCAATATTTGGTGCTTTGCTGACAAAGGTTGGTATTTATGCGTTATTCCGCATCTTTACACTCATGTTCTATCACGAGCCGTCGATTACACATACGATGATTGGAATCATGGCTGCTATTACGATTATTGGGGGTAGCATTGGGGCAATAGCTTATAATGACATTCGTCAAATCATCTCTTATAATGTCGTCATTGCTGTTGGATTCATTCTTATTGGTCTGGCAGTAGGAACAAACATTGCATTTGAAGGATCTATTTATTATTTAATCCATGATATGGTCGTAAAAGCATTGCTCTTCTTACTTGCTGGTACGATGATTATCTTAACAGGTACAGAGCAAATTAATCGAGTTAGTGGTTTAATCCGAAATTACCCTGTACTTGGTTGGCTATTCTTTGTCGTTATGCTTTCCTTAGCGGGAATTCCGCCGCTTAGCGGATTCCTTGGAAAAGTATTAGTCGGTCAAGGTGCTATAGAATCTGGATCTTATGTTCTACTTGCATTAGGATTTTTATCTACTTTGTTCGTGCTATATTCCTTATTACGTGTCTTCCTTAATAGTTTTTGGGGAGAAACAATGATTATGGTAGATGATGAAAAGCCATTACGAAAAGGCTTGGTCATCCCTTGCTTAATTCTTACTTTAGCAACTGTTGGATTAGGCGTTGGTGCAGAAGGAATATCTGTTTACGTAATCGACGCAGCAAAGACACTTTCTAATCCAGAAATTTATATTAATGCTGTACTTAATAATTAATAGACATTTACATAACGGTATTGTTGAATACACCTTGACCGTTGATATTTCGGAGGTGAAATAAATGTCTTTCCAATTTTTGTTGAATCTTTTTATCGCCTTTCTATGGGTTTTCTTCAATGATGAAAGCTATTTTCGATTTCAAACCTTTGTTGCTGGATTTCTAGTTGGAATTGTAATTGTATTTCTGATGCGACGATTTTTCGGTGGACGTTTTTATTTACACCGCCTGTTTTCAGTTATTAAATTAATTTATGTGTTTATTGTCGAAATGATATTATCTACCGTGGTAGTAATTAAAGAAATTATAAGTCCAAAAATAAATATAAAACCTGGGATTTTCCGCTATGAAACATGTTTACACAGTGATTGGGAAATAACAGCATTAGCTTTACTGCTGACGTTGACTCCTGGATCTGTTGTAATGGAAGTAACTCCTGAAGGAAATGTTTTTTACATTCATGCAATGGATATAGAAAGATTTCGCGGCGATTTAGAGCGCTCCTTAGCTCGATTTGAGAAAGCCATTATGGAGGTGACTAGATAATGATACAAATCATGCTTGTGACTTCACTGATCTTATTTGGAGTGGCTATAGCTATTACATTTATCCGTGTTGTTATTGGTCCAACATTTCCTGATCGAGTGGTTGCCATGGATACGATTGGTGTAAATTTAATTTCGGCAATTGCTATTGTTTCTATTTTATTTCAAACGAAAGCATTTCTTGAAGTAATTCTCATTTTAGGAATTCTAGCATTTATTAGTACGATTTCATTCTCGAAGTTTTTAGAAAGGGGCGTTATTATTGAGCGTAAGCGAGATTCTTGAATTTATTATCGCCCTGATCATTTTATTCGGTGGTGTTCTTAGTGTTCTTAGTGCCATTGGCATGATTCGTTTCCCTGATATATATACACGTGCCCATGCAGCAACAAAAACAACAACAGTAGCTGTTCTAATCACTTTAATTGGTGTATTTTTATATTTCTGGCTTACAGAAGGCTTTGTTAGTATTCGATTAATTCTCGGAATTGTTTTCGTATTCATTACTGCTCCAGTTGCCGGACATCTTATCTTACGTGCTGCCTATCGTGCGAAAGTTAAAATGACTGATGCAACGATAGAGGATGAATTAAAGGATTACTTAGCCCAAGAAGAAAAGTCTGAAGGATCATTAAAAAAAGAAAATGAAGTAATTGAATAATAAGGAAAACTCCAATTAACAGGATTTTAAGCCTTGTTAATTGGAGTTTTTAATTTACTATTTTTTAGCTGCTTGTTGCTTCTTTAATTGTTTGCTTCTTAATTGACCACAAGCCGCATCAATGTCTGCACCTTGCTCCCAACGAACACCGCAGTTAATTCCTCTTCCTTTTAATGTCTCATAAAACTTCTGGATGGACTCTTTCGTACTGCGTTGATATTGAATATGTTCATCGACTGTGTTATAAGGAATTAAATTCACATATGCTAAATGGCGATGATTATAAAGCAGGTTAGCTAATTGCTCTGCCTCCTGTTTATGATCATTCACATCCTGCAATAAAATATATTCATATGTGATACGACGATTTGTTTTATCTAAATAATACTTAACAGATTCCATTAATTTTTCAATAGAAAATGCACGATTGATTTTCATAATACTTGTGCGTAGCTCATTATTTGGCGCATGTAAGGAAATAGCCAGATTCACTTGAATATCCTTATCCGCAAACTCATAAATTTTATGTGCTAGCCCACTTGTTGAGACAGTAATATGTCTCGCACCAATATTTAGTCCTTGAGAGTCATTCATAATATAAAGGAAGTTCATTAAATGATCGAAATTATCAAATGGTTCGCCTATTCCCATAACCACGATATGGCTAACGCGCTCACCTTTTCCTTTTTCATCTAAAAACTTCTGTACATGCATGATTTGTTCCACAATTTCTCCTGCAGTTAAATCACGACTCTTAGTTAATAAACCACTTGCACAGAAGGAACATCCAATATTACAACCAACCTGTGTAGTTACACAAACAGAAAGACCATAATGAAAACGCATTAAGACCGTTTCAATAATATTTCCATCCGCTAATTTAAATAAAAATTTATTTGTTCCATCAGAAGATTCTTGACGGATTTCCTGCTCAAGTGTTGTCATATGAAAATGTGTCTCTAATAATTCGACACAGTCTTTATTTAAATTCTTCATCCCTGTAAAGCTATCTACACGCTTCTTATATAACCAATCCCACACTTGCTGTGCGCGAAATCGTAATTGACCATGTTCTACTAACCAAGCTTGTAATTCTGAAAACGTTAATCCATAAATGGATGTTTTACTCATTTTCTAATCCTCTTCTCTTCACTAATTCTGTTCCTACTATATAGAAGAATTCCTTATGTATCAACTAGTTTGTGAGAGATTTTTTGATATTTTTACTGGAAAGAGTGAAATCATCATCAGCTATTAGGTCAAAAGCAGATGATTGGACGTAATTGCTTGAAGCACGTATATTGACAGTTAAAAGAACCATCTGAATCTGATACATTTTTTAGATGGCGATAGATGAGGTGATAGGATGACTAGAACATTTCAAGGAACTCCACTATCTGTACTAGATTTAGCCCCTATTAATGAAGGGCATTCAGCTAGTGAGTCATTTCAAAATAGTGTACAGCTTGCTCAACATGTAGAAAAGTGGGGATTTAACCGCTATTGGTTAGCAGAACATCATAATATGCCAGGGATAGCAAGCTCAGCAACTTCTGTTGTCATTGGACATATTGCTGGAGCAACGAAGCATATTCGTGTTGGTGCAGGGGGAATTATGCTACCAAATCACGCAACACTTGTCATTGCAGAACAGTTCGGAACATTAGAGGCCATGTATCCCGGACGCATTGACCTTGGTTTAGGACGTGCTCCTGGTACAGATCAATATACGGCTTACGCTTTACGCCGAACATTAAACCAGCATGTGGAAGAATTTCCAACCCAAGTAGAAGAATTACAAAAGTATTTTGCAGGTGATCCCAATGCATATGTACGTGCAATTCCAGGTGAAGGTGCTGATGTTCCAATTTGGTTGCTAGGCTCTAGTGATTTTGGTGCTCGACTAGCGGCTAAGATGGGATTACCTTATGCTTTTGCTAGCCATTTTTCACCTGAATATACGATTCCAGCTTTACGCTTGTATAAAGAAAGATTCGAGCCTTCTGAAGTATTATCTGAGCCTTATGCGATGGTTGGCGTAAATGTTATTGCAGCAGATACTGTTGATCAAGCCAATTATGTTGCCACCTCCATGCAGCAGCAATTTTTAAATTTACGAAAAGGTAAACCTGCTAAACTACAGGCACCAATAGATAATATTGACATAGCCTGGTCCTTAGCTGATAAAGAAGCTACACAGAATCGAAGCAAATCCAATTCTACAATGATTGGTGATGCTGCAATGGTAAAAGAAAAGCTTGCAAAATTTATCGAGGAAACAGGTGCCAACGAAGTAATCATTAATTCACAAATATATCACCTAGAGGATCGTTTACGCTCTTATGAAATCATTTCAGAAATGATGGAGTAAACCAAGGAATAATCCATCTGTGGATAAGTTTTTTATCATTATATCCACAAGTGGATTATTTTTTATCTGTCTATGCTTTAAAATTATCTGGCATAACTACTGCTTCTACTACCCCTTTTGCACATTGTATATCCTCTGCGAAGACTTCAATATGTACACGCCAACGCTTTGGATGTACTTCCTCCAATGTCCCAACTGCTTTTAAGGTCGTATTGAGAGGAGTTGGTCTTAGGAAGTCTACATGTAAGGAAGCTGTTACAAATCTTGGTGGTTCTATTCCGTCACCAGGCTCATGCCCGTTTTTCCGATGTAGTGCAAGAGATGCTGATCCTGTTCCATGACAATCAATCAATGAAGCAAGTAAACCACCATAAACAAAACCAGGAATAGCTGTATGCTCTGCTCGAGGTTCGTAATAAGTTACAGTCTGTTCATCTTGCCACAATGTTTTAAAATGTAAGCCAGATTCATTTAATCTCCCACATCCATAACACCACGCATAATCATCTGCATAATCATTTTGAATCGCTACATGTTTTTTATTTTCCATCTTACGTCCCTCCACTTTCTTCGTAAGTATATCATAAGAAAAACTGTAAATCTGCCTCATCAATCTGATGATTTACAAAGTTCTTTCTTTTTTTGAGTGAAATGCAAGATTTTTTTAGTTATTTCTGATAATCTTTAAGTAAAATGTTACACTTTTGTAAAAATTTAGAGGCTTGCATAATCGGTTTACCGATTACATCGAGGAGTACTAAATCAAATATATGATTTAGGCTGAGACAGAAAGAAGGATAATAAATGGTAACAAAAGCAGCAAAACTCTCTAAACCGGGAGCACAAGGTCACACCGCATATGCCATTCTTTTCATTATCGGGTTATGTCATTTACTAGCAGACTCGATTACAGCTGTAATTCCGGCCATGTTTCCTATTTTGGAAGAATCACTTGGCTTAACATTTACACAGCTTGGTTTTATTGCATTCACTTTAAACATGATTTCATCTGTTGTTCAGCCAGTTATCGGGATGTATACAGATAAACGACCATCTCCATATGCCTTACCAATTAGTTTGACGATCTGTATGATTGGCCTCTTTGGCTTAGCCTTTGCCCCTGGATTTTGGTCTATTCTTATTTGTGTATTTTTTATTGGGCTAGGTTCAGCTATCTTCCACCCAGAGGGATCACGTGTAGCTTATTTAGCAGCTGGCCCTCGTCGTGGATTAGCACAATCCATTTATCAGGTAGGCGGAAATGGAGGACAAGCACTTGCTCCAGTGATCACTGCATTAATCCTTGTTCCTTTAGGACAATTCGGATCGATTTGGTTTACAATCATTGCTGCAATCGCTGTTATCTTTTTGATGTATATTGCTCGCTGGTATAAAGACCAAGTGAAAAGAATCATTTGGGATAGCAGTGCTACAAAAGATAAAGCTCCGAATCCAGGTGTTTCGACAGCAGTGAAATGGGCACTTGCCGTCCTTATTTTTCTCGTATTTGCCCGCTCTTGGTACGTCAGTGCGATTGGCAGCTTCTATTCTTTCTATGTTATTGATACATACAATTACTCAATTGCACAAGCTCAAATCTATATCTTTACCTTTTTACTTAGTGGAGCCATTGGAACTTTCTTTGGTGGACCATTAGCAGATCGTTTTGGAAGAAAAAATGTTATTTTCTTCTCCCTATTAGCACCAGCGCCACTTGCCTTAGCTCTACCTCATGTTGGTCCTGTAGTGGCTCTTATTATGCTAGCATGTATTGGATTTATGTTCCTGTCTAGTTTCTCAGTAACTGTAGTATATGCTCAGGAGCTTGTTCCAGGAAAAATTGGTACAATGTCTGGGTTAATCGTTGGTCTTGCGTTTGGTATGGGAGCAATTGGTGCTGTAGCACTAGGGACATTAATTGATTTAATTGGCTTGAAGCCAACTATGCTTGCTATTGCATTTCTACCATTTTTTGGTTTATTAACCTTCTTATTACCTTCGGATCGTAAGGTAAGAGAGTGGTATGTAGATTAATAAGTCAGGAGCAGAAGGATATAAGTAAACTTATCTTTCTGCTTTTTTCGAGAGAAATAAAGAGCTGATCTAATATTTTTCACATAATTCCTTTTGTAAAATCAACAGTCTTTCCTAGTTTTAAATGTTCTTTTTTGATAGTCTTAAACTAGAGACTGATATGTCAAAATTGGATATTTCTTATTTATTTAAATAAAGGTGGATATAACCATGAGAAAACTTGTTATTTTAGGTGGCGGCTATGGTGGAATGAAAATTTTACTTTCCTTATTAGACCAACATTTACCCGATGATTTAGAAATCATACTCATTGATAGAAATCCTTATCACTCTTTAAAAACAGAATTTTATACAATTGCAGCAGGAACAGTAGCAGATCGTGATGTTCGAACAGACTTTCCGAAAGATGACCGTGTTCGCTATGTATTCGGGGAAATTTCGGAAATTGATACAATTAATAAACAAGTCATTGTTAAAAACATTAGTCGCACTATTTTTTATGATTACTTAGTAATTGGGTTAGGCTGTGAGGATAATTATCATGGCATTCCAGGCGCTGAGGAATTTGCAGAAAGTGTTCAATCTTTTGCCCAAGCAAGAAAAGCAGGTCTAGCTGTTGGAAATGCAAAAGCATACGGGAAGATTTCTGTTGTTGGTGCAGGTCTAAGCGGAATTGAAGTTGCTTCTGAAATCCGAGAAAGTAGACCAGACCTTAATATTCGTCTGCTCGATCGTGGAAACGCTGTCTTAAAAGACTTTGATGATAAAATTCAGTCCTATGTAAAAGACTGGTTTATCCGTAATGATGTCGAAGTGGTTCATGGGGCAAATGTTGAATACGTGGAAAAAGACGGTGTTTGTAATAATGGGATTTGTTACATCAATGATGTAACCATTTGGACTGCTGGTATACAACCAAACCATCTGATCCATCAATTACCATTTGAAAAAGACCAATGGGATAAAGTAATTGTTAATGAATTCTATCAGGTGCCGACACATCCCAATGTGTATGTGGTCGGTGATTGTGCTTCTTCCTCTTATTCACCTAGCGCTCAGCTAGCTGGCCAACAAGGAGAGCAAATTGCTAAAATATTATTAGCAGTTTTACACGGAAAACAACCGAAAAAACCAGGGGAACTGAAATTAAAAGGGACTCTTGGCTCGCTTGGTAAATCAGATGGATTCGGAAATATGTTCCAACGACCAATGATTGGTTTAATGCCACGCCTGGCAAAATCAGGTGTATTATGGCTAAGTAAACGTCAATGAGCAAATTGCAGTGCCCTTGTAGATGATAACATATCCTACAAGGGCATTTATCATGCTCATACTTATTTTACAACGCGCCTTTCTACATATTTTCTAATTGGGACAACTTGTTTATCTTGATAGTTCTGTACTTGTTTACGAGTAGCTCCCTCCTGGAAGCGCTGTGTTTTATACCATTTAACCTCTTGTCTGAATACTACTCGCTTCATCTCTAAACATGCCGCATAGACAATTAATGTCAACCAAATTTGTGAATACATAAAATACATTAATAAAACAACAACTGCGTTTCTCGGAGTTAATTGCTTTTCTTCTATACTTAATGCTAATAACACCTCTGTAACAAAAAGAAGAAATCCTGTAATCAATAAAACAACGGATACATGCCCTATCGAAATTTCTAAGTCTACAAATAGATTCGTAATAAAAATAGTATGTGAAATTAGTATTCCTGCAAAAAATAAGAAATACGTAAAGAGGAAGTACATTAAATCAATAAAGATTTTCTTATTGTTTAGCTTGTGAAACTTGAATAGATATTTTCCAATCACATACATATTTCCTCGTGCCCATCTCGTCCGTTGTTTCCACCACACTCTCCAAAGTTCTGGTTCTTGTTCCCAAGTAATTGCTGATGGGTTCATACGAATATAATAATTTAGATGATATACACGAATACTTAATTCTGTATCCTCAGACAAGGCCTTTTCATCCCATCCACCTAGCTTATCTAAAATCGATCTGCGGATAGCAAAATTTGTACCAGGTATTGTTGTTAATTTAAACCAAAACCATCTTCCTGCCTGAGCCAACCATTGAAAAGTAATTGTTTCAATATTAATAAAACGTGTTAATAAATTTTTTTCGGCATTTATAACTCGAAACTTTCCTACAACAGCTCCTGCCTTTGGATCGTTTTGTAAGGTTAAAGCCAAATTTCGTACTGCATTTGGTTCTGGAGTATTATCTGCATCATAAACGATAATATATTCTCCTGTAGCAATCTTTAATCCAGCATTTAATGCACCTGATTTCCCCTTTCCTCCAACAGGGGGTTGATTATGAAGGACATGAACAAATGAATACTTACGTGCATAGCTATCTGCAATAATTCCCGTAGCATCAGAGGAATTATCATTAATGATAATCACCTCTAACTTTTGCTTTGGATAATTTAATTCAAGCATAGATTGAATTGTCTTTTCGATAACGACCTCTTCATTATGTGCTGGAATAAGAATACTTACAGTTGGTAAATCTCTTATCCTTTCTAACCACTGATTCCTTTCTAGCCAACGATTCATCTGCTTCTGATAGCGTAAGGAAAAATAATATCCTCCTTGAATTAACATCATGTGGTAGAACAACATCGCCCAAATTAGAAATATAGATACATATAGTAAATTATCAATCAATGGTATACCTCCTCTTTCTTAGAGTGAGAAAGCGTAGGCTTACGTAACATACTGTAAATCGTATGCCCAATAAAACTGATTACAGCAAATATGCCGATTCCAGCCATACACCAGAGGATAAAGGTGAGCACTTTATTGACATGATAGGTTATATATTCAAAAGAAGATCGAACCATGCCAATATAGTTTACCTCTGCAACTATTTCCCCTTCAATTGTGTAAATTTCAGCATATGTCGTCTGTACATGTGGATCTCGTTCTTTTAAATCAATCCAGTTTATATGTGGGTATGCCTCCAAGTTTTCAAGTAGTTTATTAAAACGCTTTACACCTAAATATGGATGGTAGAATCCTGCTACGAGGCCATCTCTTACAAATTGATTCTGCTCAGCTTTTTCCATCATTTGACTAATTGCTTGTAAATTATTAGGATCCACATACCCTATCGTTTCAGGTAATAACTCCATACCATGTAATATAGTCGGTTTTGAAATATACGGCACAGACGTCATCGTTTCCCAATCCTCATCACTTATTTGTAATTGACCTACATAGGTTGAGAAATAATCAGACAAAACCTGATAACCATTTTGTGACATTGTGTAATGGGGTGCTTCAAAAGCCAAAGGATATAGTCCGTAATTCGTCAACTCATGAATGCCTTTAACTACTCTTTCTTCTATATACTCTCGCTCAAAGGCCTTTTGCTTAGCAACATATTTTTCATATGCTCGTTTGCTTGCAAAATCTTCTTCTGTTTTTATAATGACTTCACTATCCGGCTCATGGTAAATAGGCATATCATGTTCCACATCCCAAAACTCAAAGCCCTCTCCTGTCTCACTTAGACGGAATTGGTGTGTATAGCCATGTAAGATAATACTCCCTCCATTATCCTGCATATACTTAAGTACTTTTAAAAGCTTTGGTGAATCCGACATTCGATATTGTTTTCCGGTTTCTGGATTGGTATAGATTGGAATCACAGCAATCATATAAGGAATTTGTTTCTCTTTAAGAATGTTTGCAATTTCCATTAATGGCTCTGGGTCAACTAAGGGGTGAATATCTTCTAAGCGAATATATCCCTGTATATTTTCTTCAAACGTGAGACCTCCTCGTTCAAACACAAAATGAAGACCTTCTGCAAAAAGAATAGAAAACGGATCTGTTAATAAATGATTAGCAAAATAAAAATCCTCTTGATGCCTTACAATTAGTGGAAATTTATTATCTTCCTTTGTTGCTGTTATTACTTCCTCTGTCTTTTCTGTTTCTACAATTTCTATATCATGGATATATTGCGGAATAAATTCCAGAGACTTTGTTGAATCATTTGTGATATATGCTTGATCTACGACAACTTTATCAGAGTTTGTTTCAAAGAAAGAAAAGCGCTCCAACTGTTCTACATTGAATCCAAATGCGACAACAGGGCCCGTAAAATTATTTATTAATTCCTTTGATAAATCAGGCAGCACCTCTTTTTTCTCTCCGTAATAGAAAAGATAATCCTTAGATTCTAAATCGCTTTTTGTAATCTCATTACTAGAAGTAAATTGAATGTTTTCGGAGAAATGGCCAAGCAGCATGTCTAATAAACGTTGATGTTCATTTATTTCTCCATCCTTAGCTGAATAAATAACTAGTAGATTAGGGGATTCCTGCTTCTGTTCAACCGCGTCTAGATGAGGGGATTCTATTGACAACATAAAACATATAAGTGCAATCATGACAAAAAATTTAATAGCTAAGCTTCTGCTCATTTTCTTCCTCCTCATATGTCATTTCTTTAAAAGCACAATTTTGTTCTATTTAGAGAACAAAGAAGGAATAAGAATAGAAGACTATGAAAAAGTCATAATCTATATAAAAAACCCTCTTTAATTAGGTTGTACGCTATTCAAGAAATGTGCTTTAATAACTTCTTCTGTTGGCATATCTAATGGAGAATAATCTAAATCAACTTTATTTACATCTAGCGTAATACACCACCAATAAAGTCCACTCACTTTCTTATCCCAGGCTCTAAATGTTGCTTCATAATAATTAACTTGTGTCTGTGGATCAGCTACTCCGTTAGCATATTCCCAACGATAAGGAGTGCGATGTGATCCCCTTATTGGTAAGGTTCCCACTTCTGTCAATACAATGGATTGGTCTTTAAAAATATTTTGATATCTATCAATCCAAGCTTGCCATGCTACGATTAAATCGTCTACACTGGCATCATCCGCTACATTTAGTGGAAAATATGCATCAACACCTATAAAGTCCAATGATTTTGCAAAATTACTTGTAGGAATATATTGAATTACATTCCAATTAAAAGAGTAGGTTAATTCTCCAGAATAAACATTCCGAATTTCTCTTATTAATTTCTTCCACCTTTTATCATAATTTCTTTCCAATGAATTAAGCTCTGTTCCAATATTAAGTACATCCAATTTTGTTCTTTCTCCAAGTTCAGCGTATGTAAACATTAGTTCACGATAGCTTTCAAACCAAGCATCTGGATTTGATGGTTGAATACTTCCACGCCAATGACCGGTTTTAACTATACTTTCTTCATCTAAAATAGGTCTTAACATCACACGCATTCCAAATTGATGAGCCGATTCAATCAATAAGAGAAGTTCATCCACAGTTGGTGTTAGCTCGGCGTCTGGTAATATCTCATTTGCCTGCCAATCTTCCTGAAATACTGGAAATACTATAGCAATACTATCTACACCTAGGTCTTGTAAATAACGAAATTTATCTATTGCTTCTCGTATATTGGGATGACCATAGATTAGTATGTTCATACCAGCATGATAATCATCACCTTTCTTTGTATGATCATTTTTTTTAAATAACACAGGGTAATCTTTTGGTACTTCTCTCATTACGTCACCTTCCCGTGCAATAAATCGTTCTATTTGACTTAAATTTTTCGCTCCTAATTTTCCATCAGCTCCATCAGCAAATAGAATCGGTATAAAAAATAATAAAATTATCTTTCCAAATAGAAATAAAAATTTCATTACACCGCCGCCCCTTTATTTAGAGGGTTAAATGATCATCTAATTTATCTTTGATTGTCTGATGTTTTTGTTTCATTCTTCCTTTTGTTCATTTTAAAGAACATTAAATTCCAAAAAATATAAATACCTCTTTTATTTATTTTATAATCTCTATTCAAATAACCCTCCAATCAATAATGATCATCTAAACACCCTATTTAAGGCCAGAATTTTCTGCATAAGTAAAATGAAATAATTGTCAAAATATTTCTACCAATTATTATATTTCTTTATAACGAACATGTCAAGTGAGTTTTAGATAAAAAAGATCCTAGATGTCATCTAGGATCTGCAAAATATACTTATGATCTGTTTTGTTTTGCTTCTAAGCGAGATTTTACTTCTTCCCATTCTGATTCAATAATACTGAAATAAACAGAATCTCGATAAGTTCCATCCTGTCGAATTTTTTGGTTTCGTAAAATACCTTCTTTTTTTGCACCTAATCTAGCAATTGCCGTTTGAGAGCGAACATTTAATATATCTGTTTTAAATTGTACACGAATATATTTTAATTCCTCAAAGCAATACTGCAATAATAAATACTTACATTCTGTATTCACACTTGTTCGCCATACAGATGGATTTAACCAAGTAAAACCTATTTCAATACCCTTATTTTCCCTATCAATTTCTAAAAAACGTGTAGAACCAATAGCCTTACCAGTTTCTCGATGGAAAATAATAAAGGGGAATTGGGAGCCTGTTGCTTTAATTTCTAACGCTTCGTCAATAAAAGCTTTTGCATCTTCCAATGTTTCTACCTTTTTCGGCATATGTGCCCAAATCTCTGGAGCTTTTGACGCTTCATATAACGCTTCCAAATGATTTGCTTCTAAAGGAATTAATTCTACATTTTTCCCAACTAGCTTCTCTTTCCGAAAAACCATACATAACTTCTCCCATCTTATTTACTTAAGTCATAATCATATACTTTCCAGCCTGGGGCATTGCCACCTGTCTTATCATATAATTTCTGGGCAATCACATTATCTGCAGCTGTTAGTAAGCGCATGAGTGGATATCCTTTGTCTTTTGCAAGCTGAATTGTAGCTTCCATTAATTGCTTTCCGGCTCCATTCACGCGTTGTTCTGGATCGACAAATAGATCATTTAACAGGCCTATTTTCTGCATACGTGTTGTACTCCATAATGGATTTAATGTTGTAAAACCAATTAACTTCCCGTCTACCTCTGCCACCAGTTGTGTACCGTCCTCTGGATGATGAATAAGATGTATGATAGCATCCTTTATTTGTTGTTCTGGCATTTCTGGACGATTATAAAAGTCTAAATAACCTTTTACAAGCACATATAATTCAGGTAAATCCGTTTCCTCTGCTGGGCGAATATGTATATTTACCATGATAAACCTCCATTCCAATATTTAGAATTGTATAACTTATTTATACCATAATCCTTGCATAGATAGTATTGATTTCAGAAATTGTCGAATGTTAATTATTTAAGTTTCTTTTAATTTAAAGATTCTATTTTTTATAAAATAAAGCAGATATCAAAACTAAACATCGAAATGAAGATAGAAATTAATCTAAAATAGGCAAACTACTTCTTTCTTTTCCTGTTACATAAGGGATACTACTTGTATAAATCCCTCTTTTCATTCACAATAATAACAAATCAATTGGTTATAAAGGGGTGTTAAAATGAATACACCAAATAATGATGGGCTTTGTCCATGTGGAAGTGGAAAAACACATCATAATTGTTGCGGAGCACCAAATGTCATTGCTTTAAATCCTCAAAAATATAATGATGAACTTGAATCTATTCATGATGAGCTGATTGATTTCGCCTTGAGTAATTATGAAGAAACATTCATTCGTCAAGTAGAAGAAGGCTTACAAGATTCCATGATGGACGAAACAACAGCAGATACTTATTTCTCTGGAATTACAGCTTGGGGTATTTTTCAGATATCTGTTGCTAAAAATAAATTAACTATTTTTGATATCTTTCTAAAAAATATTAAACAAAAAAGTATTCGTAAACGTACAAGAAAAATACTCGAGGAATGGAGACAAGCACTCCCCTCTGTATATATCATTACATCCTTAGAGGAAAATGGAATGGAGCTTCAAGATATTCAATCCAAAGAAAACTACTGGGTGCCAATTTTCGAGGATGAAAATATTCCAACTGGTGGAGTTTTAATTGGTACATTGCTCCCGTTCATTGGTTATCATCGCTTCTTCTTTTCAAGCATTGAAGCTGATGAGGATATCATGCCAAATATTGAGAAATTATTAGCACAGTACCAGGAAGGATTTCAAACAAGCTTTCCTGATTTCCTCAATGATCTGTTAATGTTAGATACAAAATCTGGTATAGAATGGGAACATCCAGCACAAGAAGAAGTTGCCGAGCTATTAATCCAAAAGAATTTGGAAAAGGAAACAGACCCTGAATTAACGGGACTAGGAATCATGGTATGGCATCAATTCTGTTTAACCTATCATCCAAAGATTCAAAAAATTAATACCTATGCAGCTGCATTAGACTATTTTATGCAAATGTATATCGCTGATAATGATGAAGCAACTCAAAAGAAAATTGCTGAAGAGTATAGTACAACAACCGCTTCTATTTCAGCACATTATCCAAAGTTTATTGACTTATTTGAGGAAATTATAATGGCAGCTGATCTTCATAGATCTAATCAAAATGCATCTACTTCTAATCCATTTGGTAATCGAAAAGATTCACTAGAAACATCACCAAAGGAACAGGCTTTTTTACTTTTATCTCAAGCCGATCATGCTACCGGTTCAAAACGTAATAAATTAATTAAGCAAGCCCTAGCGGTTTATCCTAATTGTTTGGAAGCCTATTTAATGTTAGCTGAGTCAGCACAGTCTCTTGAGGAAAAATCTGATCTTATCCTCCAAGCAATACAGGCTGGTGAGAATGAATTAGGAACAGAATTTTTCCAAGAAAATGAGGGAGAGTTCGGGTTTCATCCTGAAGCAAAAAATTATTTGTATGCAAATGAAATCTATATGATACATCTTGCTGCTATGGGAGAGCTAGAAGATGCAATCATCCAAGGTGAAATGCTGTTGCATTTAAATAACATGGATAATCAAGGAATTCGCTATCAGCTACTAACTCTTTATTTAGAAGCAGAACAGTTTGAATATGCACAGCTATTATTAGAGAAATATGCAGAAGATGAAACTGCTAGCTTCCTTTATAATAAAGCATTGTTATCCTATCACATGAATGGTTTAACCAAAGAAACAAAGGAATTGCTCAATATCGCCAAACAACAGAATCCATATGTTGCAGACTTTTTAACAGATAGAAAAGAAGTTCCTATGGATGAGCCAGAATTTATTATGATTGGTGAAGAATCGGAAGCCATTGCATATGCACAAGATAACTATCATTTATGGATTGATGAAAAAATACTTCAAGAACTGTAATAAAAGAAGCTCACACTTATACTTCTGGTGTGAGCTTCTTCATTTCCCTATTTGCGATATTTCACATTACCATCAATAATGGTCATTTCAATTTCCATATCTAGTAATTCATCAGGATTATTCATTTCAAATGGATTTGCCGAATAAACGGTCATATCTGCTAGTTTTCCTCGAGTGATTGTTCCTTTAATTGTCTGTTCATTTGTCGGGTAGGCACCCATTTTCGTGAATAGTTTAAATGCTTCATGCATAGAAAGCTTTTCCTTTTGATTATATCCATCATGTGTTTCTCCAGGCTTCCTGCGTGTTACTGCTGCGTGAATACCTAATAATGGGTCCACTGGTTCTACAGGCGCATCAGATCCCCCAGCACACACCACACCCATATCAATTAGCTTCTTCCAAGCATAAGAAATTTTAGTTCTCTCTTCACCAATTCGGTCCATTACCCAAGGAAAATCACCAGCAACAAAACGTGGCTGAATATCAGCAATACGATTTGGATGAACAAGACGAGGATACAAGGACTCCTTCATAACTTGAACATGAATAAGGCGATCTGGATAAGCGACTGCTGGGAATTGATCTAATATATCTAATACATTTTCAAGTGCTTTATCTCCAATGGTATGTACTGCAATTGGCATCGATATATCACGAGAACGGCGAATAATATCATGAAGTGTTTCTAACTCATACATCGCATCTCCATAGACTCCTGGTGCATCAGAATATGGTTCTGATAATAACGCAGTACGGCGCCCCATTGCACCATCTACAAAAATTTTCACCGCACCAATTTGTAATGTTTTATTTCCATAGCCTGCATACATGCCACTTTCCTTTAAATCATTTAAAAATTCATGATTAATCAATAAATTACAACGCAAACCTAGCTGCTCACCAATTAATAATTCATCATACACTCGGTACGTTTTTTCCAAACTACCAATCATAGCTGGATCATTCGTATGTGCACCTGTTAATCCTTTTTCCATAGCAAATTGAATTGCCTGACGCATCGACTTTTTCAAATCCTCATATGAACGTTCAGGAATATGTTTTGTAACAATTCGAGATGCTACCTCAAGCAATAAACCAGTAGGCTGTTTTGTATTTTTATCTAAAACAACTGTACCTCCCTCTGGAATTGCCATATTTGGATGATAATTACTAACCTCTAAAGCTTTAGAATTCACAAGTGAGGCATGTCCGCAAATTCTCGGTATGAATAACGGACAATGGGGAGCAACATGATCTAGCTCTTGAATCGTTGGGATCGTTCCATCCGTAAATAGATTCTCATCCCATCCACGACCGACGAGCCATTCTCCTTCATTTAGTGTATTTGCTCTTGTACGAATCATTTCTAGCATCTCATGCTTTGAAGTGACACCGGTTACATCTAAATCTAAGAAATTTCCTGCAATTCCCGAGAGATGTAAATGACTATCGATTAAGCCAGGTGTTACTGTTTTACCTTCTAAATCAATTATGTCTACATCCGCACGTCCCCATTGGGTTAACATGTCTTCAGAAGATCCAAGATCAATAAAACGACCATTCTCAATAACTACTGCTTCTACTACAGGCTTTGCTTCGTCAAAAGTATAAAATTTTCCATTCGTATAAATCCTCTTCATCTTCTTCGTTTCCTCTCCCATCCCTTAGTCATTGCTTTCATTATATATTGAATTACTTGCTCTTAGTATATCATGGCCAGCTTTCACTTGTAAGCGTTTACTATAATCAAATGAAATTTACTACCCATTTTGATGATATAAGAAAAAACAAGAAAAATACTTGGTCTTTAAAATAGAAATGTTCTTGCCATGAAGATGTCCGTTGCAGGAAATCGCTTTCTACGGGCAATGCTTCAGCTTCTTCGAAAGAATGCTCCTAACAGCGGAAGTGTATTTCTGTAGTGACCACTTCTAGCCACTTTTCGTTATACTTTCTTCTCTCTTCAAGTAAAAGAGGTGTCTTTCATTAAGGTATTTGTTACACTGTTAAGCGTAGATACTGTCTTTATAATCTGATATATCTATATGCCTATCTGGAAAAAAGGAGGTTATCTTATGTCACAAGCACCTGTTCCAATGACAGAAAACGAATTAACAACAGCCATCATTCAAATGTTAAAGGAAGGAAAAGTGTATGAATTCCAACAGATGATTGATGAATTCCAACCTTTTGATTTAGCTCGATTGTATACGTTATTACCAGAAAAGCATCATTATAAATATTTATTACATCTATCCATTGATCAAATAACAGATATGATTCAAGAATTAGACCAGGAACAACAGCTCGATATTATTCATAAGCTTGGTACAGAAAAGTCGACACTCATTCTTGATTTGATGGAAAATGATGATCTTGCAACCTTATTAAAGGACTTGGACCAAGAAAAAATTGATGAATTACTTTCAGAAATGAAGCAAGAGGAATCTAGTATCATTCAAAGTATGATGAACTATCCAGTAGAAACAGCTGGTCGAATCATGAACGATCGCTATGTGTGGATACCTCAACATTATACAGTCCAAGAGGCAATCGATAAATTAAAGCATTTTGCAGATCTCGCAGAATACCTAAACTATTTATATGTTATTGACGAAGAAAGACATTTACTTGGTGTTATTTCTTATAAAGATTTATTATTAAATGATCCAAATGAAACTGTTGATGAAATCATGTATACACGAATTGTAAAAGCAGATGTATATACAGATCAAGAGGAAGTAGCAAAGATTATTACACGTTATAATTTCGTTTCCTTACCAATTACAGATGAAAATAATCAGCTGCGTGGGGTTATTACAGTTGATGATATTTTAGATGTTATTATTAGTGAGGCAAATGAAGATATTGAAAAACTATCTGCTTCGGGTAAAGATATTACCTTCCAAACCAAGCCATTTATTGCAGCTTATCGCCGTTTACCATGGCTGATTCTATTATTATTTATTGGACTGGTTTCTGGAAGTATTATTAGTGGATTTGAAGCAACATTAGAGCAAGTTGTCGCATTAGCTTTCTTTATGCCAATGATTGCAGGAATGACAGGAAATACCGGAACTCAGTCCCTCGCTGTAGTCGTGCGTGGATTAATAGCTGAAGATCTAGATTTCAAACAAGGATTGAAACTTATTTCCCGGGAATTAAAAGTAGGAATAATTATTGGAATTACCTGTGGAATCCTTATATCAATTATTGCTTATTTTTGGAAGGGGAGTGTTGCGCTTGGATTAATTGTCGGCTCTTCACTTCTTTTGACATTAATTATCGGTACATTAGCAGGTACAATTATTCCACTTATTCTTTATAAATTAAAGATTGACCCTGCAATTGCATCTGGTCCATTAATTACTACAATTAATGACATCTTATCCCTACTTATTTATTTTGGTATCGCAACTGCGTTTATTACCAAACTACTGTAAATTAAAACATAGGTTATAGGATTTATTTCTCCTATAACCTATGTTTTAATTTTAGCTATACGAAACACCTGATGCTAAGCTAAGCATTACCATTAGTGCACGATAAGCTTCTGCCATATTCTTTGCTTCATAACGTACGATGGTTGAATTTTTCTCTACTTCACATCCTGGCATAATAGCAGCACTTTCTGCTTGGCCATAGTTATTAAACTCTACTCTTAATATAGGTTTTTCTGGTGGAGTAAGTGGTTTTACGTTTTCCATATTTTGAATTGCCTCAGCAACTTTATCTTTTAAAAGTAGTTTTGCTTTTTCAGGATGCATTGTCTTTGCTGCTGAACGGGAGATTGCTTCTTTTACAGTAGCTGTTGTAACACCTGGAATTAATTCCTCTATTTCTCGACAAGCACAGTCATCTCCTGCAAGCATGATAACTGGTACATTATAGTATCCGGCCATATATGCATTCATACCAATCTCACCAATTTGTACATCATTCAAAAAGATATTACGAATATATAATGTCATGGTATGACTCATTACACCTGGCTGACCAGCACGTGAATGATAGCCAGCAAAAATAGCTGCATCATAAGTAGAATCTAGAGATTGTACCATGGAAAAGGGCTTCCTACCACCTGTAATTAAAGATGCTTCTGGATGTAATTCCTCTACTAATAAATTATTCATACTAGAGTGGCTATCATTTACGAGAATATCTTTAGCGCCATGCTGAAAAGCAGATTCAATAATTGCATTTGCCTCTTGAGTCATAATACGACGAGAACGCTCATAATTATTCTTTGATTCTGATACAAATGATGGGTCAGGCAATCCTGTAATTCCTTCCATATCTACAGATAAAAACAATTTCATTTTCTTACTCCTCTCGTTCCATCTCTAATGTAATTGAACATATAATCTCATCATAGTCTATATTTTGGAATTTATCAAATAATCTTTAAATTCATGTTTTCTTTTTAATAAATTTATTATTTCCTGGGAAATATCGATATTAGAGCATTATATTGTCGCATTCTACTCCTTACACACAAAAAATCGTCGAGTAAAAAATTTCCCGACGATTTTAGTGTTATTAGAACAAAAAGCGCAGAGCGCCTGCTTAAAAACGTAAGATTGGAGTGGCGCAACCGAGATAAAGGAAACATGCTCCTTTAGGAAGAAAAACTGTTTTTTCGTCTTACTAATCGAATTAGCTTTGCATATTGTGTAGATTAGCAAACAGACCATTTTTTGCAACAAGTTCTTCATGTGTTCCTTCTTCTTCAATTCCATTCTTCGTAACTACCATAATACGATCTGCATTACGAATAGTTGCTAAACGGTGAGCAATAATAAGTGTTGTACGATCTTGGGCAAGTTCTGTTAGTGCTTTTTGAATAATTGATTCTGTTTCTGTATCAAGTGCCGAAGTAGCCTCATCTAAAATTAAAATTGGAGGATTCTTAAGGAACATACGAGCAATTGCGATACGCTGCTTCTGTCCTCCTGAAAGCTTCAGCCCTCTTTCTCCTACTTGAGTTTGATAGCCATCAGGTAAGCTTGAAATGAATTCTTCTAAATGTGCTCTACGAGCGGCCTCTTTAATTTCTGCATCAGACGCATGTAAATCTCCATATGCAATATTTTCATAAAGTGTTCCTGTAAACAAGAAAACATCTTGTTGTACAATCCCTATTTGCTTTCTTAATGAACGCTTTGTCATATCACGTAAATCTAAACCATCAATTGTAATACTACCTTTATCTACATCGTAGAATCTAGGAATTAAAGAACAGATGGTTGTCTTCCCTGCTCCGGATGGCCCAACAAAAGCGATTGTTTCGCCTGATTTTATATTAAAGCTTAAATCCTTAATTACAGGTTGTTGTGTTTTTTCATAGCTAAATGTAACATCTTGAAAAGCAATATTTCCTTCCAATGACTCTACTTCTTTAGCACCTTTTTTATCTACAATTTCTGGTTTCTGGCTTAGCAGATTAGAAAAACGACGAAATCCTGCCATTCCCTTTGGATACAATTCTAATAAAGCACTAATTTTTTCAATTGGTTTGAAAAGTACATTTACAAATAACACAAATGCTACTAGTTCACCATACGACAATTCATCATTGAAGCTTAACCATGCTCCAACTACTAATACTAATAATGTCATTAAACGCATCAGTAAATACATATTTGATAGTACAAGCGCCATAACACGGTATGCACCTAGTTTTGTTTTTCTTAATAGATTGTTATTTACTTGGAAACGTTCCTTTTCATAATTTTCATTTGTAAAAGATTGAACAACGCGTGACCCAGATACAGAATCTTCAATTCGAGCATTTATGTCAGCGATATTCCTATACATATGCCTCCATGCTTTACTCATCTTAATATTACCGTATGTAATGAAGAAAATTAAAAATGGTACAGTGAATAAAATAATAAGCGCTAATTGAACATTAATAGTGAACATAATCCATAATGCACCCGTAAATGTCATAGCAGCTATAAATAAATCTTCTGGCCCATGGTGTGCCAACTCTCCTATATCAAATAAATCATTTGTTATCCGACTCATGATATGCCCTGTCTTGGTATTATCAAAGAAACGGAATGATTGCCCTTGAACATGGAAGAATAAGTCCTCACGCATATCTGTCTCGATGTTGATTCCCAATTTATGTCCCCAGTATGCAACGACATATTGTAAAAATGTACTAAATAAATAAATCAATAATAGCCCGATACTCACTTTTACAATAAGGTCCCAATCATTACCAGGAAGTAGATCATCAATAAACCACTGGACAGCAACTGGAAATGCTAGTTCTAATATCGCTACAATAACTGCACTAGTGAAATCGATGATAAATAGTCTTCTATGTGGCCTATAATATGAGAAAAAACGACGTAACATCTATTCTACCCCCTTTAATAGTGTCATTTGCGATTATAAGCATTATTGTAAATAAACGCAATATAGATGACTTAAGAATCATTATCATCTATCTATTAGGAATATTCAAATAAGAAAGTATTTTGGTAATCCCCGTTTATTATATTTACGATATCATTTGTTGAAATTTTAGAGATAACCAAGTGGTTTACTAATTTCAACATACCCATAAACCTTAATCACATCATTAAATACCTCTCCTGGAACATGAATGGTACTAAGTATTTTTATAATATCATCCCTTATTTCTTCAGTTTCTGACCTTATCTCTAGCCATTCAATATTTTTGTAACCGCCACTTTTAAAATGATAATACCATTCACCTTCCCAAGGACAAGCGTAGCCTGTTTCCATATCTTTTGTTCTCCATTGGTGATTATTGGGGTAATCATACATTGCTAACCTAATCTCTTCCCACTTTGTATCATTCATTACCTGCTGGTATTGATTATAATCCATTTTTTCACCACAAATTTATAATAATGTCCTTCTTCAACTAAACTGTCAGTAGTTGAAGAAAAAAATTTTAACCTTCTCATCTTCTAAAAAGGTTAAAAAATATGATTTATTAACAAAATATACCCAAAAAACATTCAAATTTCATAGTTATCCCCAGGTTTATACACATATGCACAAATGTTCGCAGCTATTTTGTGTTTTATAGCATCTTTTTTTCTATATATTGAATCTGTTCAGTTTATCTATTTATACTGTGCATAAGCTTACCTTTTTGTGGACGAATTGTGGATACTAAGTTTATATCACTATTTAACCTTTACATCCCATCCCAATTTTTGTAGGCGAACAATATAAAAAATGAAGCCAAGACAACCAGCAAAAATAAAATACAACTAGGAGAAGAAAAACTCCTATTTTTGTCTTTTACATTTTTCTCTGGCTGTCTAAGCTTCTTAAATGGAGACTTATGGTTGTGTACCAAGTGTTATCGTTGTTTGCTGTAGCTGTCCATCACGATAGAAGATTACATGAAGTTCATCTCCAACGTTTTTCTCTTGATAAAGTATTTTTCGCAAATCGATCGTATCGTGAATTTCATGACCATCTAATTCCGTAATAACATCTAATCGTTTTAAACCGCCTTGCTCAGCTGGGGATAGTTGATCTACCCGCCAAACATATACTCCTCCAACAACATCTTGAGGTAGCTGTAACGTTCGATTCCATTCTACTTGTGGGACTTCTTCTAACGAATATACCTCTACTCCTAAATATGCTCGAGTAACTGTACCTGTTTGCTCTAATTCTTCAATAATTGGACGAGCTGTATCGATTGGAATAGCAAAACCAATTCCTTCTACAGCCGCTTCATTAATTTTCATTGAATTAATTCCTATTAATTGACCATGAATATTAATAAGTGCGCCTCCACTATTACCTGGATTAATTGCTGCATCTGTCTGAATAACATCTGCTTGCCAATCTGGATAACCATCTTGGTTTAAATCTACAGGAATTGTACGTTCCTTACTACTAATGACTCCAAATGTTACTGTTCCGGAAAACATATGACCTAACGGATTTCCAATAGCAATAGCAGGCTCTCCTACTTTAATACTTGAAGAGGTTCCCATTTCTATTGGCCCTTCTACATGCTGTACGTCCATACGTAAAACTGCTAAATCTGTAAAAATATCACTACCAAGAATATTAGCTTCAACAGTTGTCTCATCTGATAACACTACTTCTATAGCATCTGCTCCTTCAATCACATGGTGATTTGTTACAACATATGCGTAATTATCATCTGTTTTGTATACTACCCCAGACCCTGTTCCTGTTTCATTTCCATCATTTTGTTCCCAGAAGTTTGTTTGAATTTGAATATTCGTGACTCCAACAACTGCGTGAGACACATTTTCCACTACCTCTGTTACTTGGGTCGTAACATCTACTTGAAGAACTTGTGATGGATTATCTGGTGCTGGCTCATTTGTTCCCTGGTTATTTTCTATTTGTTCATTCTCGGTTGGTTCAGAGGAATCAAAGAGCGGGGTATCGAAGCTAACCATAATAGCTACTCCAATAATAATTCCTATTAACATAGGTAAAATCCAAAAAAGCATTCCCTTTGATTGTTTTTGCTCCTGAGGTTCTTCTAACTCTGCTGATGGTGTCACATGATAATTATTTTCTTTTTCCTCGATGGAACTTGAATCATCTGTATGTTCTATCAAGTCTCCAGCAGGCAGTTCTTGTTCTAAATGGTTCTGTTCTGCCAATTTATACATCGATTCTTCATCTTGTAATGGATCTGGGCTGTTGTCTTCTATTGTATTTTCTGTCTGTTTTTCCTCATCATCTAACGGCTCTGGCGATTGTTCTATTTCTTCTTCCTCACCAGTATGATCCTCTTCCGGAACATATCCGTCCTTCTTTGGGAACTGCTCATTATCATCTTTCATTACCACCATCCCCTTCGTTATTTTTCACTAACCCACTTCATATAAAGCTGTTGAAGTGACAGGATCTGTATCATAAAGGTCAATTTCAATTCCTCGTTCTCGAAGAATATCTCCAACGGACATGCGCGCAAGATCCTTCATATTATTATCTTGACTTAAATGTGCTAAATAAATACGCTTTGTACGATTACTAATAATGTCAGATAAGGCTAATCCACAATCCTCATTGGATACATGTCCAGAATCACCTAGAATTCGACGTTTAACACTCCATGGATAACGTCCCATACGCAACATATTCACATCATGATTCGCCTCAAATATGTACGCATCTGCATTTTCTACAATTTTTTTAATACGATCAGAAACATAGCCTAGATCAGTAACTAACGCTACTTTTTTATCCCCTTGATGAAAAGTATAAAACATTGGTTCTGCGGCATCATGTGAGACACCAAAGGACTGTACATCCATATCACCAAATGTTTTTTCCTCTTCTACATCAAACAAAAACTTTTGTTCCACAGATAGCTTGCCGAGTCCCGATTCCATCGCCTTCCATGTTTTCTCATTTGCATAAATAGGCAATTGGTATTTTCTTGCGATTATACCTAAGCCTTTTACATGATCACTATGTTCATGTGTCACCAAAATTCGTGTTAATGTGCTTGGATCTACTTGAATCTCGCCAAAAAGACGATCCATTTCTTTTCCACTCAAACCTACATCCACTAAAATCCTTTCTTTCTCTGATTCAATAAAGAAAGCATTTCCCGTACTTCCAGATGCTAAAACGCTAAAACGTAGTGTCATTCTTATTCTCCCCAATTCAGTAACTCCAACTTTTTCTCAAACATTGCTAAAATTTCTTCTTTTAACTTTGATTCTGACATCGTTGATCGGACACGATCTGCGTCCTGAGTAATAACTTGCTCTAAAAATTCGAGTTCATTACTTGGAAAAATATGCCCTTCTATCGCATTAACAAAGAAGCTCTTATCATCATTTACAGACACTTTCCAAGCAGGAACAAATACTTGCACTCCATCAGATAATGGAACTCTAGAATGAAGCCCAATTTCTACTTGTGTAATCTCATCACCAGATGTTAGCTCATTTGCATTATATAGCTCCTCAATTGCTTTCAATGGTTCAATTAAGGGGTTCTTATCCTGTCTATATTCCGCTTCACCTAGCATTGTTTGTGTTAAAAACTCTACTTCATTTTTATCATTTAGGAACAATAAAATCATTCCACTTTGATTATAAAAAATAGTACGTTCATTTATTTGTTGGAAAAACATTAATATATTTAGCTCTTCATTCCAGTCCCAAAAACGATATTCCTCTGCGTAAAGAAGCTTATCAGCCAATACCTCTTCTATCTCACTGGTAGAAGCATCCTCTGGAATTTTAATTTTGTCATCCATAAAGGAAACAAGAAACGTATTTGTCACTAATGACGGGCGTTGCTTTCCTAATCCTGCTAGTTCCCTTTCATCGTCTTCTGTAAAGCTTTTCTGTCTTACAGAGACAAATGGTTCTTTATCTAGCTCCTCTGTTGGTAAGTTCTCAAGGGTAATATTTTCATCTTCTAAAATTTGTTCAATCGTTGATTCTTCTCTTTCTAACATAGAAAGATTAGACTGCTGTTTTTTCTCATAGAACTGAATAAATAAGAAAATATTTAGAATAAAGAAGGTGAGGATAAATAAGGTTTTTATCTGACTCCATTGCATCCTCTATTCCCCTCCTCTTTCCATTTCTTCCACATCTGTAAAACGCATTGCTTGCCATTCATCCCTGTACTTAATAAACCAGGCAGGATAAAGAATTACACTATATGACGCTCTATCTAAATAATTTAATCGATAACCAAGCGCAAGATCTGTTACATAAGATAAATCATAGTTACCTTCATTTAATAATGCGTTTATTACATCTTCTCCTGACTTCAGCTTAATATTGTCACTACCTAATAAATTATTTAATTTAAATAGAGGACGAATGTATTGAAATCGTTCATTATCGCGCCACTGCTGCTCTATCCTTGTTAGCCCTAAGCGATGGTATACTGGATAGCCATCATAATGCATGCGATATTGAATCAAATTTTCAGTTAAATCAATATTCTCTAGACGAAAATCATCTGTCCATCCTTTATGATCATTCACATCTAAAATACTAAGATCAATTAATTCCAATGGATTCCTATTTCGTTTATTTGAATGAACGGGATTAATATATTCTATACCTAGTCCATTCTGCAGAACCTGCATTCCTCGTTGACCATCTGTAAAATATGCCTCACCAACATTTGAACTGATTAATGATTGATTTGGAAATAGAGCCTCTAATAACTTTGGAGGCGGAATTGTTTCTATTGCTAAAGAACGGATTGTCATCTCAATAGAATCTTCTGGAATATATATAGGTTGATTATTTGGACCATACTTAATAAATGACACAAGCTCTTGTTTCGTCTGAACAAAATTCCATAGCTGTGTATACATCGAAGCATTATTAATCGTAAATTTCACTTGTTCCGTTCCATCTACAGACGGAAAATATATATTCAAGGACGAATAAGATTGATTAAATGTAATATATGCACGACGGAAGGACCAATCAGGTAATTGCTCATTTTCCTTCAAGACAAAAAGGCTTTGTATCACACTTACTGGTATCTCATTGGGAAAGATAACCTCCACTTGATTGTCGTTTTCAAAAGCACCTTTTTGATCTTCTCTAATAAAATCTGATAAAACCCATTCTTGCATATCTTGGAATAATAAGTCTTGCTCTAGTGGATTACTAAATCCATAATATTGACCTTCCGAATGAAAAATAATAGAACTTGGCTTAATAATACTTCGTTTCGTTTCCTCCTTACCTCCTAAATCAACCTCATTTAAATAATTTGTATTCGTGGTGACTTGAAGGTCTTCATTCGGCTGATAATTCCATAATCCAAAGGTAAGTAATAAACTTGTGATGACTAAAATAATCAATACCGTTGTTTTTAACGTTTCAAATTTCACTTTTCACCCCTCCGCTTCTGATTCATGAGCGGAAGTGTAAAGAGAATTGTAGTCCCTTTACCTTCGATACTTTCTACCCAAATCTTTCCATAATGTGCTTCTACTAACTCTTTCGTGATTGCCAACCCTAAACCGGATCCGCCTAACTTACGCGTTCTAGCACGATCTACTCGGTAGAAGCGATCAAATATTTTATCGCGCATTTCAAATGGAATACCTAAACCACGGTCTTCTATACTAACTAATAGCTGACGGTTATCCAGCTTCTCGACACGACAGCTTATCATGCCGCCTTCTGGTGAATATTTAATTGCATTAGAGATAATATTATCAAGAATTTGTGTCATCTTATCCTCATCCATCCATACAAACAATTTTCCTTTTGGCAATTGTCTCTCTATCGTTATATTATCCGTAATATTCATTTCAAAACGGTCGATAATATGGTGAAAATAGGAAATAAATTCTGTTCGCTTTCTATTCAGTGCATATTCCTTACTATCCATTCGTGACAGCTGCAGGAGATCATTTACAAGACGAATCATACGCTCTGTCTCATCCTGAGCTACTTTTAAAAATTTTGGTGCTAGCTCTTTATTATCAATGGCACCATCTGATAATGCTTCTACATAACTACGCATTGTTGTAAGTGGTGTTCGAAGCTCATGAGAAACATTAGAAACAAATTCTCGACGCTCCATTTCCATTTTTTCCTGCTCTGTAACATCACTTAATACGGTAATAAATCCTGTTATCTCATCATTATCATCAAAAATAGTTGAGAAATTTGCGCGAATAAGAAATGTCTCATCCTCACTCAAATCAATGATCATGGATCCTGTTTTCGGTAATTCAGAAATATCAACAACACGATCCTCTAGCTGTAAGAAATCTAATAGAAATTCTCCTTTTATAATGCCCGGATTACGCCCGATTAATTTCCCAGCCGCTTCATTCATCAATGTAATTTCCCCAGCTTTATCTGTCGCAATAACACCTTCACTCATATTGGCTAATACAGAGCTTAGCTTTTGTTGTTCTTTTTCTGTTGAAGCAATGGAATGCTTTAATTTATCATTTAAATCATTAAACGCTTCAGCTAAATGGCTAATTTCATCTGATCCATACACATTAACCTTTTGTGAGAAATCTCCCCGTGCCATTTTCTGGGCTTGTCGGCGCATCTCAATAATAGGTTTTGTAATGGTTCGTGCAACTAAAATACCGATAAATGCGGATACAGCAATTGCTAAAATAGATCCTTGTAAGAAGATACTATTGATTTTCTGCACTTGCCCATAAACACCTTCTAAAGATGTTTCTAAATAAATAACACCTACAACATTACCCTCTATATTAAAAATGGGCTGTGCTTTTACATACACCCTATTCTGTGTTTGTGTGTCTAGCATCGTATTCTCTCGCGGCAACTCATACAACAGAGCATCTCTCACCGTACTATCTGTCGTTCTTTTTCCAATAATATCACGCCTTGAGAAATCATTTGTCGCAAGAACTCGACTTTGACTATTAATAACCTGCAAATTTGTAATGGAAGTGGTATCAATATCTGTCACAATTTTTTGTACTTCTTCTTCCAATGATTGCTCCTCTTCCGAGCCTGTTCGCGGTTTATTAAATGCCTGTTCTAGGTTATAGTTCAATAAGTCAACGCGATTATTAATAGATTCCTCAAAGGTATCCATTAACTCAATTTCTATTTGCCTTGCAAAATAAGACCCAATCACTTGAATAGCAACAAGGAGTAATAAAATATAAATGATAATAAATTTTAAGTGAATGGATCGAAAGAAACCTACTTTATTCATAAAAATTACTCCTGTTCAGGATTACGTAAATAATAACCTACACCTCGGCGTGTAATAATCCATGTTGGATTACTTGGATTTTCTTCAATTTTTTCACGCAATCTTCTTACTGTTACATCGACTGTTCGAACGTCACCAAAATAATCATAACCCCAAACAGTTTCTAATAAGTGTTCACGTGTCATCACTTGACCAATATGTCTTGCTAAGTAATGTAGTAGCTCGTATTCGCGATGTGTTAGGTCAATCTCCACACCATCACGAGAAACTGCATATGCATCTGGATGAATAACAAGGTTTTCAATGATAATATCTTTTGATTCCTTTGTTGATTCAACAGGAACTTGCTGTCTACGTAGATTTGCCTTTACACGTGCGATTAATTCTCGATTACTGAATGGCTTCGTCACATAATCATCTGCACCTAATTCTAAACCGAGTACTTTATCAATCTCTGAATCCTTTGCTGTTAACATAATAATTGGCATGGATTGTGTTTTACGTACTTCACGACAAACTTCATATCCATCTTTTTTCGGTAACATAATATCTAATAAGATTAAATCTGGCTGTTCATTTTCTGCTAAACGAATTGCTTCCTCCCCATCGTAAGCTACAACAACTTCATAACCTTCTTTTTCTAAATTAAATTGTAATATATCTGCAATTGGTTGTTCGTCATCTACTACTAAAATTTTTGAACTCATCAACTTTCACACCTCTCTATTTTATCGGTAAATCAATTATGTCTCAGCGTAATGATGTTTAAAATTCCTCGAATCTATTAGACAGTCATAAAAAGCTACGAAATACGCTGGAGGCTTTATCTGCAAAATTTCATGTCTCTCATCTTCTAATTAGAGACAGTATCTAGCTGTTAAAATCAAAATAAATTTTTCCATATATCAAAAATATATTCTAAATGGTACCTCTATAATTAAGCATAGCCTTCTTGTACATTTTATCGCATTTTCATAGAAATGTCTTTACTTGGAACTTTTTAACAGTGGGGATTCTATTCCCTGAAAAAACAGCGATTTCCAGTCCTTCTAATGCGTGTTCAAAAAGTTTGAGAAAAAGGATCGTCATCGGTTAAGTTCGCAACGTTACGAAAGCAACATCTGCACTAGTATATCCTGTAGTCGTGTGCGTCGGAAGTTCGAGGGTAGCGCAGCTTTGAGTAGCGGACTTGCATGTGTTTGTGATGACTTCGATATTCGACACAGGGCGTGTCGGAACTTAGTCGAAGTTCCTTTGTTTGATGTGTCATTTTTATTAGACTTTTTGAACAACCTCTTCTATAGAAAAATAAACCTTAAAAGGGAATTATCTCCTTTTCAAGGTTTATCAAACTTGGATTGGTTCAGGTGGAATATCGTTTGTATCATAACGATCATTGATATCAACAAATTTATTAAATTCTTTAAGAAAGGCTAATTCTACTGTCCCTGTTGGACCATTACGTTGCTTAGAAAGGATAATTTCAATAATGTTTTGTTTTTCCGTCTCTGCATTATAATAATCATCACGATATAAAAACCCTACAATATCAGCATCTTGCTCGATACTTCCTGATTCACGAAGGTCTGACATCATTGGACGCTTATCTTGTCGTTGTTCCACACCACGAGAAAGCTGTGATAATGCAATAAGTGGAACATTTAATTCACGAGCGAGACCCTTTAAGGAACGAGATATTTCAGATACTTCCTGCTGTCTATTTTCTCTAGAAGATCCACTACCTTGTATAAGTTGTAAATAATCAATAATAATCATTCCAAGGCCGTGCTCCTGCTTTAATCTACGGCATTTTGAACGAATATCACTTACACGAATACCAGGAGCATCATCAATAAAGATACCAGCATCTGATAAAGACCCCATTGCCATGGTCAACTTACCCCAATCATCAGCTTCCAGTTTACCAGTACGTAAGCGTTGTGCATCAATATTTCCCTCTGCACAAAGCATACGTGAAACAAGTTGATCTGCCCCCATCTCCAAGCTGAAAATAGCAACGTTTTCATCCGTCTTCGTCGCAACATTCTGCGCAATATTTAGCGCAAATGCTGTCTTACCTACAGATGGTCGAGCTGCAATAATAATCAAATCGTTACGCTGGAACCCGGAGGTTATCCGGTCCAAGTCTCTGAACCCTGTAGGCACACCTGTTACATCACCATTATTTTGATGTAATTTCTCTATATTATCATAAACATCAATTAACACATCTTTAATCGCTTTAAATGCTCCTGCATTACTTCGATTAGAAACTTCAAGAATTTGCTTCTCAGCATCGTTTAAAGCGTCTTCTACAGCATCTTCCATTCCATACGTCATATTGACGATGCCAGTTGCGGTAGAAATTAAACGTCGTAACAATGCTTTTTCTTCAACAATTTTACTATAATAAGCAATATTTGCTGCTGTTGGGACACTTTCTGCTAAAGCAGTTAAGTAGGATACACCACCAGCTTCTTCTAATATCTTTTTATTTGTTAGCTCTGTTGTCACTGTTATAATATCTATTGGCTCACCTAGATCGGAAAGCCTTGTCATTACTTCAAAGATACGTTGGTGAGCCGCTTTGTAAAAATCCTCTGGAAATAATATTTCTGAAGCAGTAGAAAATGCTTCTGGTTCCAAAAATATGGCTCCAAGCACAGCCTGTTCTGCATCAATATTATGTGGTGGCCTCCGGTCATGCTCATTCCATGTTTGGCTCATTTCCTACCCTCCTACAAAGAAAATAATTCCAGCTCTTTAAGCTTCTTTTACGTGAACTTTAATTGTTCCAGATACATCTGGATGTAATTTAACTGGAATATTTGTATGCCCTAAAGCACGAATTGGTTGATCCAGGTCAATTTTTCTACGATCTACATCAATGCCCTCTGCTTTTTTAAGTTCTTCAGCAATTTGTTTACTTGTAATAGAACCAAATAAACGTCCGCCTTCACCGGCTTTAGCAGTAATGGTAACTACAATATCTTCCAGCTTCACTTTTAATTGTTCTGCCTTTTCTTTTTCTGCTTCTTCAGCTTGAGCCGCCTTACGTTTTTGTGCTTTTACAGCCTTTAAGTTTCCTGGAGTTGCCTCGTGCGCAAGTTTATTTTTAAATAAAAAGTTATTCGCATATCCAACAGGCACATCCACAATGTCACCTTTTTTTCCTTTACCTTTTACGTCCTGTAATAAAATGACCTTCATTGATTAATCTCTCCCCTCAAAATATTCATCTAATAAATCCTTTAACAACGCCTCTGTTTCTTCCGTTGTTGTATCACTTATTTGTGTTGCTGCATTTGTTAAATGCCCTCCACCATTCATTTTCTCCATAATGATTTGTACATTGACATCACCTAATGAACGAGCACTCACTCCTATTTTTCCTGAAGCAAGTGGAGAAATTACGAAAGAAGCAATAACACCACTCATGGTCAATAAGGTATCTGCTGCTTGAGCAATAATAACCTGATCAAAAATTTCTTCACTATCTGATTTTGTAATAGCGATAGAATCACGATAAAAATATGTTTTCTCAATTAGTTTACTACGTTTCACATATACATCTAAATCTTCCTTCATAAAGCGCTGAACTAATACAGTATCTGCACCTTTTGAACGCAAGTAAGAAGCGGCATCGAAAGTTCTTGAGCCTGTTCGCAATGTGAAGCTCTTTGTATCTACAATAATTCCAGCTAATAATGCTGTCGCTTCTAGCATTTTTAGTTTTATCTTACTCGGCTGATACTCTAATAACTCTGTAACGAGCTCTGCTGTCGAAGATGCATATGGTTCCATATATACTAATGTTGGATTTTCGATAAAATCTTCACCTCGACGATGATGATCAATAATCACTTTATACTCTGATTTATATAACAGGCTTTCACTAGCCACCATAGATGGTTTATGTGTATCTACAACAACAATTAAGCTTCGTGGTGTAATAAGGTCTTCTGCTTCTTCAGAGCTAATAAATTGTCGCCATAAGCTTTCTTCCTTTGTCAAAGCCTCAATAATACGTTGTACCCCAGTAATATTATCATCCTCATCAAATACAATATAACCTTGAACATCATTAGCTCTAGCAATATTTAAAATACCGATAGAAGAACCCAGTGAATCCATATCTGGAGAACGATGCCCCATAATAATTACCTTGTCACTAGCTCTTACTAATTCCGTTAACGCATGGGAAATCACTCGCGCTCGTACTCGTGTTCGTTTTTCCATTGGACTTGTTTTTCCACCATAGAAACGAACCTTTCCTTGATCATCTTTAATAACTACTTGGTCACCCCCGCGCCCAAGCGCTAAATCGAGACCTGATTGAGCTAATTCACCAATAGGTTGTAAACCTAAATCACCATAGCCTACTCCAATACTTAAAGTAATTGGGTTTTTTAACTTATGTTCAATTTCTAATTCACGCACTTTATCTAAAATCTCAAACTTTGTTCCTTCTAATTGTTGCAAAATCTTTTTCGTTGCAACTGCTAAAAAGCGATCCTGAGAAGTTCGCTTTAAATAAATTCCATAGTCATTAGACCAATTATTTAATAAAGAAGTAACTTTGGAGTTTAACATACTTTTTACTGTATCGTCCATATTTTGAGTAATTTCCTCATAATTATCTAAGAAGATAATTGCCATTACTGTCTGATCTTCCTCATATGATTTTTGTAAGGCATATTGTTCTGTACGATCGAATAAATAAAGCAAGTGCTCTTCTAAATTAATTGTAACCTCAAATTCATAATCTCCTAGGCGCACCCAGCCCTCTGTCTTATTTTCATGCATCATTTGATCTAACTTTTCCGATAAACGATGTAATGGTGTGCCAACTAAAGAGTCCTCTTCCGCAAATTTATTCATATACGGATTGGTCCATTCAATTTTCAACTTTTCATCATATAAAATAATCCCAATAGGCATTTTTAAAAGTGCAACCTCTGCTACTTTCTCTATGCGATGAGACAGAGACAAAATATAATCCTGTTGTTTTTTAAATAGTTTCTGCTCGATTTGTAAGCTATAGAAAAAGGAAATAATCAGCAGGATTGCCATAATGATTCCTAGCCACAATTGGTAATATGTAACAGCAGCAACTGAAACGGCTGATATTACATAGACAAGCCATACATGGCGATTCATAAATCCTCTTTTGTTTGAATTGGGCATATAACTTCAGCTCCCACTGTTTCTATTATTTATCCTCATTAGATAGTCGTTTTCGTAGATTAAATCCTAAGTCAATTATACCTAAGATTCGAACGAAATAAAGCAGAAGAACTGGAAAAATCACAGTTAAAACAACGACTACAATTGGTAATACATTTGATTTTTGCTTATAATGCGCATAATAAAACAGAAAAGATAAACCTTGTAGCACTAATAATAAACCTGTAAATGTCATGACATTATTGATAACCATGTTGAAGTTTGTATTTGGATCCTCCATGAACAGAGTAATAATAATTCCGAGGAAATAAATCCAAATTAATGCTAAAGGAAATTGTAGCTTACGAAATGGCGGAAAACGTAAATGTTTCCTTTCTATACGACTGATGATTCGATAGCTAATCCATTGAGACAAAAATGCAGAAAACATTGCTGAAATAGCAATCCCTACTGGAACAAGTGTCATCATTTGTGTAATCGAGCGATCAATTAATTCCAAATTCTCCTCTGTACCTGTGTTAATACCAACCTGTTCCATTATTTCTGAGCTAAACTGTACAGATTCCCGCATCATCGTTTCAAACTCTGCAATAATATTTACTTGAAAAACAAATTGGCTATATAAAAGCATAAGGACAAATCCTATGACAAAGCCTATTGTTCCTCTTGCCCAAGTTTCATACGGGCTTAAACGCCCCCGAATTGCTTCCCCTACCATAATTCCACTAATACCAGCTATTGCAGTAAGTGGAATAGCTATTGCTGGCTGGATGAAAAACGATATAAGCATTGTCACTACAAGCATAATGAGCCCTGATTGCCAATTATGTTTAGCTACATACATAATAAAAGGTACAGGTAATACAAAAATCGCTACCATTAATAGCATTGGAATAAATAAAGATAAAATCATTAATATAATATATATTCCTGCTAGCATGGCACCTTCAGAAATTTTTTTAGATTGATCCATTAGTCCACCTCTAGTAAATTAACTTAAGTCTCATATATTTATTACATTTTAAATCTTCATTGATATACAGATTTATAAATATCAAATTTTACTACATGAGAGACTTTTTCTAAAATGTTTATTTTTTAGCTATAAAAGAAAAGCCTTTAATCTCGTAATATTTTTACTTTCAACTAAATAGTTTAAAAGCTAAGTTACGAAAAAAGTCTTATTTCTTATTTTTACCTAAAAATACACATATGATTATTATACACTTATTCCTTTTTAAACTATAATGATAGGATAAATGATAGAAGGATGAATGAAATGATTTTTATAAAAACGTTCTTAGAAAGTTTGAAATTACCTAATAAACAGGCTTTATTCCGCTTAAATCGAGTAGGTATGGATATCGTTGTAATTTATATGTTTATTCTAATTCTACTTGCATCCGTTCCTTCACTAGTAAGTCAAATAGAGGCAAACAGCGTATCAGATATGAATATGAATGTTTTCTTTCTATTAATTTACTTCTTTATTTTTTACTATTTACCTGTGACAGTTTTTATTTTCGGGCTACTCTCATTAGTTGCATACGCTGGAGTTGGAATTGCTAATTTATTAAAAAGAAAATTAAGATTCGCGATTTTGTGGAAAATGACAGCTTTCACTTCTACTATTCCACTTATTCTTTTCACTATTTTAACATTTTTCCTAGATATTCCGACATACTTCTTTTGGATAGCAATCATTTATATACTCATTATGCTTGTTAGAATGATTACCATTTATCCAAAACGAGTACAAAAGTAATTTATTCTTAATGAAAAATTTATATAGACTCCTATTGATGGATTATCCAAATTATAATCGTTATTTAGCAAATTTATTCTTAAAAAACAAGCTCCTAAGCAAAATTAGCTTAGAAGCTTGTTTTTTACACCCTTACATATTCTCTAGTTATTCCTCTGTTGTTACCATTCCAAACTAAACTGCATTAGAAGGATATAGACTTCCTTCTTTATAGGCTTGTACCTGTGCCTTATAGGTTGTTCCCGGCATTAATCCATCAATAACGATGTGATTATCAGAACTACTGTATGATTGATTATCTATAGAAATCTCATATTTCACATATTTATTATCACTAAAACCTAATACAACTTTTTGAGGAGTGGCTTCCACGATTATATTAGCTAAAACAGGAATCATCAGATCCAGCAATTGCCTATTTCTACAACCATATCATTTACATTAAAGTATGACCATTTCTCTGTGAGTGAACTCTTAATGGATTATCATAAACAGTGACAGGCTTTGTGGGTGATTGACTAATAGAATGAGATTCTATAAAATGACAACCATAGATATCTTAATATTTCAACTTATTAGACAGGAAGATTGTAGATATTTAAGAATTGAAAGGGATGGTATAGATGAAAGCTTATATTTTACCGAAAATGACATGGCCTGAAGTTGAGAAATCATTGAAGGATGTAAAAGTGGCGATCGTACCTATTGGGGCACAGGAGCAACATGGTCCTCATATAGCGGAAGGGTGCGACTCATATCGATCTGAGAAATTTAGTGAATTATTGGCTGAGAAATGCTTTCCGCATGTCATCGTAACGCCAACTGTAACATACGGTGTTTCCCCACACCACATGGATTTTCCAGGCACTATTTCACTGCGACCAGAAACATTAATGGCGATTTTAGAAGATATTGTATCAAGCTTGAAGCAACATGGCATCGAGAAATTTCTATTTATTAATGGACATGGCGGAAATAGTGCAACGATCTCTGTTTCAGCCAATATTTTGACACGCAAATATGATGTAGAGATTGCATCAAGTGATTTTATAAATGCAGCTGTAAATACAACGAAAGAAGAGGTGCATTCGGAGCATTTTGGGCATGCCTGTGAGCGTGAAACTTCGGAAAGTATGTATTTAGCGCCAGAAATTGTTCGTACAGATAAGATTCAAGCAGGAGATATGAACATGGACTCTTTCGCTATGAAGTACCGTAAAAAGCCATATATCAGTATTGTTAACCAGTTTAAAGAAATTACAAATAGCGGTAATATTGGCGATGGGAAGAAAGGAAGCTATGAATTAGGAGAGAAGATGATCAACGAGGCACTGGATAACATAAGTGAATTTATACTAGATTTTATGAAAACTAAACGGTAGAGACAGAGAAGATTCTTTAAATGAGATAACTGTGATTGTTATGATTGCTTCACCAAGCTGCTCTACACTTATGCTAAATATAGCTATTACTAAAAAAATAAGCTCCCAAGCCAAATTGGCTTAGGAGCTTAATATTTTTACTCACTTACATATGGTAATAATGCCATTGTACGAGCACGTTTAATTGCTGTAGTTAATTTACGTTGATATTTAGCAGAAGTTCCAGTTACACGGCGTGGTAAAATTGTTCCACGCTCAGAAATGAAACGTTTTAATAAATCAACATCTTTATAATCGATATGTGTAATGCCATTTGCAGTGAAATAACATACTTTACGACGTCTTGGACGACCGCGACGAGCTGCCATGTGAAATCCTCCTTCTAATTCATTTTCTATTTATCCATTAGCCTGATAAACAGGCTTCCATTCAATTAAAACGGTAAATCATCGTCAGAAATATCGACTGGGCCACCATCATTTTGGAAAGGACCATCATCGTATTTAACTGGTGAGGGTTGAGTTGGATATGGATTCTGGTTATAGTCTTGATTTGGCTGATATCCTGATTGACCTTGTCCTGAAACAGCACCTGCTCCTCTAGATTCAAGGAATTGTACGCTATCTGCGACAACCTCTGTTATATAAACCATTTTACCATCTTGTCCTTCATAACTACGAGATTGTAGACGTCCATCTACACCAACAAGATTTCCCTTTTTCATATAATTAGCAAGGTTTTCTGCTGGCCTACGCCAAACGACACAGTTAATAAAATCTGCATCTCGATTACCTTGTTGATTTGTAAAAGGTCGGTTTACTGCCAACGTGAAGTTTGCTACAGCTACACCACTAGGCGTATAGCGTAAATCAGGATCTCTTGTCAATCTACCGACAAGCACAACTCGATTTAACATCAGAACCTCTCCTTATAATTAGTCTTCTACGCGAACTGCGATATGACGAATAATATCTTCTGAATACTTAGCTTGACGTTCGAATTCATTGATTGCTTCTTCTCCACTTGCAAAGTTAACTAATACATAGTAACCATCGCGATGGTCTTCGATTTCGTAAGCAAGCCTCTTTTTACCTTTTTCTTCTACTTTTTCAATCTCCGCGCCATTATCTGTTAAAACGCTATTAAAACGTTCAATTAGAGCTTTTTGAGCCTCTTCTTCGATATTTGGGCGGATGATGTACATAATTTCGTATTTTCTCATCCGTTACACCTCCTTTTGGTCTTAGCGGCCCCTAATTTATTTAGGAGCAAGGAGTAATTGTTAATAGTTAATAATTACTCACAATGCCAAATTATATCATGAAAACTACCATAACACAACTCAAACTATGAAATTCCTCACTTAGTTAATTTATATAGAACATATGTTCTATACGTTGAATCGGAAAAGAATGATATCTCCATCTTTTACAATATATTCTTTCCCTTCTGACCGAACTTTTCCATTCTCTTTAGCTTGTCCCATTGAACCAGCTGCCATCAGATCATCATATGAAACTGTTTCAGCTCGAATAAATCCTCTTTCAAAGTCAGTATGAATAATTCCTGCTGCTTGAGGAGCTTTCATTCCATTGCGGAACGTCCATGCACGTACTTCTTTTTCTCCAGCAGTAAAATACGTTCCTAAACCTAACAAGCTATAAGCTGCTTTAATAAGCTTATCAAGACCCGATTCATTGATTCCTAACTCTTCTAGAAACATGGCTTTTTCTTCTTGATCTAATTCAGAAATTTCAGCTTCTATATTTGCACAAATTACTACAACCTCTGCATTTTCTTTCACTGCAAATTCTTTTAGCTTTTGTACATTTTCATTGTCCTCTGGATTAGCAATATCATCTTCTCCAACATTTGCTACATATAATACAGGCTTACTTGTTAATAAATGAAGTTGTTTAACAATTTTCTTCTCTTCATCTTTATATTCTAAAGCACGAGCAGGTGTATCATTTTCTAAGCCTTCTTTAATTCTTATTAATACATCATGTTCAGCAATTGCTGCTTCATCACGTTGTCTCACTAATTTTTGAACTCGATCAATACGCTTATTAACAGCCTCTAGGTCTGCTAAATTTAATTCTAAATTTATTACTTCAGCATCATCAATAGGATCTACTTGCCCTGAAACATGTGTAATATTTTCATCATCGAAGCAACGTACCACATGACAAATAGCATCTACTTGACGAATATGAGATAGAAACTGATTTCCTAAACCTTCGCCCTTACTAGCACCTTTTACAATTCCTGCTATATCTGTAAATTCAAATGCAGTTGGGATTGTTTTTTTTGGCTTTACTACTTCTGTTAATTTATTTAATCGCTCATCAGGTACTTCTACAATACCTACGTTAGGATCAATTGTGCAGAATGGATAATTTGCTGATTCTGCTCCAGCTTGCGTAATCGCATTAAATAATGTTGATTTACCTACGTTTGGCAAACCAACAATTCCTGCTGTTAATGACATGTATTTCCACTCCTTAAGGATTTAATTCATATGAACCTGGCTGTCACATCAATTATAGATAGTCATAAGTAAATTGACAAGCATAGAAAAAGGAAAAACAAACATGTTTTTAATGCTTATTTTCCCTTTTCTCTATACCATTTTCATTTTTTATAAATAGCAGCTCTTCAAATACTTATATTTGGTTATTCTTCATGCTTTTCAATAATTCTTTTTACTTTCTTTACAAACTCTCGACGTGGAATAAGTACACTATGTTCGCAACCTTGACATTTGATTCGTATATCCATTCCCATACGAATAATCTTCCAACGATTTTCTCCACATGGATGTTGTTTTTTCATTTCAACAATATCATTCAAACCAAAATCTTTATTATTCGCCATTTTAATCCTCCCTCAACACATATTGTACTTCATTACGTATGATGGACAGTAATTCCATTAGAATTAAGCTTTTCTTTAATTTCTTTACGAATAACTCTTGATATCATTACCTGGTGATTAGGCAACGTTTCTGCAATAATTCTAATAACAACATGTGATAACTCTAATGCTTCAATTCCTTCTATAGTTGGTTTAGCAAGAACCTCCTTATATCTACCCGGTAAATCCTCCAAAATCATTTCAATTAACTTTTCAGCTTGCTCCACATCTGCTTCGTAGGAAAGATTAATATCTACTATAGCTAATCCATTATGTATCGAATAATTCGTTACTTGTGTAATGTTTCCATTAGGTATAATTTGTTGTTCTCCTGTATAACTCTTCAATTTTGTAGTTCGTAAACCTATTTCCTCTACTGTTCCTTCGATACCCAATATATCAACATAGTCTCCAACAGAAAATTGATCTTCAAATATTATAAAGAAACCAGAGATAATATCTTTTACTAAGCTTTGAGCTCCAAAACCAATTGCAAGACCTACAACTCCTGCCCCAGCTATTAATGGCATAATTTCAAAACCAAAAGCAGACAATATCATGATAAAAGCAACGAAATAAACAATGTATGTGACTACACTTTTCAGTAATTTTGTTAATGTATTCTCTCTTCTCTCAGATATACTAATTTTCCGATGATGCCTCTGCTTAACAAATAATCGATCAATAATTTTACGACTAAGCTTTATAACAATCCCAGCTAAAAGAAGAATTAAGAAAATATGTAATGCTTTTTCTCCGATAGAAAGCCAGAATTCGGAATTCATTATATGTTCCTTTATATTTTCCAAATGTAGAACCTCCTCTTTCTCTTATGTTCTTTTGGAATATCTATAGTAAATATTACACCATTCTGCTTTTTAGTAAAAGAAATTATAATTTTAATCCATTTAAAAATGCAGAAGGTTCTATGGATGAATTCACCCACTCCCCTTCTACACTTATTTAAAAAAACATATAATATATGTAGTAAATCACACAAACAGTTAGAATTGATGGTAATAAATTCCCTATACGTATTTGGGTGATTTTTAAAATATTCAAACCGATTGCAACAATCATTAGTCCCCCTACTGCTGTTAATTCGGTAATTAAACCATTCATAAAGGCCTCTGGTATCCATCTTTCAATTTGTGTTGCTAGTAATGCTATTGATCCTTGATAAAGGATAACGGGAATAACAGAAAGAATCACGCCAATTCCTAATGTTGTTGTTAATACAAGAGACATAAAACCATCAAGAATTCCTTTTGTAATTAAAACTTCATGATCACCACGTACCCCACTATCAAGAGCACCTAGAATAGCCATTGCCCCAACTACAAAAATAAGTGTTGCCGTTACAAATCCTTGAGAAATACTCCCTTTACCATTAGCGGATTGAAACTTACTTCCAATCCAGTTTCCAAAACGATTTAAAATATCCTCAATACGGAAAAGCTCACCTAATATTGCTCCAGATAATAAACTAAGTAAAACAACAATAATTAACTCTGTAGAAAATGCCATTTGTAGTCCAATCAATATAACAGATAGTCCAATTCCATGTAGTGCTGTTTCCTTAAAGCGTTCGGGAATTTTAGTAAAAAACAACCCTAGTATGCTTCCAATAATGATACATAATCCATTAACTAATGTTCCTGTAAGTGCCATTTATCCATCTCCAATTTATGTATAACCCGAATCTTCTTTTGTTATAACTATTTATATATTTTCATACGCATCAATAATCTGCTGTATTGCTTGAAGGAAAATCTCAATTTCCCCTTCTGTATTATACATGTTTATACTTGCTCTTACTACACCTTGTTCTAATGTATTCAAAGTTTGATGAGCCAAAGGACTACAATGCAATCCCCCACGAACTGCGATTTGGTAATGTGAATCCAATATCATTGATAATTCTTGTGAGGAAATATCCTTTACATTAAATGCTACAATCGGTATTTGCTTCGGTTGTTTATCTGTCCAGTAAACTTGCACATCATGTATCTGCTTCAAACCATTATACAATTTCTGAATTAAAATTGTTTCACGTGGAACAATTTCTGTTTTATTTTTCTCATAATGTTTTAATGCTGCAAGTAAACCTGCTATACCTGGCGTATTTAATGTACCACTTTCATATTTTTCTGGCCATGCTTCTGGTTGCTCTATGGATTCAGAGTAATTTCCTGTACCTCCATGATGAATGGGAGATAATAAGACTTCCCCTTCTACTAATAACATTCCTGTACCTTGTGGACCTAGTAAAGCTTTATGTCCAGGAAAAACAAGCATATCAATTCCTTGTTTTTTCATATTAATTGGCAAATGTCCAGCAGTTTGCGAAGCATCCACTAATGTTAAAATTCCCTTCAGATGTGCTATCTCTAAAATAGCATCTATAGGTATTAATGAACCTGTTACATTAGAGGCATGTGTTATTGCAATCAGCTTTGTATTCTCTTTAATTTCTTGTTGAAAAGATTGTATAAATTGCTCATCATTTTCCTGCCAATCAATATAGCTTACATCTACTCCAAAATTGTTTCTAATATATTCCAGTGGTCTTCTCAATGAATTATGTTCCATTGAAGTAGCAATCACATGGTCTCCCTTTTGCCAATTCAATCCTTTTATTGCTTGATTTAAAGCAATTGTTGCATTTGGATAAAATAAACATTGTTTTGGGTTTGTACATCCAAATAAAGCTGCTGCTTTATTTCTAGTCTCATTAATAATCATATCTGCTTTTCTTGCAAGTTGGTGCCCTCCCCTACCAGGGTTTGCACCCAAATGAGTTACTACATCAATCATTTGATCAACAACTTCTTTTGGTTTTGGGAAAGAAGATGCTGCTTGGTCAAAATAAATCATATGCTCTCACCTCATTTTCTGCTTAAACACTTACTATTATTCCATATAGAGTAATAGAAATTTAGCTCAGAATAAAGTAAGAAGACTGACAAGTAAATTGTCAGCCTGTGCCATTACTTTTATTCAGATAAAATTTCAATGAGTCTTTCTAAATCTTCATCAGAGTAAAATTCAATCTCAATCTTCCCTTTTTTCTTTCCTCGTTGAATATTTACTGCTGTACCAAACTGTTCTCTTAATCTTGTTTCTGTGTTTTGAATGAAAATATCTTTTTTCGGTTTTTCTTTCTTCTTATTTGACTCTTTATTTATTTGTTGGATTAATTGCTCTACTTGACGTACATTTAACTTTTCCTTGCGAATCTTAGTTACAAGTTCTAGCAATTGATCTTCATTTTTAACAGAAAGTAAAGCTCTGCCATGGCCCATGGATAATTCACCATTATTAATATAGGCAATGACTTGTTCTGGTAAAGATAGTAAACGCATCATATTCGCAATATGAGAACGGCTTTTTCCTAATCGTTTGGATAATTCTTCTTGAGTAATTTTTAACTCGGTTAATAAATTATCATATGCTGTCGCTTCCTCTATTGGTGTTAAATCTTCACGTTGTAAATTTTCTAATAGAGCAATTTCCATCATTTTATGATCTGTCAAATCTTTGACAATAACAGGTATTACTTCTAAACCTGCTTCTTTTGCAGCCCGGAATCTTCTCTCCCCTACTACAATTTCATAGCCTTTTATACTTTGACGAACAATCAATGGCTGGATAATACCATATTCTAAGATAGATTCTTTTAATTCCTCAATGGCATCTGCTTGGAAGGTTTTTCTTGGTTGATATGGATTTGGTCGACATTGATTAATTTGTATTTCCTGGATTGAGTCTTCTGATTCGTTCATATCAGGGAGCAATGCGTCTAAGCCTTTACCTAACCTTTTCACTTTCGATCACTTCCTTTGCTAATTCAAGATACACTTCTGCACCTTTCGATCTAGGATCATAAATAATAATTGGTTTCCCATGGCTAGGTGCTTCACCAAGTCGAATATTTCTTGGAATAATAGAGCGATATACTTTATCCTGAAAATATTTTTTAACTTCTTCAATTACTTGAATTCCTAAATTTGTTCTTGCATCAAGCATTGTTAAAAGAACGCCTTCGATCATTAAACTTTTATTTAAATGCTTTTGTACAAGACGAATAGTATTCAATAATTGACTTAATCCTTCTAATGCATAAAACTCACATTGTACAGGAATAATTACTGAATCAGATGCAGTTAAAGCATTAATTGTTAATAGACCTAATGAAGGTGGGCAATCGACAATAATATAATCATAATTATTTTTTATATGATCTAATGCTCGTTTTAAACGAATTTCTCTTGAAATAGTTGGAACGAGTTCAATCTCTGCTCCAGCTAATTGAATAGTAGCTGGAATGATATCTAATCCTTCTACAGCAGTAGAGACACATACTTCTTCTGCTGGTAAATCTTCCACAAGGATATTGTAAATACAATTATCCATATCTCCTTTATTAATACCTACCCCACTTGTTGCGTTGCCTTGTGGGTCTATATCAACAATTAGTACTTTTTTTCCTAATAATGCTAAGCAAGCACTCAAATTCACGGATGAAGTTGTCTTTCCAACACCACCTTTTTGATTTGCTACAGCTATAATTTTCCCCATTATTTCACCTACTTATCTCGTAAACACTTCGAATGTGACTAAGTTGCAATTTCAATCGTACTTTAGTGATAAAATTTTCTTCTTTTTCAATAGAAGTTTGAGCTTATTCATGTTTATTCCTTAAAAATCAACTATAAACAATTCTATTAAATTAAAAACCTGTCTTTTATATAATATCATTTTATACATAGGAAATAACTATAAAAATACTTTTTGTTAAAAGAATGTAATTAACCTTCTTAAACTTAAGTTGGGTTACTTCATATAAACTATTAAATGGAATAGTAGAAAAGGATAAAATTACCTTCTTATTTAGTGAGATAAATGCTTGTTTTTAAATTGGACGAGGATAAAGTTAATCGCAATATTTTAATAATCTAGCTATTTTCCATAGATTATTAAAATATTGGACGAAAGTTTATGAACGAAAGTGCCCATCAAAATTGATGGGCATCACATTAGGTATGATAAGATAATATTATTTCTTTTTTGGAATTTTTATAGTGAACTGATAATAATCTTCTAACTCTTCTTCATCTGACTCTATTTCTATACCAGTTTTTGTAACCATACTCAAAGATTGACGTATAGTATTCATTGCGATACGAATATCTTTATTAACTCCCTTTATTCGGTTCTGCTTTTTTTCTTTTGGTTGTTCTGGTTCTAAAAGTTTTTGAATAAGTGCCTCTGTCTGCTTCACATTTAAATCATTTTCAATTATTTCTTCAAGTGCACGAAGCTGTATTACTTCATCTTTTAATCCAATAAGCGCCCTAGCATGTCGCTCAGTTATTGTTTTTAGAAATAATGCATTTTGTACATCTTCTGGTAACTTTAAAAGGCGAAGCTTATTCGCAATAGTAGATTGGCTCTTTCCTAGTCTTTGTGCTAGTGCTTCTTGCGTCAAAGAATGTAATTCTAATAATTTTGCATACGCTTGCGCTTCCTCGATTACAGTTAATTCTTCACGCTGTAAGTTCTCTATTAATGCTACAGATGCTGTCTCCGCATCATTCATATCACGTATAATTGCCGGGATTGTCTCCCACTCTAATGTTTGTACAGCACGCCATCTACGCTCACCTGCAATTAATTCATACATCTCATCATCCATTTTACGAACAACAATAGGTTGAATCATTCCGTGAGTATGTATTGTTTGTGCTAATTCTTTTATTTTATCTTCATTAAAAACCGCTCTTGGTTGGTAACGGTTAGGAGTAATTTGGCTAATTGGTAATTTAATTACCTCATCCGTATGTTCTCCATCTTTTTGTTTTTCACCAAGTCCAAAAATCCGATTAAAAGGTTGCAGCATGATTAGACACCACCTTTCTCCTATTCCTTTTCTACATCATTGGAATATATTTAATGGAAAAACGATTTAGAAAACTTACATCATCTATTCTTTTTCAAAAATATGTAGTTTCTCTTATTTTCCCCTAATTTGTAAAAATGTTCCACGTGAAACATTTTTACTCCATCTATATAAAATCACATATACCTTATACATATATGTGATAAAAATCTACATATGTAATTCTATTTTACCATATTCATACAAATAAGAATATGACATAACAAAGATATTTTTATTTACAGTTAAATAGTTTGAATCTTCTGAAATATATTGGTTCCTCTCTCACTTCCATGAATTAGTAAGAGAGGCATGCCTCCTCTACTGAATCGGATTTCGATTTGGCATACCTGGCTTTCTTGGATATTTTTTAGGTGTCTGTCTAACTTTATCAATAATGACAATAGAACGTTCACTATCTTCCATTGGTAATGTAAAGCTTTCATTACCAACAACCTCTCCCCCTAGTATATGGATAGCTGCTTTTGAATCAGCCAATTCTTCTATAGATTGTGCCCCTTTTAATGCTATAAAAGATCCAGTTACTTTACATAGAGGTAGACAAAGTTCACTTAAAACAGACATACGTGCTACAGCTCGAGCTATAACAATATCAAATTTCTCACGAAACTCTTTATTTCTTCCAAAATCTTCTGCACGACTATGATGAAAATGAACATCTTTCAATTTCAATGCAGTAGCAAGCTCATTTAAAAACTTAATTCGCTTCTGTAAGGAATCAACAATAGTTATTTCTAAATGAGGGAAACAAATCTTCAAAGGAATACTTGGAAAACCTGCTCCTGCCCCTACATCACAAATATGTTTTGGCAATGTTAAATCATAATAAAATGCGGCTGAAATAGAATCATAAAAATGTTTTAAATATACTTCTTTTTCTTCTGTAATAGCTGTTAAATTAATCTTCTCATTCCATTCTACCAACATCTGATAGTAAATAGAAAATTGTTCCATTTGCTCTTCTGATAATTCAATATGGTATTTTTGTAATGCTTGTTTAAATTGTTCTGGATTCAATAGAATGTCTCCTTATTGAATAATGTTTAAAACTGCTCTTTTAATTAGCAACACGAGCAATTTTCCCTTGTTCGATATAAATAATTAAAATGGATACATCTGATGGAGTTACTCCAGCAGTACGCGAAGCCTGACCAACAGATAATGGTCGTACTTTCTTTAATCGTTCACGTGATTCAATAGATAAGCCTTTGATTGCATCATAATCAATATCTGCTGGTATTTTCTTATCTTCTAATTTTAACATTCTTGCTACCTGATCTTTTGCCTTTTTAATATAACCTGCATATTTAACTTGAATTTCAACTTGTTCTTTTACTTCTTCTGATAGCTTTTTACTTGCAGCCATCATTTTTTCAATCGTCGCATACTTAATTTCTGGACGTTTTAATAATTCAATTGCATGTGTAGCATCCTTTAATGGTGTTGAATTGGCTTCCGTTAATACTTGCTGGATATGTGGCTCCATCTTAATTACTAACTTTGTCAAACGTTGTATTTCGTCTTCAACTAATGCTTTTTTCTCAACAAATTTTTGATATCTCTCTTCCGTAATTAAACCTAATTGATATCCTAGCTCTGTTAAGCGTAAATCTGCATTATCATGACGAAGTAATAAACGATATTCTGCACGCGAAGTAAGTAAACGATATGGTTCACGTGTACCCTTTGTGACAAGATCATCAATCATAACACCAATATACGCCTGAGATCTGTCTAAAATAAACGGATCTTTTCCTAATACTTTTGCTGCTGCATTAATTCCTGCCATCATCCCTTGACCAGCCGCTTCTTCATAACCTGATGTTCCATTAATTTGGCCAGCTGTATATAGACCTGGAACTTTTTTCGTTTCTAAAGTTGGCCATAATTGCGTCGGGATTACCGCATCATATTCAATAGCATAGCCTGGACGCATAATTTGCGCATTTTCCAATCCTGGAACAGTTTTTAATAAATCCTCTTGAATATATTCTGGTAAAGATGTGGATAATCCTTGTACATATACTTCTTCTGTATCTCTACCTTCTGGTTCTAAAAATACTTGGTGACGTGGTTTATCATGAAAACGTACTATTTTATCTTCAATGGAAGGACAATATCTTGGCCCTGTTCCTACTTCTTTACCCGAATACATTGCTGATTGAGTTAAATTATTATTAATAATTTGATGTGTTTTTTCATTTGTATATGTTAACCAACAAGGTAGTTGATCAGTAATAAAACTTGTTGTTTCATAAGAAAAGGCTCGCTTATCTTCGTCCCCTGGCTGTATCTCTGTTTTTGAATAATCAATCGTACTATTTAATACGCGTGGTGGTGTGCCTGTTTTCAAACGTATTAAATCAAAACCAAGCTCCTCTAGGTGCTCAGATAACTTAATAGATACGCGTTGATTATTTGGACCACTTTCATATTCAATATCTCCCATGAGAACTTTTCCACGCATAAAGGTTCCTGTCGTAATAATTACTGCATCTGCACGGTATGCTGCTTTTGTTTCTGTAATTACCCCTTTGCATACACCATCTTCAATAATAAGACGATCAACCATGCCTTGACGTAAAGTAATATTTGGCTCGTTCTCCAGTACTTTCTTCATTTCTTGAATGTAAATAGGTTTATCTGCTTGTGCTCTTAATGCCTGCACTGCCGGACCTTTACGTGTGTTTAACATGCGCATTTGGATATAAGATTTGTCAATTACCTTCCCCATTACACCACCTAACGCATCAATTTCACGAATAACAATACCTTTAGCTGGTCCTCCAAGTGAAGGATTACAAGGCATAAAGGCAACTAAATCTAAATTTAAAGTTAACATTAAAGTTTTTGCACCCATTCGAGCTGAAGCAACACTAGCTTCACAACCTGCATGACCTGCTCCTATAACAATAACGTCATAATGGCCTGCTTCATATATCATGTGTTTATTCCTTTCTTTATTTTAATTTTCATAATGAAGGTACAGCTGGAAATGCTATCTAAACTATAAAATTTGAGAAAAATATACAGTGCCTATTTTTATTTCCCTAAACAAAACTGTGAAAATAATTGATCAATCAAACTATCGCTAGCTGTATCTCCAATAATTTCTCCTAAAAATTCCCATGTTCTAGTAACATCAATCTGTACAATATCTAATGGCATACCAAATTCTAAACTATTCATCGCGTCCTCTAAAGCTTCTTTTGCTTGACGAAGTAAATGAATATGCCTCACATTCGATACAAATGCAGATTCATTACTATCGATGTGACCAGCATAGAAAATAGTTGCTATTGCTTTTTCTAACTCTTCTACTCCACGTTCTTCTATTATTGATAAAGAAATAATTGGTTGTCCTTCTGCCAATGCTTCTACTTTTTCCATATCTAGCTTTGTAGGCAAATCTGTTTTATTAATAATGACAATATATTCTAATCCCTTTACTGCTGCAAATAACTGCAAATCATCTGTTGTTAATGCTTCATTATTATTTAATACAAACAATAATAAATCAGATTCAGATAGAACTTGACGCGAACGTTCCACACCCATTCGCTCTACAATATCCTCTGTCTCACGAATTCCTGCTGTATCTACTAAGCGCAGAGGGACTCCACGAACATTCACATACTCTTCTATAATATCACGAGTTGTACCAGGAATATCTGTAACAATTGCTTTATTTTCTTGAACTAATACATTCATCAGGGAGGATTTCCCTACATTTGGGCGACCAATAATCCCTGTATTTATACCTTCTCTTAAGATTTTCCCTTGTTTTGCAACCTGTAGTAAAGATTCTATTTCTGCATGAACTTTTTTCGTTCTTTTTTGCATCATTCCTTGTGTCATTTCTTCTACATCATCATATTCTGGATAATCAATATTTACTTCGACATGTGCTACTGTTTCAATTAATTCTTGTCTCAGTTTACGAATTAAATTTGATAATCTTCCATCTAGTTGATGTAGCGCAACAGACATCGCTTTATCTGTTTTTGCACGAATTAAATCCATTACTGCTTCTGCTTGTGATAAATCAATTCTCCCATTTAAAAAGGCACGTTTCGTAAATTCTCCAGGTTCTGCTAGTCTAACTCCTTGATTTAATACAATTTCTAAGATTCTATTTACTGCTACAATTCCCCCATGACAATTAATTTCAATAATATCCTCACAGGTATATGTTTTAGGAGCTTTGAGTACAGTAACCATGACTTCATCTGCTACTTCTTCATCTTGTGGATCAATAATATTACCATAATGAATAGTATGACTTGCAACCTTTTTTAAATCTTTTCCTTTAAATATATTTGATGCAATATTTATAGCTTCTGGACCACTCATACGAACAATAGAAATAGCCCCTTCTCCAACTGGAGTTGAGATCGCCACAATTGTTTCTGCCTCCATGACTCTACCCCCAAAAATCTATATTAAAGTTATCAACTATTTTATCCAATTATATAGCTATTATTTTTCATTGTTACTAACATCTTAGAATAGCACAGTTTGTACTTAAAATAAAGTTATCAACATGTGGATATTCTTGTTTTATTTTCCATTCTTCTTACCCTCTAATTTCATAAAAAACAGCCCTTGCAGCTAGACATCCATATCTTCTGTCAAAGGATCCACCTAGAGGCTAAGTAAAAGTTTTTTTATCTAACAAATTCCTAACATAATTTGTGCGAACACCCGCTTCGGAAATATACTCTGCTTCCATGGGCTTGTCCTCAGCCTCCTCGGAAAAGAAATACACTTTCTTTTATCTCAGTTTCACATTAAAAAACCGACTAGGAATTTTCTCCTAATCGGTTTTTTAATGAAATATTAAGGCTTAATTACAACATATCGGTGTGGCTCTACACCATCCGAATAAGTGGAAACATCTTTTCTGTTTTGTAAGACAGTATGAATGATTTTCCTCTCATATGCAGGCATTGGTTCTAAGGAAACTTTTTTCTTGATTCGTAAAGCTTTTGCTGCCAATTTTTCAGCTAACACTTCTAATGTTTCTTCACGACGCTTACGATAGCCTTCTGCATCTAATGTTACACGATAAAATTGTTGACTATCTTTATTAATTACCAATTGCACGAGGTACTGCAATGCATTTAATGTTTGACCACGTTTTCCAATTAATAAAGCAATCTTTTCGCCATTCATTTCAAAGCTTACATGTTTGTCTTTTACAGTGGTTGTAAGTTCAATATCTACACCCATGTTTTTTGTTACTTCTTTAATAAATTCTTCTGTTTCTTCTATCTGATTTTTAAGCAATGCTACACTAACAATTGCTAATTTTGAACCAAAAATTCCAAGGAAACCTTTGCTTCCTTCATCAATTACTTTAACTTCGACCCTATCTAAAGTTGTATTTAACTGCTCTAATGCAGATTGGATCGCTTCATCAACGGTCTGACCACTAGCAGTTATCTCTCTCACTTATTTTCTCCTCCATTGTTCCCTTTAAACATTGGCTTGCGAATAAAAAGAGTTTGCACAACCATGAAAATGTTTCCTACTACCCAGTACAATGCTAATGCAGATGGGAAGAACATTGCGAAAACAGCAATCATAATTGGCATTAAATATAACATAACAACCATTTGTGGATTCTGTGCTGCTGGACTTCCTGCCATCATTAGTTTTTGCTGTAAGAAAGTTGCTCCACCAGCAATTAATGGTAATATATAATACGGATCTGATGCACCTAATTGGAACCATAAAAAGCTATGCTCTTTAATTTCTGCAGTACGCATAATTGCATGGTACATAGCAATCAATATTGGCATTTGTATGAATAATGGTAAACATCCAGCTAATGGGTTAACTCCATGCTTTTGGAATAATGCCATTGTTTCTTCTTGTAGTTTCTTTTGTGTGTTTGCATCTTTTGAACTGTATTTTTGTTGAATTTCTTTTAACTCAGGTTGAATATCCTGCATTGCTTTAGAGCTCTTTAATTGTTTTACGTTTAATGGTAATAATATAATTCGAATAATAATTGTTACGATAACAATAGCTAATCCATAGTCATTAGTAAATAATTCAGCAAAATATGTAATTAACCAAGACATTGGATATACAAATACTGAATTCCAAATTCCTGTACTTTCAGAAGAGATTGGTTCGTTAATTTCTGTACAACCAGAAAGTAACATTGCTGCAGCAATCAATGAAAGTAGTAAAAATAACTTTTTACGACTACCCAAAACAGTTCCTCCTAAAATCAACCTACACCTAATTGATCGATATCGCTCACTGCAAATATATCATTTAAGCGAGAGTCTTTCATAATAAAAATCATTTCCATAAATGCTGTTTAGAGAGTAAATGAATTAAACTCTTCTTTACTTCATGATAATTCATTTCATTTGTTGGTTTTCTTGCTATTACAATAATATTTAAAGTCGGTAAAATTGAATCTTCTAATTCCAAAAAGCATTGTCTAATGTAACGCTTGATACGGTTTCTAATTACTGCATTTCCTATTTTTTTACCAACAGATATACCGACTCGAAAATGCTTTTGCATTGGATCTTCCATGTAATAAATAACTAACTGTCGATTAGCAAAGGATTTTCCTTTACGAAATACGTATTGAAACTCTTCATTCTCTTTAATTCGATATGCTTTTTTCATTTTATCACCTTACTAATCCTATCCAACACAACATTTTCAAAATTCTTACATAAAGTGGAAAAAACCACTGATAAAAATCTTCAGTGGCTTAAGCAGATAATACTTTTCTTCCCTTACGACGACGACGAGCTAAAACTTTACGGCCGTTTTTTGTACTCATACGTGCACGGAATCCGTGTACTTTTTTACGTTTACGGTTATTTGGTTGAAACGTTCTTTTCATCTATAAAGCACCTCCTAGGAGCTAGATATTTCTATTATCAAAATCAAACGTTACATTTAAAATTGACAGTCGCACTAATTATACAAACAATAAGTAGAATTTGTCAACTTCTTAATAAAAGAAAACTTCTTCTGTCTGCAACTGATAAAACTCCTTCACTCATTATACTCCAACATGGTAATTTTCACCTTTTTATTTAAACTC